>JADZER010000050.1 GCA_020850415.1 Phycisphaerales bacterium
TCCCAACCCCCCTCCCCACCGCGCGGCGCCACCGCCTCACGCGCAGCACGGACCAGGCGGAAGTGCATCCACCGCCTCTGATTTGGCCCTTTGGCCCTTTGGCGATTTGGCCATTTCTTCCCCCCACCCCGTCTCTCCGTCTCTCAGTCTCTCCGTCTCTCATCCCCACCACCCCACCCATCCCCGCGCACCCCCATAACCCCCGCGCGCTCACCCGCCGCCCTGGTCCACGCCGGTCGTCTCGCTCACCGGGCTGAACAGGTCCAGGATCTCGCACCGCTCGACCGCGCGGCACCCGTGCCCCACGCCGCCGGGCAGCACGAGCACCTGCCCGCCGACCACCTCGACCGTGCGCACACCCCCGTCCTGCTCCAGATCAAACTCGGCCCGCCCGGCGAGCATCACCACCATCTGCTCGTTGGCGTGGTGGTGCATTCCCACCACAAACCCCGGCTCCAGGATCACCCGCGAGATCATCATCCGATCCCCCATCACCCGCTGACGCCCGATCAGCGCCATCGGGTGGTCGGTCGGCAGGTCGGCGAGCGTGAGCAGGCGGGCGTGCGGCATGGCGTTCTCCCGGTGCCCAGGCCCCGGCGGGCGGGCGCGTGTACCCTGCGGTCATGACCCCCTGGCAGCACCATCGTGTCATGCCCGGCTCCCGTGTGCAACTCGGCGAGATCGACCCCTCACGCACCCCCGGCCTCCGCGGCCCGGGCGAGCAGGAACGCGCCGCCGCCGAGGCGATCCACGCCCAGAATGTCGTGGCACTCCAGGACCTCCAATACCGCCTCTGGGCCGAGGGCCAGCGCTCGGTGCTTGTCGTGCTCCAGGGCATGGACACCGCCGGCAAGGACGGCACGATCCGCCATGTCTTCGGCCCGCTGAACCCGCAGGGCGTGCGCGTCGTCGGCTTCAAACAGCCCACGCCCGAGGAGCTCGCCCACGACTACCTGTGGCGCATCCACCAGCACACGCCGGAGAAGGGACGCATCGTCATCTTCAACCGCTCCCACTACGAGGATGTCCTCGTCGTCCGCGTCCACGCCCTCGTGCCCGAGCCGGTCTGGCGTGAGCGGTACGAGCAGATCAACCAGTTCGAATCGCTCCTGGCCTCCAACGCCACGACCATCCTCAAGTTCTTCCTCCACATCTCCAAGGCCGAGCAGAAGCAGCGCCTCCAGGAGCGCCTCGACGACCCGGCGAAGCGGTGGAAGTTCTCCGCCGGCGACCTCGACGAGCGCAAGCGGTGGGGGGACTACCACGAGGCCTACGACGACGCGATCTCCCGGTGCTCCACCGACCACGCCCCCTGGTTCATCATCCCCGCCGACAGGAAGTGGTACCGCAACTGGGCGATCTCATCGATCGTCCGCGGGGCGCTCGAGCGGATGAACCCCGAGCCCCCCACACCGGATTTCGACCCGACCACCGTCACGATCGACTAGGCGCGCCGCCCGGCGCCCGGTATCCTTGCCACCGGTGCTCGCGGCCGGGACCGCGCCGGGGTACGGTCGGACAGGAGCCGCGAGTGGACCCCCGGAAAGTCGAAGAGCTTGTGTCCGCGATCGAGGGCAAGGACCTCTCCACCGCCGCCCACACCTGGCGCGTCGTCCTCTATACCCGCGCCATGGCCGAGCTCGCCGGCGTCGACGACGAACGGATGCGCATGCTCACCCACGGCGCGGCCCTGCACGATGTCGGCAAACTGGACATCCCACGCCGGATCCTCGCCAAGCCCGGACGCCTCACGCCCGAGGAGTTCGAGGTTATCAAGCAGCACCCGGTGACCGGCCTCGCCCGCATGGTCAGGCTGAATGTCGAGGACCCCCTCATCCTCGATCTCATCCGATACCACCACGAACGCTGGGACGGGCTCGGCTACCCCTACGGCTACGCCGCCGCCGACATCCCCCTCGCCGCCCAGTACTTCTCCGTCATCGACACCTTCGACGCGCTGACGAGCCTGCGTCCCTACCGGCAGCAGGTCGGCGAACGCGCCGCCGCGGAGGCGATCATCGAGATCAAGAGCGGCGCGGGCGCCCGCTACGCCCCCGACGCGGTCGAGATGTTCACCGGCCTGTTCGAGACCGGGCGCCTCGACTGGATCCTGCACTACTTCAACGACGACTGCCGGGTGCCCGTCTACGGCGATGTCGAGCAGGTCTCCCGGGCGTACGCCCGGCGGGCCGGCCCGTAGCGTCGGCCGCGCCCGAGCGCCCCGCGGGGTCGCATCGACCCGGCCCGGACGCGAGAGCCCGGCGCGTCATCGCTGTCTCGCTTCATCGCTCCCTACCCCCCAGGATCACCCGCCGCTCGGCTTCTGACCCCCGGTCGGACATTGATCGAGCGCAGTTCCGGATCGAGTGTGAGGGCGTCGGGGCGCGCGGGGGTTCGGGGTTCATGGGTCACGCCGGATTACGACGATGCAGCGATCATCGTCCGGCGCGAGTCCCCGTGTGTAGCCATCCACCTTGCGGACGATCTCCTCGAGGATCCGGGGCGCGTCCGCGCGGGCGCTCTCGCGGAGCATGCCGTCCAGCCCGGCGAGGCCGAGCATCGGCCCGCCGGGCGCGCGGGCCTCGGTGAGGCCGTCGGTATAGAGCACGACGGCGTCGCCCGCGTCGAGCCGGAAAGGGGAGCCGCCGACCTCCGGCATCGAGGGGTCGATCCCCAGCGGCAGGCTCGTGGCGCTGCCGAGGGGTTCGACCGCGCCGCACGCCCGGAGGACGCGGGCGGGCGGGTGCCCGGCGACCAGCGTCGAGCCGAGCCAGGTCCGCGGGTCGATCGTCAGAAACTGGGCGGTGACGAACCGCCCCGGGGGGAGGGCCTCGTGCATGACCCGGTTGAGGTGCTGGGTGCTCTGGGCGACCGGGAGGTTCATCATGCGGTGCGAGGCGAGAGTGGCGCGGAGCATCGACATCACCACGGCCGCGTCGGGCCCGTGCCCCGAGACATCGGCGATCATCGCGTGCACGGTGCCGTCCGCGTCCCGCCAGCAGTCGTAGTAGTCCCCGCCGGCCGCGTGGCAGGGGCTGTAGTGCGTGGCGATCGAGAGGCCCTCGACCGGCCCGGGCAGCGGGGGGAGGATCGACCTCTGGAGCTCCCCGAGGCGTTGGAGCTGCCAGTCCAGGCGCTGGGAGGTCTCGGCGAGCCGGTTGGCCAGCTTGAACTGCTGCACGAGCCGGGAGTGGGAGTTGATGCTCGAGATCAGCACCGCCGCGAGCGTCGGCTCCACCGGCGCGCCCGCCTCGATCACCAGCAGGACCCACTCGGCGACGCGTCCTTCCGAGAACACCGGGACGCAGACGGCGTCGAAGGTGGGGGGGAGCGCGCTGCTGAGGAGCGAGCCGTCGTGCACCCCGCGGAGGAGCACCGGCTCGGCCCGGTCGGCGAGCGCCGCGAACTCGCGGCGTGTGCGGACCTCCACCTGCGGGGTCGGCACATCCCAGAGGGACCGTGCCGCGATCGCCTCAGGAGAGAACGAGAGGTCCAGGAGGTCGAAGGCGTAGCGGAGCCGGAACTGACCGGGACCGAGGCCGCGGACATCCAGGGAGGCGGCGTGGGTGATCGGCCCCAGCTTGCGGAGTCTGGCGGCCAGCTCGAAGGAGAGCTGCTCGGTGGAGCTGGCCTCGCTGAGCCGTTGCTGGACTTCGACGAGGGCGCCGACCAGGGGGTCGGGGCTCAGGCTGGTCAGGTGCACTGGGGTGGTTCCTCGAGCGGGGTGCGTTGGGCTAGCGCTGGATCCCGGTGAGCGCGCGGAGGGGGGTATCGATCTCGACCGGGACGGGCATCGCGCTGAGGCGGCTCTGCTTCACCAGCGCGAACGCCGCGAACCGCGGGTCGGCCTTGATCGCCGCGAGGGTTGCGTTCTGGCTCGGCGCGGGCTTGACCGGCGCGATCTCGACCAGCACGAACTTGGGGTCCCCGGCCGCTGTCACGCCGGGGTTCTCCGGGTCGGGGTACGCGCCCTTCACGACCCGGGCCAGCCCGACGATCCGCTTCTCCGCGCCGGTGTGGTAGAGGAGCACCTCGTCGCCCTTCTTCATCGATCGCATGGCCAGCTGTGCGGCGGCGTTTGTGACGCCGGTCCACGCGGTGCGTTTGTCGCGGACGAGGTCGTCCCACGAGTACTCGCCCGGCTCGGTCTTGAGGAGGAAGGTGGCCATGGCGGCATGGTACCGCGTGAAAAAGACAAGAGACCCCGCGATCACGCGGGGCCTCCTGAGAGGAATCGGTGTCGGCGCCGGCTCAGCCCTCGCTGGTCTCGGTGTCGGTCTCCGCGTCGGCGGTCTGCTCGGCCTCCTGGCACTCGGTCTTGGGGGCGCCGTCGCAGGCCTTCTCGCACTCGGTCGCGCCCTCGCACTCGCCCTCGGTCTTCTGGTCGCTGACGAGCGAGGTCTGGACGGCCTGGGCGCCCATGGGGCACTCGCCGGCGGTCTCGCAGTGGGCCATCATGCCCTCGGGGCACTCGCCCATGGCCTCGCAGGCCTGACGCATCGCGTCCGAGCAGCCCTCGGCGGGCTCGGTCTGGCTGACGAGCAGGGCGGTCGACTCGGCCTGACGCTCGCTGGAGCAGCAGCCGGACTTGGGCTCCTTCGCGTCGCTGACGGCCGTGAGGGTGGTGTTCGCATCCTTGGCGTCGCAGGAGCCCAGGAAGCACCCGGTGCGGGCGAAGTTGTAGCCGCCCATGCCGACAGCCGCGACGGCGGCGATCGCGAGGACGGGCTTGAAGAAACAGAGGGTGGTGCCACATGCCATGTCGGGGACTCCTTGGGCTGCGGGCCGTGTGCTCAGGCCCTTGGGGTTCTGGGTCAGTTCCGGGTCAGTTCTGGGTAAGTTCTGGGTCAGTTCTGGGTCAGTTCTGGGTCATCGGCGTCGGGCTCCGGTGCCTCCACCGGGATCGGCCGGAATGGTCGACCAGATTGTACCACATGGGCGGCCTGGGTATTCCCGGGATGGTGGGAATCCGCTCGGGGTTCCCGGACGCCTCGTTCAGGCGGGGGGGCGGGCGGTCGATAGAGCAGGGTGCGGACCGGCTGATCTCGGGGCGGCCGGTCCGGTCTGGAGGCGTGATGGCGGCTCGGGATAGCGACACCAAGGCCGACGCCGGGAAGCCCGGCGAGGGCTCGAAAGCCAAGGGCGGGGGCGGTCGCGGCCGCCCGCCGCCCGACGCGGTCGCGCGCGCCATGGCGGAGGTCGAGCGGACGCTCGACCGCCTCAAGCAGATGCGCACCGAGCGGGCGGAGGCGGAGGCGAGCTTCAAGAGCGAGCTGGAGGCCCGCGACGCGGAGATCGCGGCGCTGCGCGCCGACCGGGACGCCGGGGCGGCGCGGGTGGCCGAGGTGGAGGGGCGGCTCGCGCGCCTGCAGGCGGCCTCCGAGGAGGCCCGGGCGGTCGAGTCCGAGCGGGATGCCGCGCTCGCGAAGCTGGAAGAAGTCGGGCGCAGGCTCGGCGAGTTCGAGGCGTCGCTGGGCGCTGAGCGCAGCGCACGCGAGCTGGCCGAGAGCCGGCTCGCCGAGGCCGAGGGGGAGACACGGTCGCGGATCGAACAGCTGCGCGAGCAGCTCGCGCAGGCCGAGGAGCGCGAACGCGGGCTGGGGGATTCCCGCGACCGCGAGCGCCATGAGGCAGAGGCCACGATCCAGGAGCTGACGGACCGGCTCGCGGCGGCCGAGGCCGCGGCGGGCGACCAGGTCGCCGGGCTGCGCCGGGCGGTCGACTCGCTGGAGGCCCGCGCGTCGTCGGCCGAGGGCGAGCGCTCGGAGCTTCAGGCCAGGCTCGCGGACGCCGATCGTCGGATGGGCGAGGCGGGCCAGGCCGCGAACGCCGAGATCCAGTCGCTGCGGGCCAGGGCCGACGCGGTGGAGGCCGAGCGCGAGGAGGTCAGGTCCCAGGCGGCGTCCATTCGTGCGGAGTTCGAGGCCAAGCTCGGCGAGGCCGAGCACCGCCTGGGTCAGGCCGACGCGGACACCGACGCGCTGATCGCACGCGTGACCGAGCTTGAGGCGATGCTGAGCGCCCGGGCGGGGGAGATGGAAGGTGCGTTGCGGAACGCGTCGATCCTGGACGCCAAGGTCGCCGAGCAGGAGGCCGAGATCGGGCGGGTGCGGGGGGAGCTCGGGGCCGCGCAGGGCGCGCTCGCCGAGCGCGACGCCCGGCTCGCGGCCGGGGACGCGTCGGCGCAGGAGGAACTCGCGACGCTCCGGGCCGAGCTCGAGCGGCGCGGGGCAGAAGCGGCCGAGCTGCGGGCGGCGATCGGGGTGGCCCAGAGCCAGTCCGAGGCCCAAGCCCAGGGGGCGCAGAACGAGCTGCGTGCGGCGTTGGATGCCGAGCGTGCCCAGGTGCGCGAGCTGACCGAGAAGCTGGACATGGCCGCCGACCGGCTGGTGGAGATGCAGACCGCGCTCGACGAGCAGTCGCAGGCATTGGAGCGGTCGGGCGGTTCCGACGGGGCCGTCGCGGAGTTGACTCGCGAGTTGGACGCGTTGCGGTCTCGGCTGGCCGATGCCGAGCGGGAACGCGACGCGGCGGTGGTCGGCGGGGTCGGCGGGCCGCCCTCGGGGCGGTGGGACGCTGCGCGGGTCGCCGGGCGACGGGAGCGTCTGCGCCGGTGCCGGGCGTTGCTGCGGGAGCGGGAGCAGCAGGCCGCCCGCGTGGCCCAGGTGCTGGAGCAGAAGTCGCAGAAGTGCGACGAGCTGCTCGCCCGCCGGCGCGAGCTGGTCGAGGCCCGGCAGGTGATCGAGCGCACGCACAAGAAGGTGGTCTCGGCGCGCGCCAAGTCCGGCGCCGGGGCGACGGTGTTCTTCGGGCTGGCGATCATCACGGTGCTGGCCGGGCTTTCGTGGGCGGTGGTGACCCGCATTTTCCCCGCGACTTACGCGGCGTCGGCGGTGGTCGGCGCGGACTTCCAGGGGGTGGCGGTCAAGCCCGGCGAGATCGAGGCGTGGCAGGCGTTCCACGAGCAGCTCGCGCGGGATCCGAACCTGATGAGCCGCGTGGCCGAGCGCATGGCCCAGCGCGGGTTCGTGGACCTCGGCCAGCCCGCCGTGGTGAAAGCCATGGTTGACGCGGATATGACGGTCACGAGCCCCAAGGACGGGGTGCTTGCCTTCGAGCTTCGGGGTCTGGGGCAGGACACGACGGCCCGCAAGCTGGATACCTTCGTGACCACGCTGGCGGCGGAGGCGAACGCGCTTCGTCAGCGCCGGACCGATCCCTCGACGACGATCGTGAGCGAGCGTGCCCGCGCGGGGGTGGACCCGATCGAGGACCCGCGACTGGAATACGCCGGGATGGGGATCGGCGTGGGCGCCGCGTTCGCGTTCCTGCTCTGGTTCGGGATCTGGCGTCGGATGGTCCGGTCCAAGCACGCCTTCGAGCACGAGACCGAGATCGAGGGGCTGCTCGAAGAGAGCCGGTGGGTGGACCCGATCCAGCAGATCATCGAGGCCCGGGTGGACGGCACGGGCAACCGGGCGGCGTGATCGATCGCCGGCGCCGGGGTCAGTGCGACTCGGCCATGTCGGGGATGCCGAGCAGCACGCTGCCGGTATCGTCCTGGGCGCCGCTGATGATCGCCAGCCGGTCGGCCTCGATGGCGACGGTCATGGGGATCTCTTCGTTGAGCAGCCCGCCGGTGAAGGTGAACTCGGAGATGGTGCGGACGGGCTTGTCGTTCTCGTCGAGCACGACCAGCTTGTACTGGCTGCCGGTGGTGGCCGGGAGGTTGATGCCGAAGAGCTTGGCGGTGCGCCAGTCGGGGTGCATCCAGAGGGCGGCCTCGGCCTGCTGCTCCTGGGGCTGTGTGGAGTCCATCGAGGTGAGCGAGACCCGCTGTGTCGCGGGGTCGACGAGGGCGTCGATCACATAGTCGGGCCCGAAGTTCTTTCGGATGGCGCTGACGAGCTGGTCCTCCTGCCCGCGCATCTCGGTGAGGACGCCCTGGAGGTGCACGGCGGTGACGCCCAGTGCCACGGAGGCGGCGGCGCACCCCAGCGCGATCGCCCGCCACACGGCGGCGACCTTGCGCCGGTGGGTGACGGCGGGGAGCCTGGCGATGGTGTCCGGGTCGTGGAGGCGGAGGGCGGTCCGGGCCTGGGCGGCCTGGCGCTCGGCGATCGCGGCGCGGACCGCCTCGAGCACCCGGGCCCGCAGGGCCGCCGGGGGTGCGACATCCGGCAGCAGACTGTCCAACTGCGAGAGCCTGGTCTGCTCCCGGCGGATCTGCGCCTGGATGTGGGGCGGGGCGGCCTGGAAGGCCTGGTTGAACGCCTCCCGCTCCTCGTCGTCGAGGAGCGAGAACGCGTCGAGCAGGGCGTTCTCCAGAAGTTCGCGGTGTGTCATACAGAAGGCTCCTCGCCCGCCCGCTCACGAAGCCGCACCAGGGCCCTGCTGAGGGCCGATTTGACGGTGCCGAGCGGCGTCTCTAATTCGTCACTGATCTGCCGGAGTGTCTGGCCGCCGAGATACGCCCTCGTGACCACATTCTGCTGCAACTCGGGCAGTTCAGCGATTTTCTCCATCACCTGGGCGAAGCGCTCCGAGCGTTCCATCCCGGTTCCGACTGTCTCGGTCTCGCGTCGTTCGTCGCGGACCGCTGCTTCTTCCATCGACCCGGCGGTGATCCGGGCCCTGGAGCGCCGGAGCCGGTCGACCAGGTGTCGCCGGGTGATGAGCATCACCCAGGTCACGAGCGCCGCGCGCTTCGGGTCGAACCGATCGGCTGTCTTCCAGAGGCGAACAAAGACCTCCTGCACCGCGTCATCCGCATCGGCCCGGGTTGGCATGGCCTGGTAGGCCATCCGGTAGACAAGCGACCCGAACCGGTCATACATCTCTTCCACCGCGCTCTGGTTGTCGTCAGCGATCCTTCGCATCAGGTCCAGATCGACGGCGTCCTGTTCCTTCCTGGCTGTCATGCCGCGGCACTCCGCCGGGCGGAGAACCCGCCCCGCACGATCTCCTCACCATACGCGGGGGGGTGCTCAGAGGATTCACCAGTCGGCGGAAAGTCGGGCCATGGATGGCCCGAGGGCCGTACTTTGTTCTGGTTGTGGACGGATGTTGCGGGGAGCGCGTCAAAATCCGGGAAGTTCTTGCATCCGAAGGGAGTTCTCTGGTAGGCTGACTTGTCGGACCGATGCGTGATACAGGGTTCCGGTCCGTCGTGGAGCAGGGAATGACCGGTCCAGCGGGGAAACCTCTCAGGAGCGGCGTCTCGCGGGGCGCGCGGGTGGGGATCAAGCGCGCATTCACGCTGGTTGATGTCTTGGTGACGCTCGCGGTGATCGCGGTGCTGATCGGCATCATGATGCCCGGGCTCGGGCGCGTGCGGGAGCTTTCCCGTCAGGTCGTGTGCCGGTCGAACCTGCGTCAGGTAGGCCTCGGGCTTGCGTTGTACGCGGACGCGGGGCGCGACCAGCTCCCCTACAGCGTGTACATCGACCCCCGCCAGCAGCGGGAGAATCAGATCTCGTACGCCCCGGATCGGATGATGACGCTGCGGCTGGGTCAGGGGACCGAGCGGGTGACCGGGCACCGGTGGGACGGGCTCGGCCTGCTCTACGAGGCCGAGGTGCTCCCCTCGCAGGAGATTTTCTACTGCCCCTCCCACCACGGGCGCCACTCGTTCGACGATTACGCGGAGGGGTGGCTGGAGCCCCGGGGCGAGATCGTCGGCAACTACCACTACCGGGGGAGGGGCCCCAACGGCACGACCCGGCTCTCGTTCATCGAGCCCAGCCGCGCCGCCATCGCCTCGGACGGGATGCGGGAGATCAACGACTACAACCACCTCGTCGGCCTCAATGTGCTCCGCGCCGATCTGTCGCTGTTCTGGCTGGATGACACGATGGGGGCCATCGCGGCGTACCTGCAGGGCGCCAACCAGAACTGGGCCGGCGGCACCAGCTTCGACACGCTCTGGCAGCAGCTTGACGCGCCGGACGATGAGGTTCTCCCGAGGAAGTGACGCCCCGTCGGATGGGGGCCGGTCCGGGGTCGGGATGGGGGCCGGGCGGGGTTCGGGAGGAGGGCCGGGCGGGGCTTCCCCGGTCTACACTCGTCCCATGAAGAGCACACCACCCACCCCTGTCGCGGCCGCCGCACGCGCTGCGCTCCCCCTCGCCCTCGTCGCCGCCATGGCACAGAGTGCCGCCGCGCAGCTCACGCCCGAACGCGAGTACTACGGCATCAGCCGCACCATCCCGATGACCGTCGCGCTGCCGTCCGGCGTCGCGGGTGATGTCGAGATCGCGCTGTACCTGGCCGACGGTCAGGAGGCCGAGCGGGCGGCGGCAGCGGAGGGGGCCGTGGATCTCGCGGGTCTGTTCCCGGTCCTGTGGACGGCCACGACGCCGCAGATCTCGTACGCCCAGCTGCTGGTCGACGGTGAGCCGATCGGCCCGTCGGTGGTGCTGTCGCCGATGGTGACCCCGAACCTCGCGCAGCTGTCCGGTCGCCAGGCGGTGTTCCCCGATCGCCCCGCCCAGTTCGCGAAGTACTCGGGCCTGCGTGCCTGGAGCGACAAGCATGTCGTGTTCAGCACCTCGCTGGGTGAGATCGAGTTCCGCGTGCGTCCGGACAAGGCCCCCAACACGGTCGCCAACTTCCTCGACCTGGTCGAGGGCGGGTACTACACGGACATCCTGTTCCACCGCATCATCGGCGCCAAGGACGGGCGCGAGCCGTTCATGGCCCAGGTCGGCGACCCGACCGGCACGGGCGCCGGTGGCCCGGGGCGGTTCGTCGATCTCGAGCCCTCCGACCTGCCGCACGACTTCGGCGTGCTCTCCATGGCCCGGACGGGCGACCCGAACACGAACGGCGGCCAGGTTTTCGTGTGCTTCAGCCGGGGTGGGACCTACTTCCTCGACGCGCAGTACTGCTCGTTCGCGGAGGCGGTGAGCGGTGCGGAGACGATCCTCGCGCTCGAGAAGGTCGAGACGGGCGAGGAGGACCGGCCGGTCGGCGACCCGCCGGTGCTCAAGTCGGCCAGGACGATCCCGGCCCCGCCCTTCGGCAAGGGCCCCGAGGCGCTCAAGCGCCCCGGCACGGTCGAGCGGTAGTCTTCCCCTCGTGCGCACGAACCCGCATCAACGAGCCCCGAGCGCGAGCTCGGGGTTTTTGCGTGCGCGTGCGTCGGGCTTGAGCACGCGGCACGCAGGACCCCGCGCTCGCGCACGGGGCTCGTAGGGGCTGGTGCGGGGGCGGTGTGATTTAGAAGCGGATCCGCGCCGACAGGCCGCCCATGAGGGCCGCGTCGGCGTCGGTGTCGGTGATCTCCGCGCCGGTGGAGTCGAGGAACTCGTACTGGTTCCAGGCCGACATGCCGACCGTCGCTTCGAGCTCGAAATGGCCCCCGGGGTGCCAGTTCACCCCGGCGACGACGGGGATGTGGTCGTCGCGCATGACGCCGTCGGGGATGGGCCCGTCGCTGAGGAGGCGGTACTCGTGCGAATCCCAGCCGCCGGCGGCGAAGAACGACCACTCGTCGAAGGGCGCGTAGGTGAGGCGCAGGCCGCTCTCGGCGGTGGCGAGGCTCCACTGGTCGCTGATGCGCCAGTCGATGACGGGGAGGGGGAAGACGACCGCGTCGTCCTCGATTCGTGAGCGGGCGGCGATGCCCAGGCCCAGGCGGAGCGAGTCGTTGACCCGGTAGGTTGCGCCCGCCGTGCCGCCGGCGGTGAAGCCGTCGCCGAGGTTCTCGCTCTCCTCGCCGGCCCAGCTGGCCCGGGCACCGACGAACCACGACCAGTCGTCGGTTGCCCTGGCGGTGTACATCGCGCCGATGGAGTACTCGGCGAAGTCTCCGGCGGGGTCGCCCCCGGCGACGATGCCGGTGGCGTTGTCGAAGTCGTAGAACGAGAACTCGGCCCCGAACGAGAGGTCGAGGGAAGCGGAGTCGTCGGGGCTGTATCGGACGCCGAGCGTGGGCCCCACGCGCCCTACCGCGACCTCGCCGCCGCCGTCGATGTCCGAGGAGGCGGTGTAGGAGCCCTGGGAGTGCAGGGAGAAGCTGAAGTTGGCGAGGGCGTCGCCGTCCTGGGCGACGGCGTTGGGGGCGGCGGCGATCGGGGCGGCGGCGGCGAGCAAGCTGACCGTTCTGGTGGTCTGGCGCATCGGGTTCTCCGGCGGGGGCGGGGTCGGGGGCGTTCGGATGGTACAGCGCCGCGGCACGACCCGCCTACACTTGCCGCGCCCGCGGGGGCACCCCCTGCCGGGGCGGTAACTCAATTGGTAGAGTGCCAGCTTTGCAAGCTGGAAGTTGCCGGTTCGAGTCCGGTCCGCTCCACTTCTGGAACTTCCTGCCGGGGTGAAGCCGGCGGGCGTGGTCGGGTGATGGCGTAGACGGGTGATGTCGTCCGGGGGGTGGCGGCGAGCGGTGTGGTGCAAAACGCAACAGGCCGGGGTCTTTCGACCCCGGCCTGTGTTTCGTGTCTTGCTGTCGGGCGTTCGCCGCGTGGGCGGCTCGGCCCGGGCTGACTACCAGCGGCCGCCGCCGCCGCCGCTGCCGCCGCGGCTGCCGCCGCCGCCGAAGCCGCCGCGACCACCACCACCGCCGCCGCCGCCGAAGCCGCCGCGCCCGCCGCCACCGCCGCCGCCGAAGCCGCCGGAGCGGGGCTCGCGGGGCTTGGCCTCGTTGACGACGATGTCACGGCCGTCGATGTTCTGGCCGTTGAGGGCCTCGATGGCGGCCCGGCCGGCGTCGTCGCTGGTGAACTCGACGAACCCGAAGCCGCGGGGGCGTCCCGTCTCGCGGTCCATGACCAGCGAAGCGCTGGCGACCTCGCCGTGCTGGGCGAACAGATCGCGCAGCTGCGACTCGCTGGTGTTGAACGACAGATTTCCTACATAGAGCTTCATCACGCTACCTCTACCACATTGCCCGTAAGTGTGAACCGGTGCAGCAACTCGGGCAAGGGAGAGTGCGTCGGGATCCTCGCGGCCGACCCTCGGTGGGTCGGGGCCCTCGGGGGCCGTGTCCGCAGCAGAACAACAAACTCTAGCCGTGCCGGGACAAGCCCCAACCAAAAACGCGACAGAATTTTTGAAATCCTGTTCGGACGGGTCCGGCGCCCCTCCGGGCGGGGCGGACGGGCCCGCGGGGGTACTTGCCTCCGAAGCCACGCGGGGACGCGGGGGGCGGGTCGGGGGACCCGTTCCTATCCCGTGTGGCGACAGGGGGTTGTCCGTGTTGGACCAGGTGAAATCACCTGAGTTCTCCCGTGCCTGCGGGGACGGGACCCGTGACCGGGCGGGGCTGCCGCGGCCCGCTGACTGGCGCCCCGGGCCCAACGCCCGATGGCGGTTTGCCGCCGTGGCGACTGGCGTGGGTCCCGCGCGCCGTGGCCTTCGTTGGTCCGCCTGCACCGAATCACCCCAGCCCGCCGATCCATACCATGCCGCCGATCTCGCCCACGGACGGGCGCGGCTTCGCACGGAGGGCTCCCCGCGCCCATGGCCGGTCCACGAAAGATCTCCCCCCGGGCGGCGTTCCGCCGCAGGCTCATGCTGCTCATGGCCGCCTTCAGCCTTGCCGGGGCGGGCATGGCGGTCCAGATGACCCGTCTGGGCGTGGTGAACGCCGAGAAGAGCTTCGAGGAAGCCCAGCGCCGGTTGTACCGGCAGCGGTGGGTGCCGACGGTCCGGGGCCGGATCCTCGACCGGCACGGGCGGGTCCTCGCCCAGAACCGCCCGAGCTACGAGGTCGCGATCGACTACCAGGTGCTCCGCGGCGAGTGGGCGGAGGCCCGGGCCGTCCGCCACGCCCGGGCGGTGCACGGCAAGGCGTGGCCCCTGCTCAGCGACGAGCAGCGGGACGCGGTGGTCGCCCGGTTCCTACCCCTCTACGAGGAGCATGTCCGGGAGATGGAACGCCGGCTCGCGTGGGTGCTGGGGATCGACGAGCAGGCGTTTCAGGGCCGCAAGGCGCGGATCATCGAGCTCGTGGAGGACACGGCCAGGGCCGTGGCCGACGAGCGGATCAAGAAGTACAGGTTGGAGCAGCGCGAGCGGGGCAGGGAACTGACCCCCGAGCTCGAGGCCCTGCTGCAGGAGCGGGCGGAGCAGCCGATCGCGGCCCAGCGCGAGCCTCAGGTGCTCGGCGATGTGCCCGACGCGACCGCGTTCGAACTGATCCGGCTGCTCGACACCTTCACCGAATTGCACAGCGACGAGGAGCGGGTGGTGGGTGAGGCCGGGGAGGCCCGGGCCAATGTGGACCCCGTGCCGCTGCTGCCGGGGGTCGTGGTGCGACGGAGCGAGGAGCGGGAGTACCCCTACGACCGGATGGAGGTGACGCTGGCGCGGGACACCTTCCCGACGACCATCCGGGACGACACGGCGATGACGCTGGAGATCGAGGGCGTGGCGGCGCACCTGATCGGGTGGATGGGGGACCGGCCGCTGAAGCCGGATACCCGGCGGCGTGCGGCGGAGCTGAGGGCCGACCCGCTGCTGGGCGAGCGGGCGATGGTCGAGACGCTCGACAGCGCGAAGGGGCCCGACGGCAAGCTGAAGAAGCTCGACCGCGGGCGGTACCTCGATGGCGACTCGGTTGGTCGGTCCGGCGTCGAGTGGTCGCAGGAGGCGACGCTGCGCGGGCTGCGGGGTCTCCACACCGAGCGGCTCGATATCGGCGAGCGGAACACGATCGACCCCGAGCCGGGGCGTGATGTGCACCTGACCATCGACATCAACCTGCAGGCGCGGGTGCAGGGGCTGCTCGACCCGCGCCTGGGGCTCGCGCAGATCCAGCCCTATCACCAGCCCGAGGCCGAGATGCCGGTGGGCACGCCGCTGGCGGGCGCGGCGGTGGTGCTGGATGTGGATTCGGGCGAGGTGCTGGCGCTGGTGACCAGCCCGTCGTTCTCGCGCGAGGCGATGCGCGAGGACCCCATGTCCATCTTCGATGACGAGCTGAACACGGCGTGGGTCAACCGGGCGATCGCCAAGCCCTACCCGCCCGGGTCCATCATGAAGCCCGTCACGCTCACCGGCGCGGTCACGCACGGCATCTACCGTGAGGGCGAGCGGATCGCCTGCACTGGCCACCTGCTGCCCAACCGGCCGGACCTGCTCCGCTGCTGGATCTACCGCCCCCAGTTCGGCATGACCACCCACTCGGCCCAGCTCGGGCACGACCTCAACGGCGTCGAGGCGATCACCGTTTCCTGCAACATCTTCTTTTACACGCTCGGCCGGCGGATGGGGCCGACGACGATCACCGGGGTGTTCCGCGAGTTCGGCGTCGGCACGCCCTGGAACCTGGGCGTCGGCATGGAGTTCCCCGGCCAGATGGGCGGGCGCACCGGCGTGGAGGTTCCCGAGCTCGACGAGGACGGCCAGCCGGTCATCAAGGACGGCCGGCCGGTCATGAGGACCGAGTATGTCTACCGCAACGACGGCGCGGACCTGACCGAGTTCGACACGACGCTGATGGGCATGGGCCAGGGGCCGATCGCCTGGACCCCGCTCCACGCGGCCGCGGCGTACGCGACGCTGGCGCGGATGGGCGTCGTGATCGAGCCCCGCGTGATCAACGACGGCATGCCGCCGCAGGTGCACGAGACCAGCTTCGACCGTCGCGGCATCCAGCTGGCGCTCGCGGGGATCGACGGCGTGGTGAACGACCGGGCCCACGGCACGGCCGAGCACCTGACCCTGGAGACCGGGCGCGAGCCGATCTTCAACACGCCGGGCATCCATGTCTGGGGCAAGTCGGGCACCGCCCAGGCCGAGCCGCTGAGGCTCAATGGCGCCCCCCTCGACGAGAACGGGCAGGAGATCCCGGTCCGCTGGGGCGAGCACGCGTGGTTCACCGCGCTGGTCGGTCGCGAGGGCGACCGACCGCGCTACGCGATCAGCGTCATCATGGAGCACGCCGGCTCCGGCGGCCGGGCGTCGGGAACGATCGTCAACCAGATCATCCGGGCGCTCGTCGCGGAGGGGTATCTGTGAGGGAGAGGGATGACGGATGAAGGATGAAGGATGAAGGATGAGTCGGAGGACGGGGCTGCGCGGGCGCGGATTGCCGCGGGGAATGGGGCGGGCTGAGCACGGTGCCATTTGTCGATCTCATCCGGGGTTCGTCGCATTCGGCGCGCAGCGTGCGTTCGACCATCCGGGTTGCGCACGCCGGGTGGCTCGCGCTCGCGACGGCCCTGGCCCTGAGCCTGCTGGGCATCTACGCGGTCGACCTGGCGACCAATCACTCGTCCTCGGGCCTCCTGGATCTCTCCGCGCAGGCCTGGAAGCAGATCGTGTTCCTGATCCTCGGCGTGATCGGCGCCCTCGTGATCGCCCTGCCGCACTACAAGCTGTTCATGTTCCTCGCCTGGCCCGCGGCGTTCGTGTCCCTGGCGCTGCTGGTGTTCCTGCTGGTGCCGGGGGTGCCCAGCTGGCTGGTCGCGCCCGTCAACGGGGCGCGGGCGTGGATCAACCTGCCCCTGTTCAACCTCCAGCCCAGCGAGCCGGCGAAGATCGCCTTCGTCCTGTTCATGGCGCTCTACCTGCGCCGGCGGGACCCGCCGGAGAAGTTCCTGTCGCTGATCCCCCCGGGGCTGCTCGCGCTCATCCCGGTCGGCCTCATCACCCTCCAGCCCGACCTGGGCACCGCCTGTCTCTTCGTGCCGTCCCTGTTCGGCATGCTCGTGACGGCCGGCGCACGCCTGCGCCACCTCACGCTCGCGGTCGTGATCGCCGGCGTCGCGGCGCCGGCGGCGTGGCCCTTTCTCCTGCCCCACCAGAAGGCCCGGTTCGAGGCGCTCGTCCAGCAGATCGAGGGCGACCGGTCCCGCGAGCACGACATCAACTTCCAGTCGTTCACCGCCCAGCGGCTCATCGGCGCCGGGGGCCTGACGGGCCAGCCCGACGACCGCACCCGGGCGCTGGTCTACTTCAACCGCCTCCCCGAGCCGCACAACGACATGGTGTTCTCCGTCATCGCCACCCGCTTCGGCGTCGTCGGGGCGATCGGCGTGACCGCGCTGTTCATCGGGTATTTCGCCTCGGCGCTGCTCGTCGCCGCGATGTGCAAGGACCGGTTCGGGCGGATCGTCGCGGTGGGGGTCGCGGGGTTCATCGCGGCCCAGGTCGTCGTGAACATCGGCATGAACATCGGCCTGCTGCCGATCATCGGCGTGACGCTCCCCTTCGTGAGCTACGGCGGGTCGAGCGTGCTCACCTGCTGGGCCATGACGGGGCTCCTGTTCAACATCGCCATGCGCCGCGAGCTCACCCCCTACAACCCGGCCCCGCGCTACCCTCTGGGCCAGGAGCCCTATGAACGAAAGAAGTGAACCCACCGGCCGCACCGGGGACGGGCCTCCCGGCCCGCGTCCCACACCCGCATCCCAGGGGGGCGGGCTTTCCAGCCCGCGTCCCACAGCGGACTTTGTCACGGGAGCGGCCGACCTCGGCATCGAGTTCGAGCCCGGCGACCTCGACCGCCTCGCCCGCTTCCTGGGCCTGCTCCTCGAGGCCAACACCCGCACCAACCTCACCGCCATCACCGACCCCGCCGAGGCCTGGCTCCGCCACATCCTCGACGCGCTCACGCTCCTGCCCATGCTCGCCGAGCTGCCCGAGGGCTCGCGCGTGCTCGATGTCGGCTCCGGCGGCGGCGTGCCGGCCCTGCCCCTGGCGATCGTCTGCCCGCACCTGCGGTTCACGCTGCTCGAGGCGACGGGCAAGAAGGCCGCGTACCTCCGTGAGACCATCGGCGCCCTGGGGCTCGGCAACGCCGAGGTCGTCCAGGCCCGCGCCGAGACCGCCGGCCAGGATCGGGGCGAGCGCCGGCCCGACGGCACGCGCCCGGGGGCGATGCGGGAGGTCTTCGGGGCCGTAACGGCCCGGGCGGTCGGGCGCTTGGCCATGGTCGCCGAGCTGACGATCCCGTTCGCCGCGCGGGGGGGGCTGGTGCTCCTGGTCAAGGGCCAGAAGGCCGACGAGGAGCTGGCGGAGGCAGCGGAGGCGATCCGGGTGCTTGGGGCGGTCCATGCGGGGACGGTCGACACGCCGACCGGGCGGATCGTCGTGCTGGAGAAGTCGATGCTGACCCCCCGAACATACCCCCGCCGCGATGGGGAGCCGAAGCGAGCCCCGCTCGGGGTGGGCACGCGGGCTGACCGGGGGCGGGACCCCGCCTAGACTTTCCGCCCTACCGCCAGCCGGGCCCCAAGCCGGGGGCAGCCCCCGCCCCGAGCCGGTGTAGCCGAAAGGATGAGCCCCATGTACGCGATCATCGAAGAGTCCGGCGGCCAGCGCAAGGTCACCGAAGGCGAAGAGATCCTCATCGACCTCTACAAGGGCGGCGAGGCGGCCCCCGGCGAGGCGATCACCTTTGACAAGGTCCTGATCGTCGGCCCCGAGGGCGGCGACGCCAAGGTCGGCCAGCCCTATGTCAAGGGCGCCAGCGTCTCGGCCGAGGTCGTCGAGCCCATGGTCAAGGGCGAGAAGATCTACATCCACAAGTTCCGGCCCAAGAGCGGCTACCGGCGCAAGACCGGCCACCGCCAGCGCTACACCGTGGTGAAGATCACGGGTATCACGGGCTGAGGGCGGGGAAGAAGGGACGAAGGCACGAAGGCACGAAGGCACGAAGTGACGAAGCGACGGAGGGGTTCCTCCGTCGCTTTCTCTTTTGCGCGCGGGGGGCTGGGTGCGCTGCGGTGGGGCGTGATCGCGACCCTTCCCGACCCGCGCTGGGGCGAGCGCGGGGCGGGCGCTGCGTCGCTCCCGCGGCTCCCATGTCCACAACCCCGGACGCCAGCCGCGCCCAACAACCAACGCCCGTTGCATCCCTCCTCCCCCTCCCTCGCTCCGTCGCTCTGCCCCTTCGTCCCTTCGTCCCTTCGTGCCTCCGTGCCTCCGTGCCTCCGTCCCTCCGTGCCTCCGTGCCTTCCCCCTCCCCCCTTCACCCCCCCGCGTAGCTCCCCTGCACGAAGGTCGCCCGGTTCCAGTCCTTCATCACGCCCGGGAACTGCAGCGCCCGCCCGTGGGCGACGCAGTAGACGCCGGGCCCGAGCACGCCGGTGGCGAAGACCGCCTCGGTGAGGTTCTGGAGGGCGTCGGTGCGGGTCATCTCGTAGGGGCGCATGGCGCCCGTGAGGATGACCGGCACCCGCGCCCTGGGCATCGCCTTGAGCAGGGCGGCGCCGGTCTTCTCCAGCGTGTCGGTGCCGTGGAGGATGACGATCCCGGTGGTGGGGGTCTCGGTGTCGGGGTCGGCGCCCATGGCGCGGACGGTGTCGACGATGCGGCGGCGGTCGCCGTCGTCCATCAGCGCGCTGTCCTTGCTCATCAGCTCGACGATGTTGATGTTGGTGTCCTCGAGGCGCAGCCGGCGCAGCATCCGGCCCACGACCGTGTGCCGGTTCTCGAGCGAGCCGGTGCGTTCGTCGTAGGTCTTTTCGATCGTGCCGCCGGTGGTGATGAGGGTGATCTGGCGCATGGTCACCAAGCGTAGGCGACGGGGGCCTCGCCGCCGGGGCCGGGCCAGATCTCGTCGAGCCGCTTCATCGAGCCCGCGTCGAGCGTGATCTCGGTCGCCCGCACCGACTCGGTGAGCTGGGCCATGGTGCGGGGGCCGATGATGGGGGCGGTGACGGCGGGGTTGTGGAGGAGCCACGCGAGCGCGACATCGGCGGGGCGTTCGCCGAGCTGGGCGCAGAAGGCCTCCCAGGCTTCGAGGCGGGGGCGCACCTTCTCGATCCGCTCGCGCATCTTGTCGTCGAGGCGCCGGGCCCCGTCGATCTTGGCTGTCGCGCCGCCGGCCGCGCCGCCCAGCACGCCGCCGAGCAGGCCGCCGGCGAGCGGGCTCCAGGGGATGATCCCCACGCCGTAGTGGCGGCAGCAGGGCACGACCTCGAGCTCGACCATCCGGTCGTGCAGGTTGTAGAGCGACTGCTCGCTGACGAGTCCGACGAGGTGACGGCGCGACGCGACCTGGTTGGCCGTTGCGATGTCCCACGCGGCGTGGTTCGACGAGCCGACATAGACGATCTTGCCCTGGCGGACGAGGGTCTCCATGGCTTCCCAGATCTCGTCCCACGGGCAGGTGCGGTCGATGTGGTGCATCTGGAAGAGGTCGATGAAGTCGGTCTGGAGGCGGGTGAGCGAGTCCTCGCAGTGGCGGATGATCTTGCGGGCCGACAAGCCCATCGTGCCGCGGTTGGGCTCGGGGTGCTTGTCGGGCATCGCGTGGTAGACCTTGGTGGCGATGACGACGCGGTCGCGCTTGGCGGCGTCGCCGGCCCACCACCTCCCGATGATCCGCTCGGTGTCGCCGCGCTCGCCGCCCCAGCCGTACATGTCGGCGGTGTCGAAGAAGTTCAGCCCCAAGTCGAGGGCCTTGTCCATGATGGCATGGCTCTCGGGCTCGGCGGTCTTCCAGCCGAAGTTCATGGTGCCCAGGCAGAGCGGGCTGACGCGAAGGCCGGTGCGGCCGAGGTGGGTGTACTTCATGACTGCTCCTGCTCGATGCCGATGTGTGATCGCCCCAGTTCGCGGCACGATCAGCATGGCGCTACATGTTGTGACATGATGTGAGATGACAGATCGCTACAGGGGATGCTCCGAAAGACAGTTCTTGAGTTCATTGAGCTGCCATTCAGGCAACTCGCTCTGTCGCTGCAGTAGCACTCGTACCGCTTCTATGTAACGGACTCGGTCACGATGCCATGGACCACTTGTGCCGTACTCGTGTGCAATGCCAAACCACGCATCCAGACACTCTGAGTCCAATACCAGTGCTTTCTCATAATAGAACAAGCCGGTATCGTTCGGGCCGAGGCACAACGCTGGATTGGGTCGCGTAAGCGAGCCCATTGCCGCCCAGTGCTTTGCCCGGTCCGCGTTCGGCATGGTCTCATCGGTAGCGCAGGCGAGGTGGTTTGCAAAGGCACCTAGGTAGTCGCCCGCTTCGAGAGCCCGCTGAGCTTCCTGAGCATATGTCGTGTGCTCGGGACCGGCCATTTCTCAGCCTCCTGCCCTTGCCCGCTGTCGGTGGTCCTATCCGATCCGCTCGCTCCCACCCATATAGGGCCTGAGCACAGTGGGCACCGTCACCGACCCATCCGCGTTCTGGTACAGCTCGAGGATCGGGATCAGGATCCGCGGGCTCGCGGCCACCGTGTTGTTGAGCGAGTGGCAGAACACCGTCGCGCCCTTCCCCGACTCGCCGCCCGCCCGGTACCGCATCCCCAGCCGGCGGCACTGGTAGTCGTACAGCCGGCTGGCCGAGTGCGTCTCCCCGTACGCCCCGCGGCTGGGCATCCAGCTCTCGATATCCACCATGTCCGCGTTCTTCACGCCCAGGTCGCCCGTGCAGCACTGCAAGAGCCGGTACGGGATTTCCAGGCTCTTGAGCAGCGCCTCCACGATCCCGATCATCTCCCGGTGCCAGCGCCGGCTCTCGGCCTCGTCGGCACGGCAGATCACCACCTGCTCGACCTTGTCGAACTGGTGGATCCGGTAGAGCCCGGCGGTGTCCTTCCCCGCCGCCCCCGCCTCGCGGCGGAAGCAGGTGCTCACCGTGCACAGCTTCAGCGGCAGCTCCGCCTCGTCGAGGATCTCCCCCA
This sequence comes from Phycisphaerales bacterium, assembly GCA_020850415.1. Lineage (GTDB taxonomy): Bacteria > Planctomycetota > Phycisphaerae > Phycisphaerales > UBA1924 > PNC22. Next base: position 21,585 of record JADZER010000050.1, read on the forward strand.
TCCGCATCCCCATCAGCGAGACCTCGCCGGTGCCGGTCAGGAACAGGTCGCGGCTGGAGTCGGCGACACGGCTCTCGGTGGCACGGCTCTCCGAGCCGTGAGCAGCATCACCACCGGCTCGGAGAGCCGGTCCACCATCAGCCCCACTCCCGGCTCGGAGAGCCGGACCACCGTCCTCATCCGGCGCCTGCCGCGCCGCCTCGTTGATGTGGTACGCCTGCTCGCGCCCGGCGGGGAAGAACCCGGTCCCGACCATGGCTTCCTCGCGCACCAGCACCGGCACGGTCACCGGGGTGAACCCGCGCTCGATGATGAAGTCCTGCGCGTACCGCAGGATCGCGTTGTGCAGGCGGGCCCCGTCGCCCACGAGCACATAGCTCCGCGACCCCGCCAGCTTCACGCCGCGCCCGAAGTCGGCCAGCCCGTGGCGCTCGATCAGGTCGAGGTGGCCCTTGGGCTCGAACCCCTTGTTGGCCGCGAAGCTCTTCGCCGGGTCGAACCAGCCGGGGTTCCACCGGCTGATCTCGACATTGTCCTCGCTCGAGGTCCCGACGGGCACATCGTCGTCCGGCGGCAGGGGCACCTGCAGGAGCAGGCCCAGCAGCTCGGGCTCGAGCGCCGCGAGCCGCTCCTCCAGCGCCTGGATCTCCCCCTTGAGTTCCCCGGGCCTGGCCTTCAGCGTCGCGACCTCGGCCTCGAGGCGCTCCCGCTCGGCCCCCGTCGCCTGCTTGAGCTGCCCGGAGAGCTTCCCGATGAGTGGGCCGGAGTCTTTCGCGAGTTTCTTCTGCTCGGCGCGGAGCTGCTCGGCCCGCGCCCCGAGCTCGCGTTTGGACGCGTCGAGCTCGAGAAGGCGGTCGATGTTCACCACCATCCGCTTCTTCCTGCAACCCTCGCGGAAGCGGTCCGGTTTCTCTCTGAGTTCACGGAGGTCGATCATGGTCCGGCAGTCTACGCCCGCCCCGCCCCGCGGCGTTACTATCCCCGACAGGGGAACGCCCATGGCCCGCCCGCGACTCCGCCTCCGCCAGATCGACGCCGACGCCCGCCCCATACGCCTCGGCGCCGATGTGGTCTCGATCGGCCGGCACCCGGCCAACACCATCCCCATCTCCGACGACAAGGCCTCCCGCAAGCACTGCCTCATCGAGGCCGACGCCGCGGGCTCGTTCCGGCTCCGCGACCTCGGCAGCCGCAACGGCACGCGTCTGAACGGGATCGGGGTCGTGGAGTCTCCCTTGGCCCCCGGGGATGTGATCCAGATCGGCAAGACCGAGTTCCTCATCGAGGAGGCGATCGGGTCGGATCTGGGCGAGGGGGAGAGTCCCGACGAGACCAAGGCCGGGGCCCACGCCCACCCCGAGCCGGACTGGGCCGGGGATGTCGCGAGGGTGCTCCAGGCGCTGCCGCCGAGGGATCTCGAGCCCCCCGAGGTGCGCCTCGTGTACGCCGACGGGGCTCCGTCGGACGCCCTGACCGGCCAGGGCGACGGCCCCAAGGCGGTGCGCATGCTCCTGCAGATGGCCGGCAAGGCCCGCGCGACCGACCTCCACATCGAGCCCAAGGCCGAGATCGTCCAGATCCGTATGCGCGTCGACGGTCAGATGGTCTGGATCGCCGATGTGCCCAAGCGGGTCGGCGAGCTGATCAACGGCCTGGTCCGCACCGTCTGCCAGATGCAGGCGGTCGCGACCGACGCGGTGCTCGACGGCCACTTCTCGTGCCGCTTCCCCGACCGCCGGGTCGAGTACCGCGCGAGCTTCACCCCGACCATGCAGGGCTCCAAGCTCGTCGTGCGCGTGCTCGACGAGCTCGGCGCGCCGCACTCGATCGGCGAGCTGGGGCTCGCGCCCTACATGGAGGACCGCGTCCGGCGCACCTGCACGCTCAACCAGGGCATGCTGCTGGTCTGCGGCCCGACGGGCTCGGGCAAGACGACCACCCTCTACAACTGCCTCCGCGCCGTCGACCGCGAGAAGCAGAATGTCATCACCATCGAGGACCCCGTCGAGTACCAGCTCGACGGCTGCACCCAGATCCCCATCAACGAGAAGCGCGGCAACACCTTCCACTCGCTCCTGCGGTCCTGCCTCCGCCAGGACCCCGATGTCATCCTGCTCGGCGAGGTCCGCGACGAGGAGACCGCCCGCACCGCCATGCAGGCCGCCATGACCGGCCACCTGGTCTTCTCCACCGTCCACGCCAAGGACACCATCTCCGCCGTCTTCCGGCTGCTCGACCTCAAGGTCGAGCCCTATCTCGTCGCCAACGCGCTCGACCTCATCCTCGCCCAACGCCTCGTGCGTCTGCTCTGCCCGCACTGCAAGCGCAGCATCCCGGTCTCGCCCGGGCAGTCCACGCGCATCGGCCGCTTCCTCGGCGGCAAGATCGAGACCTACGCCCCCGTCGGCTGCCAGGCCTGCCTCAAGACCGGGTTCCGCGGACGCCACGCCCTCTTCGAGCTCCTCGAGTTCAACGACGACCTCCGCGATGTCATCCTCACCAGCCAGTCCATCCACGCCATGCGCAAGGTCATCGAGCAGGGGCTCTTCACGACGCTGACCCAGTCAGGCTGGAAGCTCGCCGCCGAGGGGCTGACAAGCCTCGAGGAAGTCGACCGCGTCTCCGGCGGCTGAGCCCGGCGCCACGCCCGCCATCCCCCTGCGCAACCCCCCCTCACCCCCTCGCCGCCGCACGCAAGAACACCCCGGCCCACCGCTCCAGAAAGGCATGCACCGCCTCCGCCGTGGCGCTGGCGTCCACCCCCCAGCAGCTTGCCGCGGGGTCGGTCAGCTCCGGGTCGAGCTGCACGATCAGCCTGCCGTCGATCGCCAACACGCTCGGCAGCTTGTCCGCCAAGTAGGCCGCCAGGGCGTTGACCTCCGGCCGGCCGACCGAGATCGTCGGCTGGGCCCGGAGCGATTCGTTGTTGAGGTACCACAGGTCGGTCATGACGACCGGCACGAACGGGAACCCCTCCGGCAGCCGGGCGGCCAGGGCGTCGCGGAGCGCCCCGGCGATCGGCCGGTCCTCGACCTCTGCGCTCAGGTGGGCGCCGACCACGATCGGCAGGGTCTGGAGCGGGTCGGTCGGGTCCGGTCGGGAGGGCATGGGCCCAATGTACCCCCGCGCGGGCGTCGGGTCGATGCGACCGCGGCGGCCGTGTGGCCGCCGGATCGCTGGAGGAGAATCGGAGAAGTGCATCGGCGGGCACCCACCTGGGGCGGGCCCGCCGGTCGCAGAGGTTATACGGGCGTTCCCGCCGGTGGTTGCGTTGGTGCCTGGCCATAAGCAGCCAAATCGGGCCACCACCCGCCGCACCACGCCCCGTGGTAGCGCCACAGGGCCGCCGGTGGCCAGCCCCGTGCCGGCACGCGTCAAGGGAATTGGTGCCGCACTCGGCCCCGTGCCCCCTCACCACCCCAAGCACAGGCACACCCGGCAGACTCACCGCATCCCGCGCATCGCTCGCCGACGGCCCGTGGAAGCGCAGGATCTGCGCCATGCCCTCCTGTCGCCCCGCACGCGGGCCGATGCCTCACCCTGGCACGGGGGTCTGACCCGCGGGCCATGAGGGAGGAACGCATGGCAGTCAGGCTCGGCGATGTATTGATCAGCCTCGGCGCCCTGGTGGATTGGCAGCGCGACACCATCGCCGCGGCCCAGGCCCGAACCGGACGCCCGTTCGGGGTGCTCGCCGAGGAGATGTTCGGGGTCTCGCCCCAGGCGGTGGAGCGCGCCTGGGCCGTCCAGTACGCCCAGATGGCCGGGCGGGTGGACCTTGAGGCCGAGCCCGCGGACGAGGAGGTCCTGCCGCTGGTCGAGCGCCGCCAGGCGTGGCAGTTCCAGATCGTGCCCCTCCGGATGGAACGGGGCTGCCTGATCGCGGTCACGAGCGTTGAGCACCTGGCCAAGGCGATGCGGTTCGCCGGCTGGGCCCTCGGCGGCGAGGTCGCGTTCGTCCTGGCTGATCAGGACCAATTGGTCGCCAAACTCGGCGAGGCCTACCCGCTCCCCGGCGGCATGGACGCCGTGCGCCGATGCGCCTGAACCCCGGGTGCCGATGGGGACCCCCGGGCGGCTAGCATCCCCCGCCCATGCCCCAGCCCAGCACCCAGAACCCCGACGCCCAGCCCGAGCTGCGCACCGTCTCCTTCGTCAGCCTCGGCTGCCCGAAGAACCTCGTCGATTCGGAGAAGATGCTCGGCCTGCTCGCCGAGGACGGGCTGATCCCGGTCTCCTACGACCCTTCGGCGCACGACTGGGAGCACGACGACGCCGAGGGCGTTGAGGGCAGGTCCGGCGCCCGCGACGCCACCGTCGACCCGGGCATCGAGCCCGCCGATGTCGTCGTCATCAATACCTGCGGCTTCCTCGAGGCCAGCAAGGACGAGTCGCTCGCCGTCATCAAGGACGCCGTCCGCGCCAAGCAGGCCGGGCTGGTCAAGCGGGTCGTCGTCGCCGGGTGCCTGGTCCAGCGACACCGCGCCAAGATGCTCGAGTGGGAGCCCGGCATCGACGCGATGGTGGGGGTGTTCGACCGGGACAAGGTGATCGAGGCCGTGCGGGGCGCGCCCGCAGGACGCCAGGAAGCGCTCGGCGCCGAGGGCCAGCCGAAATACTGGATCGCCGGCAACGCCCTGCAGGCCGCCAAGGACCGGGGCATGCCGACCGTCGGCCTCACCGTCCAGGGGAAGGACGGCAAGGGGCTCGGCTATTTCGAGGACGACTCGGCGCGGCTCAGGCTGACGCCGCGCCACTACGCGTACCTGCGCATCAGCGAGGGGTGCAACCAGGCGTGCGCGTTCTGCACGATCCCCAGCATCCGCGGCAAGATGCGCTCCAAGCCGCTCGACCGCATCGTCGCCGAGGCCCGCGAGCTGATCGCCGACGGGGCCTTCGAGCTGAACCTCATCGGACAGGACACGACCAGCTACGGCGACGACATCGGCGCGGGCTGGTCCGGCGGCGCCGGGGGCCTGCCCGAGCTCCTCGACCAGCTCGACCGGGCCGTCGCCGCGACGAGCTCCCCCGCCTGGCTCCGCCTCATGTACGCCTACCCCAGCAACTTCCGCGACGAGTTCATCGACGCCTTCGCCGAGATCGCCTCGCGCGGGCGTCTGCTGCCCTACATCGACATCCCGCTCCAGCACGCCAGCCAGCGCATGCTCGACGCGATGCGCCGCCATGTCTCGGCCGAGCAGCAGCGCGAGCTGATGCACACGCTCCGCGAGCGCGTCCCCGGCATGGCCATCCGGACCACCTTCATCTCCGGCTTCCCCGGCGAGACCGAGGCCGACCACGAGGCCCTGCTCGAGTTCATCGACGAGATCGGCTTCGACGCCGTCGGGGTCTTCGAGTACTCCCGCGAGCCCGGCACCCCCGCCGGCACGATGGAGGCCGACCCCGCGCTCGCCGTCGACGCCGAGACCAAGCACCGGCGCAAGGGCGAGATCCTCGAGCTCCAGCAGGAGATCGCGTTCGAGCAGGCCGAGTTCCTCGCCGGCGCGTTCGACGAGGCCGACCCCATCAATACCGGCCACCGCTTCGATGTCCTCATCGATGGTGGCACGGCTCTCCGAGCCGTGGATCAAGAGGCCAAGGCTCACGGCTCGGAGAGCCGTGCCACCATGTACCAGGGGCGCACCTACTTCCAGGCCCCCTCGATCGACGCGGTCACCTATGTCCAGAGCCGCCAACGCCTGAGCCCCGGCGAGCTGGTCCGCTGCGTCGTCGTCGCCAGCGATGGGTACGACCTGATCGCGAAGCCCGTCGACGAGATCGAGAAGAAGCTGAGCCTGAGCGTCCTGCGCTGAACCACGCTTTGATTCACCACAGAGGACACAGAGGACACAGAGGAACGCAGGGGGAGCAAGGCCGGGGACGAACGGGTGTGCGCGGCCTTGAGACAACGGCGGCGGTCTTCCTCTGTGTGACTCTGTGTCCTCTGTGGTGAGACTGCTTTTCAGGAGTCCAGACCATGACCACCCGCTCCGAAATCCTCGCCCGCATGATCGGGGCCTCAGTCCCCCTCACCACCCGGTACTTCGCCGGCTTCACCGACGCCAACCGCGCCGCGCAGCTCCCGGGCCTGCCCAACCACTTCGCCTGGACGCTCGGGCACTGCTCGCTCACCATGCACCGCCTGGCCGAGCGCCTCGACGGCCGGGCGCTGCCCGAGTCTGACTTCCAGCCCGGCGTGCAGCGTGCCGAGGGCTCGGCGCCGATGCGGTTCGGCACCGAGGGTGTCGCGTTCAACTCCGTGCCGTCGGGTGACGCGGGCGCGTACCCGACGGTCGCTCGGTGCATCGAGGTCTTCGAGGGGGCCTGCGCCCGCCTCGGCGCGGCGGTCCGCGGCGCCACCGACCAGCAGCTCGACGCCATGCAGCCCTGGGGCGCCGCCCAGCTCCCCATGGCCGACCTGATCCTCCGCATCACCCTGCACAACGCCATGCACAGCGGCCAGCTCGTGGACCTCCGCCGGGGTCTGGGCCTGGGCCGGGTCATCGGCTGATCTGGATCAGGGTGCCACGGCTCTGTGCCCCGCGGCTTTGTGTGCCACGGCTCTGTGAGCCGTGCCCGTGGCCATCGCGCTCCCGCAGGGCCCGCACGGCCGGCACGGCCGTGGCACACGCCCGGGCACGCGCCCGCGCCCGGCTAGACGCGCACCCGCGCCCCCGGCAGCTTGATCTCCGGCACGCGGGCCCGCGCCATCTCGGCGTAGTCCTGCAGCGCCGCGACATCCCAGTCCCCGGCGCGGAGCGCCTCCATCGACCGGATCATCGCCCGGGCCGCGGTCATGGTCGTCACCATCGGGATGCTCATCCGTACCGCCGTCGCGCGGATCTTCCCCTCGTCGGTCTGCCACCCCGTGCGCGTCGGCGTGTTGATGACCATCGCGATCTGCCCGTCGCTCATCAGGTCCAGCACATGCGGCCGCGCGCCCACCGCGATCTTCTGCAGGATCGTCGGCTTCATCCCGTGCCGGCGCAGCTCCGTCCCGGTGCCCTCGGTCGTGTACACCTTGTACCCCATCGCGAACAGCGGCCGGGCGATCTCCGCGATCTCGCCGCGCTCCTCGGCACGGACCGACAGGAACACCCCGCCCTCCCGCGGCGGCTTGACCCCCGCCGCGAGCATCGCCTTCAGATACGCCACCGGCATCGAGATGTCGATCCCCATCACCTCGCCGGTCGACCGCATCTCGGGCCCGAGCACGAAGTCCACACCCGGGAACTTCTGGAACGGGAACACCGGCGCCTTGACCGCGAACGCGCCGGTGTCGGGCAGCTCGCGGGCGCCCTGCTCGTCCAGGCTCACGCCCATCATCGCCTTGGCCGCGACGCTTGCCCAGGGCACATGCTTGGCCTTGCCCACATACGGCACGGTGCGGCTGGCGCGGGGGTTGACCTCGATCACATAGATCTCGCCGTCCTTGATCGCCAGCTGCATGTTCATCAGGCCGCAGACGCGGAGGGCCCCGGCCATCCGCCGGGCCGTCTCGCGGATCTGCTCGACGAGCTTGGCGGGCAGCGACCACGGCGGGACCGAGCAGGAGGAGTCGCCGGAGTGGACGCCCGCGTGCTCGATGTGCTCCATTACGCCGCAGATGAGCGCCCGCGCGCTGCCGGACCCGCTGTGAACCGGCACGCCGTCGGTCGGCGTGAAGTCCGCGGCGACATCGACATCGACCTCCGTCGCGGCATCGAGGAACTTGTCGACCAGGATCGGCGCATCGTCGAGGCCGGAGAGGTCGAGGGCGTTGGTCACATAGTGCTTGAGCGCCGCCTCGTCGGCGCAGATCTCCATGCCGCGCCCGCCCAGCACATAGCTCGGGCGCACCAGCACCGGGTACCCGATCCGGCCGGCGATCTCGACGGCCTGCACGAGCGACCGCGCGATGCCCGACGCCGGCCGCTTGAGCCCGAGCTCCTCGAGCAGCGTGTCGAACCGGTCCCGGTCCTCGGCGAGGTCGATGGAGTCGACGGAAGTGCCGAGGATGGGAGCGCCGGCGAGGACGAGGCCCTTGGCGAGGTTGAGGGGGGTCTGGCCGCCGAACTGGACGATGAGGCCGCGGACGAGGCCAGGCGACGGAGCGACGGAGCGACGCAGCGACGAAGGGCCGGCTACCGGCGCCGAGTGCGCAGCCCCTTCGTGGCTTCGTGCCTTCGTCGCTTCGTGCCTGCTCCCCCCCAGCTTCTCCACCACATTCAGCACATCCTCCAGCGTCAGCGGCTCAAAGAACAGCAGATCGCTCGTGTCGTAGTCGGTGGAGACTGTCTCCGGGTTGTTGTTGATCATCACGCTCTCGAAGCCCAGCTCCCGGGCCGCGAAGGCGGCGTGGACGCAGCAGTAGTCGAACTCGATCCCCTGGCCGATGCGGTTGGGCCCGCCGCCGAGGATGATGACTTTCTGCTTGTCGGTGATCTTGATCTCATCGTCGGGCGCAGAGACGGAGAGATCAAGAGACGAAGAGACGGAGTGCGCACCCACTTCGTCTCTTCGTCTCTCCGTCTCTTCGTCTCTCGCTGCGTCTCCCACCCGCCCGACCCCCGTCTCATAGGTCGAGTAGTAATACGGCGTCACCGCCGCGAACTCCGCCGCGCAGGTGTCCACCAGCTTGAAGACCGGCTCGATCCCCAGCGTCTTGCGGTGCTCGCGGACCTCCAGGATCGTCTCGGACTTGATCTGGCGCAGGTACAGGTTCGCCAGCTGCGCGTCGGAGTAGCCGAGCTGCTTGGCCCGGAACAAGACTTCGCGCGGCAGCTCTTCGAGCGTGGCGTAGGAGCACAGCGTGTCCTCGAACTCCACGAGCTGGGCCATCTGGTCGATGAAGAAGGGGTCGATCCGCGTCAGCTCGCTCACCCGCTCGACGCTCCAGCCCATCTTGAGCGCGTAGCGGATGAAGTAGATCCGCCCCTGGCTCGGCACGGTGAGCTTGCGGGTCAGCTTGTCGATCGGGATGGGCCACTCGATCGGCTGCCCGTCGGCGGTCCGCAGCCCTGTCTCGCTCACCGACCCGGTGCCCGGGCGCGCCCCCGGCGAGAAGTCCAGAACCAGCTGCTGCTCCTCCACCGCCCGCATCGCCGTCAGCCACTTGTCGTTACGGTCCAGCCCGTAGCCGAACCGCTTGACATCCAGCGAGCGGATCGCCTTCTGGAAGCTCTCCTTGAAGGTCCGCCCGATGGCCATGACCTCGCCGACGGACTTCATCTGCGTCGTCAGCGTCTCGTCGGCCTCGGGGAACTTCTCGAAGGTCCAGCGCGGGATCTTGGTGACGACATAGTCGATCGCCGGCTCGAAGCACGCGCTCGTCGTCCCCGTGATGTCGTTGCGCAGCTCGTCGAGGGTGTAGCCCACCGCGAGCTTGGCCGCGATCTTGGCGATCGGGAACCCCGTCGCCTTGGACGCGAGGGCCGAAGACCGGCTCACCCGAGGGTTCATCTCGATGACGACGAACTCGAACTTCCCGTCCTCGGGGTCGGGGTTCACCGCGAACTGCACATTCGACCCGCCCGTCTCGACCCCCACCCCGCGCATGATCGCCAGGGCCGCGTCCCGCAGCGCCTGATACTCCTTGTCGGTCAGCGTCAGACACGGCGCCACCGTGATCGAATCGCCCGTGTGGACGCCCATCGCGTCGATATTCTCGATGCCGCAGACGACGATGCAGTTGTCGCGCCGGTCCCGCACGACCTCCAGCTCGTACTCCTTCCACCCGATCAGGCTCTTGTCGATCTGGACCTGCTTGATCATCGAGGCGCCCAGGCCCCGCTTGACCAGCTCGGCGAACTCCTCGCGGTTGTACGCGATGCCCCCGCCCCAGCCGCCCAGCGTGAACGCCGGCCGGATGATCGCCGGCAGCCCGAGCTCCTCCAGTGCCGCCTCGGCCTGCTCCAGCGTGTTCACCGTCCGCGCCGGCGGCGTCTTCAGCCCCGCCTTCACGCACACCTTGGCGAACGCCTCCCGGTCCTCGGCCCGGTGGATCACCTCGCGGTTGGCCCCGATCATCTCGATCCCGAACTCGGTCAGCGTCCCGTTGTCGAACAGCTCGCACGCGCAGTTCAGGGCCGTCTGCCCCCCCAGCGTCGGCAGCACCGCGTCGATCGGGATGCCCAGGGCCTTCTCCTTCTCGATAATCTTCCGCACCGCCTCGGGCGTGATCGGCTCGACATAGGTCCGGTCGGCGAAGGCCGGGTCGGTCATGATCGTCGCCGGGTTGGAGTTGACCAGCACGATCCGGTACCCCTCGGCCCGCAGCGTCTTGCACGCCTGCGCCCCCGAGTAGTCGAACTCGCAACCCTGGCCGATCACGATGGGACCGGAACCGATCAGCAGGATCGTCCGGATGTCTGTGCGCTTGGGCATTGGGGCTCCCAGGGGGGGCGGGTGTAGCTGCTCGGACACCCTCCCGGGCACGGCCGCGGCCGGCCCGGTGGGGCGCAAACTCCTAGAGCGTAGGGAGCACCCCCCCGCCAGACAATCTAGGGCGGCCTCCGGCGAGCCCGGGTTGACCCTTGCCCGCATGGGTGTCCCGAACGGCTCACCCTGATTCCCCGACTACGGACTTGACGCCCCCCCCCTCCCCGTGTACCTTGCCGCCATGGGACTCGGGCGGACTCCATGCTCATTGCGTTTCGGGACGCCGACATTGACGGCTATTGCCATGGCTTTGGCCCTGGCGTTCTGTTCAACCGCGATTGCGCAACCCTCCGGCGACCTCGATTGGTTCAAGCGCCGCTGGGATCTGGCCGCCTCTTGGGAGATCCCAGACAACACTTATGTCGAGTACACTGTCGAGACGTTCTATGAAGTGAGCGAGGCGGAGGTCCGCCAGATCGCCCGGGAGATTGAAGGGCATCCGCAGCATCCCCGACGCCAGGAGTATGCACGCAAGCAGCTGCTGCTGGAGTCCGGGGGTGTGGTGCGGGAAGATGTTCGCGGATGGTGGACAGATCGTGGCTGGCGGCTCTCGCGGGATATTCGAGAGGGCAGTGACTCAGGTTTCACGGACACCGTCGTCACCGCGCGGACAGCTTGGCGCCGCACGCCAGACGCGATGGTGCTCGCCGACCCGACTGAGTCCAATGCGAGGTTCGATCATTGGCGTGACGGCGTGGCGTTGCGCGAGGCGCTCGTCGGGTTCTCTATCGGGGGCTTGGGATACGAGGCAACCACACCGATCCGGTACAGGCCGGCGGGCGCAGAGAGGAATGCCGACGGAGGTTGGATCGCAACCATCCAGGATGAGGAGGGCGCTCGGGTCAAGGAGATTCACGGCTCGACGGAGGGTGAATACCTACTGGTTGATCAGATCGAATTGGTCAAGTCTGGCGGGATGCCGGTCATCATTGATAAGAGGCGCCGGTTTTCCGAATGGTACGATGAGGAGTACCTGGGCCGGCCGGTAGCCCATATTGTCGAGGTATTTGATGACCAAGGAACGCTTCGCTCTCGCCAGACCTTGCGAACATTGCGACAAATCGACAAGTCACAGGCGTTTGGGCTTGTAGCAGCAATCCCCGACGAAGAACACCCTGACCCCATCCGGGATGCGATGTCTCCGAGTGTCGTGACGGATGCCAGGGCGGGACGAGAAACGGTGACAATCGAACACGAGGGTGCACGCGAGGTGATGCCGCTTCCGGGGGCCATCCCGCAGCAATCAAGGAGAGCATTGCGGTATGTGGGGTGGACTTTGCTGGCGGTCGGAGTGATGGTGGTTGTGGCTTGGCGGATTCGGCGCACCGCTCGGTGAGCAGTCTCTTTGCGAAACAGGAGTGAAGTGGCAATGAACAGGCAGACCCTCTCAGCGGCGGTTTGGGCTATCTCCATTGTGTCCGGTGTGGCGGTGGCGGCGGACCTCTGCTTCCACCTTGAGCCGGTGGCGCAAGGGTGTTCCCTGTCCTCATGGGAACTGACCTCGGGGCAGTGCATCTACTCAACCACGACGGACCTGCAGGTCCAGCAAGTGGTTAGTTCGGAGACGGAGTCGGGCCGGGTGACGAGCACCACAACGATGACCGTCGTCTGCCTTCGCACGATTGGGTACATCGATTCCAACGGTCAGTGTTCCACGAACGGGTGGTCGGGGACTGATGAGACTAGCACGCTTCAGGGGTCGATCTCAGGCAACAAGTGCAACACGCAGCCGGGTGGCGGGCCGTTCTGAGATGCTGCCGTCAGTCTCGACCCGATCCCGGCTCGCTCAGTGGAGCGGTGCGGTGGCGGTGTGCATTCTCGGGATTGCCGCATCGCTGAAGCTTCTCGATCTGGGCGAGTTTGCGGATGTCGTACGGACTTGGTCGATGGTTCCGCGATGGATGGTGTATCCGGTAGCAATCGCGGTGCCTGTGTCGGAATTGCTGGTGGCAGGAGCTTGGTTTGCGGGCGCCCCCCGTCGCGCGGTGTTTGGCGGTGGGGCTGCGTTGCTCATCGTTGCGACAGCCGCGTATCTGACTGAGTCGCTGGTGGCTTCCCCTCCGCAATGCGGCTGCTTCGGTGGTCTCGCCGTGCCTCCGAGATGGGAGACAGTGGCAGGAGTGGTGACAAGGAATGGACTGCTGGTTGGCATGCTACTCTGCGCGACGAGAGGGGCGAGCAGAGCCCCAGCCGGGCGGCGGCACTGTGCGCGAGGAGCCAGATGATGCTCCAACGCCGAGCTTTCTCGCTCATTGAAGTGTTAGTGGTGGTTGCGATCGTTGGCGTGCTTGTGGGACTTGCTGCACCGGCGCTCCACCACGCTCGCCAGCAGGCCCGGCGCGCGGTGTCGCTGAGCAACATGCGATCGCATATCGCTGTGTTCTCCGAGTACGAGCAGTCGAACAGCGAATACTACCCGTACTTCACCGACCCGGCTGGTCCGATTGACCTGAAGTACAATGGGCTGGAGATAACCTGCCGGTACTTCGACGCCCACTTTCGCTGGTCGGTTGCATTGGCAGACGGGTACTATGACGGCGTTGCACCACACCCATCCCAGTTGGCACCCCGCACCGCGCACATTTGCAGCTATTTTTACTCGGCCACATTTCTTGCAGACCCCGAGTATTGGCGATTGGAACAACGCACCGGTCCAGAGCAGTGGCGGGCGGTGCGGGCGTTCGAGGTAGTGTACCCGTCTGAAAAGGCGCTATTCACCGAGGTTGTCCAGACCATCCCTTGGTCGAGATCGACGCTTGTTGAGTATGTCGGCTTGGGCATGGTGGACGGGAGCGCAAACCACTGGCCACGGTCGCAATGTACCGAACCTGTGTTGGAAGGCGAAGGCCCGTGGGATGGCACAGCGCTTCACCATGGTGTGTTTGGCATGCACACCGTCGGCGGTGTCACCGGACGGGATGTGACGAGATAGCAGACATTCATGCCAGCAGCCGCAGCAGATACTCCCCCGTGTAGCTCCCCTTGGTCTTGGCCACCTGCTCGGGCGTCCCCGTCGCTATCACCCGGCCGCCGTCGTCCCCGCCCTCCGGCCCCAGGTCGATGATCCAGTCCGCGCACTTGATCACATCCAGGTTGTGCTCGATCACGACCAGCGTGTTCCCCGCGTCCGCCAGCCGGTTGAGCACGGCGATCAGCTTGCGGATGTCCTCGAAATGCAGCCCCGTCGTCGGCTCGTCCAGGACATACAGCGTCCGCTCCCCGGTCCCCGTGCCGTCGGGCCTCACGCCCTTGCCCAGCTCGGTGGCGAGCTTGATGCGCTGGGCCTCGCCCCCGGAGAGCTGGGTGCTGGGCTGGCCGAGGGTGATGTAGTCCAGGCCCACCTCGTGCAGGCACTGGACGAACCGCAGGATCTTCGGGTGGTTCTCGAAGAAGCCGACGGCCTGCTCGACCGTCATCGCCAGGACATCGGCGATGTTCTTGCCGCGGTAGGTGATCTCGAGCGTCTCGCGGTTGTACCGCCTGCCCTCGCACACCTCGCACTCGACATAGACATCGGGCAGGAAGTGCATCTCGATCTTCTTGAGCCCCTGGCCCTGGCACGCCTCGCAGCGCCCGCCGCCGCTCTTGGCCGGGACATTGAAGCTGAACCGCCCGGGCTGGTAGCCGCGGATCTTGGCCTCCTTGGTCCGGGTGAAGATCTTCCGGACATCGTCGAAGAAGCCGGTGTAGGTCGCGGGGTTGCTCCGCGGCGTGCGCCCGATCGGGCTCTGGTCCACCTCGATCACGCGGTCGATCCCCTTGAGCCCCGTGATCCGCGCGTGCGCCCCGGGGATCACCTTCGCCTTGTTCAGCTCGCGGCAGAGCGCCTGCAGCAGGATGTCGTTCACCAGCGTGCTCTTGCCCGATCCCGAGACCCCCGTCACGCACACCAAGCCCCCCAGGGGGATCGTCACATCCACCGACTTGAGATTGTTCTCCTTCGCGCCCTTGATGACGATCGACTTCTTCTCGCTGAGCCCGCGCCGGGTCTTGGGCGTCTCGATCTTCCGCCGCCCGGAGAGATAGTCCCCCGTCAGCGACTCGGCGGCCGCGCACACCTCCGCCACCGTCCCCTGCGCCACCACCCGCCCCCCGTGCACGCCCGGCCCGGGCCCGATGTCCAGCACATGATCGGCCGAGCGGATCATGTCCTCGTCGTGCTCGACGACCAGCACGGTGTTCCCGATGTCGGTCAGGTGGCGCAGCGTCCGGATCAGCCGGTCGTTGTCCCGCTGGTGCAGCCCGATCGTCGGCTCGTCGAGCACATAGCACGCCCCGACCAGACCGCTGCCCACCTGCGTCGCCAGCCGGATCCGCTGGGCCTCGCCGCCCGAGAGCGTCGCGGTCTTGCGGTCGAGCGACAGGTACTCGAGCCCGACGCTGGTGAGGAACCGCAGCCGGTTGCCCACCTCGCGCATGATCGGCTCGGCGATCCGCTCCTGCTCCTTGCTGAGCTTCAGCCCCTCGATGAACGCGACGGCGTCGTTGATGTTCAGGCGGCTGAGCTCGGCGATGTTGAGCATCGTCCCGTCCGAGCGCGGGCGCCCGATCACCGTCGCCGAGTGCGCCTTGGCGATGTCCGCCCGGTGCGAGCTCTCGACCATCACATGCAGCGCCTCGATCCGCAGCCGGTCCCCGTGGCACTCCTGGCAGGGCTTCTGCGACATGAACCCGTTCAGCCACTCCTTGACCGACACATTCTCCGTCGAGTCCCACCACTGCGTGATGTTTGGGATCACCCCCTCGAACACCCGCTTCCCGTGCGACGGCGCCCGCTTCTTCCCCCGCGCCTGAGGCCCGTCCGCCCCGTACAGCAGCACCTGCCGCTGCTCGGGCGTGAACTCCTTCACGGGCTGCGTGAAGCTCGCCCCGTGCTCCTTGCAGAACTTCCGCAGCTTGCGGTTGAACCACGCCCGCACCGGCCCGTTCTTCGCCCACGCGACCACCGCCCCCTCGGCCAGGCTCTTCGAGTCGTCCGGGATCACGAGCTGCTCGTCAAACTCCAGCAGGTTCCCCAGCCCGTGGCAGGTGCCGCACGCCCCGAACGGCGAGTTGAAGCTGAAGAGCCGCGGGCTCAGCTCCTCCAGCGCATACTCCGGATGCTCCGGATCCGCAAACTTCTCGCTGAAGGCGTGATCGACCCAAGAAGCGACGGAGCGACGGAGCGACGCAGCGACGGAGGGGCCTTCCTCTCGGCCCCGCTTGCCACTCCCTTCGTCGCTTCGTCGCTTCGTGCCTTCGTCGCTTGAGCCGCCTTCGTTGCCCGACTCCACGCTCACGACGACCGACCCGTCGCCGAGGCGCAGGGCTTGCTCGATCGACTCCGCGAGGCGCTGGCGTCCCGCGGGGTCGAGCGTGAGGCGATCGATGACGGCCTCGATCGTGTGCTTCTCGTAGCGGCCGAGGTTGAGCGGGTTCTCGCCCCCGGCGGCCAGGGCCTCACGCAGGTCGACGATCTGCCCGTTCACGCGGGCCCGGGCCCAGCCGTCGCGGTGCAGCTTCTCGGCGATCTCCTTGTGGTGCCCCTTGATCCCCCGCACGATCGGGGCGAGCACGAGCATCCGGGTGGCACGGCTCTCCGAGCCGTGAGTTTCCGATGCCCCGTTTCCGGCTCGGAGAGCCGGGCCACCTGTCATCTGCATCACCCGGTCCACGATCTGGCTCGCCGCCGTCGCCGTGATCGGCACCCCCGACCGCCCGACCACCGTGCCGTCCTTCTTGGTCTTGACCGGCGCCCAGGAGTACGGCGTCCCGCACCGCGCGTACAGCAGGCGCAGGTAGTCGTAGATCTCCGTCGTCGTCGCCACGGTCGAGCGCGGGTTGCTGCTCGCCGACCGCTGCTCGATCGCGATGGTGGGGGGGATGCCCTCGATCTCGTCGACATCCGGCTTCTTGAGCTGGTCGAGGAACTGCCGGGCGTACGCGGACAAGCTCTCCATGTACTTGCGCTGCCCCTCGGCGAAGATGGTGTCGAACGCCAGCGAGCTCTTCCCCGAGCCGCTCAGCCCCGTGATCACCACCAGCCGGTCGCGCGGGATCTCCACATCGATGTTCTTGAGGTTGTGCTCCCGCGCCCCGCGCACCCGGATCGACCTCTCCGCGCCGACGCCCGGCGCGCGCACCGACGCCTCCGTCCCGCCGGCCGGTCCCCGCTTCGCCGTCTTCCGTGGCTTGGGCTCGCTCATCTGCGCGGGCTTCCCGTCAGCACCCTGCGAGCCCGTGCGGCCCGCCCGACTCGTCCGTGTGGGCATACGACTCTCCGTCCGCGCGCATGCTAGCCCTACCGACGGAAGTTAGGGTTCCGATCTGTGTCAAACGCATCGAAAATGCCGCTGGGTCTTCACGGGCTCCCCGGCTCGCCGCCGGGCTGCGCCGGCGCCGGCCCGCCCCCGGCCTCCCCCGACCCCTGCACCATCAGCTTGCGCGTGCTCAGCAGAAACCCCACGAGCACCAGCCCGATCGCCACCCCCACGAAGTACATCCCCAGACGCCTGCTCAGCGCCGTCTTCGATCTCGGTCGGGTCGCCCTGGTCATGCCCGATGCTACCCCCGCCGGGCCCGAACGAAATCGCGCGACCAAAAATCCGAAAGTTAGTGCATGCTATCGATACCCCGCGTCAGCATCCCCCGGAGCCCCAACCACGCCCGCGGCATCACCGCCCTCGGGCTCTGGGGAGCCCGCGCCCTTGCCCTCGCCTGGGCCGCCGCCTGGATCGCCTTCACCCTCAGCGTCGTCTGGGATCAGGGCTGGTCGCAGACCCTCCTCGGCACCGCCGCCGGCGCGGTGATCCTGGTCCCCGTCATCGCCGCGTGGGCCTTCCCCCGGTTCGGCGGCCTGGTGCTGGGAGCCCTCGCGGTGCTCGCCTGGCTGTGGGCCGACAGCGAGGCCTCGCGGGTGGGCATCGTGGTGCCCGCGGCGGGGCTCGGGGGGGCGTTCCTCGCCCTCGGCTCCTCGGCCGCGTGGCAGCGGTGGCGGACCCGGCGCAAGGCCCTCAAGATCGCCCGAAACCTGGAGCGGAGGCCCTCGCCGGGCGCGACGGCCTAGGCGTTCTTCGCGTCGTAAGCCGCGGCGTCAACACAGCTTGCGAGCCCGGCCTTGTCGGTCATCTTGATCTTCACCAGCCACCCCGCCCCGTAGGGGTCGCTGTTGAGCAGGCTCGGGTCATCGACCACCGCCTGGTTGACCTCCACGATCTCCCCCGCGACCGCCGGGTACACATCGCTGGTGGTCTTCACGCTCTCGACCTCGCCGATCGGGTCGCCCGCGCCGAACGAAAAGCCCGGCTCCCGCATCTCGACATAGGTCACATCGGTGAGCTGGTCCACGGCAAACTGGGTCAGCCCCAGGGTCAGCACATCGCCGTCCACCTTGTGCCATTCATGCGACTCGGCGTAGACGCGATCGGAGGGGGTTCCCATGCTCGGCTCCTCGGCAGCGGGGTTCGGGACTGGCGCCGGCCGCGTGCCCTGGCGACGCGCCGGTCGAGAGTAGATGCTAGGCGATCGCCCCCCGCCCGCCACCCGGACGGGGTCGGCGCGGACTTGGCATTCCCCAGAGAATCGGACTTGACGCGCCACCCCACCATCTGGTACGGTGCCCCCGCCGGGGCAACTCGGCTTTCTCCCCTCCGGACGGTCGGCGCCTCGCGCCGACCGTCTTTTCTTTCCCCCGCCCGCCCCCTCACGCGCCCTCCCCAGGCCCACCGAAACCCGCCCTGCCGGATCGGCCGGGGTACAGTGTCCACCCCCCGGAGGCCACGCCCACCTCATGCTCCTCACCATGTCGCTCTCATCCCCGGCCGTCGTCAAGGGCCTCTCGCCGCAGGGCCTGCTCGGCGCCCCGAAGGCTGTCCATGAGCAGTTCGGACTCAGCGGGCTGAACCTGTCCACCTCGGTGCTCAAGGGCGCCGACCGCGCCTCACTTGCCGGGCTCCGCGACGCCGCGGACAGGGCCGGATGCGCGTGCCTCGTGCTTGTCGAGCCGCCCCTGGCGCTCGCCGACCCCCGCGGCAACCGCGCCGACGAGGCCCTCGCCCGCGCCCGGCGTCTGGTCGAAGCCGCGAGCGTGCTCGGCTGCAACTCCCTCGCCCTCGGCGTCGCCGGCAAGGCCGATGACGACACCTTCGAGCTGGCGGTCGATCAGCTCAAGGAGGTCACCGAGGCCGCCGAGAAACGCGAGCTCAATGTCCTCATCAGCCCCGCCGAGGGCCTGACCGAGGACCCCGACCGGGTCGCCGAGCTCATCAAGCGTGTCGGCGGCTTCCGCATCGGCACCTACCCCGACTTCCAGACCGCCTCCCGGGCCAAGGACCCCATCGCCTACCTCCGTCGCCTCGCCCCCTACGCATGGGCGGTCAACGCCGCCACCATCGAGTTCGTCGACCTGGCCGAGGAGGCGGGGCTCGAGGAGTCCGGCAACGAGGACGAGGAGCTGGACGCCCTGGCCGAGCTGCTCAGCGCCCCCGAGCATGTGACCTACGACATCGACGCGATGGTCAAGGCCATCGCCGCCGTCGGCTACGACGGCACCCTGGCCGTCGACTACCGGGGCGATGCTGGTACACTGGGCATCAGGCAGAGCTGCGAGGCGCTCGAGGCCGCGCTCGAACGCCTCGCATGACCGCGCCGCCGCAGGAGCTCGGCATGCAGACCCCAGCCAGCACCCGGACCGTCACCCAGACCCTGACCCCCCGCCGAGCCGTCTTCATGGTGCCGCCCGAGCGTCCGACCATCATCACGATCGACGGCCCGGCCGGCACCGGCAAGTCCTCCGTCGCCCGCGAACTGGCGGGGCGGATCGGGCTGGACTTCCTCGACACCGGCGCCATGTACCGTGCCGCGGCGGCGATCGTCATCGACCACGCCATCGACCGGGCCGACACCGACGCCATCGTGGCGAAGGTCGCCGGCGCCGACCTGCACTTTGACTGGACCACCGACCCGCCGGCGATCATGGCGTGGGACATCCCGATCGACCACCGCATCCGCGACGCGGATGTGACGGCGATCGTCTCGCCCATCGCCGCGATCGGCAAGCTCCGCGAGCACATGGTCCGCAAGCAGCGGATCATCGCCCACCAGCACCCGCGCCTGGTGAGCGAGGGGCGCGACCAGGGCTCGGTGGTGTTCCCCGACGCGTGCGTGAAGTTCTACCTCGACGCCGACGCGGCCGTCCGCGCCAAACGCCGCGCCGACCAGCTCCGCGCCGAGGGGCGCGACGCCGACGAGGCCGCCCTGCTCGCCGAGATCCTCGAACGCGACCGCTCCGACTCGGCCCGCAAGGACGGCCCCCTGATCTGCCCCGACGACGCCGTCGTCATCGACACCTCCCGCATGACCCGCGAGCAGGTGGTCGAGCGGTTGGAGGATGAGGTGCGGGTGCGGATAGCGCTGTAGGGACGGAGGCACGAAGGCACGAAGGCACGAAGGGACGGAGGGACGGAGCGAAAGCGCGGCGCGGAACCCGACGGCCCCGCGCCGCATGTGTCTTCATTTGCTGCTTTGCTGCTTTGCTGCTTTTCAGCTTTGCTGCTTTCCTACGCCGCCAAGCCCCAACCCCCGGCCACCCGTACCGCTCAAATGCGTGAACGCGAAGGCCGCGAAGACCGCGAAGGAAAGACAGTTCACCACAGAGGACACGGAGGCAAGGCAAGACGAGATCGTGCCACCGACCTGCCGCCCTGCGCAGGTCGGTGCGAGGGATGGCAAGAACACCGACCTCGCAAAGCCGAGGATCGGTGGCACGGGTTCAATCAATCGAGGTCGGGTGCTGAGGCCGTCCTACTCCTCCATGCCCTCGCAAAGCCGAGGGCATGCCACACGCCCTTCCCTGCCTGGCCACATCATCTCCTCTGCCTCACCTCTGTGAACCTCTGCGTCCTCTGTGGTGAACCCGTCTTGGTTGTCTTCCTTCGAGCCCTTCGCGCTCTTCGCGTTCAACAGATCAGCGCCCCGGGCGGCCGGGCGTCGGACCCTCTCGGGCGCTTCGGGCTCTGTCCTTCTGGCTCTCTGCGCCCTCAGCCTTCGTGCCTTCGTGCCTTCGTGCCTCCGTGCCTTCGTGCCTCTTCCCTTGCCCAAAACGACAAGGCCCGGAGCAACGCCCCGGGCCTCGTTAAACCTTGACTACCGGCGATCAGTCCGCGAGCTTCGGGGCCGCGGGGGCCTGGAGCTTGATCTCGCCGTTGCGCTCCTCGTACTGGCGGATGACCTGGCCGAGGCTGATGGCGAGGCGCTTGGCGCCGGCCCAGTTCATGATCACGCGGCTGCCGACCGCGAACAGCAGCGCCGGCTCGTTGTTGGGGCCCTGGGTCGGCAGGTTCATGCCGAAGTCCAGCACGACCTCGTCGTGCGTCGAGCTCGTGCGGATCGTGTTGGCGTAGGTGCTCTGCATCTTCGACTCATCGATGCGGAGCTGGATCTGACGGGTCTCTTGATCGGCCATGGCCTGTACCTTTCGTTGGAGCCCCCGGGGGGCTGGGTTGTCTGGGTGTCTGGGGCCGCCCACCGCGGCAGTCCGGGCGAGCGGCCCCGTGGGGGCCCGCCCGAGTGCAAGACGGTAGGTCGCCCGGGGGCACGGTTCGACCGCGTGCCGGGCCCGACCCTTCTCTCCGGGCGTTCGCCCCCGGCGGTTCCCCGAACAACCGCGCTAGGCCGTCGGACGGGGGTAGCGGTCCCGCTCGGTCGGCCACCCCGCGGCGGCGAAGACCTCCCGCATGAGTGGGTCGGCGAGGTACTCCGCGACGATCGCCTCGGGCACCGCCCAGGCCCGCTCGCTCCGCACGCTCCCGGGCGCGTCCCCGGCCTCCCCCCCGGCCTCGGACTTGGACGAGTGGTGGTAGTGGGCCGCCCGGTACGACGACGCCCCGGCCAGCCGGTCGGGCGTCGCCTCCAGGCCCCACGCCTCGTACAGCCGGGCGAAAAACCCCGCGGGGTCCTGCTGCATGGCGTCGTAGACGAGGCGGTTGGGGTCGGCCAGCCAGCGCCGGGCGATGGTCGAGAAGTACCCGATCATGCTCCCGCCGCCGGTCGCGGCGTCCCACTTGCGGACGAACAGGCTGTTGAGGGCGAAGAGCGGGTTGCGGAGCAGCACGACGGCGCGGTGCTCGGGCCAGAAGCCCGAGACATCCTCCGGCCCGATCGAGGCGTGGGGGTGCTTGCAGAGGACCGACGGGGCGCGGGCCTGGGCCGCCATCTCGCGGAAGACCCGCTCGGCGAGGTCGGCGACATCGCGGTTGAGGTGTTCGCCCGCGGCCTTGAAAGCCCGGATGAGGTCCAGGTGCGACCGGGGGTAGCCGTAGGGGGTCCCGGTGCGGTCCCAGGGGCCGAAGACCTCGTCGGCGACGGGCCAGCCGAGCCCCGCGGCGGCGGCGTAGACGGTGATTGACGACCCGCTCCGGATCGGAGAAAAGAGCCAGCACACCTGCGGCGAGATCGGCATGGGCGTAGCGTAGACGGTGGCCGACGGGCCGGTACCCCCGCGATGCCCGGTGCCAGGAGAGTTCCGATGCGCGTGACGACCCCCCGAGCCCTCGCCCTGGCCGCGTTCCCCCTGCTGTGGGCGGCGGCGTCGCGGGGGCTCGCCCAGGAGACCATCACCCTCCGCGAGGCGTTGGCGGTGGAGCGGATGGGCGCGGGCGGGCGTGAGCCGTTCTTTACCGACCCGGTCGCGCTGGCGATGGCGACGGGCGCGTGGAAGACCCCCGCGGAGGGCGACACGATCGCGCTTGGCGAGCAGGCGGCGACCTGGCACAAGGTGAGCGCGGGTGAGGACGGCTGGCTGCGCGTCCCCGAGCTGCGGGGCGGGTACGCGTCGTTCTCGGTCGCGTCCGAGCACGACCGGGTGATGATCCTCGACGCCCGCGGGCACGGCCTTGTGTATGTCGACGGGGTGGCGCGGGCGGGCGACCCGTACTCGAACGGGTTGATCCGGCTCCCGGTGCTGCTGCGCGCGGGGACGAGCGAGCTGCTGTTCCGGGGCGGGCGCGGCGAGCTGCACGCGACGCTGGTGGAGCCGGGCGGGACGGTGGTGTTCGACACGACCGACGACACGCTGCCGGATGTGATCGCCGGCGAGGAGGGCGAGCTGTGGGGGGGTGTCGGGCTGCTGAACGCGACGACCGAGACGGGCGCGGGGCTGACCGTGCGCGCCTCGGCGACGGGGGCGGACGGCGCGCCGGTGGTGGCGGAGACGGCGGTGCCGGGGATCGTGGCGCTGGGCGTGCACAAGGCGGCGGTGCGCCTGCCGCGGGCGCCGGCGAATGCCGAGGGCAAGATCGTCGTGACGCTGGAGCTGCTCCGCGACGGGGGGGCGATCGCCACCCGGCAGGTGACGCTGAACCAGCGGGGTCCGACCGACAAGCATGTCCGCACCTTCGTCTCGCGGATCGACGGGGGCGTGCAGTACTTCGCGGTGACGCCGATGCAGCGTGCGCCGGAGGCCCCGGCGCTGGGGCACCCGCCGGCGTTGTTCCTCTCGCTGCACGGCGCGAGCGTGGAGGGCAGCGGCCAGGCCAACGCGTACGAGCACAAGGACTGGGGGACCGTCGTCGCGCCGACCAACCGGCGCCCGTTCGGGTTCGACTGGGAGGACTGGGGGCGGCTGGACGCGATCGAGGTGCTGGATACGGCCAGCGCGATGTTCGGGGCCGACCGGGCTCGCACCTACCTCACCGGCCACTCGATGGGCGGGCACGGGACCTGGCAGGTCGGGGCGCAGTTCCCCGACCGGTTCGCGGCGATCGGGCCGAGCGCGGGGTGGATCAGCTTCTGGAGCTACGGGGGGTTGATCGACTACGGCGCGGGGACGCCGGTGCGCGAGGCGTTCACCCGTGCCGCGAGCCCGAGCGACACGCTGAGCCTCTCGGACAACTACACCGATCTGGGCGTCTATGTGCTGCACGGCGACGCGGACGACAATGTGCCGGTGGCGCAGGCCCGGGAGATGCGCAGGCGTCTGGCGGAGTTCCACACGAACTTCGCGTACTTCGAGCAGCCGGGCGCGGGGCACTGGTGGGGCAACCGGTGTGTGGACTGGGCGCCGATGTTCGACTTCTTCCGGGCGAACCACCGCGGGGAGCGGCGCGACCACATCCGGTTCTCGACGGCGAACCCGGCGGTGAGCGCGACCTACCGCTGGGCGACGGTGCTCGAGCAGGCCGAGCCGATGAGGCCGAGCCGGTTGGATCTGACGATCGACGCGCCGGGGAACGCGGTGAGCGGGACGACGGAGAACATCGCGCGTCTGAGCCTGCTGCTGGGCGAGACGCAGCGTGAGGTCACGACGAAGAACGAGGCCGGCGAGGAGCTGAAGGGCGCGGCGCCCGACCCGGCGAGGCCCCTGTCGATCACGCTCGACGGCGGGACGGTGAGCGTGAGCGCGTGGCTGGTGGCCCAGCCGATCGTGCTCGCGCGGGTCGACGGGGCGTGGCAGGTCGCGCCGGGCGACGACCGCGCCCGCAAGGGCCCGCACCGGGCCGGGCCGTTCAAGCAGGCGTTCGACAACCGGGCGGTGCTGGTCTACGCGACGGGGGGCGACGACGCCGAGGACGCGTGGGCGCTGGCCAAGGCGAGGTTCGACGCGGAGACCTTCAAGTACCGGGGCAACGGCGCGTTCGTCGTCGTCAGCGACGCGGAGTTCATGCTCACGAGCACCGACCTGGGCAACCCCGACCGGAACATCATCCTCTACGGCAACGCCGACACGAACCTGGCGTGGGACGCGGTGCTCGAGGGGGACACGGTCCGCGTGACGCGGGCCGGGGTCGTGCTGCGGGGCCAGACGCGGGCCGACGCCGACATGGGCGTGCTGATGATCCGGCCCCGGCGAGGGTCGGCGACCGCCTCGGTCGGCATCGTGGGGGGGACGACGCTGGCCGGCTGCCGGGCGACGGACCGGCTGCCCTACTTCGTTTCCGGGGTGGCCTACCCCGACTACACGGTGCTGACGCCGGCGGTCTACCAGCAGGGGATCGACGGGGTGCTGGACGCGGGGTACTTCGACGGCGCGTGGCGCTGAGGAGGGGACGCATGGGCAGGGTAACCCGCGCGCGGGGGGTCGGGGCGGTGCTGCTGGCGATCTCGGCCGGCCCGGCCTGCGCGCAGTACGAGCTTGTCCGCGTGGGCCACACGGCGGCGACCTCGGGGGGCGCCGAGATCTCCGCGTTCGACGGCGCGGGCTCGAGGCTCTACACCACCTCGGGCGAGGGGCTCGATGTCTACCGGTTCGACCGAGGCACGCTGACGCCCGCGGGGCGCGTGGAGTGCTCCGGGCTCTTTGACCGTGTCCGGTCGGTGTCGAGTGTCGCGATCGATCCGGCGGGGCGGGGCTTCGGTATCGCGGCGGTCATCCCCGAGCCGCACGACACGCGGGAGGGTCTGGCGGCGGTGTTCAGCACCGGGGACCACCGCGTTCTCGCGACGATCCCGGTGGGGTTCAACCCCGATATGGTCGCGTTCTCGCCGGACGGGGCGCACGCCTATATCGCCAACGAGGGCGAGCCGGGCGGGGCGGGGGACCCGCCGGGGAGCCTGAGCGTGATCAACCTGACGGGGCTGCGCCGGGGTTCGGACGCGGTGAATCTGGACGCGGCGTCGGTGCGGACGATCCCGTTCACGCCGGCCTATCTCGCGCCCGGCGTCTCGCTCGCGGGCGTGCGTCTGAGCCCGCGGGCGCCGAGCACCGGGGCTGACCTGGAGCCGGAGTATCTCGCGCCGGACGACCGGGGGGTGTGGGTCAGCCTGCAGGAGAACAACGCGCTGGCGCGCTTCGACCTGGACTCCGGGCGCTGGACGGCGGTGCTGGCGCTCGGGGGCGTTGTGCAGACCGTCGACGCCTCGGACCGGGACGGGGGCGTGCGCATCGACGACCCGGTCTTCGGGCTGTGCCTTCCCGACACGATCGCGGCGTATGTCGTCGACGGGCGGCGGTACCTGGTCAGCGCGAACGAGGGCGACCGGCGGGGGTACGACGAGGTGCGGTTCGCCGAGGCGCGGATCGACCCGGGCGTGCGGGCGCTGCTCGACCTGGCGTACGGCGACTGCGCCGATCCGGCGGCGCTGGGCCGGCTCATGATCTCGGCGATCGACGGCGACACAGACGGCGACGGGGATATCGACCTGCCCACCATGTTCGGCACGAGGTCGTTCTCGGTCTGGGACGAGCGGGGCGAGCGGCTGTTCGACTCGGGCTCGGCGTTCGAGGCGATTACGGCGGCGCTGGCGCCGGAGCTGTTCAACTCGGACGGCGACGGCGCGTCGTTCGACACGCGCTCGGACAACAGCGGCCCGGAGCCCGAGGGTCTGGCGCTGGCGTCGGTGGACGGTCGGGTGCTGGCGTTCATCGGGCTGGAGCGCGTGGGGGGGGTGGTGATGTACGACATCACCGACCCCGCGGCTGCGCGATTCCTGCAGTACTGCCGATTGGGTGACGACGCGCACGGTGCGACGGCGCCGGAGGGTCTGGCGTTCATCGAGGCGGGGGACGGGCGGTACCTGGTGGTGAGTTGTGAGCAGTCGGGGACGATCGAGGTCCTGCGGCTCGAGCGTACGGATGGGGCGGGGCCGGGCTGAGTCCGCTGGATCGCGTCGGAAGAAAGGTGACGGGGCGGGGCTCCAGGGTTTTGCCGCCCTTGGCATATGGGGGCAGCGGGATGCACGCTTGCGTGACCGGTCACTTTCTCCGGGGACCAGCCGCGGGCGAAGCGTGTCGCCTTTGGCCCCACCCGGAGTGTGCGGGAGTTCGGAGTTGTTCCCCGCCCCGTCACCGTGACGGAACGAGGAGGCGGCTGATCAGTGCCTCTACCTCTCCGGGTGGCGTCCGCGGTATGCGCGCGCGCCGGTGGTTGTGGGCGGGCGGCAACTTGGGCGCAAGTGGTTGTCGGGGCTGGGGAAGAGAGAATTGTCGGAATCGTGAGGAGAGGGTCGCGGCGTGGCCCGGGTTGTGCGCGCGCGGGGGGGTGTCGGCCGGGGGCCGGGGCGGGCTCAGGCTCCGGCGAGGATGGGCCAGGCGCGGTCGTGGAGCGGCTCGCTGAGGCCGGCGCGTTCGACGAGCGCGGCGAGGCCGCGGGCGTCGGCGGCGGTGAAGGCGCCGACCTCGAAGGAGTCGGCGTCGAGGACGCCCCAGCAGGAGCCGTCGGGTTCGAGGAGGGGCACGACGACCTCGGCCATGTCGCGCGGGTCGCAGGCGACATAGTGGTGTCCGAGTCGGCGGACATCGGCGACGACGACGGCCCGGCGTTCGCGCCAGGCCAGGCCGCACATGCCGTGGAGGCCGATGGGGGAGCAGGCGGGCTTGTCGCGCCGGGGGCCGAGGATCATCTGGTCGTCCTGGGCCTTGGTGTAGAAGCCGACCCAGGAGTAGCCGGCGGTGGCGAAGCGGCGCCAGAGGTCGTCGACGAGGGCGGTCATGCGGTCTTCGCGCGTTGCGCAGACGGGCACGGGGACGGCGTGGTAGTCGCGGGTGGGCATGGCGTGCTCCGGTGCGTACCCAAGAAAGCAGCCCCTCGCTGGAGGGGCTGCCGGTGGGTCGGTCTGGTGATTCACCGGCTCAGAGGGTGGCGCTGGTGTAGGGGAGGAGGCCCATGAAGCGGGCCCGCTTGACGGCCTGGGCGACCATCTTCTGCTCGCGCTGGCTGGTGCTCAGGCGCTTGCGGCCGTAGATCTTGCCGTTGGGGCTCATCATGCGGCGGAGGTCCTCGATGTCCTTCCAGTCGACATAGTCGACGCCCTTGCCGGAGGTGCGGACGATCTTGATCTTGGCTTGGGGCTGGAAGCGGCTGAACTTGCTCATGTGTGGCTCCGTCTTGGGCTTTCGCGGCCCGGGGCGGCCCGGGCGACGGTGTTGGGGACGCCCGGCGGCGTCGGGCCGCCGGGTGGGAAATCGGGGGAAAGGCTAGGACGACGCCCGGTCGGAGTCCATAGCGGGGGCCGGGCGGGCCTGGGTTTGGGCCTTGCCGGCCTCGGCGTGGCAGGCGCAGGAGCCGCCGCAGCAGGTTCGGGCGTCTGTGTTCGAGTTCCAGGCGAGGAGCCCGGGTCCCCACGCCATGACCGGGAAGGCCAGGAGGAACATGAGGGCGTTCTGGGCGATGTTGCACCAGCCGACGGCGCCCGGGGGGCAGAGGAAGGCGAAGTCGCCGAAGCAGCCGCACTCGACATGCATGTCCCGCATGAGGACGGAGAGGATGGCGGCGATGAAGACCATGAGCATGGCGCCGAGGACGATGGCGGCGGAGCGGGCCCAGAAGCCGAGGACGAGCGCGGCGGCGCAGACGAGCTCGGTCCAGGGGACCATGAAGGCGAGGGGCTCGAGCATGTGCTCGGGGAGGATCTGGAATCCCTTGATGGAGAAGTAGAAGGCTCGGGGGTCCTGGAGTTTGACCCACGCGGCCCAGGCGAAGAGGCCGGCGAGGGCGAGGCGCAGGACGAGGAGGGCGAGGCCCCCGAGGACGCGCTGGACGCTCGACCCGCCTCGGGCGCTCACGGGACATCTCCCAGCACGGAGTCGGAGCCGGTCTCGACCTCGTGGCCGGCGGCCTGCCAGCCTGGGAAGCCATCGGTATCGATGTGGATCTTGGTGAAGCCCATGTCCTGGAGGGTGAGGGCGACGAGGTGGCTTGCGTCGCAGGTGCCGCCCTCGCAGTAGACGACGACGCGCATGGAGGGGTCGACGCCGCCGAGGTCCATCATGTCGCCGAGGCGGCCTTCGGCGATGGTCTCGGCGGGGACGAGGTAGGCGTAGGGGATGTGCCCGGCGAGGTAGTCCTTCTGGGGTCGGGCGTCGATGAAGGCGACGGCCCCGGAGCGCCAGAGTTCGTGGGCCTCGGGGGTGCCGATCTCGGTGCCGAGGGCGTCGGGGTTGAAGGGGGCGGGGGGCGTTTGCGCCTGGCCACCGTCGGTCGGGGCAGGCTCGCCGGCTCCGGGGTCTCCCGCGGGCTGGGCGGGATCTGTGCCAGTCGTGGGAGGCTCGGGCTGCGGCCGCGCATCGGTGGCGGCATCACCGCCGCCTGGTCCGCCGAGGGTCAGGCGGGGCGGGTCGGCGGCCCAGTGGATGAAGGCGGCGATGGTCCCGACGGAGACCAGCGCCAGGGCCCGCGCGATGGTGTTGCCCAGACAGCTCATGGGGTGTGGCCCGGGTCAGTTGCCGGCGGCGCCGGTGGTGGCGGGCTGTCCCTGGGGCTTGGCGGCGGGACGGGCCTGGCCGTAGTAGTAGAGGTAGACCTCTTCCTCGCGCTCCATGTCGGTGCGGACGAGCAGGCGGCCTCGGAGGACGCGGGCGTCGGCGGGCATCTCGCCGTCGACCATGATGGTGTACTGGGTGGGGTTGGCGGGGTCGGTGGGGTAGAAGGAGTAGTCGAGTGCGTCGGCGGCGACGGCGACATGCTCGATGCCGAGTACCTTGAAGGGTGCGCCGGAGGTTGACTTGATGACGACCTCCTGGTGGAAGGCCTGCCCGGGCTCAAGGGCGCCGAGGGTGAGTCGGCGGGGCATCAGGTCGAGGTCGCCCTTGTGCTGGGCCATGAGCTCGACCTGGAGCGGGGGGCGCTCGGGGTCGTTGGTGGTGATGCTGAGGGTCTTGCCGCGGATGAGGCCGATGTCCTGGCCGGGCTTCATGGTGACGGTGATCTTGCACTGGCGGACCTTCTCGGTCTCGGCGACGATGTCGGCGGCTTGCGCGGCCAGTTGGGCCTGTTCGTCGGCGGGGATCTCGGCGCCGTGGTCGTGCCCGGCGTGGGGGTCCACGGCGTCGAGGACGATCGGGAGTTCGAGTTCGACGGTCTCGCCGACAACGACGGCGAAGTTGTCGGCGTCGGAGGCGACGGCGCTCTCGACATTGAAGTCGGGGCTGCGCCCGGTGACGATGAGCTCGATGGTGGCCTCGGCGTCCTTGGAGACCTCGCCGAAGTGCCCGACGCGGGGCTCGACCATGACCTCGGGCCGGACATAGGCCTCGATGCTGAGCTGCATCATGGGCATCTCGGCGCTGTTGCTGGTGATGGTGATGGTCTGGTGCTGGGGGCCGGCCTTGCTCTTGGGGTCGAAGATGACGCGGATGTCGCCGCTCTCGCCCGGGGCGTACTCCTTCTTGGCGAGGGCTGGCACGGTGCACGAGCAGCTGCCCTTGGCCTGGGAGATGACCAGGGCGCCGGTGCCGGTGTTGGTGAACTTGAAGATGTGCTCGTACTGGCCCTCGTCGGAGATGCGGCCGAAGTTGTGCTTGGTCTCTTCGAAGACCATGGTCGCGGGGTGGGCGGGGTCGGCGAATGGCTGCGTCTGCGCGCCGTTCTGGTCTGCGAGGTCAAGCGTCTGCGCCGAAGCGGCGGCGCCACAGACCAGAGGCAGCATTGCGATCATCCCCAAACGACCAAGCTTGCGACCGTTCATCTCGCTCTCCCTGGGCTGGCGCCCGCTGACGACAGGGTTCCGAACTTTTTCCGAACCACACCGAGCGGTGGGTGGCTGGCCCCGCCCCTCTGACGGGCCCGCACCCATTCATATGCCCAGTCGGGTGGAAGGATGCGGTGCTTGAGTGTACGGCGGGGAGGGGAGGTTGTTCCTGGGGGCCGGTGGGGACGGCGGGGGGAGGGAAGGCTTTCCAGCGCCGGGGGGGTCGGCGTCTTCCCTGGGGAATCGGGCGGTAGCTGGCTCGTCGGCGGGGCCGGCGGCGGGGGTGGCGGTGGAGGCGGCGAGGAGGTCTCCCGAGAGCCAGGCGTCGAGTGCGGCGTGAACTTCGGGGGCGGAGGCGGCGGCGCGGATGGCGTCCTTGAGCGGGCGGCAGTGGGAGCCGTTGATGGACTTGCCGAGCCAGGAGATCTTGTGCTTGATCTTGTGGAGGGCATAGGTCTCGGTGCGGAACTCGCGCATGCGGTCGAAGTAGCGCCGGATGGTCGCGATCTTGTCGGGCTCGGTGGGCTCGGGGGCGTGGGTTGCGTGCTGGGCGGCCCAGGCCTCGCGGAAGACCCACGGGTTTCCGAAGGCGCCGCGCCCGATCATGACGCCGGCGCAGCCGGTGCGGCGGAGCATGGCCAGGACATCCTCGGCGGTGCGCACATCGCCGTTGGCGACGACGGGCACGCCGGCGCCGGGCAGGCCGGTGTAGGGGCCGGTCTTGTCGGCGACGGCCTCGACGACGCGTCGGATGGCGTCGGGGTTGCAGACGCCCTTGAAGTGCTGCTCGGTGGTTCGGCCGTGGACGGTGATGAGGGCGGCGCCTTGGTCGATGAGGAGTCGGGCGAGGTCTCCGGCGGCGTTCCGGGCGGCGTCGGCCTCGGTCCAGCCGAGTCGCATTTTGGCGGTGACGGGGACGGTGTCGGGCATGGCGGCGCGGACGGCGCGGACGATGGCGGCGGCGGTGTCGGGGATGCACATGAGGCGTGAGCCGCCGTCTTTCTTGCACACTTTGTCCACGGGGCAGCCCATGTTGATATCGACGACGGTGGCGCCGTGGTCGACGCACCAGCGGGCGCCGTCGGCGAGGAGGGCGGGGTCCGAGCCGTAGAGCTGCATGCCGATGGGCTGGTCGAGGTCGTGGGTGCGGGCGAGGTCGAGGGAGGCGTCGGAGCCGCAGATGAGGCCCTTGGGGCTGAGGAGGTCGGTGCAGGCGAGCCCCACGCCGCCGAGTTCGCGGCAGGTGATGCGCCAGGCGAGGTCGCACCAGCCGGCGATGGGGGCGAGCATGAGGTTCGATTCGAGTCGAACCGGTCCGATCTGGAGGGGGACGCCGATCACGGGGGCATTGTTGCCCACTCTCGGGTGGGGCGGGGAATAGCGGCGGACGCTGGTGTGTGGGTGTGGGCAGCGGGTGCGGCCCGGATGCGCCGAGCCCGCCACCAGAGAGAAGGAGAACCCCATGGCTCGTGCGATCTCTATCGGTGCTTTGCTGGTGGCTGGCGCGGTCTCCGGCGTCTCGCGGGCCCAGACATGCGTGGACGGGCTGTGCTTCACGGACCGGGTGCAGGCGGGGGAGATCGATCTGGGGTCGCTGCCGGGCGGGGTCGCGGTGATCGACTATGACGGCGACGGGTGGATGGACCTGTATCTGGCGGGGCGGAGCGGGTTGGCCCATAGGCTGTACCGCAACGAGGCGGACGCGATGCGCCCGGGGTTCCGCACCTTCGTGGATGTGACGGCGGGGAGCGGGCTGGACCTGGGTGACGGGTCGGCGCGGACGGGGCGGGGCGCGGTGGTCGCGGACATCGACAGCGACGGGGATCAGGACCTGTATGTGCTGGGCGAGCTCGGCACGGCGGTGTCGGCGGGGCTGCTATATCGGAACGACGGGGGGCGGTTCACGGATGTGAGCGTCGGGGCGGGGGTGCGCACCACCGGCGTGCATCCCGAGTCGGCGGTGTGGCTGGACCTCGAGCACGACGGGGACTGCGACCTGCTAGTGGGCTACACGGGCGGGGGCGGCGGCCGGGCGTTTGATCTGTTTGTGAACCTCGGCGACGGGTCGTTTGTGGCGGAGAACGGGCGCCTGCCGGCGCTGGGGGTCCCGAGCCACAACTACTCGATGACGGCGACGGACTTCGATGGGGACGGGTGGGCCGATGTGGTGACGCTGACCACGGCGATAGGCCCCAAGCTGCTGCGGAATGTCGGGGATGGCGCGGGGGGTCGGCGGTTCGAGGAGGTGGGGGCGCAGGTCGGCTACGCGGGGCTCGGGCCGGCGCCGATGGGGATCAGCGCGGGGGATTTCGACAATGACGGGGACTTTGACCTCTCGATCACCGACGGGGCGACGGGGACCTCGTTTGAGAACACCGGCGGCGGGTTCCAGAAGATCACGCCCGTGGAGTCGATCTTCGGGTGGGGCGTCAGCTGGCTCGACGCGGACAACGACGGGCTGCTGGACCTGTTCCACGCCGGGAGCTTCGCCCGCGGGCCGATGCACAACAAGCTGTTCCGCAACCTGGGGGGCGGGGTGTTCGAGGATATCTCCCCGGCGTTGAACGACACGGTGCAGGACAGCAAGAACGCGGTCCGCGTCGATATCGGCAACGACGGGCGCCCGGACCTGGTGTTCTGCAACCCCGCCGGCGACGACCAGCGGACCGGCCTGCTGGAGAATGTCTCGGCTACCCCGGGGGCGTGGCTCGCGGTCGACCTCGTGGGCGACGGGCGGCTGGTGAATACCGACGCGATCGGTGCGGTCGTCCGGGTCCGGGCGGGGGGCGTGACGCGTCACCGGGAGGTCGTGAGCGGCTCGTCGACCTGCGCGACGGAGGACCTGCGGGCGCACTTCGGGCTGGGCGGGGCCGCCGAGGCCGATTGGGTGGAGGTCGTCTGGCCCCGGCGGGGCAGCGTGGCCTCGCGGACGGAGCGCCTGGACGGGCCGATCGCGCCTGGGCAGGTTCTCGTGGTCGAGCCCCGGTGCCCGGCGGACTACAACGCCGACGGGCTGATCGATACGCGGGACTTCCTGGCGTATCTCAACGGCTGGGTGGCCGGGGAGAGCCGGGCGGACCTCACGGGCGACGGGCAGACGGACACGCAGGATGTGCTGGCGTTCCTGAACTTGTGGACCTCGGCCTGCGGGTGAGGAAGTGCCGGGCGGTCTGCGGGGTCGGCGTTTGGAGCCGAACACGCCCGGGGGCCGATGGGTACAGTCCCCGCCGTGTACCACGCCCTTCTGACACGCCGCTACCTGACGAGCAAGGTGATGCCCCTGTTGGCGTCGCTGGCGGTGGTGCTTTGTACGGCGATGGTGCTGATCACCTGGTCGGTGATGGGGGGGTTTCTCAACAACCTGACGCAGGCGGGGCGGTCTCTGATCGGTGATGTGCGGATCGCGTGGCCGAATGTGGGGTTCGCGCACTATGACGAGCTGATCGGGATGCTGGAGGCGGACCCGTCGGTGGAGGCGGCGGCGCCGATTATCGAGACCTTCGGGATGCTGACGCTGCTGGAGAACCGGACGGAGGGGGTGCTGATCCGGGGGATCGACGGCGGGAGCTTCTCGCGGGTGACGGACTATCCCGGGACGCTCTGGTGGCGCCCGCTTGATGAGCCGATGCCCAAGGACGGCGGGGGCGACGACCTGCGCCTGGCGGATGAGAACCGGCTGCTGCTCCAGCGGATCTACGAGGACGGGCTGCGCCTGCGGGAGCTCGACCCGGTGACCGGCAGGCCGGAGAGCGCGATCGTGCTTGGGGTTGAGGTGGGGGGGTGGAATGTCCGGACGGACTGGGGCGGGTACTACCCGCGGGTCCAGCACCTGGCGACGCCCGAGGGCGGGTCGGAGCTCATGAACAAGTTCATGCCGGGGTCCGGGGAGCTGAGCCTGCTGGTGGTGCCGATCGACTCGCAGGGTCGGCCGCTGGAGCCGCAGACGGCGAAGCTGCCGGTGGCCAACGAGTTCGAGAGCGGGCTGTACGACATCGACCGGCAGACGGTGCTGATGGACCTTCCGGCGCTGCAGAAGATGCTGCGGATGCACGCGGCCAAGCGTGTGGTCCGTGGTCAGGAGGGTGCGGGGAGCGCGTTCGAGGGGTTCTTCGACGGGGAGGGTGAGGTCGCCCCGGCGCAGACGGTCGAGGACCCGGCCCGGGTGACGAGCGTGATCGTGCGGATGGCGGACCCGGACGGGGACTTGCTGGCGTTCCGCGACCGCTGCCACGAGATCTACGCGGAGTTCGCGGTGGCGCACGCGGGGGAGGTGCCGTCGGGCAGCGTGATTGGGATCGAGACCTGGGAGGATGCGAACCGGATGATGATCGAGGCGGTGAAGAAGGAGACCGGGCTGGTGCTGATGATCTTCACCTTCATCTCGTTTACGGCGGTGTTCCTGGTGTTCGCGATCTTTTGGGCGATGATCAGCGAGAAGACGAAGGACATCGGGATCCTGCGGGCGTTGGGGGCGAGCCGGCTGGGGGTGGCGTGGGTGTGGCTGCGGTACGGGCTGGCGATCGGGGTGGTGGGTTCGGTGCTCGGCGGGGTGTTGGCGTGGGCGATCGTGACGAACATCAACGAGATCCACGAGGGGATCTACACCACCGGGAAGTGGCTGGGGACGCACCTGGCCGGCCGGGAGTGGAACTGGTACATCTGGGACCCCAAGGTGTATGTGTTCAAGGAGATCCCGCACAAGATCGAGCCTTGGAAGGCGGCGATCGTGCTGGTGGGGGGGCTGGTCTCTTGCCTGGTGGGGGCGTTGTGGCCCGCGGCGAGGGCCGCGAGGATGCACCCCGTGAAGGCGTTGCGGTTCGAGTGACGGGGCCCGGCGCGCGAGCGAGGAGCGATCCATCGAGATGACGACGGCGACCGCGACAACCCCGGCCCGTGCCGACCCGACGCCGGGCGGGCTGCTGCTGCGCGTCGCCAATCTCCACAAGACCTACCGGCTCGGGCGCGTGGATGTGCCGGTGCTCCACGGTGTGGACCTGACGCTGGGCCGGGGGGAGTGGGTGGCGATTCTGGGCGCGTCGGGCTCGGGCAAGAGCACGCTGCTGCACCTCATCGGCGGGCTGGATCGGCCGGACAGGGCGCGCAACGGGCGGGCCCGGGCGCAGATCGAGTTCCGGGGGCGCGACATGGTCAACTGCTCGCAGGCCGAGCTGAACGGCTTCCGGTGCGCCGATGTGGGGTTCGTGTTCCAGTTCTACCACCTGCTGCCCGAGCTGAGCGTGACGGACAATGTGCTGCTGGGGACGATGATCAAGCACGGGCGATGGGGGTTCATGGGCCAGCGCGCCGACCTGCGGGCGCGGGCGCACAAGCTGCTCGACGCGTTCGGACTGGGCCACCGGCTCCGCCACCGCCCGGCGGAGCTCTCGGGGGGCGAGCGCCAGCGGGTGGCGATCGCCCGGGCGCTGATGAACGACCCCTCCTTGCTGCTGGCCGACGAGCCGACGGGGAATCTGGACCGCAAGACCGGGGCCGCCATCCTGGAGGTGCTGGCCGGGATCCGGGCCGAGCGGGGCCAGACGATGCTGATGGTGACCCACGACCCCGAGATCGCGGCCCGGGCGGACCGGGTTGTGCACC
Source organism: Phycisphaerales bacterium (assembly GCA_020850415.1). GTDB lineage: Bacteria > Planctomycetota > Phycisphaerae > Phycisphaerales > UBA1924 > PNC22. The sequence goes on from JADZER010000050.1 coordinate 56,982, forward strand.
TCGTCGATGGGCGGGTCGTCCGGCCGTCGGACGGCTGATTCGCCCGGGCGTTCCACGAGCTGGTCAACGGGCCGCCTGGCCCTCGGGGTGAGCGGACGCCGACGCCCCTCTCGATGTCGGGTCGGGGTCGTCCCCGCGGCCGGCGGGTCTTGGGGAAAGTCCCGGGTCTATACTCGGCACTCATGCCGACACTCCCTGGAATCCAACGAGTTTTGGATGCGTTTCGCTCAGTGAGCGTGGCCGCCGATGCGCAGGCGCTCGTTGTACTCGGGGTTGCAGCCACGGGCGGCGCTGTCTCGGGGCCGGTGCTGGTCTGCGGCGCCGTGGCGATCGCGGGCCTCGCCGGGTACTCGATTTACAAGGATTGGAAGACGGGCGAGACGATCGACAAGATCCCGGAGCTCGAGAGGTTCCTGAGCGGGTACATCAGGAAGGAGGCCTTGCAGGACGCGGCGTTCGAGAAGGTGCTCGTCCGGCTGTTGGACGATCCTGGCGCCCTCGCAGCGCTTCCGCCGGGCATCGGGGATCAGCCGCTGGCCGCCTTGCTCGCGATCATCCAGGCCGGGGGCGCGGAGCGCGAGCGTCTGCTCGCGCAGCAGACAGGCATGGTGGAGTCGCTCAAGACGCTGATTGTTGAGCGCTTTGATGCCTTGCAGGCGGCGGTCGAGCTGAACACCGAGATGCTCACCGAGATTGTCGACGATCGCCTCGCGCGGCTGAAGCACGGCGTGCAGGTGGTCGATCGTGCGTATCTCGAGTCGCTGCGTGCCCGCCGACTGGCCGACTCGAAGCTGATCAAGTACTTCGACGGGGCGGTGCCCAGGTGGGAGCATGCCGTGAGCGGGCGCGTTGCCCACCGCGCCGGGGTGAGCCGGCTCGTCGAGCAGATTCGGGGGTGTGTGAGGGCGCCGGAGGAGATATCGACGCATGTTCTGGTCGGCGCGGGATCCGAAGGGAAGAGCACGATGCTCTTGCAGACCGCGGCCCGGCTCATCCTCGACGAGGAGTGCATCGGCATTGATCTGTTCGACGATGCCTGGGACCCGGGCGTGCTGCGGACGCTCCCCGAGGGAGAGGGCCCTTGGCTGCTGGTGGCGGACGAAGCGGACCGACACACCCGGAAGCTGGTTGAAGCGCTCCGGCTGCTGGACTCGCTGGACCGCACCGATGTCCACCTTCTGCTCGCCACGCGCGATACCCATTGGTTGGACATCCAGCGGACGACAACGGGCACTGGAGACTTCCAGAGACTGTCGGACTACCAGCGCGTCGAGGTTCGCGGCCTGGATCGCGTTGACGCGGCCGGCATCGTCGAGTCATGGTCGGATCCTCCGGTCATGGGGCGCGCACTGGGCAGCCTGGCGCAGGCGTCGAAGGACAACAGGGCCGTCATGTTCGCCGCGGCCGCCGGGCGGGCAGGCCCGGGGGGTGGGACGCTCTTCGGGGCGATACTTGATGTGCGGTACTCGTCGGGGAGGCTCCGCGAGCGCGTCGCGAGCATCATGGAGGGTCTGGCGCGGATCCCCATCAAGGGGTCGCAGAACGAATCGTCTCTGTTCGATGCGTTTCGCTGGATCTGTCTCTGTGAGGCGGCGGGCCTCGGGGGGATCAACCGGGAGCTGTTGGCGGCGCTCTGTCGCGTGGACGCGCATTTCGCGAGGTCGACTATCGAGATCCCTCTCGGTGACGAGGCGGGAGGCGTGCGGACCGGTCGGACCGTCGCGACGCGACACTTCCGGATTGCCTGCGAGGCCGTCGCGTTGCTGCGGGAGGACTCACGCTTCCGGTGTGATCTCGGGGAGTACTACGGGTACTTGGTGGAAGTCGCAGCGGCGGTGATCGACACCGCCAGGACGCCGGGGATGAATCGGTATGAGCATCTGGGCAAGGCGCTCATCGAAGCACTGGGGACACTGGTGCCCGACGAGGAGGAGCGGCTTGCCATCGCGCTGCGGGCGGCGGATGCCAGCATCCAGGCCCACGGGCGGCTCGACCTCATCGTGTCCAAGTCCGAGATCCACGAGAAGCTCGGCCGGCACGGGCAGGCAGCGCGGGTGATCGAGGAGTGCTGGCCCGACCACGCGGAGTACGCCAACGCGGAACAGGTCTCGCGAGGCCTGTGCCAGCAATGGGGGGTCTGCCTCGGGAATGACGGGGATATCTGGGCCAATGTGTACCTGCTCGCCTACGCCCTGTCCGATCAGCTCACGCCGGCGGGGGCGAGCCTCCGGCATGCTGGCAGGTACGCCCGTTCGTTGGCGGATGTGCTGCTGCGTCTGCGGGCGGCCTTGCTGAGGGAGGGATCCACCGGGTCGTCTGTGGTGGGCAGCATCGAGACCGCGGCAGCGGCGGCTTTCCGGATCGCCCGGGAGGTGGACCGTACTCCCCAGGATCAGGCGGGGGCGCTTTCGGCCGAGCGAACGGAGCGAGTGCTCCGGGGATTGGGGCTGCCGGACATCGACCCGCTCGACTGCCGGGGGGCCTTGGAGGCCGCCTGCTCGGCGGTCCTGGGGGCCGATGGTGGCCATGCCCGGCTGCGCCAGATGCTGGCGACCTCGCTGACCTTCACAAGCTTGGAGGCGCTCTACCGGGCCGGCGAGGTTGGGTGAGGGGGACGGTCGGCAGGATTCCCCCTTGGCCCCGCCGCACCCTGCCGCCCCCGCCCCAGGTTGGTGCTTACTATCCGTTCACGACCGGAGCCCCTGCCTTTGAACGGGATGCCAGCGACTTCGAACCCAGCTCCCGCGCGGATGATCACCGTGCGCACGGCCGACGGCCGCACGGCGATCGATGCGCGGGTGAGCGATTCGGGGTCGGGGACGCCGGTGGTATTCCTGCACGGGCTTGTGGGGCTCAACGAGCACTGGGAAGAGGTGGCGAGCCGGGTGCAGGGGCAGGTGCGGTGCATCATGTTGGAGCTGCCCTTGCTGGCCCTGCCGCGGGAGGTGTGCTCGATCACGGGGGTGGCGGACCTGACCCAGCAGTTCATCCGGGGGTATCTTGACGACCCGGCGGTGTTGGTGGGCAACTCGTTCGGGGGGCATGTGGCGTTGCGGGTGGCGTTGGAGCACCCGGACATCGTGTCGGGGCTGGTGCTCGCGGGGTCGAGCGGCCTGATCGAGCGGTCGATGGTCCGGGAGGTGCAGATCCGCCCGAGCCGCGAGTGGCTGGCCGAGAAGATCGGTGAGTTGTTCCACGACCGTGCGCACATGCGTGAGGCGGACCTGGACCGGGCGTTCAAGGAGCTGAGCCAGCGGGCGAAGGCGCGGGCGATGGTGCGGCTGAGCCGGAGCGCCAGGCAGAACCACCTGGGCACGCAGATGCGGGAGATCGCGGCGCCGACGGTCCTGATCTGGGGCCGGCAGGATGTGGTGACGCCGCCCGAGGCGGCCGAGCAGTTCCACCAGTTGCTGCCGAACTCGCGTCTGGTGTGGTTCGACCAGTGCGGGCATGTGCCGATGGTGGAGAAGGCCGACGAGTTCGCGGCCGAGCTCCTGAAGTTCGTGGGTGAGATCGCGTCAGCACCGGGTCGGCCGTGAGCACGCCAGCGAAACATCCCACGCCGTCGAGCCATCCCACGCGAGCGAACCACCCGGTGCAGCGTGACGCGGTCCGCTGGACCGGGCTTGTGGGCGCGGCCCTGGCGGCCCGGGTGGCGCTGCGGGCGGCGAGGCTGGACGACACGGACTGGTGGGTCGCGAACACGCGCCGGGTGCAGATCGCGCAACTGCGGCGGAACATCGTGCGGGCCCGGGGGACGGAGATCGGGCGGGAGTGGGGCTTTGCGCGGATGGTCGGGCTGGACGACGACAGGCTGCTGGAGGCGTACCGCTCGCGGGCGCCGCTGGCGGACTGGTACGCGTTCCGGGACCGGCTGGTGCGCATGCGGGAGGGCGGCGAGCGGGACCTGCTTTGGCCCGGGCTGGTGCGGGACTTTGCACAGACCAGCGGCACGACGGCGGGGGACAAGTACATCCCGGTCAGCCGCGAGATGCTGCGGTCGAACTACCTGGCGAGCATGGACATCTTCGCCCATCTCTTGCGGATGGGCCTGAGCCTGCCGGACATCATGTGCGGCAAGTGCCTTTTCATAGGCGGTTCGAGCGATGTGGAGGAGAACGCGCACGGGGTGCGGACGGGGGATCTTTCGGGGCTGGTGACGGGGCTGATCACCTGGCCTCTGAGCGAGATCTACCTGCCGGGCAAGAAGATCGCGTTGCTGAGCGACTGGACGACCAAGATCGAGGTGATGGCACGGGCGATCTGGGACCAGGATGTTCGGTTCATCAGCGGGATGCCGAGCTGGGGGATCGTGCTGTTCAATCGGGTGATCGAGATTGCGCGGGAGATGGGGCGTGATGTGCGCACGCTGCGCGAGGTGTGGCCGAACCTGCGGGTGTTCGTGCACGGCGGCGTGAAGTACCAGCCGTTCGAGCCGCGGGTGCGCACGCTGTGGTCGGGGGACCCGGGCGGGGAGGACATCCCGACGCGGTTCGAGCTGTACCCGGCGAGCGAGGGGTTCATCGCGACGCAGGACGGGCCGGCGGCGCCGGGCGTGCAGCCGTCGCTGCGGCTGATCCCGGACATCGGGGTTTTCTACGAGTTTGTGGCGCTCGGGGAGATCGACGACCCGGGCGCGCGGGCGTTCACGGCGGATGAGGTGGAGCTCGGGCAGCGGTATGTGGTGGTGATGAGCACCTGCTCGGGTCTTTGGCGGTACATCCTGGGCGATGTGGTGGAGTTCGACTCGGTGCCGCGGGCGGGGGTGCGCGGGGCGGGTATGGGCCCGGCGCGGATGCGGATCGTGGGCCGGCACCGTCACTTCATCAACGCGTTCGGCGAGAACCTGATCGTGGAGCACATCGAGCACGGCGTGGCGGAGGCGGCGCGGGCGACGGGGCTGGCGGTGGGGGAGTTCACGGCGGCGCCGGTCTACCCGGGGCAGGGCCGGCGCGCGGGGCTCGAGGTTGCGGTGGAGTTCGAGGGGGGCGCGCCGTCGGCGGCGCAGCTGTCGCTCTTCGGGGCGGCGTTCGATCGCGCGGTCAAGTCGATCAATGTCGACTACACGACCAAGCGTCGCGACGATCTGGGGATGACGCCCCCGACGATCACGGCGTTGCCGATGGGGGCGTTCCACGCGTGGCTGGCGGCCCGGGGCAAGCTCGGCGGGCAGCACAAGTGCCCGCGCTGCGCGAACCACCGGGAGATCCTGGAAGGCCTGACCGACCTGGCGTTGTCCGTGCGGGCGTGATCGCGTGGGGTTTGTCCCGCGCGGCGCGCCGGATCAGCCCGGCCCAAAAAAGGCGTCGCCCTCGGACGAGGGGGGACAGGACTCATCCAAGGGCAACACCATGTGCCATGAGCATACCAGCTTCTGTGTGGAGGTCAAGCGTTGTCGCGGCAAGATTCCGGCGGGAATCCCGCGGGTGGCCACATCAAGCCGGGGGGGCAGGGATCGCGGCGATGTCGCGGCGGCATTGTGCGCCTTCGAAGTGGATCATGTCGCAGGCCCGGTAGGCAAGCGTCCGGGCATCCGCCATAGTCTCCCCTTGGGCAACCACGCTCAGGACGCGGCCGCCGGCGGTGACGATCTGCCCCTGGGAGTCTCTGGTGGTGCCGGCGTGGAAGACCGTGACATCGTGGAGGGCTTCGGCCTGTTCGATGCCGCGGATGGGGACGCCCTTTCGGGGGTTTTCTGGGTAGCCCTCGCTGGCGATCACGACGCAGACGGCGGGCCTTGGGTCCCACTCGACCTCGACCTGATCGAGCGTCCGCGTGCAGGCCCCGAGCATGAGCTCGAGGATGTCTGAGCGGAGGCGGGTCATCAGGGGCTGGCACTCCGGATCGCCGAAGCGGACATTGTACTCGAGGACCTTGGGACCACCCGGGGTGAGCATCAGTCCGGCGTAGAGCACGCCGCGGTAATCGATGCCTTCGCGTTTGAGCGCGTCGACGGTGGGCACGAGGATGTCTCGTTCGATGCGGCTCATGGTCGCGGCGTCGATCGCGTCGGAGGGGCAGAAGGCGCCCATGCCGCCGGTGTTTGGCCCGATGTCGCCGTCGCGGAGTCGCTTGTGGTCCTGGCACGGGGGGAGGATCAGGATGTTCCGGCCGTCGGTGATGGCGAGAACGGAGACCTCTCGCCCGGTGAGGCGCTCCTCGATGATGACCTTGCGCCCGGCGTCTCCGAAGATGCGCTGGACCATGATCTTCCGGACCGCGTCGCACGCCTCGGCGGTCGAGGCGGGGACGAACACCCCCTTGCCTGCGGCGAGGCCCGCGGCCTTCACGACCGGGGGCTCGGAGCGGCTCGCGGTGTACGCGAGGGCGGCGTCGGGATCGGTGAACTCCCGGCCGTCGGCGGTGGGGACCATGGCCTCTCGGAGGAGGCTCTTGCACCAGGCCTTGTCGGCCTCGAGCATGGCGCCCGCCTGGACGGGGCCGAAGACATGGCGGTCGGGGGTGGTGAGCTTGTCGGCGAAGCCCTCGGCGAGGGGGTCTTCGGGGCCGATGACGACCAGACCGATCTGTTGGTGGTCGCAGAACTGCTCGAGGCGGTACATCGCCTTTGCGGAGACGGGGACATCGACCGCGGTCGCCAGGGGCGCGATGCCGGGGTTCTGGGGGTGGGTGGTGTAGAGGGTGCCCAGGCGCGGGGAGCGGGCGATAGCGGCGGCCAGGGCGTGCTCGCGGCCGCCGCCACCGACGAGGAGGACATTGATCCTGCTGGGCTGTGTGGGCATCGCCGATGGTATCCCGGCGCGGGTGTGCCGCTGAGGGCGGTGAGGGCCGGTGTGGGCCCGTGGGGGCGGGGAATGGTCGGCCGGGCGTTGGACTTCGGCGCGGGGTGGTCTAGAATCCCGTCCTGATTGCGGGGTAGAGCAGTCTGGTAGCTCGTCGGGCTCATAACCCGGAGGTCGCAGGTTCAAATCCTGCCCCCGCTACTTCTTGTCTGAAAGGGACTTGCGGCAACGCGAGTCCCTTTTTGTTGGGCTCGACGCACCCGGATGTGCGGCGGCGAGCGATGTTTGGGGACGCGCGAGGGGGTCGTTGCGAGGCCGGGATCGACGCTGGTGGTCCGCGTGTGGTGTGGCTTGGCGGGCGCGGCGGGCTCGGCGGGCTCGGGGACAGGTCCCGGTGGGGCACGCTTGAGCATTTGGCTGGTGGGTCCTGCTCCTGCAAGCTGGGAACTCGAGGCCTTTGGTCGCACCCTTAGTCGCGGGGCGCCGCGGGTTGGGGAGCTTGCCCTTGGCGGTGGGCTCCGCGCCTGGGCGTGTTCCGGCTGACGCCCCTGAGACAGCCCAGTGCCGGTCGGCCGGATGGGTGTGGCGGCACCCGGGCGGTTCAGGTCTGCCCCGCGGCGTGCAGGCGGGTGGGGGCGCTGGTGGCCCGGACCGTGGGGTCGTAGTACTCCGAGGCGGTCGCGCCGGCGGCCTCCACCTCGACCGGCGTCGTTGCCCGGAGCCGGTATGCCAGCCCGAGCGGTCGGCCGGGTTCGACGGAGCGCAGGTAGACGATCACGCTCCGTGGGGTGAGTTCGTACTTGGCGATCCGCCCGGACGCCGCGTGGCGGTCCCAGTCGGCGGCGTCGGTCTGGAACCCCGCGGGGATCGGGAGGTCGAGCAGGACCATCGGCATGGGTGATGCCGACCGGTTCTCCACGAGCGCGGTCGCGCTGATCCATTCACCGACCTGGCAGTCCGTCGCGCTGTAGTCCAGGCTCACGCGGAGCGGCTGCCCGCTGGTCGGGTCCGGGCGCGGCTGGTGGTGCAGCATGGCCAGCTGGTAGCCGGTCGCGCTGCCCGAGAGGTCGGTGATGGAGAGATCGATGGGGCCGGCGGCGTCGAGCAGGTCGGTCAGGTCGAGCAGTTGGAGGACATCGGCGTGCCGGGGCTCGATGGTGAGTCGGCGAACGACCGTGCCGCCAGAGTGCACCTCGATGGTGCGCGGCTGCTCGTTCGCGAGCGGGCGGCCGGCGGACATCACCATCGCCCGGAGGGCCAGGACCGTGGCCTGGGTGGTGCCCCATGATCCGCGGGGGTCGCGGCGTTCGACGAGCCACGCCAGGGCGTCCCTGGTGACCGTCGGCGCCTGGCCGAGCTCCATGAGCGCGATGGCGGCCAGGGCGGTGGCCTCGACATCGCCCGCGCCGCCGGCGCCGTAGAACATGGTGCGCCGGCCGCCGGGGCGCGACCAAGCGGTGAGATTGTCGCCCTGGGGGCGGGCGGTCTGGAGCAGGCGGTCGGTGTAGTCCAGCGCGCTGGCCCGGTCGCCGGTGGCGTGCAGCGCCAGGGCCACGAGGGCCAGGGTGTACGGGTCGTCGATCGCGCCGGCGGGGGTGGCGCGCAGGAATGCTCGGGCCCTTTCGGCGGCCTCGGTCGGCGCGGCGGCGTCGCCGGCGAAGACGGCCCAGGCGATGTACGCCGTGGTCGCCAGCCGGTCGGTCGCGGCGGTGGTGCCGCCCAGCCCGTCGTTGAGCATGTGCTGGTCGGGCCACCAGGAGCCGTCGGTATCCTGTCGGGTCAGGAGCCAGGCGCGGGTGCGTTCGATGAGATCGGGATCGACGCTGCGGACCCGGGACATATCGCGGAACTCCATCAGGCCGTAGGCGGTGAGGACGACATCGGCGGGCGGGTTGCCGAACCAGTCGAACCCGCCGCCGGGGACCTCGAAGGAGAGGAGGCGCTGGTAGCCGAGGTGGATGTACTGCAGGGCCTTGGCCTCGAGCTCCGGGGCGTTGGTGCCTGTCCGGCGCAGGTAGTCGAGCGCGAGGAGGTTGGGGTATGTGGTTGAGCTGGTCTGTTCGAAGCAGCCGTAGGGTCGCTGGAAGATGCCGTCGAGGCCCTCGAGCACCTGGCTGAAGGTGGAGGGGTAGAGCTTGAGGATGAGCCGCTGGCTGCCCTCGATGGCGTCGGGCGGGAAGGTGACCTCGAGCGCGGCCGGCGACCGGAGCGTGCCGCTCGCGACGCGCTCGACGGGCTCGCCCTCGGGCTCGATGGTGACGGTGCGTCGGACGGCGTCGGCGACGGGCGTGCCGTCGGCGCTCTGCCCGGTGGCGCGGACCCGCAGCGGCTGCTCGCCGATGGTGGTGGCGAGGATCCGGAAGCCGACACGGGCGACCTCGCCGGGCGCGAGCTCGATCTCGCGGTCGAGGGGGCTGAGGGCGTCGAACCAGCCCCCGGCCTCAAGGCGCAGCGAGATGCGTTGGGGCGCGTCGAGGTAGTTGTAGACGATCACGGGGAGCTCGATCTCGTCGGCGCGGGTGAGGGCGACCGGGGCGTTGATCTCGACGAAGAACGGCTGGAAGACGGTGAGGTCGGCGTCGATGGAGCCGACGCGCCCGTCGGTGGTGATCGCGCCGCCGCGGAGCTTCCAGTTGGTGATCGAGTCGGCCAGGGTGATGTCGAGTGTGGCGCGGCCGTGCTCGTCGGGGCTCAGCGCCGGCCGCCAGAGCAGCGTCTCGGGGAACCACTCGCGGACGCGGGTGGCGGGCGCGGCGGCCTCGGCGCCCGGACCGGTGAGTTCCGGCCCGGCCAGCTCGATCCCCAGCACAAGCCCGCGCAGGATGCTCTGGTCCTTGAGCTGTCGCGCGGAGGCCCTGGCCTTGCCGAGCGAGGGGAGCATCACACCGACCAGGATCGCCAGAATGAGGGCCACCAGCAGGCAGCCGACGACGCTCCCGCCGATCGCCCTGGCGAGCAGCACCAGCAGGGCGATGAACAGGGCGAGGCCGCCCACGACCCCGGCGACCGCGAGTATGCCGGCCCGCGTGTCGCGCCAGGCTGCCTGGCGCTGCCTGGTTGCTGCCAGCCCGGCCGTGTAGCTGGATTCGCGCAGGGTGTACGCCGCCGTGCGCTCGCCGCGGAGCAGGTCGAGCGTGGTGTCCGAGACCGTGCCGCGCATCTGGTCGAGGATCTCCTCAAGGCGGTCGGGCTCGAGCTCGTCGAGCATCTCGATGAACTCGTCGGGGAGGTAGCCTTCTTCGACGAGCCGCGAGAGGATCTCGTCACGATCGACGGGGGTCTCGCGGGCGGATAGCGCTCCCACCGCCCGGCTCACCAGCGAGTCCTGCGAGCGGTCGAAGGGGTCCCAGGGGTAGACGGCGTAGATGGGCTCCAGCAGCGTGGAGGCGAGCGTGTTGACGCCCTGTTCGGTCGGGGAGCGGTCGTCGGCGACGCCGAAGACCGCCTCGTCGACGATCGCGAGGCTGAGGGCGCCCGGGGCGGGTGCGCCGGTCGCGTCGCGGAGCTGGAAGCTCAGTGGCGCGGTCTCGCCCGGTCGGTGCGGCCGGTCGGCGCCGGTCAGCTCGACCCGGAGCTGCGTCGCCGGGCGCACGACCACCGTGCGCTCGCGCCGGAGGGGGAAGCCGGCGTCGTCGAAGCGGTAGGCGACAAGGCGGAGGGCGCCGGTGGCCTCCGGCGGGAGGTCGATGGCGGTCTGGCCCCGCCCCCGTTCGACCGCGATGCGGCCGGTCGCGACGGTCTGGCCCTCGCCGAGCACATCCAGGAACACCGGGCCATCGCCGATGCCGACCACCGAGGCGGTGATCGTACCCCCCGCGTCGTAGGCCGCGGCGTCGGTGTGGAGCAGGAACGCGCCGGCGCCCTGCTCGGTCCGGAGGGTGACCGTCTCGGTCGTGGTCCGCCCGGCGTCGTCGTCGGCGCGGACTGTGAACGCGACCTCGGGGCCCGGCGCGTCCAGCGAGAACACGGTGACGCCGGAGTCGTCGGTCTGGAGCTCGCGGTCGAGGCCCTCGATCATGAGTCGGGCGGCGGCGGGGCGGCCGTCGGCGGTGGTGACGAAGGCGAACACCTCGTTGGGCCGGCCGGGGAGCAGGGCGCCGCCGTCGGGGACGAGCGTGACACGGAGCGGGCGCGAGGTGACCAGCCGCCTGGCCGAGGCGCCCGCCTCCTGCCCGGCGCTGTCGCGGACCAGCGCGGTCAGCCGGATCGCGGCGTCGCCGTCGTCGGTGGGCGTGCCGGCGAGGCGGTGGGGCAGCTGGAGGGAGAAGGAGCCGCGGCCCTGCTGGTCGAGGTGCAGTATGGTGCGTGCTTGCTCGGAGTGCGCCGGGCTGTCCGAGACGAGTGTGACGGTCGCCTCACCCCCGGCCACGGGCTTGCCGAAGTAGTAGGCGGCGTCGATCGTGCCGGTGATCGTTCCGCCCGGCGCGTAGAACGGCTCGCCGACGGTCAGGCCCACGCGGAACGCGGGGAGCGTGTACCGTTTGACTTCGACGGCGGTCGCTGACTCGGTCTGGTCGACCCGGCACCGCACCGTGTAGGAGCCCTCGATGAGCAGGTCGGCCAGCGGGCAGTCGGCCGAGGCGATGCCGAACCGGCTCGTGACCGAGGGCTCGCGGAAGATGACATTCCCGCCCGCGTCAGTCACGGTGAACTCGGCCCGCTGCCCGGCCATGGGCCTGGCGCTGGCGGCGTTGACCGCGAGCGTGCGCATGCGGATGGTCTGGCCGGGCTGGTACACCGGCTTGTCGGTGCTGAGCGCGACGCGCCAGGCCCGCCGGAGCGTCACCTGCTGGGCGATGCGCTCGACGCGCTGGGGCGTGGCGGCGGAGACACTGAGCTCGTACCGCCCGTCGGCCCACCCGGGGAGCAGGAAGCTCGGCTCGCCCGTGCCGTCCTCGTCGGTGGTGAACGAGGCCAGGCGCGTGGTGACGGAGCGCTCGGGGTCGCGGATGGTGATCTCGACGGGGACGCCCGCGACGCCGTCGCCTGATCCGGGGCGGCTGAGGCGGACGCGGAGCGACGCACGGCTGTCGGAAGCCAGCGAGCTCTGGCCGTAGACCTGGAGGTCGTAGGGCGGGGGGCGGAGCGAGGCGAAGTAGAGGTTGACGCCGAGGAACACCGCGACCGCCGCGGCGAGCCCCGCGAGGGGCGTCCAGAGCAGGAGGCGGCGGTTGCGCTCGCGGGTCGGGCCTTCGGCGGCGACACGTTCCAGCGTCTGGCCGATGAGGCTCTCGCCGGGCTCGCTCGCGGGGACGCTGGCGATCAGCTCCTTCCGGCGGAGGGCCTCGGCGTGCGCGGCGGCCCAGACCTCGCTCTCGGCGATGCGCCGCTCGACATACGCGGACTCCTCGGTGTTGAGCAGGCCGTGGGCGAACTCGTCCACGAGCTGCAACATGTCACTCTCTCGACGGGGCACGGACATCCGCGGCCTCCTTTTTGGTCGGGTGGTGCTCGGCCCATGGCGCGAGGCTCGCACGGAGCGTCCGCAGCGCAACGCTCATGTTCGAGCGGACGGCGGACTCGGTCACGCCGAGGGTGTCGGCGATCTCGGCGTACGCCAGCGACGCGTGCAGGCGCAGCGTCACGACCTCCCGCTGGGCGGGCGGGAGCTGGCGGATCGCGGCCTCCGCCGCGGCGAGGCGCTCGTCCCGGAGCAGCCGGGTGTCCGCCGCGGGTTCGCCGGAGCCCATCCACGCTCCCGCGTCGGCGGGCGCGGGTCGGGCCCGGCGGCGCCAATCGGCGCACCGGGACACGGCGATGCGGTACAGCCAGGGTCTGAATCGGCGGGTGGTGTCGAAGGTCGATCGCCGGGCCCAGACGGTCACCCAGGTGTCCTGGAAGAGGTCTTCCGCGTCGCTCCGCGCGGCGGCCATGCGGGCGAGGAACGAGAGCAGGGGTGTGCCGTGCCGGCGGACGAGGGTCTCGAGCGCTGCTCGATCGCCCCGCTTGACCCGGGCCATCAGCAGCTCGTCGTGTGGGGTGGGGGCCATGGGGGACTCCACCTGGTACTACGGTGTGAGCCCTCGCGGCGCTTGACATGCCGGCGAGATTTTCCTGCCGGCCGGGACGGGTGGCGGGTGGGTGAGCCCCAGCGCTCCGGGTCGGGGAGCGGGGCGGGTCAATCGCCGGCGTCGGGCCGGAGGTCGGCCCAGGTCAGCCCGAACCGGGCGAGGTACTTGCGGAGGCGGTCGGCGTCGTTGGTGGAGGTCCGGCGGACGCGCGAGGCGGCGAAGAGGGCGCGCCCCGCGTCGGAGAGCGACCGGGCGCGCCGGCAGACGCCGACGACCGCCTCGAGCTGGAGGCGGTCGAAGAGGTCGATCTCGTCGAGCGCCGCCCCGTGGAGCAGGGCCGAGAGATCTGGGCCGGCATCGGTGCGTCCGGCCCAGAGCGACCGGAGGCGCGCGACCTCCTCGGCCACGATCTCCTGGGTGATCCGCCCGCCCGGGGCGAGCGTGGCCATGCGGGTGAGCGCGGCGTTGAGATCGCGGAAGTTGCCGGGCCAGGCGGCCTCGGGGGAGGTGGCGAACCTGAGGAAGTCGCGCCGGGCCTCGCGGCTGAACCGCACGAGCTGGTTGCGGGAGCGCGCGAACGCCTCGAGCTCGAAATCGAGGTTGGGCTCGATGTCCTCGGGGCGGTCGCGCAGGGCGGGGAGATCAAAGGTCCAGAGATTGATACGGGCGAGCAGGTCCTCGCGGAACGCGCCCTCGCGGACCCGGGCGGCCAGGTTGCGGTTGGTGCCGGCGACGAGCTGGAAGTCGCTCGATACCTCGGTGTCGGCCCCGAGGGGGAAGAACCGCTTGTGTTCGAGGGCGCGGAGGAGCATCGCCTGCTCGTCGGGGCCGAGTTCGCCGATCTCGTCGAGGAAGAGCATGCCGTCGTGGGCGGCGCGGAGCAGGCCGGACCGGTCGGCGGTGGCGCCGGTGAAGGCGCCCTTGCGGTGGCCGAAGAGGGCCGACATGGCGCCGTCGCCGCGGAGGGTGGCGCAGTTGACCTCGACGAACGCTCCGGACACGAGCCGGCGGTGGCGCCGGGTCTCGTAGATCCGCCCTGCCAGGCGGGTCTTCCCGGCGCCGGTGGGGCCGGTGATGAGGATGGGATCCGTGGTGCGGAGGGCGACATGCTCGATGCGCTCGATGAGCCGGTTGAAGGCGGGGTTCCGGGTCTCGATGCCGGACTTGAGGCTGGCGACGGCGTCGCGGTGCTCGCGCTCGAAGCGGGCGGCGAGGCGGTCGTACTTTGAGAGGTCGAGGTCGATGATCTGGTACCCGCCGGCCCCGTCGGTCGCGCGCCTGGGTGGTGAGGTCTGGATGAGCCGGGCGGGGAGGTAGCGGGCCTCGGTGAGGAGGAAGCTGCAGATCTGGGCCACATGCGTGCCGGTGGTGATGTGGATGAGGTAGTCCTCGGCCTCGGGGTCGAAGGGGTAACCGGCCGCGAAGTCGTGCAGCGCGCCGTAGACCTCGCCGAAGTCCCACGGGTCGCGCAGCTCGAACTCGTGGCGGACGACGGTGGTTTCGGGCGAGACCGAGGCGATGTCGGCGGCGACCGTTTCGGCGAGGGAGGTCGCGCGTCGGTTGTGGAGGAGCTCGAGGCGGGAGATCAGCAGGTCGGGGTGCTGGCCGAGGGAGACGGTCGGGCGCCAGCGGGCCCAGCGGTTGGGGCCCTTGCCGGTGTCGAGGGTGGTGCCGAGGAGGCCGAGGACGACGATGGGCTTGGTGGTGGGCATGGATGGCGTCTAGATGATAGCTTTGAATCTCAAGCACGATACCACAATATCGTCACGCGGCGGTGGCTCGGGGCGAGTCCGTGGGCGAGTCAGGGTAGAAAGCCGCTAAGTCCAGCATTTGCAGGTAGTTACGGACATGGTGCTCTTTGGGGTGGCCTCGCTCGAGCCTTGGCACGCGATATGCATTCCCCCTCGGCGCCCCGGGAGTGTCTCCCGGCAAGGAGCCGAGCGATGGCGAACAAGCTGCTCTTCAGGTCAACGCGCGGTCGGCTGAGCCCGGCGCCCGACACCCGCAACAGCGCGGGCGGCGCGGCCTATCGCATGAGCGCCGAGCACGCCCTCGCGCAGCTCGCGGCGACGGGGTGCCTCAACTCGACCTTCTACGCCTCGGCCGGCGACCAGCTTGACACCGTGCTCTCGCTGTGCGGCCGGTGCGAGCCGGAGTTCGTGGCGCGGACCGCGCTCTACTGCCGGCGCCGCGGCCAGATGAAGGACTTGCCGGCGCTCCTGTGCGCGGCCCTGTCGGTGCTCTCGCCGGGCCTGATGGCCGAGGTCTTCGACCGGGTCATCGACTCGCCGAAGATGCTCCGCAACTTCGTGCAGGTGGTGCGGTCGGGCGTGGTTGCCCGCAAGTCGCTCGGCTCGCTGCCCAAGCGTCTGGTGCGCGACTGGCTCGACGCCCGCACCGACGAGGCGGTCTTCTTCGCGTCGGTCGGCAACAGCCCGTCGGTCGCGGACATCGTGCGGATGGTTCATCCCAAGCCGCGGACGGCGGGCCGGGAGGCGCTGTACGGGTATCTGCTCGGGCGCGAGCACGACGCCTCGGCGTTGGCGCCGATCGTGCGCGAGTTCGAGGCGTACAAGGCCGCGGTGATCGCGGGCGAGCGGCCCCGGCAGGTGCCCGATGTGCCGTTCCAGATGCTCACGGCGCTGCCGCTGGACGCGGAGGCCTGGAAGCAGATCGCGCTCCGCGGCTCGTGGCAGGTGACGAGGCAGAACCTCAACACCTACGCCCGCCACGGCGTGCTGACCGATGAGCGCGTTGCCCGCGCGATCGCCAAGACGCTGGCGGACGGCGCGGAGATCGAGCGGGCGCGGGCGTTCCCGTACCAGGTGCTCACGGCCTGGAGCATGGCGGGCGACGGCGTGCCGCGGGTCATCCGTACCGCGCTCGAGGCGGCCCTGCGGGTCTCGCTCCGTGCCGTCCCCAAGCTCGACGGCCGGGTGTTCGTGCTCGTCGATGTGTCGGGCTCGATGCACTCGCCCGTGACGGGGCACCGGGCCGGGTCGACGAGCAAGGTCCGGTGTCTCGATGTCGCGGGGCTGGTCGCGGCGGCGGTGCTGGGGCGCAACGCGGACGCGGAGGTCATCGCCTTCAACGACGCCGTCGTGCCCTGCCGGCTGAACCCACGGGACACGGTGACGACCAACGCCGAGAAGCTCGCGGCCCTGCCGCCGGGCGGGACCAACTGCTCGGCGCCGCTGCGGGAGATGAACCGGCGTGGGGTCGGGGCGGACATGGTGATCTTCGTCTCGGACTCCGAGTCGTGGATGGACACCTCGCCCCACTCGTGGCGTCGCGGGACCGAGACGCTTCGGGAGTGGGAGGCGCTGCGCCAGCGGTGCCCGCGAGCCAGGCTCGTGTGCATCGACCTGCAGCCGAACACCACGACTCAGGCCCCCGACCGGGAGGACATCCTCAACATCGGCGGCTTCTCTGATGCGGTGTTCGAGGTGGTCGGTCGGTTCGCCCGCGAGGGGAACCGGGCGCAGCACTGGGTGGATGTGATCAACGCCGAGTCGATCTAGTCGGTCGGCGCGTGGAACGAAGCGGGACGGGCCGGCCCCGGGCACTCGGGCCCGGGGCCGGCAGGTCGGGAAGGAGCGTGCACGGGAGGGATGGGGCCGGATGCAGCCGGGACTACAGGATGTAAACCTCAAAGGTCTCAGCGGATCACTTGCCGTCCCCATCCCTCTCGTTTCAGAAAGTCGGCACGCCACGACGAATGCCGGTGGGAGTACAGGTTTGGCAAGGCGGCGGCAAAGCCCGCTCGCCCAGCGGGTTCGAGTCCCGCACGCAGCCACGGCTGCGTCCACTTGGTGAAGGAGCAATCCGACACCGTTCTCTCGCCTCTCTTGTCGTCTTGGGTGTGCCGCACAGATCAGGGCCGGTGAATGCAGATGGGACTACATTGTCGCGGGTTCGAATCCCGTCCGCTCCGTTTGAGGGAATCCCGGGGCGGTAGCTCAGCTGGCAGAGCATGAGTCTCGTCACTACTTGTCACCGGCCGCTCTTTCACCCCGCGGCGCGAGGCAGCGCCGGCGCGCGACGGGCGCGGGGGTTACGGGTTCGAATCCCGCCGGGGTGGTTCCAGGTAGCATGTGTTTCTGAGGAGTTGGTGATGACCGACCACGCGACGACGAGCCCGTTCATCGCCACCGGCGAGGCGACGGCGATCCTGCCGCTGCCCGGCGGCCGGCGCCCGGTGACCGTCATCGGCACCGAGGCGATCCGGGCGACCTTCGATGAGGGTTGCGTGGGCCAGGCGATCAACTCGGCGATGTCGCCGGGGGTGTCGCGTGTGGTGCTGAACCCCGACGCCCACATCGGCTACGGTGCCCCGGTCGGGTGCGTGATGGCGAGCCCCTCGCACATCTACCCCGGCCCGGTCGGGGTGGACATCAAGTGCTCGATGAGCCTGCTGGCGTTGGACCTCGACGAGAGCGCGGTCGCCGATCGCGGGACGCGCCGGGCGCTGATCGGGGCGGTGTGCGACCGCACGCCGACGGGCACGGGGCGCGGGCAGCGCAGCGTTGGCAAGTCCCGTCCCGTCGACCGCGACCTGGGTGTCCGCGTCGTGACCGAGGGCGCGTCGCGCGGCGTGTGCGAGGCCCTGGGCATCCCTCCCGAGTGGGCGGATCGCTGCGAGGACTCGGCCCACACCGGGCACGACGGCACGGCGGACGCCCTGCGCGCCCGCCTCGAGCTGCTCCGGCGCGAGGGGCGCATCGCCGATCGGTTTACCGACAAGGTCCGCCAGCTCGGCAGCTACGGCGGAGGGAACCACTTCGGCGAGTGCGAGGTCGTCCGCGTGGATGATTCGGACCGCGCCCGCCGGGCGGCCGAAGTGTTCGGCCTGCGCGACCGCGGCGTGGCGTTCCTCTCGCACTGCGGCTCGCGCGGCTTCGGGCACGACCTGGCCGCGGGGCAGTTCAGGGCGATGCAGGGCTTCTTCGAGACCTGGGGGATCCCGCTCCCGGGCGGCGACCGGCAGATGGTGCACGCGCCGCTCGGCACCCCGGAGGCCGACGCGTACCTCGACGACATGGCGCTGGGGGCGAACTTCGCGACCGTGAACCACCTGCTCATCAACGCCCTGGTCCTGGAGGCGTTCCAGGAGGTGATCCCGGGTGCGTGCGGGCGGCTTGTGTACTTCATCAGCCACAACATCGCCCGGCAGGAGATCGTGGAAAACCGGCTCGAGTGGGTGCACCGCAAGGGCGCGACCCGCGCGTTCCCCGCGGGGCACCACGGGCTCAAGGGCACGCCGTTCGAGCAGACGGGCCACCCGATCCTGCTGCCGGGCAACCCGCAGGCGGGCTCGGCGGTCATGGTGGCCGACGCGGGCGCGGAGCTCTCGTGCTACAGCGTGAACCACGGCGCCGGGCGGGCGCTCGGGCGCAAGGCCGCGGCCCGGGCTCTGGACCAGCGGGCGGTGGACGCGTCGTTCGACGAGCGCGACATCCTGACCAACTGCCGGCAGTACCCGATCGACGAGGCGCCGGACGCGTACAAGGACTTTGACGAGGTGCTCCGCTCCGTGAAGGCGGCGGGTCTGGCCAGCGAGGTCGCGCGGCTCCACGCGCGGTTCGTGATCAAGGACGGCGACAAGGCGGATGACTAGGGGGCCGGCGATGCGAGACAGCGAACTGATTGTCATCGACGGCTCGTTCGGCGAGGGCGGCGGGCAGATCCTGCGCAGCAGCCTCTCGCTCTCGATGGTCACCGGCCGGCCGTTCCGGATCGACAACATCCGGGCCGGGCGCGACAAGCCCGGGCTGCTGCGTCAGCACCTTACCGCCGTCCGCGCCGCGGCGGAGGTATGCGGCGCCGCGGTCGAGGGCGACGCGATCGGCTCGGGAGGCCTGCGGTTCTCGCCCGGGCCGATCCGGGGCGGTGAGTACGCGTTCTCGATCGGGACCGCCGGGAGCACGACGCTGGTGCTGCAGACGGTGCTCCCGGCGTTGCTGTGGGCGCCGAGCGCGTCGCGGGTGGTGATCGAGGGGGGCACGCACAACCCGCACGCGCCCACGGTCGAGTTCCTCGGGCGGGCGTTCCTCCCGATCCTGCGCGGCATGGGCGCCGCGGTGGAGCTGACGCTCGATCGGCACGGGTTCTACCCGGCCGGGGGCGGGCGCATCACGGCGATGATCGAGCCGGCGCCGGTGCTTCGCCCGCTCGAGCTCTCCACCCGCGGCGAGATCGTCTCGCGTGAGGCGGTCGCCACGGTCGCCGCCGTGCCCGGCGAGATCGCCAAGCGCGAGCTGCGGGTCGTGGCGGAGATGCTCGGCTGGGGGGCCGAGGCGGTGCGGATCTCCCAGCTCGAGCCGGGGCGAGGGCCCGGCAATCTCTTGACCATCACTCTGGCGAGCGAGCATGTGACGGAGGTGTTCACGAGCTTCGGCGTGCGGGGCGTCTCGGCGGAGGCGGTCGCGCGGGGCGCCGCCGAGCAGGTCCGGGAGTATCTCCGCTCCGGGGCGCCGGTGTGGGAGCACCTGGCCGATCAGCTCATCCTGCCGCTGGCGCTGGCCGGCGGGGGGAGGTTCGTGACCGGGCCGCTCTCCGCCCACGCACGAACCAACATCGCGGTAACGGAGAAGTTCCTCGATATTCGAACCCGGGTATTAGATAGTTCGGGTGGCAATCAGTGTGTCGTGGTGGGCCCCTGACGCTCGGGTTGTGGCTCCCGTCGGGCGGTTGATGCGGTAGACTGGCGCCGTGCTCGACGCGTGGACCCCAGACCGAGTGATCTCCCTTGCCCCGGACGCGCCGGCGGCCAAGGCCGGGCGCGGCCTGGCCGACGGCGCGAGGTGGGCGTCGGTCGGTCGGTCCGAGCGGGCGGTCTGGGGTGAGTGTCAGGGCAGCGGATCGACGCCCTATCAGACGCGGCTCGACCTGCGCGGGCCGGCGTTCAAATGCTCGTGCCCCAGCCGCAAGTTCCCGTGCAAGCACGCACTCGGCCTGTTCCTTCTCGCGGTGGAGAAGCCCGGCGCCGTTGCGCCCGGGGAGGCTCCGGCATGGGTCGCCGACTGGCTGTCCGGGCGGGACGATCGCGAGGCCAAGGCCGCCGAGCCCGCCGAGCCCGGCGAGCGCGGCGGGGCCAGGCCCGTGCGGGAGGCCGATCCGGTCGCGAGGGCGAAACGGGAGGCCCGGCGCGGCGGGCTGGTCGCGGGCGGGCTCGACCGCGTGGAGCGGTGGCTGCTGGACCTGGTGGGTGAGGGGTTGGCGGCGGCGCGGTCGAAGCCTCGGGCGTTCTGGGAGGAGATCGCGGCGGCGATGGTGGACGCCCAGTGTACGGGAGTGGCGGGCATGCTCCGGGAGGCGGAGGCCGCCGGCGCGAGCGGCGAGGGGTGGCAGGTCCGGCTGATGGACGAGCTGGCTCGGGTGTGGCTGCTGGTCCGTGCGGCGAGGGTGCAGGAGCAACTCCCCGACGGGCTGCGGGCGGATGTCCGGTCCCTCTTGGGCTACACCGTGCCGAAGGAGACCGTGCTCGCCGAGGGAGAGGTTGTCAGCGGGCGGTGGCTCGTGGCGGGTCAGGTCACGGAATCCGAGGGCGCTCTGACGGCGCAGCGGACCTGGTTGTGGGAGGAGCGGGGCAACAGAAGCGCGGTCCAGCTGGAGTTCGCCGCCGGCGGTAGGGCGATCGGTTCGACCCTGGCGGTGGGGCTGGCGTTCAACGCGGAGCTGGCGTTCTACCCCTCGGCGGCCCCGGAGCGGGCGGTCATCCGGTCGCAGTCCGACGCGGCGTCCGCATCACCGGGCGATGGTTCCGGGCACCCGACCTGGCGCGACGCGCTCTCGCGGGTGACCGACATTGTCGGAGCGAACCCCTGGCGCCGGAGGTTCCCGGTTGCGATCGGCGGCGTGAGGCCGGTGCGCGGGGCGGGCGATCGATGGTGGATCGTGGATCGCGAGGGCGAGGGGGTCGCGCTCTCCGGGCGGGCCAACGGGGTCTGGACCATCCTCGCCGGCGCGGGGGGGCGGCCGGTCGGCATGTTCGGGGAGTGGGACGGGCGGGGCTTCCTGCCGCTCTCGGCGTGGCAGGGCGGGCAGTTCGTCGATCTCTCCCGGTGCGAGGTGGCGGCGTGAGCGGGGGCGCGGTCCGGGATGTGTCGCCCCTCGAGGCCCAGCGGCGCCTGGCTGCCGCGGCGGTGCTGGGGGCAGAGCGGCTCGGCACGACCGCAGCGTTTGTGCTCCCGGGGCCTGTGATGGTCGCGGTGGGAGGGCTCGAGGGGCCGGCGTGGTTGCTCGCGGCGGCGGCGGGGCTTGGACAGTTCATCGCGGGCGGGGCCCTCCCCCAGCGGGTTGCGGATGGGGCGATGCCCGCCGCGCCGTCTGATGATGACCGGCCCGCGTCGGGGGCGGTGGGGGGGCTGCTCTTGCGGGCGGCGCGGGAGGATGCCCGCGTCATGCCCGAGTGCCTCGGGCGGCTGGCGGCGCTCGGGCTGACGGTGCCGTTCGGGGCGCTGCCGGGCGTGCTCGATCTCGGTGTGCGGAGTCGGTCGATCCGTCGCCCGGTTCATCTCGTGCTCGGTAGCCGCGGGCGCTGGCTTGCGTCGCTGAATCCGGACTGGGCGTACGGCGCCGGGGTGGTTCATCGGGGGGTGCCCCCTGGTGATACGGAGCGGTGGTGGGAGACCGCGGGGCGCGAGGAGCGGGTCGAACTGCTGCGGGTGGTGAGGGAGGCTGATCCGGCCCGCGCCCGGGGGCTGGTCGAGAGCACCTGGGAGCAGGACGCCTCCGCGGACCGGGCCCGGTTCGTCGAGGCGTTCCGGATCGGCCTGAGCATGGACGATGAGGCGTTGCTCGAGCGGGCGCTCGACGGGAGGCAGGCCGAGCGGGTGGCGGCGGCGGAGCTGCTTTCTGCGTTGCCCGAGAGCGCCCTGGCGCGTCGGATGGTCGAGCGGGCCCTCGCGATCGTCTCCGTCCGGTCTGCGCTCGGGGGCGGGCTGCGCAGGCGGAAGGGCGTCGTGCTCGAGGCCTCGCCACCGGAAGCCCCCGACTAGGCCATGAAGCGGGACGGCGTGCAGGCGCGGCAATCGGCCGGGCTGGGTGCGCGGGCGGCGGTGCTCCGCGCGGTGATCGGTCTGGCCCCGCTGGGTCGGCTGGAGGCGCACCACGGGGTCTCGACGCCCGATCTGCTCGGCGCGGCCCGGGAGTCGGAGTGGTGGGCGGCGCTGCGCGAGGGCTGGACCGACGCGGTGGCGCGTCAGCAAGACCCGGGCTGGTCGGCCCTGCTGGTGGGGGCCCTCGACGCGGAGGAAGTCCTGACCCCCGAGCGCAAGGGGGTTCTCGAGCTGCTCGGGGGCGACGAGCACGGCGCGGCATTGGGCGGCGTGCTCGCGCGCGTCCTGTCGTTTGGAGATGCGTCGACGCACGCGCTCGCCGGGGTGCTCGGCGCGATCCCGGGCCCGTGGTCTGAGCGTGTGAGCGGGGCGGTGCTCGACTGCCTCGGGTCGGGGCTCCGGGCAAAGGTGACAGAGCGGGATTGGTACGGGATGGCCGAGTGCCTCGACATCGCGGCGGTCAAGGCCCACCCCGCCCGCCTGACGGCCCTGACGGCGATGATCGGCGAGGCGGGCGTCGAGGGGAAACGCCGCGAGATCTGGGCGCGGACCGCCGCCACTCTCGCGCTTCGCGTCGCATTCCATGAGGAGATGAGCCGTGTCTGAAGTGATCCGCCGGCCAGCCGAGCAGATGTTCGCCGAGGAGCTGTCCAAACTCGCGAGCGCCGACACCCGCGAGCGTCCGCCCAGCTGGAAGCTCTCGCCCTGGGCAGTCGCGACCTATCTGCTGGGCGGGACGCTCGACTCGGGGTTCGAGGTGTCGGCCAAGTACATCGGCAGCCGGCGCGTGATCGAGATCGCGGTGGCGACGCTCGCGACCGACCGGGCGCTGCTGCTGCTCGGCGTTCCGGGGACCGCGAAGACCTGGGTGAGCGAGCATCTGGCGGCGGCGATCAGCGGCGACTCGACGCGCCTGGTGCAGGGCACCGCGGGCACGGCGGAGGAGGCGATCCGGTACGGGTGGAACTACGCGATGCTGCTGGCCAAGGGCCCGACGGAGGAGGCGATCGTGCCCAGCCCGGTGATGCACGCGATGCGCCAGGGCTCGATCGCCCGGCTCGAGGAGCTGACCCGTGTGCCGAGCGATGTGCAGGACACGCTGATCACGATCCTGTCCGAACGCACGCTGCCGATCCCCGAGCTGAACACCGAGCTGCGCGCGGTCCGCGGGTTCAACCTGATCGCGACCGCCAACGACCGCGACCGGGGCGTCAACGAGCTGTCCAGCGCCCTCAAGCGTCGGTTCAACACGGTCGTGCTGCCGGTGCCCGCGACCGAGGAGGAGGAGGTGGAGATCGTGCGGACGCGGTCGGCCTCCATCGGCGTGAGCCTGAGCCTGCCGGGCGAGCCGCCCCCGCTCGAGGAGATCCGCCGGATCGTCACGATCTTCCGCGAGCTGCGCGCGGGCAAGACCGCCGACGGCAAGACCAAGCTCAAGCAGCCCTCCGGCACGCTCAGCCCGGCGGAAGCGATCAGCGTCGTGACCAGCGGCCGGGCGCTCGCCGGCCACTTCGGCGACGGCTCGCTGCGGGCCGGCGACCTCGCCAGCGGCCTGCACGGCGCGATCATCAAGGACCCCGCCGAGGACGCGGCCGTCTGGCGCGAGTACCTCGAGACGGTCGTCAAGGAGCGCGACGGGTGGAGGGACCTCTACCGAGCGTCGAGGGAGCTGCTCTGAGCCATGGCGGCGGAGGTGCAGATCTTCGGCGTGCGCCACCACGGGCCGGGATCGGCCCGGACGCTCGTGCGCGCGCTCGCCGAGTTCCAGCCGGACGCGGTGCTTATCGAGGGCCCGCCCGATGCCGACGGCCTGATCCCGCTCGCGGCGGACGGGGACATGGAGCCGCCGGTTGCGCTGCTGGTCTACGAGTCGGCGTCGCCCTCGAACGCGAGTTTCTACCCCTTCGCGAGGTTCAGCCCGGAGTGGCAGGCGCTGCGGTTCGCGCTGGGGCGAGGGATCGGGGTCGGGTTCATGGACCTGGCCGCGGCGCACCGGTTCGCGATGGAGCGGCCGGCGGGGCCCGAAGGCGAAGCGCCCGAGCCGGCTGATCCGGAGCCGGAAGGCGCCGGCGCCCTCCCGCCCGCCCGCGACCCTCACGGGGCGCTGGCCCGGGCCGCCGGCTTCGCCGACGGGGAGCGGTGGTGGGAGCACATGTTCGAGCACCGTCGCGCCGACGGGTCCGATGCGCTGCAGGTCTTCGGCGCGGTGCGGGAGGCGATGGCGGCGCTGCGCGAGTCGGCGGACTCCGGGGCGCCGGGCCCGCGCGACCACCTGGAGCCCTACCGCGAGGCGTCCATGCGGAAGATAATCCGGGCGGCGGCGCGGGGGCACGGGCGGGTCGCCGTCGTCTGCGGCGCGTGGCACGCGCCGGTGCTGGAGAGGATGCCCCCGGCAGCGGAGGACAACGCCCTGCTCAAGGGGCTGCCCAAGGCGCGCGTGGACGCGACATGGATCCCCTGGACCCACCGCCGGCTCAGCGCTTCGAGCGGCTACGGGGCCGGCGTCCGGTCGCCGGGGTGGTACGACCACCTCTGGGCACACGAGGACGCCATCGCCGAACGCTGGCTGACCCGTGCGGCCCGGCTGCTGCGGGGCGAGGACCTCGACGCGTCGAGCGCCCATGTCATCGAGTCGTCCAGGCTCGCCTACGCCTTGGCCGCGATGCGGGACCGGGCGATCCCGGGGCTCGACGAGCTGACCGAGGCGTCCGAGGCGGTGCTCTGCGCGGGCGACCCCACGCCGCTGGCGTTCATCCACGACAGGCTCGTCGTCGGCGACCTGCTCGGGGCGGTGCCCGACGGGGCCCCCAGCACCCCGCTGCAGCAGGATCTGCAGCAGACCGCCAAGCGCCTGCGCCTCGCGATGAGCGCCGAGGAGAAGGACCTCGATCTTGATCTGCGGAAGGAGACGGACCTGGCGCGCAGCCACCTGCTCCACCGGCTCAGCCTGCTCGGCATCCCTTGGGGTGCGCGCGGGGAGTCACGGTCGCGGACCAGCACCTTCCACGAGCACTGGCGTCTGCAGTGGCTCCCCGAGTTCGCGGTGCGAGTGATCGAGGCCGGGGCGTGGGGCAACACCGTGCTCGACGCGAGCCTGGGCAAGGTGCGGGACCGCGCGGCGAGGGCGCCGTCGATCGTCGACCTGACCGGCCTGATCGAGGACGCGATGCTCGCCGATCTGCCCGGGGCCGCCGAGGCGCTGGTCACCGCGATCGCCGACCGGGCAGCGGTCGATACCGATGTCGCCCACCTGCTCGGGGCGTTCCCGCCCCTTGCGAGGGTTGCCCGGTACGGGGGGGTGCGCCCGACGGACGCCGAGTCGGTCTACCGCCTGCTCGTGGGGCTCGCGGCCCGGTTCTGCGTGGGCCTGCCGCCGGCGTGCCGATCGCTGTCGGAGGAGGCCGCGGGGGCGATGCTCCCGCTGATCACCGAGGCGCACAGCGCGTTCGCCCTGGTTGCCGACCGCGTGGACCAGGTGTCGTGGCATGAGGCGTTGGGGCGTGTCGCGATGGACGATCGTGCGGCGCCCGCGCTTGGGGGCAAGGCGTGCCGCCTGCTGCTGGACGCCGGACTCCTCGATCCTCGCGGCGCCGGCGTGCGCCTGTCGGTCACGCTCTCTCGCGCCGCCCAGCCCGGCGCGGCCGCGTCGTGGGTGGAGGGGTTCCTCGCGGGAAGCGGGCTGGTGCTGGTGCACGACGACCGGCTGTTCTCGATCCTTGACGAATGGGTCGCCTCGCTCGCCCCGGAGCACTTCCTCGAGGTGCTCCCGCTGCTCCGCCGCACATTCTCCACCTTCGCGGCAGGGGAGCGGCGGATGCTGGGCGAGCGGGTCCGGCGCGACGCTCCGGCGACGGGCCCCGACCGTCCGGCGCTCGGCATCGACCCGGAGCGGGGCGCGAGGGCGATGGGGGTCGTCGCGATGATCCTCGGGCTGACCCCCGGGCTGACCCCCGGGCTGACCCCCACCGGCCCCGAGCAAGGAGCCTCGTCATGACCACGACCGGCGAGGAACGCGCGCGCAGGTGGCGCCTCATCCTGGGCGGCGCCGAGGCCGACGGCACCGGGCACTCGCTGGGCGAGATCGACCTGGCGATCGACCAGACCCTCGCGGCGCTCTACGCGGGCGAGGGCGAGGACCGGCGCGCCGGTCTGGGCGGGTCCAGCCCCCGGGTCGCCCGCTGGCTCGGCGATATCCGCACCTACTTCCCCTCGTCGGTCGTCCGGGTGATGCAGAAGGACGCACTGGAGCGGCTCGAACTCCACCAGATGCTGCTCGAGCCCGAGCTGCTCGACAGCGTAGACGCCGATGTCCACCTGGTCGCGAGCCTGGTCGCCCTCAGCGGCGTGATGCCGCAGAAGTCCAAGGACACCGCGCGCCGGGTGATCCGGAAGGTCGTGGACGAGCTGATGAAGCGCCTCGAGCAGAAGACCCGTCGGGCGGTCCGGGGGGCACTCAACCGCGCCGCCCGGGTGAACCGGCCGCGCCACGCCGACATCGACTGGCAGCGGACCATCCGGGCGAACCTGCGGCACTATGTGCCCGAGCACCGGACGGTGATCCCCGAGCGGCGGATCGGCTTCGGGCGCAGGCAGCACGCCCAGCAGCGCGACATCATCCTCTGCATGGACCAGAGCGGCTCCATGGCGACCTCGGTGGTGTACGCGGGCATCTTCGGCGGCGTGCTCGCCTCCATCCCCTCGGTCCGCACGCGCGTCGTGGCGTTCGACACCAGCGTCGTCGACCTCACCGAGAAGGCGAGCGACCCGGTCGAGATCCTGTTCGGCGTCCAGCTCGGCGGCGGCACCGACATCAACCGCGCCGTCGCCTACTGCGAGCAGCACATCGCCCGGCCCCGCGAGACCGTGCTGGTGCTGATCACCGACCTGTTCGAGGGCGGCGACCGCAAGCAGCTCCTGCAGCGCAGCGCGGCGATGGTGGCCTCGGGCGTCAACCTCGTCGTGCTGGTGGCGCTCAACGACGACGGCAAGCCGGCGTACGACCACGAGCTCGCGGCCGACTTCGCGGCCCTGGGCGTGCCCGCGTTCGCGTGCACGCCCGATCGGTTCCCCGACCTCATGGCCGCCGCCATCGAGCGCCGTGACCTGCGGGCGTTCGCCGCCGCGAGCGAGCGGTAGGACGGGCGTGCGTGGACCGGGTGGCCGGCTGGGGGGTTGCGCCGGGCGCTCAGTCGTCGAAATCCCACTCCGGGAACCGCCCGGGCGTCCAGTTGGCGCCGGCGGCGTCGAGGCGAGATTCCAGCGCGGGTAGGTCGGTGGTCGCGATGGTGCGAAGGTCGTCCAGGAACGCCTTGAACGCCTCCCCCGCATAGCGGTACTGCTGGCGCATGGTCTGCGTCGGGGCGCCGCCGATGGCGTCCTGGGCGCCCTGGGCGTAGCCGATGCGATCGTTGATCCCCGGCACGGTCGGGTACTGGCGACGGCCCGCGGCGCGGTCGCCGTTGAGGCGCCGGTCGAGGTCGTTGATGCGCACCTGCAGGGCGAGGGTCTCGGCGAGCATCGCCTGGTCGGCCTCCGGGCTGGAGCGGACGGAGGACTCGATGTCGTTGAGGCGAGACTGCGCGTCGCGGAGCACACGCCCCGCCGAGCGGGCCGCGCCCGCGAGCTTGTCCACCTGGCGCCGGAACGCCAGCACGCCGGCCGGGTCGGCGACCGGCTCGGTCCCCATGTCGAGCGCGACGACGCGGAACTCGCGGGGCTGGCCCAGAGGCGTCGTGACGCCGGCGACGACCTTCTCGACCTGGGCGGTGTAGGCCCCCGCAGGCGCGATGTACCCGCGCCCGCCGGAGACGGGTCCCGAGCCGTCGGTGCGCAGGTCCCAGACCGCGCGGTGCATGCCCTTCGAGCCGTCGGCGTTCATGCGCGTCATGACGCGGCCTTCCGCGTCGCGGATGACCAGGCGCATCGCGTTGGGGCGTTCCTCGTCCTCGGCGCGGAGTTCGTCGAGGGTCGGGTAGAAGCCCGGGTCGCCCTTGGCCCTCTCCTTGCGCTGCTCGGTCAGAGACTTGGGCAGCTCGGCCTTGATGTGGTAGTGGATCACCGCGCCGTAGGGCGGGTTGTCGGCCGAGTAGAACGAGTGCCCCTGGGAGCCCGTGCCGCGGTCGCGCCTCGGGTACTGCAGGGCGTCCTCGATCGGGTAGAGGAACGCGTCGCTCTCGAGCGAGGCGCTGTCGACCTGGCGCAGGAGCTCGTAGTCATCGAGGACATAGAAGCCGCGCCCGAAGGTGGCCATGACCAGATCGTTCTCTCGGCGCTGGATCTCGACATCGCGCACCGCGATGGTGGGCAGCCCCTTGACTCCGTGCCACTTCTCGCCGCCGGTCAGCGTCCAGTACGCGCCGAACTCCGTGCCCACGAAGAGCAGGCCGGGCAGCTCGTGGTCCTCGGCGATCGCGTAGGCGGTCTCGCGCTTGGGCAGGTCGCCCGCGACGGAGGCCCAGGTCTGCCCACGATCGTCGGAGCGCAGGATGTAGGGGGTGAAATCACCGGCCTTGTGGTTGTCGAAGGTCGCGTACACGCGGTCGGGGTGGTGGCGTGAGGCCTCGACATCCGACACATAGGTCTTGTGGGGCACGCCGGGGAACGCGTCGATCTTCCGCCAGGTCGCCCCGCCGTCCTCGGTCACCTGGATCAGCCCGTCGTCGGTGCCGACATAGAGCAGCCCCTCGACCAGCGGCGACTCGGTGAGGCTCACCGCCGTGCCGTAGATCGAGGTGTACTGGTCCTTGTCCACGGCCTCGGGCGGCTGGACCTTGCCGAGGATCTCGAGGGTGTTGCGGTCGATACCGCGGTGCAGCTCGCCGGAGATCCGGGTCCACGAGTCGCCCCGGTCGTCGGAGCGGAAGAGCATGTTGCCGGCGAAGTAGAGCCGGGTGTGGCTGTGGGGGCTGATGATGAGGGGCGAGTCCCAGTTCCAGTAGTGGGGGGGCTCGCCCGGGGTGTGTCCGGGCTGGATGAACACCTGGTCGCCGGTGCGTCGGTCGAACCTCGCGAGGTTGCCGTACTGCGACTGGCTGTAGACGATGTTCGGGTCCTCGGGGTCGATCGCCGGCTCGAAGCCGTCGCCGCCGACGGTGACGAACCAGTCCTCGTTGCGGATGCCGCCGAACTCAAAGGTCTGCGAGGGGCCGCCGAGGGTGTTGTTGTCCTGCGTCCCGCCGTAGATGTTGTAGAAGGGCTGTGCGTCGTCGACGGCGACCTTGTAGAACTGGGTGACGGAGAGATTGGGGGCGTAGCGCCAGGTGTCGCCCCGGTTGAAGGACTCGTAGATGCCGCCGTCGACGCCGGAGAGCAGGTGATCGGAGTTCTCGGGGTTGATCCAGAGGGCGTGGGCGTCGACATGCTTGCGGTCGGTGGGGACGCTGCGCCAGTTTCGCCCGCCGTCCTCGGACACCTGCATGAAGGTGTCGACGATGTAGACGCGGTCGGCGTGGTTGGGGTCGGCGAAGACCTCGTTGTAGTACTGCGGGCTGTCGGTCTTGTACGAGCTCATCCGCTCCCAGGTCTCGGCGCGGTTGGTCGAGCGGTAGAAGCCGGAGCTGTCGCCGGTGGCGGTCACGATCGCGTAAAGGGTGTCCGGGTCGGCCGGGGAGATGGCCATGCCGATCTTGCCCAGGTCGCCGCCGGGGAGCCCGCGGGCGGCCCTCTCCCAGGTGTCGCCGCCGTCGAGGGAGCGGTAGATGGCCGACTCCGGCCCGCCGTCGACGAGCGTCCACTGGTGGCGCCGGCGTTGGTAGGCGCTGGCGTACATGACGGAGGGGTTCGCGGGGTCGATGTGGACCTCGTTGACGCCGGTGTCGTCGGAGATGTGCAGCACGCGGCGCCAGGTCTTGCCGCCGTTGACGGTCTTGTAGAGCCCGCGGTCGCCGCCGGAGCGCCAGAGCGGTCCCTGCGCCGCGACGAAGACCGTGTCGGGGTCGCGGGGGTGGATCGCGATCATGCCGATGTGCTCGGACTCGGTCAGCCCGACATTGGTCCAGGTGCCTCCCCCGTCCTCGGACCGGTACACCCCGTCGCCGAAGGAGACCGATCGCTGGGAGTTGTTCTCGCCGCTGCCGACCCACACGATCTGCGGGCGCTGGGGGTCGATCTCGACCACGCCGATGGAGTAGGAGCTCTGCCCCTCGAACACGGGGTCGAAGGTCACGCCGCCGTCGGTGGTGCGCCAGACGCCCCCGGAGGCGACGGCGACGAAGTAGCGGGCGGGGTCGCTCGGGTCGTGGGCGAAGTCGGCGATGCGCCCGGACATGAGGGCCGGGCCGATCGAGCGTGCCCGGAGCGGGGCGAAGGTGTCGTTGCCGAAGGCCGACCGGTCCTCGGCCGGCGGCGTCGTGCCGGTGTCGCCTTCCATCGGCCCGACCTGGTGCGCCACCGCGACGGTGCTCCAGCAGCAGATGGCGAGCGTCCACAGCGTTCTCATGGCCGGTCCTTTCGGGTCGTGGGGCGCGGGCCCTGACCTTCAGGCGTCGGGCCCTCGCGGACAGCATACGGGAAGCCGCCGCGGCGGGGGTCCCGGAAAGGGTCCTGGTGGGAGCCTCAGATCCGTCCGATGAAGTGCGTCCCCGCCCTGCCGGCCAGCGCTTCCTCCAGGCGATCGGCCGAGGTGATCAGCCCTCGCGACCCGCCCTTGATCAGGAAGTCGTGGATCGCCTCCACCTTCGGCCCCATCGACCCCGGCGGGAAGTGCCCGGCTTCGATGTACGCCGCGCACTCGGCCAGCGTGACGGCGCCCAGCGGCTTGGGGCTCTCGCCGGCGTAGCCCAGGTACACCCGATCAACATCGGTGAGGATGAGCAGCAGGTGGGCGCCGATCTCCTGCGCCAGCACGGCGCTGGTCCGGTCCTTGTCGATGACGGCCTCGACGCCCTCGTAGTCGCCCGCCGCGGTCTTCCGGACCGGGATACCCCCGCCCCCAGCCGCCACGACGATGTGCCCCTTGGCGGTGGCCTCGCGGATCATGTCCCGCTGGATCACCCTGCGGGGCATGGGGGAGGGCACCAGGCGTCGCCAGCCCCGGCCCTTCTCCTCGCCGACCACCCAGCCCAGCTCGTCGCGCCGCCGCAGAGCCTCGTCGCGGGCCAGGAACGGCCCGATCGGCTTGGTCGGCTTCTCGAAGGCGGGGTCATCGCCGTCGACGATGACCTGGGTGATGACCGTGACGACGAACCGGCGCACCGAGCGGCGCCGGAGGCTGTTGAGCAGTTCCTGCTGGAGGTAGTACCCCAGGCTGCCCTCGGTCCGCGCCACATGCACATCGAGCGGCGAGCCCGGCTGCTGGTCGCGGCAGCGCTCGTCCTGGGCGAGCAGGGCGCCGACCTGCGGGCCGTTGCCGTGCGT
The DNA here is from genome assembly GCA_020850415.1 of Phycisphaerales bacterium. Classification (GTDB taxonomy): domain Bacteria; phylum Planctomycetota; class Phycisphaerae; order Phycisphaerales; family UBA1924; genus PNC22. The sequence continues at coordinate 88,149 of JADZER010000050.1, forward strand.
GATGACGAGCTGGTACTCGCGGTCCACCAGGGTCATCAGACTCTCGCTGATCCTGGCGGCGTTGTTCCTGTGGTCTTCGTGGGTCCCGGTCTCGCCCCGTTTGACAAAGGCGTGCCCGCCCAGGGCGACGACGACCGTGGGCTTGCCCGTCACAAAGCCGCCGGCGGGTTCATCGACAGACATGGCTCACCTTCCCCCCCTGGGGCCTTGGCCGCGGGTATTCAGGTGTATACTATCCGCAATATAGGAGGCCGAACATGGCCCGTCGAAAGGTGCTCATCCTCGGGGCCGCGGGACGCGATTTTCACGACTTTAACATGGTGTTCCGGGCCGACCCCTCCGTCGAGGTTGTGGCGTTCACGGCGACCCAGATCCCCAAGATCGACGGGCGCCGATACCCGGCGGTGCTCGCCGGGCCCTCGTACCCGAACGGGATCCCGATCGAGTCCGAGAACTCGCTGGAGCGGCTCATCGGCGAGCACCGGGTCGAGGAGGCCGTCTTCGCCTACTCGGATGTGCCGTACGACCACATCGGGCACCTCGCCTCGCGGGTGATTGCGGCGGGCGCCGACTTCAAGCTCCACGGGCTCGACCACCTCATGCTCGACTCGCCGGTCCCGGTCGTCGCGGTGACGGCCGTGCGCACGGGCTGCGGGAAGAGCCCGGCCACCCGCTACCTCGTGCGCGCGCTCAAGGACAGCGGGCGGCGCGTGGTCGTCGTCCGCCACCCGATGCCCTACGGCGACCTCGCCAAGCAGGCGGTGCAGCGGTTCGAGACCGTCGCCGACCTCGACAGGCACGAGTGCACCTTCGAGGAGCGCGAGGAGTACGAGTCGCACATCGAGGAGGGGACGATCGTCTACGCCGGCGTCGACTACGGCGCGATCCTCAAGCGGGCCGCCGCCGAGGCGGATGTGGTGTTCTGGGACGGCGGCAACAACGATGTCCCCTTCTTCAGGCCCGATGTCTGGGTGGCGCTGGCCGACCCGCACCGCGCGGGGCACGAGTCGGCGTACTTCCCCGGCGAGGTCAACATCCGGCGGGCGCACATCATCCTCGTCAACAAGGTCCAGACCGCCGACCCTGCGAAGGTCGCGGCGGTCGAGAAGAGCGTCGGCGGGCTGAACCCCGAGGCGCTGTGCCTGCGGGCCCGGAGCGTTGTCTCGATCGACGGGGACGAGTCGATGGTCCGCGGCAAGCGGGTCCTCTGCATCGAGGACGGGCCCACGCTCACGCACGGGGGGATGACCTTCGGCGCCGGTCAGGTCGCCGCGGAGAAGTTCGGGGCCCGGGAGATCGTCGACCCCCGCCCCTACGCCGTCGGCTCGATCCGAGAGACGCTCCGCAAGTACCCCCAGATCGGCAAGCTGCTCCCGGCGATGGGGTACTACCACGAGCAGATCGACGATCTGGAGGCCTCCGTCCGCGCCACCGACTGCGATGTGGTGCTCGTCGGGACGCCCTTCAACCTCGCCCGGGACCTCAAGATCGACAAGCCGGCGGTGCGGGTCCGCTACGAGATCGAGGACGCGCCCGCGTCCCCGGGGCTGCCCACGCTCGCCCGCGCCGTGCTCGACCGCCTCGACATGCCCAAACGCTAGGTGACCCATGCGACACATGCTCTCGCTCATGGACTGGACCGCCGGGGATCTGCGCGCGCTGCTGGACCTCGCCGCGGGGTTTAAGGCCGACCCGCTCGGGCGTCACGGCTCGCTCACGGGGCGGACGCTGGCGATGATCTTCGAGAAGCCCTCGACGCGGACGCGGGTCTCCTTCGAGGTCGCGATGAACCGTCTGGGCGGCAGCGCGATGTTCCTCTCGCCCAACGACCTCCAGCTCGGGCGCGGCGAGACCATTGCCGATACGGCCCGCGTGCTCTCCCGGTACGCCGATGCGATCATGGCCCGCGTGTTCAAGCACAACACCGTCGAGCAGCTCACCGCCGGCACGGTCCCGGTCATCAACGGGCTGTCGGACAAGCTGCACCCCTGCCAGGCGCTGGCCGACGCGCTCACGCTCCGCGAACGGTTCGGCTCCGAGCGCGCCGTCGAGCTGGCGTACCTCGGCGACGGGAACAATGTGTGCCACTCGCTGATCAACGGCGCGGCGAGGTTTGGGTTCGGGCTGCGCGTGGGCGTCCCCGCGGGGTACGAGCCCGAGCGGGAGATCGTCGACGCGGCCCGGGCGCAGGGGGCCAAGCTCCTCATCACCAACGATCCGCGCGAGGCGGTCGCCGGGGCCAACGCGGTCTACACCGATGTCTGGACCTCCATGGGCGACGAGGCCGAAGCGGCCGAGCGGCAGCGGGCGTTCCAGCCGTTCCGCGTCGATGCGGCCCTGTTCGCGCACGCGGCCCCGGACGCGGTCTTCCTGCACTGCCTCCCGGCGCACCGGGGGGATGAGGTCACGGCGGAGGTCATCGACGGCCCGCGGTCGGCGGTGCTCGACCAGGCCGAGAACAGGCTCCACACCGAGCAGGCCCTGCTGTTCACCCTGATCGCGCGGGGCTGATCGGGCCGACCGGGACCAGCGCGGTCCCCGTCTCGTCGTGCTCCGGCGGGCCGACGACGGCCAGACGCTCGCCGCGCTCCAGACGGTGCTCCAGATCGAGCAGACCCTGCCGGTCGTGGGAGTTGACGAGGAAGACGCCGTCGGTGGGCGTCGGGCGCCGCAGCCCCGCGAGCACATCGCGCGACCCCTGCTCGGTGATCCGCAGCCGGTAGGTCAGCGTCGCGGGGTTGGCGTGCGCGGGGGTCCAGGCCGTCAAGAGTTCCATGGGCCCGAAACGGGTGTGCACGCTGATCGCCGCGGAGCTCCACTGCGTCGCGCCGAGCTGCTCGCGGCAGCGCATGACCCGCAGCCCGAGGGCCTTGGTCACGCCCCCCAGCCCGCGCAGCGAGAGCTCGGGGGCCTCTCGGTTGAGCGACGCGAGGTTGTGCCCGTACCACACGCCCTCCCGCTGGGCCGGCACGGCGATGTACATCGAGAGGGGCGCCAGCTCGTCGGGCCCGCACGAGTAGCCGAGTCTCTCGAGCGTCCCCGGGGGCATGTCGCGCGCCCGCAGCCCCAGCCCCACGATCGCCCCCGGCAGCGCCGACGCGTCGACGAACAGCCACTCCGGCATCGGCATCCCCGTCGCCCCGAAGGTCAGCCGGTCGAGCCGGACCAGCCGGTCGACGATCCCCGCCGCGGATCGGCTCAGGATGTCGAACCGCGCGTCGGCGCCGATCCCTCGGCCGAACGGCTCGAGGTCCAGGCCGGCGAATCGCCAGCGCGGGGCCAGAACGAACGGCTCGAGCCGCTCGAGCAGCCCGCGCGACGCGCCACGCTCACCGGCCGAGCCGCTCACGCACGCACCTCCGCGACACAAAGCCCTCGATCGCTTCGGACCACCAAGACGAGCCGGCGCCCCCGTTCGAGCATCGCCTCGGCCTGCTCCACCAGCCCCGCTTCGCCGACGGGCACGGCTGCTTCCGCGGGCTCTCCGTTGCACTGATCCGTGCCCCACACCGCCACCGTCGCCACCGCCCCGGGGCCGTGCAGCAGCGTCCGAGCCGCCAGCACCTCCACTCGCCCCACGCGCGTGAGAAGCCCGAGCAGCGGCGAGGTCCACGGCACCGTCAGCGTCACCCGCCTCGCGCCCAGCAGCATCAGCGCCGCGCCGACCACCGACGCCCGGACCTCATCCACCGGCCCGCCAGGCCGACGCACCGTCAGGCCGTAGAGGTGCCAGTCCCCCGGCTCGGCGTGCGGCGTCGCCAGCACCAGCCCCACGGGGTCTAGCGGCTGGTCGCAGGGCGACTCGATCGGCTCGCGGAGCACCCCGATGATCGCCCCCGGCATCTCCGCGCAGTCGTAGACCGCCCAGCGGGGGATCGCGATCTCCTCCGGCCCGTCGATCGGCGGCTGGAACGGCCCGATCAGGTCCGCGTCGGGCGCCCGCATCGGGTCGAGCAGGAGCGTGTCGCCCCGCGCGCCGATCGTGGCCGCCGGGGCCCCGCTCTCGGGGGACGCGATCACCACGAACCGGTACAAGTCCCCGTTGGCCGCCCCGCCGGTCGCGTCCTCGATGATCGCGGACATGCGGGTATGTTATGCATGTTGTCGGGTTTGGTCGATGGTCAAATCGGTTCATGTTCGCACGCGATGGTCGGGGTTAGCCTTCCAAAAGCCTATCGTGCTTATCTCGCCTGGCGAGGGAAGTCAGATGGCTCGGCACGGGGCTTCGTGGGGCGGGTTGGGCGGTGGCGGTCCGATTCTTCGCATGGCGCGTCCGAATCCCGGGGGGCGGGCGCGGATAGTGTGATCTGGCGGTCCGGAGCGCGGCGTCAGCCGCGCCGGGCGCCGAGGAGCTTTGAACATGTCCGCACGATCCTCAAGGAAGGCCCCCGGCTCGCCGGGCCGCGCCCGGTTCTTTGGCGTCAGCGCGCTGCTGATCGCGGCGGCGTCCGGGCCGCTGGCGGCACAGGTCGAGCCGACGGGCGACCAGACCCGCGTCGGGTATGGGGCGGACGGCAGCGTGGTCACGCCGGTGAACCAGATTCTCACGCCGTACGGCGCGCAGCTCGACCTGCCCGGGATGCGCCCCCAGGCCCTCGCGATGTCGCCGTCCGGGTCGATCCTGGTGACCGCGGGGAAGACCGCCGAGCTGGTTGTCGTGGACCCCGACACCGCGCAGATCCTGCAGCGCGTCGCCCTCCCCGCCGAGGGGCTCAATGTGGAGCGCGAGGCCCCGGTCTCCGACCAGTTGCTCCAGCCCGACGAGCACGGCCAGCTCAGCTACACAGGCCTGGTCTTCTCGCCCGCGGGCGACCGGATCTACATGAGCAATGTCGAGGGCTCGATCAAGGTCTTCGCCGTCGATGAGGGAGGCCGCGTCAGTCCGGAGCGCACCTTCGCGCTCCCCCCCGCCAACGCCCCGCGCAGGAAGGCCGAGATCCCCAGCGGCATGGCGGTCTCGCCCGACGGCGAACGCCTGCTTGTCTGCGGCAACCTCTCCAACACGCTCCTTGAGATCGACACCCGGACCGGGGAGACGCTCCGCACCTTCGAGGTCGGCGTCGCCCCGTACGATGTGCGGATCGTCGGGGACAAGGCGTATGTGAGCAACTGGGGCGGGCGCCGCCCGGGCGAGGGCGACCTGACCGGCCCGGCGGGGCGCGGCACCACCGTCCGCGTTGACCCTGTCATGCACATCGCCAGCGAGGGCTCCGTGAGCGTCGTGGACCTCCGGGCCGGCGTGGTCAAGACCGAGATCCTCACAGGCCTGCACGCCAGCGGTCTGGCGGTCTCCAAGGGCGGGCGCTGGCTGCTCTGCTGCAACGCCGCCGCGGACTACATCAGCGTTATCGACACGACCACCGATCTGGCCGTCACCCGCATCTGGACCAAGCCCAATGCCGCCGACCTGCTGGGCGCGGCGCCCAACGCGGCGGCGTTCGACGAGCAGGGCGAGACCCTCTATGTCGCCAACGGCTCGCAGAACGCGATCGCGGTGGTCGAGTTCGACCAGGAAGAGCCGGAGGAGTCGCGCCTCGAGGGGCTGATCCCCGTGGGCTGGTACCCCGGCGCGGTGCTCTACGACGCCCGGAGGCGGACGGTCATCGCCGCCAACATCAAGGGTCTGCCGCGCGAGCCCAAGCCCTCCGGTGAGGGCGCCCCCGGGGCCGCGGGCTTCAACTCGCACCAGTACTACGGATCGCTCTCGCTGTGCCCCGCGCCGGATGAGGACGCGCTGCCCGGGCTGTCCGAGCGCGTCGCCCGGAACATGCGGGCGCCCCGCATCGAGCAGGCGATGCAGCCCCCCAGGCCGGGCCAGCCCCCGCGCGCCATACCCGAGCGCGTCGGCGAGCCCAGCCTCATCAGGCATGTCGTCTACATCATCAAGGAGAACCGCACCTACGACCAGGTCTTCGGCGCCATCGGGCGCGGCAACAGCGACCCATCCCTCTGCATCTTCGGGCGCCACTTCACCCCAAACCACCACGCTATCGCCGACCAGTTCGTGCTGCTCGACAACGCCTACTGCTGCGGCATCCTCAGCGCCGACGGGCACCAGTGGAGCATGACCGCCTCCTCCACCGACTACATGGAGAAGAGCTTCGCCGGCTTCCCACGCAGCTACCCCGACGGCATGGGCGTCGACGAGAACGACGCCCTGGCCTACGCCCCGAGCGGCTTCCTCTGGGATAACGCGATCAAGCACGGCGTGACCGTCCGAAACTACGGCGAGTTCATGGGCCCCTCGGTCCGCTGGGCGGACCCGGCCCGCCAGGGTGGGCCCGGCTTCACCGCCTGCTACAACGCCTGGAAGAACAACACCGACGATGTCGTCTTCGAGAGTTGGCCGTCGGTCGAGTCCATGCGCCCCTTCTCCCCCACCGACTATGTCGGGTGGGATATGTCCGTCCCCGACCAGTTCCGCGCCGACTTCATCATCCGCGAGCTGGCCGAGTTCGAGCGTCGCGGCGAGCACCCCCAGCTCACCGTCATCTGCCTCCCGCAGGACCACACCAGCGGCACCTCTCAGGGCAACCCCACGCCGGGCGCCTGCGTCGCCGACAACGACCTGGCCCTGGGCAGGCTCCTCGAGGCGTACAGCCATTCGAGCTTCTGGCCCCAGATGGCCGTGTTCGTCATGGAGGACGACCCCCAGGCCGGTTGGGACCATGTCAGCGGGTACCGCACGATCGCGCTCTGCGCCAGCCCCTACGCCAAGCGCGGCGAGATCGTGAGCACCCAGTACAACACCACCAGCCTCATCCGCACCATGGAGCAGATCCTCGGTCTGCCGCCCATGAACGCCTTTGACGCCAGCGCCGAGCCCATGTTCGACTGCTTCACCGACACCCCCGACGCCACGCCCTACACCTGCCTGCCGAGCAATGTGCCCCTCGACCAGATGAACCCCGTCGCGATGGAGATCGAGGACCCCGTGCTCCGGGAGGACGCGCTGGCCTCGGCGGCGATGAACTTCGAGCAGGTGGACCGCGCGCCCGAGCGGGTGCTCAACCGCGTGCTCTGGCGGGCCATGCGCGGCAGCGCCGACCCCTACCCCGCCTGGGCCGAAGCCCTCGTGGAGGATGACGACGACTGACCGGCCCCGCCTACCTGGCCTGGTACACCCGCTCGCCGAAGCTGTAGGTCTCGAGGACCCGGGCCCCGGGGATGTCCGCCGGGTCGCAGGTCATGATGTCCCGGTCGAGGACCACGAAGTCCGCGAGCTTGCCGAACTCCAGCGAGCCGATCCGCTCCTCCCAGAACGCCGCGTACGCGCCCTCGATCGTGAACGCCCGCAGGGCCTCCTCGCGGGTGAGGCGCTGCTCGGGGTTCCAGCCGCCCTCCGGCTGGGCGTCGAGGTTCTGGCGGGTGACCGCCGCGTAGATGCCCAGGAAGGGGTTGTGGCTCTCGACGGGGAAGTCCGACCCGAAGGTCAGGTGGGCGTTCTCCTTGAGGAGGGAGGCCCAGGCGTACGCCCCCGCGCCGCGGGTGGCGCCGACCCGCGCGTCGACCCAGCGCATGTCGCTGGTGCAGTGGGTCGGCTGCATGGAGGCGATCACGCCCAGCTCGGCGAAGCGCCGGATGTCCTGCCGGCTGAGCAGCTGGGCGTGCTCGATGCGGAACCGGTGGCCGGGGTGTTCCTCCCGGCCCTCGGGGACCGGCGGGTCCCAGCCCTCCAGGGCCCGCGCGTACGCGTCGAGGACCTCGCGGTTGGCCCGGTCGCCGATCGCGTGGGTGCAGACCTGGTACTCGTGCTCGAGCGCGTGCCGGGCGAGCTGCTCGATCGCGCCCGGCTCGGTGACGGCGAGGCCGACATAGGGGTTGCCCTCGGCGTCGGTCGAGCGGTCGGCGTAGGGCTCGAGGAGCCAGGCGCCGCGTGAGCCCATGGCCCCGTCGGCGTAGGCCTTGGCCGAGTAGACGCTGAGCTTGAACGAGTCGATGGGGCCGTGGGTCGTGAAGAACTGCGGCGCGTCGGCCCCGTGCACCATCGCGTACACGCGGATCTGGAGCCGCCCCTCGGCCTCCAGCCGCTGGTAGACCTCGATCTCCGCCGGGCTCACCCCGGCGTCGTGGACGCCCGTCAGGCCCGCCGCGAGGCACATCTCCTGGGCCTTGAGGATGCACTCCTCGGCCGTGCCGGTGAGCCCGTCGGGGATGTGGGCGCCGATGATCCCCTCGGCGTTGTCCACGAACACCCCCGTCGCCTGGCGCTGCGAGTCCCGAAGAACCTCGCCCCCGGCCGGGCTGGGCGTCGAGAGGTCGACCCCGGCGATCTTCATCGCCGCGGCGTTGGCCAGGCCCGCGTGCCCGTCCACGCGGGACAGCCAGACCGGGTGGTCGGGGACCGCCTCGGAGAGCTCGGCGTGGTGGGGGAGGCGCGTGTCGGCCCAGGACTCGTTGTCCCAGCCCCTCCCGACGATCCAGGTCCCCGCGGGCACATGCGACGCACGGTCGCGGACCAGGTTGACGACATCCTCGTACGAGCGTGCGGCACGGACGTCGAGCACCCCCAGCCCGATCGCCCCCAGGCCGATCATGTGCCCGTGGGCGTCGATGAGCCCGGGGATGATCGTCCGCCCGCGCATGTCCACCCGCTCGAACACCCGGATGCCTTGCTCGCGCATCTGGTCCTTGATCTCGTCCTCCGACCCCACCGCCCAGATCATCCCGTCCCCGACCAGCATGCCCGTCGCCCGGGGATTCTCTGGGTCCATCGTGTAGATGTTGGCGTTGTGGTAGTACTGCGGCTGGGCGTGCGCCAGCAGGGCGATCGCCGCGGAGAGGACGGTGGCGAGCAGGGGGTTCGGCTTCGGCATGGGTGCAGGGTATCAGTCAGGCCCGAGGCCGGCAGCCGCCCGCCGTTCGACCGCCCGCAACACCCCGGAGAGGGCTCGAACCTCTGACCTGCGATTTAGGAAACCGCCGCTCTATCCTACTGAGCTACCGGGGCCGGTGGTGCGCAACGCTTTGTCGGGCAAAGGGATTTGACTCTCGCCAAGACCCAAGCCCTCAATCGGTCGGAATCCGCCGACACCCGTTCCGACACCAGCGGTTGGTGTCGGGTACGCTGACGGGGTGTCGCACAGGAGGCGACCGATGGACAAGGATATCACCGCACCGCCACGGACGCGCAGCGGTCCCGCCGGGCAGGTTCGCCCGGCGAAGCCGTACCCCGACTTCCCCCTCTTCCCGCACCGGAACGGCCAGTGGGCCAAGAAGATCCGCGGCCGGTTCTCGTTCTTCGGCCCGTGGCGTGACCCGCACGGCGCGCTCGGGCAGTACCTCGCGCAGAAGGACGAGCTGCAAGCCGGGCTGGTGCCCCGCGGCGCGGCGGCCGCGGCCGCCTCGGGCGTTGCCCCCGCCCCGGGTGCCCCGGCGGGGCCGGGGCCGCAGACGCCGACCCTCCGCGACCTGGCGAACCACTTCCTCACGGCGAAGAAGCGGCAGATGGAGAGCGGGGAGCTTGGCCGGCGTGCGTTCCACGACTACCACAAGACCTGCGAGGCGGTGCTCGACCGCCTGGGCAAGCACCGGCGGCTCGACGACATCACCACGGGGGACCTGGGCGTGCTCAGATCGTCGCTCTCGCAAACTCGTGGCCCGGTGGCGCTCACCAACCAGATCCAGCGGGTCCGGTCGCTCTTCAAGCACGGGTTCGAGTCCGGGCTGCTGGACCGGCCGATGCGGTTCGGCACCGAGTTCCGCAAGCCCAGCAAGCGGGCGGTGCGGCAGGCTCGGCAGGCGCGGGGCCAGCGGCTGTTCGAGCCCGCGGAGATCCAGAAGATCCTCGACGCGGCGGGCGTGCAGATGCGGGCGATGGTGCTTCTTGGGCTCAACTGCGGGATGGGGAACACCGACGTGGCGTCGCTGCCGATCGACGCGCTCGACCTGGACGGCGGCGTGCTGGCGTTCCCGAGGACCAAGACGGCGATCCCGCGGCGGGCGACGCTGTGGCCGGAGACGGTCGCGGCGCTGCGGGCCGCCCTGGGGGCACGGCCGGAGCCGAAGGCGGCGGAGGACGCGGGACTGGTGTTCGTCACGCGGTTCGGCCGCCGCTGGGTCCGGGTGAAGGCGCCGGGGCCGCGCGCGAAGGAGAGCTCCCAGGCGGTGACGGTGGACGGGGTCTACCTGGAGTTCTCGAAGCTGCTGCGGTCGTGCGCGATCACGAGCCGGGGCCGGGGGTTCTACGCGCTGCGGCACACCTTCCGGACGGTGGCCGACGAGGTGGGCGACCGGCCGGCGGTGGACCTGGTGATGGGGCACCAGGACGGGAGCGACATCGCCACGCACTATGTCGAGCGGATCGGGGACGAGCGGCTGCGGCGGGTCACCCAACATGTGCGGTCCAGACTGCTCGTCCCTCCGGAGTTGTCGAATCGCACCGACCAGACACGGGAGCAGTAGTCATGCCAACCGATGAGGAAACCCTGCACGATGGTCCCATCTACAAGTTCGTGCGGAAGCGGTACCACTGGCGCGAGCCCGAGTTCTGGGAGGCCTTGAAAGCCGAGGTAGTGCGACAGTCAGACGCGGCGGGTCTGCTCGCGGACATCGAGGATGATCTGCGGGGTTTCCTTTCGCGGCAGAGCACGCTCCGTGAGGAGACGCGAGAGGACCGAGAACGGGCCGCGTTCGGACCGGCCAAGGCTGGCCCTGATGGTGTGACAGAACGCCGGATCTGCGAGATGGGGCTGATAGCGACATTCTCCGAACAGCCCACATTCCGAGCCGAAGCCGCTATCGATGTGCTGCAGTCGTTGCCGGGCGTTCGCAGGTTTCTGGAGCAGCACCCCGACGCCGGCTACGGGTTCGTGGCCGGGTTCGCGATGGGTCTTACCATGGAGATGCTGCGGGTCATGGAGCACGAGCCGGACACCGGCCTTGGGCAGCAGCAGAGGCTTCACCTCCGTGAGATGGGGAAGAAGCGGGGGGCCAAGTACCAGTCCCGTGATGCCGCCATCCGTGCGCAGCACTCCCAGATGCGGGCGGAGGAGACGACGAGGCGTGACGCAGAGATCTACCGCGAACTCGGCAGGAAGCACGGGCTCAGCCCAGAGCGGATCCGGCAGATCGTCCGAGAGTGACCCCCAGGCAGAAACCTGCGCAGCACCCTTGGTAATTCCAAGAGTGCGTCGCACCTTTGGTGCAGTCCAGGGTTTGCTTCCTTGCGGCCGCGAGCAGCGGCCCGCAGGGAGTGCGGACGGTGGCAATCGGCCTCGATGATGAACTGCTGACGCTGGCGCAGGCCGCGACGCTGATCCCCAGCCGGCGGGTCGGCCGGTCAACCGCCGCCAGCACCCTCTTCCGCTGGGCTCGCCATGGGCTGCGAGGCGTTCGGCTCGAGGTTATCCAGTTGGGGGGCACCAAGTACACGACTCGGTCTGCGTTGGAGCGGTTCTTCGCGAGGCTCTCGGACACCGAGGACGGGCGGGCTGGGGGGGAGCATGCGTGAATGGCTCTCTCCTCGTGAGATTGCACGCGAGCGTGGGATCCGCCCCGCGACGGTGTACGCGTGGATCCAGGCTGGGGCGTTGCTGGCGGTGAACCACGCGCCGGACCCATCGAATCGTCCGAGGTGGCGGGTGAGCCGTGCGGCGCTGGCGGCGTTCGACGCATCCCGCTCCAACCGTGCGTGTCTATCGAACCCGGGTCCGCGCAGGCCAGTCCGAGCGAGGCAATCGCACGCCAGGACCCCAGTGATCGAGTTCTTCAAATGACAGGTCCGCCACCAACCTCGGGACGGTCCTCGACCGAGCCGGCGGGCGGGACCCGGAGGCGCCGCACATGTCGATCCTTCACCGTCACCCTCGTCGGTTATGCACCCACCGGCCCACTCGAGCCGCGCTGCTGCGTCGATTGTCCGGCACGGCCGGCTCCCTCTGGGGCGTGCGGGGGGGCGGCGCGATGACCCGGCCGCGGCGACCTGTCACGGGGCTGCCGGCGCTGCTCGCGGCGATCTCCGACTCCGACCTCTCGCGCGGCGAGGTCGCGGTCCTGAAGGCCATGGCGGAGTTCGGGGACTGGGGGACGGGTGCGAACACCACGGCGAGCCTGGCGAGCATCGCCGAGAAGGCGCACTACGGGCCCCGGCGGGCGGCGGAGCACATGGCGAGCCTCGTCGAGAAGGGGATCGTGGTGATCGTCAGGGCGTCGCCGGGGGGCAAGGGGAACACCACCGTGCGGCGCATCGATCTCGACGCCCTGCGGGCTCGGTCTCGGGGCTCCTCCGCCCCGTCCGACCGCGAGAATCCCGGGCGGGAACTATGCAATCCGCGCACCCAAACTATGCAATCCGTGCGCGCAAACTATGCGGGAACTGCAGACAACCAAGGAAGAGACCAATCCAAACCACCACCCGCGGGGCCCCGATCGCCGTGCTTGCCCGCCGTCGGCGAGGCGGCGCGGTCCCCGGGCGGGGTGGAGGGGGTGGTGGGGGTGGTGGGGGTTGTGGATCTGCTCCGCAAGCACGGGGTCTCGACGCCCAAGGCTCGTGCTCTGGCGGCGAGACTTCCCGCCGAGGTCGTCAGGGTCGGGATCTCGATGTGGAAGCCGATGCGGGAGCACGGCGCTCGGGCGGGAGTTCTCGTCAACCTGCTCCAGGACGGCACCGCGACGGAGGAGCACCGCCGACGCAGCAACGCGAGGGCGAGTCAGTGCGATCGGGAGCTGCTCACTCGGCGCACGGCGCAGGTGGGTGTGCTGATGGGCGCGCTCGGCGAGTACCGGAACTGCGTGGACCGGCGCGACGAGCTCCTCAGGCTGGAGCGCGTGGTGCGTTCTGTCTGGCCGACGAATGAGGCCCTCGCGGCGGCGGGCGTGCTGACCGACGACGAGCTCGCCGCGGCCCGCGAGAGGCCGCTCGAGCTCCTCGCGACGCTCGAGGCCGAGGCGGGGAAGCACCGGGCCGCGGAGCCCGGGCCGCGCCCCGTGGTGCGCCGGGATGCGGGGCAGGCCGCCCTCGGAGGTCGCGCGTGAGGCGCCCACGCCGGCCATCACGCACGCGGCCCGCGGGGTGGGGAGCGCGCCGACCCGCATGGGGGTGGGGGGGTCACGGGTCCTTCCAGGCCCAAAAACGCCCCGATATACCGGCCGGAACAGCAACGGTCATAGTCCGAGTTTGTTGGCCGGCGCGTCGCGGGCCGGTCGGGCCCGGGGCGGGCGGGAGGAAGCCATGAAGATCGAGATGCGGCCGACCGGCCAGATCAGGCCCTACGACGGGAACCCCCGTGTCAACGACAAGGCCGTGGACGCGGTGGCCGAGAGCATCCGCCGCTTCGGGTTCCGACAGGCGATCGTCGTCGACGGGGAGGGCGTGATCGTCTGCGGCCACACCCGGTGGAAGGCGGCCCGGCGGCTGGGCCTCGACAGGGTGCCCGTCCATGTGGCCCGGGACCTCACCCCCGAGCAGGTGCGCGCCTACCGCCTGGCGGACAACAAGACCGGGGAACTGGCCGAGTGGGACCCGGCGAAGCTCGCGCTCGAGCTGACGGGGCTGCGCGACAGCGGGATCGACTGGTCGCGGCTCGGCTTCGAGGACGGGGAGCTGGCGGGCCTGCTGGGCGACGGGGTGCGGGACGGTCAGACCGACCCGGATCAGATCCCCGAGCCACCGGACGTGCCGACCACGGCACGCGGCGACCTGTGGGTGCTCGGCGACCACCGGCTGCTGTGCGGCGACTCGGCGGGCGGGGCCGATCTGGACCGGCTCATGGAGGGCGCGACGGCCCAGCTGGTCAACACGGACCCGCCCTACAACGTGGCCGTCGAGCCGCGCTCGAACAACGCGATCCGCGCCGGGCTGAGCAGCTTCCCCGGGCAGGGGGCCCGCGCGTACGACGACCGGCCCCGCACCCCGGGCGGCGCCGAGAAGGGCCGGGTCTCCAAGATGCGGGCCAAGGACCGCCCGCTCGACAACGACTGGATGAGCGACGAGGCGTTCGCCCGGGTGCTGGGCGCCTGGTTCAAGAACCTGGCCCGGGTGCTCGAGCCGGGGCGGGCGTTCTACATCTGGGGCGGGTACTCGAACATCGGCAACTACCCGCCCGCGCTCCGGGAGGCCGGGCTCTACTTCTCGCAGGCGGTGATCTGGCACAAGATGCACCCCGTGATCGGGCGCAAGGACTTCATGGGCGACCACGAGTGGTGTTTCTATGGGTGGCGCGAGGGGAAGGGCCACAAGTTCTTCGGTCCGAACAACGCGTCCGATGTGTGGGCGGTCAAGAAGGTCTCGCCCCAGTCGATGGTCCACCTCACGGAGAAGCCCGTCGAGCTCGCGGTGCGGGCCCTGCAGTACTCGTCCAGGCCCGGCGAGCGCGTGCTCGACCTGTTCGGCGGGTCGGGCTCGACGCTGATCGCCGCCGAGCAGTCGGGGCGGCGGGCGTGCCTGATGGAGATCGACCCGGCCTACTGCGATGTCGTCGTCGGGCGGTGGGAGGCGTTCACGGGTCGGAAGGCCGAGCGCGTCGCGGCGGCGCAGCCCGCGCGGCGCGCCGGGAAGAAACAGGCCTCGGGACCGGGGCGCGGGCCGTGACGCGCGACCGCCGCCAACCCGGCCCGCCCCGGGGGATTGCCCTTGGACCGCACCCCGGGGCACCACGCCGCCCCGGGGCGGCCGCGGCCCCGCCGGGGCCCGACCGGCGGGACCGCCCGCCGTTTGCCCGCACCCGCGGGCGTGTGGGTCCACACGCCCCGTGAACCGAGAGGAGCCGCGATGGCACGCCGCACGCCCACCCCACACCCCACCGCCCCACATACCCCCGCCCCACACCCGCCGGCCGAGGCCCGCGGGCCCGCGCTCAATCCCGAGCGGCTCTCCGTCGCCGATGTGGCCGCGCTGCTGAGCCGCGCCGGCCAGAAGGAGTTCACCGAGCAGGACATCGTCGCGATCCTCGCGCGGGGAGCGCCGACCAACGAGGACGGGTCGGTCCACCTCGTGCGGTTCGCGGCGTGGCTGGCCAAGGCTCGCGAGGCCGGGCGGCGTGGCGGTTGACCCGCAGAACCTCCGCCCGGTCGATCTCCTCCGGCTGCTCAACTCGACGCCGCTCGGGGTGGTGCTCCACGAGCGGGTGCTGCGGCGCCACCGCGACGAGGCGGGGCTCCGCATCGGCGACGGCCGGCGTCTGGACCTCCTCCGCTACACCGCGTGGCTGGCCGGCGAGTTGCCCGCGGTGCCCGACCCCGTGGCGCCGGACCGGCTCGGCGGCTACGACGCCCACCGCGAGCGGTCCGCGCAGCGCAACCGGGCCCTGTCGCTCTCGGCCCGCAACATCGGGCCGCTGCCGGTGGTCGGGGAGCCCGCGCGGCGGGAGGCGTGCGCGCGCGACTTCCGGCGGTTCGCCGAGGCGTATTTCCCGGCGACCTTCACCCTGGCCTGGTCGCCGGATCACCTGCGGGTCATCGCGAGGATCGAGCGGTGCGTCCTCGAGGGCGGGCTCTTCGCGATGGCGATGCCCCGCGGCAGCGGCAAGTCGACGCTGTGCGAGGCGGCCTGCCTGTGGGCGATCCTCTACGGCCACCGGGGGTTCGTGGTGGTGATCGGGGCCACCGAGGAGCACGCCGATGACCTGCTCGACTCCATGAAGAGCGAGCTGGAGCACAACGACCGGCTCCTGGCCGACTTCCCGGAGGTGTGCCACCCGATCCGGGCGTTGGAGGGCATCTACCAGCGGGCCAACGGCCAGCTCTACGAGGGCGGCCCGACCGGCATCGGCTGGGCGGCCAAGGAGCTGGTCCTGCCGACGATCCCCGGCAGCGCCGCCTCGGGGGCGATCATCCGGGTGGTGGGCATCACCGGGCAGCTCCGGGGCATGAAGTTCAAGCGGCCCGACGGGGCGACGGTGCGGCCCTCGCTGGTGCTGATCGACGACCCCCAGACCGACGAGAGCGCGCGGAGCCCCTCGCAGTGCCGGAACCGCGAGCAGGTGCTCGGGGGGGCGGTGCTGGGCCTCGGGGGGCCGGACGTGCAGATCGCCGGGCTCATGACGATCACGGTGGTGCGGCCCGACGACCTCGCCGACCAGATCCTCGACCCCGAGAAGCACCCCGAGTGGCAGGGCGAGCGGACCAGCCTGATCTACGAGTTCCCGAAGAACGAGGCGCTGTGGGCCGAGTACGAGGGGATCCTCCGCCGGGGCATGGCCGCCGGCGAGGGGGTCGCGCCGGCGACGAGGTTCTACGGGAAGCACCGCGCGGCGATGGACGAGGGCGCCCGGGTCGCCTGGGAGGCGAGGTTCAGGCCCGGGGAGCTCTCCGCCGTCCAGTTCGCCATGAACATCAGGATCCTGGACCCGCACGCGTTCTGGTCGGAGTTCCAGAACCGGCCGCTCCGCGAGGACGCCGGGCTGGCCGGCCCGCTCACCGCCGACGAGATCGCGGCCAAGACCAACGGCATGGCGCGGGGGGTGGTCCCGGCCTGGTGCGAGCACCTCACGGCGTTCATCGATGTGCAGGAGAAGATGCTGTTCTACGCGGTCGTCGGGTGGTCGAGCGAGTTCAGCGGGGCGGTCGTGGACTACGGGACCGAGCCCGACCAGCACGACCCGCTGTTCACGATGCGGGGCTCGCGGACGACGCTGCGGTCCCGGCACGGGGGCAAGAGCCCGGGGCTGGAGGCGGTGCTGTACGCGGGGCTGGAGACCCTCGTGGGGCGCCTCTGCGGCCGGGAGTGGCCGCGCGACGACGGGACGCCGATGCGGGTGGACCGGTGCCTGATCGACGCGAACTGGGGGGCGTCGACCCCCACCGTCTACCTGTTCAGCCGGCAGTCCCCGCTGTCGGCGCTGCTCTCCCCCAGCCACGGGCGGTACGTGGGGGCGTCGGGCAGGCCATTCAGCGAGCACCAACGCAAGCGCGGCGACCGGGAGGGGCTGAACTGGCGGATCCCCTCCGTCCGCGGCCGGCACCCGGTCCGGCATGTGGTCTATGACACCAACTACTGGAAGTCGTTCGTCCACGAGCGGCTGGGGGTGGGGATGGGGGACCCGGGGTGCCTGTCGCTGTTCGGGCGGGACGCGCGGGAGCACCGGCTGTTCGCCGAGCACCTGACGGCCGAGTACCCGGTCAGGACCGAGGGTCGGGGGCGGACGGTCGACGAGTGGAAGCTGAAGACGCCGGGGCTGGACAACCACTGGCTGGACTGCGTCGTGGGGGCCGGGGTCGCCGCGTCGATCCAGGGGGCGAGCCTGTTCGGGGCCGGGGGGCCGAGGCGGAGGGAGAGGCGGAAGATCTGCATGTCGGAGCTTCAACGGCGAAACGAGTCGGGCTGAGTGCAGCGTCTGGTTGGGCGGCCGATAACCTGCCGTTTTGGCAGCGTGCTGTCAGCCCCTGGGTTACTTGGGTGCCAGCGCCGGTTCGAAGCGACCTTCCAACACCCCTGAACGAGTCGGGGAGCCACACGAGTAACCTCCAGAGTCACGAGACTCCTGGCATCACGATTGCACACCCCGGCACATGTCTTCGGATCTAGAGCCGCCCGAAACGCGGCGAGCCTTCTTAACTCCGATGGGTGATCAGGGCCCTCCTCATGCGAGGGAAACCCCACGAACTACCCCTCTTCCTTCGACCGGTCCGGGGCGAGCCGACGCCCCCGCCGATCAGAAGCCCTTCCGTGTTCTGAGCGTCGATGGAGGCGGATTCCTAGGTTTGGCGTCCGCGGCCTTCATCGCGGGCATCGAGGCGCATACCGGCCGCCCTTTTGCAGGTTCATTCGATCTATTCTGCGGAACCAGCACCGGCGCGATCATCTCGCTCGCGTTGGCCTATGGAAAGTCCGGCGAGGAGCTCGTCGCCTTGTACGAGACGCTGGGTGATCGTGTGTTCCGTCGCAAAGGACGAGGCTGGCTCTCGGCCAAGTACCCGAGCGACCCTCTGCGGGCGGTGCTCACCGAGCAGTTCGGTGCGACGACTCTCGGCGACCTGCATGCGAATCGGAAGGCCACTCTGGTCACGGCACTCAATCTCACCACCGGCACACCTCGCGTGTTCAAGACGGATCATTCAGCGAATCTCAGTCGCGACAACGGGCTTCGGCTCGTTGACATCGCCATGGCGAGCACCGCGGCACCCACGTTCTTCCCTGTGGTCAGGCTCGAGAATCCGGGTGACAGGCTGCGGGAGGAGTTCTGCGATGCGGGGGTCGTTGCAAACCACCCCGCGTTGCTCGGGTTCGTTGAGGCGCTCGAAGAGTTCAAAGTGCCCCCCGGGCAGGTCCGAGTCTTGTCGATCGCGACACCTCGTTGCGAGCTGGGCGAGGGCGCCGCCTCAAAGCGCTGCCGTGACCGTGGAAGGGTTGCTTGGCTGTGTTCGCGGTCCTTCCCCTCGCTTTTCATCGATTCCGGCTCGATGGTGGCGCATCAGATCCTCCGCCGGATCGTCGCCAGCTACCAGCATCCATGCCCGCGATACGAACGGATCGAGATGGCGAACCCGGACCGTCTTCGCATGGACGAGGTGACCATGAGGAGCAAGCAGATTCTTGCTCATTGCGGCCGGACAGCCGCGGCGGACAACACGGTTCGCCGGCGGGTGTCCAGCATCCTGAACTAACGGAGCCGATGACATGGCCGATATCCAGAAGCAGTTCGAGCAGTTCCACGCGACCATTCGGGTCGACTATGAGATGGGGGAGAACCTCCGCGAGAAGCGCGACATCATTATTGCCAAGATCGAACGGTATCTCGAGCAGCACGGCCACCCCTCGTGCCGGGTACTTCTCCAAGGCAGCTACAAGATGAAGACCGGCGTCAAGCCGATCGCCGATCTTGAGTACGACCTCGACATAGGGCTTCGGTTCGACATCGACGCGTCAGCGCACTCTGCGGCGGAGGTGCGGGGGTGGGTGCTCGAAGCGGTCCGAGGGCACACACAAAATGTGGAGGACAAGGGGCCCTGCATTCGGGTCAACTACGAGGCCGGTTTCCACCTGGACCTCGTGGTGTTCGCCGTCTCGGAGGAGGACAACGGCGCCGAGCGATACCGGCTCGCTCACCGCACCAAGGGTTGGCGGCCCGCCGACCCGACAGGGCTCCTGGCGTATGTGTCGGACTACCACACGAACCGCTTTGTCGGCACTGAGGATGCGGCCACGCGTACGGACCAGTTCCGTCGGTGCGTCCGATGCCTTCGACGGTGGAACGATGTCCAGATGCCCTTCGATAACGACGGCAAGCCGACCGGACTCGGTCTGGTGCTGCTGGCGATCCAGCAAGAGTTGAAGCGAGCGATCTACCTCGACGGCCGGTCGGACGATCGGGGCGCTCTCGCTGAGTTCACTCGCCGGATTGCGACCACGATCGGTCGCGTAGGGGCCACAAAGCCGACTCCCGAGTTCGAGGACATGTTCGGACGGCTGACCGAACAGGACATGGCGGACTTCAAGGGGCGGATGGCCAAACTCGCCGACGCCTTGGTCTTCGCCGGCGTGACGCCGGACCCGGTCGAAGCGTGCCGACGACTGCAGACTGTGTTCGGGCAGGACTTCCCGGTTCCCGAGCCCGTTGACACTGCGCGTCGCACCCACGCACCGGCGATCGTCACGCCGGTTGCCTCGGCTTGATTCCATGTTCCGTGAGTCACTTGCGGCTACCCGAAGAGAAGCGGACCAACGGGTGGACCGCTGCCTGCGGGAACTCGGGTTCAAGCGACGACACGCCGGGGAGTGGGCTGGGGACCTGGACCTGGAGGATGGGCGGAGTCAGCCCGTTCTGGTGAGGCTTCCGAAGGGGTTTCCCGACTGCTTGCCACACATTCTGTGTCGACGTCCACCTCAAGATCAGATAGCCCATGTTGCACAGGACAGGAAGATCTGTATCGCCCCGGACCCTGGGGCGGTTGTCGATCCCGAACGACCGGAGCAGGTTGTACTCGAATCGCTGGAGCGAGCTCGTCGCACACTCTCTGCGACCGGCGACCTCGCACGCGAGATCAAACAGGAGTTCGAGGCGTACTGGCCAGACTGGCTCCGTCCGCCTCACCTGACATCAATCCTCGAGCCTCAGATCGGCGTGCGAGAGATCGCCATCGCGGTCTATGGCCCGAGGGCCAGCCGGGCCCTCGCCGCCCCGTCTTTGACGGCCGCGGAGTCATGGACCGGTGCGACGGGCCACCAAGTCCACGAGTACTCGGATGGCCTGCTCATTGGACTTGACAACCTCCCGATGCCGCCTCCGTTCGGATCGCCACTGACCCTGGAGGAGGTGCTCACGCTGGTACACGATCATGCGGCCGAGAGGACTGCAGACCAGATCTGGGCGTGGATCCTATCGCATGGTCTGCCGGCAACGCTGATACTGTGCGCGCCAGGCCACGATGGAATCGACCATGTTCTCTTCGGAGTGAGGGTCCCAGAGCCGAGCGGCAAAGCAGTGATCGCTGCCAGCCGCGGGTATCGGAAGGGTCACGCCCCAGGGCACCGCACACTACACTTGCCGAGGTCGGAGCCTATTCAGCGGGTCAGGGTGCAGCGAGCTGACCCGCTGTTTGTGGTTCCGCGCGGAGGATCTGATGTGTCGCTCCAAGGCTCGCATGTCTGCATCGCTGGCTGTGGCGCAGTCGGCAGCCACGTGGCTCAGCAGCTCGCGGCATTGGGCGTTGGTCGACTCACTCTCGTAGATCCCGAGGTGCTGGAGGCGGCCAACATCCACAGACATGCGCTCGGTGCCGGGTCCATCGGCGAGAAGAAGTCCGAGGGACTGGCGCGCATGCTGCGATCGAGGTTCCCCCACCAGACCGTCGATTCCTCCGCCGAGACCATCGAGAACTATCTGACCCTGAACGAACAGCAGTGTCTGGCCTTGGACCATCTCGTTTGTGCCACGGGCGACGAGACGCTCGAGCGGCGGATAAACCGCCTGGTATGGGCGCATATCGACTCATCGCATGTTTGGGTTGAGCCGATCGGGCTGGGCGGCCATGTGCTGTCGACGGTGCCTGGCACGGCAGGGTGCTTCGAGTGCCTGTTCCGAGTTGACGAGGAAGACGGCCCCTTGAACATGTCGGGGCTCGCCGCGCCGAACCAGCGTTTTCAACGGACGATGGCGGGGTGCGCAGGCACTTTCACGCCCTTCAGTGCCCTGGACGCCGAGCAGATGGCGCTCCTGGCCTCGCGCCAGGTTGCCGCACGAGTCCTGGCTGACAAGCGCAGTCCTGAACTGGTGACCTGGGCCAGTGATGGTGCGAGCTTCACGGACGCGGGATTCCGACTGTCAATGCGTGGATCTCGGCTTCGTGGTTCGGGCGTTTGCGCCGAGCATGATTTCGCCAGACCGGATTGTCCGGTGTGCGGCAGGAGGGCATGATGGACTTCCGGCGACCGGTAGTGGGAACGGTCCGGTTAGTCCCGGGTGTCATTGATCATCTCCGGGGGCACCGACAATTCGCGCAGGATCGTCCGGAGGCCGGCGGGATCCTCCTCGGCCGCTTGATCCTGGGGACGGCGGATGTTGTCGTCGATGAGGCTTGTGGCCCGTCCAGTCATGATCGCAGATCGCGACATCGGTTCCTGAGGGCACGACGACCGGCTCAGGAGACCGTGGACCAAGCATGGACTCGATCGGACGGCACCCTCATCTACCTGGGTGAGTGGCACACACACCCCGAGGACGATCCCACTCCATCCTGCATCGACAGACGGAGTTGGGCGCACACCGTTCGACGAGCCACACTCGAGCAGGACTTCCTGCTGTTCGTCATCGTCGGCCGTGTCTCACTTCGTGTTTGGGAAGTGTCGGTCGCCACTGGGCCACCGAGTATCGTGGCGCTCGACGAATGCGTGTCCTCGTCGGCGAGATCGGCTCCTCCGCTTAACGACGGCGAGCAAGGCCAAGGACCGGAGCAAGCCGACGAGCTGTTGTAGGGTGCGAGTGCTGCTAACGAGTGGGCGCCGTCAGAGACAGCAGCCTCTGTTGAGCCCATGTCCGCCACTCGGCACTCTCACCCCGCAGCGAGATCTCCCGCAGGTCCGAGGTGACGGTCGGGTCGTCGCGGGCCTCCTCCGGCCGGTAGCGCAGCCTGCACCTGGTCATGGCCTGGAGAGTCTGGAGGTGCCCCGGGTAGACCTCGAGCGCCGAGCGGTACTCTTCGATCGCGTCGTCGATGCGTCCCGCGCGTTCGAGGGTGAGCGCGAGGTTGAGCCGCGGGTCCGGCAGCCCTGGAAGAGTCTTGCGTGCCCACTCGAACTCGGACGCGGCCCCATACAGGTCGCCGCGCCGCAGGTACAGCACGCCCAGGTTGTTGTGTGCCGGTCCGTGGAACAGATCCGCGGTGAGCGCGTCGCGCAGCAGCAGCTCGGCCTTCTCGGGGTCGGTGTCGAAGACGGCGACGGCCTCCTGCGTGAGGCGCTGGGCCTCGAGGGGGTTGCGGGCGGCCTCGGACTGCGGGGTGTAGGGGCCGGTGCGGGTGGTGGCGCACCCGGCGAGGGCCATGACAACAGCAATAAGCGCCCAACATTTCATGGCGTGCTTCCCTGGTCCGTGCCGTCGGTGAGGTACACGGCCGACGCGGTGAGTGTGGCCTGGTACGAGCCCTCCCGAGGCGAGCCGAGCTCGACGGCGGTGATGGTCCAGAGCGGCTGGTCCCGCCGCCAGCGGTCGAGGAACGCGCCCAGCTCGTCGACGGTGACGGGGCCGAGCACGATGCGGACCGACTGGGCCCGGCGGGCGGGCCCGCCGGCGCCGCCGGCGTCGAGGGCCCGGTCGCCGGCGGGGGTCACCGACCGCACGGCGGCGTCGTGGAGGCCCGCGGCGGTGATCGTCTGGTTGGTCCTCTGGAACACGTCCTGCTGGGGCTGCACGCCCCCGGCGATGGTCTGCGTCCGGGACCGGAGCGCCAGGACGCGTTCGGCGTCGGCCCGGGCCAGTTCGAACGCGGCGAACGCACCCCCGGCCCGGCGCTCGGCGGTGCGGAGTCGCGCCGCCCCGACGGCGACGAGCAGCAGGCCCGCGGCGAGGACGGCGGCGAGCCAGAGCGTGGCGGCGCGGCGTGTCATGGCGTGGGCTCCATGCGGGCGCGGACCACGACGCCGTCGCGCTCGGCCCGGACCTCGGGCTGGGCCATGCGCCAGCCCTCGGGGGCCCCGAGCTCGCGCTCGAAGCGCTCGGCGGCGGCGCTGTCGGGGAGCCGTGCGGTGAGCGTGATGGCGGTGTCCGAGACGCTGAGGGTCTCGGTCGTGACCGGCAGGTCCGCCGGCCATCGGGCGAGCAGGGCGGCGAGGATCGGGGCGATCTCCCGGGGGCCGCGCTCGGCGGGGTGTGCGCCCCGGGTGCGGTCCAGCGCGCGGAGCTCGGCGGTGAGCCGGGCGGCGGGGGGCAGCGGGCCCGCCGAGGGCGGGAGCACCCGGGCGTAGACCGACGCCGTGGCGTCGGCGCAGGCGCGAGCCTGGAGGTTATGGAAGGAGGTCCTCCGGGTCTGGCCGGCGAGGATCAGCGCCGAACAGGCGAGCAGGGCCGCGGCGCAGACCCCCACGAACCGACCCCGGGCCCGCCCGATCTCGCCGGGCTCGAACCGGCCGTGCAGGAGGTTGATCGTCCCCGGATCGGGCGCCATGCCCAGGAACCCTGGGACCGACGCCGGCCCGAGGGTGAGCACGCCCTGGGTGGCGAGCTCGGCGACCCGGTCGGTGTCCATGCCGCAGGCGAGGACGCGGCGGCCATCCATCGGCAGGTAGGACGCCTGGACCCGCTCGATGGGCACGGGGAGGACCGCCTCGAACAGGTAGCCGAGCTTGTCGGGGTGTCGGGCGGGG
Source organism: Phycisphaerales bacterium (assembly GCA_020850415.1). Classification (GTDB taxonomy): domain Bacteria; phylum Planctomycetota; class Phycisphaerae; order Phycisphaerales; family UBA1924; genus PNC22. The sequence goes on from JADZER010000050.1 coordinate 111,886, forward strand.
CGTCGGGCGGCCCGCGCGGGCAGGGCGCCGGTGTCGAGGACCGCCCAGTAGAAGGACTCCGGGGGGAGTCGGCGGTCGCGCGGGGTGGCCGTGTCGTTCGTCATGAGGCCCGCTCCTCGTCCCTGCGCAGCCGCAGCTCGGCGGTCCGGCCGCCGGACTCCAGCCTCACCACCCCGGGCTCGACGGCGATGACGGTGACCGCGCCGACGCGCTCGCCCTCGGCCAGGATGTGGAGCCTGTCGGTGTCGGGGTCGTAGAGCGCGGCGCGGAGCACCTGGTCCCCGCCCGGCCCGGCGTCGCGGGCGATCCCGATGAGTTGCAGACGGAGCGGTGGGGGGGTGCTGGCGGTGGGGGCTTGCTCGGCGGTCCGCTCCGGCGCCGGCGGGGGGTTCCAGATCGACGCGGCGAACGCGGCGCGGTCGAGGGGCGCGGGCCCGTCGATCGTCCCGGCGTCATCGGCCGGCGGCCGCAGCGCCGGGTCGGCCGTGGGGAGGGCCGGCAGCGGCCACCACGACCAGAGCGCCGAGGCGGCCAGCACGACGACGGCGGTCGCGCCGGCGGTGCGTTGGCGTCTGCGCCAGGCCGTGATGGGGTCAGTCGGTGATGGCAATGCGCTGCACCTTCTCCCAGTTGCTGCCGGCGTCGGCGTACACGCACCACCACGAGCGGAGGACGCCGCCGACGCGGCAGTCGACGCGGAACGCCCAGGCGGTGCTCATGGCCACCGGCAGGGGCGTGGTCTCGGGGGGGGGCTCGTCGCGCGGGGCCCGCAGCGCCCCCGGCGAGGCGACGCGGCCGGCGGCCCGCGACTCGAGGACCGCGTCGAGGCCGCCCAGGCCCCGGGCGCGGTAGACCGACTCGATCAGGGGCAGCGGGGCGGTGTTGATGTTGACGGCCGCGCGAGCGCCCGGGCGCGGGGGGTTGTGGGTGGCGGCGTGTGCGCCCAGGGCCCCGGCCCCGGCCGTGGGGAACACACGCCCCGCGCCGGCGGCCGCGAGCAGGTCGAGGCCCGGGCGCTCGGCGTAGGCCTCGCCCAGGCGGTCCAGCGCGCCGGCCAGCCCGGCCGGCAGCATCGAATCGGTCGCGGCCGAGCGCGCGGTCGTCGGGGGCATGCCGCACTGGTCGAAGGCGGAGATCGTGATCCGCGCCGGCTCGCCGCCGAGCTCGAACGCGTCGTCGAGCACCAGGAACCTGGGCGCGTCAGAGTCAGGCGGGAGGACCAGCCGGCCGGCGTGGCGGTGGAGCCAGCCCTGGATGGGCGCCTCGGCGGCGTCGCGGATCTGGTCGGCCAGCTCGGCGCGGTGGCGGGCGGTCGCGGCGAGGCGCGAGCCGGCGGCGGCCCGGGCGAGCGCGACCACCGCGCTGGTCGAGAGGACCAGCGTCGCCAGCACGAGCAGCAGGGCGATGCCGCGGCGCGGGGCTGGACGGCGGGGGATCATCGCAGCTCCCCCCTCTCGAGGGTCCAGGCCCGCTCCGCACGGCCACTGCGACCGTCGCGGAGGGTGACGAGGACCCGCGCGCGGGCGCCCTCCAACTCGGTGACGGTGATGTCCAGGCTGAGCACCCCCACGAGTTCCCCCCCGAGCGCCCCCCCGAGCACCCCCCCGAGGAGCGGCCGCTGGGCCAGCCGCCGGCCCCCGGCGTCGCGGTAGGTGGCGACGAGCGAGCCGCTCTCGGCGGACAGCTCGACCGTCTCAGCGAGCGCGGGCGTGCCCGAGTCTGTCGCGACGACCTGCCTCGACCGCAGCGTGAGCCGCTGGCCCTCCACCGCCACGCGCCAGGTCTCCCGAGCCCGGCCGCCGGATCGGTCCTCGGTGGCGATCGCGTCGTCGATGAAGGCCAGGGTCGCCCGGGCACCCTGCGTCCAGGCCGCACTCCCTCCCTGGTCGGACAGCGCGCGGGTGGCGGCGGTGGTCCACGAGACGCAGGCGATGGTGAGCCCGCTGAGCAGGGCCAGGGCGAGGAGCAGCTCGAGGATGGTCATGCCCGGGCGGCTCATGGTCGTCCGCCTTCCGGGAGGTCCGGCAGAGGGAGCCAGCGCACGGCCTCGGCCTCGCCCGCTCGGAACCGCACCCAGCAGTGCGAGGAGCGGCGCTCGTCGTCGTCGGCGCGGGCGGCGGTCAGCACGGTGGCGGTCGCCGCGAACTCCTGCCCGTTGGTTGTCCAGCGCAGCTCAAGCCCCGCCGGGGGTTCGGGCAGCTCGGCGGCGAGGCCCCGTTGCTGGAGGAGCAGGTCGTCGACGGCGTCCTCGAACGATTCCGCCGCGGCGCCGTCGGGCACGGCCCGTGACGCGGCAAGATCCCGGCGCGCCGCCCCGAGGATCGGGACCGACGCCGCGACGATCAGCGTGAGCAGCGCCGTCGCCGCGACGACCTCGATGAGGGTCAGGCCGCGTCTCACGGGCCGCCCCCGATCTCGACGGGCCGGGGCCCGAAGGCGTAGCCGGTCAGGCCGGCGACCACGGTCTCGCTGGCCCGGTCGCCCGCGAGCACGGTGAGCAGGTAGTCGCCGCTCCGCCCGTCGGCGTCGATGCGGAGAGTTCCCAGCGGCTCGCCCACGGCGGCCCCGCGGATCGCCACGGCGACTCCCTCCGGCAGCGGGCGGCGCACCAGCGGCGTCTCCCGCGGGTCGGCCGCGTCGTGGGCCCACACCGCGTGCTCGTCGGCCGAGAGGAGGACCACCCGCCCCTGCCGCGCGAGCACCCGGGCCCGGGCGTCCGCGTCGAGGACCGCCGAGCGGGCGTCGCGCAGCCGCGCGGCTCCCACCGAGGGCGCAACGCCCACCGCGAGCGTGCTCACCGCCAGGGCGAGCAGCGCGACCACCGCGAGCGACTCGATGAGCGTGAAGGCGCACGCGGGCACACACCCCGCGTTCATCGCGTCCTTCGCGGGCTTCGCGTTCCGTCCTCGTGCCCTCATCGCTTCCCCCGCAGGCTGACCGAGGAGAGGTCGGCGTTCTCGCCCTCGCCGCCTTGCTGGCCGTCGGCCCCGTAGCTGACGACCTCGTAGGGGTGCTCGTCGGGGCCCGGGGTGATATAGAGGTAGGGCCGGTCCCACGGGTCGGTGAGGTTGTCGGCGGGCAGGTAGAACGCGCTGGAGGGCGAGGCCTCGGCGAGGGCCCGCAGGCCGGTGTCGAGGTCGGGCCAGGCGCTCTGGTCCATGTGGTAGATCTCGAGGCGCTGGACGATCTGCCCGATGCCGGTCTTGGCCAGTTCGTGCTTGCCCTTGCCGAAGGCGCCGCTGAAGCCGACCGCGAGGGTCGCGGCAAGAAGCCCCAGGATGACGACGACGGCGAGGACCTCGACGAGGGTCATGGCGGGGCGAGAAGAAGTCGAACGCGAAGGTCGCGAAGAGCGCGAAGGGGGAGCAGAGCAGGGGTGCCTCATCAGATGAATCGGTATGCGACCGCTCTTATTCATTCTGCCTTCCTTCGAGTTCTTCGCGTCCTTCGCGTTCGTTTGGTTCCGCTCCTCATCCGATGACCTCCTGGAGCTTGAGGATGGGCAGCACGGCGCCGATGACGACGACGCCGATCGCCGAGGCGAGCAGCAGGATGACCGCGGGCTCGAGCAGGGCCGCGACCCGGTCGATCGAGCGGGTGGCGGCGCGGTGGGTGCGGTGGGCGAGGCGGGCGAGGATGTCGGGCAGCTCCCCGGCGCTCTCGCCGATGGCGACGAGCCGGCGGCACTCGTCGTCGAACCACACGGGGTCGCGGAGCGCGTCCGCGAGGGTCGAGCCCCGTTCGATAGCTCCCGCGGCGTCGCGGAGCGAGCGGGCGAGCGACCCGGCGCCCGCGCCGCTGACCGTGGGGGCGACGATCCGCAAGGAGTCGACCAGGGGGACGCCGGTCACCACCAGTTCGGCGAGGTTCGACCATGCGCGGGCGATGAGGGTCTGGCGGATCGCGCGGGGCAGCAGCCGCCGGAGCCCGGGCGGGGCGGACCAGCCCGCCCGGCGCAGCCGGGGGGCGAGCGCGGCCGCGGGCAGGGCGAGGGCGACCGCAGCGAGGGCCAGCAGCGGGCCATGGCGGGCGATCGCCTGCCCGAACGCCATGATCCCGGTGGTCAGGCGCGGCGGGTCGATGCCGGCGTCGGCGAGGATCGCGACGAGATCGGGCAGGGTCTTGACGCTCAGGAAGACCACGACGCCCA
>JADZER010000051.1 GCA_020850415.1 Phycisphaerales bacterium
CGGATCTGGAGCAGGCGGACCTGCACCGGGCCACCTCGGACGACGCCGATTTCGGGGGCGCGAACCTCAAGGACGTCAAGAGGACCGACGCCCATCGCGCCCGCGCCGAGGATTTCGTGCGCGGCCGATAGCCGCGGGAGGTGGACCATGGCCGAGATAGGCTTCCCCGTAGCGTGCATGGTAGGAGGCGAGTGCTCCGCGTTCCCCGACCGGTGTTCCACGCCGAACCCCGGCGGCGGCCCTCCCGTCCTCATCAACTACCCCAACGCGAGCGCGCTGCCCACCGCGGTCAGCGCCTCGCCCAGCGTCTTCGTCCTGATGACGCCCGTCATCACCATGGCGTCGGTGCTGCCCACGAGCACCGAGGACGAGCCCGGCGTGTACGGCGGCGAGAGCTCCAAGGTCAACCTGAGCGAGACCACGTTCATCACGGGCAGCTCGCGCGTGTATGCCTGTGGGCAGCCCGTGGTCTACCTCGGGTGCGCCACCATGCAGAACCTCGCGAACTGCGAGGGCGCCCTGGTGCGGGTCGATCAGGGCGTGGTGCTCACGGCGCCCTAGGCGCGAGGAGGCGAGCGAGGCGATGGGCATCTTGAACGAATTCAATATCGCATTCGTGTCAGGGGCGCTCCCGAGGGGCAGGGTCCGCCTCTTCGGCGTGGAGGGCCACGAGGAGCTGTCGTCGCTCTTCTCTTTCGAACTGTTCCTGGCGCGCGAGGAGGGGGGCTTCTCCGACGAGGAGCTCGACGCGCTCCTCCACGCCCCCTGCGCCGTCGCCCTAGGCGCCACGCCGGGCGACGTCGTGCACGGCGTGCTCTCCCGGATCCGCACGCTCGACACCTCGGGGACGCGCCCGCCGCGCTACGTGGCGACCATGGTGCCGCCGGTCTGGGCGCTGACGCTCACGCGCAGCAACCGGATCTTCCAGAACCTCACCGTGCCGGACCTCGTCGCGCTGATCCTGACCCAGTATGGCTTGAAGCCGGGGGAGGACTTCGACGTCAGCGTCGCCGGCGGCTATCTGCCGCGGGAGTACATCGTCCAGTACGAGGAGACCGACTGGGACTTCATCCAGCGCTGGCTCGAGAGCGAGGGGCTGTTCTACTTCTTCGAGCACGGCGGGGCGCGCAACAAGCTCGTCATCACCGACTCGAACGCGTACGCGACGCCCATCGCCCCCCCGGCGGCGATCCGCTACCGCGCCCGCAACGACCTCTCCTCCGGCGGCGTGTCCTCCGTGTGGGAGTGGACGCTCGATCAGCGGCGGATCCCGGCCCGCGTCGCGGTGTTCGATTACAACCACCTCTTCCCCCAGATCCGGCTCGTGGGCAAGGCGACCGTCGACGCCCGGCGCGGCTTCGGCACCATGATGTACTACAACGAGCACTTCCTGAGCGTCGAGGAGGGCACCGCCATCGCCGGGATCCGGGCCGAGCGGCACCTCTGCGAGCGCCGGGTCTTCGCGGGCTGGACCGATTGCCCGAGGTTCCGCGTCGGCCACGTCTTCGAGCTCACCGATCATCACGATGGGTCCGGCGACGGCGAGTACCTGATCACGGCCATCCACCACCGCGTCGGCATCGAGCGCCCCGATCCCGATCGGGACATCGAGCACCGGGGGGAGGTCATCGAGCATTACAAGGCGCGCTTCCGCGCCATACCGGAGGCGGTGCAGTTCCGGCCGGAGCGGCGCGTCCCCTGGCCCGTGATCCACGGGGTCATGCACGGCCACATCGAGGCGGACACCGCCGGCGAGTACGCCCAGATCGACGAGCTCGGGCGCTACAAGGTGAGGATGCCGTTCGACTCGGGCAACGCCGTGGGATCGCAGGCGTCGTGCTGGATCCGGATGGCGCAGCCCTACAGCGGCCCGGGCTACGGCTCGCATTACCCGCTGCACAAGGGGGTCGAGGTCCTCGTCGCCCACATCGACGGCGACCCGGATCGCCCGCTGATCGTCGGCACCGTGCCCCACGGGCGCACCGTGAGCCCCGTCAGCAAGCTGAACGCGACCCAGTCGGTGATCCAGACGGCCTCCGGCATCCGGATCGAATTCGAAGACCTCCAGGGGAAATAGCCATGGCCGCGATCGATATCCAGGTCGATGACCGCCCGCGCACCATCGATCCGGACCTCTCCCGGACCGCCGAGCAGATGAGCCAGCCGGAGCCCGGCCCGGTCACCGCGGGGCCGAACCGCTACACGATCCGCGTCCCCAGCGAGGGCACCAAGCTGAGCCTGGGCGAGGGGGACCTCGTCGACACCGCCTCGCGCAACCAGCGGCCCGGGGTCGGGACGGACGCGGGGATCGTCGCGCAGACCGATAATCATATCCACCTCTCCACCTTCGGTGTCCTGGGCCCCGAGGTGAAGACCATCGTGCGGCTCGGCACGCCGGCGGTCAGCGTGCCCGCCCTCGGCCCCGGCGGCGCCGGCGGCGGCGCCGGCGAGGCGGGCGTCGCGTGCGTATTTCCGGAGGCCTACGACACCTGGAACGGCTACTCGATGGTGACCCAGGGGGGCGCCTATCAGGAGGCGCGGTTCAACCACCTCATCGTCTCGGCGGAGGGTGAGGTGCGCGTCGTCGGCAAGACGCTCGTCTCGCTGGGGACGCCGGGCGACGTGATCATCGGCGCGGCGCCGGACGCGCCGGTCACGGAGCTCGTCCTCAATGACGGCGAC
>JADZER010000052.1 GCA_020850415.1 Phycisphaerales bacterium
CCTGGACATCCTCGGCTTCGACGACGACGAGCTACAGCGCCTGCTGGGCGCGGCCGCCAACCCCGGCCTGACCGACCCCGACGACATCCCCGAACCGCCGGACGAGCCGATCACCAAGCCCGGAGACCTGTGGGTGCTGGGTGAGCACCGGCTGCTGTGCGGCGACAGCGCCAGCGCCGCGGATGTGGACCGGCTGATGGATGGGCACACGGTGCAGTTGGTCAACACCGACCCTCCGTACAATGTGAAGGTCGAGCCGCGATCGAACAACGCCATCGCGGCGGGCATGTCCTCGTTCACCAGGACCACCTCCGGCGAGCCGACCGGGACCCAGCGCCGGGGCCACGCGGGCAAGCCCACCGGGAACCCGAAGGGCAAGCCCACCGGCCAGCTCCGCCCGAAGGACCGCCCCCTCGTCAACGACTTCGTCTCCGACGAGGAGTTCGCCCGGTTGCTCGGGGCTTGGTTCGGCAACGCATCAAGGGTGCTGGACCCCGGCCGCGGCTTCTACATCTGGGGCGGCTACGCCAATGTGGCGAACTACCCGCCGGCGTTGAAGGCGTCGGGGCTGTACTTCTCGCAGACGATCATTTGGGACAAGCAGCACCCGGTCCTCACCCGCAAGGACTTCATGGGCGCTCACGAGTGGAGTTTCTATGGGTGGAAGGAGGGGGCCGCGCACAAGTTCTTCGGCCCCAACAACATCCCCGACCTCTGGCATGTGAAGAAGGTCAACCCCCAGTCGATGATCCACCTCACCGAAAAGCCCGTGGAGCTGGCGGCGCGGGCGATGGCCTACTCGACCAAACCGGGCGAGCGGGTGATTGACCTGTTCGGGGGATCGGGCTCGACCCTGATCGCCGCCGAGCAGCAGGGGCGGCGCGCGTACCTCATGGAGATCGACCCGGCCTACTGCGATGTCATCGTGCAGCGGTGGGAGACCTTCGCGGGGAAGAAGGCGGAGCGCATCAGTGTGTCGTAGCCCGCTTCCAGATCTCGTGGTCGAGCCACGCGGCGGAGTACCTGCCCAGCACCGCCGCTCGCTCCATCGCGTACAGCGCCTCGACATCCGAGACCTCGTGCCCGACCGCCTGCGAGACATACCCGATGATGTGCCGGTCGGGCTTCGCGGTGTCGGCCCCGAACAGCACGCGCAGGTACTGGAACCCGGCCAGGCCGAACCCCTTCACGCCGACCGCCAGGTAGTCGCCCGGACGGGCGTCAACGGCCCACTCCCGGAGCTTGGCTGCCTCGGTCTCGCCCCCGAAGGGCCGCTGGGCGTCGATCATGAACTGGGCCACGCCGAGGAGCACCTCCCCCCGGTTGGGGTCCTTCAGGTCGAGGTAGTCGTGCATGAACCCCTTTGGGGTCGCCTCCACGATCCTGTCGCGGAGCTGGACGCAGGTGGTGATGTCCGGGTGCTCCCGCTCGAACTCGTTGACGCGAGGCTCGACCACGCGCCCGTAGTGCCGGTTCAGGCTCAGCACGCAGTCGATCACTCGCACGGGCGGGGCGGCGTCCCACGAGCGCGGCGGGTTCTTAGACGGTTCGGGGAAGTCGTGTCGGGCTCGGTCGGCCAGCGACTGGGCGTCGTGCTCTCGCATGTGAGGCAGCTTACACGATGGGCCGCCGCCACTGAGAACGCCCCGGCGAGCGCCGGGGCGTAGGGGGTGAAGGGATGCGCCGCTCAGCCCTCGGGCTTCTCGCGCAGCGCGTGGTACTCGGTCATGGCGTCCTCGAAGACCCCGGGCCCGGGGGCGTAGCTACGCCTGCCCACGGTGATGACGCACCCGCGCTCTTTCAGGAAGGCCAGGGCGGTGGCGACCTGCGAGAAGGGCAGGCCCTCGGCCTCGACGATGCCCTCAAGGGAGAACGCGCCGCCCGCGGCCTCGTCGATCGCGTGGGCGACCGCCTCGAAGGTCTCGGCGAGGCACCGGTGCTGGTAGGGCTCGCCCCGCCTGGGCGTCACCGACCGCACCAGGGCCCCCTCGCGGTCTACGGCGTAGGACTCGGCCCTCGGTGCCCGGGCGGGCGTGCAGGCAACGACGGCGTCGCGGAGGGCGTCCCACTCCTCGCTGGTGACCATCTGGTCCTCGCGGGCCTCGAGCAGGCGCTCGGCGGCGCGGAGCAGGGCTTGGTAGTTGGCGCTTGGCATGGCTCAGTCCCGCTTTCCGTTGCAAGCGAACCTGCCGCGGGCGGTCTTCTTGAACCGGGCGTCCTGCTTCTTCGCGACGATCTCGCGGATGATCGCGCTGTAGAGCGTGGCGTCGGGGGTCTTGCCGCCGGGGCTGGACCACAGGCCCTTGGCGGTCATGGCCGCGACCATCTCCCGGGCGCTCATCTCGCCGCCGCTGGCACCCAGCACCTGCGCCGCGGCGTCCAGGGCGCTGAGCCGCTTGGGGGCCTCGGGCGTGGACTTCCCCTTGCCCTTGGGCTTCGCGGCCTTGGCCCCGCCGTTGGCCCGTGCCGGGGCGGTGGGCTTGGGCGTGGCCTTGCCCGCCTTCTTCCCGCCCTTGGCGGCACGGGGCGTCGTGGCGGGCGTGGCGGGGGTCGTGGCGTCGGCGGCCGCCTTGGCCCGCTCCGCGGCCTTGGCCTTGTCCTCGGCGGCGACCTTCCGCATGGTGGCCGAGAGGCCCTTGGCCGTGGACGCCACCGCCCGCTCGCTGGCGGTCATGCCGTCGGGCGACGCCGCCCGCGCGTCGCGGGCCTTGGCGTTGGCCTGGTCGGCGGCGGCGACCGCCTTGAGGTTGGCCTTCGTGGTCTTGTTCTTCGCTGCCATGGTGTTCTCCGAATCAGGGGTGCAATCCGCCGCCGCACATCGCGGCGGCCAAGCGCGGGCCGCGCGGTCTCCCGCACGCCCGCGTGGCGATGGCTACCGGCTCCGCAGGATGTTGATGTGGAACTCGCCGCCGTCCTCGAGGTTGACGACGATGCCCTTGTTGTGGGTCAGCACGCCCGCCTCGTAGAAGGTGGCCACGCTCTCCACCCCGTCCAGC
>JADZER010000053.1 GCA_020850415.1 Phycisphaerales bacterium
CGGCGAGGGCGGTGAGGATGTCGGGGTTGGTTGGGTCGGCGTGGGAAGAGACGGAGAGACGGAGAGACGAAGAGACGGAGTGGGGGGCCGCCGAAGGCGGCAAAGCAGCAAATGGCAAAGCAGCAAATAGAGGCGGAGGGATCGGAGGGGGGAGTAGGGGGAGGAGAGCCGGCTCGGAGAGCCGGGCCACCGGGGGAAAAGGCAGATGGCGAAGCAGGGATGGGGGACGCACCTCCCCCTGGTTCACGCTGCGCGTGAACCTGTCCCCCTCCGCGGTGCGGAGGGGGACTTGGGGGGCGGGCGGGCCTGTTTGCTCGGGCGATGGCTCGGAGGATTGTGGTGGCGCAGCGGCGGTGTTCGATGGGGTCTTCGGAGACCTTCATCGTTTCGCGGAGGGTGTCAATGGCCTCCTTGGCGACCTCGTCCTGCCAGGTGCGACGGTCGAGGGCTTTGAGCTCGAGGAGGGCGGCGTGGGCCTCGGCGATGTCGGGGCGCTGGAGCCAGAGGGCGAGGTTGGTGAGGGGGATGGAGTTGGCCTTGGCGTAGGCGGTGATGGAGGGGGCGGAGACGAGGGCTTCGAGAAGCGCCGCTTGAGGCGGCGAAATGGCCAAATCGCCAAAGGGCCAAAGGGCCAAATCAGGAGGGGAGGGGGCCGCCGGGCCCTGCTCGGGGGTGGGATGGGGAGGGGGCGGGATGGGGTCTGAGGGGTCGGGAGGGGGGGTGGTCAAAGGGCCAGATGCCAAATGGCCAAAGGGCCAAAAGCGGCCTGAGGGGCCGGGAGGGGGTGTAGGGTTGGAGGGGGTGGCGATCATGGGCGGGGTTTGATTGGGTCTCTGGCTGGAGAATAACGGGTTCTGATCGGGTGTCAAGGGGGATTGTGGGGAGGGGCGCGAGATTGCGCACGGGGGTGGGTTTTGGGGGTGGAAAGGGGGCTGGGGCGCCGGCTCGGGGGAGTCGCGGACGGCGGTGCGGGGCTCGGATGGGTGTGGGGGAGGGGCGCAGGGTTGCGGATGGATGGGGATGTTGTGGTTGGAAGGGGGAGCCAAACCTTGGCGAAGGGTGTGCGCGGCCGGTGGGATGGGGTCGGTGCTGGGGCGCGGATCAAGCCGGTGGGTCAGCCGACTGGGCGCGCGCTCACCCCTTGGCGACTCCCGCAGCGCCCCAGTGGGCGTCGTCGTCGACCAGCGCGATCCACTGGTTCTGCGCGAACTGGTGGATTCTGAGCGGCGCGAACATGTCGATCCCGAAGCTCGCGCTTGCGGCCTGGCTGTGCCGCTCGATGCAGACGAGCTTGCAGTCCATGGACTCCGCCGGCACAAACCTGTAGGGATATCCCCCTGGCCTGATGAACATTACTGATCCCTCCCGCAGCACGGCCGAGCGGCGGATCTCCCGGCGCAGGACCCATCGGTCGGGGTCCGAGGGGTCTCGGACGAACGCGCCCGGGTGCAGATGGGCGTTGGCCACGGTGGACCACTCGACCTCGATCTTGCCGCGTTCGACGACGAAGAACACCGCGTTGGTGTGGCAGGAGTACCCGGTCGCCCCGGCGTGGGCCGCCCGGAGGCGCCGGTAGTTGAACCCCGCGATCCGGTCGAGGCCCGCGAACCCGGTTTCCTGATCCGAGATGTAGAGCTGCGTCGCCACGAGGTTCTGGGCCTCCGGGGGTGACCCCGGGATGACATAGAGCCCCTCGGCCTCGTGCCATCGGTACGGGAGGAGGACGCGCGAGATGTCGCGTTCGAACAGCAGCGTCGTATCTTCTTGGTAGCGGAGCTTTGGCAGGATCGCGTCGCGGTGGTGCAGGTAGCACCCGCGGATCTGCTGGCCCAGCGTCGGCGGCAGCACGGCCAGCGGGCTTTGGCCGATCGCCAGCGACTGCTTGATGACTTCTTCGAACGAGCGCAGGGGCCTGGAGCCTTGCTCGAGACGGTTGACCGCGCTGCGCATCGTGTTGGGGTTGGTCTTCAGCACCGAGGCGAGTTCCTGCGTCCCGATACGGCGCTGCCGGCGGAGGTGTGCGTAGAGCTCCGAGAGCCCCACGAACTGCTCCTTGGAGGCGTCGGGGCTGAGTGTCCTGGTTGAGCGCTCTCCGACATGGCGGGTGTCGGGCTCATGCGGCGGGCCTGACGGGCGCGACTCCTGTGGATGGGAGAAGAACGCGATGTACTTCGCAGCGCCGCCGACGGCGTGGCCCCGGTGCGGCACGATGCTGGAGAACCAGGCGCCCCGCCGCCCCTCGACATCCATCTTGAGCTCGGCGGTCGTGCTCTCCGGGGCCTCGGCCGTCGGGCTGAGCCACTCCAGGTGCAGCTCCCCGGCGACCATCCGGATGTACTCCTCTCCGAGGTGTACATGGTACCGGACCTCCCCCAGACCGCTGGGTTGCTCGACGCACAGCGCGTGCACATCGTTCTCGATCGCGTCGGGGAACGGGTCGGAGTACTGCACTCCCGACACCCAGGGCGCGTCGCGCACGACGCGGGCCGAAACGGAAACCCACGACTCGGCGCCCCTCCGGCGCGGTGACCCGCATGTGAAGGGGTCGGGGTTCACCAGCACGGGCTCGCACGGGCCCGTCAGCCGCCCGAGCAATGCCCGCTCGGTATCCGACAACGCCTCGCCGCGGCGCAGCGCACGGAGCAGCTTCTGCAGCGCCCGGTAGTAGTCGTGGATCGAGGCCCCCACCGGGATCCCGGCCTCGGCGTACGCCTGGGCTAGACCCTCATAAGTGGACTCAAGACGGTCAGCCTCGCCCTCCTGGTGTGGGCCGGTCGTCGTCATATTGCCTCCTAAAAGCTCCGGTTTCGTCCCGGTGGTCGCCTGCTTCCATGCCCGCACGACACCATACGCGTGGAAGCCTCCCGCAATATCAGATAATAGCATCCATTGATGCAGTTCAGTGGATTCGTACGGTCGTGAGAGCGATGAGGTGATGTTTTATGCATCATGCGATCCGCTATTCATGATCCGTGCAACATCTGATGCAAAATCGTCAAACATGTCTTGCGTTTCGCGCAGAATCTCTGGTAGTCTACGCGTTATGGGCCGGTAGCGGCAACCCGGCGTGTGCCGCACTTGTCCGCAACGGAGTCCCCGACGGCCTGGGCGAACCCAGACCTGGGGACAGCAGTCGACGGCGCCGTGCCAACGGAGGGCTCGACATGGAGACTGGGAAGCCCGAGAGCAAATGGAGTCTGATTCTCTGGATCATCAAGACGGTGGTGCCCAGCGCGGCCGGAACCGCGGCCGTCGCGCTCGTGAGCTTCATGGTCAGGCCGCAGGTTGCGTTCCTGATCCTGACGGCGGTGCTGATCATGCTTCCCGGGGCGATCCTGGTGCAGTTCCTGCTGATGGTGCGGGCGGGTCGAACCGCGACGCGCGAGCTCCACACCTTCACCATCCTCGCCGCGATGTCGCTGGTCGCGCTCGTCTGGGTCGGGCTGGCGCTCGTCCCGAGGATCCCGGCGCCCGAACCGCCGGAGCAGATTGCGACCTGGGAGCCGGAGGCGGCCAGGTTCGCGGCCCGGGGCGGCGGGAACACCACCCGGGACCTGGCGAGGCTGCTCAAGCTCGTCCAGGAGCGGTATGCGGGGACGCTCAAGTCCGATGTGGACTTCCGCATCGAGCTGTTCGTGGTCGACACACGCACCGGACGCCTCGTGCTGCCTGCCTGCGAGTTCGCCCCGGGTTGGTCCGAGCGGGTCTGCGCCGAGCGGTGGCTCGATGTCGCGGAGCATGCCCGCGGGGACCGGGTGGGTGCGGCGGGCTTCGCGTTCCGGGAGCAGAGGGTCTTCACGATCCCGGATACCGCCGACGACCCGCGCTGGGTGAGCTTTGGCGACGAGGCCGACGCTTGGATGGGCGAGACGCGCTCGATCGTCCTTGCGCCGGTGCTGGATCTGTTCAGCGGTAGGGCGCTCGGGGTCATCTGCTTGGCGGCCGACAGGCCTTACCAGTTCCCGATCGTCGAGAGCGGCTACAGCGCCGATGAGATGCTGGCGATGCGGATCGCGATGCACCTCAGCGAGTACTGCGCGGAGATCTCGAGCCAGATCGGGCGCGGGGCGTTCGACGCCAACCTGCCCCGGCCTGACCTCGCACCCCAGGCGCCGACCGTCCCGATCCTGGGGCTGGATCAGCACTAAGCACGAACCGGCGCCATCACTTGCGCCGTCCATCCCTTGCGCGCGCCTTCTCACCGCGCAGGGATGGCCGGTGCATGGCCGGGGCTGCCCGAGCTGTCCTCCGGCCCGCGGCCTGGGCGGACCAAGACACCGGGGGCCCCGCCCATCCCCAGCGATCTGTCCCGGGCGCGGCCCGAGAGTGTCCCGGCCGTACCCAGGGCTGGTCCACCCGCCTTGACGGTGGGCGGCTTAGGGCCTGATGTTCGAGATCTGAGCTCTGGCTTTCGGGTCCTCGCCCCGTATCGCCACTCGCTCCTCGCTGCCGTCGCTTCGCCGTCCTCGGTCCTTCCTCTTTCCGTCCCCACCGAATCCCCCTTCTATCCCCGGCGCCCCCCGGGTATACTCCGATCCGAGACGACCGCCCCATCACCGGCGGCCGCGCGATTCAGCACACCCAAGGGAGAGGGAGCACACCCATGACCAACCGCATCATCCTCGCGATCCTTGCGGGCGCAGCCGCGGCCTCCGCGGCGTCCGCCCAGAAGATCCTCATGACCGAGTTCGGGACCGACTCCATCTACCGGCTCAACCTCGACAACTCCATCGACAACCTCTACACCTTCTCCGACCCCGACAACACCCGCCTCGCCTGCATCACCCGCGGCCCCGACGGCGCGTTCTATGTCGCCAACGGGCCCACACCCATCAACGACCCCAGCCAGTCCAACATCTTCCGCCTCACCGGCCTCCTCGGCGGCGTCCCCAACGCCACCGTCTTCGCCCAGAGCGACCCCCTCCAGAACCCCGTCGGGCTCGTCTACGACGCCCCCACCAACAACTTCCTCGCCGCCAACAACCCCGTCGGCGCCATGAGCCAGCAGCCGTTCGCCGGCATCGTCGGCATCGACGCCACCACCGGCGCCCTCACCGAGGTCTACCAGCAGCCCGCCGACAACGACCCCCCGCCCGCCTACCGGCGCGGTATCCGGCTCGTCAGCGACCAGACCACCCCGGGCACCTACCTGGTCACCAGCGTCAACGGCGGGACCTACGACACCGGCAACCCCGGCGACGAGAACCACGGCTCCACCCTGTGGCGTCTGACCGTCGACAACTCTCTCAACGGCACCGTCGACCTCGTCGCCGACATGAGCACCTTCAACACCGGCTCGCCCATCACCCGCATGCGCGGCCTGACCTTCGGCCCCGAGGGCGAGCTCTATGTCACCGACGCCGGCACCGACGCGATCTACCGCATCGACTTCTCCGGCAGCGCGGTGGACACCATCACGCAGATCTTCGCCCTGCCCGCCGGCTCGGGCGCCCTGGACATCATCTACCAGCCCAGCTCCGACTCGCTGGTGTTCTCGGCCGAGGACGCCGCCGAGCTCTGGCGCGTCGGGCGCGACGGCTCGGGCGCGACCCTGCTGGCCAGCAACTTCGAGGCCCGCGGGTTCTACCTGATCCCGGCCCCCGGCGCCGCGGCCCTGCTCGGCCTGGCCGGCCTGGGCGCCGCCCGCCGCCGCCGCTGATCCGGTCCCGGGGCCCAGGCCCTCCCCAACCATCCTCCAGCCGCCCCGTTCGCGGGGCGGTTTTTTGTTGCCACGGGGTGCCGGACCGACGACAATGGGCCACGCGTCCGCCCAACGCCGCGGGGGCGAGGAGAGATCACCATGTCGCGTCACAGCACCACCGGCGCCCGCCTCGCGGGCCTTCTTCTCGCCTCCGTCGGCCTCGCCCACGGCGCCGGCGCCCAGCCCGTCACCGACCGACCGATCCAGGAACTTCTGGACTCGCTGCGTTCCCACACCGACCCGGACGGGAACCCCGCGGCGATGAGCTGGGTGCTCGAGTCGGCCTCGTTCGGGGCCGGGGGGGCGCGGGCGTGCGCGCCGTGGACGGGGGTCGGCTCGGACCCCGAGGGCGACTCGGCGAGCGGGGCGGCGTTCGGGCCCGACGGGTCGTGGTTCGTGCTGGCGCACCGGGACTCGCGGAACCTGCTGGTCTACGACGCGGACACGCGGGCGCTGCTGCGGGAGATCCCGCTGAGCGGGTCGCCGGTGGACCTGGCGGTGAGTTCGAACGGGCAGTGGGCGGTGACGGCGAACCTGTTTGAGGACACGGCGTCGGTGGTGGACCTGGCGAGCGGGACGGAGGTGGCGGTGCTGCCGGTGGGGGAGGGGCCGATCACCTGCCGCGTGACGCCGGACGGGTCGAGGGCGCTGGTCGGGAGCATGGTGGGGGACGATGTGGCGGTGATTGATCTGGCGACGCAGACGGAGGTTCGTCGGATCGGGGGTCTGAACTTCGGGGTGGTGCTGTCGGCGAACGGGGAGTCGTGGGCGGTGCAGTTCGGGTGTTCGAACCCGCTGGAGCTGGCGGGCAACTCGACGGCGATCTTCCCGGACCTGTTCGGGGACCGGATTGTGTTTGTTGATCTGGCGACGGGGGTGCTGAACCCGGTGCCGACGAGCGACCAGCCGCGGGCGGTGGCGGTGAACCCGGTGGGCAATGTGGCGGTGGTGACGCACGCGTTCGGGACGAGCAACAACCTGGATGTGATCGACCCGCCGAGCCAGACGATTGTCCGATCGATCAACATCGGGACGGCCTGCTACGGCCCGGTGGCGCTGAACCCGTCGGGGAGCAAGGCGGTGGTGGCGGTGCAGAACGCGGTTCGGGTGGTGGACCTGGGGCCGGACACCGTGGGGCCGAACCTGAACACGGCGAGCGTGAACCAGCTTCTGACGACGCGGGACGGGCTGCACGCGCTGTGCGTGGGGTTCAACGGGAGTCTGGTGCACTTCGGCACGGGGACGCTGGTGAAGAACCTCAACCAGTTCGTGTCGACGGCGATCGGGGCGGTGTCGCCGGCGGACGAGCGGGCGGTGATGCTGGCGACGACCTTCGGCGAGCAGATGGTGGTGGTGAACACGGACGGGGCGGCAGGGTTCCGGGAGGAGGTCCGGCCGAGCGGGCCGGGGCCGGAGGGCGACAAGCCGCGGACGGTGGCGGTGACGCCGAGCGGCTCGCGGGTGCTGACGGCCAACCAGTTCAGCGAGAATGTGAGCGTGTTCCATGGCGGGACAGGCGCGCTGCTGGGGCACGCGGAGGCGGGGCTCCGGACCGGGCAGGTGCGGGCGACGCCGGACGGCACGCGGGCGGTGGTGACCAACCGCGACGACACGGTGGTGACGGTGATCGACCTGGCCACGCTCGCGGCGACCGATGTGACGATCTCGACGCGGGGCGACCAGCTCGCGATCTCGCCGGACAGCACCTACGCCTACATCGCCGTGGTCACCAGCGACGGCGTGTGGCGGGTGAACCTCGACACGCTCAGCGTCGAGGGGGCCAAGCTGCCGGTGGGCGAGATGGGCGGGGCGGGGTACACGGGCAACCAGTTCAGCGGCATGTCGCTGAGCCACGACGGGTCCACCATCGTGGCGTGCAACAGCTTCGACGACACGATCACGATCATCGACGCGGACGCCTGGGCGGTGGTGAAGACGGTGACGGTTGGGGACTTCCCGACCTGCGCGGCCTTCAGCCCGGACGACGCGGAGATCTATGTCACCAACCGGACCAGCGAGACCGTGACGGCGGTGAGCAACGCCGGCGCGGGGTCGGCGGTGATCGGGAGCGTCGGGGTCGGCGGGTTCCCCTACCTGAGCGTGACCAGCGATGACGGGTCGGTGCTGTATGTGATGAACACCGGGGATAAGACGGTGAGCGTGATCGACGCCGCGTCGCTGACCGAGACGGCGGTCGTGCCGCTGAGCACGACGCCGATCGGGATGGTGTTCGACGGCGCGGGCAACCGGCTGCTGGTGGGCGTGGGCACGGCCAGCGCCGACACGAACGGGAACATGACCCAGTCGGGCGGGCTGGAGATCATCGACGGCGCGAGCAACACCGTGGTCGAGACGATCTGCGCCGACCACTTCCTGAGCGAGCTGGCGGCCGACGCGGACGCGGGCCTGGCCGCGGGGGCGGGGCTGGGCGGCGAGAGCGTGGTGTTCTTCGAGCTGGCGTCGTGCGCGGTGGACCTGAACGGCGACGGGCTGGTGAACACGCAGGACTTCATCCTGTACCTGAACCTGTGGGCGTCGGGGGATCTGGGCGCGGACTGGGATGGGAACGGGGTGGTCAACACGGTTGACTTCATCGCGTACCTGAACGGGTGGGCGATGGGGTGCTGAGGGGGGCTTGAGGCTTGAGGCTTGAGGCTTGGGGTGGGAGGGCGCGGGAGGGGGCTTTGCGTGGGGCGGGGGGGTTGGGCCTCCGGCGGCGGTTGTGCGCCCTTTCGGGGCGGGGGGTTGGAAGTCGTTACTATGCCGGGAGTATGACGCCGCAGGAGTTTGTTGCCAAGTGGGGGCGGGTGGAGCTGCCGGAACGGGCGGCGAGCCAGGAGCATTTCCTGGACTTGTGCCGTGTGCTGGGGCAGCCGACGCCGGCATCGCATGACGCGACGGGGGCGGAGTACGCGTTTGAGAAGGGGGTGGAGGTCTCGGCGGCGGCATCGAAGGGGTCGAAGGGGGACCGGGGATTCGCGGATGTGTGGTGGCGGGGCAAGTTCGCGTGGGAGTACAAGCGGAAAGGCAAGTACAAGACGCTGGACGAGGCGTACCGGCAGCTCTGTCAGTACCGGGAGGCGCTGGACAACCCGCCGCTCTTGATCGTCAGCGACATCGCGCGGACGGAGATCCACACCAACTTCACGGGCACGACGAAGGCGGTGCACGCGATCGCCCTGGGGGACCTCGCCAAGCCGGAGAGCCTGGACCTGTTGCGTCGGGTGTTCACGGACCCGGAGAGCCTGCGCCCGGCGCTGAAGGTGGAGGATGTCACCGAGCAGGCGGCCAAGGAGATCGGGCACATCGCGCAGAGCCTGCGTGACCGGGGGCACGACCCGCACGAGACGGCGCACTTCCTGATGAAGTGCATGTTCTGCCTGTTCGCGGAGGACACGGAGCTGCTGCCCAAGGAGCTGTTCAAGAAGCTGCTCGAGCGGTCGAAGTACGACCCGCCCCGGCTCAAGAAGCAAATGGACTCGCTGTTCGACGCGATGCGGGCGGGCGGGGACTTCGGGGTGGACCAGATCGCGTACTTCAACGGCGGGCTGTTTGACGCGTCGGACGCGCTGGAGCTGACCGAGGACGAGATCGCGGCGCTGATCCGGGCCTCGAGCAAGGGCTGGGAGAGCGTGGAGCCGTCGATCTTCGGCACGCTCTTCGAGCGGTCGCTGGACCCCGGCAAGCGGGCGCAGATCGGGGCGCACTACACCAGCCGCGAGGACATCATGCTGGTGGTGGAGCCGGTGATCCTGCGGCCGCTGCGGCGGGAGTGGGGCGAGGTGCGGGGCCGGTGCGAGGGGTGGGTGGCCGAGCGGGCGGAGGCGGCGCGGGCGGGGGCGAGCCGTAAGAAGGGGAGCCGGACGCCGGAGTGGTACACCAAGCAGATCGAGGGCGCACTGCTGGCGTTTGACGAGCGGCTGGCGGGGGTGCGGGTGCTGGACCCGGCGTGCGGGTCGGGGAACTTCCTGTATGTGGCGATCCAGCAATTGTTGGATCTCGAGAAGGAGGTCATCACCTACGGCGCGGATGTGGGGCTGGGGCTGATCCCGCATGTGCGCCCGACGCAACTGCGGGGGATCGAGATCAATCCGTACGCCGCGGAGCTGGCGCAGGTGGTGATCTGGATCGGGTACTTGCAGTGGATGCGGGACAACGGGTTCCGGGCGCCGGCGAACCCGATCCTCGAGCCAATGCGGTCGATCGAGAACCGGGATGCGATCCTGGCGTGGGAGGATGAGGCTGGGGCGCCGATCCCGGTGTGGCGGGAGGGGGCGCGGTGCCGCGGGAAGGCGGGGTGGCCGGAGGCGGAGTTTATTGTGGGGAACCCGCCGTTTTTGGGCTCACGCAAGGCTCGCGGCGAGCTGGGCGACGAGTATGTGGAGGTCTACCAGTCGGTATACGCCGAACTACCGGAGGGCGCAGACTACTGCTGCTACTGGTTTGAGTTGGCACTGCGGGAGGTGAAGTCAACGGGAGGCGTTCGATCGGGCCTCCTTGCGACACAGGGGATTCGCGGTGGCTCGAGCCGCGAGGTTCTGAAGCGAATCAAACGCGATGGCACCATCTTCTTCGCGGAATCAGACCGCCCTTGGGTTCTGGATGGCGCCGCGGTGCGGATCTCAATGGTGGGCTTTGCGGAAACCGCGGAGGATGTGCCGACCTTGGACGGCCTCGTCGTCGCGGGCATCAACTCCGATCTGACTGCCGGATCCGATCTGACGAGCGCTGAGAAGCTCCGAACGAATAGCTCGCTGAGCTTTCAGGGCACGATAAACAGCGGTGCGTTTGATGTGCCCTGGGACACAGCGAGACAGATGCTCGACGCGCCGAATCCAGTCTCGAAGTCGAACATCGATGTGCTGCGGCCCTGGTCAAACGGGCGTGATGTCACGAGCCGGACGCGCGGTCAGTGGGTCGTCGATTTCGGTGTTGATCGCGGCGAGGCGGATGCGGCACAGTATGAGGTGCCATTTGCCTATCTGATGGAACACGTACGGCCGCAGCGCGATGAACTGCAGAATGGAAAGCCCAAGTACGCGCACTCGTCGAAGTACCCCGCTTGGCAGTTGTGGAACACACGCCACGAGATGAGGGCGCGACTCGCAAAGTGTGCTCGCTACATAGCTACACCCCGCGTCGCCAAGCATCGCCTCTTCAAGTGGTTCCCGCGTGAGTACCTGCCCGATGCGCAGGTCATCGTCTTCGCCCGCCCGGACGACTACTTCTTCGGCGTCCTGCACAGCAGCGTGCACGAGTTGTGGGCGTTGCGGCAGGGGACGCAGCTCGAGAGCCGTCCCCGCTACACGCCGACGACCTGCTTTGAGACCTTCCCGCTGCCGTGGGCGCCGGGGTCGGAGCCGGAGGGGGCGAGGCAGGGAGAGGGGGTAGAAGAAGAAGCCCTCTCCCCAACCCTCTCCCGCCGGGGGCGGGAGAGGGGGCCGGAACAGCACGCGTTGTGGGCGGCGATCTCGGCGGCGGCGCGGGAGCTGGATGCGCAGCGGGAGCGGTGGCTGAACCCGCCGGAGTGGGTGGCGGAGATCGCGGCGGGGGTGGACGCGGCGGACGACTTTGCGGATGTGCGCGCGGTGAGCGGGGAGGAGGCCCGGCGGCTGATCCGGCAGAGTGCAATTGATGCCGCGGCGGCGCGGGACCCGCGGCTGAAGAAGCGGACGCTGACGAACCTGTACAACGAGCGGCCGACCTGGCTGCGGCTGGCGCACGAGCGGTTGGATCGGGCGGTTCTGGCGGCGTATGCGGCGGTGGACCCGGAAGGCGGGTGGGACCCGGATTGGGCGCGGGTGTGGGTGGAGACGGGGGCGGGGGGAGGAAAGCAGCAAAGCGGGAAAGCAGCAAAGCAGCAAATGGAGGCGGGGGAGCGAGGGGAGGTGGAGGAGCGGGTGTTGGGGGCGTTGTTGCGGTTGAATCAGCAGAGAGCGAGCGTGTAGGCGATGGGAACAGAAGGGACCGACCACTTTCCGCCGGGCGTCGTCGAGAAGTTGAAGTTCTATGTGTACCGGCTGATCGACCCTCGCAACGGCGAGACTTTCTACATCGGCAAGGGGCGGGGCAACCGGGTCTTTGCGCACATCCGCGAGGAGGCCGGCCTTGAGGGCGATGCCCACGACAACAAGCTCCTGCGTATCGGTCACATCCGGCAGGCGGGCTTCGAGGTCGCCCATGTCATTCACCGTCACGGGTTGGACGAGAGGACGGCGCTGGAGGTGGAGGCGGCGCTGATCGACGCGTACCCGGGGCTAACGAACCTCGCGAGCGGGCTGGGGGCGAGTGAGTACGGCGCGATGCACGCGTTGGAGGTGGTGCGGAGGTACGCGGCCGCGCCGGCCGTGTTCCACCACAAGGCGCTCCTCATCTGCGTGAATCGCAGCGCGGCGGAGACATCGCTGTACGAGGCGACGCGGTACGCGTGGAAGGTCAGCCGGACGAGGGCGGCGGCGGCGGAGGTCATTCTCGCGACCGTCCAAGGCCTGATCGTCGGCGCGTTTAAGGCGGATGCGTGGCTGGACGCGACCTCGAAGAACTTCCCGGGTCGGGAGACGATCCCGGGGCGGATGGGCTTCGTGGGGCACGAAGCGCCGCCTGAGGTCCGGGCGCAGTATGTGGGCAAGCGCGTCCCGGATGAGTTTCGGAAGCCGGGTGCGGCGAGCCCGATCAAATACACCTGGAAGGGAAAGTAAGGGCAAGGGATGGCGGAGTCACGAAAGACGACGGTGATCGGGTTTCTGAACCCCAACGGGCAGATCAATGTGCGGCCGCTGGGGATTCCCGGCACGGACCACGGGCAGTCTCTGTACCAGATGGCGTGCAGTCACTGCGGGGCGAACTACGGGGCGAACGGGAGCGACATCCATCACCGTCGGTGTCCGGCGTGTCAGGGTGGGAATCCGAGCACGGGGGGGTGGTCGCTCGACGGTGGGAGGTGAGGGTGTGCGGGGAGGGGGCTCGGGGAGGGGGCGCGGGGGGGTGAGGGCTGGGGTTCCGCCGCTGCTCTGGAGCGGTGTGGGGATTGAGGGGGGTGACCAGGGGCTGGGCCCTGCGGGCCTGCGCCCCTGGCAACGGTCGGGCGCCCCTCCGGGGCGGGGGGTGGGGGTGGGGTGGGGGGTGGGGTGTGGGGAGTGGGGGGTGGGGGGCAGATGGCAAATGGCAAATGGCAAATAGCAAATGGCAAATGGCAAATCAGGAGGGGGGCGCGTTGCGCTGGCTTGGGCTGCGGTTGAGGCTGTCCCCTGGCGCGGTGCGCTGGTGGTCGGCTGCGCGGAGCGTTGGCTGGGTAGTCGTACGAGGGGGGAGGGCGGGGCCATCGCTTCGCTGCGCTGCGCTCTGACCCCGGTGCCCGGGGAGTGGAGTCGTGTCGGGCGGGGCAAATCGCGTCGCTCGGGGTGGATTTGCGTGGCGCGGGGGGTCGGGGTGCGCTTGAGGGGGTGGAGACGGGAGGTTGGGCTCGTTGGGCGCTGCGCGCACCGCGCGCAGCGTCCCGGCGGGTCCGTATGCAAGGAGCGACGCGATGACCTGCGAGACTCGGGTGGCGGCGGCGCTGGCGTGGGCGGCGGGGCTGGCGGGGGTGATGGGGGTGATGGGGCTGGCGGCGCCGGCGGCGGGGCAGCCGGTGGTGGTGGAGTGTCAGTGGAAGCTGGTGCGGACAGTGCCGGTGCCGGGGCCGTGGAGCGTGGCGTACAACCCGGTGGACGGGGCGGTGTATGTGGGGGCGCGGAGCTCGGGGGCCGACGGGCTGTACCGGGTGGACCCGGACGGGACGGTGACGCGGGTGGTGGCGGCGGACAGGCCGGGGGGGATCGGCGTGGACCCGGTGGACGGGGACATGTTTATCGCTGAGGACTACGGCGGGAACATCTACCGGGTGGTGTTGGGGGCGGGGGTTCGGGAGACTTGGGTAAGCGGGTTTGGGGGCGGGGACGACGACCCGGCGGGGTTGGTGGTTGTGCCGCCGGGGTACACAGGGTCGGTGGTGGCGCCGGGGGCGGCGATCTCGGGCGATCGCGGGGCGAACGGGGGGAGCGACGAGGTGTGGATGTGGTCGCCGGATGTGGCGGAGGGGGAGGTGCGGTTGCACGCGGACAACGGGACGCTGGTGGACCCGGTGGATGTGGCGGTGAGCGAGGATCGCGTGGTGGTGGTGGACGACCGCGGCTCGCCGGGGGCGTTGTGGGAGGTGGTGGACAGCGCGGGGACGCTGGTGCAGATCGCGACCTCGGTGGGGATCGACAATCCTCGGGCGGCGGTGTTTGAGCCGGGGACGGGCGACCTGCTGGTGGTGAGCCACGGGCTGCCGGGGCGGGTGTTGCGGGTGCGGATGGGCGAGCAGGCGGGGGATGTGACGGAGGTGATTCGGGGTTTTGGGACGCTGGGGTGGGCGTCGGTGGATATGCACCCGAACGGGGGGGTGCTGTGGGTGGTGGACTATGACGAGGGGGCGTTGTACGAGTTTGCGAGGGTGGGGCTGTGCCGGGCGGACTTCAACGGGGATTGCTTGGTGAACACGCTGGATATGCTGGCGTTTTTGAACGCGTGGGCCGCGGGGGAGGAGAGGGCGGACTGGAACGAGGACGGGACGGTGAACACGCTTGATGTTTTGGGGTATTTGAACGCCTGGGCGGCGGGGTGCTGACGGTTGGCGTTTGGGGGTTGGAAAATCTGTTGCGAATAGTGGTTTGCTCTGGACAGCAGGCGCGGGTGTCTGTGTAATGTGCCGGCGGGCGGAGGCGCCCGGTCTTACACAGGAGCGAGAGCATGCGTTCGAGCGGGTCACATCGTGGCGGGTTCGGGGTGTCGGTCGAGCAGCTCGAGGCCAGGCTGGTGCTGGCGTCGGTGGTGTGGGACGGCGGGCCGTCGGGGACGGGGACCAGCTGGCAGGACCCGGCGAACTGGGCGGGGGATGTGCTGCCGGCGAACGGGGACGATGTGACGATCAGCGTCGCGGCGGACCCGCTGATCCTGTACTCGTCGGGGACGCTGACGCTCAATAGCCTGATGACCGACGAGGACCTGCGCCTGAGCGGGGGCGAGCTGGGCGTAAGCGGGGCGGCGGATATCAACGCGGTGCTGAGCCTGTCGGGCGGCGCGATGTCCGGCGGGTCGTGGGATGTGACGGGGGGGCTGCTCCAGCCGCTGGCGAACAGCTCGAACGCGATCCGCAACGCGGCGATCGTCGGCGATATCACGGTCGATCAGCCGAGCGCCCGGCTGAAGATCGAGGGGACGACCACCTGGACCGGCGCGGCGCGGCTGGGGGCGAGCACGACGGGGCTGGGGTTCAGCGGCGGCGCGAGCCTGCCGGGGGATGTGGTGTTTGAGGGGGCGGCGACGGGGGTCCGGGCGCTCACATTGGTCACGGCGGGGACGCTCACGATCCCGGCGGGGGTCGAGATCTCGACCGCGCCGGGGTTCCTGGGCAACGGCCAGGTCGGCGGGTCGCTGCACTGGTCCGCGGCGATGGACCTGGTCAACGAGGGGACGATCGGGTTCGAGAGCACCGCGGCGCGGTCGCTGGACTTCCGGGCGGCGACGGTCGTCAACAGCTCGACGATCGTGTGCACGACCTCCGAGCTGGCGTTCGTCACCGGGTTCGTCAATCTCGGGACGATCACCTCCACCGGGGGCGGGGCGGTGTTCGGGGGGGCGTGGGATAACTCGGCGGGGACGGTGAACATCGTGGACGGCGACCTGACGCTGGGCGGGACCTTCACGACAGCGGGCGTGGGGACGATCAACCGATCGGGGACGACGACGGTGGACCTTACCGGGGCGTTGGACAACACCGGCGACACGCTGGCGTTCAGCGCGGCGACGGGTTCGTGGACGATGGAGGGCGGGAGCATCACCGGCGGGCAGATGACCAGCGCCGACGGGGCGCGGCTGGACATGGGCACCGCCAACAGCCGGCTGACCGATGTGCAGGTCGTGGGCGATCTGGTGCTCGCGATCTCCAGCGGGCGGGTGCAGATCACGGGCTCGACGACCTGGACCGGCGCGGCGCGGCTCGCGGCAAGCACGACGACGCTGGGCTTCAGCGCCGGCGCGAGCCTGCCTGGGGATGTGATCTTCGAGGGTGCGGCGACCGGGGTCCGGGCGATCACGATGATCACGGCGGGGACGCTCACGATCCCCGCGGGCGTCGAGATCTCGACCGGGCCGGGGTTCGCGGGGACGGGTCAGATCGGCGGGTCGCAGCACTGGACCGCGGCGATGAACCTGATCAACGAGGGGGCGATCGGGTTCGAGGGCCTCGCGTCGCGGTCGCTGGACTTCCGGGCGACGACGGTCGTCAACAGCTCGACGATCGCGTGCACCACCTCGGATCTGGCGTTCGTCACCGGGTTCGTGAATACGGGGACGATCACCTCCACCGGCGGCGGGGCGCAGTTCTCCGGGGCGTGGGATAACTCGGCGGGGACGGTCAGTCTCACCGACGGCGACCTGACCCTCGGCGGGACCTTCACGACGGCGGGCGTGGGGACGATCAACCGATCGGGGACGACGACGGTGGACCTTACCGGGGCGCTGAACAACACCGGCGACACGCTGGCGTTCAGCGCGGCGACGGGGTCGTGGACGATGGAGGGCGGCAGCATCACCGGCGGGCAGATGACCAGCGCCGGCGGGGCGCGGCTGGACATGGGGACCAACAACAACAACCGGCTGACCGATGTGCTGGTCGTGGGCGACCTGGTGCTCGCGATCACCAGCGGGCGGGTGCATATCGCGGGCTCGACCACATGGACCGGCGCGGCGCGGCTGGCGGCGAGCATCACGACGCTGGGCTTCCCCGGCGGCGCGACCGTGCCGGCGGACATCGCGTTCGAGGGCGCCGGCACCGGGATCCGGGCGATCACGATGGTCACGGCGGGGACGCTGACGATCCCCGCGGGGGTCGCGGTCTACGCCGAGCCGGGGCTGCTGGGCACGGGCCAGATCGGCGGGTCGCACCACTGGTCGGCGGCGATGAACCTGGTCAACGAGGGGGCGATCGGGTTCGAGAGCTCCGCGTCGCGGTCGCTGGACTTCCGGGCGACGACGGTCGTCAACCACTCGACGATCGTGGGCACCACCTCGGATCTGGTGTTCTTGACCGGGTTCGTCAACACCGGGGCGATCACCTCCACCAGCGGCGGGGCGCAGTTCTCCGGGGCGTGGGACAACTCGGCGGGGACGGTCAACATCCTCGACGGCGATCTGACCCTCGGCGGGACCTTCACGACGGCGGGCGTGGGGACGATCAACCGATCGGGGACGACGACGGTCGTGCTCACCGGGGCGCTGGACAACACCGGCGATACGCTGGCGTTCAGCGCGGCGACGGGGTCGTGGGCGATGGAGGGCGGGACCATCACCGGCGGGCAGATGACCAGCGCCGACGGGGCGCGGCTGGACATCGGGACCAACAACAACAACCGGCTGACCGATGTGCTGGTCGTGGGCGACCTCGTGCTCGCGATCTCCAGCGGGCGGGTGCATATCGCGGGCTCGACCACCTGGACCGGCGCGGCGCGGCTGGCGGCGAGCGCCACGACGCTCGGGTTTGCCGGCGGGTCGAGCGTGCCGGCGGACATCGCCTACGAGGGGGCCGGCACCGGGATCCGGGCGATCACGATGGTCACGGCGGGGACGCTCACGATCCCCGCGGGCGTCGCGGTCTACGCCGAGCCGGGGTTCGTGGGGACGGGTCAGATCGGCGGGTCGCACCACTGGTCGGCGGCGATGGACCTGGTGAACGAGGGGTCGATCGGGTTCGAGAGCGCGCCCAGCCGGGTGCTGACGATGCTGCCGGACACGCTGGCGAACGCGGGGACGATCGTCGCGAATGGCGGGACGGTGCGGGTGAGGCCGCAGGCGTCGCTGGTCAATACCGGCACGCTGCGGGGCGAGCTCGGGGCGACGCTCGAGGTGGACCTCGGCGGCCCGGTGTTCGTGAACGACGGGACGCTCGCGGCGGGTCCCGGCGGCAGGGTGCATGTGCTGGGCGACCTGACGGTCACGGCGACGGGCACGGTGCGGATCGAGATCAACGGGTTCACCTCGGCGGACATCGGGTTCCTGGAGGTGGACGGGCTGATGACGCGTGGGGGCACGATGCAGGTGGCGGGGGTTGACGGGTGGTCGCCCGAGTGCGTGCTGCTGGACTGCGTGAGCGCGGGCTCGTCGGCCGGGGCGTTCGACACGCTGGACCTGCCGGTGGCGCCGGCGGGGCACAAGAGCTTCCTGATTCTCGTGCCCGACGGCAGGACGATCCGCTTCGCGGTCAGCCCCGAGTCCGACTGGAACTCCGACGGTCAGCTCGACACGCTGGACTTCCTGTCGTTCCTGAACTCGTGGGCGAGCGGCGAGTCGCGGGCGGACTTCAATCACGACGGGCGGATCGACACGCTGGACTTCCTGTCGTTCCTGAACTCGTGGGCGAACGGGTGCGACGGCTGAGCGGCCCGGTCAGAACTGCTGGGCGTTGTTGTTGAGGATGCTGCTGGTCCAGCGGTCGTCGGCCTGCGACCAGATTGCGCGGACCATGCGTTCGCTGGTGTCGCGTCCGATGAGCCAGATGTTGTTGTTGGACCGGATGATGACATGGATGGGGCCGCGGATGACGCGGGGGTTGTTGACGGGGAGGACCTCGCTGAAGTCGGCGATCTCCCAGGCGTCGAAGCCGGGGGCCCACCAGTAGGCGACCATGGCGCCGGCGGTGGTGATGCCGACGACGGTGAGGGCGTTCCACGGGGTGGTGTAGGTTGACATGGTGCCGGGCTTGTAGGTGGGCCCGTCGAACTTGGTGGTGAGGTTGGTGACCTCCCAGTTGCCCCTGAACATGGGTACCCACCAGAGGACCTCGGTCTCGCCGGCCTCGTTGAGCCCGGCGACATTGATGCCGTTCCAGCTGGTGAAGTAGATGGAGAGGGTGCCGGCGAGGGGGCCCGCGTCGGCGATGGCGGAGAGGGGGCTGGCCTCCCAGCCGTTGCTGCCCTGGAGGCTGAACCAGACGGTCCAGACCATGCCGTCGGCGTCGAGGCCGGCGATGATGGTGGTGCCCCAGTCGGAGACGCCGCCGGTCAGGGTGCCGGTGAGGGCGGGGATGGTGTCGCCGTCGGCGCGGATCTCGTCGCGGGAGAGGTTGACCATGAAGGTCGAGCCCTGGCTCTCGACATAGGCGATGACATCGCCCTCGGCGTTGAGCGAGGCGAGGACATTGCGTCCGTCGTCGAGCCGGAGGTAGGTGGCGGCGGAGACGGGGATCTCGCCGTCCTCGCCGGCCTCCTCGGTGAGGTTGCGGAGGGTGTAGAGGCCGGACTCCTCGTCGCGGACCCAGAGGAGCATGCCGTCGGCGGTGGCGGCGGCGACCATGAAGGCGTCGGTGGCCTCGTCCTCCCAGGTCTGCATCTCGCCGATGATGCTGGCGGTGTCGTGGCGGAGGTTGAGCTTGGAGTAGTACCAGGAGCTGTCCTTGCCGAACTCCCAGACGGCCTGCTTTCCGGTGGGTGCGCGCCCGGGGAAGATGAAGTGCGGGAAGGGGACATCGGCGGGGTCGACCAGATCGTCGTCGGCGCCGTCGTCGTCCTCGCCGTAGGTGTCGACATAGCCCTCGTCGACGCCGCCGCCTCCGCCGCCGCCGCCGCCGCCGTCGTCGGTGGTGATGCCCAGGCTGTAGAGGCCGGAGGATGCCTGGTCGACGGAGCCGACGACGAGGAAGTACTGGGTGCCGCTGGTGACATCGTACTGCAGGGTGAGGGTGAGTGTGCCCTGGCCTGCGGAGACGGTCTTGAGCACATCGCCGGCCTGGTTCTTGAGGGTGAGGGTGGCGGCGAGGGGGCCGCCCGAGTCGCTCAGCGAGATGACCATCGACCCGGTGAGGGAGGAGGTCATGCGGAAGAGGTCTGTATCGTCGGCGGTCTCGAGCTCGCCGGTGTCGCTCCCGCCGCCGGTGGTGTTGATGGTGATGGGGGTGGCATTGTCGTAGTCTCCGTCGTCGGCGTGGTCGTCCTGGTCGCCGATGGTGCCGTCCTCGTCGCTGACGCGCATGCCCTGGCCGAGCACGGCGGAGGGGTCGGTGCTGTGGTTGACGCGGAGGTCGACGAAGGTCTTCTTGTCGGTCCCGAAGGCGACGAGGTGGGCCTCGCCGATGTCCTCGTAGGTGATGAGGACGGTGCGTCCCTCGGGGAGGAGGTTCCAGACGCCGGTGTGGACGACGGTCTGGGTGCCGTTGTCCCAGTCGGTGAGGTCGTACGCGGTGAGCGAGCCGTCGAGGTTGAGCTTGAGGTAGACGCTCTCGAAGGCGAGGAGGTCGTCGCCCCGGGCGGCGGCGGCGCTGCCGGAGAGGGCGGCGCCGAAGCGGTACTCGCCGGCGACCTCCGCGGAGGAGAGCGTGGCGCCGCGCCGGACGGCGACGGCGAGGTAGGTAAGCCCGTCGGCGTAGCTGAGGTCGGCGGCGGTGAGGAAGTTGCCGTCCTTGGAGACGGCGAAGTACTCCGAGTCGCCGATCTGGCCGAGGCCGAACGCCGAGAGCGACTCGATGAGCCCGCTGCCGGTGTCGATGCCCTCGAGGAGGTTGGCGGTGTAGGAGAAGTGGCCGGTGAGGTCGTTGATGGCGATGGTGCCGTAGGCGCCGTCGACGGTGGAGCTCTGCCCCGAGCCGCTGGTGGGGAGGGCGATGGCGGAGAAGTGCCAGCTGCCGTTGAGGTCGGGGATGGTGACGGAGGTGGGGAGCTGGTGGAGGAAGCTCAGGGCGCGCTGGTTATCGCCGGCGCCCTCCATGAGCCAGCCCAGGCCGAAGTCGTCTGCGTCGTTGAACGAGGAGCCGACATGGGTCCGGGACCCGCTGGTGTAGGTGAGGCCGAGCTTCCCGTCGATGTCGAGGCTGAACTCGCTCCAGCCGATGGCGTTGGGGCCGGAGAAGTCGGTGGCGCCGACCAGGCGCTGCTCGTCCACGGTGATGTGGAAGACCGTGGGGTCGCTGAAGCTGCCGCCGCCGGTGGTGGTGTGCTCGCCGGTCCACTGCCGGACCTCGGCGGTGTCGCCGCCGGCGTTGAGGACGAGTCGGACGCCGCCGAGATCGGCGGTGAGGAGCTGGCGTTGCTCGAGCCGCTCGCAGCCCAGCTCGCAGGCCAGCCCGGCCCTCTCGACAACACGACCAGTTCGGGAGCCATTCCGGTGACGCATCGCGATCTCCTCCGCCGCTCTGAGCATGTACAACCGCGGGGCCCCGCCGTGGGGCGAGGGATTCTCCCTCTACCAATACCACAGCCCGCTCGTGCGGCCAGTGTTCCGCTCCCCTCACCGGCCCTCCCAGGGCCATGAATCCTTGCGGACGATACGGCGGGACCGTGCTCGGGGTTCTTCCCGGACGCGGGGGCCCGCGTCAAAGCCGAACATTGACCGTACAACTGCGGGCGACAGGAATCGAACCTGCAAGGCCTTTCGGCCACGGGAACCTAAATCCCGCGCGTCTGCCAGTTCCGCCACGCCCGCGTCCCCCGATGGTACACCCGTCCCCTACCTGTCCCGCGGGCGTCGGGGCCCGTTTCCCATGCCCGAAACCCGCCCGAGCCGATCCCTACCGATGCCCTCGGAGGCCCGACCCATGCGTACGCGAGACTCAGCCGGACTAGCGCTTTCCCCCGTGTTCCTCAGAGTGGGGCTGGCGGTGGTGTTCGTGTGGGCGGGGCTGGGCAAGTTCATGGCGACCATGGAGGTGCAGGGGGAGCAGGCGGCGATCCTCGCCAACTACGGCGTGATCCCCAACCCCCACGGGCCGAGCCCCGCCCCCATGCCGGAGACCAGGCCCGAGAGCCCGGGGTCCGAAGCCCCCGCGGAGGACAGCGCGCCGGCGCCGGGGTCCGACGGGCAGGCGGCGGGGGCCGGGGCGGGGGCGGTCCGGCTGGCCTCGTTCCAGAACCAGCCGACCGCGTGGGCGAGCGCGGCGGACTTCCCCGAGCCGGTGACGGTCAAGCGGTGGGCCGGGCTCCTGCTCGGGCTGCACAGCGCGGCCCACCCGGGGCTCTCGGCCGACACCAGCGAGCCGCTCATGCCCCTGTGGCCGGACTTTGACCCCAAGACCGACTACGACCCGTGGCCGAAGTACGCGGCGTTGGCGGTGTCGCTGACCGAGCTGGTGGGCGGGATCCTGCTGGCGGTCGGCCTGCTCACGCGGCTGAGCGCCCTGGGGCTCGCGGGCGTGATGGTCGGGGCGATGTGGCTCACGGTGATCGGCCCGGCGGTGCAGTCGGGCGACACGATGCTCGGGGTGCTGCCCAAGCACGACGCGTTCGACGGGGAGGCGTGGATGACGCCGCTGTGGCAGTTCTCGCTGTTCTGCATGGCGGTGGCGCTGTTCTTCGCGGGGCCGGGGACGATGAGCCTGGACCGGCTGCTGCTGGGCGGGCCGCCGAAGCCCACGCCGCCGAAGCCGGCGCCGGCGCCCGCGGCGAAGAAGTAGGCCCCGGCGGGGAGGGGCGATCGCGCCGGCCCCCGGGCCTCGCGGCTACACGCGCGCCATGATCTCGTGCAGTTCCTTGCGGCGGATGTCGGGGACGACGCAGTCCGGCGCGGGGTAGCCCATGGGGACAAGCAGGAACGGACGCTCGTGCTCGGGCCGGGCGAGGACCTTGGACAGGAAGCCCATGGGGCTGGGGGTGTGGGTGAGGGTGGCCAGGCCCGCGTGGTGGGCGGCGGCGAGGAGCAGGCCGGTGGCGATGCCCACGCTCTCGTTGGGGTAGTAGACCTGCTCGCCGTCGTCGGTGTGCATGAGCTTGAAGACGACAATGAGCCAGGGGGCGGTGTCGAGGAAGTCCTTGTGCTCGTCGGTGCCGAGGGGGGCGAGGTCGGCGAGCCAGGACTCGGGGGCGCGGCGGGAGTAGAACTCGCGCTCTTCTGCCTCCGCCGCGACGCGGATCTGGTGCTTGGTCTCGGGGTCGCTGACGGCGACGAAACGCCAGGGCTGCTTGTTGGCGCCGCTGGGGGCCGTGCCGGCGGCGCGGATGACCCACTCGATGGTCTCGGCGGGGACGGGGGTGTCGGCGAACATGCGGACGGTGCGCCGGGTGCGCATGGTCTCGTAGAAGCGTCGGGCGGCCTCGTGGCTCGGGACGCCGGGGTCGTGGGGTGCAAAGGGGATGTGGTTGGGCGGGATCGCCATCGGACCTCCTCGGGCTCGGGACGGCACAAAGTACACGACCGGCGCGATACAAAGGGCCGCCGGCGGTGTCTTCTTCCAGGAGACCCCACGCACCCCGGCGCCGATCGCGGCCCAAGGAGCCCCACGATGCGACGATTCTCCCTGCCCAGCCTCCTGCCCAGCCTGCTGCCGGCCCGCCTGCCCGCCCTGCTGCCCGCCGTGCTGTTGTCGCTCGCCGGGGGCGCGGCGTGCGCGCAGCCGGCGCCGAGCCTCGACCTGACGCCCGCCGAGGCCGCGGAGGCGCTGGAGGCGATGGCGCCGACGAACGCGGCGTTGGTGTACTACCAGCTGTTCATGCAGGAGGACACGGACCTCAACATCGCCAGCCAGGCGTTCGAGTTCGAGCCGGTCGATCCGCAGCACCTGTCGATGTCGGTGGAGGACTCGGCCAAGAAGCTCGCCGACTCGCAGGACCGCATCGAGCGGTTCATCTGGACGGCCCGGCTCCCCGAGTGCGACTTCGGGCTGCGGTACCAGGACGGGTGGGCGCTGCTGCTCCCGCACCTGGGGAAGATGCGGAACATGGCCCGGGTGCTGCGGGCCGATGCGGTGCGGATGGGCGGGCTCGGCGAGTGCGACAAGGCGGCCGACTGCGTGGACGGGATGTTCGGTCTGGCGGAGCATGTGCGCCGGGACCGGGTGCTGATCTCGAGCCTGGTGAGCGCGGCGATCGCGAGGCTCGCGATCGACTCGGCGGTGCACCTCGCCGAGCATGGGCAGCTGACGGCCGAGGGCCGCGACATGCTGATCGCCCGGATCGAGGCGCTGCGCGCCGACGACTACTTCGGTCTGCTCGACTGCATGACGATGGAGTACACCGTGTCGGCGGGGTGGGCGGCCATGATGCCCCCGGATGCCCGTGCGGGCGAGTGGCTCGCCTCGAGCATGGGCGAGGGGTTCGAGCAGCCGGAGGTCGCCGCACGCCTCGACAGCATGAGCCGCGAGGCGCTCTTCGCCGACATGGGGAAGATGGCCGGGTACTACCGCGGGGTCCAGCAGGTCTGGGACGACCCGCAGGCGATCGAGAAAGTCCAGGGTCTCGGCGCGCTCGTGGAGGTCGGGGCGTTCGGCGAGACGGGCCGGGTGTTCCTGGCGTCGATGGGGAATGTCAAGACCAGCGAGCTGGCGATCCTGTCGGCCGTGGACGAGGCCCTCCCCAAGCTCATCGCGTACCGCCCACCCGAGCCGTCCGAGAAGCCCGCCGGTGCGCCCACGCCCGCAACCCCGGCGTCCGATCGGGAGTAAGAGCAGCAGGAAGGCCATGCACCCCGACGACCGGACACTGCTGCGGAAGACCCACGCCGGGCACGAGCCCTCCGCCCGGGAGCTGTGGCGCCGCCACGCCGGGTGGATGCTCGCGTTTGCGCGCACGATCACGGGCGACCGGCGGGGCGTGTCGGCGGACGACATCGTGCAGTCGGTGTTCTGCCGCGTGCTCGCGCTGGACCGGTCGGCGGTCCGGGGCGTGCGGGATGTGCGCCCGTACCTGGCGCAGTCGACGCGTCGGGAGGCGCTCAACCAGCTCCGGGCTGTGCACCGGGCGGCCCAACGCGCGGCCGCGGGGGGCGCGGCGCGGGAGGCGGGCGGGCACGACGGGCCCGACTCTATTGACTCGGCCGCGCTGGCCCTGGCGGTTTCCCGCCTGCCGCGCCGGCTGCGGGAGGTTGTCCACCTCCGCCACATCGCGGGCCTGAGCACCGACGAGACCGCGCTGGCGCTGGGCCTGCCGCGTGGGACGGTGGCAAGCCGCACGCACGCGGCGGTGCGCTCGCTGCGCGATATGCTCGCCCCGGAAACGACCGCCACACACACCTCCCCCACCACTCATGCCGGAGAATCACGCCATGCCCTCGCCGAGTGACCGCGAAACGCCCGACCTGCGCAGCCTGACGCCCGAGCCGGTCGGCGAGGCGCCCGCGGCGTTCCTGGCGGCGGTGCGGGCCCGGCGTCGTGTCGTCCGCTCCCAGCGTCTCAGCCTCGCGGCGGTCGCCGTCGCGGTCGGGCTGGTGGCCTGGCGGGTCGGCCCGTGGGCCGGGGGCCCGACCCCCACGGACCCGACCGGCGGGGGCCCCCGTCTGGTCGAGACCGGCGAGCCCGCGCCGGGCGGGTCGGAGGGGCAGATGACGCTCGCCTCGCTCCGCCGGCTGTACGCGGGGGCGACGGGGGAGGGCGAGTTCACGCTGCCCGAGCTTCCCCGGCTGGTGACGGCCGGGCCCGGGGAGCCGCCGCTGCGCCTGATGGACACCGACCTCCTGCTCTCCGGCGGGGTGTGAGGGGGGCTCCGGTCGGGTCGCCCGGCTCACGCCCGCCCCGCCGCCGGGCCGATATCGGACTGGTGGTCACCCTGCGCCCGCACCAAATGCTCTGCGTGCTCGCCATCGCGGGCTCGGCGATGGGCCAGACGCCCGTGCCGGTGTCCGAGCAACCCGCCGGCGAGGCTCCGGCGGCGGGTGGCGAGCGCCCCCGGTCGGCGCAGCGGATCGTCCGGGTGTTCGATTTCGAGGAGCAGTTCACGAACGCGGTGGATCTCCCGGCGGGCTGGGTTCGCGCCCAGCACGACCCGCTGGTGCCGCGTGACCGGCCGGGGTTCCCGATCTACGACCGCGCCCGCCTGGAGTACGAGGACCCCGCCCAGTCGGGCGCCGGGTCGGTGCGGTTCGGGATCGAGGGGGGCAGCGGGAGCCTGCGACTGAATCCGGGGCAGCTGCCGATCTTCCCGATGGGTCAGTACCTGATCCGCGCGTCGTACCGGTGCGAGGGGCTCGTGCACGCGCGCCCGCGCCTGGTGGTGCGGGCTCTCGACGGGCGCGGCGAGATCATCCCCGGGAGCGAGCGCGGGGCGGTCGCGGAGGAGATCGACGGGCGCTGGCGCGAGCTGACGGTCGAGCTGCCCGGCAAGTTCCCCGACGCGGCGTACCTGCAGATCGATCTGGAGGTGGTCCAGCCGGTCGAGTTCCGGGCCGAGCGGCTGCCGGGGCACCAGGTCTGGGAGCAGGACTTCGACGCCACGGTGTGGTTCGACGATGTCGTGGTGGCGCAGCTGCCGCAGCTGAGCATGCGGACCGGCTCGGCGCTGAATGTCATCGCCAGGCCGGCGTCGCCCTCGCTGCGCACGGAGCTGCGCGATCTGGCGGCGCAGGACATGACGGCGACCATCCGGGTGTTCGACAGCCGGCGCGAGCTGGCGGCGTCGATGGACCGGGAGATCACCAGCGGGCGGGTGGTGTGGGACTGGACGCCCGAGCTCGACGAGCTGGGGTGGTACCGGGCGGTGGTGGAGATCCGGTCGGGCACGGGACTGATCGCGAGCGAGACCTGCGACTTCGTGCTGGTGGCCGAGCCCCAGGCGGGGCGGCGGGCGTACACGGCGGGCCCGGCGTTCACCGGCATGGCGACGCGGGCGACGGCGCGGTCGTGGCGCCCGGTCGGGATCGAGCTGACCGCCCTGCCGCCGGGCAGCCCCGAGGACCTCGCCGGGGCGCTGCTGGCGCTGGGGGCGCGGACGGCGACGGTGCCGGTGTGGTCGCGGGACCTGACGATCGCGGCGCTGCCCGGGCGCGTGGACCGGCTGCGCGACCTGGTGACGGTGCTGCGGGAGGCGTGGATCGAGCCGCAGATCTCGCTGCCAGTGGTGCCCGAGGCGCTGGCCACGCCGCTGCGGGTCGGGGGGGGCGATGTGCTCGACGCGATCTCGGGCGATCCGGCGTCGTGGGAGCCGTACCTGCTCGACGCGCTGGACCGGCTGGGGGGGACGACGGCGCGGTGGCAGCTCGGGGCGGCGGGGAGCGGGGACTTGGGCGGAGGGGGGGCCGGGGGCGGGGCGCTCGCGCTCGACGCGGCGCGGGCGCGCGAGCACCTGTCGTCGATGGTGCCGGGCATCGAGCTGGCGCTGGGCTGGCGGGTTGATCAGGACCCGCGGCAGGTGCTCTCTTCCGGGGCGGAGGTGGCGCGGGTGGCGCTGCCGGCGTGGACGAGCGCCACCCCGGCGGGGACGATCGTCGGCCCCTGGCTGACGGGCGGGTCCGAGTCGGGCGCCGCGCCGGAGTTCGTGCTCGAGCCGCTGGATACGGCGCGGCACACCGAGCGGGAGGCCGCGGCAGATCTTGCTCGTCGGACCACCGAGCTGTGGGCCGCCGCAACGGCGGGCCTTGACGGCGGGGCGGAGGAAGCGCCGCGGTTCGCGGTCGCGATCGCCGACCCGTGGCGGATCGAGCCCGGGGAGGAGCCGACGGCGCACCCGACCGTGTGCGCCGGGGCGTGGCGGGCGTTGTCGGACCGGCTGGACGGGCGGACGCTGGCGGCGGACTGGCCGGTGGCGCCGGGGGTCCGGTGCCTGGTGTTCGGCCCGCCGCGAGACGATCCCGGTCGCGGCGGGCTGATCGTCGCGTGGAACCGCGACGCGCCGGCGGGACTGGCGCGGCTGCACGCGACGCTCGGGGACGAGCCGATCGTGGTGTACGACATCTTCGGCAACGGGCGGGAGGTCGCGCCGACCGAGTCGGAGGACCGCACGCGTCTGGAGCACGACCTGTCGCTGGGCGCCGAGCCGGTGTTCATCGAGCGGATCAACACGCCGCTGGTGCTGTTCCTGGCGGGGATCGCGGTGGACCCGTCGGGGATCGAGTCGGCGACGGGCGAGCACGAGCACGCGATCACGGTGACGAACCCCTGGGACATCCCCGCGATCGGGCGGATCGTGATCGCCTCGCCGGGCGGGTACGACGAGGAGGCGCAGGCCCGCGACCGCTCGTGGGAGATCACGCCGCGGACGCTGCCGTTTGAGTTGGGCGCCGGCGAGTCGGCGCGTCTGCCGGTGGTGCTGTCGTTTGCGCGGTCGATCGAGGCGGGCCCGCAGCGGTTCGAGTTCGACATCGAGCTGACCGCCGACCGGGACTACGGCTGGCTGCGGGCGAGGGCCGAGACGGAGGTGGTCTGGGCGGGGATCGAGCTGGACCTGACCTACCGCGTGCCCGAGGGCGGCGCGGAGGGTGATGTGATCATCGAGGCGACGGTGACCAACGCGGGCGATGTGGCGCGGGCGCTGGAGGCGATCGCGTTCGCGCCGGGCCTGCCGCGGGCGAGGTCGACCATCGGCACCCTTGAGCCCGGGCGGACGGTGGTGCGGCGCTTCCCGTTCGAGGACGCGGCCCGGGCGCTGGCGGGCAGGCGGGTGGTGGTGTCGGTGTCGGAGGCGGGCGGGCCGGGCCGGCTGACCAAGTCGCTCGATCTGCCGGGGCGGTGATCCTCAGGCGCGGGGCGCGGGGTCCTGGTGATAGAACTCGGCGAGCTGGGCGTAGAGCGCCGGGTGCTGGGCCCGCATGGCCTCGGGGCGCTCGAAGAACAGCTCGGTGGCGACGGCGAAGAACTCGGCGGGGTTGGTGGCGGCGTAGGGGTCGAGCAGGGTGTGGTGGCCGGCGTGGAGGTCGGCCAGGAGCGAGCCGTACTCGTCGCCGAGGACGCGGGCCCAGTCGCGGTAGCGGGCGGCGCTGGGGAGGGCGGGGGCGCCCTCCATGCCGCCCCACTCGCTGTCGAGCTGGTGGGCGAACTCGTGGAGGGTGACATTGTGCCCGTCGGAGGGGTCGGCGCCGCCGCGGAGGACATCGCTCCAGGAGAGGACCAGGGCGCCGCGGTGCCAGGACTCGCCGAGTCGCGGCTGGAGGGATTCGGTGACGGTGCCGTCGGGGTTTCGGCGTTGGGCGGTGGAGGCGTAGGCGGTGGGGTAGACATAGATGGTGTGGAGGGTGGGGTAGTAGCGGGTGTCGCGCCCGAGGAGGAGCAGCGCGGCCTGGGCGGCGATAGTGACGCGGATCTCGTCGGTG
Source organism: Phycisphaerales bacterium (assembly GCA_020850415.1). Taxonomy (GTDB): domain Bacteria; phylum Planctomycetota; class Phycisphaerae; order Phycisphaerales; family UBA1924; genus PNC22. The sequence goes on from JADZER010000053.1 coordinate 28,715, forward strand.
ATCTCGAGGCCCCCGGCGCCGAGGAATTGCTTCTCGGCGAGGAGGATCTGGATGATGCCGGCCAGCTCGTTGCGGGATTCGGCGGGGAGGGCGGCGATGGCGGGGATGCGCCGGTCGATGATGGACCAGAAGGCGTCGGGGAGGGGTGTGGCGCGGAGGCGCTTGCGGCGGCGGTTTCGGAGGAGGGGGAGCATGGGCGCCGGGATGGTACGGCGATCCCGCGCCGCTCAGTAGGGCATGGCCGCGTCGCTGATCATCTCCGCGAAGAGGGGGACGCTCAGGAGGTCGAGGCTGATGATGACGAAGATGGTGAAGAGCATGGTCGCGACGGTCTCCTTGCTGGTCAAGGTGGTCGGGAGCAGGCGGGGGATCCTCGCGCGGTAGCCGGTGTGGTCGCCGAGCATCCATTCGATGCGGGCGTGGAGGCTGCCCCGTTCGGCCATGCGCACCGCGGCGAAGGCCGGGCCGATGGGCAGCGGGGCCCGCGCGGCGAACTGGACGAGCAGCGCGGCGTAGCGTCGCGGGCTGGCGCAGCCGGAGACCACGATCTGGTCGCAGACCATCTCACGGAGCAGGCGGAGGTCCGCCGCGGCCATCCAGTAGAGCGGGTTCCACCATAGGAGCGAACCGGCGAGCTGCACGAGCAGCTGGGCGTGGCAGTCGCGTCGGCGTACATGGGCGAACTCGTGGGTGATCACATCCCGCAGCGCTGGCGCTTCGGCGTCGCGTAGGGACGCGGGGAGCAGGACGCCGGGCCCGATGACGCCGAAGGCGAGCGGGGACCTGCACCGGCGCGAGAACGCCACCGCCGGCAGGTCGCGCAGCCCCACATGGCGGGCGCATGCGCGGAGGAGCGGCTCGAGCGGATCGCCCGGCCGGACCCTGTCTGCGCGGAGCCACATGCTCTTGAGGACAAGCCAACCGGCGGCGAGCCGGAGCAGGAGCACGGCGAGGCCGAGTACCCACGCGCCGGCGAGCGTGAGGACGACGGGCACAGGGGTTAGCAGATCGCCGACGGGGGGGAAGTTGGGCAGCAGCCGCATGAGCACGCCGGCGAAGAAGACCGCGCCCACGCCACCGAGACTGAGCAGCAGAACGAAGTGCCGGTCCACGGGGGGCTCGTTGGGGCTGGTGCGGGCGGCGACGACCCCGGCGCCGAGGAGGCCGGTGATGACGAGGAGCCCAACGGCGTTGGGGAGCAGGGTCTGCAGCAGCTCGATCCACTCCGGGTAGGTCATGACTTGTCCTTCGCGTGCTGCTCGAGCAGGGCTTTGATCTGCTCGATCTCATCGTTCGAGAGTTTGGCGCGGGTGTCGGCGAGGTGCACCGAGAGCGCGGACGCCAGCGAGCCGCGGTGGAAGATGTCGAGGACGCGCTGGAGGGCCTCGCGTCGGGCGCGGTCCTTGGAGAGGGCGGCCCTGTAGACGGCCGCCTTCCCGCGGAAGGACTTGCGGAGCAGGCCCTTCTCGACGAGGTGCCCGAGCATGGTGCGGACGGCGTTGCCGGTGGGCGGGTCGGGGAGCTTGTCGCGGATCTCGGCGACCGTCGCCCGCTCGAGGCGGTAGACGGCGTCCATGATCTGACGCTCGCGCATGCTCAGGGTGTCGTCGTGCCGTGGCGGCATGGGGCGGCTCTCCCGGCGTGAAGCGCCAAATTTATAGCGCTTGAGCCGCCGTGTCAAGGCCGATCTGCGGCCCGGTCGCGGGTTTGGCCCGTGCCACTAGCCGGCTCTGCCCTGAGCGCCGACCGGTGCCTCTCGCATGTCCGTTCGACCGTCCCGCGGCGGCACCAGTCAGCTCCGCAGAGCCTCCGCTGACTGGTGGCACAGTTCGGGTTGTTGGACGATCAAGCGACGGCGTTGACCTCACCCCGCGCCAACCGCTCCGCCTCTTCCATGCTCTCCAGCACGAGCTGATCGACGGTCGGGGCGTCCTTCACCGGCTTGCCGTTCTTGTCGGTCAGGGCCCGCCCGTCCAGCGTCGTGATGATCGGGATGGGGTGGGCCTTGTCGTGGGTCTCGAGCTGGGCCTCGAGGGCGGCTTTCTTGTCGTCGGGGAGGCCCGCCCACTTGCCCCGTCCGCGGCACTTGGGGAAGCCCGAGCAGCCGAGCCAGGGGCCGCGGGCGCCGGTGCGGAGGTTCAGCGGCTTGCCGCACTTCTCGCACTCGAGGTCGGTGAGGATCGGCGGCTGGCTGGGGGCGTTCACATGCCCCTTCTTGTCGATATTGAGGATCAGCCCATCGCCCTGCGCGGCGCCCTCGGGCAGGATCGTCGCCAGGAACGGCCCGAAGCGCCCGGTGCGCCGGGCCATCGGGCACCCGGTCTTGGGGCAGCGGACATTCACGACATCGACCGTCCGCGGCTTGCCGTCGCGGTCGACGGGCGCGGCGTAGTTGCAGTCGGGGTAGGTCGAGCAGCTGAGGAACCGCCCGTTCTTGCCGAAGCGGTAGACGAGGCTGCTGCCGCACTTCTCGCAGCGGTACTCGGGCGGCGCGGGGACGATCTCGGCCTTCGCGTGCCCGAGCTCCTCGTGGGCGCGGTCGAGGCTGGTCTTGAACCGCTGGTAGAACTGGCTGAGCATCTCGATCCAGTCGAGGTGCTCCTCCTCGATCTGGTCGAGCTGGGTCTCCATCTGGCGGGTGTAGCCGAGGTCCATGAGCTTGGGGAAGGCCTCGACGAGCTTGTCGGTGACGACCTCGCCGAGGTCGGTCGCGTAGAACGCCCGCCCGAGCTGCTCGACATACTTGCGGTTCTGGATGACCTGGATGATGGAGGCGTAGGTGGAGGGGCGCCCGATGCCCTCGCTCTCGAGCGTCTTGATCAGGCTGGCCTCGGAGTATCGCGAGGGCGGGGCGGTGAACTTCTGCCTGGGGTCGATGGCCACCGGCGAGAGGGGCTGGGTTTCGGCGAGCTTGGGGAGCGTGGCCTCGTCGCCGCCGTTGGGCACGCCGCTGACGCGGTAGTGGCCGTCGAAGACGAGGACCCGTCCGGAGGCGCGGAAGGTGAGGGAGGTGGTCTTCCCTCCGTCGCTCCGTCGCTTCGTGGCTTCGTCGCTTCCGCCGACGATGGTCACCGTCGTCGCGTCCCACTCGGCCGGCACCATCTGGCAGGCGACGAACCGCTCCCAGACGAGCTGGTAGAGCCGGAACTGGTCGTTGTTGAGCGCCCGCTTGACCTTCTCGGGCGGGAACGCCAGCGAGGTGGGGCGGATGGCCTCGTGGGCCTCCTGGGCGGCCTTGTTGCTGGAGGTGTAGAAGTTGGGCTTCTCGGGCAGGTACTTGTCGCCGAAGGTGCGCCCGATGTAGTCGCGGGCCATGGTGAGGGCCTCGCCCGAGATGTGGGTCGAGTCGGTCCGCATGTAGGTGATGAGGCCGACGGGGCCCTCGCCGGGGATATCGACGCCCTCGTAGAGGGACTGGGCGGTGCGCATGGTGCGCTGTGCCGCGAAGCCCAGGCGCGTCGAGGCCGCCTGCTGCAGCGTGCTGGTGATGAAGGGCGGCGCGGGGCGGCTCTTGGTCCGCTTGGTCTCGATGCCGGCGACCTTGTAGGGGGTCTTGGGATCGACGACGCCCGAGACCGTGCGCACGAACCGGGCCGGGCCCTTGCCCGACGCGTCCTCGCGGGTCGAGACCTTGATCTCCTTCAGCCCCGCGGCCTCGGCGATCTCGCGGACGCGGGGGGTCAGGTCGAGCGGGTCGGACCCCGGGCCTGCGCTCGGGGCTCGCAGATCCAGCTTCTCGCCGCCGACCTCGACCAGCGAGGCGCGGAAGACACTGTGCTCGCCGAGCCAGGCGTTCTGGGCCTTCACCGTCGGGCCGGCGCCCTTCTCGTCTTTCTGCCCGAGGAACTCGCGCCAGCGCGGCCCGAGCTTCGCGGCCTCGGCCTCGGACAGCGCGAAGACGCCCTCGATGTCCCAGTACTCCTCGGGGATGAACTTGCGGATCTCCCGCTCCCGGTCCACCACCAGGCGCACCGCGACGCTCTGCACCCGCCCCGCGCTCAGCCCCCGGGCCACCTTTTTCCAGAGCAGGGGCGAGACCTGGTAGCCGACGATCCGGTCCAGGATCCGTCGGGCCTGCTGGGCGTTGACGCGGTCCTCGTCGATCGGATGCGGGTGGCTGAACGCCTTGGCGATCTCGCTCTTGGTGATGGCCGGGAAGATCACCCGCTTGGCCTGCTTGCTCTCGATGCCCAGCTCTTGGGCGAGGTGCCAGGCGATGGCCTCGCCCTCCCGGTCCAAGTCGGTAGCGAACCAAACCTCGCCGCCGGAGCTGATGGCGTCCTTGGCGGCCCGCTTGAGGTCGCGGATGAGCTGGCCCTTGCCCTCGACGATCTCGTAGGTGGGGGCGAAGTTCTTCTCGAGGTTGACGCCGGGGACAGGGCTCTTGTCGCCCTTGGCGGCCTTGCTGGGCAGGTCCCGGACATGGCCGACGCTGGCGAGGACGACATAGTCCGAGCCGAGGTACTTATTAATGGTCTTGGCCTTGGAGGGGCTCTCGACGATGACCAGTTGCTTGCCCGAGGCGGCGCCGGCCTTGTAGCCCGAGCCGGCCCGGCGCCCGCCGGCGCGACCCCCGGAGCCCGCGCCGGCGCCCTCGGGAGCCTCGGTCGCGGCCTTCTTGGCGGTCTTCTTGGTCGGCTTCTTGGCGGCTTTCTTGGCCATGGACTCCCCAATGGGTGGCGCTCGGGTTGACTCTCGGGCCCCTCCGGCCCCGGTCTTGAGCGCCGGGGAGAAAACGGCCCTCGGGGGCGGGTGTCAAGCCCGAGTGAGGCCAAACCCGCGCAGATTGGCGGAGATTCCCGCGCCGACGATATCGTACCGACTGGGGATTTTATGGGGGTGTTTCACCGCGGCTCACCGGTCGCAACACATTGTGAAACAATGTGTTGCGCCATGGTGTCGGGCTCGGACGCGGTCGGATCGAGCCAGTAGGACCCGGTGATTCCCCTCAGTCGCCGGAGCCAGGTGCGCTGGTTCTTGGCGAAGCGGCGGGTCTCGATCTTGATCCGCTCGACGGTCTGGTCCAGGGCGCCGGGCTCGCCCCCGGCGTCGAGCCAGGCCGCGAGCTGCTTGTAGCCCAGGGCCTCGCGGGCCTGCGCCCCGAGCCTGCCGGCCCGGAGCAGGCCCCGGACCTCGTCGGCGAACCCCCCGTCCATCATGGCCTTCACGCGGGCGTTGATGCGGGGGTTGATGAGCGCGCTGGGCCAGTCGAGGCCGACGAGCAGGGCGTCGGGGCGCGAGCCGCGGTCCCACTGCGACTGGTGCTCGCTGATCGGCGTGCCGGTGAGGCGGAAGACCTCGAGGGCCCGGACGGTGCGGCGCTCGTCGTTGGGGTGTATCCGTGCGGCGGCGACGGGGTCCACGCGTTCGAGCTCGGCCCGCAGCGCGCCGGGCGTGAGCGTGCGGAGGGCGGCGCGGAGGTCCTCGTCGGCGCCGGGCCCGTCGAACATGCCCTCCAGGAAGCTCTTGATGTAGAGGTGCGTGCCGCCGACGAGGATGGGGGTGTGCGCGCGCGAGCGGATGTCCGCGATCGTGCGCTCGGCGAGTTCGAGCCAGCGGGCGACGGTGAAGGGCTCGGGGTCGTCGGGGTCGAGGATGTCGAGGAGGTGGTGGGGGACGCCCTGTCGCTCGGTGGGGGTCGCCTTGCCGGTGCCGATGTCCATGCCGCGGTAGACCTGGAAGGCGTCGGCCGAGATGACCTCGGCGTGGCCGAGGGCGCGGCGCTCGAACTCGCTGGCGACCTCGATCGCGAGGGCGGTCTTGCCGCCGGCGGTGGGGCCGACGATGACGGGGATGCGGGTGGGCGGGGGCATCATCGGACTCTACGGCGGGATCGCGGGGCGGGCGGGTTGTGGTGCGGGCTTCCGGCCTGCACTCCACCCCGAACTCAGTGCAGGCTGGAAGCCTGCACCACAATGTGGGCGCCCGCGGGGCTGCAAGCCCGGTGCAAGCAGCCGGCGCGAACGGCCAACAATCTCGAGGGGATGGAGGGTGTCATGGCCCGCGAAGAGGAAGGCCGGGGCTGGACGCGCGACGCGGCGGGGCGGCGGGTAAGGCTGCTCGACCCCTACCCCCTGTGGCTGCGTGGGTGCTTCGAGCCTATCGCGGAGGACACGCTCAACTCGATCGTCAGCGATCTGGGCGTGCCCAACCGGGGGCGGAAGATCCTGCTCGTGTGGGTGTGCGTTCTCGCGGCGACCCTCGTCATCGCGATCGGCGGCGTCGCGGCGAGCGTGATCATCGAGGGGCGGCCCGCGCTCGACGATCTGATATCGACGCTGACGAACCCGGCGTTCGTGGTCGGACCGATCGGCGGCGTGATCGGCGCCGTGCTCGCCACGCGCCAGCACAGGTTGACGAGGGTCCGGCGCGTGCTGCTCGGGCACGGGCACTGCCCGCACTGCGGGTACCGGATCGCCGGGCTGCCGGTCGAGGGGGATGTCGTGCGGTGCCCGGAGTGCGGCGGCGCTTGGCCGGAGCGCGAGGCGGGCGTCGGTCTGGCCCGCCACGAGGTTCCGGACTCGCGGGCGCGGGCTGTCGCGGTCCTCGCGGGCACGGTACTCCTGGTAACGGCGGTCGCGGCGACGATCGTGATGATGCTGGGCTGAGTCCGAATCGTGCGCGGGGGTGGCCGTGCTCTACTCGTACGCCGGCGCGGTCGGGTTCTCTTCCCACCAGTGGCTCTCGACCGGTGTGCCGGTGGACTGGTAGGGGGACTGGTCGGCGGGGTAGACGACGGTGGGCTGCGAACCGAGCGGCGCGCCTTCCGGCGCCGGCGGCTCGATGCGGACGACGCCCGCGAGGATGAGCCCGCCCAGGGCCGCGCACAGCGCCAGCCGGTACCACCCGAACGGCGCGAGCCCGTGCTTGTTGAGGAAGCCGACGAGCCACTTGACGGCGAGCGCGGCCGAGACGGCGGCGACGGCGATACCGACGACGACCGCGCCGACACCGATGACCTGGAAGAGGTTCTCGGCGCCGGTGTCGTGGGCCTCCTTGAGGTTCTTGGCGAGTTTGTAGAGGCACGCGCCGCCGAGGGTGGGCAGGCCGAGCAGGAAGCTGAACTCGGCCGCGGCCCGGGGCTTGAGCCCGACGAGCACGCCCCCGGTGATGGTCATCATCGAGCGGCTGGTGCCGGGCCACATGGCGACGCACTGGCACAGGCCGATGAAGAGGGCCTTGAGGGGCGTGACCTCGTCGATCTCGTGCTGGACATCTTCGGCGTGGCCGGTCTTGGCCCTGTGCGCGCGCCAGCGGTCGAGGGCGATCATGTACACGCCGCCGAGGGCGAGAGCGGCCAGCACCGGGCCGGTCTTGAAGAGCCTCGCCTCGATCCAGTCGTCGAGCAGAACTCCCAGAACGGCGGCGGGGAGGAAGGCGATAAGGAGGTTGACGGCGAGCCTCAGCCCGGCGGGGTCGCCCTTGCCGATCTTGACCAGACCGAGGGCGCCGACGATCATCCGCCCGACGCGCTGGCGGTAGAGCCCGAGGACGGCGAGGATCGCCCCGCCCTGGATGACGATGTTGAAGGCGTCGACGGCGCTCTTGAGCTGGGGCGTCTCGTCGAGGCCGAGCAGGGCGCTGACGAGGATGAGGTGCCCGGTCGAGCTGACCGGGAGGTACTCGGTGATGCCCTCGACCAAGCCCAGGATGACCGCGTGCCAGAGTTCCATGCTGCTTGGGTCCTTTCGTAGAGGCCGGGGAGGGTAGGGTGTAGCCGCCATGTCTTCGGCTCCACGCCATCCCGGCCTGAACACGATCGAGGTCGGCGACCCGGCCGACCCCGCGCTGGGCGCCCTGCTCGCGCCCTACCGCGACCAGAAGGACGCCTGGCTGCGGGCCCAGCGCGACGGGGGCACCGGGCTGGGCACCGGGCTGGGCACCGGCCTGGCCGAAGGCCTGTTCATGGCCGAGGGCGAGCTGGTGGTGCGGGCGCTGATCGACGAGGGGCCGGCGACGGGGCACGGGGTGGTGTCGGTGCTGTGCACGCCGGCCCGGCTGGAGGGGATGGCGGGTGTGCTGGGGCGCCTGGGGCCGGGGACGCCGGTGCTGGTCGCCGAGCGCCGGGTGCTGGAGGGGATCGTGGGGTTTGACCTGCACCGCGGCATCCTGGCGCTGGGGTCGCGGGAGCGAGCGCCGACCGCCGAGGAGCTGATCGCCCGCTGCCGCGTGCTGGTGGTGTGCGAGGATCTGGCGAACCACGACAACATCGGCGCAGTCTTCCGCAACACGGCGTGCCTGGCCGGGGCCGGGGCGGGCGCGGGGGCGGGCGTGCTGCTGAGCCCGGGGTGCTGCGACCCGCTGTACCGCAAGAGCCTGCGGGTCTCGATGGGGCACGCGCTGCGGCTGGCGTGGGCCAGGCTCGATCCGTGGCCGGCGGGGCTGGCGCGGCTCTCGGGCGCGGGGTTCCGCGTGCTGGCCCTGACGCCCGATGCATCGGCGACAGACATCCGACACCTCAAACACACACCGAACGAACGGCTCGCCCTGCTGCTCGGGGCGGAGGGGCCCGGGATGACGGGGCCGGCGATGGGGCTCGCGGCCGAGCGCGTCCGGATCCCTATGGCCGCGGGGGCCGACTCGCTGAATGTGGCGACGGCGTTGGCGGTGGTGCTGTCTCGGCTGGGGGGATGAGCGTGGGGTATCAGCGTGCGGCGGAACCACGGCGGGGGGCGGGCGTCCATACTGTGTGTGCGGCGCCGTGCCCGCCCATGGGGGCCGTGCCGCCGAGATTCAGGAGGCTTGCGATGCGTCGAATCCACCGGAGCGTGTTTCTGATTTCGGTCCTCGCGGCGGCGGGGCAGGCGTCGGCCCAGGACATCCTGCGCGAGGCGGTGGGCGATCGGGCGACCGAGCTGACGGCGATGGAGCTCAAGCCCTTCGACCAGACCCTCTGGGCGACGCTGACGGAGTGGACCAACGGGCAAGCCCTCGACACCCAGGCCACCGCGGGCAAGGTGGTGCTGATCGCGACCTGGTCGTCGTGGAACCCCGCGGCGACGCGGTCGATCGCCATGCTGCAGGAGCTCAAGCAGGAGTTCGGGGACAAGGGCCTGCTGGTGGTCGGCGTGCACCACCCGACCGGCTGGGAGAAGGCGCCCGACGCGCTGACCAAGCGGCACGCGGACTTCCTCGCCGCCCTCGACGCGGGGGGCAAGTTCCGCGAGGGGATCAGGAGCGACCAGGACCCGGACTTCTATCTGCTCGACCGGGCCGGGCAGATGCGGTACGCCGACATCCGGACCGAGTCGGTGACGGCGGCGGTGAAGGAGCTGATCGCCGAGGACGCGGCGGCGGCCGGGTCGCTGGTGTCGCGGCTGGAGGCCGAGGCGGCGGTCCGCGACGCGGAGTTCCGCAGGCCGCAGGCGATCCAGAGCCAGGTCAACCTGAGCACGATGCCCGAGGTCCCGTTCGTGGCCCCCGGCGAGGCGGCGTACGCGTCGACGAGCTGGCCGGAGCGCAAGACCGACGAGGACAACCGCGGTCGTGACGAGGACAAGGGCCCGCGCCCGATGCCCGTGCCCGCGGCCGGCTGGGTCTCCGGGGCCCCGAACGCCGGGGGGCGGGCGGTGGTGTACTACGCCTGGCTGCTCGACGACCCCCGCAGCGTGACGCTGGTGCGGGAGATGGACTCGCTCCAGAAGCAGCTGGGGCGCGACGCGGTGATCGTGGGGGTGCTCTCGGGCGTGCGCTCCGAGGATCGGAACCGCGGACGCGACGACGAGAAGTTCAACCCCGAGGAGATGGCCGGACGCCTGGAGCGGTTCCGCGTCGCGCACGGCATCTCGCACCCGATGGTCATGGACATCGGCGGCGGGCTGTTCGAGAACGAGCGCGGCGGGCGGAATAACGAGATGGGCTACCCCGCGGCCGTGGTGAGCTCGGACTCGATCGCCCGCTGGGAGGGCACGGTGTTCGACGACGGCTTCCGTGCGGCGCTCAACCGGGTGATCGATGTGGACCCGGGCATCCGGGCCCGGCGTGCCGCGGAGGACGCGTACATCCGGGCCAAGGGGGGATGAGCCCGCTGCTGCATGTGGTGCTGCACGAGCCGGAGATCCCCAACAACACCGGCAACATCGGGCGCACCTGCGTGGCCCTCGACTGCGCGATGCACCTGATCCACCCGCTGGGGTTCGACATCGACGAGAAGGCCTGCCGCCGGGCGGGGCTCGACTACTGGCCCAGGCTCGACCTTCGCGAGCACGCCTCGCTGGAGGCGTACCTCTCGGCGCACGCGGGCGCGCGGCTGTGGGTGCTCTCGACCAAGGCCACCAGACCGGTCTGGGAGGCCCGGTTCTGCGCCGGTGATCACCTGCTCTTCGGCAAGGAGACGCGCGGGCTGCCGCCGGGGGTGCTCGAGCGATTCGGCGACCGGCTGCTCACGCTGCCCATGGTCGCGAGCGAGCGCTCGCTGAACCTGGCGACGGCGGTGTGCTCGGTGGCGTACGAGGCGGTTCGGCAGTTGGTAGGTTCCGGCGGGGCATCGCTGGACGGGGCGGGCCGGCTGGTTCCTCGCGGGGCGGACCGTGGCGCGGGCGAACCCGGGTGAGGCGCGCGTCGTAAGACCGGCGGTCGGTCCGGAGTTGATCGACCTCTCCTCTCTCTCCCTCTTTGGTTTCGCGGTGTGCCGCCCCCCTCGCGGGGGCGGTACACTGCGCCCCATGGTCCCGGGCACCTCGTCGAGCGTTGGGTTGGAAACGGCGGAGCGCAGTCGCCGCGCGATCGCGCCGGCGGCGCTCGTGTGCTGTCTGGTGGTCCTTGCGGGCGGGTGCGCCAAGCCCCTGCTCAGCCCGACCGAGCCGCGCAACCAGTACAGCCGCTACGACTTGGTGCGTGGACAGTTCGCCCCCCAATATGTCGAGGATGAGTTCGGCCGGCGTCTGCCGAATCTCCGCGGGCGTCTGCTGGTTCGGGACTGATCGCCCGGCGTCGGGGTGCGCGACCGCGCGGGTTTCGCGGGTGGGGCGACGCGCCCGATACCACGAATGCTGCGCGTTTTGCCAAGAAAGCCGAGCCCGAGGCCCGATCAGTTGATATCGTTGGTGAGCGCTGCAGGGATCGCAGGCAGGAGCATGGGCCGATGGCAAGGGCGCGAGGCAAGAGGGCGAAGACCGCCAAGGCTATGGGACGCCGGTCGAAGGTGGTCTGGGCCGCGCTGGTCGGTTCGATGACCGCCGTGACCTCGTTGCTGCTCGCGCTGGACCACGGCGCCCCGGCCCGGCTGGACGGGCTGGCGCTCCCGGCCATGGCCGCCATCCCCGGGTCGAGCTCGATCGAGGCGATCTTCGACACCCGCGCCGAGGTCGCGCCCGACCAGTGGCGGGCGATCGTGATCGACCACACCGGCTCGGCGTACGGCACCCCGGCCTCGATCGACGACGACCACAAGTCGCTGGGCCTCCGCGGCCTGGGGTACGACTTTGTTATCGGCAACGGGCAGGGCATGGCCGACGGCGAGATCCATGTCGGCCAGCGCTGGCTCGAGCAGCAGCCCGGCGCCCACACGGCCGGGGCCGACGGGGAGTGGTACAACCGCCACGCGATCGGGATCGCCCTGGTCGGCGACGGCGACCGGCGCGGCTTCACGGACGCCCAGATGAGCCGCCTGCTCGACCTGGTCTCGGCCCTGGCCCGCGAGTACGGCATCCCGCCCGAGCGGATCGTCCTGCACGGCGATGTCGCCCCGGTGGCCGGCCCGGGCCGGTTCTTCCCCGGCGCGGCCCTGCGCGAGCAGGTCGACAGCTGGCGGTAGGCCGGCGACCCCCAACCCAGACCGAGCGGCCGGCAGATCCCCGGTGTTGCTGCGCGCCGTGCGCTCGGGCTACGATCCGTCTCGCCGCCCTCAGGGCGGCGTCACACCCGGGTCGTTCTGGCCCGCCGGGAGGTCCGAGGGAGGATCGACGCCCCGGGCGCGGTGCGTTGTGGAGCGGCCCGCGGCCGGTTTGGCGGCGGGCCCGAGCAGGCCTCGAGACGGGCACCGTGTGCCCGGGCATGGACGGAGCAGCGGTGCCGGTCAAGCAGAAGGGCGACATGGTCGAGGGCTACCGCGTGCTCGCCGAGGTCGGGCGGGGCGCGGCGTCTGTGATCTACCTCGTCCAGGACCCCAAGACCAAGCACATCTGGGCGCTCAAGCAGGTCGAGAAGCAGTCCGAGAAGGACCAGCGGTTCCTCGACCAGGCGCTCGAAGAGGCCAAGGTCGCCCAGGCCGTCAACCACGCCGGCATCCGGCGGATCGAGAAGGTCATCAAGAAGGGCTCGTTCCTGGCCGTCAAGGAGCTGTACCTCCTGATGGAGTATGTCGACGGCATCAGCCTGGAGAAGCACCCGCCGGCGACCTTCGAGTCGGCGGTGGACATCTTCGAGCAGACGGCCGAGGCGCTGGCGGCGATGCACGAGAAGGGTTTCGTCCATGCGGACATGAAGCCCAACAACATCGTCGTGTCCGAGGAGGGCCGGGCCAAGGTGATCGACCTGGGGCAGAGCTGCGCGATCGGCACGGTCAAGCCGCGGATCCAGGGGACGCCGGACTACATCGCCCCCGAGCAGGTGCACCGCCGGCCGATCACGCCGCGGACCGATGTGTACAACTTCGGCGCGACGATGTACTGGGTGATGACCCGGCAGCATGTGCCGACGGCGCTGGCCAAGGGCGACTCGCTGGTGGGGTCGCTGGACGACAACCTGATCGCCAGGCCCAAGCCGGCGATCGAGCTGAACCCGCGCGTGCCCATCAAGCTCAACGACCTGGTGATGCACTGCGTGGAGGTCGAGGCGGACAACCGGCCGGCGAGCATGCACGAGGTGGCCGACCGGCTGAACCTGATCCTGGGCATGCTGCGGGCCAAGAGCGGGTCGACCCGGGCGGGGCTGCCCGCGATCACCGACGAGAAGGGCTAGCGCCATGGCCGGCGTGAATGTCCAGCACGCCGGGGAGGTCGCGGACCTCTTCCACGAGGCGGCCCGCGCCGCGATGGCTGCGCACTGCCGCCAGGGCTCGGTCGAGGTCATCGAGGGGCCCGGGACAGTGCTGGCGACCGGGGACCTGCACGACAACCCGTTCCACCTGAACCGGCTGGTGGAGCTGGGGGGGTTGGGGGAAGAAGGCACGGAGGCACGAAGGCTCGACGGCACGGAGGGTGAGGCGCTCCCGGACGGGGATGCAGACCCTTCGTGCCTCCGTGCCTCAGTCACTCCGTCCCTTCCCCATGTCACCTTCCACGAGGTGATCCACTCCGACCGGCTGCTCAACGGGCTGGACCTCTCGTACCGGGCCCTGGCGCGGATCGCGGAGCTCAAGCTCGGGGCGCCCGAGCGGGTGCACACGCTGCTGGCCAACCACGAGCTGGCGCAGATCGTGGGCGCCGGGATCGTCAAGGACGGCGTCAAGTGCGTCGAGGCGTTCAACGACGGGCTCGCGTATGTGTTCGGCGACGACTGGGAGGGCGTGGCGGCGGCGCTGGGGGGGTTCATCCGCTCCATGCCTCTGGCGCTGCGCTGCAGGACCCCCAGCGGCGACATCCTCTGCGCGCACAGCCTGCCGGCGACGGGGGCGATGGGCCGGTTCGACACGACGATCCTGTCGCGCGACCTGACCGAGAGCGACTACACCCCCCGGGTGGGCTCGGCCCACCTGATGGTGTGGGGCCGCGGCTACGACGCCGAGCAGCTCGAGGACCTGGTCGAGCGCTGGGGGGTCAACCTCTTCGTGCTCGGGCACGAGAAGGCCCCGGAGGGCTACCTGGTCATCCCGCCGTGCGCGGTGGTGCTCAACAGCGACCACGAGCGCGGCGTCTACCTGCCGATCGACCTGGACAAGCCCCCCCGCCTGGGCGAGATCCCCGGGCTCGTGCGCCCGCTGGGCGTCCTTTAGCCCCGGACCGGCGCTCGCCGGCGCCATGAACGAGAGCACCCCGCGCCGGGGCGCGGGGTGCTTGGACACGAGGGTTGGACCCGGTGCTCGGAGGGTGCTGGTGGGCGGGGGCTACTGCTTCGGCTTGCCCTTCTTGGCGGGCTTGGACTTGCTGCTCACGGCCTCGCGTGCCTTGCGGGCCTCCTCGGGGGTGAAGGCCGGCTTGCTGACGCGGACCTTGGCGTCGGGGCCCATGAGCTTGCCGATAACCGCGCCCTTCCCGCCGGAGCCACCGCCGCCCCCGGAGCGGTTGCCCGAACCCCCGCCAAGGGTCGCGGAGGGCGAGCTGCCGACACCGGTGCGTGAGGTGCGGGGGTCGTTGCCGGCGCTGCCGCCGCCGGAGGAGCCGAGGCCCCCGTTGCCGCCGTTGTCGCCGTAGTCGTCGGAGCCGTTGAAGGGGTCGCGGACGGTGTACCACTCGCTCTCGGGGATCTGGAGGTCCGCCGGGACGGTCCAGCGCCAGGTCTCGGCGGCGCGGGCATCGCTGGAGAGGTTGAGCTTGCTGAAGATCACGGGCCTGTAGCCCCAGGCGGCGAACCGTGCGGCGTCGGCGTCGAGGCGCTCCTGGGACTCGGGGATGCCGAAGTGCTCCTCGAGCATGCCGTAGCGCATCGCGAGCGTGCGCTCGTGGCCGGGGAGGAGGAAGTCCGCGAAGTAGTGCGGGCCCTTGACGCGGTACAGATCGTCGGGGACGCTGAGCTTGTCGGGGTTCTCGTTCCACCCGCAGAGCCAGGTGGGGGCGAGCGTGTGGAGCGCGTCGGCGGCCATGGGCTCCACGATGAACCGAAGCTGCGGGTAGTCCTGCTTCATGTCGCGGAGCCAGCGGTAGGTGTCCCACACCGGCACGGTGTTGTGCGAGAAGCAGTCCAGACCGATGGTGCCCGCGCCGAGGAGCACGGCGGCGTCGAGCTCGGTGTGCGCGAGGGCCCGGTGCTCGGCGTTGTTGATATCGAACCGCTCGCAGTCCACGGGGTCCCACTCCCGGGCGACCTGGAGCGAGCGGCCCCACCACAGGGCGAGGTCCTTGCCGCGCCCGGGGATGCTGGCCAGGCCCACGCGGTCGTCGAAGGCGCTGCGGAGCTCGTCGTGGTCGTTGAGCGGGGAGAAGGCCAGGAAGGGGAAGTTCCAGCCGCGGTTGCGGTAGTACTCGCCCGAGGGCTTGTACACGAGCACCTCCGGCCAGCCGGTGGGCTCGAGCATCTCGTCGACCATCGGGCCGAAGCCGTAGAGGTCGGGGCGGACCCGCCCGCCGCGGTAGCCGAACTGGTTGTCCTGGGAGAGGTTGGCCTCGAAGCTTGCGCTGTAGCCCATGACGGCGCCGTCCTTGCGGGTGTACTGCAGCCCGCCGTAGACGCTCCGGAAGTAGTCGCGGTAGGGGGCGAGGGTGCGGACCCACTCGTCGGGGTGCTCGGTGAAGCGGACCGAGACGGTGTAGGTCTTGGTCTCGCCCGGCTCGAGCGCCGAGGAGAAGCTGATCCAGCCCTTCTTGCCCTGGGTATCTCCCTCGAGCGCGGACATGCGGAGCGAGAACCGCCAGCCGCGGTGCTGGTCCTGCGGCCCGCCGGTGCGGGCGCTGTTGAGGCGGAACTGCATGTCGTGCCTGTACTCCATGAGGGGGTACTGCACGCTCACGCCCACCGCGTACTCGTCGTCGTGGAATGTGTACACGGGCGCGTAGATGTTGGAGGGGTAGGTGTACGCCAGGGTCGGGCGCGCGTCGTGGTCGAACGGCACATCGTCGCCGCCGCGCATGTTGCCGTCCTGCATGACCAGCTCGTCGGGCATGTTGATCACGCCCACCCGCATGTCCGCGAGGGGCCGCTCGCCCGAGCCGTTGTTGAAGTAGGTGAAGACCAGGTCCATGCCGGATTCCTGGGGCACGACCTCCACCGAGGGCACGACCATCTCCGCGTTGTTCCGGTCGTCGTACATCTTCTCGGTGCGCTGGTCGAACAGCACGCGGCCCGAGTCCGCGTCGGTGACCACGATCCGGCCGCCGTCGGTCCGGACAATAACCTCGTCGTCGCCGACCGTCATACGGGCCTGCACGACGGCGCAGCCCGAGAGGGTCACGAGCGAGACAATGCCCAAGGCCAAACGCTGCGTCATCATGATCCAGAACCTCCTCCGTAGACAACGGGCCTCGGAGCGGAGCGCCGGCCCGGCACCAAGATGTACATATGCCACAACCCCGCAGCCACCCCAAGGGGTCGCGATCGGCGAAGCCGGAGAGCGTGGCGCGACGGGGAAGACACTGCCGGATAGACTGCCCGTATGGGTCGTGCGGGCAGGTCCGAGAGCGACGCGGCGGAGGAAACTCCAAACGGCGGCGATCGCGGCGCAAAGGCGTTCGGTCGGCCTGGTCATCGGCGGTGGGCTCCTCGCGTGTTATCCGCCGTGCTCGCGGCGGGCTGCTCGGCGTGGGCCTGGGCCGGCGCCGGATGGGTCGTCGATCTCGCCGCCAACCTTACCGCGCAGTGGCTCACGCTGGCGATCCTCCTCGCCCTGGTCGCCTGCCCGCTGCGCCGGTGGCGGGCGGCGGCGGTCTGCGCTCTCTGCGCCCTGGCCGC
Source organism: Phycisphaerales bacterium (assembly GCA_020850415.1). Classification (GTDB taxonomy): domain Bacteria; phylum Planctomycetota; class Phycisphaerae; order Phycisphaerales; family UBA1924; genus PNC22. Next base: position 45,197 of record JADZER010000053.1, read on the forward strand.
CTGGGCCGGCCTCCTCGCCACCCCGCGGGCCGACCGGGCGAGCGGGGCCAACCCCGACGCCGTCGTCCGGGTCCTCGTCATGAACGCGGCGCCCTCCAACCGCCGCACCGACGACCTCGTCGACGCCATCCGCGACGCCGACCCCGATGTCCTCATCGTCCTTGAGACGCCCGAGACCCTCCTGCCGTTCCTCAAAGACGGCGGCGGGCTCCGCGACCGGCTCCCCCACGGCTGGGTGCCCGATCACGCCGGGGAGAGCTTCAGGGCCGTCCTCACCCGCTGGCCCCAGCGCGGCGGCGACGACTGGGAGGCGGGCCCATGGGCCACCGCCGACCACGGCCTGCGGGTCATGCGGGTCGAGCGGCCCGGCGGGGCCTTCACCCTCGTCGTCGCCCACCCCGCCTCGCCCCGCACCGCACGCCGGTGGGCCGACGGCAACGCGCTCGTCGAGCGCGTCGCGGCCATGGTCAACACCCGCCTGCTGCCCGAGGGGCTCCCGCTGCTCGTCGCCGGGGATTTCAACAGCGCGCCCGCCGCCCACCGCAGCCGCCTGCTCTCGGGGCGCACGGGCCTGCGACGGGCCAAGCCGCGGGCCCTGCCCGCGGGCACCTGGCCGGCCGCGCTGCCCTGGCCGGCGCGGGCGGCGATCGACGATGTGTTCGTCGACGGGGCGACCGGCGTGGTCTCGTGGCGGGCGGTCCCGGCCCCGGGCTCGGATCACTCGGCCGTGCTGGTCGAGCTCTCGCTCGGCGCCCGCTGAACCCGCCGGCGCCGCAGCAGCGTGTTGAGCAGGAACCGCCGCTCCTCCGCCGTGACGCCGACGGCCAGGGCCCCCACGCCGAACACCGCGCTGAACGCCGCGCCGATCACCGCGACCTGCAGCAGCGTCCCGTTCCCCACCACGCGCACCCCCACGGGCAGCACCACCGCCGCCACGGCCGTCACCAACGCCGGGCGTACCAGCGGCACGAGCAGCTCGCCCGCAGTGACCTCCACGCACCGCGCCGCGATGAACGGCACCGTGAACAGGTGGATCAGCACGAACACCCCCGCGTACACGAAGCCCGCGGCATAGAAATCCGCCGGCGGCACGAGCACCAGGACCAGCAGCGTGGCCAGCACCGGGTTCGCGATCCCGCCCGCGAGGATCAGCGGCGCGTACCGCCGGATGTGCCCCGCCCCGTAGAGCATGCGGAGCCAGCAGTCCGAGATGCCGCGGGCGGCAAAGCCGATCACCAGCAGGCGGACCACCCCCACCGTCTTGACGAGCTCGTCGGGCTCGAGGTGCTTGCCGATCCAGAGCCGGATCAGGGGCTCGGCCATGAACCAGACAAAGACCGACGCGGGCAGCACGACCAGGGCGTGCATGCGGGTGGAGATGCGCATGACCCGCGCGAGGCGCGGGCCGTCGGCCCGCTCGCCGAGGCGGGCGCCGACGATATCGAGCCCGTCGGTCATGCCCACCGCGAGCATGCGCACATAGCCGGTGAGCCGCACGCCGACCGAGAATATCGCGTTGGCCCGCTGCCCGAACGCGATGTTCATGATGAGCTGGTCGCAGCGGATGTGGAGGTTGAGCGCCAGTCCGACGACGGCGTTCCAGCCGGTGGTGCCGAGGATCGCGCGGATCTCCCCGCGCGTCACCAGCGAGGGCCTGGGCCGGCAGCGGGGCTCGAGGGCCATCATCACCCCCGCCGCCACCACCAGCAGCACCGCGATCCCCACCGCCCCCGACAGCGAGAACGCGACGAGGTTGGCCTGCTGGCTCCCTCGCGGGAACAGGTACACCACCGCCGCCGCCGCGACGAAGTAGCCCGCGCGGTCGATCACCAGCCACAGGTTGTACAGCCCGTACCGCTCGGAGACCAGGAACATGTTGATCTGCGGCGCGGTGATGATCGTGACGAACGAGTAGAGCGCCTGGTTGAGCACCACCAGCCGGGCCGCCCCGACCCACTCGGGGCTGATGTTCAGCCAGGGCACGACCGCGTAGAGCACGCCGTAGACAAGCACCGCCGGCACGCTGATCATGAGCGCCACGACCACCGCCGCGTTGTACGCCGCGGGGAACCGCGCGGGGTCCGCGGCGTGGTAGGCGGCCCCCAGCTCTCGGTTCATGCTGGCGCGGACAAGCTCGCGGAACAGGTCGGCGAAGCCGATGGTCGCGCCGATGAGCCCCCACAGCCCGAACCCGTCCAGCCCCGTGCCGCGGATGAGGATGGGCACCTGCGCGACGCCCAGCAGCACCGTCACCAGGAGCCGGGTGTAGTTGGTCGCGATCCGAACGGTGCCGCGCCTGACCTCGGAGCCCATGCCGCCAGATCCTTCCCGGAGGGGCCCGCGCCCCGGCTAGGCCTGCGCCAGCGTGGCGGGCTGCTCGTCCCCGAACGGGTCTTCGCCGAGCTCCTCGGGCCAGTCCAGCGTGCCGCCGCCGCCCCCGGCCAGCCCGGCGGCGCGGAAGGCGTACGACGCCACCAGCATCAGCACATACACCGAGCCGATGCTGAACACCATGATGAACGCGAACGCGCTCGTCTCGCCCCGCGCCAACCCCAGCGTCTGCCCCAGCGCGCAGCCCACCGGCACCACCGCAAGCGCGCTCGTCGGGTGCGAAACCACCAGCTCGTCAAAGAACCGCAGCAAGAGGCCGATGAACGCGGCGTAGACGAACAGGGCGTACCAGCCCCCGTCCGCCGCGGCGTGGCCGAGGATCCCCGGCCCGATCGTCAGCGCATTGCGGTCCACGCCCCGACGCCGGGACATCGTGGCGATCTGCGTGCTCAGCGGCTCGGGCTTGTCCACCCAGACGCTCCGCGGGATCGGGTAGGCGAAGAAGTACTGCAGCATCGCCATGTGGGTGTGCTCCTTGTACTCCGGGAAGTACTGCATCAGCCACATGCTCGTCGTGCCCGTCGCCTGTCCGTCCAGGATCATCTTCAGGCCCATGCCGAAGTTGCCCCCCTGGCGCACCGCCTGCAGGTGCTGCATCGCCGTCCGGTCGTGCTCGTCCGACGCACGCGCCGAGGTGAACAGCACCACCACCATCGCCGGGCCCGCCGCCGCCAGCCCGAGACGCCACATCACCGACCGCGCCTTGAGGTACCGCCACCGCGAGTAGTACATGCCCCACAGCAGCCCAGCGCCCACCGCCACCAGCGCACGCCGCCCGAAGCTCCCCGTCACCACATTCGCCGCGTTGATCAGCAGGATCGGCAGCGCCGGCAGCAGCATCAGCGGCTGCAGCAGACGCGGCCCCCACACCCACCCCAGCAGACCGCACGCCGTCGCCGCCAGGCCCACGCCGATGAAGTCCGCCAGCACCGCGATCAGCGGCACCCGCACACCCAGCCGCACCGGGATCGCGATCAGCGTCACCGCGAACGCCAGGCCCAGGATCATCGGCCCGTGCAGCTCCGCCCTCGCCTTCGGCACCCGCCGCGCCAGCGGCGCCACCACCGGGCCGTACCGGTACACCGTCAGCATCACCACCAGGAAGATGATCGCCCACACCAGGAACTTCAGCCCCGCCGCGGCCGGGTCGTCGATCGCGTAGTTCCCCGTGTCCCCCGTCGCCAGCGGGAACACCGCGCTGGTCAGCTGGAAGAGCACGAACCCCAGCAGGAAGAAGTTCCGCAGCGAGATCAGGTCGCTCGTGCCCCGCAGGTACCCCCAGCCCATGTACGCGACGACCCCGATCGCCAGCAGTCCGAGCAGGATGGCGAGCAGCGTGGTCATCGAGTCTCCCCGGAAGTGTTCTGTATCTGATCGGTTCGAGGGCCCGCCCCCGGTTCGTGCCGGCCCGGGGCGCGGAGGACTGTATCGGCCCCAGGCTCGGCCGAGTTCGCGCCGATCCGGGGGGACCGCCCCTCCCCGAGCATCCCCCACCCGCCGAACCCCCCCGCCGGCAGCCCAAGCCCGTGCTCGTCCACCATCGCCGCGAACCGCCGGATGTCGGGGGCCAGCTCCCCACGGACCCACGCCTCGGACTCCGGGCTGAGTGCCGACTCCACCGGCGCGGCCTTGGGCAGCAGCACCCCGTGCAGGCGCTGGCGGAGCTCGCCCCCCAGCAGCGGCCGGAGGTACCGCTTGTAGAGCCGCCCGTGGAGGAACCACCGCCACGGGCCGCGGACCACCCGGCGGTCGTCGCCCTTGTTGAAGACCCTGCCCTCGTCCAGCCCCCCGACGGCGGGCTCGAGCCCGAGGAACTCGCTCACCGCGACGATCGTCGGCGCCCGGGCCTTCACATACTGCTCGAAGAGCACCACCCGGACCCGCTCGGGCCCCAGGGCCTCCAGCCAGGGCTCGAGCTGCATCGCGTACCGGCTGTAGTCCAGATACCGCCCCTGCTCGCGCACGGCGTCGTTGACATCCGGGCGGCACTCCAGACGCCCCACCTGCAGCTCGTGCCGGTGCTGGCTCACGAGGCGCTTCACCGGGTCGCGCACGATGTAGAGCACCCGGATGTCCCCGCCGAGCAGGCGCACCGCCCGCGCCGCCACGCCCTCGAAGTCCGGCCGCTTCGTGTACGCCGTGCTCGCCTCCGCGCACAACTGCCCGGGCGTCGCCCGGGCGAACAGGTCCTCGTACGCCCGCCGACCCGCCGGCGTGAACACCCCGTCCGAGCAAAGGCTCTCCGGCTCCTTGTCCAGCGGGAAGAACACCGCGGGGTTGAGCAGGAGGTCCCGGAACAGCGTCGTCGTCCCCGCCTTCATGGACCCGATGATCAGCAGGCGCGGCAGCGTCACGGCGACTCGCCCCCGCCCGACGCCAGCCGGTACATCTCGTCGAACCTCGCGCCGATCGCCCCGGGGTTCAGGTGCTCGAACACCCACGCACGCCCCGAGCGGCCCATCCCCGCCAGCCGCTCCCGGTCGGCCAGCAGCGGCGCCGCGCTCTCGGCGATCTTCCCCGCGTCGGCGTCCACGATCACCCCGCCGCCCGACGCCTCCAACTCGGGCCAGGTGTCCACCCCCCGGGTCGTGATCAGCGGCGTGCCGCAGGCCAACGCCTCGAACAGCACGAAGCCGAAGTTCTCCTGGCTCGTCGGAAGCACGAAGAGGTCCGACGCCTGGTACAGCGACAGCTTGAGCGCCCCGGAGACAAAGCCGATCAGGTGCACCCGGTCCTGCAGCCCGCGCCGCCGGATCATGCCCGCCAGCTCCTCCCGGTACGAGTCCTCCCCCGTGCCGGCGATCAGCACCTCGGCCTCCACCCCGCGCGCCCGCAGCAGGTCCGCCGCCTCGATCAGGAGCGGGATCCCCTTCTTGTAGTGCAGCCGGCTCAGGAACAGGATCGACGGCCGCCCCGACCGCAGCGGGGCGAACTTCTCCCGCGCAAGCCCCGGGCCCGGCAGTTCGGCGAACGGCGTCAGGTCCAGCAGGTTCGGGATCACCCGCGCCCTGCCCCTGGGGAACCACTTGTGCGACTGCCGCGCCTCGTCCTGCGCCGTGCAGTGACAGAACGCCGCGTGCTCCAGGCCCGACCGGCCCCCCAACGCCAGGTACGCCCGCTTCTTCAGCGTCCGCTCGCCCATGCTCCAGTCGTCCAGCGTGCCCCGCAGGCTCCACACATACGGGACCCCCAGCGTGCGGCAGGCCCTCGCGATCTGCAGGTTCGCCGGCGTCCACACCCCGTGCACATGCACCACATCGCTCCCACGAACCGCACCGTGCAGCAGCGACCGCTGCGACGGGCTGTAGAACCCGCCCCGGATCGCCGGGGCCGCGATCCGGCGGCAGAGCGGGAACTCCGCCGACGGCGACCTCCACGCCTCGGGCACATCGGTGTCGTCGGCCGTGACCAGCGTGACCTCGTGGCCCAGCCGCTTCATGGCCGCCGTCAGGTCGAGCACCCCCCGCACGGGCCCGCCGTCCTCCAGACGCATCTTGCAGAAGTAGTGGGTGATCTTCATTCGTGTGCGTGCGTGCGGGGCTCGGTGGGGGTTGGGCGGGGCTTCGGACAGCGATGGTATCGGCTCGTGACACGCGGGGGGGCGATCCTCCCTCCGGCTCAGCCCGGGGCCGGCGCCGGCCTCTCGCGCCCGCGGACCTTCCGGGCCGGCGAGCCGACATATACCGACCAGGGCTCGGAGTCGGCAAACAGGCTCGACCGGGCCCCCAGCACCGTCCCCTCGGCGACCGTCACCCCCGGGCCGACGAACGCGTCCGCCGCGATCCAGCAGTCGTCGCCCACCGTGATCGGCGGGCGGAGCAGCGGCAGGTCGGCCCGGTTCATGTCGTGGCTGCCGGCGCACAGGTGGGCGTACTGGCTGACCGTGGTCCGGCTCCCGATCCGCACCGGCCCGAGGTTGTAGACGATCGCGTGGTCGCCGAGCGTCGCCCCGCGCCCCATCTCCAGCAGCCAGGGGACCTCGATGTGCACCGTCGGGCGGATCGTGCAGCCCGGCGCGACCCGGGCCCCGAACGCCCGCAGCACCACACGGCGCCACCCGTACCAGTTGTGCCAGGTGCACCGGAACAGGGGGAACCGCAGCAGCATCCACAGCCCGCGTCCGATCTTCTCCCGCGTCGTCCACGGGCTCTGCTTGGCCAGCGCAAAGCCGTGATCGGCGAGCCGGTCCGCCCCGTCGCCACCAGCGCCCGCGCTCGGCGTCGGCTCAGGCATCGGCAGACCCCCCGCCGCCCCGGCCCTCGCGCTCGAACACCCGCAGCTTCAGCGCGATCATCTCCTCGTACACCGCCAGCATCCGCGCGTAGGTCCACCCCGAGCGCCCGTCGAGCAGCCCGCCCTGGACCACCAGCGTGTACAGCCGCCGCGCCGTCGCGCGCCAGGGCGTGCGCGAGGTCAGCCGCTTGAGCGCCCGACGCCGCGCGATCCGATCCCCCCCGAAGACCGCCCCGAGCACCGCCCCCGGCGACGACCCCTCCCCCTGCTCGGCCAGCATCTGCCTGGCCTCGAGCGTGCTGTACCGGTTGTGCTTGTCCAGCCAGTCGTGCAGCCCCTTGCTGAACGCAAAGTGCAGGTACGGCTCGTCGAGCCTGCCGACCGGCCCCTCCGACTGCTCGCGCTGCCCGTGCCCGTGGTCGCAGAACCGCATCCGCGCCCTGTGGAACAGGCGCATCTGGTACACCGGGTATCCGCCCGCCCGGCGCAGCCACTGGCCCATGAACATCAGCCGGCTGGGCACATGGAACCCCGCGTCCCCCGGGCCCGAGGCGATCAGCCGGTCCATCGCCCGCACCAGCTCCGGCGTGAACCGCTCGTCGGCGTCGAGGTGGAACACCCAGTCGTGACGAAGCGGGATGTTGTCGATCGCCCAGTTCCGCTGCGCCCCGAAGCTCTCGAAGGGGTTGGTGTGCACCCCCGCGCCCAGCGACCGGGACAGCTCCACCGTCCTGTCCTTCGACCCCGAGTCCAGCACATGCACATCGTCCGACCACGCGCACGACGCCAGGCACCCGGGGATGTTGTCCTCCTCATTCAGCGTCAGGATCACCACCGACACCGGCGGGCGCGGCCCGTCCCAACCCCGCGTCACCTCCGCGAACCCGTGCGTCATGACCCCGCCCCCGGCGCGTTCACGAACGCCCGCGCCTTGATCCCCTTCGCCGGCTGACCCACCGCCACCGTCCACCCCGGCAGATCGCCCTCCACCAGCGCCCGCGCCCCCACCACCGTCCCCGCCTGGATCGTCGTCCCCGGCAGCACCAGCGCGTCCGCCGCGATCCAGCAGTCGTCCCCGATCGTGATCGGCCCCGTCCGCTCACGACCCGTCCGCGGGTCGAGCATCTCCGTCGCCAGGACCGCGTGCTGGCTGATCACGCACCGCTCGCCCACCGACACCCGCTCGCGCAGCCGCAGCGCCGCGTGGTCGCCGAAAATCGCCAGGTGCCGCGCCGTCAGGTTCCAAGGCCGGTCCAGCAACACGCTCCGACGGATCTTCACCGCCCCCGACAGCTCCGCCCCGAACGCCCGCAGCAGCCCCACCCGCAGCCCGTGCGCCGTGTGCGGCGTGCACGCAAACAGCCGCCGCCCGACCGTCCGCCACAACGCCTGCATGAACGGTGACGGCCTCATGCGTCCGGCTCGATCGGCTTGGCCGGGTTCCCGCGCAGGCTCGTCCCCGCCGGGAACGACCTGTACACGCTCGCCCGCGGCCACACCCTGCACCCGTCCCCCAGCACCACCTCCGGCGCGATATACGCGTCGATCCCGATGAAGCACCCCTCCCCGATCGTGATCGGCGTCTTGAGCAGGGGGAACCGCGAGTCGGTCATGTCGTGCGTCCCGGCGCACAGGTGCGCCCGGTAGTCGATGACCGTCCCCGACCCGATCGTGATCGGCCCGAGCCCGTACAGGATCGCCCGCTCCCCCACCCGCACCCCCTCGCCGCAGCGGATATGCCACGGGATCGTGATCTCCACCGACCCCGCGAACGCGCAGTTCTTGCCGATCTCCCCGCCGAACAGACGCAGCAGCCCCGGGCGCAGCCCCGGCAGGCACACCCAGAACGGCCGGGCGACCGTGTCCCACAGGATCCGCACCACCTTCTGGCGCGCCGTCCAAACCGAGCGCCGCACCGGCGGCGGCACGGCGTCCCGCCCCTGTACGGGGTTTGTCGGATCGGTCTGGCTATGGTTCAACTCGGGCGCCATGGGTGGCGGGAAATGGTCTTTGGGGGCCGCGGTGTGGGGTCTGTACCAATCTGCGTCTGGCCCGGTTCGCGAGAACCGCCGATGATGACGCACCGTGTGTATCGGCAGGGTGGGGGTGTATGCTCCGCCCCCGTGTCTCTTTCGGGCCGATATCCAAGGCCGCTGGGCGACGAGATGAGCCTGACCCGAAGCCTCGAGAACCTCACCAGGCGATACCTCCCCCCCGCCGGGGCACGGCTCGCCAAGCGCCTCACGGTCGGGGCCAGGTACCGCGCCCAGGCCGCCGCCTGCCGCGAGGGCTTCCAGGCCTACGCCGACCGATACCCCCAGAAGGTCCTCTTCGTCGCCGGCCTGCCCAAGAGCGGGACCACCTGGGTCGAGAAGATGCTCTCGAGCTTCCCGGGCTTCCACGAGCTGCTCATCCCCGATGTCGCGGCCCACGAGCTCTCGACCGGCGGCAGCCACGACTACGAGCTGCCCGACGACATGTTCGACCGCTTCGACCGCATGCTCGTCCTCACCAAAATGCACTGCCACGGCTCCCCGCACAACGCCGAGGTCCTGCGCCGGGCCGGTGTCCGCTATGTGGTCCTCTTCCGCGACCTGCGGGATGTGGCGGTCAGCAACTACTTCTATGTGCGCAACACCCCCTGGCACCCCGAGTACCCCCACTACCACGGGCGCACCGTCCAGGACGGGCTCATCGCCTTCGCCGAGCGCACCCTGCCCGCCTATGTCGAGTGGGTGCGCAGCTGGCACGCCAACCGGGACCCCGAGAAGAGCCTGATCTTCCGCTACGAGGAGCTGCTGACCGACGACCTCGGCTGCCTCCGCAGGATGGCCGCCCTCTTCCAGCTCCCCGCCACCGACGACGAGCTGAAGGCCATCGCCGAGCGCAACAGCTTCAAGGCCATGAGCGGCGGGCGCGAGCGGGGCCAGGAGAGCGGCGCGAGCTTCCAGCGCAAGGGGCAGGCCGGCGACTGGAAGAACCACTTCACCCCCGAGATCGCCGCCGTGTACAAGCGCATCCTCGGGGACTTCCTCATAGAGTTCGGCGACGAAGGGAGCACCGACTGGTGAGCGGGGCCGCACCCGACAGCAAGACCGCGCCCGACGGCCGCGGGAGCAAGGTGCTGATCCTCAATCAGTACTATGTGCCCGATGTCGCCTCGACCGGCCACCTCCTCCACGAGCTGGCCGTCGAGCTCGCGCGCCTCGGCTTCGAGGTCGAGGTCCTCACCGGACGCCCGGCCTACGGCCCGCCCGAGACCTGGCAGGACTGCCCCCTCCGCGAGACCGTCGACGGCGTGAAGATCCGACGCCTCAAGGTCGCCCGGTTCGACAAGAACTTCCTCCCCGGGCGCGCCGTCAACTACCTCACCTTCGTCGTCCCCATGATCCTCAGCATGCTCTTCCGGAGCCGCGCCGACACCGTCTACCTCTACACCACCAACCCACCCTTCCTCGGCGCCATCGGCGCCCTGGTCTGCCTCTTCCGCCGGCACCACTATGTCACCCTCCTCCACGACGCCCACCCCCAGGTCGGCGTCTGGGTCGGCACCTTCCGACACGGGAGCCTCATCGAACGCGTCTGGACCTGGATCAACCAGCGAAAGTACAACCGCAGCCGCGAGACCATCGTCCTCTGCAAGGCCGCCAAGAAGCTCGTCAACGAGACCTACGGCGTCGCCGAGGACCACATCCATGTCATCCCCAACTGGGCCGACGGCGAGAGCCTCTTCCCCATGCCCAAGGCCGAGTCCTCCATCGCCAGGCAGCACGCCTTCATCGACGATTTCGTCCTCCTCTACTCCGGCAACATGGGCCTCTACTACGAGTTCGAGACCGTCCTCGCCGCCGCCGAACTCCTCCGCGACGAGCCGTTCAAGCTCGTCCTCACCGGCGGCGGCGGCAAGAAGAAGTGGATCGAAGAAGAGATCAAACGCCGCAAGCTCACCAACTCCATCACCCTCCCCTACCAGCCCTTCGACAAGCTCAACGAGTCCCTCAACGCCTGCGACTCCTCCCTCGTCACCATCGCCGACGGCATCGAGGGCATCAGCTTCCCCAGCAAGCTCTACACCTCACTGGCCGTCGGCAAGCCCATCGTCGGCCTCAGCGAGCCCTGGTCCGAGCTCCGCGAGATCATCGAACGCAACGAGTGCGGCGTCTGGGCCGAGCTGGGCGACGCCCGCGGCCTCGCCGACCGCATCCGCGAGCTCATCGCCGACCCCGCCCGCGCCGAACGCATGGGCGCCCGCGCCCGCCAGGTCTTCGAGCGCGGCTACACCCGCCAGATCTGCGCCGCCAAGTACGCCGAGGTCCTCCGACTCGCCGACCCGGCCCTCCCCGCCGACGAACGCGAGGCGATGCGCGAGCGCATCCAACGCGAACTCGCCGCCGGCGCCGCCGTCGAGGTCAACAACGCCCCCGGCCAAACCCCCGACCCCTGAATCCCCCTCCGCGCCGCGGACCACCCTCCAGCGCCGCGCGAGCCCGGAAAGGGAGTCTCCCCCTTCCTAATTTGCTATTTGCTATTTGCTATTTGCTATTTGCCATTTCTTCCCGCCCCCCGCCCCACGCCCTCACCCGGCCCCGAGCAACCCCCGCGCCCGCCCCACCAACCGCCGACGCCGGACCACGATCCCCACCACCCCGCCCGCATACACCAGCACCACCAGCACCAGCCCGGCCAGCCAGAACACCGCGCCCTCGAAGATGCTCGCCCCCGTGCCGACCGCCGCCGGCACCGCAACCGGCGTCAGCGTGTGCGTGTGCTCCGCCAGGTTCATCGTGAACGCGTTGTCCGGCGCCATGATCGTCAGGTCGATCACCCGCGACACCTCCGCCGCCGCCGCACCCACCTCAGGGTCGCCCATGTCCAGCCCCATCTGCCCGAACCACACCCGGACCGTGCCCTCGTCCCACTGAGTCTGCCCGCCCTCCAGCCCGATCACCGTCCGCGGCACGGGGTCCAGCCCCAGGCTCTCGGGGTGCCCGTCGTTGGGCGTCAGCGTGATCTCGATCGGACCCGTCACCGACTGCCAGTCGCTGTCGTACTCGATCTCGATCGACTGATACAACGGGCTGTTGGGCGTCAGCGTCTGGCTCCACGAGGTCGTCGCGCCGGCGGTGGTGACCATCGTCTGGCTGAAGCTCGTCGCGATCAGCACGCCCATGAGACCGAAGTAGCTCACCGCGCCCACCAGAAAGGTCCACGCCAGGATCGCCCCCGTCACCGACCCCCGACGCACGATCTCCATCATCGGCGTGATGATCCCCACCACCCGCAGGTCGCTCCCGCACTCCGGGCAGATGAACCCCGCCGCACCGATGCTCCCCACGATCGGGTACCGGCACCGCTCGCACGCCGGCTCCTTCGGCGCGTTCCGCGCCGGCATCACCGCCCGCCAGATCGTGTGCACCGCCCACGCGATCAGCACCACACCGATCAGCGGGCTCAACAGGCTGATGAACCCGAACCACATCATGCCCCGAGTGTACCACGGCCCGGGCAACCTACCATCCACCGCCGGCGGCCCGCGCGGCCGCCCGTCCCAGGAGGTTCACACCATGCGCACCAACCGCTCGCTCCCGTTCATCGCCGTCTTCGGCCTGGCGCCCGCCGCCCTCGCCCAGCACGCCGACACCCGCTCGCTCATCCCCGACGGGACCCTCGCCGGCTGGCACGCCGATGTCCCCGCCGCCGACAACGACGCCAAGGTCGCCAAGAGCTTCGCCGTCCGAGACGGCGTGCTCGTCAGCCTTGGCGACCCCGCCGGACACCTCATCACCGACGAACCCCACAAGGACTACCGCCTCGACATCGAGTACCGCTTCCCCGGCGAGCCGGGCAACTGCGGCGTGCTGGTCCACGCCTCCACCCCCCGCGCCCTCTACAGCATGTTCCCCGCCTCCGTCGAGGTCCAGATGCACAGCGGCAACGCCGGCGACTTCTGGTGCATCGGCGAGAACATCAAGGTCGACAACATGGCCGCCCGGCGCGCAGGCGAACCCGAGACCTGGGGCGGCGGGCCCGAGGACTCCCGGCGCATCCTCAACCTCACCGACGACAGCGAGAACCCCGCCGGCGAGTGGAACCGCATGGTCATCGAGTGCCTCGGCGACAAACTCCGCGTCTGGGTCAACGGCGACCTCGTCAACGACGGCTTCGAGTGCACCCGGACCCAGGGCCAGATCGCCATCCAGGCCGAGGGCAGCCTCGTCGAGTTCCGCAAACTCGACCTCACCCCCATCAAGGAACTCACGCCCGCGGCGGAGCAGGAGGGGTGGAAGGTCGAGGCGGCAGCGCCCGCCGAGCGGACCAAGGACAAGAAGTAGTCCGATCGGGCGGACGCTACAATCGGCCCCGTTACCGTCCGCAGACCCACCGCCGGCCGCCCGCCCATGGAAGACTCCCGACGCATCCTCCGCATCGCACTCCGCAACTACAAGAGCGTTGAGCGCTGCGAGATCGAGCTGGCGCCGCTCACCGTGCTGGTGGGACGCAACGGCGTCGGCAAGAGCAACATCATCGACTCGCTGCGATTCACCGCCCACGCGCTGAGCACGACGCTGGAGTACGCGATCCGCGAGCGCGGCGGCATCGACCAGGTCAGGCGGAAGTCCCTCGGCGGCCGGCCGACCCATCCCGGCATCGCCATGCGCATCCGCCTTGACCATGGCGAGGCCCAGTACTCGTTCAAGATCGCGGCCGTGTCCGGGCGGGGGTTCCGGGTCGACGCCGAGCAGTGCGATATCTTCGATGCCAACCAGCGACTCGTGTCGCAGTTCAAGGTCGCGTCGGGCAAGGTCGAAGAATGGAAGGCCGAGTCCCCCGCCCCGGCGGTGGCGAGCGACAGGCTGCTGCTGGTCGCGGCGTCCGGCCTGCCCGAGTTCCGACCGGTCTTCGATGTGCTGACCCGGATGACCTTTCACAACCTGAACCCGGAGGTCATGAAGCTCCCGCAGCGCCCCGACGCCGGCGACCTGCTGGCCCACGACGGGAGCAACCTCGCCAGCGTCATCAAGCGGCTCGAGACCCGTGCCCCGCAACGCCTCGAGCGCGTGCTGCATTACCTGAACGCCATCGGCGTGCCCCTCACCCGCATCCAGCACAAGCAGGCCGGAGCGTTCGAGACCCTGGAGATATCCCAACACCAGCTCGTGCCCGAAGGGGAACGAAACTCCATCTTCGACGCGCTGGCCATGTCCGACGGCACGATCCGCGCGCTCGGGATCCTCGTCTCGCTCGTCTCGGCCTATCGAGAGAGCGCCGCCGGGCCGTCCCTCATCGGGGTCGAGGAGCCCGAGACCGCGCTCCACCCCGCGGCCGCCGGCGCGCTCATGGAAGCCCTGCTGGAGGGATCCCGCGAGACGCAGCTGCTCCTCACCTGCCACAGCCCCGACCTGCTCGACCACACCGGGCTCGACCCCGCCTCCATCCGCGCGGTCCTCCTGGAGAACGGGCGGACCGTCGTCGGGCCCCTGAGCGACCACCGGGTGACGCTCCTGCGCGATCACCTCTCGACCGCCGGCGAGCTGCTCCGCCTCGATCAGCTCACGCCCGATCCCGAGGATATCCGCCGGCAGGAGGAGGCCCGCGGCACGCTGTTCGAGGCGATCGCGTGACCTACACGATCGCCACGATCGTCGAGGGGCACGGTGATGTTCAGGCCCTCCCCACCCTCCTGCGCCGCCTCTTCGCCGAGGAGCCGGGGTTCGGCTTTGCCAGGCCGATCCGGGCCGGCCGCGCCGCCATGCTCGACCCGGAGAAGCTGCCGAAATACCTCTCCATGGCCGAGGCCAACATCCGCGAAATGGGGGGCAGAGGCGCGATCCTGTTGCTGCTCGACGCCGACGACGACTGCGCCGCGCAGCTCGGCCCCGATCTCGGCCGCTCCGTCTCGGCCATCGCCGGGGCGCGACCCGTGCGCGTCGTCCTCGCGGTCAGGGAGTTCGAGACCTGGATCCTCGGCGCCGTGGCGGCTATCGAATCCCCCGATACCGATGCCCTCGGCGCGGCGAAGGACCGCCTGCGATCGATGCACGGGAGATACAGCGAGACCGCCGACCAGGCCCGACTCATCGCAAAGGCCGACCTCGACCTCCTGCGCACAAGGTCCCGTTCGTTCCGCAAGCTCCTCAAGACGCTGGACGAACTGCGGGACGATGCCGCCCTCCAGGGCCACTGAATCCAGCCCGTGAGTTCGACCACGCCGCGCCTCCGCCGCCAGCGGCTTCACCCCGGTCAGCCACGGCTCCGCCCCCTGCGCCCTTGCAGTGTGGGCATGCCCAAACGCACCAGCACCCACCCCGCCACAACACGACAAACCCCGGGCCATCCGGCCCGGGGCGTCGCCTCTCTCCCTGTGCTCCCTACAGCCACCCCAGCCCACCCGCCGCCGCCCCCATCACCGCCAGCCACACCAGACCCTTGGCCAGGAAGAAGCAGAACACCCCCACCCCCGCCCGCCTCGCGATCGTCGCGCCGTGCGCCATGGCTCCCCCTCCTCTCAGGCCGCCGCGCGGCGCTTGGTGAAGGGGACCAGCATCGGCACCCGGCGCCGGTACTCGCGGTAGTGCTCCCCGTGCTCCTCGATCAGGTCCCGCTCCTCGAGCTGGATCGCCACCAGGATGTAGAGCGTGGTCATGACCGCGAACACCAGGTGCGCGACCGTCATCGTCGGCGTGAACCAGAAGGCCATCAGCCAGCCCACATACAGCGGGTGCCGCACCACCGAGTAGAACGCCGGCGTCTTGAAGCGCAGGCGGGTGTACTCCCGCCCCCGGGCGAACAGCCACGACTGACGCAGCCCGAAGAGGTCGAAGTGGTTGATGAGGAAGGTCGCCGCCAGCACCACCAGCCAGCCCGCCACGCCCAGCCCGTCGAGCGCCCACCGCCCCGCCGGGTGCTGCACATCCCAGACGGTCCCGCCGATCGGCTGCCAGCAGGCGAACATCGCGATCAGCGCCAGGCTGCTGAAGAGCACATAGGTGCTCCGCTCGGCCGCCGCGGGCACAAACCGCGTCCACCACCGCTTGAACGCCGGGCGCGCCATCACGCTGTGCTGCACCGCGAACAGCGCCAGCAGCCCCAGATCCACCGCCAGGGCCAGCGCGAACGACCCCCGCGCCGGCGAGTCCAGCGTCACCGGGACCCCGAACCCGACGATGAAGCCCATCGCATACAGAAACACCGCGAGGAACAGCGCGTAGCTCACCACGCCGTACGCCAGGACCGCCGCCCTCGCAATCGGCGAGGCCGGCACGCCGACCGACCCGCCCCGCGCCGGGGGCTGTGATGTCAGAGTCACTGTGTTCATGGAAGGTTTCTCCAGTTCGTGGGACCAGGGGCCTCCGCTCGGCCCGACCCCCAATCGGCGCGGCCCGGGCCCGCCGCCTGCCACCGCGCACAAACTTTTCTTCCCGGCGTCCCCCGATGGCAGCCCCGCGCCCCCGACCGCGCATCACACATGGAACGAACCCGAGAGCGAGGTCCCTTGCCCGAGCCCCCTCCCCCGCCCGCCCCCGAGCCCACCCCCCAGCCCGGCGCCATGCCCGAGTCCCCCGACCGCCGGGTGGAGGGCGTATTCCGGGCCAATCTGGAGGCTTTCGGCGACCGGGCCGCCAAGCTCTGCCGCCTCGCCCGCACCGGGCGCATCTCCGCAGACTCCTGCTTCGTCGCGCTCACGCAGCTCTGGATCCAGCTCGCGCGGGCCCACCGGCGCCTCGCCGACCGGGCCCAACCGCAGTCTCATGTCCAGAATGACGACCGCAGCGAAAGTAAGGACTGAGCCGCGCCCGCGCCCATAAACTCGACACCGCCGCCACCGGAGCATGCCCATGCCCGAGACGCCACACCCCCAAGTGACCGAACTGCTCCGCGCCATCGGCAAGCGCGACTCGGCCAGCGAGGAGCTGCTCGAGATCGTCTACGACCACCTCCGCGCCATCGCCCGCCAGCGCATGGCCGGCGAGCGCGCGGGCCACACCCTTCAGGCTACCGCCCTCGTCCACGAGGCATTCATGAGACTCGTCGGCGACGAGGAGCTGGGCTTCGAGAACCGGGCCCACTTCTACGCCGCCGCGGCACAGGCCATGCGACGCATCCTCATCGACCACGCCCGCCGGCGCAACACCGAGAAGCGCGGCGGCGAGCGCAAGCGCGTCCCCATGAGCGTCGTCGACCTCGCCACCGACACCGACCCCGAGCAGGTGATGGCCCTCGAGGAGGCCATGGCCCGGCTCGAGCAGTCCGACCCCCGCGCCGCCTCCGTCGTCCGACTGCGCTTCTTCGCCGGGCTCGATGTCGAGGAGACCGCCAGCGTCCTGGGCCTCTCCGAGCGCACCGTCATGCGCGACTGGTCCTTCGCCCGCGCCACGCTCTTCCAGCACATGCTCGGCGAAACGCCGGACGGGGCGGGCCGTGACCTCTGACCGAGAAAAGGACATCTTCTTCGGCGCCCTCGACCTGGGACCCGACGCCCGCGAGGACTACCTCGCCCGCCACTGCGCCGGCGACGGGCCGATGCTCGCCCGCCTCCGCGCCCTCCTCGCGGCACACGAGCAGGCCCGCGAGTTCATGGGCGCGCCCACCATCGACGAGGCGCCCCGCCCCGCGCCCCGCGCCGGCGCCGAGCCCGCCATCGGCGCGACCGTCGGGCCCTACACCCTCGAGTCGGTCCTCGGCGAGGGCGGCTTCGGTCGCGTCTACCTCGCCCGGCAACGCGAGCCCGTCGCACGGACCGTCGCCCTCAAGGTCCTCAAGGCCGGCATGGACTCCGCCGCCATCGTCGCACGATTCGAGGCCGAACGGCAGGCCCTCGCGGTCATGGACCACCCCCATGTCGCCCGCGTCTACGACGGCGGCGAGACCGACTCCGGCCGCCCCTACTTCGTGATGGAGCTGGTCCGGGGAGAGCCCCTCACCGACTACTGCGCGACCAAGAGCCTCTCCACGCGACAGCGCCTGGACCTCTTCGAGCAGGTCTGCCTCGCCGTGCAGCACGCCCACCACAAGGGCATCATCCACCGCGACCTCAAGCCCTCCAATGTGCTCGTGACGACCATCGACGGTCGCCCGTCGCCCAAGGTCATCGACTTCGGCATCGCCAAGGCCATCGGCGCCCAGGCCGCGGGCGCTACCGCCATGACCGTCGAGGGACACATGATCGGCACGCCGGCCTACATGTCGCCCGAGCAGGTCTGCGGCGCCGCGGCGATGGACACCCGCTCGGATGTGTACACCCTGGGCGTGCTGCTCTACGAGCTGCTCACCGGCGTGCCCCCCTTCGACCCCGCGCGCCTGGAGAAGGTCCCCCTCGGCGGGCTGGCGAAGATCATCTGCGAGGAGTCGCCGCCGAAGCCCTCCACCCGCGTGCTCAAGGCCGACGGCACGACCGCCGTCCAGCGCCACCTGGCGTCGCGCCTGCGGGGCGACCTCGACTGGATCGTCATGAAGGCCCTGGAGAAAGAGCCCGACAGGCGGTACCAGACCGCGCTGGCCCTCGCGAGCGACATCCGGCGGTATCTCCGCGACCAGGCCGTCGAGGCCGGCCCCCCCAGCGGGCTGTACCGGGCCAGGAAGTTCGCCCTCCGCCACCGCGGCGAGCTGCTCGCCTCGGGGCTCATCCTCGCGGCCCTCGTCGCGGGGCTCGTCTCCAGCCTGGTCTTCGCCACCCGCGTCGAACGCCAGGCCGCACTCACCGCCCGGGAGCTGGAGAAGTCCAGAGCCTTCGCCGGCTTCGCCACCAGCATGCTCGCCGGAATCGACCCCGCCGTCGCCCAGGGCGCCGACACGACGCTCATCAAGAAGATGCTCGCCGACGCCAAGGCCAGGCTCGCGCTCGAGCCGGCGTCCTCCGACGAGGCCGAGGCCGAGATGCACGAGCTGCTCGGGATCGCCTCCTACAAGATCGCCGATTTCGCCGAGGCCGAGGCCCAGTTCAGCGAGGCCCTGCGCCACGCCGGCGCCGTCGCGCCCCCCGACAGCGAGCTGGTGCTCCGCCTCCGCCACGCGCTCGGGCAGACCTACGCCGAGCTGACGATGCCGGACCGCGCCCGCGAAGAACTCGCGGCGGTCCACGGCGCACGCAACCAGACGCTCGGCCCGGACGACCCGCGGACGATCGCGGCGCTGTTCGACCTCGCCCATGTGGACCGCCTGATGGGCGAGTACGAGCGGGCCCGGGACACGCTCGGGCAGGTTGTCCTCAACCGCGAGCGGGTGCTCGGGTCGGACCACCGCGACACCATGTCGGCGCGGAACACGCTGGCGACCGTCCTCGACGAGCTGGGCGAGCACGAGCGGGCCGGCGAGCTGTTCCGGCAGATCATCGCCTACCAGGAGCGCGAGCTGGGCCCCGAGCACCCGCACACGCTCGCGACCAAGAACAACTACACCGACACACTGGAGGCCCTCGGGCGCACGCAGGAGGCGGTCGACCTGCTGCGTGAGCTGCTGGAGACCAAGCGCCGGGTGCTCGAGCCCGACCACCCGAGCCTGCTGGTCGCGCTCAACAACCTCGCCTCGCTGGAGCGGGAGCTGGGCGACACCGAGCAGGCCGGGGCGCACCTGGGCGAGGCGGCCGCGATCGCGGCCCGGACGCTCGGCCCGCGCGACATGCGCACCCTCATCCTCACCAACAACCACGCCAAACACCTGCTGCAGACCGGCCGGGCGCCGGAGGCCCGCGCCCTGCTGGCCCCGGCCCTGCCGCTGTGCGAGGAGGTGCTCGGCCCCGACCACAAGCTCACTCTCGCCATGCTCGCGAACACGGTGGGGATCGACCTGGCGCTGGGCGAGCCGGCGAGCGCCGCGGCGGCAGCCCGGACGCTGCTGGAGCGGGTGGACGACTCGGCCCCCGCCGACGACGCCGGGCGTGTGGGCCCGCGCCGGCTGCTGGGGGAGGCGCTGCTGGAGGCCGGGGACGCGCCGGGGGCCGAGGCGGTGCTGCTGGAGGCGTTCGCGATGCTCGAGCGGGGGATGGTGGGCGACCCGGAGGATGTGGGCAAGACCGCGTCGCTGTTGGCGCGGGCGTGCGCGGCGTTGGGTCGGGAGGCCGACGCCGCGGCGTGGCGCGAGCGGGCCGGCGAGCGCTAGGTGTTCTTGTCGAAGGGTCGGAGCTTGAAGTTGGTGCGGTGGTTTGCCCAGGTGCCGCCGTCGCGGTCGTTGCCTCGCATGTAGTTGAGCTCGAAGCCCTGCTTGTGTCCCTCGATGGCTCTGCGGAGTGTCTCGTCTCGTTCCTGTGCGGCGGTCTCGAATCGCCGCTCGAGCTCGGGGTTGGAGCTGATGGGCCGGATCTGCGGCTCGAGTGTTTCGAGGAGTTCGAGGGGGAAGGGGGTGAGGACGCAGAGGGTGTCGCCCTGCCGGAAGTACGCGGCGGTGTTTCGCTTCTCGATCTTCCAGTTCATGGTGAAGGGGGCGTGTGCCCAGTCGCTCTCGACGAGGCCGTCGAGGGCGCGGGCGTTGTAGGGGAACTCGTTGGAGGGCCCCCGGACCCAGAGGCCGATGCCGGGCGGGGTGCGGAAGAGCCAGGGGAAGGCGAAGGTGACGATTCCGGCGCCGAAGTTGCTCTTGATGTGGCGGCGGAGGGCGATCTCCTGCTCTTTGGGGACTTTGTCGGTGATGTCGATCTTGAGGCCGACGAGGTCGTGCTTGCCGTTCCAGGTGACATTGAAGTTGACGGGGCTTCGGACGACCCAGCCGGCCTGGTTTGCCATGTTGAGGGGGAGGCATCGGTAGGGGACGCGGTGGGGGAAGTTGTCCATCCAGTCGCGTCTGGGTGAGGCGGGTTCGAGGAGGAATCCGGGGTTCTCCCAGAGCTGGTAGGCGATGAAGGCGTTCTGGCTGACGCCCTCGGCCTGCTGGGCCTCTCGTCGGGCGGCTGCCGCGGCGGCCTGGGTGGCGGGGGTCGTGGCGGTGATTCCGTCTGGTGCGGGTGTGTCTGCCATGGGCCGAGTATACCGCTACACTGCACCCCTTCCACCCTGACCTGAGGACCCGCCATGCGCTTCAAACTGACGACGACCAAGGGCGAGATCACGCTGGAGCTCGACCCCCAACGCGCCCCGAAGTCCAGCGAGAATTTCGCGCGGTATGTTGCGGACGGGCACTACGACGGCACGATTTTCCACCGGGTGATCGAGGGATTCATGATCCAGGGGGGCGGATTCACGCCGGATATGAAGCAGAAGCGGACGCGGGAGGGGATCCCGAACGAGTGGCGGAACGGGCTGAAGAACACTCGGGGGACGATCGCGATGGCGCGTCTCGGGGGGGATCCGGACTCTGCGACGGCGCAGTTCTTTATCAATGTGGTGGACAACTCGTTCCTCGATCGGGCCCAGCCTGATGGGGCCGCGTACGCGGTGTTCGGGAAGGTGACCGAGGGGCTGGATGTCGTGGACGCGATCCGCGTGGTGCGCACGGGCACCAAGGCCGGGCACGGTGATGTGCCGGCCGAGCCGGTTGTGATTACGAAGGCCGAGCGTCTGGACGCGTAGGGGGCGGCTGATCAGCTGGTGTCGAATGGTGCAGCCGCGGAGGCGGGGGGTTGTGTCGTGCGCGGGGGGGAGATAGAAATGGCAAATGGCAACTGGGCAAATGGCAAATCGGAGGCAGAGGGATCGGAGGGGGGAGTAGGAGAAGGAGAGCCGGCTCGGAGAGCCGGGCCACCGGGGGGAATGGCAAATTGCAAAGCAGGAAGGGGGGACGCACCTCCCCCTGGTTCACGCTGCGCGTGAACCTGTCCCCCTCCGCGGTGCGGAGGGGGACCGGAGGGGGGCCCGGAGTGCCCCGCCCCGGAGGCGCGCAGGCTGGAAGCCTGCACCACAAGGGCTCGGAGGGCGGCGGTGGCGGCGAGGCGGTTGTCGGTGGGGGTGGTGGCGGCGCGGGCGGCGTCGAGGAGGGTTTGGGCGAGGGTGAGGGAGATGTGCTGGGACTGGAACTCGTGGTGGATGGCGTGGAGGTTGCGGAGGGCCGCGAGGCGGGGTTGGGCCTCGGGGGACTCGAGAATGCGGGCGAGGTCGGGGCGGGTCAGGTTGTGGGATTGGGCGATGGCGTCGAGGTCGGCACCGGGAGTGGTGACGGCTTCGAGGAGGGAGTCCAGGGGGGATGAGTGGGTGAGGGGGTGAA
>JADZER010000054.1 GCA_020850415.1 Phycisphaerales bacterium
AGAATGCGCCCATGAACGAGCTCCTCCTCCAGCACTTCCTCGACCCCACCCTCAGCGTCTTCGACATCGCCGACCGCTCCGGCCTCTGCCTCGACGAGATCCTCGACTGGGTCGACTCCCCCGACGCCCACGCCATCCACGACAACCTCCGCGCCGTCGCCGACTACCAGAGCGCCCTCATCCTCGCCACCGCCCGCCCCCGCGCCATCCAGACCCTCGCGCTCATCGCCGCCCAAGAGCCCACCACCCCCGCCCACACCGAGACCATCCGCAAAGCCGCCGCCCAACTCGCCCGACTCGCCGGCGCCGCGCCCGAAGCCCCCAGCGGCCCCGACGACACCTACGACAACGATCCCGACGACACCAACAACCCCGATGATCCCGCCGATCCCGACTTCAACGACGCGCGCACTTTCCTGCCCCCTCTCCCGCCCCCGGCGGGAGAGGGCCGGGGAGAGGGCTTCTCTTCTACTTCTTCTCCAATCCTCAACCCCTCAGATTGTGCGGCTTCCGTGCGACCGCGCAACCCCCAAGTTGCCGAGATCAGATCTCCAAGGGGTGCCGGGGTCAGAGCGCAGCGCAGCGAAGCGATGGCCCCGCGATACGGCAACCCTCACCCGCACACCCCAGGGTGCCGGGGCAATCGCGAAGCAATGGCCCCGCGACAACCCACCCCCTCACCCCCACTGCCCATCCTTCAACCGAACCTCAAAGTCCTTCGGCAGCACCCGCTGATCCCACGACGCAAAGTCCTGCGGGCTGTACCCATACTTCAGCAGCCGCACGACCTTCCCGCACTCCGGACACCGCACCCGCTTCCGCGACTGGTCCTCCGGCCGGTGCGCATCGTCATAGATCGGCAGACCGATCAGCGACTGATCGCACCTCGGGCAGCACGCACCCCGCACGATCCGCGCCAGCGTGCGGCAGACGATCCAATGCTCAAGCCCCCAGTGGACCAGCAACCCCGCACACCCCGCCACAACCGCAGCCACACCCATGATCAACGCGTACACCAGCACCGGGTCCGCCTTCGGATCATCCGTGAATCGCGTCTGCGTCTCGAAGTAGGCAACCACCGCCGGGCCCGAAACCAGCACGGCAGCGACGGTCCCCCACGGCACCACCCACAGCGGCGGCGGCTCGCGACGCCATCGCCGCTCGATCAGCTCGCGACACTCCACATCGCTCAAGCCGTCCAGCTCGCGGTGCGCCCGCCATGGTCTCCCAAGCGTCCCGAACATGCCGCCAGTCTACCAGCCCCGCCGCCTACTCCCCAAACCGCACCACCACGAACGAGTACTCCAGCGGCCCGTCCCCGATCGCCTCCCCCTCCGACACCCGCGGCAGCCTCCGCTCCCCCACCGGCTCCCCCGCCTCGTCCAACTCCCGCAGCACCGCGCCACCCTCACCCACCACCACGAACCGGAACGACAGCGCCTCCGGCTCCCCCGCCACCGGCGCCGGCAGACGCAGATACCACGACCCGTCCCCGCGCCGTTCCATCCGCAAGCCCGCGCCCGCCGACCACTGCCCGTGGTTGGTCAGCACCACCACCGGGTGCCCGATATCCGCCGCGCCCGATCCGTCCATCACCACCAACGCCGCCCCCCGCGCCGTCTGCTCCGCCGGGATCCCCCGCACCGCCTGCCCCGTCCCGAACAGCGACTCCCCCACCGCATTCGCGCCCCCCGAGTTGCCCGCCCCAGCCCCCACCGGCTCGGCCATCATCGATGGACCGGTCACAAACGAGAGCAGGATCCCGTACACCAAGAGCGCCAGCACCACCAGCGGCGCCGCGATGAACCCCAGCAGGAACAACCGGTGCCCCAGCCTCCGATCCCCCGGCCGGGGCTGCCTCCGGGCGTGCGGCTTGGCGGTCGGGCGGGGTCTCCTGGTTTCGTCGGGCATCGCCATGAGCCTAGCGCCACCGGCCGACAACCACCGCAGACCGCCCGCCCCGGATACGCTCTCCCCCGTGAACACGCTCACGGACGAGCAACCCCCCACGCCCGACGACCACGCCGACAGCGACCACCGCTCCCTCGCCGCCGCCGTCCGCACCGTCAGCGGCCTCACGCTTGTCTCCCGCGTCGCCGGCCTGGCCCGGGACCTCATCCACGCCCGCCTCATGGGCGACTCGGCCATCGGCTCGGCCTTCATGGCCGCCTGGGCCATCCCCAACCTCTTCCGACGCCTCTTCGGCGAGGGCGCACTCGCCGCCGCCTTCATCCCCGAGTACGCCCAGCTCAACAAGCACGACCCGGAGACCGCCGACCGCTTCGCCACCCTCACCGTCGCCTGGCTCTCGCTCGTCACCGGGGCCCTGCTCGTCGCGGGCGAGCTGCTCGTGCTCGCCCTCCTGCTCGCCGGAGGCGACAGCCCGGACCCCGAACGGGCCCTCTCCTTCCGCCTCATCATGGTCATGCTCCCCTTCATGCCGCTGGTCTGCATCGCGGCGATCCTCGGCGGCATGCTCCAGACCCACGGCCGGTTCGGACCCGCCGCCGCCGCGCCGATCATCCTCAACTCACTCGTCATCGCCGTCGCGCTCCCGTTCCTCCTCAGCGAAAGCCCCGACCGCGTGACCGCCGCCTACTGGATCGGCGCCGCCGCCGTGCTCGCCGGCGTGCTCCAGGTCGCCTGGTCGCTGTGGGCGCTCCGGGGCTGCGCACGCTGGCGGCGCGGGTTCGCCCAGGCCGCCGAGCCCACCCGCCGCCTGCTCCGACGATTCCTCCCGGTCGTCATCGGCATGGGCACCATCCAGATCAACGCCTTCATCGACACCGTGATCGCGATGTGGCCCGTGTGGGTCGGCCCCACCATCCTCGGCCAGGCCTACCCCCTCGACGAGCGCTCCAACGCCGTGCTCTCGTTCACCCAACGCCTCTACCAGTTCCCGCTCGGCGTGTTCGGCATCGCCGTCGCCACCGCCATCTTCCCGCTGCTGTCCCGCCACGCCGACGACCCCCGACAGTTCCTCGCCACCCTCCGGCGCGGCCTGCGCCTCTCGTTCTTCATCGGCCTGCCCGCCACCGTCGGGCTGATCCTCGTCCGCACCGACCTCACCTACGCCATGTACGGCGGCGCCGGCAGCGCCTTTACCGACGCCGGCACCGCCCGCGCCGCGGCCGTCCTCATGGGCTACGCCCCCGGCGTCTGGGCCTACTCCCTCAACCATGTCGCCACCCGGGCCTTCTACGCCTCCGGCGACACCAAGACCCCCATGCGCATCGCCCTGGGCATGGTCGCCGTCAACCTCCTCCTCAACTGCACGCTCATCTGGCCGCTCGGCGAGGCCGGCCTCGCCTGGTCGACCAGCTTCTCCGCGACACTCCAGCTCGTGCTGCTCACCCGCGCCTCACGCAGGCTCACCCACGAACGCGCGGTCGACCGCGAGACCTTCCTCGCCTTCGCGCGGAGCGCCGGCGCCACCGGCGCCATGGCCGCCGCCGTCGGCCTCGCCCTCGCGCTGACCGAGGGCCAACGCGACTGGTCCGGCTCGGTCCTCCGCGTCGGCGTCGCGCTGACCGTCGGCTGCGGCGCCTACTTCGCCGCCGCGGTCGTGCTCCGCCAGCACGAGCTGCGGTGGCTCCTCGCCCGAAGCACAAGCAAGACCACAGACAAGCCTGCAAACGGGCCGACAAACAGGCCCACAAACAGGAGCGAAAGGTAGATCACCACACGACCGCGCCCGGCGCGGACCGCTCGCGGGACCCGCCGCCGACAGGTACAATCGGCCCAACCTCAGGAGACCACCGCCATGCGCAGCATCCGCCGCAACACCCGCCGAACCGTCGCCCGTGCCCTCGTCTACACCCTCGCCCTCGCCGCCCTCGCCGTCGCCGGCTGCAACACCGTCAAGGGTGTCGGCAAGGATGTCGAGGGCGCCGGCAAGGCCATCCAGGGCGAATGACCATCGACCTGTCAGGCCTGCCCATCGCCATCACCGGCGCCGGCACCGGCATCGGCCGCGCCACCGCACTCGCCTGCGCCAGCGCCGGCATGCCCGTCGCCATCTCCGGCCGACGCGAGGACCCCCTCCGCGAGGTCGAAGCGGAGATCACCCGGCTCGGCGGGCGCGCCCTCGTCGTGCCCACCGATGTCGCGGACCCCGACGCCGCCGCGCACTTCATCGCCCGCACCATCGAGACCTTCGGCGGCCTCTACGCCGTCTTCGCCAACGCCGGCTACGGCCTCCGCGGCCCGGTGCACCAGCTCACCGATCGGTCCATCCGCGACATCTTCGAGACCAACTTCTGGGGCTCGATGCATGTCATCCGACCCGCCCTCACCCACATGCTCGGCCACCCCGCCGCCAGGACCCCTCGGGGCCACATCCTCATGTGCTCGAGCTGCCTGTCCAAGCTCGGCACCCCCTTCACCGGCCCCTACTCCGCCAGCAAGGCCCTCCAGGACCACATCGGGCGCGCCATGCGCCTCGAGCTGGCCCCCCTCGGTGTCCGTGTCTCCACCGTCCACCCCGTCGGCACGCGCACCGAGTTCGTCAGCACCGCCGCGGCACACGCCGACAGCAAGGGCCGAGGCATCCCCCCGCCCGAGGCGTTCACCCAGCCCCCCGAGCGGGTCGCGCGGGCGGTCCTCGCCTGCCTGCGCCGGCCCCGCGCCGAGGTCTGGACAAGCCACACCGCCCGCCTCGCGTTCGCGCTGGCGGTCGCGTTCCCGGGGCTCGCCGACAAGGTGCTGGCCCGCTCGCTCCGGCGCGCGGGCGAGGCCTAGAGCTCGAGGATCTCCTTGGACTTGGCCGCGACCGCCTCGTCCATGAGCGTCTCGTACCGCTTGAGCAACCCCTGGATCTCCTCCTTGAGCTGCTTGATATCGTCCTCGGCAAAGTGGGTTCCGGGCTGCTTGGCCAGGTTGTCGGCGTGCTTGTTGGCGTCGCGCCGGACATTGCGGATCGCGACCTTCTGCTCCTCGCCGATCTTCTTGGCCTGTGCCGCCAGCTGGTGACGACGCTCGCCCGTCAGGGCCGGGATGTTCAGGCGGATCTGCTTGGACTCGACGACGGGCACGAGGCCGAGCCCCGCGGCCTCGATGGCCTTCTTGATCTCCTGGACCGCGCCCACATCGAACGGCTTGATAAGCAGCTGCGACGGCTCGGGGACGCTGATGGCGGCCAGCGCCTTGAGGTCCGTGGGCGACCCGTAGTAGTCGACCTTCACATACTCCACGATCGTCGGGCTGGCCCGCCCGGTGCGGAACCCCTTGAGCTCCTTGCGCAGGTGCTCCAGGGCCTTGGACATGGTGTCCTCGGACTCGAGCAGGATCGTGTCGGGATCGGTCGTCATCGTTCATTCTCCTCGCTGGCCGATCGGTCCCCCGATCAACCCTCGCGTGTCACCAGCGTCCCCACGCGCTCCCCCGCCACCACGCGGCGGATGTTGCCCGTGGCCTTGAAATCGAACACCACTACCGGGATGTTGTGCTGGCGGCACATCGCCATGGCCGTCAGGTCCATCACCCCGAGCTGCTTGTTGATCGCCTCGTCGAAGCTCAGCCGGTCGTAGCGCTTCGCCCGCGGGTTCTTGGCCGGGTCGCTGTCGTAGACGCCGTCGACCTTGGTCGCCTTGAGCAGCACGCCGCACTCCAGCTCGCGGGCCCGCAGGCTCGCGCAGGTGTCGGTCGTGAAGAAGGGGTTCCCCGTCCCGGCGGCGAGGATGACCACGCGGCCCTTCTCGAGGTGGCGGATGGCCCGCCCGCGGATGAAGGGCTCTGCGACCGACCGGACCTCCAGGGCCGAGAGGACGCGGGAGTCGACCCCGAGCGTGAGCAGCTTCTCGCGCAGGGCCAGGGCGTTGATGACGGTGCCGAGCATGCCCATGTAGTCGGCGGTGGCCTGCTCGATGTGGCCCGCCGCCGCGAGCTGCGCCCCGCGGATGATGTTGCCGCCCCCGACCACGACAGCGAGCTGGGCGCCGAGCTTGGCTGCCCCGGCGACCTCGCCGGCGATGACGCCGAGCTCCTCCGGATCGATCCCGAACGAGCCGGGCCTGGCGAACGACTCGCCGCTGAGCTTGAGCAGCACGCGTTTGTGGGCGAGGGCGGGTGCGGGCTGGTCGCTCAATGGTGGCTCCCACGCGTGCTGGCGGGTGAGGGAGTGGAACCGAACACGACCCGGGCACGGACCGTCCGTGCGGGCCTTCTCCGCGCCGGGAGGGGCGGAGTCTCCGATTGAAACCCCCGCACGCCGGGGGGTCAAGCAACCCGGGCCCGATCCGGCGGTATTGTGTACGGGGCGAGGCGGGGCGATCCCGCGCAATGAGCCCCACGGATCCACCGGCGGCGACCGCATTCGGAAAGTCCGAGGGGTGGCGCCCGCGCCAGGCCGATGAGTACGCCGATGACCGACCCGAGCGGAACCCAGCCAACCGGCCGTCCTCGCGCCCGCCCCGACGGTGTGGGGTCGGGCGTCGCGGCGGTGGCCGAGGCGGCGCCCTTCGATGAGAAGCTCCTGCGCTGGATCCGGCGCGCGACGGTCATCGGCCTTGCGGTCTCGGTCCTGGTTCACCTGGCGGCGTGGTTCATCGCGGCCCACATGTCGATCGGGCTCAGCGCTGGGGCCGGCCCGGCCCCCATGCCGGGCGTGGTCGATTTCGCCGTGATGACCGAGGCCGAGCTCTCGCAGCTGCAGGACTCGGCCCTGAGCTTCGATTCGCCGAGCGTGCCGGAGACCAACCAGGAGCCGCTGCCGGAGATCGAGAGCCTCGACATGCCCAGCGAGGAGGAGATCACCGGCTCGCTGGCCGAGATCGCGCCGACAACGATCGGCGCCGGCGCGGGGGACATCGGCCAGACCAGCGGGCTGAGCGAGGGCGGGTCGGGCTCGGGGTCGGCCAGCTTCTTCGGCGTGGAGGCGACGGGCTCGCGGTTCCTCTACATCGTCGATACCTCCGGCTCGATGGGGATCGGCGGCAAGCTCGAGGCGCTGCAGCACGAGCTGGTCAAGTCTCTCGACGGGCTGCTGGAGGCCGCGGAGTTCCTGGTGATCACCTACAACAGCGGCGCCTCGGCCCTGGACGGCCGTCAGGTGTGGAGCGACGCGGACGAGCGCGGGCGGCGGGCGGCTCGTCGGGCGATCGCCCGGCTCGGCGCGAGCGGCGGGACGAACCCCGGCCCGGCGTTCCAGCTCGGGTTTGCGATGCGCCCGCCGCCGGACGCGATCTACTTCATGACCGACGGCGAGTTCAGCGACGAGGTGGCCGGCGAGATCGCGATGCTGAACGCCGAGTACAAGGTCCCGATCCACTGCATCGCGTTCGTGAGCCGGGAGTCCGAGATCTTGATGCGCACGATCGCGCAGCAGTCCGGCGGCTCCTACACCTTCGTCCCTGCCCCCACGGGGAGGCCCTGAGATGGGCCGTGCCCGCCGAGCCCTCGGAATCCTGGCCCTCGCGGCGGCGGCGGCGGCGGGGCAGAGCGAGCTGACACTTCGCGACGGCTCGGCGCCGCCGGAGGGTCGTGTGGTCTCCTGCGGCATCGAGGGGGTGGTCGTGTCGTCGCCGGTGACCGGCGAGCTGATCGTGGGTTGGGAGCGGGTCCGGGCGGTCTCGGGCGAGCACGGCGAGGAGGCGGGCGCGTTCGGCGAGGTCTCGGACCAGGCCTGGCGCGCCCTGGCCAGGCTGGATCGCGGGGACATCCCGGCGGCCGAGCCGCTGCTCGAGGGGCTGTTCATGACCTTTGCGGACCGGACCGGGCCGACGGCCGCGGCGGTGAGCGGCGGGCTGCTCCGCTGCCGCATCGACCGGGGCGCGCACACGCTGGCGGTGGGCGCGTGGCTGAGCTGGCTGCACGCGACTGGTGCGGACGGGCGGCGGTGGTTCGACCCTGACGCGTCGGCGACGGTCGGGGGGGTGGACGGCGCGACGGGGCTGCTGCCCGAGCTGCCGCCGATCTGGCTGGATCTGTCGTCGGTTCGGGTATTCGGGGATGCGCCGGCGGGGGGCGCGTCCTTCGGCGGGCGCGAGCGGGCGCTGGCGGAGCTGTACCGGCACGCGGCGCGGGCGAGGTCCGGCGGGCGCGAGCCCATGCCGCGGCTGACGAGCCCCGACCCGGGCGTTCACATGGTCTGGGACATCGTCGCGGCGCAGAGCGCGATCACGCAGGAGCGGGCGGCCGGGCGCAAGGCGGTCGAGGTCCGGCTGCGAGCGGAGCCGGCGGGCTGGGTGGACGCGTGGCTTCGGACGGCGCTGGGGCGTTCGCTGTTGCTGGAGGCCGAGGCCGAGCAGCGTCAGCGGGGGGTGATCGAGCTGCTGCGGGTCCGCGTGACGCACGAGCGGGACTGCCCGTACCTGGCGGGGCTGGCGCTCGCGGACGCGGCGGTGGCGATGCGGTCGCTGGGTGATGAGGGCGCGGGGGGTATGCTTCGGCGCGAGTTGCTGGACCGGTTCCCTGGCCACCCGGCGTCGGGGACCGAGGCGATCATGTTGTGGGACTCGCCCCAGCCGGTGGGCGCGCTGCCCTCCGGGCCGACCGAGAGCCCCGCCGGCGCGGGCCAATTCTCAGAGGAAAGCAGGAAGCTCCATGGGTGAATCGCTTGTCCGGTTCTTCAGCCTGGCGGTCGTGCAGGGGGCCGCGCCGCCGGCGGCCCCGGACAAGACGCTGGTGCAGTACATCGCCTCGGGCGGGGAGATCGGGTACATCATCATCGGTCTCTCGTTCACGGCGGTGGTGTTTATTATCGCGGCGCTGGTCCGCCTGCGCCGTTCGAGGCTGGCGCCGGAGGAGGAGGTCTCGGCGCTGGACCGCATGCTGCGTGCGGGGAGCGTCGAGCAGGCGATCACCTATTGCTCGGCGCCGGAGCACGACTCGTTCATCACGCGGGTGATGGGCGCCGCGCTCTTGCGGTGCTCCCGGTCGCCGTTCGGCCTGCTGGAGCTGCGGTCGGCGCTGGAGGAATCGGGCCAGCAGGAGGTCTCCCGCCTGCACCGCTCGACGGACGCGATCGGGCTGATCGCGAGCGTCGCGCCGATGCTCGGGCTGCTGGGCACGGTGGTGGGGATGGTCGGGGCGTTCGACACGCTGAGCCTGAGCGAGGGGGTCGCGAAGCCCAGCCAGCTGGCGGGCAACATCTCGGTGGCGCTGATCACGACGGTGCTGGGCCTGATCGTCGCGATCCCGTGCACGGCGGTGTACTCGTACCTGCGCAACCGGGTCGACGCGCTGGTGGGTGATATCGGCGACCTGATCGAGGAGCTGGCGGCGCATGTGGAGCAGGGCGCGACGCCCGGCGCGCCGGCGCCGGCCAAGCGCGGCACGCCGGCGCCCCAGCCCAGCGCCCCGGGGGCGCGAGCCTGATGATCCTGCGTCCGCAGACAAGGCGCCGCCCGCTGGGCTTCGACATGACACCGATGATCGATGTCGTGCTGCAGCTCATCATCTTCTTCCTGTTCACCTCGCAGCTCTCGCAGGTGATGCGGTCGCCGATCGACCTGCCCGAGGAGAAGGGGGACGAGGGCCAGGTGGTCAGCCCCGGCGCGATCGTGATCGATGTCGGGGCCGACGGGTCGTACCTGATGGAGGGCCAGGCGCGGACGCTTGAGGAGGTCGTCCGCGTGGTGAGCCTGGAGCAGCAGCACGCCGAGGCGGTGGGCGAGACGCTCGACCTGCTCATCCGCGCCGACCGCAAGGGGCCGGCGGCGCACATCAACATGCTCGCGACACGCCTGGCCGGGGTGGGCGTGCGCCAGTGGAAGCTGGGCACGACCTCGCCCCCGGGGGGCGGCCCGTGAAGCTCTCCCGCCGACACCACGACCTGACGGACTCGGGCGGTCTGCCGATGACCTCGATGATCGATGTGGTGTTCCTGCTCTTGATCTTCTTCATGGTCACGGTGTCGGCGTCGGCGCCGGAGTCGGATCTGGCGTCGACGCTCAAGCCTGAGAGCAAGACCGAGGGCGCGGCGGCGGACTTCCAGCCGCAGATCGTGACGGTCTCGCGGGCGGGGGACGCGGTGGTGTACACGCTCGGGTCGCACCAGCTCACGACGCGTGCGGAGCTGGCCAGGCTGCTGCGCGAGCTGCCGAAGAACAGCGGGGTGGTGGTCAAGGTGCGGAACGATGTCCCGGTGGAGGCGGCGGCGGGCGCGCTGCAGACCTGCAAGGATGTGGGGTTTACGAAGGTCAGCTATGTGCCGGCGAGCTAGTCCAACCCGGGGGGCGGTGGGCGCTGTTGTCGGCGCTGTCGTCCGCGCTGTTGTCCGCGCTGTTGTCGGCGCGGTGGTCGGCGCGGCGGCCCTCCTTTCGGGCGGCGCGGCGTGGGCGCAGGACGACGCCCCGGCGCCGCTGGAGCCGGTCGACGCGGTCGAGGCGTATCTGCAGAGCCACCACCTCGACGACCTGCTCTCGACCTACCTGCTCGACCAGCTCCGCGGGGCGCCGCCGAGCGAGCGGGAGGCGGTCGCCGACCGGCTGGGCAGGCACTACGCGGGGCTGCTCTCGGGCGCCGACACGCCGGAGCGTCAGCGGCAGGTGGAGGCGCGGGCCCGGGAGCTGCTGGACCTGGTGCCGGGCAGCGACGCGTTCGAGCTGCGGCTCACGCTGTTCAAGGCCTCGTTCCTGCTGGCCGAGGAGGCGGCGCAGCGGTTCACGCTTCGCCTGGCGGACGCCGACGAGGTGGGCCGGGCGGCGCAGACCTTCCGCGCGGTCGAGCCCTCGTTCGAGGACATCGGGCGGCGTGTGGACCAGCGGGTCGAGGCGCTTGAGCGGATGGAGGACCGGTCGACGCAGGGGGACATCTCGGTGGTGCGCGACCAGCTGGCGGACGCCCGGCGTCTGCGCTCGCTGGCGATGTACTACGCGGGGTGGTCGCAGTACTACCAGGCGTTGATCAACGACGACGCCCGCATGGCGCTGGCGGCGCGCCGGTCGTTCGGGTGGCTGCTCAACGCGCCGGGGGGGCGCGAGCCCGAGCTGGGGGCGCTGCCGGCTTCGCTGCTGCGGTACGAGCATGTGGCCCGGGCGGCGATGGCGGTGGCGCTCTCGTACTCGGTCTCGGACGAGGACGCGGTCGCGCTGCAGTGGCTGGACGCGATCGAGGCGGCGGGGGAGACGCCCGAGTCGATCCGCGGGGAGCTGTGGGGCCGCCGGATCGAGATCCTGGGGCGGGCGAGGCGGTGGAGCGACCTGCAGCGTCTGGTGGACCGGCGTCGGCTGACGGCCGACCCGGCGAAGCCCACGGCGTTGCCGGTGGCGGAGGCCCGGATGCTGGCGGTGGTGACGCTGGAGGCCCTGGCCGAGCCGGGTGAGCAGACCGGGGCGCGCCGGGAGCGTGACCGGCTTGTGGAGGCGATCGCCCAGGTTGCGCTGGGCGACCTGGTGACGGAGGGTGAGATCGGGCATGTGCTCGACCTGGTGAAGCGGTTCGGCACGACGCCGATGGGGGACAGCGGGTTTGTGGTCTTGTATGTGCGGGCGCTGCGGGCGTACGAGCGGGCGCGGGAGGCGCACGAGGCGGCGGGGGCGGCGGCTGGGGGCGGGTCTGGGGCCAGCGCCGACGACCCGACGGCCGACGCGGCCGTGGCGAACCGGTACATGGACGCGGTGCGAGCGCTCGAGATTTCGCAGGTCGCGTCGGACGCGGAGCGGTTCCCGGCCGAGTTCACGCAGGCGCGGATGATGCAGGGGCTGAGCCTCTACTACGCGGGGGAGCTGGTGCAGGCGGCGACGGTGTTCGAGAGCGTCTTTGACCGGGCGGAGGAGAGCGGGCTGCGAGAGGAGGCGCTGTGGTACGCGATCGTCTCGCTGGACCGGGCG
This sequence comes from Phycisphaerales bacterium, assembly GCA_020850415.1. Classification (GTDB taxonomy): domain Bacteria; phylum Planctomycetota; class Phycisphaerae; order Phycisphaerales; family UBA1924; genus PNC22. The sequence continues at coordinate 11,772 of JADZER010000054.1, forward strand.
TTCGAGCGTGGGTTCAAGTCGGTGGCGGAGCAGCGGGACCGGCTGGCGACGGTGTACCTCCAGGCGTTCCCGGCGACGGACCGTGCGGCGACGCTGCTGCTGCGGCGCGTGGACGAGGGGCTGCTGACCGACGCGCAGGCGATCGCGGTGCTGCTCGATGTGCCGGCGGAATCGCCTCTGTACGAGGCGGCGCGGCGGCACGCCTCGCGCCTGATGTACCGCAAGTATCGGGCGAGCAGCGGGCCGGAGCGGGACTACGCGGCGGCGCGGTTCATGGAGGTGGCCGAGGAGCTGATCACGCTCGATGTCGCGGCGGTGCGCGGCGGCGCGCCGGACCGGGCGGCGGAGGCCGGTGAGTTCGTGGCGCTGCGCGTGCGTCAGGCGCTGGACGCGGCGCTCTCGATCACGGTCCCCGACCTGCCCCGCGCCGAGCGGCTGCTCCGGGTGCTCGACGACACGGCGACGCTCGCGGGGCTGGACCTCTCGGGCGTGGCCGGGGAGCTGGCGTACCGGAGGCTGCAGATCGCGCTGGCTCGCCAGGACGACGGCCTGATCTCGGCGGCGACGGCCGAGCTGGACCGGGCGGGCGGCGTGTACGCGCGATCGGGCGAGCGGCTGCTGTACCAGCGGTCGTTCGACCGGTGGCAGGCGGCGCCGGGCAACGCGGAGGGCGCGCTGCGGGTGGTGGGCGCGGGCACGCGCGTGCTGGCGCAGTTCGAGCCCGTGGAGCAGCACAAGAACGACCCGTCGGTCACGGGTGTGATCAACGCGGTCGCGGCGGCGGCGACGGTCGTGTGGGAGGCGGAGGCCGACGAGGGCATGCGTGCGATCGCGGTGGACATGGACCGCCGGCTGGTGGCGCTGGGCAAGCAGAGCGCCGTGTCGCTGCACCGGCTGGCGAAGAACGCCGAGAGCGCGGGGGATCTCGAGACGGCGCTGCACTCGTGGAACACGCTCATGGCGGGGCTGCAGGCCGGGTCGGACGGCTGGTTCGAGGCGCGGGTGCAGTCGATCCGGGTGCTGGCTCGGATCGATCCGGGCCGGGCCCGGGCGGTGCTCGACCAGCACCGGGTGCTCTACCCGTCGCTGGCGCCGGAGCCGTGGGGCGAGGCGCTCCGCGGGCTTGAGAGCCAGCTGTCCGGGGTGCGCCCGACCCCCGAGCCGGGCCAGACGGACGCCACGCGGGAGGGGGAGGGCGGCGGATGACGCACCCGCGGGGCGGAGAGCAGGGCCTGGTGGCACGCTTCCTCGGCGCCGGGGCGGCGGACGGCGGCCTGCACGCGCTGCTGGGCGTCGCGACGCACGGCGCGACCGAGGAGGACATCGTCTCGGCGCTGGAGCGGCGGCTGACGCTGGTGGACGGGCATCCCCAGGGGCGCACGCCGGAGGCCGACGAGGTGCGGCTCGCGCTGCACGCGGCGGCGGCGCAGCTGCTGAGCCAGGCCGGCGCCCGCCGGCGCGCGCTGGGCGCCGAGGCCGGCGCGCCGAAGCGGCCGGTGACGGGCGCGGGCCGCGCACGGATGCTCGAACAGGACGCGCTGCTGACGCTCGCCCGCTACGGCGGGTGGAACCGGCGGTCGCTGCGACGGCTGACGATGCTCGCGGTCGCCCGCGGGGGGAGGGCCGGCGATGTCGTGACCGTGCTCGAGCACCTCGCGGGCCGGCGGGGGCCCGCCGACGCGACGCGACGCCGGCGCCCGGGGCAGGGGATGGCGTCGGAGCCGCGGTCGGTGGCGATCCGGCGGCCCGGGGGGGATGAGGACGATGGCGCGAGCGGGCGGCTGCGCGCGGTGGTGGCGGCGGTGGCCACGCTGCTGACGCTGGTGGTGGGCGCGGCGCTGGTCCTGGTGGCGGTCACCTCGGGCCGGGCCAAGCCCGAGGAGGCGGCGCCGCCCGAGAGCGCGGAGCGCGGGCCGTTCCGGCCCGAGGATCTGCCGATGCAGGGCGGGGAGGAACTCTTCCCGTGGGCGGGGGGGGAGAAGCCGGTGGTCGATGGCGCGGGCGGTGCGGCGCCGGAGCCCGCGGCGCCGGCGTTCGAGCGTCTCAGCGACGCGGTGGCGGCGCTGGACTCGGCGGTCGGGGGTCTGGAGCTTGACCCGGCGCAGGCGGTGCGGGTGTTCGACGGGGCGGTGGCGGGGGTCGGGTCGCAGTGGTGCAACCTCACGCTGCCGCAGCTGCGCGCGGCGCAGCACGATGTCGTCGAGTTCGTGTACCGCGCGGTGCAGCGTCCGGATCTTTCGGCGGCGGTGGTGGAGGCGGTGGCCCGGGGTTCTCGCCCGCTGGCGACGCCGGACCGGCCCATCGGGGAGAGCCAGATCTGGCCGGCGGCGTGGTCGGTCGGCCTTCTGGCCCGGCTGGGCCACGAGCGGGACATCGGGGCGGTGGCGTCGCGTCAGATCGAGACGGCGCTGCGTGAGTCGATCGGGTCGGCGGCGGTGGCGGTGACGGGGTTTGAGCAGGGCGCCCACGCCGCGCTGTGGGCCATGCTTCCCGCACTGATCGCCGACGCGGAGGGTGAGACGCCGGCGGGTCGCGTGGCGCGGTGGGACCGGTGGATCGACGCGGCCCGGGCGGGGGCGGACGGGGGGCAGGCGCCGCTGCTGGGCGCGCTGGAGTGGGCGACGGTGCACCCGACGGAGCCGACCGATTCGGAGGGGGTGCGGGCGGCGATCGAGTCGCTCACGCTCGCGAGCGACTGGGGCGAGGGCAGCCCGGCGCGGGCGTGGCTCATCCGCGCTTTCGCGGATGCCCGGGTCACCGACGCCGACCTGCACGCGCTGACGACGGCGCTCTCGCGCCGGAGTCGGGCCCCGGGGATCGATGTGACCATGGCCCTGCCGGTCCGCGCCGACTCGGACGCCCGCGAGCTGCTCCGCGAGCGGTACGCGGCGGCGTGGGCGATCGAGACCTCCGGCCCGACGCTCGATGACCTCGCGGCGGACTGGGCCAAGGCCGCGGCCGAGGTGGACCGGGAGGGCCGGGACGACGAGACGGTAATCGAGCGGCTGTCGACGGCGTGCGCGTTCAGCCGGCTGAGCCAGGCGGCGCAGCTCCGTCGGGACGGGCTGCTCGACGAGGCGGGAGTGGTCATCGACGAGTACAGCCGCCCGGTCGAGACCGAGCTGACGGCGTGGGCGCAGCGCCGGAGCCCGGACAGCATCGACCGCTCGCCGGGGATGAGCCAGTGGGCGCTGTCGTACCTCTCGGCGCAGCGTGATTTCGCCCGGCGGCTCGAGCTGCTGACCGAGGCGGCGCGGGTGCGCATCAGCCACCCGTCGGACGCGGAGGTGCTGGTCGGCGAGGCGGTCCGGGGCTCGCCGGCGCAGGCGCGTACGGCGGCCCGGGATTCGCTGCTGGCGCAGTCCCCAAGCGCGGTGCTGACGCTCGCCATGCTGGAGATTGCGCCGAAGATGCCGCGGACGGCGCAGAACGCCGAGCTGGTCGCGGCGTTGACCACCTCGGCCACGCTCTCGGTCGACGACCCGGATTGGCGCGTCAAGACCCGGCGGTTGCTTGTCCAGACCGCGCTGGAGCAGCTCGCGGCCGAGGGCGACCAGGGGCTGGTGGACCGGCTGGCGGCGGTGCTGGGGGAGTCGTACACGGCCCGGGCGGTGAGCGCACCGGCCGACAGCGCCGCGCTGCCGGACATGCCGCCCGACCAGGCGGCGGCGCTGCTCCGCGTGCGGGCCGAGCGTCTGGCGCGCCGGGGGGGTCTGGGCCCGGAGGCCCTGGAGGTCGAGTCGGTGCTCTCCCGTCACGCCTCGCGCCAGGCGCTGGCCGAGGGCCCGGTGCAGTCGTTCGCCGTGGAGCAGCTGGCTGCGTTCGAGCTCTCGTGCATCGCCGTCGCGTCCGAGCGGCTGGGGCGGGCGCCCGAGGTGAGTGCGCTGGGCGCCCGCGTGCGGGCCGAGCGTCGTGAGGCCGGCGACATCGTGGAGCAGATCGTCATCGTGGAGCGGGCGTTCGTGGAGCTGTGGGCCATCAGCCTCGGACAGGAGTCGCCATGGCGGAGCGAGTAGCACGGGCGCTGAGGGCGGCGGTGCTCTGCGCGATCAGCGCGGGGGCGGCGTCTGCGCAGCCCGGCCAGCCCGGTCAACCCGAGCGGCCGGCGGCGGCCGACTTGCCCGCGTGGATCGCCCCGCGTCTTGCGCAGCTCGGGCCGGACGACCCCGCCGGCTACTTCCTGCTCGGCGAGGAGGTCATCGCCGATCTCTCCTCCCGCACGGAGGAGGAGCTCGCCACGCAGCTCTTCAGCCTGGCGTACGAGCTGGACCGGGCCGACGGGACGCCGACCTGGATCGCCCCGTCGAGCTGCATCGCCCTCGCCTCGATCGCGCGGCTGGAGACCGACGAACGCTGGCTGCGCGCCCTGGCCAGCCGCCTCGATCCCGAGTACGCGGCCCCCGCCTGGCAGTTCGGCCCGGGCGAGGACCCGGTCTCGGAGGCGGCGGTCAACGCCGCGGAGGCCGTCGGCGAGGCCCGCGCCGGGGAGGGGCTCCAGGCGCGGGACCTGCTCGAGAAGCCGGGGGTCCGTGAGCTGATCTCGCGTTACGGGCGCCTGCTGGGCTTTTCCGCGTCGAGCGGCGCGCTGTGGCAGGTGGAGCAGTGGGCCGCCGAGTGGCCCTGCCGCGAGTGCGGCAACGAGCGGGTGGTCTTCCGGCCCGACACCGACCCGCCGAGCTACCGCGAGTGCTACACCTGCCGCGGCAACCCCGGGCCACAACTGACGGGGCCTCAGCTCGTCAACCAGCTCCGGTTCGAGTCACGGCTGCTGCAGGGGATCTCCCGCTCCTGGGGCGCGCAGCTCGCGCTGGACTACGCCGCCCCGCTGCGGGACCCCGACCCCGACGAGCTGGCGGAGGTGATGGGTGTGGACGCGGGCCGCCCTTACTGGCGCGGCGGGTGGGTGGGCGCCCCCGACGGCGTGGCGCCGCCTGCGGCGCCCGAGCGAGCCCCGGACGCTCCTACACTCGACAGCCCGCCCGACCGGTGACTCCGGCGGGCGACGCCCCACGCCCCAAGGAGCCGGCGATGACCGAGAGCGCCCCCAACACCCCCGAGAGCAAGCCCACCGGCAAGGCCGAGATCACCTTCGAGGACTTCGCCCGCGTCGACCTGCGGGTCGCCAAGATCGTCCGGGCCGAGCCCCACCCCAACGCCGATCGGCTCGTCAAGCTGCAGCTCGACGACGGCTCGGGCACTCCCCGCCAGATCTGCGCCGGCATCCGCGAGTATTACCCGCCGGAGGAGCTCGTGGGCAGGTCGATCGTGATCGTGGCCAACCTCGCCCCGCGGACGATCCGCGGCGAGGAGTCCCGCGGCATGCTGCTGGCCGCCAGCGACGCGCCGAAGGACGGGGATGGCCCCCGGCGTGTCGTGATCCTCACTCCGTTGAGCGAGATCGCCCCCGGGTCGGTGGTTTCGTGACGGGCCGGGCCGGCGGTCGGCTCACTGGCTCGCGCGGCTGATCCCCGCGACGCCGCCGATCAGGCCCGCGCCGACGGCATCGGCGGTCGGGCGGCTGTCGAGCGGGAGTATGGCCCGTATGACCCCGGCCCCGTCGTAGAGCACGACGACCGCCGCGGCGCCCGGTGCGAAGCGGTCGATGAGCCTGCCCTCGCCGCCGGTCCAGGCGAGCACGGGCCGGTCGGCTTCCGCGGCGGGCTCGACGGCCGCGAGCCAGGCCCCCGACTGCTGCGCGACGCGCTCGAGCATGCCCTCGGTGGTCTGGGCCTGGACGACGCCGACGAGCTCGGCGAAGCGGACGCGTTTGTCGAGGCGGCCGTCGAGGCGCCCTCGCAGAAGCTCGCGCCGGAGCTCGGCGACGCCGCCGATCGCGCCCTCGGCGACGGCGCGGGTGGTCTCCGCGGGCAGGTCGTCGCGGAGGAGGAGCGCGGCGTAGTACCGGGACTCGGGGAACAGTCCGGGCTGCGGCTCGACGCCCAGCACGCGCTCCTGGGGGCTCGCCACCGTCACGACGCGCAGCCTCGGGAAGTGATCACCGACGGCGATCGCCGGGCCGAGCGGGCGCAGGGCCGGCAGCCCCGACACGCGCCTCCGGCCGGAGAGGTCAACCCCCCAGCCGGCGGGGTCGCCGGGCTCGAGGGGCTCGCACTCGATGATCAGCCTTGTCTGCCCGCCGGGCTCCAGGTCGGCCTCGAAGCGGCGGACCCTCGCGCCGGCGAGCTCGATCGCGGCGGCGCCGGTCTCGGTCCGCCCGCTCAGGCGCACGCCGTCATGCCCGCCGATCGCGACGCGTTCGGCGTTCTCCCAGGCCAGCCCGCGGACGAGGGGGCACCAGTCCACCTCCGCCGGGTCGAAGGCCAGGCTCAGCTGGGGGATCGCGAGCGGCGGGAGCAACGCCCGCAGCACCGAGGCGGGGTCCGCCCCGGCCTCGGGGGCCTGCAGCTCGGCGTAGGTCGTCGGGTCGCGCCCGTGGACCGCGAGCAATCGCCCGCCCTGGGCGACCAGGGTCAGGTCGCCGAGCTCGAGCCTCGCCAGCCCGGACGCCCCCGGGACGCAGCGGACGATGAGGGAGAGCATGTCGCTCCGCCCTCCGGGACGCACGAGCGTTACCCGCACCCTGTCTGCCGTCGCGGCGTACCTGTAGCGCCCGATGACGGCCCAGAGGTTGGCGGCGACCTCCATCGATCCGGCGGCGGAGAGCCCGGGCTGGGGGGTCTCCCCCGGGGGCGCGGGGCTGGTCTCCACCTGCGCGCCGGCGTGCGGTGCACGCAGCGCCAGCAAGCCCGCCGCGATCCACGCCGTTCGCCTCACGCCGATCCTCCCTGCTCCAAGGACGCCAGCAGACCCGACACGGTTCGACCCGTCCCGGGGACGGTGAGTTCCGGCGCCACCTCGGCGAGCGGCCGGAGCACGAAGAGGCGCTCGGCGAGCCTGGGGTGCGGGATGGTCAGGCCCGGCTCGTCGGACTGCATGTCAGCGTACACGAGGATGTCGAGATCGAGCGTCCTGGGCCCCCACCGCCGCTCGGCGGCGCGGTCGCGCCCGTTGGCCCGCTCGATGCGGTGGAGCTCTTCCAGCAGGGGGCGCGGGCCGAGGCCGGTCTCGATCACCGCGACGGTGTTGAGGTAGGGACCCTGCTCGATCGGTCCGACGGGGTCGGTCTCGATCACGGCGGAGAGGGCGACCACGCGGGTGGCTTGGAGGCGGCCCAGGGCATCGACCGCGGCGCGGACGAACGCGCCCCGGTCGCCCAGGTTCGAGCCGATCCCCAGATAGACCAAGGCGTCGGGCATCGCCCAATGCAAGGGGCCCGGAGCGCCCGGGACAAGGCGCCGGGAAGAGAAACGCCGCCGGACGGGCCGGCGGCGTCGGGGGATTGCGGGTTCCTGGAACGGTGTCGGGGCCGGTTGCAGGGGCGAGGCGTGGGGCCAGATGCTGGGCGAGCCGCGGGGCTAGGCGTCGGCTTCCTCGAGCTCTTTCATCCGGTGCTGCATCTGGGCCTTGAGCCTGGCGAGGATGGAGCTGTGCATCTGGCTGACGCGGGACTCGGAGAGGTCGAGTGTGGCGCCGATCTCCTTCATGGTCATGCCCTCGTAGTAGTAGAGGAGGACGATGAGTTTCTCGGCGCGGCTGAGCCCCTTGGTGATGAGCTCTTTGAGGTCGTTGCGCTGGATCTCGGCGAGGGGGTTGGTCTGGGTCTCGTCGCGGATGACATCGATCTCCCGGACATCCCGGGACCCGTCGCTGGGGAAGCACCGGCGGTTCAGGCTGACGGTGCCGACGGCCTTGCCGTCGCGGAGGTACTTCTCGAGTTCCTCGGCCTCGAGCCCGAGCCGCTCGGCGATGTCCTCCTCGGTGGCGGTGACGCCGGACTCCATCTCGAGCTTCTGTCGGATCTGCTCGACCTTGCCGGTGCGCTGGCGGACGAGGCGGGGCACCCAGTCCATCGATCGCAGTTCGTCGAGGATCGCGCCGCGGATGCGGGGCGCGCAGTAGGTCTCGAACTTGACCTTGCGGCCGAGGTCGAACGCGTCGATGGCGTCCATGAGCCCGAAGAGCCCGGCGCTCATCAGGTCCTCGATGTCCACCTCGTCGGGCAGGCGGGAGTAGATCCGCTCGGCGTTGTACCGCACGAGCGGGAGGTACTTCTCCATGAGGTAGTTGCGGATCGTCCCGTCGGCCGTCTCCTGATAGGACGCCCAGACCTGTTCGATCGGGATGTCGTCGTAGGGGGAGGGGATGTTCGACGGTTCGGCGTGGCGGGCGCTGCGGCGTGAAGCGCCGCGCGACCCGATCCTGCCCATCGACGATCTCGCCATTGCCATGGTCGGCTCCTTGACCCTTGCGTTTCGTCACGCGGCGCCGAGTGGCGCACGCCGCGTTGCCGAGGTCGAAGCCGATCCTTGGCCCGACCGGACGGGAGTATACAAACTCCTGCGGGCATGCGTGGCCAAGGACCGATTTCGTGCAAAAAAATTCACGGACTATCAACCCTCGAGTATCTCGACCTCGCTCTGGGCGCCGGCCGGCTCCGGGATGCGCACCGGCTTGGGAATGGGGTTATTCGCGGTCGTTGCGGCGACATGCTCCCGCACCGCCACCATTGCCATGTGGCCCAGCACACGACCTATTGCGCCCGCGGCGAGGAGCACCACAATGGCTCGGAGCAGCACGGTCGTGGCCGGGGCCTGCGTGAGCATCCCTGACGCGATCGACACGGCGAACGCACACAACGCGAACACCACGGCGATCTGTTGAGGCATGCGGTCGGTCAAGCCCACACTCCCACTCGCGCGCCCCGCGCGGCCGCGGGCGTTCTATCGGCCCGGCGCGCGGGCGACTTTGGTTTCTTCCGCCGACCCACTCGACAAAGATCGCGCAGAGCGCATAAACCTCCGCGAGGGGCGTGCCAATCGGTGCGGATTGCGAAGTGTCACCCAGTTCGCTGCACCAGCCGGGTGAGCGCGGAGGCGAGGAGCCGCACATCCCGGCTGGCCGGGCACCGGGGCCACGCCAGCAGGTGGGGCCGGCGGCGCCGGACGGCCTGCCCGACGCGATCGTCGAGGCGGACCGAGCCCAGGAGGACGGGGCGGCAGCCGAGGAACCGTTCGCAAGTACTTGACAGTCTTGCACTTACGCGCTCGGCCTCCGGGTGTCGCCGGACCTCGTTGACCACGAGGGCCACGCGCGGCTCGCCCCCGCCGGAGGCCCGGGCCCGGGTCACGGCGCACTTGATCAGGCCGTAGGCGTCGGCGATCGAGGTCGGTTCGGGGGTGAGGACGACGAGCAGCCTGTCGGCGGCGGCGGCGAAGGCGAGCACATCGCGCCCGATGCCCGCGCCGGTATCGATGAGCACCAGGTCGCTGCGGGACTCGAGTTCCCACAGATTCTCCACAAGGCGCTGCCGGCTCGGGGCGTCCATGTCCGCCACCCTGGCGACGCCGACCGCGCCGGGCACGAGGAGGAAACCCCCCGGCGCCGCCACGGCGCAGGAGGCGAGCCCGCCCCCCTCGGCGATGACCTGGTCGAGCCGACGCCCGGGGGAAAGCCCGCAGAGCACATCGGCGTTGGCCATGCCCAGATCGGCATCGAGCAGGGTCGTCCGGCACCCGGCCTGGACGAGGGCGATGGCGAGGTTTACGGCGAGGTTGGTCTTGCCGACGCCGCCCTTGCCGGAGGCGATCGCGACGACCGGCACGCGCCGGGCGGGCGCACGGGCGGGGGTCGCGGCGCGAGCGCCCGCCATCGCCTCCACGAGGGCGCGGAGGCGCGAGGCCTGGTCGGCCGGCCCGCCAGTGGAGACCGTCGCCATCACACGCCCCCCGAGTACACCTTCCACGCCGCCTGCCCATCGAGCACGAGCCTGGCGAGCCTCTCGGCGCTCGCCGGCTCGATGTGGTCGGGCACCTCCTGGCCTGTCGTGACATACGACAGCGGGAGCTTCACCCTCGCCGCGATGTTCGCGAGCACGCCGAAGTCCACCGTCTCGTCGAGCTTGGTGAGGATGAGGCGCCCCGGGGCCAGGGCTCCGAACCGCTCGGCGGCGGCGAGGATCACGGACTCGGCCGCCGCCAGCGAGAGCACCAGGTGCGTGCACTCGGGCTTGGCGGCGTCGAGGAACTCCCGCAGCTCGCCGAGGCGGGAGGCATCGTGCTGCGACCGCCCGGCGGTGTCGATCAGGACGACCTCGCAGTCGGACAGGGCTTCGACGGCGGCCTCCATGTCCTGCGGGGAGAGGGCGACCTTGAGGGGCAGTCCGACGATATCGGCGTAGGTGCGGAGCTGCTCGACGGCGGCGATGCGGTAGGTGTCCGCGGTGACGAGCCCGACCTTCCTGCCGTGGCGGAGTTTGTAGGTGGCCGCGAGCTTGGCGACGGTGGTGGTCTTTCCGACGCCGGTCGGCCCGACCAGGGCCACGACCGCGGGACGGCCGTGCTCGGCCCGGACGGGGGGCCTCGGGTCGCCGACGACGGAGATGGCGCGGGTCAGCGCCCGCAGCATGGCGTCGCGCACGGTGACGGCATCGGCCAGTTCGGCGCCCGAGAGCTGGTCGCGCACGGCCGACACCAGATCATCCGCGAGCTCCGTGCGGACCTGGTTGTCCACAAGACGCAGGTAGAGGTCGAAGAGGGGGCCGGTGCTGACGGCGGGCCCGGTCTGGGGTTCGAGCGTCCGTGCGGCCCGGACTTCGGCCCGGCGCGAGGACTGGAGCACCTGGCCCACAAGGCGGCGGATCGCCGCGAGCTCCTCTTCGAGGGCGGCGTGGGCGCCGGAGTTCGTGGGGGCGGGCTCGACCCGCGTGGCCGCGAGACGGGGCGCGGGCTTGGGCGTCGCCAGTGGCGGAGGACCAGTCGGGGGGACGGGCAGGGCGTGCCCGGGGGCGGCTCCCCCGATAGGGCCCGTCGCGCCCGGCTTGGCCTCGACGAGGCTCGCGGGCCTGGGTACGGGCCGGGTCTGCGCCCTGTCGTCAGTACGGGGCTCGGGGTGGGGCTCGGGGCGGGGGTCCGGGCGGGGGTATGTAGCGCCGGCGAGCGACGACACCGGTCGCCCGCGCACGACATCCTCGTCGGCGCGCCTCGTCGGCTGGAACCAGGGCGGCGTCGGCACGAACGACTCGCCGCTGTGCGGGCGGCCGATTCTTTCCTCGGGGAGCGTCAGCCCCGCGTCGGTCTCGGCGGCCCGGGGGCGGACGCGCCGGGGCCGGACCACCCCCGGGTCGGCGGAGGCGGTGATCTCGACGATCTCCCGCGCGCCGACGCCCATCACGCCGCCAACCCGGTAGCTCCGGGTGTGCAGGATGACCGCGTCGGGCCCGAGGTCGCGCTTGACCTCGGCCAGGGCGTCCGCCATGGTCGGGGCGTGGAAAGTTCGAAGTGGGGATCGGTGCGTCGTCGTCGCCATCCGTGGCTCCTCGAGGACGCGGACACTGTATCGCAAACCCGCCGTCCCCGCTCGGCTCGCGGGGGAATCCTTTCCGAATGATTAGGCCGCGGCGGGCTCGGCCGCCCGCCCCGCCGGCTCGGGGCTGACCAGGCCGACCGATTCGACCTCGACGCCGGGGGGGATCTCGTTGTAGCCGAGGACCGCGGCGGTCGCGAGGTGGGGCTCGAGGATCTGGCGGACCTGGGCCCGGACCTGCGGGGAGGCGATGACGACGGCGTGGTGCCCGCCGGCGGTGACGCGCTGGAGCGCCCGGAGGATCAGCTCAGCCGCGCGGGTGGCGACCCTGGCGGGCATGGAGAGGCTGGTCCCCGCCGGTCCGCGCTCGATGTAGGAGGCGATGTGGTCCTCGAAGGCGGGGTCGAGGGTGACGCAGACGAGCCTGGGCTTGCCGTTCTCGCCCGGGGCGGCGTACTGCTCGCAGATGACGCGGCGCAGGGCGTTGCGCACATACTCGGTCAGGATGTCGACATCCTTGGTCTTGGGCCCCCAGTCGGCGAGGGTCTCGATGATGGACTCCATGTCGCGGATGGGGACTCTCTCGCGGAGCAGGTTGTGCAGGACGCGCTGGAGGTCCGCGACCTTGATGGCCGCCGGGATGGCCTCCTCGACGAGCTTGGGCGACTTGGCCCGCAGGTTCTCGAGGAGGTTGTTGACCTCTTCCCTCGTCAGCAGCTCGTGGGCGTGCTGCTTGACGATCTCGGTCAGGTGGGTCGCGAGGACGCTGGTGGGATCGACGACGGTGTAGTTCATGGTCTCGGCCCGGTGGCGCTGGGCGCGTTCGATCCACCACGCGTCGAGGCCGAAGGCAGGCTCGCGGGTCCGCTCGCCCTGCACCTTGCCGGTGGCGATGCCCGAGTCCATCGCCATGAGCATGCCGGGCTTGAGCTCGCCCTGGGCGACCACGGCGCCGCGGATCTTCACCCGGTACTGCCCCGGCTCGAGCTGCATGTTGTCGCGGATGCGGATGGGCGGGGTCACGAGCCCGATCTCGGCCGCGATCTGGCGCCGGATCGCGCCGATCCGGTCGAGCAGATCGCCGCCCTGGCCGGCGTCCACCAGCGCCACGAGCCCGAAGCCGATCTCGAGCTCCATGGTGTCGACCTTGAGCAGGTTCTCGATCGGCGGTGGCTCGGGGGGGGTCTGCGCCTGGGCGACGGCGGCGTCCCGCGCCTGGGCGGCCTTGGACTTCGCCGCCCGGAACATCCCGAACGCGAGGAGGCCCAGCCCGGCGCCGGTGGCCAGGAGCGGCACGGTGGGCAGGGGCGTCAGGGCCAGCAGCGCGAGGAAGATGGCGGTGATGGCCAGCCCGCGCGGCTGGCTCATGAGCTGGCCGGTGAGCTCCTCGCCCAGGTCCTCCTTGGCCCCCGACCGGGTGACGATGAGGGCCGCGGCGATCGAGATGATGAAGGAGGGGATCTGGCTGGTGAGACCGTCGCCGATGGTGAGCTTGGTGAAGACGCTCGCGGTCTGGGCGAACGGCCACCCGCGCTCGATGATGCCGACGGCCAGGCCGCCGCCGATGTTGAGGCCGGTGATGATGATGCCGGCGACGGCGTCGCCTCTGACGAACTTGGAGGCGCCGTCCATGGCGCCGAAGAAGTCGGCCTCCTGGGCGATCTCCTCGCGTCGCCTCCTCGCGTCGGCCTCGTTGATGATGCCGGCGTTGAGGTCCGAGTCGATGGCCATCTGCTTGCCGGGCATGGCGTCGAGCGTGAACCTGGCCGCGACCTCGGCGATGCGTGAGGCGCCCTTGGTGATGACGACAAACTGGACGATGACCAGCAGGAGGAAGATCACGACGCCGACGAACAGCGAGTCGCCGGCGACGAACTCGCCGAAGGCGCTGATGACCTTGCCGGCGACGCCGATCGCCTCCTCGGGCCCGGCGGCGTCGGCCGTCAGGATGAGCCGGGTCGACGCGATGTTCAGCACGAGGCGCAGCATCGTCGTGGCCAGCAGCAGCGAGGGGAAGACGCTGAAGTCCAGCGGCTTGGACATGTAGATGGTCGTCAGGAGGATGATCACGGCCAGCGAGATATTGCCCGAGATGAGGAGGTCCATCACGAGCGGTGGCAGCGGGACAAGGATGACGACGAGCAGCATCACGAACCCGAGGGGGACGATCAGCCCCTTGTGCCGGTGCATGCGGCGCATCCACGCGGGGAGCCCGTCGCCAGAACCGCCGGGTTTGATCGCTCGCTCAGCCACGCCCCGCCTCTACTCCTTGCTCACGCCGCGCCCACGGGGCGGCGCGCCCGCCTCGCCCGCGCCCTTGCGCGCTCGTGCACCCGCCCGCGGGCGCCGGCCGACTCGCCCTCGAGCCGGTACACATACGCCAGGATCTCCGCCACGGCCTCGTAGTACTCGGCCGAGATCTCCCGCCCCACCTCGACGCCGAAGTAGAGCCCGCGCGCGAGGGGCGGGCGCTCGATGATCGGCACGCCGTTGGCCGCGGCCACGAGCCTGATCCGCTGCGCCATGTAGTCGGCGCCCTTGGCGACGACGCGCGGGGCGCTCATGGTCTCGGTGTCGTACCGCAGCGCGACGGCGAAGTGGGTCGGGTTGGTCACGACCACATCGGCCACGGGCACATTGGCCTGGATCTGCTGCAGGACGATCTGGCGCATCATGCGGAACCGCTGCCCCTTGACCTGGGGGTCGCCCTCCATGCTCCGGCGTTCGTCCTTGACCTGCTGCTTGGTCATTTTCAGGTCTTCGGTGTGCTGCCAGCGCTGGTAGAGCCAGTCGATGAGGCCGATCACCAGAAGAACGGCCGCGAGCCAGATCGCCAGCGCCAGCAGCATGCGGGCGATCATGAGCATGCCCTGCAGGGCGGACAGCGCCGGCAGGCCGACGATTTTCGGCACCCAGCCCGACACGACGCCCACCGCGACCGCCACCACGAAGACGAGCTTGAAGCTGTTGAGGATGGACTTCACGAGGCTGCGCTTGGAGAGGATCCGCTTGACCCCCGCGATGGGGTTGAGCTTGCCCAGGTTCGGCTTGAGGGGGCGCGCCGTGAGGAGCCACCCGACCTGCATGAACTGGGCGAGCGCCGCGACCAGGCCCGTTATGAGCAGGAGCGGCCCGGCGACCTTGGCCCCGTCGATCGCGATCGCCCTCGCGAGGGGCCAGACGCTGGCGGGGTCGGTCGACCAGCCCGCGCCCTCGGCGGTGTAGGACTTCTCCATGATCGCCAGGAACGAGCGCCCGATGAAGCCGCCGGCGAACACCAGGATCGCGACGCCGGCCGCCAGATCGACGGCGCTGGAGAGGTCCTGGCTCTTGGCGACCTGGCCGCGGTCGCGGGCCTCGCTGAGGCGCCGCGAGGTCGGCTTCTCGGTCCGTTCGCCCATGTCTTCGGCCATCGTCGGCTCCTATGCGCCGCGCGGGGAGAGCCCGCGCGCCCACTCACCCAGGACCGTCAGGACCCGCAGCGACTCTTCGCCCGCCGCGTTGGCGATCACCTGCAGCGCCATCGCGGTCGCGAGCAGGCCGACCACGATCTTCACCGCGAACCCCACGCTCATCGCGTCGATCTGGGGCATGGTCTTCATCACGAACCCCATCGCGACCAGCACGAGGAACACGACCGCCATCGCCGGCCCGCTCACCCGCAGCGCCATCTCGAAGCCCGCGCTCGCCAGGCCGAGGTAGTCCTCCAGCGGGACCGACGAGGCCGCCATCCCGCCCAGCGGCACGCGCTCGAAGGTCGTGAGGAGCGCCGCGTAGGTCGCCTCCAGCCCGCCGACCGCCAGGAACACGGCGAACCCGAGGTAAAAGAGGGTCTCCCCGACCACATCGCTGTTGGTCTCGAACTCGGGGTTGTACACGGTGGCCATCGAGAGCCCCATCTGGAACCCCGTCACATGGCCGCCGAGCTGGAGGATCATGACCGGGATCGAGGCGATCACCCCGACGCACACGCCGATGAGTGTCTCGCTCACCAGCAGCGGCGCCAGGCCGAGCAGGGTCATCGGCGTCTCGGCGTAGTGCAGCGGGATCGAGGGGTAGACCGCCGCCGCCAGCATGCACGCCAGGAGCACCCGCACCTGCGTCGGGATCGAGAGGCTGGTGAGCATCGGCGCGAACACGAACAGACCCATCATCCGCGTCACCACCAGGGCGAACGGCACGGCGTGCACGATGAGCGGCTCGATTCCCGGCAACGGCGCGTCCCCCTCACAGCAGCGTGAACAACTCCGCGGCGAACTCGGCCAGGCGCAGCGCGATCCAGGGCAGCAGGAAGGCGGCGACCAGGATCATCGCGACGATCTTGGGCACGAAGCTCAGCGTCTGGTCCTGGATGCTGGTGACCGACTGGGCCAGGCTGACGAGCAGGCCGATCAGCACGCCGGCGAGCAGGACCGGCGCGGCGATCTTGAGCGCCGCCAGCAGCGTCTCCCGCACGAGGTACACGGCCGATTCGTCGTATGGCATGGGCCTCACCTATCGCGCCAGCGCAAGCCGCGCGCCCTCCATGGCCAGCACCCGGACGGGCTCGGCCAACGCCGAGGACACTTCCCCCAGGTCCGGCGCAAAGCTGTACAGAAGCCCCCCCACCACCAGCGACCAGCCGTCCACCAGCACGAACAGGAGCAGCTTGAACGGGAGGCTGATCAGGACCGGCGGGAGCATCATCATGCTCATGCTGATCAGCAGGCTCGCGATCACCATGTCGATCACCAGGAACGGCAGGTACACCTTGAAGCCCATCACGAACGCGGTCTTCAGCTCGCTGAGCATGTACGCGGGGATCAGCGCCGGCGTGGAGACATCCGACCGCTGCAGCGCCGAGGGGTCGCTGATGTCCACGCCCTGGTATTCCAGCACCATGTAGAGGCTCGACCAGTTCCCCGTCGCCTCGATCTGGTCGAACATGAAGTCCCGCATCGGCTGGCGGGCCCTCTGCCACAGGTCGTCGTAGCCTGCGATCTCGCCGCGCTGGTAGGGCGTCACCGCCTCGTCCCACACCCGCTCCAGCGTCGGGCCCATGATCATCAGGGTCATGAAGAGCGCCAGCGAGGTGAGCACCTGCGGCGGGGGGATGCTCGCCGCCCCGATCGCCTGGCGCAGCAGCGCCAGCACGATGGTGATCCGCATGAAGCAGGTCGTCATGAGCATGATCGAGGGCGCCAGCGAGACGACCGTCAGCAGCAGCATGACGCTCATCGCGGTGGAGATCCCCGTCGGCGCCGATCCGTCGCCCGGCGTGCCGCCGGACTCCCCGGGCAGCGCCTCCCCCACCTGGTCCATCAGCGCCAGCGGGTTGAACGCCTCGGTCGCCCGGAGCCCGGCGCTGTCCCGCCCGGCGCCCGGCGCCCCCGGCGACGGGGGCCCGTAGACCGCCTGCGCGCGCACGGGCGACGACAAGGCCCCGAGCAGCACCATCGCCGCGACGACGATCGCCCGCCAGCCGATCATGCCACGCCCCCCCACCCCGCCCGGCGGAGGGAATCGAGGCGCGAGTGCAGGCGGTCGGCCGGGTCGGTCCCGCCGGCGGTCACCCGCGGCGCCTGGCGATCGGGGAGGGCCCGCGGCGCGAGCACCACCTCCGCGTCCTCGTGCGAACGCTCGAAGCCGGAGACCATCTCGCGGAACCGGTCGCTGAGCGTCCGCCCTTCGGCCTCGCCGGCGAAGAGGACCACCGAGGCGACCTCCTCGGGGTCGGTCAGCTCGCAGAGCGTCCGCATGCCGCCGGCGCGGGAGCCGGCGCTCTGGCACACCAGCAGCACGCGCCGGTCGAGCTTGAGGAGCACGAGCGTCTGCCCCCGCCCGACCGGGTAGCGGCCCAGCACGGACAGCACGCCCGAGGGCGCCCGCCCGCCGGCCCCGATCGCGTGCATCAGGCCCCCCGGGGCGCCGCCCCACTTGCGCAGCACCGCGGCACCCGCGAAGATCAGCGCGACGATCGCCGCCAGGGCCCCCGCCGTCCGCCACCAGCCGTCCCCCGCCCGCAGCGAGGGGCCGGGGGTCGGTGGCGCCGCGCGCCCGCCGGGCCTGGGGGGAAACGCGCTGCGACCGGTGCCGCCGAGCGGGGTCGACTCGATCTCCGGCGTCTGGGTGCTCTGCGCCGGGCCCGCCCCGGGCGCGGGCGGGCCCGCAGCGCCGCTCGCGATCTCCTCCATCGCGATCGGCGCCGGCTCGGGCCCGAGCGTGCCCTCGAGCAGCCGCCCCCCGTCCTGTGCGCGCGCGGGCGCGGCGAGTATCGCCACGCCGGACACCACCACGCTCAGAAGCAGACCCCGTCGCATGTCGCCTTCCTGGCTCGGCTCGGGGCGGACTCCGCCGCCCGTGGGGAACAGACTCAGCCCGCGATGCGGCTGTCGGGCTCGACGATCTCGTTGATGCGGACGCAGAAGTTGTCGTTGAGCACGAGCACCTCGCCGCGGGCGATGTGGCGCTCGTTCACATAAATGTCCACCGGGTCGCCGGCGAGCTTGTCGAGCTCGACCACGGACCCGTCGCCCAGCCGGAGCACATCGTCCACGAGCAGACGCGTCCGACCCAGCTCGATCTTCACATGCAGGTTCACATCGGCCAGCAGGTCGAGCTCGGCCGGCATGGGTTTGGCGACCACGGCGTCGAAGCTCGGCAGGTTCAGCGGCTTGGAGCCGGGCGGGGGCGGCGCGGGGGATGCCGGCGGCGCCGACGATGCGCCACCCCGGGCCCGGCCGCCGGACGCGGTGTTCGCATCGCTCACCGCCATGTGCACCTGGGCCAGCAGTTCCTCGGCCATCGCCGCGGCGTCGTCGGCCGAGTAGCTCGCCGGTTCGGCGGGCTTGGCGCTCGCGCCGGACGCTTCTGCCGCGGCCTGTTCGGCGGCCTCTCGTGCGGCATCGGCGAAGAAGTCGGGCTGCTCGGCGCCGGGGGTCGCTTGGGGGTCGTCGGTCATCGCCTGGCACTCCGCCTGGTATCGCGCAGCCGTTGCGCACATCCTGCGCGCATCGCCCCGGCTGCACCCACCACCATCGGCCCCGACACCCGAACCCCCGCACAAAAAGACCCGCCGTGGGGCGGGTCCTGCGCGTGGCACGCAGCAACTGCGCGATGGTTCGGGGATGGCCCGGGCCCTAGGCCTGCGGCGTGCCCTGGCACTTCGGGATGATGACCCGCTCGACCAGGGGCTCCTCGTCGGGGTCCACGCCGAAGACCTGCTGGATGTAGGCCGCGACCTGCCGGTGGAGGGTCTCCAGCCCGGGCTCCATCAGGTGGGAGTGGGCGGACCGGCGGATGACCAGCGCCACGCCCTCGGTGATCTCGGCCTTCCGGCGCTCGAGCTCGGCCTTGACCTGCTCCTCGTTCTTTTTCTTTACCTGCAGCACGGCCTCGATGCTCCATGTCCACGCCTGGGTCGAGGCGTGGTTCTGGAACCGGCTGTCGACCAGCGGGATCTCGACGGTCTTCTCCTCCTCGGCCTGGTCCTGCCCCTCCAGGCTGGTCGCGTTGGCGTCGGACGCCCCGCTGCCGGAGAGCATGATGAACCCGACCGCCCCGACGGCCTCGAGCAGCATCACCACCGCCACGATCGCCAGGGTGAGCATCGGGGGCTTTTTCTTCTGCGGCTCGGCCTGCTCGGCCTGGGCCTTTGGTTCCTCAGCCATGGTCGTTCCTCACTGCCGCCCGGGAGCGGCGATTGCTCAGCCGTCGCGTCCCGTGCCCGCGGCATCGGGGTTCACCTCGGCGAGGGGGGTATCGGTCATGAACACCTCGACGCGCCGGTTGCTGCCGCCGGCCCCCGCGCCCGCGTCCAGCTTGAGGGGCTGCGTCGCCCCGGCCACCCAGAGGGAGAGCGCGGTCGGGTCGACCTCGCAGTCCTTGACCAGGAACTCGTGCACCGCCCGGGCCCGCTTGTACGACAGCTCGATCGGGTCCATCCCGCCCAGCTTGTCGTCGGCGCCCCAGGCGTGCCCGAGCACCAGGAACATCTTGTCGCTGCCGTGGATCCGGGGCGCGATCAGCTCGCGGATGATCTGCTTGTTGTCCTCGGAGAGCTCGAACTCCGCGGGCGCGAAGGGCATCGCCTTGCCGATCGTCCAGCGGCGCCCGTCGAAGAGCGTCGAGGTTGACTGGTCCTCGCCGACGGTGGTGCGGTCGTTGGTATCCGACTTGGACGGCTTGGTGTTGGTCCGCTGCTCGATCCCCTGCGCGATGATGTCCTCGAGCGAGGTCGGGTGCGCGGGGTCGAAGATCACCGAGTCCCCGCCCTCCGCCCCGAAGGCCTCCTGGATCGCGTCGATGACCTTCTGGTACTCGTCGGGCTTCTTGAGCTCGCTGAACGCCGCGAGCAGGATGAAAAAGCACAGAAGCAGCGACATGAGATCGCCGTAGGTCACGATCCACTCGGGAACGCCGGGAGGCGGCGGCTTTGCGCGCTTGCCCATGCCTCACCCCCGGCCGGTCAGGCCGCCCCCTTCGCCTCGAACGCCGCCCGCTGCACCGGCGGCAGGTAGGTCAGCAGCTTGCTCTCGACCACCCGGGGGTTGTCCCCCGACTGGATCGCCATGACGCCCGCGGCGATGATCGTCTTGACCAGGAGCTCCTCCGCGTCGCGGGACGCGAGCCTGTCCCCGATCGGCCCGGTCACCATGTTCGAGAGCATCGCGCCGTACAGCGTCGTGATGAGCGCCACGGCCATGCCCGGGCCGATCGCGCTGGGGTCGTCCATGTTGCCCAGCATGAAGATCAGCCCCAGGAGCGTCCCGATCATCCCGAACGCCGGCGCGTACTTGCCCACGGTGTCCAGGACCTGCTTGCCCTGCGCGTGGCGGTCGGCGGCGGCGTCGATCTCGGTCTCCAGGATCTGCTGGATCAGCTCGGGGTCCGTCCCGTCCACCGCCATCTTCACCCCGCGGACGATGAACTCGTCCTTCATCTCCTCGACATGGTTCTCGAGCGCCAGGATCCCCTCACGCCGGGCGATCTCGGCGAACTTCACGATGTCCCGGATCACTTCGGAGGAGTCCACGGCCTTGAAGAACAAGGCCTTCATGAACACCTTGTGGATTTTCAGCACGCGCGCCAATGGGAACGACAGGGTCACCGCGCCGATCGTTCCTCCGATCACTACCGCGATCGATGGTACATCGATCAACTGCCCGATGGTGCCGCCGCCCAGCACGATGCCGGCCATGACGGCGCCGACCGCCACAACGAGCCCGATGATCGTGCCGATGTCCACCCCAGACACCTCCTTGCGGGGCGCAGCGCCTGCGCCACACTCCTGCCGGAGACATCGGAGGATCCCGCCGTGGACTTGACCGTGACCCCCACGCCCCCGCCGGGCTGTAGGGGCTAGGACGGGCGTTCAGGCTGCACGGCCTGGGGAAGCCCGGCTCCGGCGGGCGGGAGCATGCGGTACAGCAGGCGTCGGTACTCGATCGCCCGCTCCACCACTTCACTCATGTGCTCCTGCACCACCACATGGTCCCCGCTGATCAGCGTGATGACCGTGTCGGGGTTCTCCTCCACGGTGCGGATCAGCTCCGCGTTCAGGATGAAAGGCTTCGCGTTGAGTCGGTGCAGTGTGATCACAGGCGGACTCCCACCCCCTCATCGGCCCCCGGGGCGCCCCGCCTTCAGGACCGCGCCGGGTTATCGGCCAGCCCGCCGGGGGCCTACCGCACGATGACCATCAGCTGCTGGAGCAGCTCGTCGGCCGTCTGCACCACCCGGCTCGACGCCGAGTACCCCGTGCTCGACATGATCATCTTGATGAACTCCTGCCCGATGTCGACATTCGCCGACTCCAGCGAGCCCGACACGATCGACCCCGACCCGAAGGTCGTCGGGACCACCACCGCCGCCTCGCCGCTGTTGGGGCCGGCCCGGAACAGGTTCGACCCCTCCTCGATCAGCCCGTCGTTGTTCACGAACTTCGCCAGCACCACCCGGCCCAGCGTCCTGGTCAGCCCGTTGCTGAAGACGCCGGTGATCAGGCCGTCTGCGTCGATCCCGAAGTCCTCGAGCGTCCCGCTCGGGCGCCCGTCGCGGTAGGTCGAGGCGACGCTCGACGGGTCGTCCGCCAGCGCCGTGAGCTGCTCGCCGGCCTCCGCGAAGTCGACCTCGAACGACATCGGCGTCGCCGCGCCGGTCCCGGCCCGGTCGAGCGTCACCGTCACCGGGGTCGCGTCGAGCAGCAGGCCGGAGGTGTCGAAGTCCAGCGTCCCCGTCGCCAGGCGCAGGTCCAGGTCCGAGTCCTCGGCCGACTCGAGGAAGTACCGCCAGGTCGTGCCCGTGTCCTGCTTGGTCTCGAGCGCGAAGGTGATGTCCACCGCCACCTCCTGGCCCAGGGAGTCGTACACGATGAAGGTCGTCCGCACGCTCTCGCCGCTGGCGTCCTGCGCCTTGGCCGACACGAACGGCAGCCGGTCGACCGACCCGTCCGCGTTGAGCAGGCGGATCGCGCTGCTGGGCACCTCCAGGTCGTTCTTCTCCCCGATGTTCCCGAAGATCGCGACGGCCCCCTCCAGCGCGATCGGCGTGGCGCCCGGCGTCCGCCCGTCGGGGTTGGCCCCGCCGGTCTGGTGCAGCCCGAGCGCCTCGTTCAGGAACGCCACGAGGTCCTCGACCGTCGTGTCGGCCGCGATGGTCAGCTCGGCCACCGGGAGCTGCGCCCCGCCCTTGCGGGCCCCGTTGATCTGCAGCACCTGCCCGGGCGCGAACAGCGCCGAGCCCGGCGCCTCGGGGTCCTCCACCTCCATCAGCAGGCTGTCGGACTCGATCATGTTGCTCCCGGCGGGCTGGTTCGTCCCGTCGCTGAGGATGTTGAACCCCTCCAGCTCCGTCGCCCGCAGCGAGATGAACGACCCCCCGCCCGGGAGCGACCCCGCGGCGTTGAGGTTGCCGACCACGCGCACATACTCGGAGGCCTCGGCCACCGCCCTCGCCCCCAGCGGGATCGACAGCTCGCTGAGGACCCCGTCCACCAGCGAGTACTCGTCGTCCACGGTGTACCCCATCACCAGGTCGCCGTCGATCGTGACGAGGCTGCCGTTGGCGTCCTGCCGGAACGCCCCCGCCCGCGTGTACATCTGGTCCTCGCCCCGGCGGACGACGAAGAAGCCGTCGCCCTCGATGGCCAGGTCCCGCGCGTCGCCCGTCGGCTGGAACGACCCCTGCGTGAAGTCGTGCTGCACGCCGCCGATGTTCACGCCCAGCCCGATCTGGTAGGGGTTGGTCCCGCCCGTGAAGTCGCCCGGCTGGCTGCCGATGTGGATCGTCCGCTGCATCGCGGTGCTGAAGAGCATCCGCGAGCTCTTGAACGCGGTCGTGTTCGCGTTGGCGATGTTGTTGCCGATCACCTCCAGGTGGCGCGAGTTCGCGTTCAGCCCCGTCAGCCCGGTCAGCAGCGCCGTGGTCGATCCCATCGCCCGTCTCTCCCCGGCCCTCAGGCCGCGTCCTTGTCCTCACCGGCCAGCATCGCGAGCACCGACGCGTCCACCGCCCCGGCGCTCGGCAGCGGCAGGACGCCGGACGCCCCGTCGTCGCCCTCGCCCAGACGCACGAACCCGTCGATCCCGGTCAGCACCCTGCCCCCGGCGAGGTCCGCCTCGCCGAGCACACGGCGCGACAGCACATCCACATCCAGCGCCACGCCGTCGAGCATGACGAGGATCCGCGTGGCCCCCTCGGCGTGCGCGCGATCCACCACGCGCCCCAGCCTCGCCAGCTGCTCCTCGCTCAGCTCCAGCCCGGCGCCGTCGGCGACCGTCACCGGCAGCCCCGTCTCCAGGCTGCCCGCACGGGCCCGCGCGAGCAGCGTCTGGAAGTCCGCGCCGTCGGCGGCGCGGACGCCCTCCGCCGCGCCGTCCGGGCGCAGACCCGACCCGAGCACCCGCAGCAGGTCCGCCGGGGACGGGATCATGCCGCGTCCCCGCCGTCCGCCTGCGCGTCATCCCCGGCCTGGTCCTCGAGCACGCGGTCGACCTTCGACATCGGCACGCGGTACCCGCCGTCGAGGTTCAGCACCACGCCCTCGTCGGTCTTGGACACCGAGTTCACCACGCCCGAGACGCGGTCGTCGGTGTCCGTGAGCCCGCTGACCAGCCGCCCGATCAGCCCCGCGCCCGACGACAGCTCGTTCTGCCCGACGAGCTCGCCCAGCCGATCGACCAGGTCCACATCGGACTGGATCGACCGGATGTTGGCGATCTGCTCGAGCAGCGCGTTCGTGTCGTTGGGCTTGAGCGGGTCCTGGTTGGACAGCTCCGTGAAGATGAGCTTGAAGAACTCATCCGACGAGAGCGCGCCGACGCTCGTCGCCCCGCTCTGCGTGGACGCACCGACACCCGTGACTGTGCTCACAGCCGGCCTCCGGCTCTCGCCACGCCGCGTGCTCCGTCACGCCAGCGCGTCGACCATCACCAGGCGTGCGGCTCCGTCCGCCACGCCGTACACCACGCCCGGGCTTCCAAGCCCCTCGGGCGCCGCCGAGTCCTCTCCCTCCGAGGCCCGTGCCGTCGGGGCTCCGCCCGCGTCACGCCCACCCGCCGGCTCCTCCGGCGAGCGCCGATCCTCTCCGCCGCCGCCGAGCAGGCCATCCTGACCGCCCGGCCCGCCGCCGCCCGCGTGGGCGTCCTTGCCCTCGGCCGGCGGCTGCACCTCGATCCGCCCCGGCTGGAGGCCTCGTGCCTCGAAGGACTGCCGGAGCGAGTCAATGTTCTGTTCAAGCAAACGCTGTGCCTCAACCGTCGACGGGGTGATCCGGGCGTTGACCGTCGAGCCCTTCATCTGCAGACGCACCTCCAGCTCGCCGAGCGAGTCGGGGCGCAGCCGCAGCGTCACCTGGCCGCGTCCCTGGCGCAGCGCCGCGCTCAGCCCCTGCATCAGCTGGGCGCGGAACGCCTCCGACTGCTGCGGGCCCGGCTGGCGTGCCGCCTGCCTGGCGACGGGCGCCTGCGCCGCGCGCTTGGCCTGCGATTGCAACTCCGCGAACAACCCGCCCGCGCTCCCGGCGCCGACCGCGCCCCCGCCGGCCTTGCCCACGCCGACGACACCGGGATTCTGCGGGTTTCCGGGCGCACCGACGCGCGCCGCGCCGGCCCCCGCGCCGCTCGTCAGCGGCGCCGCGACCCCCGGCTGCGCCCCGGCGCCGCCGGCGTCCTTCTTCGCCGCACCGCCCTCGGCCCGATTCCCGTTCCGGGCTTCCGCGCCCCGCGCCGTCCGTCCGTCGCCCGCCGGCGCCTGCTCGCCCCGCTCTCCCCCGCCCGACGCCCGGTCGTGCGGCGCGGCGCGGTCCCGGGCGGCGCCGCCCTCGGCAGACTCTCCAGCCGGCGTGCGCCCGCGGCGCTGCCCGTCGGCCGAGGCCCCCGCGCCCTCCTCGCTGCGCAAGCCCGGCCGCCCCTGCGCACCATCCGCCGAAACCCCCGGCAGCTCCTGCGCCGGCGCCGGGTCCGAGCCCTGCGCGCGCACGCGCCCGACCCCCAGCGACATCGAGCCGTTCCTGGCCGCCCCCAGCGCCGTGGTCTGCGCGAACTGCGCAAAGAACGCCCCGAAGTCGGCGTCCGAGGCCGACCCCTTGCGCCTGGCCCTGGGCGGGGCCTCCCCGCCGGAAGCCCCCGCGGCGTCTTGTGTTGCGATCGTCTGGGTCGTGCTCAAGGTCCCGCGCCTCCGGACGCGTCGGCCATCAGGCCGAAGGTCCGGAGTCGCTCGAGCAAATCGGCTGCCAGCGTGGGCGCCTCGTCCACGAACTCGGCCATGATCTTGCCCCGCACCATCTCGTCCATCTCGTCCAGGTACGCGACCGCGCGGTCCATCCCCGTCATCCCCCCGGCGTCCCCCACCCCGACCACCCCGGCCCGGCCGTCGATGATCTCCTGGAGCATCGCCTTGGCCTTGTCGGGCTTGACCTGCGTCAGCACCGACAACGCCGCCTGGAACTGCTCGTCGCCCTTGAGCGCCGCGATCTGCTCGCTCCGGGTCTCGAACGCGTCCCGCTCCTGCTCGAACTCCCGGCGCGCCTCGTCGAGCTTCCGGGTCTCCTGCACGATCGTCTGGCCCAGCGTCGACTCCTCCCGTGCCAAGCGCTGGGCGCGGAACTCCTCCGCCCGCGACTGCTCGCCCTGCATCGACACCAGCTCCCCCGACGCCACCGGCGGCCGGGCGGGCAGCGGCTCCTCCTGCTGCGCCGCGCCGGCCTCGGCCGCGGCCTGCTCGGCGGCGAGCCGGGCCTCCTCGACCGGGACCGGCTCGTGCAGGATCTGCTTGATCGCCTCGATCCGCTCGGCGCTCAGCCGGTCGGTGGCCGCGAGCCAGCCCGCCGCCCCGAGAATCCCCAGCAGGTTGATCACCGCCAACGCCCCGATCGCCGTGAGCAGCCGTTTCATGCCATCGCTCCGTCACCCGCGCCGTCGCGCCCGAACCTCGCGGTCACCAGCTCGTCCAGCTCCCGCGCCTCCTTGGCCCGCTCCGCGCCGAGCCACGCCTGGTACCGACGCTCGCGCAGCAGCTCCACCGCGCGGCGCCGGGTCGTCGCCTCCACCAGCGCCCGCCGCGCCGTCTCCAGGCGCTTGAGCACCGCCGCCCCCGAGAGCGCCAGCTCGTGCGTCCTCCGGAGCCCGTGCAGCGACGCGTTGGACTGCAGCTTCACACGCCCCAGGTCGACCCCTGCCGCGCCCGAGAGCTCCCGGCGCAGCGCCTCGCGCTCGTCCCGCTGGGCCAGCGCCACCCGCATCGCCGCGTCCTCGATCTCCACCCGCTCGCGCTCGATCTCCGCCACCGCCTTCATGCGGTCCCGCTCCTCGCGACGGCGCTGCTCCAGAAGCGGTTCGAGCTCGAAACGGAACCTCGCCATCCCTTACACCCCCCTCCGCCTGGACGCCTTCTCAAGCTCCGCCCCCGCCCGGACCGCGATGTCCAGCATGCGCTTCGCGGCCTTCTGGAACGGCTCGACCTCCCCGCGCCCCTGCTGCAGCATCGCGCGGATCTCCCCCACGAACCCGATCGCCACATCCGCGTCGGGGTCCGACCCGCGCGCGTACGCCCCGATCTGCACCAGCTCCTCCACCTCCCGGTACTTGGCCAGCAGCCGGATGATCTGCCGCCGCGCCGCCGCGTGCACCGCGTCGGTCACATCCTCCGCCACGCGGCTGACCGAGTCGAGCACATCGATCGCCGGGAAGTGCCCCGCCTGCGCGAGCTTGCGGCTCAGGACCACATGCCCGTCGAGAATCCCCCGCGCCGCGTCCGAGATCGGGTCGCCCGTGAGATCGTCGCCCTCGACCAGGATCGTGTACAGCCCGGTGATCGTCCCCCCGCGCCGCCCGCCCTCGCCGGCCTCCAGCGCCCCGGCCCGCTCCAGCAGCAGGGGCAGCTCCGCGAACACGCTGGGTGTGTACCCCTTGGTCGCCGGCGGCTCGCCCACGCTGAGGCCGATCTGGCGCTGCGCGTGCGCGAACCGCGTCACCGAATCCATCATCAGCAGCACATCCCGCCCCTGCTCGCGGAAGTACTCCGCCACCGTGCACGCGACTTTCGCGGCACGGACGCGCAGCAGCGGCGACTCGTCCCCCGTCGCGATCACGACCACCGACCGCTTCAGCCCCTCCACGCCCAGGGCCTCGTCGAGGAACTCCCGGGCCTCTCGCCCGCGCTCGCCGATCAGCCCGATCACATTCACATCCGCCTCGGTCTCCCGCGCGATCTGCCCCAGGAGCGTGCTCTTCCCCACGCCCGGCCCGGCGAAGATCCCCAGCCGCTGCCCCCGGCCCACCGTCGTCAGCAGGTCCACCGCCCGCACCCCCGTCACCAACGCCTCGCGGATCGGCCGGCGCGCCAGCGCCCCGATCGGCTCGGGGTTGATCGGGCGAGGCTCGCGCTTCTCGACCGGACCCAGACCGTCGATCGGACGCCCGAGACCGTCCAGGCACCGACCCAGCATGCGCCCGCTCACCCCCACGCTCTGCCAGACCTGCTCCCCCACCACCCGGTCGCCCGCGCTCACCCCCATCGACTGCCCGAACAGCATCACCACCGCGCGATCGCCGCTGAACCCCACCACCTCCCCGAGCATCCGCTCGCCGGGGACGCGCCCGGGCTCCAGCGACACCAGCGACCCCACCGGCAGCGGCAGCGAATCGACCAGCATCGTCAGCCCCCGCAGCGACGAGACCACCCCGCACACCCGCTGCGGGAGCGCCCGGCGCACCACCTCAAGCTCCGGCGCCAGCACGCTCACGCCGGACCCTCCTCTGCACGATCGGGCAGCAGGTCGCGCACGATCCGATCAAGCTGCGTCTCCAGCGACGCGTCGATCGACGACCCGCCCAGCGTCCTCGCCACGCACGAGCCCCTCGACACCGTCGGGTCGGCCTGCAGCCGCACATGAACGCCCCCGACGAACTGCTCCCGCAGCCTCGGGAGGACCTCCCGGGTCAGCGCCTCGTCCTCGGGGTGCACCCGCATGACCAGCGTCGCCGGCCCCGCGACCAGCGCCAGCACGCCGCGGAGCTGGTCCTCAACCACCGCCGGGTCGAGCTCCGGCACGCGGTGAACCACCCGCCCGGCGATCGCCACCGCCAGCTCGATCACACCGCGCCGGGCGGCGAGGAGCAGCGTCTCCCGGTCCGCGACGAACGCCGCCATCGCCGCCGCCCACGACGCGTCCAGGGCCGCGAGCTTCTCGCGGAACTCCGCGACCGCCTCGGCCCGGCCCTTCTCGCGGCCCTTCTCGAGCCCGGCCTCGAACCCCGCGGCATGCCCGGCCCCCTCCGCGCCCGAGAGGATCTTCGCCCGCTCCTGATGCGCCTCGAGCACCACCCGCTCGGCCTCGGCGATCGCCGACTCGCGCAGCATCTCCCCGCGCCGGCCCAGGTCGCCGAGGTCCAGCCGCACCGCCGTCTGCGGGTGTGTCGGGGCGTCGGCCCGTCTGATCAACGCCATCGGGCACCTCCGCCCGCGACGCCCCGCGGGCGCCGCCGGGGCTTAGACCACCAGCTCCGTCTCCCCGCCGCGGCCCTGGATGATGACCTCGCCCGCCTCCTCGAGCCGGCGCACGATGTCCACGATCCGCTGCTGGGCCGCCTCCACATCCGCGACCCGCACCGGGCCCATGTACTGCATGTCCTCCTTGATCAGGGCCGCCGCCCGCTCCGACATGTTGCCGAAGATCTTCTCCTTCAGGCTCTCGCTCGCGGTCTTGAGCGCCAGCGCCAGCTCGTCGTTGTCCACTTCCTTGAGCACCGCCTGGATGCCCTTGTCGTTGACGAGCAGCACATCCTCGAACACGAACATCAGCCGGCGGATCTGCTCGACAAGGTCCGGGTCCTCGGCCTCCAGACCCTCCATGATCGTCTTCTCCGTCGCGCGGTCCGTCAGGTTCAGCATCTCCGCCACCGTCTCCACGCCGCCGGCCTTCTCCATCGACTGCGTCAGCATGCTCGACAGCCGGCTCTCCAGCCCGCGCTCCACCTCCCGGATCACCTCCGGGTTGGTCTGCTCCATGTTCGCGATCCGCTTGATCACCTCCACCTGCTTCTGCACCGGCAGCCCGCCCAGGATCTCCGCCGCCTTGTGGTGCGGCAGGTGACAGGTGATCAGCGCGATCGTCTGCGGGTGCTCGTCCTGGATGAAGGTCAGCAGATTCTCCGTCTCCGCCCGCTGCAGGAACGCGAACGGCGTCTTCTGCACCTGCGTCTGGATCTGCGCCAGCACCCGGTCCGCCTGCTTGGGGTCCATCGACTGCTTGAGCACATCGCGCGCGAAATCCAGGTTCCCCTCGCTGGCGTACTGGTTCGCGATCGTCAGGTGGTAGAACTCCTCCACCACCGCCGCCGTCAGCCCCGTCGGCACACGACCCAGCGCCGCCACCTCACGCATCACCAGCTCGACCGCGTCGGCCGGGAGCTTCGCGAGGAGCGCAGACGCACGGTCCGCGCCCAGCGTCACCAGCAGGATCGCCGCCTTGGTGATCCCGTCCAGCTCACCGATCGTCTCCGGCAGTTGTTCGTGCGGCCTGCGCGCCATGCGTCGTGCTCCGGGCGGGCCACTCCGGCCCGCCGTCAGATCAGTCCTCCTCGGTCACCCAACGCCCCAGCAGGTTCGCCGCCGAGTCAGGGTTGCTCCCGACCATCTCGATCACCTGCTCCACCAGCTTCCGCGCCCGCACCTCGTCGTCCCCCACCTCGATGCCCGTCATCGCCGCCTCCGACTCGTCGGCCTCGCCCACCATGTCGTTGACCGTCGGCAGCGTCGGCGGCACGCCGCTCAGCTCCTCGACCGACGGCAGCTCGGCCGGCCTGGTCGCCTTCCGCACCATCATCAGCATCATCCCCATCGCGCCCAAGGCCAAGAGCGCCAGAAGCGCCTTCTCGATCAGCCCGCCGCCCAGCATCCCGCCCCCGCCCGCCAGCGTCCCGAGCATCCCCCCGGCGCCGGCGCCGGTCGCCGGCAGCACCACATCCAGCGGGATCATGCTCACCACCACCTTCCCCTGGATCGGCGGCTCCCCCGGCCTCTCGCCGGCCACCTGCAGGTGCGGCTCGATGCTCGCCTCGATCACCGCCTGCTCCGCGGCGAACTTCGCCTGGACGGCGGTCTCGCTCAGGTCCGGCTCCTGGCCCTCCGCCGCCGCCGCCCGGATCTGCTCGACGATGTAGCCCCGCGGGATGTTCACCGACGCCGCCAGCATCGTCGGCATCCCCCTGGGGTCCTGCTCGGTCGTCGTCTCCGTCCCCATCCCGACCTCGAACTCGGTCTTGTCCCGGGTCTCCTCCAGCGTGGTCGAGCTCCCGCCCGACGAGCCGCGGATGTCCCCCTGCGCGTTCGGACGCGCCCCCGGCTCGGCCGCCTTGCTCGCCTGCCCCTGCGAGGTCGAGTCCGAGTCGATCGACCTCGCGATCTGGACCGACCCCTCCTTGTTCGGCAGGAACTTGACCGACTGCTTGTTCACGCGCGTCACATCCACCTGCGCCGTCACCGCGATCGTCACCCCGGGGATGTGCCCCAGCAGCTCGCTGAGCTTCCGCTGCAGCTTCTCCTCCTGCGCCGCGGTCTGCTCCAGGTAGGTCGTCGCCAGCATCTGGTCGGGGCTCGTCGGACGACGCTGCCGCCCCTGCGACCCGTCGATCACCCGGATGTGCTCGACCTTCAGCCCCGCCTTGGCCCCCGCGATCAGCTCGGCGATCGCGTCCACCTCGCCCTGCCCCAGCGCCCGACCCGACCGGGTGAACACCGTCGCCGACGCCGTCGGCTGGCGCACCGCCCGCCCGATCCCCTGCGGCTCGGGCGCGTCCAGCATCACCGTCGCGTCCCGGACATCGTTGAACCCCCGGATCACCTTCGCCAGCTCGTTCTGCAGCGCCGTCTGGTACAGCTGCTCGTTCTGCTGCTTGGAGTAGTAGAACCCCTGCCGGTCCAGCAGGTTGTTGAACAGCAGCGTCGTGTCGTTCGGCAGCACGCCAGCCTGGGCCAGCACCGAGGTCGCCGCCACCTCCGACCCCGAGGGCACCATCACCTTCCCGTTGACAAGCTCGGCCGCGATCCCCGCGTCCTTGAGCTGCCTCACGGTGGCCATCTGGCTGGCGGCCTCACCCTCCCCGAAGAGCTCGGCCATCGACGACCGCCCGGAGTACTGTGTGACCAGGAAGAGCGACATCGCCGCGATGATCGCGATCGACCACATCAGCAGCTTCTGGCTGCCGCTCATCTTGCCCAGGTACTCCCGGGCCCCCGCGATCACACGCCGGATCGGCTCCATCGCTTCGGCCTCCGTGCCGCCCGAACACCGACGCACTCCGCGTCGGCGCAGCACACACACCGCCAGGCGCAGCGCTGCTGACCCTCTGGTCGGCTCCGGAGCCCCTCATGCTTGAATGTGCGCACACAAGGCCAACATTGCGCGAGGCCCGGGCAGTTCCTGCGCCCGCCCCGGCCCGCCGGCCCGGCTACACCCGCATCTGCTTGATCTCGTCGTACGCCTGCATCACCTTGTTCCGCAGCGACTGGATCATCTTGAACGCCGTCTCGGCCTTCTGGGCCGCCAGGATCACATCCTCCGAGTTCCCCCGGCCCACCGCCAGATCCTCGGCCGCCTGGGTCGCGTCCTGCTGCAACCGGTCCGCCTGCCGGAGCGTGTCCATGAACACATCCCGGAAGCTCGGCCCCTCCGGGTCGGCCTTCTGCACCCGCGGCACCGCCCCGGCGCCCTGCACCGGGCTCACCCCGCCCGCGCCAATCAGTCCCACCGGATCCGCCATCGGGCACGCCTCCTCAACCAGTCCGCCCAGCCCCCACTATCGCCCCCCCGGGCCCGTCACGCAAGCAGACGCAACGCCTGTGCCATGGTCGCCTTGATCGACTCGGCCGCCACCACATTCGCCTCGTACGCCCGGGCCGCCTCCATGGCGTTGACCTGCTCGAGGATCGGGTCGATGTCCGGCACCATCACGAACCCCGAGGCGTCCGCGTAGGGGCTCCCGGGGTCGTACTGGGCCCGCAGCGCGTCGTGGTCTATCCAGACCGACGCCACATGCACCCCAAGCTCCTGCCCCGCCTCGCTCTGCGCCGTGGGGTCCCCGGGCGCGAACTCCGCCGCCCTGCGCAGGTACGGGCTGTACCTGCCCGCCGAGTCCAGGATCGCGTCCTTGTTGGCGATGTTTGAGGCAATCGCCTCCAGCCGGACCCGCTGGGCCACCATGCCGCTCGTCGGGATGTCAAGCCCGCCCCACATACGCCCGCTCCTTCCGCCCTACGCGCTCAGACCCGCTGGGCGATCGCCATGTCGATGATGTTCCGCTGGTTCCTGTACAGGTCGCCGGCCACCCGGAACGCGCTGGTCGTCTCGGCCAGGGCCTGCATCAGCCGCTCGATATCCCGGTTGTTCCGGTCGTGGAAGAGCACCCCGC
The DNA here is from genome assembly GCA_020850415.1 of Phycisphaerales bacterium. Lineage (GTDB taxonomy): Bacteria > Planctomycetota > Phycisphaerae > Phycisphaerales > UBA1924 > PNC22. The sequence goes on from JADZER010000054.1 coordinate 44,021, forward strand.
CCGACGGGGTCTCGGGCGTGAGCACCAGCCCGCCCCGCGCCCCCCGCCCCAGCTCGGCGGTCTCCTCCCACGCCAGCTCCCCGTGCATCCCCCCGGTCCGCGACCGACGCTCGCGGATCGCCCGGTCCAGGGTCTCCTGGAACCCCCCCACCGACACATCCTTCTGGATGAAGTTCGGCGTGTCGATGTTGGCGATGTTGTGCGCGACCAGCCGCTGGCGCTGGGCCGCGAACCGCATCGTCAGCTCCAGGGCCGGCATCGCCCCGGCGTTATTGAGTTGATCGATCAGCATCCGACCCTCGCCTTCGCAATCCCGGGGCCACTCCCCCCACCCCCGCCCGGGGGCCGCCCTCATCCTTCATCCTTCATCCTTCATCCGTCCCCCGCTCACAGCGTCGGCTCCACCAGCTTCATGTCCTTCCACTTCCGCAGCTTGAGCCCCAGCGTCCTCACCCCGATCCCCAGGGCGCTGGCCGTCTTCTGCCGGTGCCCGTTGAACCGGTGCAGCGTCTCCACGATCACATCCCGCTCGATATCCTCGAGCCGGCGCACCTCGCCGTTCTCGACGATCGCCGGCGAAAGGACCGGCACGCCCTTGGGCTCGATCAGCTGCGCCCGGCCGTGCCCGTTGGCGTACCCCGCCTGCCCGTTGCCCGCCGACGCCTGGGCCCGCGCCGTCGCCCCGGGCAGCAGCCACGGCTCGACCAGCGCCCGCGTCAGCACCCGCGCCCCGGGCTCGCCCGCCCGCGCCCGCGCCGCCATCAGCACCACCGCCCGCTCGCACACATTCTGCAGCTCACGCACATTCCCCGGCCACCGGTACGACGACAGCATCTGCATCGCCCCGGGCTCGATCTCGACCTGCCCGCAACGCTCCCGCTCGCACAGCACCCGGATGAAGTGGTCAGCCAGCACCGCCACATCCTCCAGCCGCTCACGCATCGGCGGCACATGGATCGGCAGCACATTCAGCCGGAAGAACAGGTCCTGCCGGAACTGCCCGTCCGCCACCGCCTGCGGCAGGTCCCGGTTGCTCGTCGCCAGCACCCGCACATCCACCCCGATCGTCACGCTCGAACCCACCCGCTCGAACGCCCGCTCCTGCAGCACCCGCAGCAGCTTGGCCTGCACCTGCGCCGAGACCTCCGACACCTCGTCGAGCAGCAGCGTGCCCCCGTCGGCCAGCTCGAACCGCCCCTTGCGGGTCTTGTCCGCCCCCGTGAACGCCCCCCGCTCGTGCCCGAACAGCTCGCTCTCCAGCAGCGACTCGGAGAGCGCCGCGCAGTTCACCGCCAGGAACGGCCGCCCCGCCCGCGTGCTCGCCTCGTGGATCGCCCTCGCCACCACCTCCTTGCCCGACCCGCTCTCCCCCGAGATCAGCACCGTCCCCTGCGAGCCGGCGACCGCCTGCACCTGCTGGCGCACCCGCCCCATCGCCGGGGAGCCCCCGATCAGCTCGTGGCGCGTCCGCCCCGGCGCCGACGCCGCGCCCCCCGGCTCGGCGGACAGCTTCAGCAGCGCGTTCTCACGCACCATCCCGCCGTGCGTGACCGCGCGCTTGACCGTGATGATCAGCTCGTCACCCTCGAACGGCTTGGTGATGTAGTCGAACGCCCCAAGGCGCATCGCCTCCACCGCCGTCTCGATCGTCCCGAACGCGGTCATCAGGACCACCGGCAGGTCCGCGTCGATCGCCCGAACCCGCTCGAGCAGCTCGATCCCGGTCATCCCCGGCATCTTCAGGTCCGTGATCACCACATCCGGACGCCGCGCCGCGATCTGCTCGATCGCCTGCTCGGCTCGCTCCGCCGTCGCCACCTCGAACCCCGCCCGCTTGAGCGACGAGGACACGCTGTCGCGCATCATCTCCTTGTCGTCGACGACCAGTACCCTGCTCATGCCCTCGCCTTTCCGCTCTCGCTTGTACGCCCCGCCCCCGCGTGACGCAGGGGGATGACGATCTCGACCGTCGCGCCGTCGCCGACGCCCGGCCCGTTGTTGCTCACGCTCACCCGCCCGCCGTGCGCGTCCACGATCCGGTGCACGATCGCCAGGCCCAGCCCCGTCCCCGCCTCACGCGTCGTGTAGAACGGGTTGAACATCCGCTCCGTCGGCTCGCCGTGGATCCCCGTCCCCGAGTCCCGGACCGCGAACGCCACCCCCGCCCCCTCGGGCAGCTCCGCCGCCGACGCGCTCACCACCAGCTCCCCCGCCCCCACCCACCCGCGCCGCCTGGCCTCCTCGATCGCCTCCACCCCGTTGCGGATCACATTCACCAGCGCCTGGCGCATCTTGCCCTCATCGCACTCCAGCCCGAGGTCCCCGGCCGGCAGCTCGACCCTCCCCCGCACCCCCGCCGCCGCGATCTCCGCCCCCGCCTGCTCCAGCGCCGAGCCCAGCAGCTCCCCCGCCGTCGCCGCGCCCAACCGCATCCGCGACTCGCCCGCGAACGCCAGCACATCCGACACGATCGCGTCCAGCCCCCGCACCGCCCGGCCGATCTTCACCGCCACCGACCGCTCCTCGGGCCGGTCGCCCAGGTCCTCGGCCAGCATGCGCGAGTACAGCCCGATCGACCCCAACGGGTTGCGGATCTCGTGCGCGATCCCCGCCGCCATCTCCCCCAACGCCGCCAGCCGACGCGACCGCTGCAGCTGCTCGTCGGCCTCGCGGAGCTGGTGACGCAGGCGCGAGACCTCCGCCGTCAGCTGGTCGTGCGAGACCTGCAGCTTGGCCGTCACCTCGTTGAACGCCGCCAGCAGCTCGCCGAGATCGTCGGCCGTCAGCCGCTCGCCGGCGCCCGCCGCAACCGCCAGCCCGATCGCCTCCGCCGCACGCGCCACCGCTCAGCCCTCCCTGTCCTGGAACCGCGCCGCCGGACGCACGCCCGACTGCCCGTACGCCGCCACCGCGCCGCGCACATTGCCCACCCCCGACAGCTCACCCGCCAGCCGGTCCCGACGCTCCTCGATCGCCCTCCGGTCGGCGTCGTCCCTGGCCGCGATCGCCGCGGCGATCTCCGACAGCCGCTCCAGCTGCGCCGCGAACCGGTCCCGCTGCTCGGCCCTCGCCCCCGCGAGCACCCGCTCCCACCGATCCCGGAACGGCTCGAGCCCCGCCGACGCCCGCTCCAGCGACGCGACCACCCCCTGCCGCTCGCCCAGCAGGCGGAGCAGGTCGTCGGTCGCCTCGTCGCGCACCAGCCGGCTCTGCTCCTTGCTCAGCGCGTCGAGACGGACGAACAACGCCTCCTGCTCGTCCAGCAGCGTGCGCAGGCGCCCGTAGTCGACAAGCCCGTCCTTGCCCTCGATCTGGCCGCCGATCTGGCCCCCGACCCGGCCTTCGTTTCCCTGCCCCGGCGTGGTCATCCTGACCGCTCCCTTCGGGCCTCCGTGCCCGCTGCCCTCGCCTACCCCCCGAAGCCGTACAGCTCCGCCGTTGAATCAAGCCACCGCTCCCAATCCGTCCTGCTCATCGGCAGGTACGGGTCGTTCCACGCGTCCTCGGGCAGCTGGGCGTAGAACCGCTTGGCTCGCTCGTTGGCCGCCCGCGCCCGATCGATCTGCCCCATCGCCACATACGCGTTCACGATCTGCACCATCGCCACCAGCGACGCGGGGTCCTGGCTGTACCGCTCCCGCGCCGTCTCGTAGTGCTGCACCGCCGCGTCGTAGTCGCCCAGGTCGAACGCGCAGTCGCCCAGGAAGAAGTACGCGTTCCGCAGCGCCACCCGCCGGCTCTCGGGCATGTACCCCGGGTCCTCGGCGTCCAGCTCCTGACGCACCCGCTCGAAGAGCGCGATCGCCTCCCGCAGGTGCCCCTCCCGCGCCTCCTCCAACGCCGACGACTGCGCGTCCGGCATCGCGTCCCTGGCCAGCGTCTGCTCGATCGACGCCGCCTCCTGACGCAGCGAATCCGCCAGCCGGTACCGCAGCACCGGCGCCTCCGGATCCTCCGGATACCGCTCGAGAGCCTCGGTCAGCCGCTCGACCGCCGCCAGGTACTCGCCCGCCCGGTGGTGCAACGCCCCGAGCTCGAACAACGCGTCGTGGAAGTACAGGCTCCCCTCGTCCCCCAGCCCCCCCATCACCGCCTCCGCCAGCAGACGCCGGGCCTCCGCGTCGTTCGTCCCGTCCGCGTCCGCCAGGTACACCTGCGCCAGCGGCACATAGCTCTCCTCGGCGTACTGCCCCACGCCCTCGCCCTCCGAGCCCAGCTCCCCGTCGGCGATCAGCGCCTCGAACACATCCGCCGCCAGCTTGTGCTCCCCGCGCGCCTGGTACGCCCGGCCCATCCGGAACCTCGCCTCCGCACGGCTCGCCTCACGCCCCGGCACCGACGAGTCGTCCGGCACCCCCTCGATGTACTCCCGGAAACTCGCGATCGCCCGCTCGTAGTCCCCGGCCATGTCGTACGACAACGCCGCGCTCCAGAGACTCTGCACATACCCCTCGTTGTCGCTCAGCATCACCGCCGCCGCGTGCCTCGAGAAGTACTGACCCGCCGCGAGGAAGTGCCGCTGCACCGTCTCCCGCGTCGCCGGGTCCAGCCTCGCGATCTGACGAACGCTGTCCAGCCCCGGCACCAGCACATCCGCGATCATCCGGTCCGCCAGCATCCGGTGCGCCACCGCCAGCGTCCGCAGCACGTCCGGCGGCACATGCTCTAGCGAGAACAGCTCCTCCACCCGCAGCACGAACCGCAGCGCCGACCGCGGGTCCTCCGCCGTCAGCCGGTCCTCCGCTTGGTGCAACAGGCTGTCGGCCACCCGCTCGGGCTGCACCAGCGGGTGAGACCGACCCGCGAGCAGCGCCTGCACCACATCCGCGTACGCGTCGATCGACTCCTCCGTCCGGCCCAGCACCCCCTCGGTCTCCGCCAGCCCGAAGATCGCCGGCACCTGCCAGTCCATCCCCTGCGCCCACGCCGCCACCGCCGAGTACCGGTCGCGGGCCTCGGCCGTGCTCCCCGTCGCCTGGTCGCACATCGCCTGGTACACCTCCACCCTCGCCATCATCGGCTCGGTGTTCCCAAGCAGCGTCGCCGCCCGCTCGAGCTGCTTGCGCGCCGAGTCGTACTCCCCCATCGCGAAGTACCCCGTCCCCAGCAGCGCGTAGAGCTCCGCCAGCGACGCCGCCGGAGCGTCCTCGATCCGCATGATCCCCTGCAGCAGCCTGGCCACCGCCTCCGACGCGTACCCCTGCCCCAGCCGGATCTCCGTCTCCCGCGCCAGCGACCACGCCCGGTCCTCCAGCGACAGATCCGCGTCCCCCGAGATCGTCGTCAGCACCTGGATCGCCCGGTCATACTCCGGCCGCGCCTTCGCAAGCTCGTGCTCGACCAGCCGACGAAGGATCCGACGCCGCTGGTCCGAGGCATCCCCCGTCAGCTTCATCACCCGCGAGAGCGCCCGCTCCTCCTGCCCGAGCTCCACATACACATCGCACAGCCGGACCACATCCTCCGGCGTCAGCTCCGCACCGAAGTCCTCGGCCGCCAGGTACTCCCGACGAACCGTCTCGTCGTTGGAAGCCTCCCGGATCCCGAGCGCCCGCTGGCCCAGGTACACGCTCCGCGCCAGACCGAGGTGGTACCGCGCCCGGTCCGCCGACGGCACCCACTTCTGCCCAACCAGCGGCAGGACCTCCTCATTGAGCACATCCAGCGCCTGCTGGAACTCCCCGTCCTGGATCAGCCGATCCGCCCGTCCCAGCGGCGACCCCAGGTCCGGCTTGGGCTTGGTCGCGACCCCGACCACCACCCCCGCCACGAGCGCGAACATCCCCGCCGCCAGCACCAGCACCGGCCAGGCCGACTTCATCGCTTTCGCGACCCGGGACCAGCTGCCCGGCTGCACTGGATCGGTTCCGCTCTCCAAGCGAACAGCTCCGCGGCTGCCAATCAGGCGACACCGGATCCTCCGGCCGCCCGACAGCCAACGGATCCCCTATCGGCCCGCCCGCCGCGCAAACTTCACCCGGACGCGCAAACCACGCCGACCGCCCCGTCCCACCCCACCCCACGCCAGAGGATCAGCCCGGGCCCTGCGCCTCCCCGCCCCGCCGGTCCCGGGCCACAACCCCCGCCCCCGCGACCGCGTCCCCCCGGTGCCGCAGCCCCGGACCCCCCAGCCCCACGATCGCCCAGGGGGCCAGCGCCCAGCGGAACACATTCCTCGCCCCCGTCCGCATCAGCCCGACCCGACCCCGACGCGGGTCCACCGACACCACCCGCAGCCCCAGCACCAGCTTCCCCACCGTCCGCCCCAGACCCCATTCCATCACCGTCGAGTAAACCACCCCAAGCGACACCGTCAGCGCCAACGCCATCACCCCCGCCGCGGATCCGAATAACGGCGCCACGAGCACGATGTCCGCCAGACGCACCCCCGTAAGCACCGACACCAACGCCCCCACCAGCAGCCCGTCGATCGCCCCCGCCGCCAAACGACGCCCCGGCGGCGCCAGCACGAACCCCGGCGGCACCACCGGCTCGGGCGCCCCCGCCACCGGACGCAGAAGATAGAAGAGCACGAACCCAGTCGCCGCCAGCATCAACAGGCCCAGCAGCCGCACCTCCTCCCCGATCTCCAGCGACGGATGCCGGGTCGGACCCGAGTAGAGCACCCGCCCCGTGGCCAGCGACACCTCCGTCAGCTCCCACCGACGGATCGGCTCCTCCGGCCCCAACGCCCCCGGGTCCTCCACCACCCCAAGCAGCCCCAGCCGTCGCCCGCCCTCGAACGCCGTCAGCCCTGCCAACTCCCCCCCGCCCCCTACCGACGCGATGCGCCCGACCAGCCCCGGCCCGAGCGACCAGACCTCGACCGCCCCGCCTCCACGCACCGCCGCGCACACATCCCCGCCGACCGCGAACGCCGATGCCACCCCGCCCGGCCCGAGCCCCACGGGCCAAACCAGCGGTTCCCGGAGCCACTCTTCCCCGTCCAGCCGCCACACCGCCGCGCCGTCCCCGACAACCAGCACGCTCAGCGTCGCCGCCCCGGCCACCAGCCACACCCCGTCGGTCACCCGCACCGACTCGGGCATCGATACCGACACCCAGCCCGACCCCCCAAGCGTCCAGAGCCGCCACTGCTCGCCCTGCCCGAGCGCCGCCAGCCCCCCGCCCGACCCCGCCGCATCGCGCAGCACCGACCCTTCCAGATCCAGCACCGGCTCGGCCGCCGCCCCCGCCGCCGGCTCGGCCAGCCACGCCCCCGACACCCCCACCGCCGACACCCGCAGCGAGTAGATCTCCAACCGCTCGCCGACCGCATAGAGCAGGTACACCGACCGCTCCCACGCCGCCAACTTCGCGGGCGCCCTATCCAGCACCCGCACCGCCACCGCCGAGCCCGCCCGCGCCCCGCCCTCATCCCGCGGCGGCAGGTGCAGCAGCGTCGCGCCCGAACCCTCCAGCGACGCCGGCGCAAACCACCCGTGCGTCTCCGACCCCTGCGCGCGCACCACCGCGCCCATCGCCGCCGACGCGACCACCACCACACACCACACCCGCAACGCAACGCCCACGATCACTCCCGCGAGTCCTTCGCCCGGAGCAGGTACACCTCGTCGATCCCGTAGGACTCCACGAGATTCGCAAAGTCGAACGCCCGGGCGTTGATCGGCTTGTTCTCCGCCCCGTACAGCTCCAGCGTCGCCCTCGCCCCCGTCGTCGGCATCTCCACCCGGTACTGCGACGCCAGCTTCGGCGGCACCCGCCCATCCCCCCGCACCGGCGCCGAGATGTACCGACCCATGTCGCACACCGCACGCAGAACGCCCCCCGGCCCGAGCAACTCCACCCGCTGCGGTGCCATCGTCACCGGGTCCAGCCACACCACCCGCTGCCCCCACATCGCCCCCGTCCGCACCCGCAGCATCCCCCGGGACTCGTCCCAGTCCACCGACCCCGGCTCCACAACCTCCCCCGGCCCGCGCACCGGCAGCGGCGTGATCCCGAACAGCTCCAGCAGCTCACGCGGGTGCACGGGCAACCCCAGCTCGGCCACCAGCTCCGGCGTCGCCTCGGCGTGCTTGCCGTACAGCGCCGTCTTGTGCTCCGCCTCGCTCATGTCCAGCCACCAATACCCCTCGGCGTCCGAGCCCAGGTAGAAATAGGTCGCCCCCACCTTCATGATCGAGAGCGAGGTCTTGTCCGGCTGCTCGAGCTGCAGGTACCCCTCCGCCCGGTCCACGCTCGTCCCCCCGTCCTCCCCCGGCGAACGCAGCGTGATATTCACCCGGGACCACACCCGGTCCAGCCTCGCCACCCGGGCGTTGAACCGCGCCGCCGCCTCCGGGTAGCCCGGCACGACCGCCGGACGCTCGAACCGCGGGCCCCCCGTCGATGCACACCCGCCCAGCAGCAGCGCCGCGAATACGACTACCAGCGCCGCCAGCGCCGCGCGCCCGCTCACGCCGCACCGCCCTGCGGCTCGGCGCCCGCGAGCACCGCGCCCAGCTCCTCGATCCCCGCCGCCACGGCCTCCTCGTCCATCCCCGGATCCACGACCTCCACCACCTCCGGCTCAATCCCTTGCTGCCCGCCCCGGCGCACCAACTGCAGCACCGGCCGCCCGTGCTCGCCCACCCGCTGGTCCACCACCCGGTACACCCGCTTGCGGAGCAACAACAGCGCCAGCAGGTAGCGGAATACCGCCGCCCGACCCTCCTCGGCCGCTTCCATGCTCTCGAACAGCGCGAGCACCTCCTCGGTGCCCATCACCGCCGCCGCCCCGCGACCCCGGTCCCCCTCCGTCGCCCGCCACACCGCGAGCACAGGACGCCCCGGACGGTGCCCGGCCTCCCATGCCCCCAGCGTGTAGTCCGACCGGACCAGCTCCTCGCTCGCCGGCGCCTCGGTCAGCACCGCCACATACCGCTCCCCCGCCTCCAGGGCCCGGCCGGTCGCGGCACACACATGCGTCGGCCTCGCCGACTCGTACCCGGTTCTTTGCACGCTGCTCATCAGGCCCGAGTGTACCCGTGCCGCCCACCCCGCTACCGGCAGCTCACCTCGAACTGACGCGACTCGGTCCCCCCCGGCCCCACCCGGAAGACCGCACACCGCCCACACGCCGGGCACCGCGCGGTGTACTTCGCCCCGTCCGCGTCCCGGTAGACCCGAACATACTTGTTGGCGCACACGAAATGCACCCCCAGCCAGGGCCGGGGTACGCCGGGACCGGGAGAGACCCGCTGATCCACATTCAACGCCCTGGGTTCCATCCGACCGATGAATATCGGCTCCCCGCCGCCCCGCTCCCCAGCCGGGCGGCCCCACAGGCCCCATCGTCCGAGAACCTGGTGAAAACCACATGTTGCACCACCCCGTCGGACGACCCTGGCCAAGGCCCGCCCCTGAGCACGCTAAAGTCCCGTGCAGAAATCGGCCCCTGACCGAACCGCCGACACCCCCATGACCCCCTCGCTCTCCATCCTCGCCGACCCCCCACCCCCGCCGACCGCCATCGGCCTCATCGCCGGCGGCGGGCGGCTCCCCATCCTCGTCGCCCAGGGCCTCCGCGAGGCCGGACACCCGGTCCACGGCCTGGGCCTCCTCGGCCAGTATGAGCCCGAGCTCCCCGCCCTCTGCGAGAGCTTCCGCGAGGTCGGACTGCTCCGCGTCGGGAGCTGGGGACGCATCCTCTCCCGAATGGACATCCACCACGCCGTCATGGTCGGCCGGGTCGACAAGGCCAAGCACATGCACGACCCGCTCCGGCTGGTCCGCAACATCCCCGACCTGCGGACCGTCATCGCGTGGTTCCGACACCTCCGCCACGACCGGCGCTCCAGCGCCGTCCTCGCGGCCATCGCCGAAGAACTGGAGCGACGAGGCGTGTCACTGCTCGATTCCACATCACCGATCCCCGACCACCTCGCCACCGCCGGCGTGATGACCCGCACCCACCCGACCCACTTCCAGCGGTCGGACATCGAGTTCGTCTGGCCCCTGCTCGCCGAGCTCCTCCGACTCGACATCGGCCAGTCCCTCGCCGTGCGCGAGCGGGATGTCATCGCCGTCGAGGCCGTCGAGGGCACCGACCGCATGATCGAACGCGTCAGCCCCCTCTGCCGCGCCAAGGGCTGGACACTCTGCAAAGGCGCCCGCGCCGGGCACGACCGGCGCAGCGATGTCCCCACCGTCGGCATCCAGACCGTCGAGAACCTCGCCAAGCACGGCGCCGGCTGCCTGGCCGTTGCCGCCGGCGATGTCATCATGATCGACCGCGACAAGATGCTCGCCCGCGCCGACGAGCTCGGCATCGCCGTCGTCGGCGTACCCCACGCCCAGCCCGGCGCCCGTCGCGATGAACGCGAATCCGGCATCCATGTCATCCCCTCCGGCTCCCTCGCCGGCGCCCGGAACTGACCCCGGGTGCCACTCAACGCCGTGAACTTCAGACACCAAGCCCGTGTTCATCGAGGGCCGCCATCCGGCCCCCTCGCCCGCCCCCGGCGGGAGAGGGTTGGGGTGAGGGCTCTTCCCCTCCCGCCTCTTCAACGCCCGACCATGCGGGCGCCGCAAACACCCCAGGCACGCTGGAAGTTCACGGCGTTGCGTGCCGCTGGTCAAACTCGGCTCTGAGAGCTTGACCAGTGCCGACTGCGCAACCGTTCCCAGGGGCGCCCATGCCACCCGACCATCCCTCCCCCTTCGTCAGCCGGGGCGGCCTCAAGCTCCGACACGCCCTCGACCACTTCGCCATCAACCCCGCCGGCCTCACCTGCGCCGACCTCGGCTGCTCCACCGGCGGCTTCACCGACTGCCTCCTCCAGGCCGGCGCCGCCCGCGTCTACGCCGTCGACACCGCCTACGGCCAGCTCGCCTGGACGCTCCGCAACGACCCCCGCGTCACCCTCCTCGAACGCGCCAACGCCCTCCACACCGACCCGCCCGACACCATCGGCGCCGGCGTCGACCTCGTCGTCATCGACCTCGGCTGGACCAAGCAGGCCCTCGCCATCCCCGCCGCCCTCCGCTGGCTCGCGCCGACCGGCCGCATCATCACCCTCATCAAGCCCCATTACGAGCAGCCCGACGCCATGACCCAAGCCCGCGGCAAGCTCACCCCACTCGACGACGCCGAAGCCGAACGCATCTGCCGCGAAGTCGCCGACCAACTCCCCGCCCTCGGCGTCCGAGTGCTCGGCCTCACCCCCAGCCCCATCCGCGGGCGCAAGGGCGGCGCCGGCGAAGGGCGCGGCAACCCCGAGTACCTCGCCCTGCTCGATCGCGCGTGAGCATCCCCTCCGGGGCGGGGGCGCTCCGGGCCCCTGCGCCTTCCCGCCGGGGCGGGGCACTCTGGGCCCCCTCCACCCCTCCAAGCCTCATCGCTCCCAGATCACGAAGAACCCAAGGAAGCCGAAGCTGAGGCCCTGCGAAGCTCCGGATCGCGCCCGTCTACCCGTGCCACGGCCTACCCGTGCCACGGCCTACCCGTGCCACGGCCTACCCGTGCCACGGATAGTCCGGCCCGTAATCGATCAGGCACTCCTCCCCCGCCCCGATATCCCGCAGCGCATAGAACACGATCCGGTTTTCGACCGTGTCGGTCTCCCACCGCAGGTTCGCCCGAAGGTGCCGGCCGTTCGGCCCATGCGGCCCGTCGTCATCCGACGGCGCGTGGTTCAGCAGCGACGCCTCACCCAGCGCCAGCGCCCGGCCGTCGCCATCGATCGGCCACTCGAAGCAATACCGCGCGATCACATCCGAGTCACGCACATCCCCGTTGCCCAGAGGCAGCGCCGCGTTCTCGATGACGATCTCCCCCGCCCGGATCACCCGGGCCGCGAACACGCCCCGCCCGTGCAGGGGCGACTGGTCGATCCGCGTCCGGGCGCACAGACACGGCGGCTCCTCCAACTGTTTCATCGCTCGCCGGCGGCCGCGGGTTGCGTGGTGCGGGATTCGGTCCGATCGCCGCCGCCCGGCGGGCTGATGCTACCCAAGCCCCGACCGCCGTCAAGACCCTCCCCGGCCCCTACCGGCGCACCTCGTTGCCCATCCGATCCCGGGTCAGCGAGTGGTCGATCTGCACCCGCGCCCAACCCGGGATCCCCTCCACCGAACCGTTAGCGAAATCGACAATCAGGTACTCAATCGTCCCGTCGTCCCACACCCGGTACAGCCGGTCGTCCCCGGCCGTGTAGTGCGTCACCTCCCGGGCCGCCGGCGACCCACCGGCCCCCGGCCCCTGCCCCAGCCCGACGCCCGCCAGGAGCGCCAGAGCCACCCCCATCCCCCCGATCACCACCCGCTGGCGGCGGACGGTCCGGGCAAGCACGACGGCATCGACTGCATTCGACATGGCGATCTCCCTTGCGGCACCCCGTGAAGGCGTTGTATGGCTGCTGAGCAACTGGTACCTTACATGCAGGATCCGCGGCGGTTGCACCATCACGGTGGGAGGCAGACACCATGCCCACCGCCGCCCACCGCCGCCCGCCGCCGCCGCTGATCGATCACCCGCCCGCGACCGACACCAGCAGCGCCGTCAGCGACTCGACCGACTCCCCCCCGATCTCGACCACCCGCGACGCGAGCCCCCGGTACAACTCGTCCCTCGCCGCGAACACGCTCTCGATCTCCGCCAGCGTGCCCCGGCCCGTCAGGCTCGGCCGGTCGCCCGCGCCCTGCGCCTCCAGCCGCTCGCGCAGTGTCGCCGGCGTGCCGCGCAGATACACCAGCTCGATCCGCCCGTCCCCCACCGCCGCGCGCAGCATCTCTGCCGCCCCCGGCGCCGTCGGCGTCCCCCCGCCCAGCGCCACAACCTGACGCCCCGCCCCCAGCACCCGCTCGGCGAGCCCCAGAGCCTCCGCCTCCCGGAACCCCGCCTCCCCCACGCGCGACCACACCTCCGGCACGCCCGGGCCCCCGAGCAGCCCCACCGTCACATCGTCCAGATCAACAAACGGCCAGCCCAGCCGACCCGCCACCAGCCGCCCCAGCGTGCTCTTCCCCGAGCCACGAAGCCCCATCAGCACCAGACCCCGGCGTATGTCCGACATCGATCGCTCCCGCCTGAGGCCCGCTCACCCACCCACGCCCAGCGGGTCCACCGTCACCCGCGGCTCGGCCACCGTCCCCCGCACACGGTACTTCACCAGCCGGTCGGTCACCGCCCCGATCGCGTCCCCCAGCCCCCCCAGCAGCGACTGCACCTTCTCCAGCGGCCCGCCGTTCACCGCAAGGTCCAGCGACCCATCAAACCCGACCGTCCCGGTCCCCCGCGCCGCCAGGAACTCGGTGTGCACCTCCGACGCCGTCACCTCAACCCCCGCCGGCCCGAGCGTGAACGACGCGTCCGCCTCGTGGTTGAACGCGTCCTGCCCCGCCCTCATCTCCGTCGCGACACGCATCACCGACGCCAACTGCATCAACCCCGGCAGCACCAGCAGACGACCCTCCCGCAGGTGCACCTCCCCCTCGCCCGAGAGCGAGCCCCGCGCATCGTCCAGCGCCGTGCGCACACGCCCGTTCCCCCGCAAGCGCCCCGCCAGCTTCGGCGGCCCCTCCGCCTGCGTGTTCGCCCGCAGCAGCTCCCGCAGCTCGACCCCGTCGATCGTCCAGAACGCCTCCGCCGGGCGACCGGCCTCCCGCAGCCGCACGCTCCCCGTCGCACGCACCTCGCCGTCCAACGCACGCACCGTCAGCGAATCCACCGTCGCCACGCCCCCCGCGAGCCCGCCCGAAAGATCCGCCGACGCGATCGGCGCCTGATACTCCCCCGACGCCACCCGGAAATCACGAAGCCCCAGCCCAAACGACAGCGTCCCGCCCAGCGGGTCGGTCAGCGCCAGATCCCCGCTCGCCGTCAGCTCCATCTGCCCCTGCGCCTCGTACCGCCGGACCAGCGCCTGCACCTCCGGCGGCAGCGTCCCGACGCTCTCATCGGTCAGGTGCCCCGCGATCCGCAGCCCGGCGATCCGAGCCTCGAACGAGTCCAGGCTCACCTCCCCGTCCACCGACAGCTGCGCCAGCGGCCCCAGCGCGCTCTCGATATCCAGCCGGTACCAGCCCGCCGCCCCCTCCTCGGGCGACGCCCGCACCGTCGTCGTCAGCCCGCCCACCTCCATCACCGCCGAGCCGTCGCCCTGGTCATAGACGAACTCCCCGTCGATCAGCTCCACCTCCCGCAGACGCAGCACATTGCTCAGCCGGAAGTTCTCCTCTACCGCCTGCCCCTGCGCCTCCCCCCGCGCCAGACCACGCTTCACAATCGGGCGGAGGCCCTTGAACCCCGCCTCCCCGTCCGCCCCCACCTCGCGGATCAGCCGCACCACCGGACGCTCCAGCCGAATCGTCTCGATCGTGATCGGCTCGCCGATCTTCGGGACCTCCGCCAGCGTCACCGTCATCCGGTCCAGCCCCAGCACACGCGTCCCGTCCGGCGCCGTGAACGACACCCCCTCCAGCACCACCGTCCCCGGCGCCCGGTAGTCCAGCCCCTCGTACCCGATCTGCGGCACCAGATAGCTATTGGCGATCCCCACCACCTGGCTCCCGACCCACTCCTCCAGCCGGTCGCCCGCCCCGCGCAGCCCGCCGGCGCCGATGCCCGTCGTGCGCAGCAGGACCACACCCGCCACCCCCGCGAGCAGCAGCGCCACGCCGACGGCGATAAGCACCGCCTTCATCGACCTCGCCGGTCTGTGCTTTGGGCCGGTCATCGCCGCGCCACCACGCTCACGCCCGCGACTGGTACGACCCGTCGATCGTCGAGACCCGGATCTTCTCGCCCACCGTGATGAACGGCGGCACCTTGGTCTTCAGGCCAGTCTCGCAGGTCGCGTCCTTCATCTGGTTCGTCGCCGTCGCGCCCTTGATCCCCGGCGCCGTGTCCGTCACCTCCAGCTCCACCGACGCCGGAAGGTCCACCGACACCGGGTTCCCCTCGTAGCACAGCACCTGCACCTTGCCGTTGGGCACGATGAACTGCATCGCCGTGCCCAGCAGGTCCGCCGACAGCACGATCTGGTCGAAGTCGTCCGTGTCCATGAAGGTCGCCCCCGACCCGTCGGAGTACAGGTACTCCATCTCGCGCCGGTCCAGGTTGATCGCCTCGATCTCCTCCGAGGTGCTGAACCGCTTCTCGAGCGTCTTGCCCTCGACCACATCGCGGATCTTGGCCTGCACGAACGCACGCAGGTTCCCCGGCGTCCGGTGCTCGAACGAGGTCACGATATAGAGCTTGCCGTCAACCTTCACGCCCTGGCCGTTCCGCAGGTCGGTCGCTTTCATCGGTCCATCTCGCTGGCGACAGCCGGGACGCCACGGGCGGGCGAGGCTGACGCGGGTTCGGTGTATGCTTGTAGGGCCGGTGCCCGTGCCGATCATAGGCCCCCTCCGCGGCGGCACGGGCCGAAACCACGGGGGGCCGGGAGCCACCATATGCCGACCCTGAACCGACGCCGATTCCTCGAACTCTGCGCCGCCTCCGCACTCCTCGCCAACCCAGCCGCCGCCAGAGGCCTCCGCCGGCTCCCCGCGCAAGCCGAGGGCACATACCTCCCCTGGGCCAACCTCGCCCCCGGCGTCCACGCCACCATCGACCAGGCCCTCGGCGGCAACTCCATGGTCATTACCTCCGCCGGCCAGGCCCTCCTCGTCGACACCAAGTTCCCCGCCTTCGCCGCCGCACTCGCCCGCGAGGCCAGCGCCTTCGGCGCACCCGTCACCCGCGTCATCAACACCCACCACCACGCCGACCACACCGGCGGCAACGCCGTCCTGAACGAGGGCGTCGAGATCATCGCCCACGCCGCCGCCGCCGAACGCGTCCGCGCCCAGCTCGACCGCTACGCCGGCGCCGCCAAGGGCGGCCTGCGCCAGATCGACATGGCCCGCCCCACCGCCGACCAGGTGCTCGCCGAGGCCCAGGCCGCCGCCGAGGCCAGCGCCGCCTGGACCGCCGAATCGGCGGCCCCCGACACCGCCATCAGCACCTGGCCCCACGAACTCACCGTCGGCGACGAACGCGTCGTCCTCCACCACTTCGGCGCGGGGCACACCGACAACGACCTCCTCGTCCAACTCCCCGGCCGCAACATCCTCCATACCGGCGACCTCTGCTTCAACCGCCTGCACCCCTTCTTCGACCCCGAAGGCGGCGCCGCCTGCCGCGGGTGGAGCGCCGCCGTCGCCAAGGCCCTCGAACTCTGCGACGAAGACACCACCGTCGTCCCCGGCCACGGCGCCCTCACCGACCGCGCCGGCCTCCAGGCACAGAAGCACTACCTCGACGCCCTCTGGGACCATGTGGCCAAGGAAATCCGCGGCGGCAAGACCAAGGAAGAGGTCACCGCCATGACCTGGGACTTCATGGACGGCCTCGGATTCGAGCAGGCCCGGGCCAGAGCCATCGGCGCCGTCTACGACGAAGTCCTCGCCGCCGGCTGACAAACTCACCAAACCGCCCCCCGACCTCCCGTCGGCGTAGGATCAACCCGGGAGAAATCGGAGGACGATATGACCTTTGACCCACAGCGCTCCCTCGCCATGGTCCGCCACGAGTTCGGCGAGCACGGCGGGGTCAACATGTCCATCGAGGCGTCCACCACATTCACCGTCATGGACGCCGCGAGCATGCCCGAGCTCTTCCAGGGCCACCGCGGGCCCGAGGGCGGGTGCTACCTCTACGGCCGGCACTTCAACCCCACCGTCTATGTCCTCGGACGCTACCTCGCCGCCCTCGAGGGCACCCAGGCCGCCTACTGCACCGCCAGCGGACTCTCCGCCATCGCCTGCACCCTCATGCAGATCTGCTCGCCCGGCGACCACATCGTCGCCGCCGAGACCATCTACGGCGGGACCCACGCGCTGCTCAAGGAGTTCCTCCCCGCAAAGACCGGCGTCCACACGACCTTCGTCGATATCGGCAACAACGACGCCGTCGCCGCCGCCATGACCGACCGCACCAAGGTCGTCTACTGCGAGACCCTCGCCAACCCCACCCTCGTCGTGGCCGACCTCCCGCGCCTCGCCGCGATCGCCCACGCCCGCGGCGCCAAGCTCGTCGTCGACAACACCTTCAGCCCGATGATCCTCTCCCCGGCCCAGCACGGCGCCGATGTGGTCGTCCACTCCATGACCAAGTTCCTCGGCGGCGCCTCGGACATCATCGCCGGCGCCGTCTGCGCAAGCCAGGAGTTCATCGTCAGCATGATGGACCTCCACACCGGCTCGCTCATGCTCCTCGGCCCCACCATGGACCCCAAGGTCGCCGCCGCCCTCGCACTGCGACTCCCCCACCTCGGCCTGCGCATGACCGAGCACTCCAGGCGCGCCCAGGCCTTCGCCGAACGCCTCGCCGAGCGGGGCCTCGCCGTCACCTACCCCGGGCTCCCCTCCCACCCCGGCCACGAGCTGCTCCGCGCCCTCGCCAACGAGGGCTACGGCTTCGGGGGCCTCTTCACCCTCGACACCGGCTCCAAAGAGACCGCCTTCCGGCTCATGGACATCCTCCAGAACGAGCACCGCTTCGGCTTCCTCGCCGTCAGCCTGGGCTACTTCGACACCCTCATGTCCTGCTCGGCAAGCTCAACCTCAAGCGAGCTCTCCGACGAAGACCTCCAGGCCGCCGGCATCCGGCCCGGCCTGGTCCGCATCAGCATCGGCTACACCGGCACGCTCGAGCAGCGCTGGGCGCAGTTCGCCGAGGCGCTGCAGAAAGTAGGACTGTTATGACCCGCGAGGCAGACCCACGGGAAAGCCCGCCCGCGTCGCAAGCCCGCTTCGTCAACCCGCCGCTCAAGCGACACCCGACCCTCCAACCACTCAGCCGCGAGCACCACGGCGGGCTCGTCCTCGTCAGACGCCTCCGCGAGGCCGCCGGCGCCGGCGACGAGGCCGCCCGACTCCGCGCCGCCGGTCTCCTCGCCGCGGCCTGGGCCGCCGAGATCGAGGCCCACTTCGCCGACGAGGAGCTCCTCGTCGGCCCCTTCATCTCCGACCAGGACAAGGCCCGCCTCATCGAGGAGCACCGCTCGCTCGAACGGCGCATCGCCATGATCAACCACGAGCACACCGCCCCGTCCCCCGCCTGGCTCGACGAGACCGCCGACCTGCTCGAACAGCACATCCGCTGGGAGGAACGCGAGCTGTTCCCCGCCGCCGAAAGGGGCGGCGCCGACTGCCTCGACACCCTCGCCCACGAGGCCGAACGCATCGAGCGCGACCGCCCCGGCGCCCGGCGACGCCAGAACCCAGAGGCCAACTGACGCCGCACCACCCGCCCGGGCCGCCGGCCCCCGATCGCAACGAACCGGAGCGCTGCCCCCCCCTCAGTTCACCGGCAGACCCTTCTGCTTCCACAGGTCAAGCAGCGTCCGCAAGCTCATCGGCTCCCACACCTGCTCGTCGGCCCGCTCGGCCCGGACCAGCGCCATCTTGCTGTCGAAGGTCGCCACCTGCGCCGGCGATGAATCGCTCGCCCGCGAGGTGTAGCGCCAGTTGTTCCGCTCCGCCGTCGGCGCCTCGACCGCGTCCTCCCGCATCGCCACGCGGTCGAACGACTGGTTGAACCCGTAGAACCGGTACTCCCCCGGCGCGTCCTTGTGCATCAGCAGGTACGGCAGCAGCAGCACCTCCGCGCGGCTGATATACCCCGAACCCTCGATCGCCGGCCGGATCGTCTGCACCGGCCCCCCGCCCGCCACCCGCGAGATCGTCAGGTCCGAACGGTTCCGCACCCCAGTCTCCACCACCACGCCCGTCGCCGGCGCCTTGGGCGCCTTCACCGAACGCACCGCCTGCCGGATCGTCCACGACTCCTGGCTCCGGTCCGGCGTCACGAAGTACCCCGCGTCCACATCGATCATCTGGTCGCCGTTCAGGATCCGCGCCTTCTGAAAGACCAGATACCCCTTCTGCCGGTCCTCGGGGCTCGAACCCCGCCGCTCCGACGGCTCCTTGAGATCCTCCAGCTTCCCCACCGCGTACCTGGTCAGCCGGTACCCAAGCTCCACCGCGTCGCGGTCCGACCCCGTCTCCGAGGGCTGGTAGAACCGCTCGGCGTGCCAGTCGTCACCCATGCGCTTGATCACCGCCTCCACATCCTCCGGCGTCAGCGACCGGAAGAACGCGACCCCCGACTCCACCCCCAACGCCCGCTGCGCCGCCGCCAGATCGGGGTCCTCGATCCGCGTCGAGTTCACCATCGCCTCAAAGTACGGCTTCGCCCGCGCCAGGTCGCCCGCCGTGGTCTGCAGCTCGAACCGCGCCACCGTGTTGCCCGTCGGCATGAACACCGCGTACCCGTACGCCGCGTCCTCGCCACCGCCCACGCTCGCCAGCTGCAGGTAGAACACCTCCGCAGGCCACCCGTTGATCTCCCGCATCTCGCGGCTCAGCAGCCGCCCCTTGGCGTTCCCGATCCCCGGCGTGTTCTCCAGCGGCTTGTTCGGGTCCACATCCAGCGCCGACACCGACGAGAGCAGTTCCCGGACGATCGAATCGGCCACCTCCGGCAGCGTCTTGGCCTCCGTCAGCGACACCTCCGTCAGGTTCACGATCGCCGCCATGTCGGGGAAGGTGATCTTGTCCACCCCCCGCCCCGCCATCTGGAAGCTCGACCGCGTCGCCCCCTCGGGCAGCAGGGCCGTCAGCCCGACCGACGGGCGCGCGACCACCACATCCGAGAGCACCGGCTGGGCCGACACGCCCGCCGCCAAACACACCGACAGCCACCCCAGGACGAGAACTCCCCTGCTCGACTTTCGCATGCCCAGCCTCCGCCCCCAGTGCGCCCGGCGCAGGCGAAAATCCCGCCCTCGCCGGGGTCTCCATCGGCCAGCCGGGCCTCCCCGACTGAATCCTCGCCCGGTAACCGCGTCCCAGCTCACGACCCGCAGCAGCACCCCGACTTCGTGCAGCCCTTGTGCTTGGCGTACAGCTCCGCCACCTTGCCCCAGTTCACCACATTCCAGAACGCCCCGATGTAGTCCGGACGCCGGTTCTGGTACTTCAGGTAATACGCGTGCTCCCACACATCAAGCCCGAGAATCGGCTTGTGCCCCTGCATCGTCGGCGAATCCTGGTTCGGCGTGCTCCCCACATGCAGCTTCCCGGTTTCGTCGAAACCAAGCCACGCCCAACCGCTACCAAACCGGGTAGCGGCCGCCTTCGCGAACTGCTCCTTGAACGCCCCGAAAGACCCGAACGCCTTGTCGATCGCCTCGCCCAGCTCCCCCGTGGGCGCCCCGCCCCCGCCCTTCCCGGCCGGCGCGAGAATCTCCCAGAAAAGAGAGTGATTCACATGCCCGCCGACATTGTTCCGGACCGTCGTGCGGATGTTCTCAGGGAGCGACTCGAGGCCCTTGAGCAGCTCGCACGGGCTCTTCCCAGCCCACGCCGTCCCCTCCAGGGCCGCGTTCGCGTTGTTGATGTACGCCTGATGGTGCTTCCCATGGTGAATCTGCATGGTCTGGGCATCGATGTGCGGCTCGAGGGCGTCGTGGCCGTACGGCAGCGGCGGCAGCGTCATGGTCATGGTGGCCTCCAAGGGTTTGCAAACATTGTCCGAACAAGATTCAGGCGAGGAAAAGAAATCGCCAGACTTGCGTTTCGCCCGATTCTAGGTAAGCTAGCCGGCCCGGAGGCCGGTCGGCAGGGAGGTCGGGCGGTCGTCTCGGAATGGCCAGGCCGGAGCGTGGGGTCTGGGTCCAGCATGCACACGGCGGCAGGCCCGGAGCGTTGGGGCTTGGTCTCCAGAGACGGGCACGGACGCTCAGGACATCCAAACAGGACCCGGCTTCCCGCCGGGCCGCTTGTGTCTGGGGAGAAATCCCCAACAAAGACCCCAGGGTTCTCCGAAATGGAACCCCCACGGGTCGGAATGCGTAAGAGTGTCGCCGGCGCGGTAAGCTGGCGGCCATAGGTACGGGCTGAAGTAGTCACACGCCGAACACCGCACAGAACCAGCCAGCGTACGGCCGTGGGGGCCGACACCCGGGGCTCACCCCGGGCCAAACCAGGACGGTGGGGAATCGACGCCGAGGGCGGCAAGGAACGACGATGAAGCAGGTGAGAGAAAACCGCAAGCTGACCCCGCTCGAGCAGGTCCGCCGCCGACACCGCGTCGGCCTGGCCTCCTCGCCGGCCGAGGGTGCCGCCGCCCCCCGCAAGCGCCTCAGCATCGACGACGAGCGGCTGCTCAAGCACCTCCTCAGCGAGGAGCAGGACTTCATCGACAGCCCCGTCTTCTACGAGAAGAACGCCGAGGCCGCCATCTACGACGAGGCGCCCGATATCCAGAAGCCCGACACCACCTGGTACCACCCGGTGATGGACGACCTCTCCAGCTCACGGAGCAACCGCACCGTCAAGAGCTCCCAGCAGGTCATCCTCACCGGCGCCGAGGAGCGCGTCCTCTTCCACCAGTTCAACTACGCCCGCTACCGCGTCTGGAAGCTCCAGCAGGAGGTCTGGGCCAGCCCCGCCCGCCAGCCCACCCCCGAGCAGGCCGAGCAGATCCTCTCCTGGCACCGCCGCGCCGATGTCATCCGCGAGCAGATCGCCGAGACCAACCTCGCCCTCGTCCTCGCCATGGCCAAGCGAACCCGCATGAGCGAGGTCGATTTCGCCGACCTCGTCAGCGAGGGCAACATGGCCCTCCTCCGCGCCGTCGACAAGTTCGACGCCGGCCGAGGCTACAAGTTCTCCACCTACGCCTGCCGCGCCATCCTCAAGGCATTCAGCCGCCAGGGCATGAAGCTCTCCAAGTACCGCCAGCGCTTCCCCACCGACTTCGACCCCAAGCTCGAGAAGTCCAACCATGTCGAGGCCAAGCGCGAGGACTTCGAGAAGGACGCCGCCGAGGAGGTCAAGCGGATCGTCTCCGAGAACCGCGCCGACCTCACCGAGGTCGAGCGGACCGTCATCGAGCACCGCTTCGGCCTCGAGTCCGGCGAAGAGAAGCCCATGACCCTCGAGCAGGTCGGCCAGATCATCGGCGTCACCAAGGAACGCGTCCGACAGATCCAGAACAAGGCCATGGAGAAGATCCGACTCACCCTCGAGGAGAGCTTCCTGGGCACCAAGCCCCCCGAAGCCGAGAACCCCGAAGGCGAGCAGAACGGCGCCGACGCCAGGACCCCCGTCACCGTCGACTGACCCCGTCCCCCCAACCACACCCCACCACGCGGCCCGGGCTCGTCCCGGGCCGCGCGCTTTCCCATACCCCCACCACACTCGGGGACTTCCCGGGCCCCCACGCCCGGAACCAGAACATCGCCCATGCGAATCGGAGAAAACGCGGCCCGCGCCCCGGAGACCGGGGTGCGCGCCCGCCGCGCGGCGTCAGAAGTTGCTAGGCTTCACGCCCCGCCTCGGAACCGGGCCGCAAACGCGGACCGCGATCACACCCGGAAACCCCCCGGGACACGACGGGCTGACAGCCAGGAGATGCACCGCGATGTCGGTTGACGCAGAAGTCCACACAGACGCAGGCCATGTCGGCCATGTCGCCCTCCCCACCAAAAAGAAGAGCGACCCCCACCAGACCAGGTGGGGCAAGTTCCTCCAGGCCACCATCAAGTTCGAGGCCTCCGACCTCATCATGAAGACCGGGCAGTCGCCCAAGATCCGACTCCGCGGCTCCCTCAAACCCCTCGACACCAAGCCCGTCGACGAGGACGAATTCTGGCAGATCGCCCGCGCCATCATGAGCCCAGAGCAGCTCGAAGACCTCCACAGGTTCGGCTCCGCCGACTTCGCCTACGACTTCGACGACAACACCCGATACCGCGTCAACCTCTTCATGGCCCGAGGCCGCCTCTCCATCGCCGCCCGACGGATCACCAGCAACATCCTCCCCTTCGAAGGGCTCCACCTCCCACCGATCATGTCCGACATCGCGATGCAGCCCCAGGGCATCGTGCTCCTCTGCGGCGTGACCGGCTCGGGCAAGTCAACCACCATCGCCTCGATGCTCCAGTATGTGAACGAGCGCAAGCCCGTCCACATCGTCACCATCGAGGACCCCATCGAGTACATCTTCAACGACGCCAAGGCCACCATCAACCAGCGCGAGATCGGCATCGACTGCCTCGACTTCAAGATCGCCCTCCGCGCCCTGGTCCGTGAGAACCCCGACATCGTCCTCATCGGCGAGATGCGCGACAACGAGACATTCGAGGCCGCCCTCATGGCCGCCGAGACCGGCCACCTCGTCTACGGCACCATCCACGCCAGCTCCACCACACAGACCTTCAGCCGAATCTACGGCCTCTTCGAGCAGGACGAGGTCGAGGGCGTCCGCAAGATCCTCGCCTACCAGATGCGCGCCTTCGTCTACCAGAAGCTCCTCCCAACCCTCCACGAGAACATCCACCGCATCCCCGCACTCGAGATCCTCATCAACAACACCGTCGTGCAGAAGTTCATCCTCGAAGGACGCGAGGGCGAGATCCGCGAGTACCTCAACACCATCGAGGCCGTCCAGACCGGCATGAAGGACTTCAACCTCTCGCTGGTCGACCTGGTCGAGAAGGAGTACATCCACATGAGGACCGCCATCGAGTCCTCTCCCAATGTGGACGAGCTCATGATGCGGCTCAAGAAGCTCGGCTGACGCGGCGCGTCGTCCGGGGTAGGGTTCCCCGCCGGCGGCCAGGTCCGCCGCCGGCAGTCCAGAGAGGCGGGGTGTCGAAAGTGCAACCAGTCAACCACTACCAATGGGGGTCGTCATGCCGCTGACCTTGGCGCAGGACGCGTACATCCTCGTATCGCCCTGGAAGCCGGTGCTCCTGCTCATACCGCTTGTCGCCTGGGCCAGACTCATCTCGGCCAACTACGACAAGCACGCGGCACGCTTCCACCTCGAGCCGAAGAAGTGGAACGCCTTCCACCTCTTCGTCGGACTCATCGCCTTCGGCGTCGCCGCCGCCATGCCCCTCAAGGGCCCCGCCGGCGTCTGGGTCGCCCTCGCCGCCGAGCTCGGCATCCTCGGCATCAGCGTCTTCGCCTACCCCCTCATCGCCAACAAGGACGAACGCGTCCCCGACACCCACCATGTCAAGTTCTTCGACCTCTCCGCCGCCGCCGAGAAGAAGAAGGAGAAGGCCGCCGCCAAGCTCGCCGGCACCGCCGAGCTCGCCATCAAGGCCGAGGACGGCGCCCTCGCCGTCGTCCCCGACAGGGAGGCCCCCGAGTACGCCGTCCGAGTCGCCGCCGAGGGAGTCCTCCTCCGGGGCAAGGCCGCCAGAGCCTCCGAGATGGTCGTCCGGCCCACGGGCAAGGACCAGACCTACGGCGTCGTCTTCAGCATCGACGGCGTCCCCACCGCCGACACCACCCTCCCCGCGACAGAAGCCATCCAGGTCATCGACTTCTGGAAGGCCGCAGCCAAGCTCGATGTCGGCGACCGCAGACGAAAGCAGACCGCCAACCTCGATGTCAACCACCAGGACAAGCGGCACAAGGTCAAGCTCACCACCGCCGGCGGCCAGGCCGGCATGATCCTCACCCTCCTCCTCGACCCCGCCAACCAGGTCCGACGAAAGTTCTCCGACATGGGGCTCCTCGAACCCCAGACCGAGGCAATCAAGCAGATCGTCGCGGACGCCGCCGGCGTCGTCATCGTCGGAACACCCCCCGACAGCGGCGGCACAACCCTGCTCTACACCATGGTCAAGATGCACGACGCCTACACCCAGAATGTCCAGACCGTCGAGATCGACCCGCAGGATGTCCTCGAGGGCGTCCGGCAGAACCGCTTCGACCCCAACAAGGAGGGCCAGGAGTTCT
Source organism: Phycisphaerales bacterium (assembly GCA_020850415.1). Classification (GTDB taxonomy): domain Bacteria; phylum Planctomycetota; class Phycisphaerae; order Phycisphaerales; family UBA1924; genus PNC22. Next base: position 68,777 of record JADZER010000054.1, read on the forward strand.
CCACCCTCACCCGCTCCATCCTCCGAAGGGACCCCGATGTCGTCGGCATCGCCGACCTCCCCGACAGCGCCACCGCCAAGGAAATCTGCCGCGCCGACCAGGACCGCACCCGCCAGTATGTCCTGCTCCGCGCCGGCGGCGCCCTCCAGGCCATCCAGGCCTGGTGCAAGACCGTCGGCGAACTCCCAATGGCCGCCGCACCACTCCACGGCGTCATCTCCGCACGGCTCGTCCGCTGCCTCTGCCAGAACTGCCGCGTCTCCTACACCCCCTCCGCCGACATGCTCAAGAAGCTCGGCCTCCCCTCCGACAAGGTCCCCCAGCTCTTCAAGAAGGGCGGCCAGGTCCTCATCAAGAACAAGCCCGAGACCTGCCCCGTCTGCAACGGCATCGGCTACATCGGCCAGACCGGCGTCTTCGAGGCCTACCCGCTCGGTCCCGCCGAGCGCGAGCTCATCAAGAGCGGGAACCTCGCCGCACTCCGGAGCGAGTTCCGCAAACGCGGCGCCCCCACCATCCAGCAGGCCGCACTCCTCAAGGCCGTCGAGGGCGTCACCAGCATCGAAGAGATCATGCGCATCACCGCCGCCGCCGAGACACCCAAGGCCCCCCAGCCCACACCCACCGCCTGACCGGCGCCAAACCAACCCCCGGGCGCCACGCCACACCGTGACCCCCGACGCCGAGGAACGCAAGCCATGATGAACATACTCGTCATCGTCATCGTCCTGGCCATGGGCTACATGGGAGTCATCAAGAAGTTCTTCTCCTCACTCCTCCACATGGCCTGCGTCGTCGTCGCCGGCGCCATCGCCTTCGCCTTCTGGGAGCCCGCCTCCTACCTCATCCTCGAGAAAGCCCCCGTCCGAGGCTTCTTCGAGTTCGTCGAGTACTCCGCCTGGGCCATCGGCCTCGTCGTCCCCTTCGCCGTCTCCCTCGCCATCCTCCGCGTCGCCTCCGACAAGCTCGCCCCACACAACGCCATCGCCGCAAATGTCCCAGACGCCGTCGGCGGCGGGATCTGCGGCGCCATGTCCGGCGTCGTCGCCGCAGGCATCCTCGTCATCGCCGTCGGCACCATGCGCTTCAAGCCCTCCGACTTCGGCTACGAGCCCGTCAAGTACCAGGGCTTCAGCCTCCAACGCACCGGCGGCCTCATCTTCCCCGTCGACCGCCTGGTCGGCGGCTTCTACGCCACCGCCTCCGAGGCCACCTTCGCCACCCGCACCCCCCTCGCCCGCTGGCGCCCCGAGCCATGGCACGCCGCCGAGGTCATGCGCTTCACCGACAAGGGCGTCGGCCGGAACACCGCCAAGCCCGGCGACTTCTCCCTCGCCGCACGCTACCGCGTCAAGGCCGCCGAAGGCGAGAACCTCCTCCAGGACCGCTGGGCCAACCGACCCCACGACGCCCAGATGCTCGGCGGCGACAAGTACCCCGCCGACGCCCGCATCGAGGCCGTCATCCTCGACCTCAAGGCCACCATGCGCGAACGAGGCTCCAGCTTCATCGCCATGACCGAGGGCCAGGTCTGGATGGTCGCCGAGGACGCCCAGACCGGCGAACGCCTCAACCTCCACCCCGTCGCCGTCATCGCCAACCCCCAGGGCGCCGAGACCTCACTGGCCCGGTTCCCCTACGAGTCGCCCAACTTCGCCATCGCCTCCGCCGGCGCCGCCGCCCTCCCCTGGGCCTTCGAGTTCATCGTCCCCAACCGCTTCCAGCCCATCGCCTGCTATGTCCGCAACATCCGACGCGAGCTCGCCCCCGGCCAGCCCGTCACCGAGTTCGACTCCGTCGCCGACCGCGACGACGCCATCACCAACGGCTCGCTCATCGCCGGCGCCGAGAGCATCCCCGACAACTACGGCCGGGAAGACCAGCGCGCCAGCAACGACAACGACGAGTCCGAGTACGAGCAGGCCGGCATCCGCGCCACCAATCTCATCCCCGAGCGCACCACCATCCAGAAGGGCTCCCACAAGAGCCTCAAGATCGACGACGCCAACCACATCCTCGAGGGCGACAACGCGTGGACCCCCACCGAGCTCTCCGTCCGCATCGTCGACCGCGCCCTCCGCATCGATAAGTTCGGCGTCTCCGGCGATGTCGTCATGGTCCAGGTCGATCTCGGCGGCGACAAGAAGGGCAGCATGTACGGCCAGGCCATGGCCGCCGTGCAGCGCGTCCTCCCCCCGCAGCTCGTCGATGTCAACGGCATCCGCTACGAGGCCGTCGGCTGGTTCTACGCCGACCGCGACAAGGTCGAGATCCGCTACACCCCCGGCGAGACCGTCCGCGCACTCAGCGTCCTCGCCGACAACGGCATCGTCATGAGCGCCGGCCGAAACGACCAGAAGCTCACACTCCTCTTCATCTGCACCTACGGCACCAAGATCAAGAGCTTCAATGTCGGCGAGACCGAGGTCTTCAGCCTCTCCGAGCCGCTCCCCCTCGAGAAGAAGCAGGACTGACACACCCCACACCCCCAAACGATAAGGGCCCGGACACTCGAGTGTCCGGGCCCTTTGATTCTGCACGCTCACGCCGCCGGACTCAGCCCGCCGACGCCGCCCCGTCCGCCGCCGGGGCCGCGGGCGCCGCCGACTTCTTCGCCGGCCGCTTCTCGACCAGGTTCCCCTCGTTGTCGAACTCCATCTCGTCGCGCTGGTCTTCCTCCAGCGTCCGGTCCGGCACCACATGCAGCCGGATCGTCGCCTCCATGTCCGAACCGAACTTCACCAGCACATCGAAGTTGTCCACACGCTTGATCGTGAACGGCAGACGCACCTCGCGGGCCTTCACCTGGAACCCCGCCGCCCCCAGCGCGTCCGCGACATCCTGCTGCGTCACCGAACCGTACAGGTGGCCCAGGTCGTTGCACGAGCGGGAGATCGTGAACTCCAGACCCTCCATCTTCCCGATCGCACCACGACGCTGCTCCCGAAGCACCGCGAGCTCCTTCTCCGCCTGCGCCCGCTTCTCCGTCAACGCCGCCAGACGGTCCGCCGACGGCGCCGTCGCAAGCGACCGAGGCAACAGGTAGTTCCGGGCATACCCCAGCCGAACCGTCACCACATCGCCAACGATCCCGAGGTTGTCGACATTCTCCGTCAGCAGAAGCTTCACATTCTTCGTCGCCATACCGCCATTCCTTTCGCTGTCCTCCCCACGCCTCAACGGCGAGGGCAAGTTCAGGAGCCGCCCGCGGCCCCAACGCTCTCCCGGCCAACCGCCAACCGGCCGACCCCGGGGCCCCGATACTAGGCCCCCATCAAACCCGTGGCACCTCACGACCCCTCCCCCCCTCCCCCCCTTCACCCCCTCACCCACTCACCCCCTCACCCACTCACCCCCTCACCCACTCACCCACTCACCCACTCACCCCCTCACCCACTCACCCACTCACCCACTCACCCACTCACCCACTCACCCCCTCACCCACTCACCCCCACACCCCCCTACCCTCCCCCCATGCCACGCTGCGCCAACGAGCAAGACACCGGCCACGGCCTCGGCTGGACCGCCCCGTCCCCCTTCACCATCCGCCTGGAGACCCCCCGCCTCGTCCTCCGCCCCTACGAACTCACCGACGCCCCAGCCCTCTACCAATCCGTCGCCGCCAGCCGCGACCACCTCCTCCCATGGATGCCCTGGGCACGCGACGGCCACACCGACACCGACGCCAGCGCCCACTACATCACCACCCAGATCATGGCCCTCCGAAACCCAACCGCCTTCACCGCCGTCGGCATCGGCATTTTCGACCGCCAGTCCGGCCGCCACCTCGGCGGCACCGGCGTCCACGGCGTCCACCGAGACACCGCCTGCGCCGAGACCGGCTACTGGATCCGCGCCGACGCCGCCTCCCGCGGCTACGCCACCGAGGCCACCGGCGCCGTCCTCTCCTGGGCCTTCCGCCCCCAACCCGCCGACGGCCTCGCCCTCCGGCGCATCGTCATCTACTGCTCGTCCCAGAACCACGCCTCCCGCCGCGTCCCCGAGAAGCTCGGCCTCCGCCTCGAAGTCCAGCAGCGCCAGGACTACTTCCTCCCCGGCCTCGGCTGCACCGACCGCCTCGGCTGGGGCGTCCTCGCCGACGAGTGGGACTGCGCCGCAAACCGCCTCGCAACAGGCGTACCGTCCGCCTGATGCCCGGCCCCGCCACGACCCACGAAGACCTCTCGATCCCGGTCTGGGGCGCCTCACTCGCCGCCCGGCGCATCCGCCTCCCGAGCCCCGCCCCCACCGCCCCAATCGTCTTCCTCCACGACTCCCTCGGCTGCATCTCCGCCTGGCGAGACTTCCCCGACCGCCTCTGCGCCGCCGCCGGACGCGAAGGCCTCGTCTACGACCGCGAGGGATTCGGACGCTCCACGCCCCTCGCCCGCCCCCGCACCCGCCGCTACCTCCACGACGAGGCCGACATCCTCACCGAGCTCATGACCGCCGCCGGCATCGACCAGGCCGTCCTCTTCGGCCACTCCGACGGCGCCACCATCGCCCTCCTCGCCGCGGCACTCGCCCCCGACCGCGTCCCCGCCGTCGTCAGCATCGGCGCCCATGTCCTCATCGAACCCCAGACCCGCGCCGGCCTCCGCGACGCCCTCCCCTGGTGGGACGACCCCCGCTTCCGCGCCAGCATGACCCGACACCACGCCGACAAGGCCGAGGCCGTCTTCCGCGTCTGGACCGAGACCTGGCTCTCCGAACAGTTCGCCGGCTGGAACATGCTCGACGAACTCGCGCTCGTCCGCTGCCCGACCCTGGTCATCCAGGGCGAACGCGACGAGTACGCCAGCCCCGGGCATGTGGGCACCATCGTCCAGCGCGTCGCAGGCCCCACCGAGGGCTGGGTCATCCCCGGCCGGGGCCACACGCCCTACCGCGAAGGCCCCGAGGTGCTCGATCGCACCCTCGGATTCCTCCTCACGCGCTGACCCCACCCACGCCCCGGCGCGCCCGCGCCCCAGCCTGTAGCATGCCCCGCCCGACCCCCACCGCAAACCCCGCAACACCCAACCCAACGAAGGCGCCCATGTCCCAAGCCAATGTCGATGTCATCCGCGCGATCTACCACGCCTTCGCCGCCGGCGATGTCCCCGGAGTCCTCGCCCGCATGACCCCCGACATCCGCTGGATCGAGGCCGACAACTTCCCCTACGCCGACGGCAACCCCTACATCGGCCCCGACGCCGTGCTCAACGGCGTCTTCGCCCGCTGCGCCACCGAGTGGGACGGCTTCAGCGTCAACATCGACGAACTCCTCGACGCCGGCGATACCGTCGTCGCCCTCGGCCGCTACACCGGCGTCTACAAAGCCACCGGGCGCGAGCAGCACACCCAGATCGCCCACATCTGGCGCGTCAAGGACGGCAAGGCCGCCGCCTTCCAGCAGCACGCCGACACCCTGCATGTCGCCCGCGTCACCGGCGCCGTCTAGCCCCCCCGGCGGTATCCTGCGCGAATGAACCGACACGCCGCGATCACGATCGTGTGCACGCTGGCCGCAACGGTCGCGCCCCGCCAGGCGCCGGCCCAAGCCCAAACCCAACCCCCGCCGCCCCCCGACCGCCTGCTCTACTGCCCGACCAACCTCCAGGTCGACGACAATGTGACCGCCCTCGAGGCCCTCTTCGCCCGCGCCGCCGACGCCGGCTACACCGGCGTGCTCCTCGCCGATTCCAAGCTCGCCCGACTCGCCGATGTCCCCGACCGCTACTTCATCAACGCCCGACGCGTCAAGGCCGCCGCGCGCGACGAGGGCCTCGAGATCATCCCCGCCCTCTTCCCCATCGGCTACTCCAACGACCTCCTCTGGCACGACCCCAACCTCGCCGAGGCCCTCCCCGTCCGCGACGCCCCGTTCATCGTCCGCGCCGGCGTCGCATCGCTCGCCCACGACCCGGCCCTCACCCTCCCCGGCTCCGACATGACCGACCTCGCCGCCTGGTCATGGCACGACGACACCGTCGCCCCCGACAACGGCGCCGCCCTCACCGCCGATCCCGCCGGACGCAACGCCCGCCTCGTCCAGCGGATCACCCTCCGACCCTACCGCCAGTACCATGTCTCCGTCCGCATCAAGACCCAGGGCTTCCGCGGCACGCCCGAAATCAAAGCCCTCGCCACCCGCGAAGGACGCGAGCCGCTCTCCCTCATCTACTCCTCCCTCGGCGTCCGGCCCGACCAGAACTGGACGACCCACCACGCCGTCTTCAACTCCCTCGAGCACACCGAGATCAGCCTCTACTTCGGCTGCTGGGACGGCTCCACCGGCAAGCTGTGGTGGGACGACGCCCGCATCGAGGAGGTGGGCCTCCTCAACCTCGTGCGCCGCGACGGTGCCCCGCTCTCGGTCCACCTGGAGACCGCCGCAGGCCAGACCGAACCGCTCCGCGAGGGCGTCGACTTCGAACCCCTCACCGACCCGCTCATGGGCGTCCACCCCTGGCCGGGCGAGTACACCGTCTGGCACGAACCGCCCAGCATCAAGCTGCTGCGCGAGGTCCCCGACGGCGCCCGCCTCCGCGTCTCCTACTCCCATGTCGTCACCATCCACGACGGCCAGGTCATGATCTGCCCCTCCGAGCCCCGCACGATCGAGCTGCTCCGCGACCAGGCCCAACGCGTCCACGCGCTCTGGGACGCGCCGGCCTACTTCATGTCGCACGACGAGATCCGATGCCTCAACCAGGACGACTCCTGCCGCCGCAGACATCTGACCGCCGGCGAGATCCTCGCCGACAACACCCGCCAGTGCCTCGCCATCCTCCGCGAGGTCGCGCCCCAGGCCCGGGCCTATGTCTGGAGCGACATGTTCGACCCCAACCACAACGCCCACGACGACTACTACCTCGTCCGCGGCGACCTCGCCGGATCCTGGGAAGGTCTCGACCAGAGCGTCATCGTCGCCTGCTGGTACTACGACAAGCGAGAAGCCTCCCTCAACTGGTTCGCCTCCCGCGGCAACCCCGTCCTCGCCGCCGGCTACTACGACGGGCCAGTCAAGCGGGTCCGAGGGTGGCTCGACGCCGCCGATGCCATCGACCCCCCCAGCAACTTCCGCGGCCTCATGTACACCACCTGGCTCCACCGCTACGACGACCTCGAAGCCTTCGCCACCGAAGCCTGGGGCCGGTAGCCGGCGCGAAGCCCGCGCGCCCGCCGGCGCACCGTGATCACTCCCCGCCCGACCCTGCCCGCCGCATGTATACTGCCGCCATGTCCCCGAGCGAAGTCATCGCCATGCTCGTCGCCGGCGCCATCGCGACCGTCCGGTGGGCGCTCTGGTACCACCGAGCGATCGCCGTCGCCCCAATGCTCAGCCCCGCCGGCGCCAGAGCCCCGCTCTTCCTCACCCCGCCGCTCGCCGCCGCCGCCCTCTTCGCCATCCTCCGCACCTACGCCGCCTCCGATGTCACCGACAGCCCCGTCTACCTCGCCTTCTACATGGTCCTCGGCGCCGGCTGGGTCGCCGCCGCCACCATCCTCTTCCCCCTCTACGGCCTCCGCCCCGCCGTCGATGTCGCCCAGCGCCGCAACCCGGCCGCCGGAGTCCTCGCCGCCGGCGCCGTCCTCGGCCTGACCCTCGCCTTCGCCGGCGCCAACATCGGCGACGGCCCGGGCTGGTGGGTCGTGGCGTTCTGCGCGCTCCTCGCAACCTCCGGGCTCTTCCTCGCCTGGGGGCTCGTCGACTGGGGCGCCGGCGTCACCGACATGGTCACCATCGACCGCGACCCCACCGCCGCCATCCGCCTCGCCGCACTGCTCGTCGCCGTCGGCGCCATCCAGGGACGCGCCGTCGCCGGAGACTGGCTCTCCACCGCCAACGCCCTCAACGACTGGCTCGACCTCGGCTGGCCCGCCCTCGTGCTCGTGATCATGGAGATCGTCGTCGGGCGCGTCCACGCCGCCGCGGCACGACGAGAGCGGCCCCCGATCGCCGTGCTCGGCCTCCCCCCCGCCGCCATCTACCTCGCCGGCGCCGCCGCCTACATCCTCACCCTGGGGTGGTGGACATGACCGCCGGGCTCCGCTGCCCGGGGATGCTCTCCCGCGACGAGTACCACACCCTGCGCCGCCGCATGATCTTCCACTGGGGCAAGTGGGACCCGCAGTGCCAGGATGTCGAGGTGCTCGCCCCCTACCCGCTCGTGCTCGACGAGCCCGTCTGGCGGGCCATCGCACGCGACGCCGAGACCCTCGCCGCCGAAGCGACCGCCGCCGAATGCGAGATCCTCACCCGCCCCGAGCTGCTCCGCGAGCTCGGCCTGCCACGCCCCATCCGACGCGCCCTCAAGCACGGCCACGCAAGCCCCGATACACCGCGCTGCATCCGCTTTGACTTCCACCCCACCACCGAAGGCTGGCGCATCTCCGAGGCCAACACCGATGTCCCCGGCGGCTTCATCGAAGCCGCGGGACTCCCCGAGGCAATGACCGACCGGTTCCCCGCCGGGCGCAGCCCCGGCGACCCCGCCGACGCGCTCGCCCGCGCCCTCCGACGCCGCGTCGAACGCGATGCCCTCATCGGCCTCGTCCACGCCACCGCCTACTCCGACGACCGACAGGTCATGCTGCTCCTCGCGCGCCGGCTCAACGACCTCGGCGTGCGGACGATCCTCCTCGGCCCCGACCGGATCTCCTGGGACCAGGGCATCGCCCGAACCCGAGCGCCCGACCAGCCCGATGCGCCCACCGCGCTCGACGCAATCGTCCGCTTCTTCCCGGCAGAGTGGCTCGCCAACCTCTCCCGCGCCTCCGGCTGGCGGGAGTTCTTCAGCGCCGGCACGCTCCAGATCAACCCGCCCAGCGCCCTCATCACCCAGAGCAAACGCTTCCCCCTCGTGTGGGACCGGCTGGAGACACCCATGCCCGCCTGGCGGCGCCTGCTCCCCGAGACCCTCGACCCCCGCCGCGTCCCGCGCGGGCAGGACCACCGCTGGGTGCTCAAGCCCGCGCTCGGGCGCGTCGGCGACGGCATCGGACTCCGCGGCGTCAGCACCGACCGCGAGTGGCGCAGGGCGACACGGGACTCCCGCCGCTGGCCGGCGCACTGGGCCGCACAGCGCCGCTTCGAATCGGCCCCGGTGTCGACGCCCGAGGGCGAGCGCCATGTGTGCCTGGGGGTGTTCGTCATCGACGGCACGGCCGCGGGGATCTACGCGAGGCTCGCGCGACGGGCACTGATCGACGCCGGGTCTCAGGATGTCGGGGTGTTCATCGGCGCGGCAGAGCCCGCGACCGTCTGCGGGGTGGAACATGAACGAGCGCGAGCGGCTGTTTGAAATCTGGGCCCCGTCCCGGGGCGTCTTCTCGGCGTGGGCGAAGCCGCTGCTCTTTGCCCAGATGGACGAGGCGCGCATCGTCCGCCCCGCCACCGACCCCCCGGCGCCGATCCAGCCCTGGGCGGCGCGGCTCGACGGCCGCACGGCCGTGGTGCTCGACCTGCCCGGCGACGCATCGGTGTGGCACGGCGCGCTGCTGGGCGCCGCGGGCTACCGGCCGGTGCCGCTATTCAACGGCAGCGACGGGCAGCAGCCGGCCGTCGAAGTCCGCTCGATCATGCTCGCCCTGCAGCACGCCGGCGGGCAGGTGGAGCGCGCGTCGATCGCGGACGACGCGCCCCCGGCCTTCATGCTCGACGCGCGCCGGTGCGACCCGTCGGTGCGCCCGTCCGCGGGCTGGTTCGACAACCGCTGGGTGGTATTCCCGCAGGACTTCCCCTCCGGGAGACTCCTGCGGTCGCGCGGCGTCGAGCGGGCCCTGCTCGTCCGCGAGCAGAGCCGCCGGCTCGGCGACGACCTGCGCGAGGTCCTCGCGCGCTGGGCCAAGGACGGCGTCGAGCTTCTCGAGGCGGAGGTCGGCGGCGCCGAGCCCGTCCCCCTGAAGGTCAAGGCGCCCTGGGGGCTGCGCCCCCTCGCCGCCCTGGCATTGGTCGCGCTCGGCCTGCGGGCCAACAGCGCGGGCGGCTTCGGCGCCCGCGTCCCCATGCCGCCCCAGGGCGGCGGGACCGGCTTCGCCTGAGCCCGCCCCCGACCGGGCGTAGAGTTCGCCAGTTTGGGGGACGCCGAACGGAGGAAACAATGACAGTACTTGCAACCGAGACAGCCAGCACCACGGCCGGACGCGGCGGACGGGCCACCAGCGCCGATGGCAAAATCAACCTGGAACTCTCACCCCCCGGATCAAACGGGCCGGGCACCAACCCCGAGCAGCTCTTCGCCGCCGGCTACTCCGCCTGCTTCGGCGGCGCGGTGCTCGCGGCCGCGGGGCAGGACAAGGTGGCCCTCAAGGGCTCCGATGTGAAGGTCACCGCCACCGTGAAGCTCAACAAGGGCGAGAAGGGCTTCTTCATCAATGTGACGCTCGACACCGAGCTCGCCGGCGTGGAGCAGGCCAAGGCCGCGGCCCTGGTCGCCAAGGCCCACACGATCTGCCCCTACTCGAACGCAACACGCGGCAATGTCGAGGTCAATCTGCTCGCCAACGGCAAGCCGGTCAAGGCCTGAACCGGCACGGGCGAGGTCAAGCCGCGCTCTCCCGCCGGGCGCGGGAGAGGGCGGCGACATCGCTCCACGCCCCCTCAAGTTTCCATCCTCGGCCGGCCCGGTGCGCACACCTCCGCCCGCCTCCGATGCCCGAGCGAGCGAGTGAAAGGCCAGGCTTGGCCCATCCCGAACGACTTGTTCGGGGGATGGTGGTGCGCCTGTCAGAAGCCCAGGGGAAGGCGCGAACCGGAGGCGGGCCCCGGCCCGTATAGGTCGAGGCCCCGGTCGGATCGTTTGGAGATCGGGGCGCGCTGCGAGCGAGCGCCGTCCGAATCGGGCGTGCTCGGCTGTCCGTGGCGCGCGTGGCGGGGAGCCGGTCGGCCCGGCCGGTTCCGGCTTCGCGTCGCGTCTTTCACAACTCCAACCGGCGCCGAATCAGGAGAAACCCATGAACCGGACCACCGCGCTCTCGCCAGAGGAATTCTCGGACCTCAAGCAGGACATGGAGCAGTTCAAGAGCGATCTGTCCAATCTCAAGCAGGACTTGTCCGGGCTGGCCCGCGACGCCGCGCACACAGCGCGCTCAGGACTGCGCGAGGGACGCGACCTCGTTAGCGATTCCCTCAAGTCAGCGAGCGACATGGGACGCGACGCCGCCCAAGCCGTCGGTGAGCAAGTGTCGGCGCACCCGATGATGGCGATCGCCGCGGCGTTCGGCGTCGGGCTCGTGCTCGGCGTCGGGCTCCTCAGGCGGGCGTGACCGCGTGATCTCTCCCGCGGAAATGTTGGTTCGCACCGCAGACCTCGCCGAGGCCGAGGGGCGCGAGCTCCGCAGGATGACCGTGCGTGTCGCCGTCGCCTGCGGCATCGCCGCGGCGGCGACCGTCGCGGCAGTGACCGGGCTCGCCCTGCTGCTGGGATCGCTCTACTTGGTCTGCGCTCCCGCCCTCGGCACCGCGGGGGCCGCGGGCGTCGCGGGCGCCGTGTCGTTGGCGCTTGCAGGAGGGCTGGCATGGCTGGCGCACCGGATCGTCAGATGATGTCGGTCGCCGAGGCCAAGGCCCGGCTGCGGGCGCTGGACGCGCCCCGGTCGTCCACGGGGGGCTCACTCCTCGCCAACCCGACCGCGCGGGCCGGAGCGGTGCTGCTCGGCGCCCTCGTGCTCGGCACCACTCTCGGCTCAAGATCCAGGGCCGGAATGATCCGGTCGCTGGGCCGGGTAGCGCTCCGTGCGGCGGGGGTCTTCGGGCCCATCCTCGTGGCCCGCGTCGCACGGGACCTGACGGGCGCGCCGCGTGCGCCGGCCGCGTCGGGCCCCGGCCGGGCAAGTGCGAACAGCCGAAGATGATCGCACGCCGCGGACCATCTCGGAAGAAGCTCGCCCCGGAGACACGCTCCCGGGAGCTTCGCTCGGCGCGGTCCGCCGGCACGGGCCGTCCGCGGGGACGCCACCCGCGCTTGACCGCGCCCCGGTGAGGAAGCACACTCGTATGGTGGGCCGGAGGGTGATAGCCATGCCTCGAGAGGACCCGGGGCCGTCGATCAAGGACAAGAAGCGTTACGAGGCGCTCCGCCGCGAGGGCCACTTCAAGGAGATGTCGGCGCGGATCGCCAACACGGATCCGCACCCCGCCGGCGGGCGCGGCGGCAAGCCGCGGTCGCGGGATTGCCCGGGCTCGTGGCAGGGTTTGGCGACCCCGGCCGCCCGTGTCGGGGGCGGGGGCGTTGACGCGGCGCAGTGGGTGGTCGCGGCCTTCACTACGCTTCGTTCCGACGGCGGCGAGCGGCGGGTGTGCTAGTTGCCGTCGGGGAGGGGCAGGACCTCGATCTTGCGGATGCTGACGAGGCTCTTGGGGTCGTGCTGCTGGAAGGCGAAGTGGCCGGGGCCGAACTGCCTGTCGAAATCGAAGTACTCGTAGATCTCGTTGCCGTCGACGGTGACCTTGATGCGGGTCATCTCGCGCCCGCGCCAGACATCGTCGCGGACCTCGATCTCGTAGGTGAACCAGGCGTCGGGCTTGACGAGCTGCTGGTAGACATGGCACATGCCGTAGAGCGAGCCGGTGCGGATGGGGTCGGAGTGGGTGGAGTCGACCTGGGCCTCGTAGCCGTCGAGGAAGCCGGGCTCTGGGGCGGTGCGGAAGTAGAGGCCGGAGTTGCCGCCGTCGTTGATCTTCATCTCGACGCGGTAGCGGAAGTTCTTGTAGGGGCCGGTGGTGGAGACGAGCATGGAGGGCTCGCCGGAGCCCTCGATGACGCCATCGACAACTTCCCACTTGGTGTCGGGCGATCCGACGGCTTTCCAGCCGTCCAGGGTCTTGCCGTCGAAGAGGGAGACCCACTTGTCTGCTTGCTGGGTCGGTTGTTTGGCGGCGGGCTGTTTGGCGGGTTGGGCGGTGGCTTGGGCTGAGGCGTTGTGGGCGCCGAGGAGGGTGAGGGAGAGGGTGAGGAGGGTGAGGGGCTTGGTGAGCATGGGGCTATCTCCCTGTGGGGATTGGGTGTGCGCTTTGGGGAGGATAGCGGTGCTTGGGGGTGGGATCCGCGCTTGGTGGCGTGGGCCGGAGAGCCCGCCCCCCTGTTGTGTTCGAGGGGGGCCGGAAATGCCCCGGCCCCGGGGTGGGGGCGGGGGCGGAGGCATTCGTTCCGCGTTAGCGGCGGCGGCGGCAGAGGCCGAGGGCGGCGAGGCCGAGGGCGGCGGCGCTGGAGGGCGCGGGGACGACCTCGAGGGTGTAGTCGCCTTCGGAGAAGAAGGTGGAGTCGATGACGGCGTAGTAGATGCCGGGCGCTGCGCCGAACTCGGTGACGGTGTCGAAGGAGCCGCCGGCGCTGTAGTTGCCGGAGTCGTCGTAGCTGGCGGGGGTGTAGAGGAACAGGTCGTTGTCTGATCCGTTGAGGGAGGTGAGGTTGAGGGTGAGGTTGCCGCCGGTCCAGTCGATCTGCCAGACCTCGTCGCCGCCGTCCCAGATGTCGAAGATGTGGCCGCCGCTGGTGAAGCCGTCGTTGTCGTCGGAGGCGCCGGCGGTGGAGCTGATGACGAACGAGCCGTTGGAGAGGGGCCCGAGGATGGTCTGGCCGCTGAAGTCGGCGTGGGCTGCTGCTGCGGCGGCGGCGACGACGAGCGCGGCGGTGGCGCGGGACCTGGTGGGGTTGGTCATTGGTGTGCTCTCCCTCTCTCGTGATGCGGCCCGCGGTGCGCGGCGACGCCGGACAAATGCCGCGGGCGGTGAGAGAGCGTACCAGAGGCGGGGGGTGGGGCGAAGGGAATTGGTGTGTGGAGGGGTGGGATTGGGGGGAAGTGACATTGGGGGGTGTTGGGGGCATGTGGCGTCGGGCGCGCGGGTGGGCGCGGGGGGTGGAGATTTGGAGCCTCGCAGGGCCTCAGCTTCGGCTTCCGGGGGTGGTGGTGGGAAGGAGGCTTGGAGGGAAGGAGGGGGCCCGGAGTGCCCCGCCCCGAAGGAGGGGGAGAGGGGGAGAGGGAGAGGGAGAGGGGGCCCTGGAGTGCCCCGCCCCGTAGGAGGGGGAGAGGAGGAGAGGAGGAGCGAGGAAGAGAGGGGGGAGCACGGCTCACAGAGCCGTGGCACACGCCCTTGCACGCAGAGGTGCGCTGGGGTGTCGCTAGCTGGTGTTGTTGGATTGGGGGGCGCCGGCGGCGAGGGTGAGGGCGTGGGTGGCCGGGGGGTGGTTGTGGGGTGTGCTGTGGAAGGGGTCGAGCCCGGGCGGGGTGAGGAAGGTGTGGGTGAAGGGTGGCGGGGCCTCGGGGGCGGGGGTTGGGGGATGGGGCTTTGGGGAGGGTTGCCGGAGGGGGTGGTCGGGCGGGAGGAGGGCGAGGAACGAGTCGGGGAGGGGCACGGGCAGGGGAGGCATGGGAGGGGGCGCGGTGGGCGTGCTGGTGGGGCGCGCGGGGGGCACCGCGTGTGAGGGTGGGCGGCTGGGGGCGACGGTCTCTGACCGGCTCTGGGTGCGGCTATTGGTTCGGTTGGCGGACCGGTTGTCGGACCGGTCGCGGCGTGTGGATGGGCCCAGGAGCAGGCGGACGAGGGCGTCGGCGGCGCGGCGCTTCTCGACGATGTCGTCGGCCTTGCGGGCGATCTCGAGGAGCAGGTCGGCGGCCTGGCCCATCCGGTGCTGGTGGGTGATCTCGTCGCGGAGGGCGCGGAGCTGGGCGAGGGCCGCGAGGTGGGGCTGGATGTCGGGACGGGCGAGGAAGGCGGCCTGGAGAACGGGGTCGGGGGGCGCGTCGGGTCCCGGCGAGACGATGGCCAGGAGGGTGGCGTGGTCGTCGGGGGAGAGGGGGGTGGGAAAGGACGAAGGAGGGAGGATGAAGGATGAAGGGGGAGCGGGGATGCCTGGGTCCTGGGGTGGGGTGAGGGGGGACGGGATGGACGGGGTGGGGTGCATGGTGTCGTGTACGGAGTTTAATAGGGCTCTTTGGGGTTGTCAAGGGTGTTGTTTGGTTTTTTGAAGGGCATTCTGTGGTTTCCGGGGCTTTGCCCTGGGGGCGCGCGGTGGGGTCGGCGTGGGTGGGGTGTGCGCGACTCCGCACGGGCGGCGGTGGCATCGCTGTGCCGCAGAGCGGAAAGGGGACGAAGGAGGGGAATCGCTGCGAGT
Source organism: Phycisphaerales bacterium (assembly GCA_020850415.1). Lineage (GTDB taxonomy): Bacteria > Planctomycetota > Phycisphaerae > Phycisphaerales > UBA1924 > PNC22. Next base: position 83,878 of record JADZER010000054.1, read on the forward strand.
TGTGGCACGGGGGGCAGGGATCCGGGCCATCCGCCCACACGAAAGCTAGGCCGGACCGCCCGTCAACACTGTGAGTACTTTGCAGACCAGCGGCGGACTCTCGCAGGTGAATACGGCGTCGAACGCCGCGTCCGGCGCCAGTTGCCCGTAGCTGGAGTGGTAGCAGTTTCGACCGGAGGAGTCGACCAGGCATTCGTACACGAGTACGAGTATCCGTGGCCCGATGATCGGATGGTCGAAGGATGCGAGCTTGGACACGCACTGCCAGAACTCCCTCTGGTTCTTGGCGCCAGCTCCTCCCTTCCATTGCGCGGGAAGTCCATCCACCGTGCTGCCCCTGCGATGGATGTAGTACTTGAACTCGATCAGGCAGACCTCCGCGTCCATCCTCGCGATCAGGTCGAATCTCCGCCACTCCGTCTCCAGACTGGCGTTCGGGAAGCGAGCCCGCAACTCCGCCATGAAGAAGGACCGGAATGTTGACTCGTCCGTGTTGGCCAGTCCGACGAGTTCGGCGTGCGCGACCATTCGACGGAGCGCCAACTCGGACACGGTCGTGGCCCACTCAGCGTTCACGGCTGGCTCCCCGAGTTCACGAAGGTGACGATGCCGCGGGATTGGTCAACGGAGTCGACGCGGTAGCCGGCGGCGAGCCAGGCATTCCCGTGGACATGGGTGGGGTCGTTGGCCCACCAAGCACGGTGATCCCAGACGGAGCGGGGGAGGGGGCCGACGAGAGCGGCGACCTGGTCGAAGGTCATGGTGAGGCGGGGTTGGGCGGCGCGGGTGAGGTGGTTGCGTAGGGGGTCGTACTTTGCCATTTGGGGAGTGTACTGGGGACACGGGCGGGCGCGCCGCCCGTGGCAGAGGGGTGGGTTGCCCGTGCCACCCGGCGTTGGGTGCCACGGGGGTCACTCACTCCAGGTCGGTGCCAACCCGCCCTCACTTCTGCTTTTTCGCTGCCCCCGTCTTGTTCTTGGCTACCTGCTTCTTCGCAGCGGTACCGCCTTTCCATTTGCCTTCCGTTTCGGTGTTGCGAATTTCCGCAATGATCTCCTCAGCTCGACGGGCCGCCAACTGATCCAGCGATAGCGCGTCGCCTTCGCGAATCATCCCCTTCTCCTTGGCCAAGGCCCCGCGGGTGTTGCCGTTGTAACAGCGCCAATCCCGCAGCACCGGGACCAGATGCACCTTCGACGACGCCTTCTGGCCGTTGAGCAGGTGTTTGACACAATACACCACAACATGTGCCAGTCGAACAGCCGCGTCATTGGCCGAAGCTGCCTTGAGGTCTCGGGCGACGACTTTGATGCTGCCGTCATCCAGGATGTGAATGATGTCTCCAAGTTCGCCTGGAGTGGCAGCGGTCTGAGGAGTTCCGCTGGACTGTCCGACAACACCGACTGGTACCCGCGGCGCAGCAGTTGTGGACATGCTGCCCGACAACTGGAATTTCGAAATTGCCCATTCCAACACCCGAACACGCGACTGATCATCCGGCAGGCTCTCCATGGTCTCATTGATGGCGGCCAGTGCGTCGATCTCGTTAAGGAGCTTCTTGGCCATTGCGGCCCCCTTTCCTAGATGATTGCCTCGCGTTCGAGTGTCCGTCTTACCTCTTCAAAGCAGGCGGACACCTTTCCAGCGGGGAACGGAATGTGTGTCAAACCGTGAATATTGCTGAACTCCTCGCACCCCTCCTCAAGCAAAACGATGGCCCGATTGAAACCCAGCTTGCCCTGAAAGAGCCCTGCTTCGTGCACGACATTCTGGCGAGCTCGCATTTTTCTGTCAGGCTGCTCGTCCTCGGCCGTCATGATAATGAACGCGAACCTGCATCGATCCAGCAGTTCAGTCAATCTGGCGGTTGTTGTTCGGCCCGCCTGCGGTGTGCGATTGAACTCCTCCCACTCAAGATCGAGCCGATCGACCAGAAAGTCCTTGAACTCGCGCCAGATCGTGGAACCTCCGTGTCCGATGAACACCACCGATGAGTCTGGGTCGCTTTCCCGATCCGCTAGTAGGGCACGCTGTTCGGGCATGCCTGCAGGGGCGGCCTCGATGCCGGTACGCTCCATGAGAACGGAATACCCAGAGCCAACAAACTCCCAGCCGTCTTTGGTGCTGGCAATCGTCTCGGGGCGACGGGAGAGAATCGCGGCGATGTTCAACTTCTTGACGCCCTTCAGGCCTGCGTCGCTCAATCGCGTCTTTAGTGTCTGCGTGTCAGCACCGCTCGGATACTCGGCCGCCAAGGCGAGCGCCACCTGGTCCCATCGAGTGAGACCCTTCTGGTGTATCAGGTCTTTAAGTTCGAAGTGTGCCATCTGTACTCCGCACTAAGCTGCCGAGGCACCTTCCAGTGCATGGGCAGTACTGTATCAACTTGTGACCTAGTAGTCGAAGTTGTCGCCGCCGCCCACCGCGGCCTTGGTGGCCTTGTACTTCTTCTCGACGATGGCGGCGTCGGTCGTCAGGAGGAGGCCCGCGATGCTGGCGTCTTGCTGGCGGCGGGTGGGTTGGGCGGGCTGCGGGCGGGCGAGGCCGGGGGTGTGGGCGGGCGTGGGAGATAGTTGGTGCTTGGGGTGGGCTTGGGTGGGTGTTGCGGGGCTGGCGGGCGGCGGGTGGAGGTGTGTCCACGCGTGGGCGCGGGGGTGAGGCGCGTGGTCGGGGGTGGGGAGGCCGGTGATGGGGGAGAGGGGGGTGGGGAGGGGGGCGCAGGTGGCCATGTGGGGAGTGTACTGGGGTGCCGACGGGGAGGGAGGAGCGGGGGCGCGGCGGGGTCGCGTTGGGGATGGCGCGTGTGTTGGGGCGGCGTGCAGGAGGACCCCTCCCGGGGTCCGGGTGTGTGGGTGGGTGGATCCGGGGGTCTCGCGGCGCTCGACCCCCGGCTACTGGAGATGAGCCCTCCGGGCTCGGGGGCGGACCCAGGGCTGCGCGCTGGGCTTGGGCTTCGGGGGGCTTCGACCGGATGGGGCGTTGGGGGGGCGTCTTGCGTGCTTGCGGGCACTGGTCAGCTGCGCGGAGCCTCCGCTGACCAGTGGCACGGCGCCGTGAACTTCCGGCGTGTTTGGAGTGATTGCGGCGCGGGCATGGTTGAGCGTTGAAGGAGAAGGAGAGGAAGAGCCCTCACCCCAACCCTCTCCCGCGGGGCGCGGGAGAGGGGGCCGAATGGCGACCCTCGATGGACACGGGCGTGGTGTCTGCGGTGCACGGCGTTGGACGGCGCCCGTTGTCTTGGGGCGAGCCCCCGCTACTCCCCCGCTGCCTGCGGCACTCCGAGCTCCCGGGTGAGGAAGTCCACCACCCGCTCTCGCACCTGCGGATCGCTGCCCAGCGAGATGTGGGTGCCGCCGTCGATGCGGAGTTGCTCGACGGGCACGCCGGCGGCGGCGGCGGCGGCGGCGATGAGGTCGGCGTGGTATTGGCGGACGAGGCCGTCGCGCGTGCCGTGGACGATGAGGAGGGGGCGGGCGCCGAGGGCGGCGGCGGAGTCGGTCGCGTCGTGGCCGCGGCCGATGAGCAGGCGGCCGAGTGGGCCGGCCTTGTCGGCGGCGACGCCGCGCCAGGTCGCGAAGCCGGCGTAGGTCACGACCGCGCGCACCCGCTCACGCTCGGCGCTGGCGGCCATGCCCAGCACGGCGCCGAGGCTGTAGCCGAAGACCGCGAGCCGGTCGTGGTCGACATCGGGGCGGGTGAGCAGGTAGTCGATGGCGGCCCGGGTGTCCTCGACGAGCCACTCGCGCCTCAGCGGCCCGGACGCGCCGTCGGACGCCCCGAAGCCGCGGTAGTCGAAGAGGAGGACATGGAAGCCGGCGTCCTGGAGGAAGTCGCACACGGCGCGGTGGTTCGAGATGTCGCCGGTGTTGCCGTGGACATGCAGGACGGTGGGCGCGGGGCCCGGCGCCCTGCCCCTGGCGGGCATGAACCACCCGTGCAGCGTGAGCCCATCGGTGGTCGGGAAGGTCACTTGCTGGCAGCCGGCGGGGGTCGGCGCGTGGTTGGACGCGGGGTGGTAGAACGCCCCGGCCTCGAAGCGGGCGGGCAGGAGCCACGGCGCGACCACGGCCACCAGGGCGAGCAGCAGCGAGTGGAGCATCCGCCCGTCCCTCCCGCCGGGGCTCGGCGCCCCGCCGCCGGATTACCTCGCGTACTCGATCGCCCGGGTCTCGCGCAGCACGGTGACCTTGATCTCGCCTGGGAAGGTCATCTCGTCGGCCACGCGCTTGGCGATGTCGTGGGCGATCAGGAACGCCTCGTCGTCGCTGACCCGGCCGGCGTCGATCATCACCCGGACCTCGCGGCCCGCCTGGATCGCGTAGGCCTCGGTGACGCCCTTGAACGAGAGGGCGATGTCCTGCAGCTCGTTGAGCCGCTGGATGTACTTCTCCATGCTCTCGCGCCGGGCGCCGGGCCGGGCGCTGCTGATGGCGTCGGCGGCCATGACGATGGGGGTGTAGAAGGTGGTCGAGGGGATGTCGGCGTGGTGGCCGCCGATGGCGTTGAGGACGGCCTCCTCGCGCTCGCCGTGCTGTCGGGCGAAGTCCATGCCGATCTTGGGGTGGCCGCCCTCCATCTCGTGGTCCATGGCCTTGCCGATGTCGTGGAGGAAGCCCGCGCGCCGGGCGAGGCGCCCGTCGAGGCCGAGCTGCTCGGCGATGAGCTGGCTGAGGAAGGCCACCTCCACCGAGTGGCGGAGCACATTCTGGCCGTAGCTCGTCCGGTAGTGGAGGCGGCCCATCGCGTCGACGATTTTGGGGTGCATCCCCCGGATGTTGACCTCGAGCGCGGACTCCTTGCCGAACTTGGTGATCTTCTCGTCGATCTCCGACCGGGTCTTCTCGACGACCTCCTCGATGCGGGTTGGGTGCATCCGCCCGTCGGCGATGAGCTTCTCGAGGGACTCGACCGCGATCGCCTGGCGGACCTTGTCGAAGCAGCTGACGACGATGACCCCGGGCGTGTCGTCGACGATGATGTCGACCCCGGTCGCCCGCTCGATGGCCCGGATGTTCCGGCCTTCGCGGCCGATGATCCGCCCCTTCATGTCGTCGGACGGGATGGCGACCGTCCGCACCGTGCTCTCGCTGGTGACCTCGGTGGCGATCCGCTGGATGGCCATGAGCGTGATCTCGGTGGCCTTCTTCTTGGCCTCCTCCTCGGCGTCCTCGATGACCTGGCGGACGACCTTGGCCACCTCGTGCCGGTTCTCCTCCTCGACCCGGCGGAGGAGCATCTCCATCGCCTGCTCCTGGCTCAGCCTGGCCAGCTCGTGCAGCTTGTCGGTCTGCTTGCGGATGGTCGCCTCGATCTCCTTCTCTCGCTCGTCGACCCCCCGTTCGCGGTCACGGAGCTTGTCGTCGCGCTTGCTCAGACCGGCATCGCGCTTGCTCAGGGACTCCTCCTTGTCGTGGAGCACATCCTCGCGCTTGCCCAGCCTCCGCTCGGTCTCCCGCAGCTCCGCCCTGGAGGCCTCGACCTCCGCGTCCAGCTTCTCCTTCCGCTGCAGCGTCTCCTTCTCGGCGTCGAGGCGGAGCTTCTCCGCGGCGTTCTTGGCTTCCGCCTCCGCGTTCCTGATGATGTCACGGGCCTGGTCCTGGGCCGCACGGAGCGACTTGGCCGAGAGCCACCGGTCGACGAACAACCCCACTACCCCACCAACGACGAGCGTCGCGATCGCGACGCCCGCGGTCGCTCCGCCGCTCATCGCCAGCACCAGCATTGCCGGGTCCATGCGCACAGTCCTTTCCGTCGTCGGTCTGCGCACGCCATCGCGCAGCCGCGCATCTGCGCCGGCACGGCAGGGGGAACGGACCGGGGATGTGCGTCAGTTCATGTGGTTCGGGATTGGTCCGCCATGCCCAGGGCATCCGGACGGTCGATCGACGGCACGCACGCTCCGGCGCGGCTGTCCCACACCGCCCAGAGGGCAGGCGCGTTTGTGAACCCTGAACAAACCGCCCCCTCGGCACGGCGCCGCGCCTCGGGACCAAGCGGCAATTTCGCAATGAACTGACACTCGCACATCCACAGCCACGCCCCCGCGGAGGATTGCCGCGTCGGCGCAGTTTGTCTATCCCATGCCCCCGGCCGATCCGGGCGGCGACACAGTCTAGACGGGAACAAGGCGTCTGTGGGCGCGCAAGGGCCCGACCGGCACCGGTATATCACCCGGCACCGTCCCGGGCAGTTCGGTCCGTGTTCTGGCTCACGCCGCCTGGGCGGACCCCTGGTCGTTCCGCAGCTTCGCCACCACGCCGCAGACCTGGGAGATCACGAACTCCCGGTGCGAGGGGTTGAACCCGAACTCGAACGCGAGGCCCACATGGACGCTCTGGGCGCTGTCGATGTGGGTATGGACGACCTTCCCGGTGAGAGCAAGGGGGGCGGGGAGGTCTTTGCCCAGGTTCACACGCATCCAGACGAACCGGGCCCGGTCCAGGCCCGAGGCCTCCTGGGGGGAGACGATCAGGCCTAGACCGCCGCCGGAGATGTTCACCAGCTTGGCGCCGAATCCCGGCCCGACCTCGGGGAGCACTTGCTCGGCCTGGGGCTGTGCGAGCGTGGGGTCGCGCCGGTGGCGGAGCATGTCGCGGGCGTACGCCTCGTTGGCGACCTCGGCCGCGACCACCGAGGCCGGGTCCAGCAGTGGCCAGCACTCGACATCCGGCAGCTCGACGGCGGCGGTGGTGACGCGGTAGTAGCTGCGGCGGGGGCAGCGTTCGACGGTCTCGGGCATCGCCAGGTGGAGCCGGTCGCCGGGCTGCACCCCGAGGGCCTCGGTCTGGAACATCCATCGGTTCTGGCCGACGCTCATGGCGCCGACGAGTTTGGTCCCGGGCGCGATGGGGATGGTCCGGCCGAACGCGGCGGGCTGGTTGGTGATGATCTCGTGGTCGCCGAGGTTGAGGATTTTGACTCGCCAGATGAGGTCGCTGGCGGGGTCCGGTGAGGCGTCCGGGCGTGCGAGTGAGATCTCGATCGCGCCGCCGCGCTCGTAGATCTGCCACAGACAGTTGCGCCAGCGATCGGTGCGAGAGCGGTTGGCGGGCATATCGGGACCTCCCCTGCTTGGTGTCCAGTCGGCAGGATCGGCACCGGGCGGCGGGCGGTTGACTCTGTGGGGGGGCAATCGGGGGCGGGGCCTGCGCTCGGCCGGGATGTGCGGCATCGTCGGGTGGAAGCCCGTCCGAGAACGGCCTCAGCTTGTTTCTCGGGCGGCGGCGATGCGGGAAACCCTCGCGAGCAGCTCGCGGGCGCGGGCCAGTTCCTGGTCGCGCAGGTCCCGGCCGCCGAACCGGATGACATAGAACAGGCCTGCGAGCTCCCGCACGGCGGCGCCGAGCTCGGCGGAGCGCGGTTCGAGCGAGCGGCCCCAGTCGGCGAGCGGCTGCCAGTCTGGTTTCCGGAGGCCGGCGCGGGCGAGCGTGGTGAGCAGGTCCTGGTAGAGCGGTGTGTCGCGGACGCGCCCGCGGACGGCGGGGTCCTGGATTCGGTTGGGCAGCGCGGCGGGGCGCCGGGCGCGGGCGCGGAGCCATCGCCTGGCGAGGACACCGAGCCCGTAGACGCCGAAGACCGCCGCCGTCATGATGAGGAACAGGCGGATCGCGAGCACGACGATCTCGCCTGGGGCGGCGAGGCGGAGGTGCTTGAAGAAGACGCCGGCCTTGTCGGAGATCTCGCCGGTCGCGGGCTCGCTCCATCGGAGCAGGTCGCCTCTGGCGGCGCTGTCGAACGAGACGATGGAGTTGACCCATCGGTAGTTGATGGCGTCGAGGGCGCGTCCGAGGCCGGCGAGGAGGCCCGGCCTCGGCCCGTGGAGGCGCATGATGTCCTGGGTCGGGGTGGCGTCGTAGGTGCGCCAGATCCCGGGCTCGACCTGGGCCTCCACCCACGCGTGGGCGTTGCTCTCGCGGACGATGTAGTTGCCGGTCGCGCGGTTGTACTCGGCGGCGAGGTAGCCGGTGACCACGCGGGCGGGGATCCCGACACTCCGGCAGAGGGCGGCCAGCCCGGCGGCGTAGTGCTCGCAGTGGCCGCGGTCGGTCTGGGTGAGGAACCAGTCGATGGGCTCTGCGCCTGGGGGTGGCGGGGGCTCTCCGAGCGAGTACTCGTAGTTGTCCCAGAAGAAGTCGCGAAACTGCGCGATCGCGCGGGCGTCGTCCTCGATCGGTCGCGTCGCGGGGTCGGGGTCGATGTGGGCGGGGGCGAGGATCTCCGCGGCGACACGCGCGACGGTGGTCGAGGGCCAGGTGGTCGGGGGTCGTGCCAGGGCGCGGGTCGCGTAGGGGTCGGCCTGCGAGGAGCGGACGGTGTACCGGAACTTGCCCCCGTTGGTGGCGGCCATGATGGAGCCCTGCGGGCGGTAGACGGCGACGGTGCAGGGGTCGCCGACCCTGATGTCGTTTGGCCTCCAGAGTGTGAAGAGGTAGGTGAACTCGCGCGGGGTGTTGAGGAGGAGGAGCTCCTGGGTGATGACGGAGCTGCTCGACCCGGTGCCGAAGGACTGTGACTGTTCGGCGAGGAACTCGTCGATCTCGCCGTCGCGGGCGGGGGTGTGGCTGACGGTCCATGTGCCGTCTTCGTAGTCCTCGAGGACGGCGCCGCGGAGGTAGCGGACGGCGCCGACGCCGCCGAGGTCGCGCCCGTCGGCGTCGGTCACTCGGAGGTGGAGCACGGGCGTCCGCGATGTGGCGATGGCGCCTCCGGCGCCGACGCGGACGCGGTCGGTGAAGCTGACGACGCGTCCTGCCGAGGGGTTGCCGAGTCGTCCGAGCTGGCGCAGTCCCGCGCCGCGCGGGACGACCACGAAGACGAGGGCTGCGAACATGAAGCCGATCCCGAGGGCGATGACGCTGGTGCGGGCGAGCGCGGCGCCGGTCGCGACCCCTGAGGCGGGCCGGATGGCCGGCACCCTGGCCGGGTCGGCGGCCTTGTGGCGGGCGAGGCGGTGGGCGCGGTCTCGGCTGACGCGGAGCTGGAGGTGCATCGCGCCGTAGGCCACGAACGGCAGGAACACCAGCGTGAGCATGGCCACGACGAGGCCGTTGCTGAGGAGCATGGACGCGACGGCGAGGAAGATTGCGAACGCCAGGAGCTGGGCGTCGTCGCCGGCGGTGCGCCGGTCGAAGCACTTGACGACGATCATCCAGACGACGAACCCCGCGAAGTCGTGGACATCGAGCCCGTTGTCGGCGGCTCGGCTGAGCGTGAGAAGGAGGACGCCGAGCGTCGCGAGGCCTGTGACCAGCCTGGGGACGGTGATGCCGACCGCCGGGGAGGTGAGCAGCACGCCGATCGCCGCGCAGGCCAGGGCAAGGAGGGGCCATGCGGGGTCGGCGGTCGAGGCGGCGTAGGCGATGATCGCGAGGGCCGCGCCGGTGAGCAGGCTGCGGGCCCGGGCGGGCGGGTCGACGGTGCGTCTGCTCGCGGGCGTGCTCACGCGGGTCTCCCCCCCCGGGTGGGACGCTTCGGCCCGTGGGTCGGGCTCCAGGCGCTCGGGGCGTCTAGGGCGAGCACTCGCCCCGCGCGGGCGGCGCCGACGGCGAGCCTGGGGCGCACGACGACGACCAGATCGCGCCGGCCCGGGGTCGCTTCCGGGGTGGGGGCGCCGGCCTCGCGCCCGGCCCCGATGAGGGCCAGGCGTCCGAGCGCGTTCCTGAGGCCGTGCTGCCCCACGGCGGGCCGGCAGAGGATGCCGTGCTCCGGGCAGAGGAGGCCGACGGCGAACCCGCGCTCGCCGCCGAGTTGGAGCGCGCCGGCGGCGAGGCTGATCGCGCCCTCGCGTTCGTCGTGCGTGGATCCCTCGGGCAGCTCGAGCCGGACCCACAGTCGGCGTGGGGCGGGGCTCGCGTGCTGCTTGACGACCAGCTCGCCGATGCGTGCGGAGGCCCGCCAGTCGATGGACCGGAGCGGGTCGCCCGGGGAGTACTCGCGGATGCCGTAGAAATCGCCCTGACCGCCGGCGCCGGTGAGGACCGCGCCCTCTCGTTCGCCGCCGACGCGGAGCGAGTCCAGGACGGCGCTTCGGACGGGGGTGGGCTTGGGGTAGACGAGGGCGGTGCGTCGCTGTGCGAAGCGGAGGGTCTTGTTGGCGAGTCCGAACGGGAAGGTGGAGGCGATGTAGAACTCGGTGAACTCGGGCTGCCCGCGGGCGGTGGCGAGGGGGGCGGCCTCGGCGACGACGGTCTGGCCCGGGCGCACGCAGGAGATGAAGGCGACGGGCCGGGTGAGGCTGCGGCCCCACGGCGTGGGGGACTTCCGCCTGGAGGCGTCGCGTTCGTAGATGGTCAGCCCGAAGGCGGGGGCGAACCAGTTGGTGTTGCGGACGCGGTAGCGGATGACCATGGGCCCGCCGGCGGAGGCGTCGGGGATCGCTTCGCGCTCGGCCCGGATCCCGATCAGGCCGGTGCCCGAGATCAGGCCCGAGACGGCGATGCCGCCGACGGCGAGGCCGAGGCACCAGAAGAGCAGGTTGTTCTGGCTGGAGATCGCGGCGACGGCGAGGAACCCGGTGACGGTGAGGTAGACGAGCCCGGTGAGCCGGAACCGGTAGGTCCGTCGGACCGGGAGGTCCGGCCTGCGCTTCACCTGGCTCGCTCCCCCACCTGCTCGGGCTCGGCGGGCTCGACCAGCACGAGGACCCGGCGGTCGTCGGTCGGCGGGTAGAGCGAGCCGCGGCAGGTCAGCACCGTCGGCCCCTGGGCGACGAGCTCGAGGCGGCTGTACAGGTATCGGTCATCGACGCGGAGCCTGAACGAGCCGTCGGGCCCGGTGACGGTCTCGGCGAGGGAGGTGGTCGTGCCGTCGCCGCGGGTGATCCGGATGGTGACATCGGCCACGCCTGGCGCGTCGAGGCGGGCGTCGTCCTCGGGGACGACGGTCACGACGCTTGCGCGCCCGGTCAGGACGCGCCCGTTGACCGCGTGTCCCGAGGTGGCGCATCCGCCGAGGGTCATCGCGGCGATGGCGCAGATTGGGGTTGCGGCACGGAGGGTGAACGCGCGGGTGGTCATGGTCGGGCTCCGGTCTCGCCGACGGTCGGCAGGTCCTTGAGGCTGGCTAGGCCGAAGGTGTCGAGGAACTGGCGGGTCGTGCCGTAGAGGATGGGTCTGCCGAGCTCCTCGGCGCGGCCCTGGATGGTGACGAGGCGGTGGTCCATGAGGGTCTTGAGGACCTCGCCGCACGCGACGCCGCGGATGCTCTCGATCTCGGCGCGGGTGACGGGCTGTCGGTAGGCGATGATGGCGAGTGTCTCGACGGCGGCCTTAGAGAGGCGGTTGCTGACCTTCTGCTGCTGGTAGGCGGCGACGACGCGGGCGAACTCGGGCAGGGTCATGAGCCGGTAGCCGCCGGCGACGGTCTCGATGCGGAAGCTGCGTCCGGTCTGCTGGTAGCGGTCGTTGAGGTCGGCGATTGCCCGGGTGAGGCTGTCCTTGGCGGGTGCGGGGAGTGTGGCCTTCTCATCGTCGATCAGGCCGATCGCGGCGGCGAGCTTGGCGGGGGGGACTGGCCGGTCGGCGCAGAGGAGGACGGCCTCGACGGGTCCGGCGAGATCGTCGGAGGTCCGAGAACCCGAGGGCGGGGTGTCTCCGAGCGGCGTGATCTCGGCGTTATCGGCGGTCGCGTCGGCTGTCTGAGGCATGCCCAATGCTACCACGCGCGGGCCCGGGGGGTTTCTCGCGGTTGGTCGGCGAGATCGAGGGGGGGTGTTTCCGCCAGCCCGGCGCAGGGTGTTAAGTGGGCCCGGCCGGGGGCCGAATCTCCCCTTGGCGGAGGACCGCATCCTCCGCGGGAGGCCCGACATGCCCGGAGCGAGGATCCTGCTGGTGGACGACGAGCCCCATATCCCCCTTGTGGTGGGCAGGAAGCTCACGGGCGCCGGGTACTCGGTGCTGACGGCGTCGGACGGGGAGGAGGGGTTCGCGGCGGCGTTGGAGTCGTCCCCGGACCTGATCATCACGGACCTGCAGATGCCGTACATGAGCGGGGCGGAGCTGGCATCTGCGCTGCGCGCTGAGGAGCAGACCCGTCACATCCCTGTGATCATGCTGACCGCCCGGGGGTATGTGCTGCCGGAGGAGGAGCGCGGGGCGGCGAACATCAAGCGGTATCTCGCCAAGCCGTTCAGTGTGCAGCAGATCCTGGACGCGGTGGGCGAGTTGCTGCGTCCGGCGACGGAGGCCGCGTAGTGCATCGCCTGGAGACACCGGACAGCGACCCCCACCAGCGGCTTCGCGAGCGGATGTGCGAGCTGGAGGTTCTGGCGTGGCGTTTGAGCGCGGAGGGTCGGGTGATGACGCCTCCCCCGGCGAAGGGTGTGCTCGCGACCTGGCTGTGCAACCAGTGCCTTGTCGGGCTTCTGGAGGCGGCCGGTGGCGCGGCCGCGGCCCGCGGCGAGGTGTCGCGGGCGACGGTCATGCCCGGGTGCGAGGCGTTGTTCCTGCCTGTCCGGTCGCGTCGGCGGGTGACGGAGTGGACCGTCGGTATGTTCCTGACGCCCGGGGTGCTGGACGCGCGGGAGTTCACGGAGGGCTGCCGGCGGGTGCATATCGACGCGGTTGCGGCGGCGAAGGCGATCCGGCCGATCGCGACCTTTGGTGAGGCGGAGATCGGTCGGCTTTGCCGGCTGCTGCCTCGGATCGCGGAGGACCTGGGCCAGATCGACCGCGACCAGGCGGCGTTGTCGGGGTTCTCGCAGACGCTGGGGGAGGCGTACGAGCACATCGAGCTGACGCACCGTCTGGCGGGGCAGATGCGTCATCTGGGCGGGCCGCGGGAGTTCCTGCGCGACGCGATCGAGGGCGTGCTGCACGCGACGGGCTTCGGCTGGGTGGCGATCTACACGGACCGCAAGCCGTGGGCGGCTGGTTCTGACCGGCCGATGTTCCTGACGGCGGGGGATTGCCCGGCGAAGGTGTCGGGCGTCCGGACGCTGCTTGACGACGGTCTGTTCGACCCGGACGCCGGCGATGAGTCGGTGATCACGAGCGACCGTCGGGTCGAGCGTCTGGTCGGTCAGCCGGACCAGCTTGTGGCGTTCCCGATCCAGCGCGGCGACCGCGTGGTGGGCGTGCTGCTGGCCGGGGACAAGCGTGGGGACGACCCGCAGGTGAGCACCTACGACACTCGGGTGATCGACACGGTGGGGTCGTTCGCGCGGAGCTACTACGAGATCGTGTGCCTTCTGCACGAGCAGCAGGAGATGTTCCTGGGCTCGCTGCGCGCGATCACCGCGGCGCTTGACGCCAAGGACAGCTACACGCGCGGCCACTCCGAGCGTGTCGCGCATCTCGCGGCGGAGCTGGCCCGCAAGGCGGGGCTGGGCGAGGACGAGGTGGAGCGGGTGCACATCGCCGGGCTGATGCACGATGTGGGGAAGATCGGCGTGGCCGAGTCGGTGCTGCGGAAGGCCGGGAAGCTGACGGACGAGGAGTTCGCGGAGATCAAGCGTCACCCGCGGATCGGGCACGAGATCCTGTCCGGCATCCCCATGCTGCAGGATGTGCTGCCCGGGGTGCTGTGGCACCACGAGCGCTGGGACGGGCGGGGGTATCCGGACGGGCTGACGGGCGGGAACACGCCGAAGATCGCGCGCATTCTCGCGATCGCCGACTCGTTCGACGCGATGAGCTCGAACCGTTCGTACCGGCCCGCGATGGCGCGGGACCAGGTGCTGGCCGAGATCGCGAGGGTCGGGGGCAGCCAGCTGGACCCCGATCTGGCGAAGCTGTTCGTGACGCTCGACCTGACCGAGTACGACCGGATGGTGGCGCGGCACACGCCGCAGGCCAAGCACGGCGAGCAGCGTGCGGCGTGAGGGCGGGGTGTCGGCGTCGGGGGGCTGGCAGGGATGGGGGGGGCGGCCGGGCGGTTGTCCGGCTCAGGCGGCCAGGTTGAGGTCGGGGAGCTGTGCGAGCAGTCCCTCGACGGCCTCGGCGGGCATGGGCCTGGCGAAGAGGTAGCCCTGGGCGGAGTCGCAGCCGAGTGAGGTGACGAGCTCGAGCTGCTCAGGGGTCTCGATGCCCTCGACGGTGACTCGCATGCCGAGGGCGCGGCAGAGGGTCACGATGGCCTTGACGACGGCGACATAGCGGGTGTCCTTGGTCATGGTGGCGGTGAAGGCCCGGTCGATCTTGACGGCGTCGAGCGGGAAGGTGTGGAGGCAGGCGAGGGAGGAGTAGCCGGTGCCGAAGTCGTCCATGTGGAGCTGGACGCCGATGTCGCGGAGCTGGCGGAGTCGGGTTCGTGCGGCCTCGCCGTGCTCGATGATTCCGCTCTCGGTGATCTCGATGCAGACCTGTCCGGCGGGGACGCGTGTGGCGATGAGGGTCTCGCGGACGGAGCGGATGAGGTCCTCGCCGTTGAGTTCCTTTCTGGAGAGGTTGACGCCCATCCGGAGGTGTCTGGCTTCGGGGTAGGCCTCTCGCCAGCGGTGGAGGTCCTCGCAGGCGCGGCGGAAGACCCACCGCCCGAGGGGGACGATGAGGCCGGACTCTTCGGCGACATTGATGAGTTCCTGGGCGCCGGCCTCGATGCCTGAGAGGTGGCATCGGAAGAGGGCCTCGAAGGAGACGAGTGCGCCGGTGCGGACATCGACGAGGGGTTGGTAGGCGATCTGGAGTCGGTCGCGGAGGATGGCGTCGCGGAGCTTGTTCTCGATCTCGAGGCGTCGCTTGGCAGCGTTGTGCATCTCGGGGTCGAAGACGGCGCAGCGGCCCTTGCCGTCCATTTTGGCGCGGTACATGGCGGTGTCGGCGTCGCGGAGGACTTCGCCGGCGCGGACATAGTGGCGTTCGCTGGTGGCGATGCCGATGCTGGCCCTGACGGAGACCTCTCGGCCGTCGAGCCGGAAGGGCCGGTCGAGCATCTCGAGGAATCGTCGGGCGACCTGGACGCTGTCCTGGAGGTCTCGGAGGCCTTCGAGGAGGACGATGAACTCGTCGCCGCCGACGCGGGCGGCGACATCCTCCTCGGCGCGGACGACGGCGTCGATGCTGCGCATGCCTGCGCGGAGTCGCTGGGCGACATCTCTGAGGAGCTGGTCGCCCTGGTCGTGGCCCATGGTGTCGTTGATGAGCTTGAAGTTGTCGAGGTCGAGGTAGAGGACGGAGAAGCGGTACCCCGGGATGCGGAGCGATCGCTGGATGCACTGCTCGATGCGTTCGAGGAGCAGGGCCCTGTTGGGGAGGCCGGTCACCTGGTCGTGGTAGGCGAGGTGCCGGAGCTCCTCCTCGACCTCGGCGCGGCGTCGGATCTGTTCGCGCAGCTCGGTGTTGGTCCGTTCGGCGAGGGCCACGACCTCTTCGAGCTTCATGGCGGCCTGTCTGGCGAGGTTCCACTTCTGCGTGAGGGCGAGCGCGAGCTGCCAGGCCTCGGAGGGGTCGAACGGCTTGTTGAGCAGGAGGAGGCGGTCGGAGTGTCCGAGCGTCCGGATGATCTCGCTCCACGGGTGGTCGGAGAAGGCGGTGCAGATGACGACCTGGAGCTCGGGGTCGCGCTCCCAGAGCCTGCGGACGGTCTCGAGGCCGTCGATGCCGGGGGGCATGC
The DNA here is from genome assembly GCA_020850415.1 of Phycisphaerales bacterium. GTDB lineage: Bacteria > Planctomycetota > Phycisphaerae > Phycisphaerales > UBA1924 > PNC22. The sequence goes on from JADZER010000054.1 coordinate 99,427, forward strand.
GCATGTCGACGAAGGCGAGGGCGTAGGGGTCGCCGGCGTCGCGGGCCGCTCCGACGAGCGTCACGGCCTCCTCGCCCTGCGCGGCGCAGTCGAGGCGGAAGGGTTCGGCGGCGGTCGGCTGCGCCCGCGGGGAGCCGAACATCGAGGCCTCGAGCTCGTCGAGGTCGCCGCTGCTCTGGTGCTTGGGCGCGAGGATGGCGCGGAAGTCCTCGTGGATCTGGGGCGTGTCGTCGACGACGAGGACCCTGAGGTTGGGGCTCACGGCGGTCATGCGGCGGCGAGCTCCTGCCCGACCCGGGCGGCCGGGATGCGGAGGGTGAAGACCGCGCCGGCGCGGCCGAGGGCGTTGCGTGCCTCGAGCGTGCCGCCGAGCTGGCCGGCGGCGATCGCGCAGAAGTGGAGCCCCAGGCCCCGGCCGGGGCCCTTGGTGGAGTAGCCGGCCTGGAAGAGCCGTTCGGCGGCGTCGGGGTCGATGCCCGGCCCGGTGTCCTGCACCTCGATTGCGAGGTGGGCGCCGGCGGGCGTGGCGGTCACAGACACCCGCCGGTCGGCCTCGCCGACGCCCTGCATGGCGTCCTTGGCGTTCGTGAGCAGGTTGACGAGGATCTGCACGACCTGGACCGGGTCGGTGCGGATGGGTTCGAGGTCGGGGATGCTGGCCTGGACCTCGATGTGGTGGCGTGCGAAGGAGGGGGAGACGATCTTGATCGCTCTGTCGACGATCTCGCGGGGGAGGACCACCTCCGAGTAGCTGGCGCGGCGGGCGAGCTCGCGTTGGCTGCCGATGATCTCCTGCATGTGCCGGATCTGCTCCTCGAGCCTGCGCAGTTCGTCCGTGGCGCTGTGGCGGCCGTCCCGGAGGTGGTCGGAGAGGGTGCGGAGGTACTTGGGGAGCTGCGTGCCGCGGGGGTCGTTCCGGAGGAAGGTCTCGATATCGGCGTGGTGCTCGTCGATGAGGTCGGCGATCTTCGCGGCCCCGTCGGTGCGGAGTCCCTCGATGTGCTGGCGGAGGCTGGAGATCGCGACTCCGGCGCTGTTGAGGACATTGCCGAGGTTGTGGGTGACGCTGCTGGCGATCTCGGCTTGGCCGGTGGCTCGCGACTGGGCGACGAGCTCGCCGCGTGAGTCGGCGAGGCGGCCGACCATGGTGTCGAACTCGGCGCCGAGGTCGCCGATCTCGTCGTTGGTGAAGCGGCCGAGGCGGGAGGTCAGGTCGCCGGATGCGCCGACGCTGCGGGCGTGACGGATCAGCCTCTGGAGGGGTCGGACGACGATCATGTGGACGAAGGCGAACTGGAGGGCGAGGGTGGCGAGCCCCGCGCCGCCCATGGCGGCGATGGAGGTCCAGAGGGCGTAGTTTCCGTTGGTGGTGATGACGGAGGGGGTGTCGCTGCGGATGAGGATGACGGGCTCGCCCCGGGCATCGCGCAGGAGGCTGTAGGCACGGAGCACGCCGCCGACGGGTCGGAGCACCGTGTCGTGGTCCGATCGCAGGATGGCCGTGTGGAGGTCCGGGTTGAGCTGGCCTGCGTTCGCGGGGTCGAAGGCCTCGACGGCGCCGCGGACGAGGGTCTGCTTGGCGATGGAGGCGGCGAGCTCGTCGTCGAGAAAGCGTCCGAAGAGGGCGAAGCCCTGGGCCGGTCCCGAGCCGTCGGTGCGGTAGATGGCGCGGGAGGCGACGAGGAGCAGGCCCCGGCTGGTGCTGATGATGCCGCTGGCGGCGGGCCTGTCGTCGTCGACGGCGAGCGGGCGGTCGCCGGTGTGGATCGCGGCTTCGAGGGCGGGCAGGTCCACGGGCTGGCCGGTCTGGGCGTCGGCGCACCTCGACCAGACGGCCTCGCCCCGGGCGTTGTAGAAGGCCAGCACGGGCAGGTTGAAGCTGCGGAACCAGTCCTCTGAGGAGAGGTTCGACTCGATGAAGGCATGGTTGCCGGTCTGGGTGAAGTCGTAGGCGTCGTCCCAGTTGGTCCAGTCGCCGGCGAACTCGGCGAGGTGGACGATCTCGCGTTCGACGGCGTATTCCCAGCGATCGAGGTTGGCCCGGGCGAGCTGCTCCTCGAGCTCTCGGAAGCGTTTGAAGGTGACATGGCGCTCGACCAGGTAGTCGCCGGCGATGAACGCCGCGAAGAGCAGGAGGAAGGCGAGCGTGATCTTGGTGCGCAGCTGCATGAGGACCCCGGCCGTGGAACGGAGACTCCCATGGGACATCGGCACGGGGCTCGCCGGGCTGTGGCCGGGGTTACGGCTTGGGGCGGAATCCGGTTGGCGCGGGGTTGGACGCGGATGCTGAACATGCGGGCTAGTACTCAGCTTCCGCCCTCGGATGGACGAGAGGGCGGCTCGGGTTTTCGGACCGTTCGAAATAAAGACACATTTAGGTGCTTTGATCCGGGCGGGGGCTAGAATGGCCGGGCTACGAGGCACACGGGATGGACACTCGGTCGATTGGACAGGACGGGCGGACGGCCCACTGCGAGCGGATCGCGGCGGGGGCCGGCGCGGCCCGTGAGCGGTCTGGGGCGCGGCCGGGGGCGCGGTCCAAAGCCGGGTCCTGCGAGGCGGCGTTGCCCGGGCCGCGGGGCGGGGCGACGGGCGGCGGGCGCCGTCTGCGCCCTGCGATTGAGTCGCATCGCGGCGTTGCGGCGCGGGTCGGCGCGTGCCCGATCCCCGCGATCCACGGGGGCCGGCGCGTGGCGCGCGGGACGGCGGGATGCATCGGGGCGGTGGTGCGAGGGATGGGGACCGGCACCTACTATCGGGCCAAGTGCGTGGTCGCCGATTCGCTCCCTTCGGCGGCGGCACGGGCTGGAGAAGGCGACTCATGAGCACTCGGTCGAGCTGGAAATCGACACCGTACGGGCAGGTCGCGATGTACATCGGCGGGGTGAAGTTCGCGGTGCCGGCGCTGACGCTGGCGGCGATCGCGATGATCTGGGGCACCTGGATCGACTCGACGGTCGGGCGGGATATCGCGTTCGAGCGGGTGTACGGGGCGTTCTGGTTCGTGGCGCTGATGGCCCTGATCTGCGCGTCGCTGATCCTGTCGGTGGCGGTGCGGTACCCGTGGCGGAAGAAGCACATCGGGTTCATCATCGTGCACGCGAGCCTGGTGTCGCTGATCGCGATCGGGTTCTACACGATGCGGACCAAGATCGAGGGCCGGATCATCCTGCAGGAGGGGAGCCAGGAGCGCTCGATGCAGCTCGACAAGCAGTGGCTGCAGGTGGTCGAGCACACGAGCGACGGAGGGTGGGCGCCCAAGGCGGCGGAGGTGGTGACGGCGGCGGGCGAGATCGCGCTGCGGGACAACACCCGGGCGGAGGTCGCCCGGGTGACGATCACGGACATCTGGGAGAACTGCGAGGAGGTTCTGCGGGTGCTGAACGACTCGCCGGAGCCGATGCGGGCGATCGAGATCGTGACCGACCCGGCGCAGACGACCGGCGACTGGGTGCCGCAGATCGAGGCGGGTGAGCCGGCGTTCGCGTTCGGGGCGTTCGCGTTGCGGGTTGTGCCGACGGGGCAGAGCTGGGCGGCGCCGACGGGGAGCGCCGAGCTGGTGATCCTGGACAGCGCCAAGCAGCAGCAGACGCTTCCCGCGCCGGGGGAGAAGCTCGGGGGCACGGCGTGGACGGTCACCGAGGTGGTGCGGTTCGAGCGCGCGACGATCGGGCGCGACGGGGAGATCACCGAGCGCCCGACCGGGCAGGCGAATCCGGCGGCCCGGGTGCTCCTGACGCACGAGGACGGGTCGGTCGAGCGGCAGATCGTGTTCCAGCGTTTCCGCGAGCAGCCGTTCGTGGGGCAGGTCTCGGGGGCGACGGCCTCGGGCTGGCAGCTGACCTATGTGGGCGAGTCGCTGACCGAGCCGACGCTGGCGGTGCTGCGCGATGGCGAGGGGCGGACCAGCGCGATCTTCGCCAGCCCCGACGGCGAGCCGGTCGCCTACGAGCACGACGGGGTGTGGCCCTGGAATATCGTGGTGGGAGGCAAGCCCCTGTCGATCCTGCAGGATTTCGACCGCGCGCGGGGGTCGACCGAGCTGCAGGAGCGCCCCGCGAGCGGCGACTCGAACAGCCCGGCGGTGGTGGTTGAGGCCGGCGGGGCGAGGGCGATCTGCCGGTGGAACTCGCCCACGCCGCTGGAGGTGGGCGGCAAGCCGCTCATGCTGCAGTACGGCCCGGTGCGGATTGAGCTGCCGTTCACGATGAAGCTCGAGGACTTCCGGAAGATGGACTACCCCGGGTCAGAGATGGCGATGGCGTACGAGTCGGATGTGCAGGTCACGCCCGACAACGGGGCGCCCCAGGCGTTCAAGATCCACATGAACCACCCGTACAAGCAGGACGGGTGGAAGGTGTACCAGTCGGGGTTCCTCGGCGAGGATGTGACGGTCCTGCAGGTGACAAGGGACCCCGGCCTGGTGCCGATGTACCTGGCATGCACTTCGCTGTGCATCGGGATCCTGGTGACTTTCTACAGCCGCTCGCTCAGCTGGGGCCACCCGGATATCCCTGTCCCGTTCCCCCAGTCGGTTGAGGGCGAGAGCCCGGCCAACTCTGGCCACCAGCATTGATGAGGTGAAGCCATGCGAAACCGCTGCTCGCTGCTGAGCTTGCTCGCTCTCCTGCTCCTCCTGACCCCGGGCGCGCGCGCCCAGGAGACGGCGGATGCCGGGAGCTGGCAGGAGGTATTCGGCTCGATCCCGATCCTGGACGGGGGTCGGGTGATGCCGCTGGATACCTACGCCCGTCGTCTGGCGGTGGAGATCACCGGCCGGACGAAGTGGCCGGAGGACAAGGGGCCCGAGGGTCACAAGGGGCGTGAGGCGATCGAGCTTCTTGCCGACCTTCTGGCCAACGGGGACCAGATGATGCGGACGGAGCTGATCTACCTCGATCACCACGACACGAAGGCGGATGTGGGGTTGGACCCGGACCGCCGGTTCTTCCAGGGCGTGGAGATCATGCGGGCGGCGAAGATCAACGAGATCGTCACCGGGCTTCGCCAGAAGCAGGCGACGCAGGACAAGGTGAAGCCGTCGGCCATCGAGCGTCACGCGAGCGACGCGCTGAACGCGACGATGACGGTGGCGACCTTCGCGCGGGGCATGCTGCCGCTGCCGATCGTGCCGCAGGTGGGCTCGCCGGAGTTCCTGTCGGTGAGCGCGACGAGCGGCCCTCCCGGGACCGAGAAGGTGCAGGCGGCGTTGGGGGCGTTTCTGGAGGCGTACCGGACGGGGAATGACCCCGCGGGGGCGGCTCGGGCGTTGCGTGGGGCGATCAACGACTACGCCCCGCTGCCCGAGAGCGCGGCGCAGGACATCCGGCTTGAGCACTTCTATAACCACCACAAGCCGTGGCTGATGGCGGCGGTGGCGACGATCCTGTCGTTGCTGCTGATCCTGTGCAAGTGGATCCTGCGCCTGAAGGTGTTCGGGTATCTGGCGGGCGTGGCGATCGCGTGGGCGGTGGTCGAGCAGGGCCTGGGGCTGAGCCTGCGGGTGATGATCCTCAACCGGCCGCCGGTCTCGAACACCTACGAGGCGATCCTGTGGATCGGGATTGTGGCGATGGGGTGCGGGATCATCGGGCAGGCGATCAACCGCAAGGGCCTGTACCTGGTGACCGGCCTGACGGCGAGCCTGGTGGCGTTGCTGTTCGCGCAGCTCGTGCCGCTGACGGACCAGACCAACTCGATCCCCGCGGTGCTGCGGAGCAACTACTGGCTGATCATCCATGTGATGACGATCGTGGCGTCGTACGGGGCGTTCCTGCTGGCGGCGGTGCTTGGGCACGCGTACCTGGTGCGGGATGTGATCCTGCGCAGGGCGCCGGACCCCAAGGCGCGGCTGATCGTGCAGACCTACCGGCTGATGCAGGTGGGGCTGGTGCTGCTGACGGTGGGGACGATCCTGGGCGGGGTGTGGGCGGCCGAGTCGTGGGGCCGGTTCTGGGGCTGGGACCCCAAGGAGACCTGGTCGCTGATCTGCATCGTGCTGTACTTCGTGATGCTGCATGCCCGGTACAGCGGGTGGGTGAAGGACTTCGGGCTGGCGGTGGCGGCGGTGCTGGGGTTCCTGTCGATCGTGTGGTGCTTCTACGGCGTGAACTATGTGATGGCGACGGGGCTGCACTCGTACGGGTTCGGCTCCGGCGGCGAGAAGTGGGTGTTCCTCGCGGGCCTGGTCGAGATCGCGTTCCTGCTGGTGTGCTTCGGCCTGTTCAAGACCTTCTCGGCGCCTCCGGCGGCGCGCGAGGCGACCAAGCCCGACAAGGCTGGCGGGAACCCGGCCGCGCCGACGCCGGCATGATTCGCCCGGAGCGGGCGGCGGCCCGACCGGCCGGCCGCTCGGTATACTGAGTTTCTCTCCCAGCGCGAACGCCCGCGGCCCTTGCCGTGGGCGTTCGCGGTTCCGGCGGGCCGGGCGGTTCTCGGTCGTGGCTTGGGCCCGGGTTGGGGTGGGCTTGGGGGGTCGGCTTGGGGTCGGCTTCGTCTGGGCCTGCTCGCGCCGGCCGGGCGGCTAGGCGTCGGGATGGGCGTCGGGGTCGGCGTCGGGGTCGGCGTCGGGGTCGTCGGCCTGGTTCCCGCCGTTCATGGCCTCGGTGTCGAGGTCACGGGTGAGCGAGGTGAAGGCGGCGAAGCCGAATGGGACGCCGGTGAACGGCTCGCCCTCGTCGCCGCCGCCCTCGCGCTGGAGGGACCGCATGGCCTCCTCGGTGAGGGCGTGGATGCCGCGGATCTCGTGGACGGGGAAGGTGTAGACCTCTCCGGAGGGTGTTCGGACCTGGAAGACGGTGCACTGTACATCCTCGGAGAGGGCTCGCTCTCGGGAGCTGCCGCCGATGGAGCAGGCGAAGAGGGGTGTGATGTCGGCGATGGGGATGCGTTCGCCGAGCCTGGTGACGATGGCCATGCGCCCGTCGAAGCCCGGGAGGGTCTCGGGGGGTCCGGGGTCTTCTGCGCCCTGCTCGACGAGCTGCCGGCGGGCGGCGTCGGCCTCGGCGGCCATGCGGGACCTCTGCATGGAGAGCGAGGTGAGCATCTCGCGGGTGACATTCTGCCAGAACAGCTCGCGGGCGTCGGCCAGGTCGGCCATGCACAGGCCGGGGTGGCTCTCGGGGCGCTCTCGTCGTCCTCGGGAGCTTCTCATGCGGTGGTCTCCGCTGCGGCGCGATCGCGGGTGAGGAGGCTGTCGCCGAACTCGCCGGGCGAGAAGTAGTGGACGCGCTCGGGATCGACGGCCATATGGACGGTGTGGCCCGGCTTGAGACCGGGCTCGGCGCGGACTCTCGCGACGAGGGTCCCGGCGCCGACCTCGCAGGTGACATCCATCTGATCGCCGAGCAGCTCGATGACCCTGGCGCGGCCGGTGATGGTGCGCCCGGGCGTCGGGGCCTTGGCGAGCTCCATGGCCTGCGGGCGCAGCCCGAGGGTGGTCGGGAGGCCGACCGCGCCGGCGACATCGGGGGCGTGCGAGGGGTCGACGCCGAGGGAGACCGAGGCGTCGGCGGACTCGAAGCGGAGGGCGCCGTCGGCGCGGACGAGCGCGCCTTCGACGAAGTTCATGGGGGGCGTGCCGATGAAGCTGGCGACGAACCGGTTGGCGGGGTGGCGGTAGACCTGGAAGGGGGTGCCCTGCTGCTGGATGATGCCCGCGGCCATGACGACGATGCGGTCGCCGAGGGTCATGGCCTCCTCCTGGTCGTGGGTGACATAGATGGTGGTGGTCTTGAGGCGGTGGTGGAGGCTCTTGAGCTCGGCGCGGGTGGTGACGCGGAGCTTGGCGTCGAGGTTGGAGAGGGGCTCGTCGAAGAGGAAGGCCTTGGGCTCGCGGACGATGGCCCGCCCGACGGCGACGCGCTGGCGCTGGCCGCCGGAGAGCTGGCGGGGCTTGCGCTTGAGGAGGCCCTCGATGCCGAGCATCTTGGCGGCCTCGAGGACTCGTCGCTCGATCTGGTCCTTGGGGGTTTTGCGGAGCTTGAGGGCGAAGGCCATGTTCTGGTAGACGGTCATGTGGGGGTAGAGGGCGTAGTTCTGGAAGACCATGGCGATGTCGCGGTCCTTGGGGTGGACATCGTTGACGACGCGGTCGCCGATGGAGATGGTCCCCTCGGTCATGTCCTCGAGCCCGGCGACCATGCGGAGGGTGGTGCTCTTGCCGCAGCCGGAGGGCCCGACGAGGACGACAAACTCGCCGTCGGCGATGTCAAGGGAGCAGTCGTGGACGGCCTCGGTCTGGTCGTAGACCTTGCGGACATTGGTGAGCGTGACCGTGGCCATGTCGCCTCCTGCGGGTGTTGGGACAGCGCAGCGTAGTCGGGCGCCGGTCCCTCGCCAACCGGCACGACCGGCACGGATTGCCGCCCGGGGTCGGGAGAGGGGCCAACGGCGGCCAAGTGGGGCCCCCGCCGGGCCGATAGGCATGCCGACAGGGAGGTAGGTATGCACCCGTCCGAGACCGCATTCGACCGCGTCAAGTCGCTCCTCGGCAAGATGGACCGCTCCATCGATGACGCCCGTCGGCGGCGGCTGGATGACCATGCCGATCCCGACCCGACGGATTCCCAGACAAAGACCGATTCTGCCGGCCAGCTCATCGGGGCGGAGAAGCAGCCTGAGCCCGAGGCCCAGCCCCCGCGACCGGCGTCGAAGTACGGCCGGGCCCGCCCGCTCCGCGAGGTGAACGGGAACGGGGCGAGCTGGCAGGGGGTCTGAACCGGATCGTCCCCATCGGAGACTTGCCCCGGGCGGTTCGGGCGTTAGCATTCGGGCGACCCGCTTGGGGATTGGTGTAACGGTAGCACGACTGACTCTGGATCAGTTAGTACAGGTTCAAATCCTGTATCCCCAGTTGAGAGCGCCCCGCGAGACTTGCTCGCGGGGCGTTGTCGTTCTGGGGCCAGCAGTTGGGGCGTTCGGTCAGCCGTCGTTCCAGCGGCGGAGGATGCGGGCGGTCTCGTCGCGGTGCTCGCTCTCGTCGCGGGCCATGTCCTCGAGCTGGACCTGGAGGCCCTTCATGCCGAGCTTCTCGGCCTGGGCGGAGCGGAGCGCGTAGCGGTCGTGGGCCTCGGTCTCGGCGGCCAAGATCGCGTCGAGCATCTGCTTGGGGGTTTCGGCGGCGGGGACGGGCTTGGGGGTGGTGGTCGGGTCGCCGCCGAGGGCGACGATCTTGGCGGCGAGGTACTGGGCGTGGGCGGTCTCGTCGGGGATCTCGGCCTCGAAGAAGCCCTTGAGCTCGGGGCGCGAGGGCCCGCTGACCTTGGCGGCGTAGGTCATGTACTGGATCACCGCGGAGAGCTCGTAGGCGAGGTCATCGTTCAGGGCGGCGACTAGCTGCGCTTGGTTCATGGCATCGCTCGTTCACTGATGGGTTGTCACGCCGTCCCCTGATGGGGATGGTAGACAGACCGCCGCGAACGGTGGCCGGGGGGCGGCGTCCTCGGGGGGGGTGGGTCGCGTGGGGGTGGGCGTCGGGCAACGCCGTGAGCTTCCAGCGTCCTCGGTGACTTTGTGGCGCCGGCATGGTCGAGCGTTGAAGAAGAAGGAGGGGAAGAGCCCTCTCCCCAACCCTCTCCCGCGGGGCGCGGGAGAGGGGGCCGGATGGCGACCCGCGATCGATACGGGCTTGGCATCCGATGTTCGCGGCGCTGGGCGCCGGGGGTTCGCGGCTTCTAGAGCTGCTCGAGGAAACGCACATCGTTCTCGAAGAGCATGCGGATGTCGGGGATCCCGTAGCGGCCCATGGCGATGCGCTCGATGCCGAAGCCGAAGGCGAAGCCGGTCCAGACCTCCGGGTCGATGCCGCAGCCGGTGAGGACGGCGGGGTCGACCATGCCGCAGCCGCCGAGCTCGACCCAGCGGGCGGGCTCGTCGGGCCGGAGCTTGATCTTCATGTCGAACTCGGCGGAGGGCTCGGTGAAGGGGAAGAAGCTGGGGCGGAGGCGGATCTCGGCGTCCTTGCCGAAGTAGGCGCGGGCGAACTGGAAGAGGGTGGTCTTGAGGTCGGCCATGGTGACGGCGCGGTCGATGTAGAGGCCCTCGATCTGGTGGAACATGAACGAGTGCGTGGCGTCGACGGTGTCGGGCCGGTAGACGCGCCCGGGACTGACGATCTTGATGGGCGGCCCCCAGCCCTTGGCGACGGCGTCCTCCATCACGCGGATCTGGACGGTCGAGGTCTGGCTGCGCATCATGCGGGGCTGGCCGACGGCGCCGGGGTTATCGACATAGAAGTTGTCGATGGGCTCGCGGGCGGGGTGCTCGGGGGGGATGTTGAGCTTGATGAAGTTGTGCTCGTCGTCCTCGAGCTCGGGGCCCTGGGCGACCTCGAAGCCCATGCGGGCGAAGACCTCGACGAGCTCGGCGCGGACGCGCATGATGATGTGGCGGCGCCCGAGGGCGTGGCTCTCGAGGAGGCCGGGCTCGGTCATATCGAGGCGGGGTCCGGCGGCCGCCCCCCCACCGGCGCCCAGCGCGCTCCGACGGGACTCGTAGGCGGCCTCGAGGGCCTGCTTGACCTCGTTCATCCGCTTGCCGACGGCGGGCTTGGCGTCCTTGGGGACATCCTTGAGGCCGGCCAGGGCGGCCTTGAGGGGGCTCTTGTTGCCGAGGTAGGAGGACTTCCAGGCGTCCAGGGCCGCGGGGTCGGCGAGGGTCGCGAGTTCGGCCAGGCCGGTCTGTTCGATGTGGTTGAGCTGGTCGAGCATCGCGTATCGTACGGCTCGAAATGGCCCGGGCGGGGTTGCCGGCCGGCCCACCGCGAGAGGAGAACCCCATGTTCAAGGCCTATGCCGCCGAAGCCCCCGGGCTCCCGTTCAAGCCGTTCGAGTATGACCCGGGCGCGATGAGGCCGGATGAGGTGGAGATCCGCGTGACCAGCTGCGGGATCTGCCACTCGGACCTCTCGATGCTGAACAACGCGTGGGGCATGACCCAGTACCCCTTCGTCCCCGGTCACGAGATCATCGGGGTGGTCGAGGCGGTCGGGGGCGCGGTCACGCATCTGCGACCGGGCACGACGGTCGGGGTGGGGTGGTTCAGCCGGGCGTGCATGCACTGCCGCCAGTGCATGCGCGGGGACCACAACCTTTGCGCGGGCGGCGAGGGGGTCATCGTCGGGCGCCATGGGGGGTTCGCCGACCGCGTCCGCTGCCAGGCGGACCACGCGATCCCGCTGCCGGCCGGGCTGGACGCGGCCAAGGCCGGCCCTCTGCTCTGCGGCGGGATCACGGTGTTCAACCCGATCGTCCAGTTCGGGGTGAGGCCGACGGACCGGGTGGGTGTGATCGGGATCGGCGGGCTGGGGCACATGGCGGTGCAGTTCCTGAACAAGTGGGGCTGCGAGGTGACGGCGTTCACCTCGAGCGATGGCAAGCGGGACGAGGCGATGGCGATGGGCGCCCATCATGTCGTGAACTCGCGGGACCCCGCGGCGCTGGGCCCGCTGGCCGGCTCGCTGGACTTCGTCATCTCAACGGTGAATGTGCCGCTGGAGTGGGGCGCGTACATCGGGGCGCTGGCGCCCCGGGGCCGGCTGCACATGGTGGGCGCGGTGCTCGAGCCGCTGCCGGTGGGCGCCATGGGGCTGATCATGCAGCAGCGGTCGGTGTCGGGCTCGCCGGTCGGGAGCCCGGCGACGCTGGCGACGATGTTCGACTTCGCGGCCCGTCACGGGATCGCGCCGGTGACGGAGGCTTTCCCGATGAGCGGGGTGAACGACGCGTTCGAGCGCCTGCGCTCGGGCAGGGCGCGGTACCGGATCGTGCTGGAGGCGGGCCGGTGAGCGGGCTATCCCACCGGTAACGCACAACCGCCCGGGACGGGCCCGGGCGGTTGAGAGGATTTGGAACTTGAAATGGAAACCGTCGGGTCGGCTCAGGCCTGGGCGGAGGCCGCGGCGGCCTTGCGGACCTTGGCGGCGAAGGCGGTGCGCTTGTCGGCCTGGCGGCGGCGGCCGCTGGGCTTGCCGCCGATCTCGGGGCCTTCCTCGTTGCCGACGAACTGGATGACGCAGAGGGGGGTCGCGTCGCCGAGTCGGCGGTAGCCGAGCTTGACGATGCGGGTGTAGCCGCCGGCGCGGTCGGCGAAGCGGGGCGCGACATTCTCGAAGATGTGCTTGACGAGCTTGGGGCTCTTGCGGAGTTCACCGTAGCGGTTGCGCTCGACGCCGCCGGCGTCGGGGAGGTCGAAGAATCCCTCGGCGCGTTCGCGGAGCTTGGTGACCTGGGCGCGCTCGGCGTCGGTGGGGTTCTTGGGCAGGTACATCCAGTCGAACGCCTGGCGGTCGCGCCCGAGGGCGGAGATCACCTGTCGCCGGGCGTGGAGGTCGCCGCGCTTGGCCTTGGTGATGATCTTCTCGACGAAGGGCTGCACCGCCTTGGCCTTGGGGATGGTGGTGACGATCTGGCCGTGCTCGAAGAGTGAGGCGGCCATGTTGCGCAGCATCGCCTGCCGGTGGGCGGTGGTGCGGTTGAGCTTGAAGCCGGCCTTGCGGTGGCGCATCACGAATCTCCTGACTAACTTCCCGGCCGCCTCCCTGGGGACCGGCGTCAACTATAGACCACCCCGGAGCGTCCCGGGGCACCCCCAACGGGCCCTATCAGGCCCCTGCCGAGGCGGGCATCTGGTACCCGTCGGGGAGCTGCATGCCCAGGTCCAGGCCGATGTCCTGGAGCTTGCGCTTGACCTCTCGGAGGCTGGTGCGGCCGAAGGAGCGGAGCTTGAGCAGCTCTGCCTCGGTCTGCTGGACGAGCTGGGCGACCAGGTCGATCCTGGCGGACTCCAGGCAGTTGCTGGCGCGGACGGAGAGCTCGAGCTCGCCGATGGGCATGTTGAGTTTGCGGATGAGCTCCTCGTCGACGCTGGCGGCGGCGGCGGCCTCCTCGCTGACGCGCTCCTCGCCGAGCTCGGCGTACTGCACGAAGGGGTTGAGGTGCTTGCGGAGGATCTTGCCGGCCTCGACGAGCGCCATCTCCGGGGTGACGGTGCCGTCGGTCCAGATCTCGAGCGTGAGCTTGTCGAAGTTGGTGCGCTGCCCGACGCGGGTGTTCTCGACATTGTACCGGACGCGCTGGACGGGCGTGTAGATGGCATCGACATGGATGATGCCGATCTCCTGCTCGTCCTCGGCCTCGAACTGCTCGCTGGCGGGCACATAGCCGCGCCCCTTGGCGACGGTGAACTCCATCTCGAAGTCGATCTCGTCGGTGAGGGTCGCGACGAGGAGGTTCTTGTTGAGGATGGTGATCGCGGCGTCGGCCTCGATCATGTCGGCGGTGATCTCGCCCGGGCCGCGGACGGCGAGGCGCATGGTCTTGGGCTCGTCGGCCTCGAGCCTGACGACGATGTTCTTGACATTCAGGATGATGTCGGTGACATCCTCGAGCACGCCGTGGATGCTGGTGAACTCGTGCTGGGCGCCCTTGATCTTGACCTTGGTGACGGCGGCGCCTTCGAGCGAGCTGAGGAGCACCCGCCGGAGGCCGTTGCCCACGGTGGTGCCGAAGCCCCGCTCGAACGGCTCGACGGAGAAACGGCCGTAGGTATCGCCGGTAAACCGGGCGTCCTTGACCACGCGGCTGGGGAGTTCGAGTCCACGCCAACGGATGCGCATTGAGCACCTCTCGCAGATTCCGACGATCGCCCTTGATGCGTCGCGGCCCGGGCTCTCGGGAAGCACCACCCCGTCGGTAGGCGGCGTCCCTTCTGGTCCGGGCCGGGTTGTTCTGGGGTCGAGGGGGGAAATCGCGGCGCCCCCCCAGAGCGGGCGCCTCACCCTTTGCTGACTAGACGCGCCGGCGCTTGCGGGGGCGACAGCCGTTATGAGGTACCGGCGTGCGGTCCTCGATCGCGGTGACGCGTATGCCGCAGCTGGCGACCCCGGTGACGGCCGACTCTCGCCCGGCGCCTGTGCCGGTGATGCGGACCTCGACCTCGCTCATGCCCATCTTGCGGACCTTCTGGCCGCACTGCTCGCCGGCTCGGGTCGCGGCGAAGGGCGTTGACTTTCGTGCGCCCTTGAAGCCGATGGTGCCGGCCGAGTCCCAGGCGAGCGTCTCGCCGGCCATATCGGTGATGGTCACGATGGTGTTGTTCTGCGTGGCCTTGACATGGACGATGCCACGGGTGACATTCTTGCGGATCTTCTTGGCCTTCTTCGCCATCGTTGCCTCTTTCGGTCAGGGCCCACGATCCGGGCCGGATCGTGCTTAGCCCTTGACGCCCTTCTTGCCGGCGACGGTCTTCTTGCGTCCCTTGCGGGTGCGGGCGTTGCAGCGTGTGCGCTGCCCGTGCGCGGGCAGTCCTCGCCGGTGCCGATCGCCGCGGTAGCAGCGGATGTCCTTGAGCCGCTGGATGTTCTGGGAAACCTGGCGGCGGAGGGCGCCCTCGACGAGGTAGCCGGAGTCGATGATCGCGTTGATCTGGGCGATCTGCTGCTCGGTGATCTCGGTCGCCCGGGTGTTAGGGTCGATCTGCGCCTCGGACAGGATGTCGGCCGCGAACTTCGGGCCGATCCCGTGCACATACTGCAGGGCGTACAGGATCTTCTTCTTCTCCGGCAAATCGATGCCCGCGATTCGTGGCATTTTCAGCCCTTTCCTCTCAGGGGCGTCCCGGGGGTCGGCCCGCTGCGATCAGTCCGCTCGGATCACTGCCTTGGGATCGTTCCCGTGGGATCAGCCCTGCACCTGCTTGTGCTTGGGGTCGGCCTTGCAGATCACCCGCACCTTGCCCCTGCGGCGGATGACCTGGCACTGGTTGCAGATCCGTTTCACGCTTGCCTTGACCTTCATCGCTCGCCCCGTCCTTTGTTGGGGTTCGTGGGTCTGCAATCACACAACACCCCCGCCGCCATCGACGGGCAAGGGCCAGGATACTAGACCCGTGCCCGCGGGTAGTCACGCCCCGGACCCGCACCCAACCTTCAATATTCCGGATTCGGCGCCCCTACCACAACCCTGCCACGGGCGTCGGGCTCAGTGGCGGTAGGTGATGCGGGCCTTGCTGAGGTCGTAGGGGCTCAGCTCCACCGTCACCCGGTCCCCCGGGAGGATACGGATGTAGTTCATCCGCATCTTGCCGGAGACATAGGCGAGGATCTCGGTCTCCTGCTCGTTGGGCAGGCGGACCTTGAACATGGCGTTGGGCAGGGCCTCCACCACCGTGGCTTCGAATGTGAACTTGTCGTCTTGTTTGCCCATTCGCTCCCCGACCTCTCGGCCGGGCCTTTCCTCCGCCTGACGCCGGCGCATCCGCGGCCGGGCAGGACTATAGACCGCCAGCACGCCGAGAACACCCGACCGACAGGCCCAGAATGCGCGGGCCGCGTCGGGTGACGGCCACCATCCGCTCGGCGTGGCAGGCCGGCGAGCCGTCGGCCGTCCGGACGGTCAGGCCGTCGGGCGCTTGGAGGGACACGCCGGGCGGTCGAGCGAGCACGGGCTCGACGGTCAGCACCATGCCGGGCAGGAGCAGGAAATCATCGGCGTCGTCGGGCCTGGTCTGATAGCCGGCCCGGGGGGGCTCGTGCAGCGAGCGCCCGACGCCGTGGCCGGCGAGGCCGGCGAGCGGCGTGAGATCGTGGAAGGCCGCGGACGCGCGCACGGCGCGGGCGACCTCGTGCCATCGTGCGCCCGGCCGGCATGCGCGGATGCCGGCGGCGAGGGCGCGTCTGGACGCGTGCAGGAGGGCCTGGTGGGCTCGGGCGCGGTCGTCGTCGGCGCCGGGCACGACGGCGCTGTCGGCGACATCGCCGAGCCAGCCGTCGAGCTGCACGCCCGCGTCGATGGTCACGAGGTCGCCGGGCTCGAGCACGCGGGGGCCGGGCGGGGCGTGGACGCACTCCTCGTTGACCGAGATGCAGGCCGCGCCGGGGAACGGCGTTGCGGACTGGGGGGGGATGTACCCCTCGAACGCGGGGAGGGCGCCGGCGTCGACGATTGTTCGGCGGACCAGGGCCCCCACCGTCGCGGTGGTGATCCCGGGCTGGGCCGCGCAGAGCCCCCGGCGGACGGCCGCCCATGCGAGGGCGGCGGCGCGGTGGAGGGCGTCGATGTCCCGGGACGAGCGAAGCCGCACCCAGCGGGGCGCGGCTTCGCGGTTGGTGCGGTGTGTCCGGTCGCCGGTCAGCCGCGTGGCCCTCGGACGCGGGGGGCGGACTTGGCCTCTTCGCCGCCGAGGAATCCGGCGTAGTTGCGCATGAGGAGGTTCGCCTCGATGCGTTGGAGGAGGTCGAGGGTGACGCTCACGACGATGAGCAGGCCCGTGCCGCCGAGGAACTGGGTGACGGAGAAGTCGATGTTGAGGCTCTTGTTCACGACCATGGGGAGGACGGCGATGATGGCCAGGAAGCTGGCGCCGACGAAGGTGATGCGTCCGATGACGGCCTCGAGGTACTCGGCGGTGCGGGGGCCCGGGCGGAGGCCGGGGATGAACGACCCGTGGTCGCGGAGCTGCTTGGACATGTCCTCTGGGTTGAACTGGACGGTGATCCAGAAGTAGCTGAAGAAGTAGACCATGATGACATAGCAGATGACATAGGGGAACTGGCCCATCTGGAACCAGTCGCCGAGCTTGGCGAGCCAGACGGTCCACCAGCCGTCGCCGGCGGTCCTGGCGGCGTTGGCGATGGCCTCGAAGATGACGGAGGGGAAGATCATGAGGGAGCTGGCGAAGATGATGGGCATGACGCCGGAGTGGTTGATCCGGAGTGGGAGGTAGGAGCGCTGCCCGCCGTAGACGCGCCGCCCGCGGGTGTGCTTGGCTTGTTGGATGGGAATGCGTCGCTGGGCGACGGTGAGGAGCACCGCGCCGCCGACGACGAGGACGAACCCGCCGGCGAGCATGAGCACGCCGAGGGCGTTGAGGCCGTCGCCGCCGGAGGGGTCGTAGGTCTGATAGATGCGCATGATGGCGCTGGGCATGCCGGTGAGGATCCCGGCGGTGATGATGAGGGAGACGCCGTTGCCGATGCCGAAGCGGTCGATCTGCTCACCGAGCCACATGAGGAAGACGGTGCCGGCGGTGAGGGCGGCGAGGGCGGTGATCCACCAGACAGGGTTCGCGGCGTACTGCGGCAGGACCAGGTGTGAGGCGCGGATGTAGGACAGCCAGCCGATGCCCTGGACGATGCACAGGCCGACGGTGGCGTAGCGGGTCCACTCGGTGACCTTGGCCCGGCCGGTGGGCCCCTCCTCCTGGATCTTCTTGAGGGCTGGTGAGACGGACGCGACGAGCTGGAAGATGATGGAGGCGGTGATGTAGGGCATGATGCCCAGGCCGAAGATGGTGGACTGGCTGAAGGAGCCGCCGGAGAAAATGGCGACATACTGGGCGGCCCGGCCCGCGGCGCTCTCGCTCTCGACTGCCTTCTGGAAGAACTGGACCATGCTCGCCTGGTCCACGCCGGGGAGCGGGATCCAGAAGCCGATGCGGTAGACCGCGAGCATGCCGAGGGTGAAGAGGAGCTTGTTGCGAAGCTCCTTGACCTGGAACACATGGAGGAGTGTTCTGAACATCTCGCCTCATTCCCGCTGGCCCGTGTGGTGGGGCGCCGAGAGCCCGGCGCTCCGCGACGGGCGGTCGCGCACAAGAGACCCGGCCGGGGTTTAGTCCTGCTTCTGCTGCTTGGCGCCGCCCCTGCGGAGCTTCTTGGTGAGGTTCTTGGGGGAGCGATCGTCGCTGTTGCGGTCGACCCCGCGGACCTTGTCGCGCCTGGTGCCGGTCTCGACGACCTTGCCGCCGGCGTCCTCGATGTGCCTGCGTGCCGAGTCTGTGACGCGGTTGGCGGAGACATCGAGCTTGACCCCGAGCTTCTGCGCGTCGCCGAGGTCGCCGAGGATCTTGAGATCGCGGCTGGCGTCGCGGAGCAGTCCGGCCTTCATGAGGGACTCGGCGTTGACGGCGCCGCCCTTGGCGAAATCGGGGTGGGCCACGATGTCGCCGAGGTTGACGATGAAGAACCTGGTCTTGTACTGGGCGTTGGTGAAGCCGAACTTGGGCATGCGCCGGAAGTAGGGCATCTGGCCGCCCTCGAAGGCGGCGCGGCGCGAGTAGCCCTGGCGGCTGCCGGCGCCCTTGTGGCCACGGCCGGCCTGCTTGCCGCTGCCAGAGCCGTGTCCGCGCCCGACGCGCTTCCGGTTCTTGTACGCCCCGGCCTGGCTTGTGATGTCGTGGATCATCATCGCTACAAACTCCGGCAGCCATCGCTGCGTTCAGTCCTGGGAATCGATCAGCCCTTGGGGGCCGGGGCGGGGGCGTCCGGCGCGGCGGGGGCCTCGCTCTGCGGCGCCTGCCCGCCGTAGCCGCCCCGTCCGCCGCCGCGGGGCCCGCCCCGCCCGCCGCGTCCGCCGCGGCGCTGCTCCTGTCCGACGGTGTTGACCGGTCCTCGCATCTTTTCGCCGCTGGAGGCCTTGGGCATGAACCGCTGTCCGCGGGCGATCTTGGACTCGATCTCGGTGGTGCCGAGCTGCTGATCGCGGATGCCCTCGACATGCTCCTTGGTGCGGAGGCGCTCGAGGCCGTCGAACACGGCGCGGATCATGTTCATCTTGTTGGTGGAGCCGTAGCACTTGGTGAGGCAGTCGGAGACGCCGGCGGCCTCGAGCACTGTGCGGACGGTGCCACCGGCGACGACGCCGGTGCCCGGCGAGGCGGGGATGAGCCTGACCTTGCTGGCGCCGAAGCGGCCCTCGACCTGGTGCGGGATGGTCGAGCCCACGCGTGGGATCTTGACCATGGCGCGCTTGGCGGCCTTCTCGGCCTTCTCGATCGCGGTGGGGACTTCCTTGGACTTGGCGTGGCCGAAGCCGACCTTGCCGTTCCGGTCTCCGGCGACGACGAGCGCGCCGAAGCTGAAGCGCCGGCCGCCCTTGACCGTTGAGGCGGTCCGGAAGATGCCGAGCGTCTCGGTCTCGAACTGCGATCCCTGTTCTTCCATCATCTTGGCCATGTGCTCAACCGCCTTGATTCCCCGGTCCCGTGCGGGCGGGGTCTGTTGTGTGCCTGCTCTAGAACTGCAGCCCGCCCTTGCGTGCCGCGTCGGCGAGCGCCTTGACGCGCCCGTGGTATCGGAACCCGGCCCGGTCGAAGGTGACGGCCGTGACGCCGGCGGCCTTTGCCTTCTCGGCGATCGCGACGCCGACGGCCTCCGCGGCCGCGACATTGCCGGTCTTGTCGGCCTTGAACCCCTTGTCCCGCGTCGAGGCCGAGGCGAGGGTTGTGCCGGCCAGGTCGTCGATGACCTGGACATACACATGGTTCAGCGACTTGTAGATCGACAGGCGCGGGCGCCCGGGCGTTCCCTGGACGCGTTTGCGGATGCCCGTACGGCGACGGGACCTGCGGAGCTGCTTTTGCTTCTGGATATCCATAGCGTTGTCCTCGCCCGGCTTAGGAGCCGAACTGCTTGCCCTGCTTGCGCTTGATGACCTCGTTGGCGTACTTGACGCCCTTGCCGTTGTAGGGCTCGGGCTTGCGCTTGGCGCGCATCGCCGCGGCGAAATGCCCGACGGCCTGCTTGTCGGCCCCGGAGATCTTGACGATCTGCTTCTCGACGCTGATGGTAAGGCCCTTGGGGATGTCCATCATGACGGGGGCGGCGTAGCCGAGCTGCAGCTTGAGCTGCTGGCCCTGGATCTGGGCGCCCCAGCCGACGCCGACGACCTCCATGGTCTTCTCGTACCCCTGCGTCACGCCGACCATCATGTTCTGGATCAGCGCGCGGGTCATGCCCCAGTAGGCGCGGCAGATTCGGTCCTCCATCGCCGCCTCGGGGATGGAGCAGCAGACCTCGTTGGTGTCGGCCTTGTGCTCGACGGTCACCTCGGGGCGCACGGGCATGGTCAGCGTGCCCTTGGGGCCCTCGACCTTGACCGAGCCGTCGGCGATGCCGACCTTTACGCCCTTGGGGACGGGCACTGGTTTCTTTCCGATCCTTGACATGGCTGTCCTCGTCGTCCGGCCGGGGGTTGGTCCCGGCGGGGATTCCAGACCTCGATCACTCCACCGTACAGATGAGCTCGCCGCCGATCCGCTCGTCGCGGCACTTGCGGTCGCTCAGCACGCCCTTGCTCGTCGAAACGACCGCGATGCCGAGCCCCTGGACGGGGCGGGGCAGGTCGTCGACCCTCATGTACCTGCGGCACCCCGGCTTGCTCTCCCGGGTGACGCGGCTGATCAGGGGCTCGCCGGTGGTGCTGTACTTGAGCGCCACGCGGATCTGGCCCTGCCGCCCGTCGTCCACGGTGTCGAAGCCGGTGATATACCCCTCGTGCTGCAGCACGCCGAGGATGCCCCGGTTGACCTTGCTGTTCATCACCATCACCGTCTTCGCGCGGTTGCGCACCGCGTTGCGAACCCGGGTCAGCATGTCTGCGATTGGATCACTCAGCGCCATCTCTTGTCACCGCCTGGTTGCCTGGTGTTGGGTCTGCCGTCGACTCTTTACGCCCCCTTGATCCGCGGCGTCCCGCCGCGCGATCGGGCCTGCTACCAGCTCGCCTTCCGCATGCCTGGGATCTTGCCCTCGAGCGCGAGCTTGCGGAGCATGATGCGGCTGATCCGGAACTTGCGGTACACCGCGCGCGGACGCCCGGTCAGCTCGCACCGACGGACAATCCTGCTCGAGAACTTCGGCTTCCGGTTGCTCTTGGCGATCTGGGCCTTGGTTGCCATGCGTTACCTCGTGCTTCGGGCGCGCCCCGCCGGGGCGGCCGTCTCTCTCAGTTCTTCTGGTCCGGCTTGGTGAAGGGCATGCCGAGCGTCTCGAGCACGAACTGGCTCAGCTCGGGGTTGGAGTTGGCGAACGAGATGTTGATGTTCATGCCGTGGGTGAATGTCGCCTCGGCCATGTTGATCTCGGGGAACACGCCCTGCTCGTTGAGGCCCATCGAGTAGTTGCCCTGCCGGTCGAAGGCCTTGCGGGAGACGCCCCGGAAGTCCTTGATCCGCGGCGTGGCCAGGTGCATGAGCCGGTCGAGGAAGTGCCACATGTGGTCCCGGCGGAGCGTGACCAGCGCGGCGGTCTCGTAGCCCTCGCGCACCTTGAAGTTCGAGACGGACTTCTTGGCCTTGAGCACGATCGGCTTCTGGCCCGAGATCGTGGTCAGGGTGCTGAGGACCGTCTCCTTGATGTTCGGCGGGATCTTGGTCCCGTCGAGGTGGCGGCCCATGTTCACATTGATCGTGACCTTCTCGATCGTGGGCTGGGCCATGCGGTTGGTGATGCCGAATTTCTCGGCGACCGCGGGCCGGACCTCTTCGTCGTACTTGCCACGCAGGCGCGACCGCCCGGCGGGTGGGGCGTCCACCGCGTCGTGCTTCTTGCCGCCCTTGCCTTTGTCCTTGGCCATCTGTGCTTCCCGAACCTTTCAGCTGTTGTGCACGCCCGGTTTCCATCCGGGCGCCAGCGTATCGATCGTTACTTGCCGGGTCCCCGGACCACGCCCAATTCCTTGCCGCCCCTGACGGCGACACGGACCTTGCTCCCGTCGGCCTTGGTCTCGAAGCGCACCCGGCTGGGCTTGCCGTCGACGACGGGGCTGACATTGGAGATGTGGATGGGGGTTTCCTTGGTGAAGACCCCGCCGCGGGGGTTCTGCTGGGTGGGCTTGAGGTGCTTGGTGCGGAGCGCGATGCCGCGGACCAAGACCCGGTCGGCCTTGGGGATCACGCGGAGCACCTCGCCGACCTTGCCCTTGTCGGAGCCCTGGGTCACGACGACCTGGTCGCCTTTGCGCACATGCTTGGGCATATCACACCACCTCCGAGGCGAGAGAGACGATCTTCATGTAGTTCTTCTCGCGGAGCTCGCGGGCGACCGGGCCGAAGATGCGGGTGCCCTTGGGGTTCCGGTCGTCGCCGATGAGGACGACGGCGCTGTGGTCGAACTTGACATAGGACCCGTCCTTGCGCCGGTAGGCCTTGGCGGTGCGGACGACGACGGCCTTGGACTTGTCGCCCGGCTTGATGTCCGCGCCGGGGAGGGCCTTCTTCACGGAGACGAGCACCTGATCGCCGATCGTGGCGGTCTTGCGCTGGAAGCCGCCCTTCCGGGTGGACCCGCCGTACACGCGGATGACATAGGCGACCTTGGCGCCCGAGTTGTCCGCGACTTCGCATCTTGATTCTTGTTGAAGCATCTCTGCACCAGCCCTTTGTGCAACGGAGCCGTGAACGCTCAGGCGCCCTCGCCCACACCGCGGGAGATCACCCGCACCAACCGCCAGTGCTTGGTCTTGCTGACCGGGGGGCACTCCTCGACCTCGACCGTGTCTCCGACGCGGGACTCGTTGGCCTCGTCGTGGACCTGGAGGGTCGAGCGTCGGCGGACATACTTGCCGTACTTGGGGTGCTTGGCCTTGAACGCCACCACCACCTTGCGGGACTTGTCCCGCACATCCGACTCGACCACGCCCACGCGGCGGGGGCGGACAGAAGTGTTCTGGGTTGTCTCGGTCATGCTGCTTTCCTCTGCCGGCTCGCGGTCGCCCGCGTTGTGTCCTGGGAACCCTGGCCCGATACCGTCACTCACGAGTTGGCCGACTGCCTGGCCCGACGCTCGGTCAGCAGCCGGGCGACATCCTTGCGGAGCTTGCGCATCTGCGAGGTGTCCTCGACCTTCTCGGTCACCGTCTGGCTCCGGAGCGTGAAGAGCTTCTCGCGGACCCGCTTGAGCTCGATCCCGATCTCTTCGTTGCGCATCTTCCGGACTTCTTCGCTGGTCGCCATCGCCCAAACCCTCGCTCGGGGCTCGACGCCCCGCTTGCCACTCAGACCGAGATCCGCCGACCAACGAGCCGGCAACGCACCGGCATCTTCATCGCCACACGGGCCAGGGCCCGCTTGGCGGTATCTTCCGAGACGCCGGCCACCTCGTAGAGCATGGTGCCCGCCCGGACACGCGCGGCCCAGTAGTCCACATCCGCCTTGCCCGAACCCATGCGGGTCTCGAGCGGCTTCTTGGAGATCGGCTTGTCCGGGAACACCCGGATGAACAGCTTGCCCTCCCGCTTGAGATAGTGCTGGCACGCGATACGCCCGGCCTCGATCACATTGCTCTTCAGCCAGCATCCCTCCATCGCCTGCAGCCCGTAATCGCCGAACGCGACATAGTTGCCCTTGGTCGCCTTGCGGTCGCGGACGCGACGGAACTCCTTGCGATACTTGACCCGCTTGGGAATCTTGTATGGAGGCATGTCTCGGACCTTCCTTCGAACTCACGCCCGGGTGCGGGCGGGTGCTTCCTTCGTGACGCTACCCTTGAAATACCGACAGGACGACCGGCCGGGCTATCGACGGCCCCTGGCCCGGGGCCTCGCCCCGGCCGCCCGGCTCTCGGGCTCCTCCTCACGCTGGATCTCCTCGCCGTAGAGGCCCTTGTAGATCCAGGTCTTCACACCGATCACGCCGTAGGTCGTCACCGCCTCGGCGAACCCGTAGTCGATATTGGCCTGCAGCGTCGAGAGCGGGAGGGAGCCCAGCCGGACATCCAGGGTGCGGCTCATCTCGGCCCCGCCCAGGCGCCCGGAGATCTGGATCTTGACGCCCTTGGCGCCGGCCTGCATGACGCCCTCGGCCCGCATCTTCACGACGCGCCGGAACGCCGCCCGCTTGTTGAGCTGCTCGGAGACGCCCTCGGCGACCAGCTGGGCGTCCAGGTCGGGCTGCTTGACCTCGATGATCGAGATCGCGACCTTGCGCCCGGTCATGTAGGTGAGCTCCTGGGTGATGCGCTCGACCTCGGCGCCCTTGGGCCCGATGACCAGACCCGGCCGCGCGGTCTTGACGATGATCTTGAGCTCCTCGCGGGTCCGCTCGATGTGGATGTCGCTGACGGCGGCGCTGGGGGGCGTGCGGTTCAGGCGGCGGTCCAGGTACTTGCGGATCCGCTCGTCCTCGACGAGCAGCTCGCCGTACAGCGCCTTGGGGGCGTACCAGCGGGAGCGGTGCGCCTCGGTGATCCCCAGCCTGAGGCCGAACGGGTGGGTTTTCTGTCCCATTAGTCACGCTCCTGCACGCTGATGGTGATGTGGCTCTGCCGCTTGAGAATCTTGTGCGCCCGCCCGCGGTCCTTGGCGCGGAAGCGCTTGATCGGGGTCGCCGTGTCCACCGTCGCCTTGGAGACGAAGAGGACCCCCACATCGGCGTCGGCGAGCTCGGCGTCGGCGACGGCGGCGGTGAGTGCCTTCTTGACATTCACGGCCGCCCGCTGGGGCGAGAAGGTCAGGATGGAGATCGCCTCGTCGGCCGTCTTGCCGCGGATCATGTCCACGATCAGCCGCGCCTTGCGGTCGCTGCCGCGGTGGAAGTTCACCTCGCTGGTGAAGGCCGCGATCTCGCGGACCTCGCAGCCGAGGGTCTGGGCCAGGGTCGCGATGTCGGCCGCCTTGCAGCGGGGGTGATCGCGCCCGGTCATCCAGTTCTTGACAGCGGAAACGGCGCGATCGCCGTCCAGGCCGGTGCGCTCGACGGAGGAGGCGAGCTCCTCGGGGCCGATGCCGGTCTGCTCGCTCAGACGCTTCAGTTTGTCGCCACGGATCCTCACAGCTCAGCCCTCGGTCGAGGGGACAAGCCGGGCCTTTAGCCCGCCTTGATCCCTTCCTTCTTGTTGGTGTGGCCCCGGAAGGTCCGCGTCGCGGCGAACTCGCCCAGCTTGTGGCCGACCATGTCCTCGGTGATGTACACATCCACGAACGCCCGGCCGTTGTGGACCTTGAAGGTGGTGCCGACGAACTCCGGCACGACCGTGCAGCGACGGGCCCAGGTCTTGATCGGCTCGCGCTTGCCCATGGTCGCCTGCTTCTCCACCTTGCGGAAGAGCTTCTCGTCGACGAACGGGCCTTTCTTCAGACTCCGGCTCATGGTGATCCCTCTGTGCCTTGCTTACTTCAACTGCCCGTAACGCTTGCTGTAACGGCGCCGGATGATCAGCTTGGTGCTGGCCTTCTTCCGGTCGCGGGTCGAGCCGCCCTTGGCCAGGGTGCCCGCCGGGCCGCAGGGCGCGCGCCCGCTCTTGCTCCGGCCCTCACCGCCGCCCAGCGGGTGGGCGTGGTGGCTCTTGGCCACGCCGCGGGTGATCGGCCGACGCCCGAGGTGACGCGACATGCCGGCCTTGCCCAGGCGCCGGTTCTGGTGGTCGGAGTTCCCGACGACGCCGATGGTCGCGAGGCACTCCAGCGGCACGCGCCGGATCTCGCCGCTGGGCAGGACCAGGGTGGCGTACTTGCCCTCCTTGTTGGAGAGCTTGGCGGAGACGCCCGCGGAGCGGCACAGCTGGGCGCCGCGCCCGGGGAGCAGCTCGATGCAGTGCAGGTCCAGGCCCGTGGGGATGAACCGCAGGGCCATCATGTTGCCGGCCTCGGGCTCCACGGCGTGCTCGCGGGAGCACTCGATGGTCGCGCCGATCTTCAGGCCGCCCGGGGCGGGGATATACCGCTTGACGCCGTCGGCGTACTCGATCAGGGCGATGTGGCTTGAGCGGTTGGGATCGTACTCGATCGCCACGACCGTGCCGGCGACGCCGTCGCGGTCCTTGCGCTTGAAGTCGATCACCCGGTACATGCGCTTGGCGCCGCCGCCGCGTCCCCGGACGGTGATCTTGCCCTGGTTGTTCCGGCCGCCGTTCTTGGTGAGCGGGCGGACCAGAGACTTCTCGGGCCCTGTCCTGGTGACCTCGGCGTGGGTGTTCACCGACGCGTTGCGTCGGCCGGCGCTGGTTGGTTTATAGACACGGATCGGCATCGGTCAGCCCTCGCCTGCTCAGAACAGTTCGATCGTCTGGCCCTCGGCCAGCCGCACGGTCGCCTTCTTGGTCACTTTCTCGGTCACCCACCCGTAGCGGAGGCGACGCTCGCGCCCCTTGCGGACCTGGGTGGTCACCCCGACGACCTTCACGCCGTAGATCGATTCGACGGCGGACTTGATCTCGGTCTTGCTCGCGCGGCGGTCGACGAGGAAGCTGTAGCGGCCCTCCTCGTTCATCGCCGTGGTGCTCTTCTCGGTCAGGATCGGCTTCTTGATCACATAGGTCGCGTCCATGTCAAGCCACCTCCTCGACGGCCCTGCGGCCCATGGGGTTGACCTTCGCGTCCTTGCCGGTCTGGGAGCTGGGCCCCGCCAGCCACGACTCGAGCTCGTCGCGCCCGATCACCAGATAGCGGTGGTTGAGCATGTCGTAGGCGGTGAGCTGGTCGGCACAGCAGACATCGACATCGCCCACATTGCGGGCGCTGAGCCAGACATTCTTGCTCTTGGCGCGGTCCTTGGACAGGGCCAGCAGCGCCCGGTGGTCGATCCCCACGGCCCTGAGGAAGTCGTTGAAGAGCTTGGTCTTGGGCTCGCTGAAGGTCAGGTTGTCGATGACCTTGACCTCGTTATCGACGAGCTTGGCGAGCAGGGCGTTGCGGTTGGCCTTGCGCCGCATCTTCTTGGGCATCGTGAGGTGGTAGTCCTCGCGGGTGCGCCGCTTCGAGAACGAGTGGCCACCGCCGCGGAAGTGCGGTGGCTTCTTGTTGCCGTGGCGGGCGTTGCCGGTGCCCTTCTGCTTGTAGATCTTGCGGGTCGAGCCCTCGACCTCGTGGCGGTTCTTGGTCCGCGCCGAGCCCTGCCGCAAGTTGGCGTGGTACATCACATACGCCTGCTTGATCAGCGCGGGGTTGACCGTCCCGCCGAGGGACGACTCATCGATTGTCAGCAGGGCGACTTCGTCGCCACTGATGTTGTAGACGGGGACATCCATCTGTCTTGCTCCGTCCGACGCCTTTCCTATCCGTCGCTCGGGACCCAGCCCTCGCTCCGGATCGCTTCGCCTATCCGCCCGCCCCCTGTCGCCCCTGTGGGGCCCGCTCTCGCGTGGGGGTCGTGCGGAATCGACTCGGCTGCCTCAGTCGCGGCCGGGCACAGCGCCCGACCGACTCGTGTCTGTTGTCGTCCGGCGGTTTCGGTCGGGGACTTGCCCCTTCGCGACCCTCCGGACCCCGCGGCTGGCTGTGGTCGCCCCCGCGGGTGGTTCCTCTACGCCCGACCGGCCTACTTGCCGGCCTTGCCCTTGCTGCGGTTGAGCCGGACGGCCGGCCTCACCAACACCGTCCCGCCGTTGGCGCCGGGCACGGGGCCCTTGACCAGCAGCAGGCTCTTGTCGCTGTCGATCCTGACGACCGGGAGGCTGCGAACGGTGACCCGCTCGTCGCCCATGTGGCCCGACATGCGCTTGCCCTTCTTGAGCTTGCCGCAGTGGCCGCGGTTGGTCGCGTGGGCGCCGATCGAGCCCGGGGAGCGGTGCTTTCGCTCGACGCCGTGGCTGGCGGGCATGCCCTTGAAGCCGTGTCGCTTCATGACGCCCGCGAAGCCCTTGCCCTTGCTCTGGCCGACGACATCGACGAACAGCACGCCGTCGAGCGTCTCCAGCCCGAGCTGCTGGCCGAGCCCGAAGCCGGCGACATCGTCCACGCGGGATTCGGTGTGGTGCCGCTTGGGGGCGGCGCCGGCCTTGGCGTCGTGGCCGATCATGGGGATGGTGGAGTTGCGTGGCTTGACATCGCCCCAGCCGACCTGGACGGCGGTGTAGCCGTCGGTCTCGGCGGTGCGGACCTGGGTGACCACGCTCGGGGTCATCTCCAGGACGGTGACGGGCGTGGAGGTCTTGCCGTCCTGGCTGAAGACCCTCGTCATCCCGATCTTCTTGGCAAAGAGTGTGACTGCCATCGTGCAACTCGCTTTGCTTCGTGCCTCCCGGTCCGGCCGAGGGGCAGAGGAAGTCTTGCTGTCAAACAGAAGGGGCCGCCCGCCTGCGGACGACCCCTGTGATTCAGGCCTTGATCCTCACGAAAACACCCGCGGGGACCACGAGTCGGTTGAGCGCCTCGACGGTGCGGGCGTTGGGCTCGACGATGTCGATGATCCGCTTGTGGGTGCGGATCTCGAACTGCTCGCGGCTCTTCTTGTCGATGAACGGGCCGCGGAGCACGGTGTAGCGCTCGATGCGGGTGGGCAGCGGCACGGGCCCGCAGACCTTGGCGTTGGTGCGCTTGGCGTGGTCCACGATCTCGCGCGCCGACGCGTCGAGCGCCAGATGGTCGTAGGCCTCCATCCGAATTCTGATCCGACCACCGGTCATCCATCACCTCGACGCGGGCCGCGACCAGCCCATCTCGACGACTCCATCTGACGCGGGTGCGAACCCGCCCGACGCGCCACACACGCGCCGGCACTCTCACCGATCCCGATCATTCGGGCTTGGCCGCATCCGTGCCGCTGGCGAGGCCAGAACCTGGTGCGACGAATCCACCGACACGGGCTCCGCCCGTGTTTGCGCAACCCGAACGGGGTTGAGCCCAGAAGCTTACGACCCCGGCGGGTGCAGTCAAACCCCGCAGCCCCTCTATTTGACCATCCGGCGGAGGGCGCGCTCCCCCGGACGCTCCCCGGGGCCCGCCGCGGACACTGTTGTACGGAATATGTGCGGCAATGATCCCCGCCCGTTCGGCCCCGGGCCCCCGCGAGCGCCGCCCAGGACCGATCCCCCGGGGCGCCCGAACTGAGCCCGCTCCTCACGCCCCCGCGTCGTCACCGAAGCTGGTGTACACGCTCCGGGCGGCGGCGATCAGCGGGTGATCCTGCGGCACAAGCCGCTGCTTCCCCGCCGCCTCGGTCAGGTCAACATCCGTCAGCCGGCCCTGCTGCATCACCACCAGCCGGTTGCGCCGGCCCTCCCGCAGCAGGCCCATGGCGTGGTCGCCGAACTGGGTGGCCAGCACCCGATCCGCGGCACAGGGCGTTCCCCCCCGCTGCACATGCCCCAGCACGACATACCGCGACTCGATCCCGGTCGCGTCCTCGATCTGCCCGGCGAGCCATTTGCCCACCCCGCCCAGGCGGATCGGGTCCGGGCTGTTCTCGATGACCCGGTCGACGATCTGCTTGCCCCCCTCGGGCTTGGCCCCCTCGGAAACCACGACGATGCTGAACCGCTTGCCCCGGCGCGATCGGAGCGCCACGACATGCGCGATTTCCTCGAGCGAGAACGGGATCTCCGGGATCAGGATGATGTCCGCCCCGCTGGCGACCCCCGCGTGCAGGGCGATCCAGCCCGCGTTCCGGCCCATCACCTCGACGACCATGACCCGGTGGTGGCTCGCGGCAGTGGAGTGGACTCGGTCGATCGCCTCGGTCGCCGTCTCGACCGCCGTGGAGAACCCGAAGGTCAACTCCGAGCCCCAGAGGTCGTTGTCGATGGTCTTGGGCACGCCGATGCAGTTGATGCCCCTGCGGGCGAAGGGCTCGGCGCAGGTCATCGTCCCGTCACCACCGATGACCACCATCGCCTCGATCCCGTGCTTGCGCATGACGGCCATGCAGTGCTCGGTGCGGTCCTCGTAGATCCAGGACCCGTCGTCGGCCCGAGCGACCGCGTGGCGCAACGGGTTGGCCTTGTTCGATGAGCCCAGGATCGTCCCGCCGCGGGTCAGGATGTTCGACACATCGTCGGCCCGGAGGGTGACGGTGCGGTCCTCGATCAGCCCGAGGAACCCGTCCTCGATCCCGACGACCGCGATGTCGTGGTACACCGCTTCCTTGACGACCGAGCGGATAACCGCGTTGAGGCCGGGGCAATCGCCGCCGCCGGTGAGCACGCCGATTCTGGAGGGGGCGATGGACATGGCGGATGGTATCGTCTTGTTTGGACGCCTGATGTACGGGATGTATGCTGTCCGATGCAATCAGATGGGTCGCCCGCGCGTTCTGCCCTCCGAGCCATGGGCGGCCGCCCGGACCTCGCCTCGACGACGCCCGCCTACCGACCGTGGGGTGCGGGGGTCGGTCCAGCATGATGGATGCAGGAGCAGCTCACGATGCAGTCCAAGCACGCCGCGATCGTCCTGACCCTCGGTCTCGCCGCTGCCACCGGGGCAGGGGTTTGGGTCATGCAGGGTGGGAAGCCCGAGGCTCCCGCCGTCCAGCCGCGGCCCTCGGCCCCGCCGCCGGCGCCGGTGGAGGCCCCGGCGCCTCGCCCCGCGCCGGATCTGGATAACTGGATCCCGCCCACGCCGCCGATCGTGATCGAGGAGCCCGAGCCGGCGCCCGAGCTCGACCGGGACGAGCGTCGGGCCCGGGCCCGCGACGAGTTCGTTCGACGCTTCGACACCGACGGCGACGGCGAGCTGTCCGAAGCCGAGCGTGAGGCCGCCCGGTCTGCATTCCGCGACCGCGGGTCCAACGACCGTGAGCTCATCATGCGGCGGTTCGACACCGACGGCGACGGGGACCTCTCCGAGGCTGAGCGCCAGGTGGCCCGCGAGAAGCTCCAGGAGGTCCGCGAGGGCATCATGGCCCGGGTCGTGCCCCAGTACGACCTCGACGGGGACGGCGAGCTCAACGAGCAGGAGCGTGACGCTGCCAGGCCCGCGTTCCAGGCGGAGTTCGAGCGGCTCCGCACCGTCGCGACCCTCGACCTGGACAACTCCGGCGCGGTCGATCAGGACGAGCTGGCCCGCGCCCTCATCGCCGTCACCGACGGGGACATGGCGATGGACCTCAACCGGGACGGCGAGGTGAACTACCGCGACGCCGCGTACGCGACGGAGGTCGCCAAGAGCAGCGATTGAGACGAACCCGGGAGAGGCCCACGCGCCCGCGCCGGGGCCACTTCCGGCGCGCCCGATGGGGCGCGCTCACGCCCGAGCCAGCACCCCGCCACGCGCACGGGTCGATTCCATCACCCGCTGTAGGCTGCGTCCCGGGCAGGCGGTCGGGCGGATCTCTTGGTGCGTGTACACCCGGCCGACCGGCACCTTGTACTTGCGCATCATCGCCGCGACAAAGTCGTCGAGCGCCTTGACCGAGGCGCCGGTGGGAGACTGCTGGTCGTAGTTGCCCATGACCATCACGCCCAGGTTGTGCTCGTTGTTGTCTGCGACATGAGCGCCCTGGAGGTTGATCGGCCTTCCCTCCCACACGCGGCCCGCGGGGTCCACGATGTAGTGATAGCCGATATCCGCCCAGCCGCGGGAGTCAACATGCGAGTTGCGGATCGACTCCAACCGGCTGGCGGCGTCGGCCTGGCTCGTGCTGGTGAACGCCGTCATGCCGTCGTGGTGGACGGTGATGCGGCTGATGCCGTTCATCGGGTTGGTGTCCCAGAGCTTCGGTGTGGCCCGCGTCCAGGTGGTCCGGGGGATCACGCCGGTCGCCGGCGCCGTGGCCGTCGACGACGACCCGGTCATCCACCCGGGTTTCTGCGACTCGAACTTCCAGACCGAGGGGTCGCCCGCCTGCGGCGTGACGCGGACGCCCGGCCGGCGGGCCGAACTCGCGCAACCCTGGAGCAGGACGAACGCCCCGGCCGCGAAGCCGGAGTGAAGCAACTGACGACGGGAGTATTGATCCATACCGCCTTCTCCATCGGTCGGGGGCCCCGCCGCGGATCAGCAATCTCTGGCCGGCGCACCCGACGATGATCCCACAGCATACCCGTGCAACGCCCCGGGAAAGGCTGTCGGTTGTCGGGGATTCCCGCCGGCCACCGCTAGGTTCCAGCCTATGAAGACAATCCCCCAACCAAGTCGTGCTCTGTTCGGGCTCTTGTGCCTGGCCGCCCCGGCCGCCGCGGCGTCGGCGGGGGGTGAACTGCCAACCACCGGCGCCCGGGTCTCCCTCTCGGCCCAGGACGAGCAGGGCGCCGAGGCGATCGAGGAAGCCGACCGTGGCTGGCTCGCCGGGTGGGCAGGTTCGATCGAGTTCGGGCTCACCGGCGCCTCGGGCAACAACGAGAACTTCAACCTCCGGGGCGCGGCGAGTGCCAGCCGCGAGGACGACCGAACCGCCGATCAGATCAACCTCGTCTACACCTACTCCAACGACGAGGGCGACAAGACGGAGAACAGGTTCCAGGTCGACGGGCGCCACGACTGGAAGTTCTCTGACAGCCCGTGGCGCGTCTATGTCGGCGCCACCTACGAGTACGACGAGTTCCAGGACTGGGACCACCGGCTGAGCGTGGGTCCCGGCGTCGGCTACCAGGCGGTCGAGACCGAAAAGACCAGTCTCCTGCTCCGCGCCGGCCTCAACGCCACCCGAGAGTTCGGCGGCAGCGACAACCGGTGGCACCCCGAGGCCGACCTGGGCCTGGACCTCACCCACCTGCTCACCGAACGCCAGAGCCTGGAGGCAGTCTTCGACCTGTACCCCTCGCTGGACCCGATCGGGCCCTACCGCTTCGTCGGGAAGGCCGGCTGGAAGATCGATGTCGACCCCGAGGTCAACCTCTTCCTGCGCCTCGGCGTCGAGGACCGGTACGACAGCTCCCCCGGCCCGGACAAGAAACGCAACGATATCGGCTACTACGCGACGCTCGGCTGGTCCTTCTGACAACCGCGCCAACAATCCGATCGCTCACCCGATCACCCCCTGATGGAGGACACCCCATGGCTTGGCAGGATCAGCCCGCCGCCGACATTGCCGCACCCGCGTCCGCTGGCCCCACGCCCCTCATCGGCGCCCTCGATACCGACGCCGCCGGCTCCGCGGCGATCGACCTTCTCAGCGGGCGCGGCGACACGGCCGACTGGCTGACGCTCTGGCAGTCGCTCGGCTGGCCGATCACCAAAGCCCTCGTCCTCATCTTCGTGGTGCTCATCGTCAGCGGGTGGGCCGGCCGCTTCGTCACCGGCGTTTCCCGAAAGGCCCGCGTCGAGGAGACCCTCGCCCGCTTCTTCGGCAACCTCGCCAAGTACGCCATCATGGTGCTCGGCGGGCTGGCGATCCTCTCGACCTTCGGCATCAACACCGCGAGCTTCGCGGCCGTCATCGCCGCCGCCGGCTTCGCCCTGGGCATGGCCCTCTCCGGCACGCTCGGCAACTTCGCCTCGGGCGTGATGCTGCTGATCTTCCGGCCGTTCAAGGTCGGTGATGTGGTCAACGCCGGCGGCGTGACCGGCCAGGTCGACGAGATCGGGATGTTCTCCACCGTCTTCGACACGCCCGACAACCGTCGGATCATCGTGCCCAACGGGTCGATCTACGGCGCCACCATCGAGAACATCACCTATCACAAGCACCGGCGCGTCGATGTCGCCGTCGGCACCGACTACGGCGCGGACCTGGACATGACCCGCGAGGTGCTCATGGGCGTGGCGACGGGGGTGTTGGGCCGCCTGCCGCACAAGGAACCGGTCGTGTACCTCAACGAGCTGGGGGCGTCGAGCGTCGACTGGGCCGTTCGGGTGTGGGCCCCCACCGCCGACTACTGGACCGTCCGCGAGCGCCTCACCCGCGACATCAAGGTCGCCCTCGACACCGCGGGTATCAGCATCCCCTTCCCCCACCGTACCGTCCAGATCCCCGCCGGCATCGATGTCCGCATCCGCAAGGACTGACGCTCCCCGGCCGATCCTGGGTCCTCTCCCCGACCGGGGCCGCCCGATTCGGCACCCCCGGACGGACCGGCTAGACTGGAGGACCCCCCGGCGGAGCCCGGGCCGGGAGCGGGAGAGGATCAGCATGCACGGAAGCAGGACGCTCATGCCCGACACACTCGCCGAGCGGTACCACCGGACCTGCGAGCGGGTCGCGGACGCCGCCCGGCGCACCGGGCGACGCCCCGAGGATGTCATCCTCGTCGCCGTCACCAAGAACGCCGAGCCGGAGGACATCCGGGGGCTCCTGGAGCTTGGCCACCGCGATTTCGGCGAGAACCGCGTCCAGCAGTTGGTCCAACGGGCCGCCATGGTCGAGGAGTTCCTCCAGCGGCTCCGCGTCCACCCCAAGGGCAGCCAGGACCGCCAGACCCGCGAGACCGCCGCCACGGTCGTCCTGAACGGACAAACCCCCGGCGCCATCCCCGACGCAGTCCGCTGGCACATGATCGGGCACCTGCAGCGCAACAAGGCCCGCAAGGTCGCCGACTATTGCCGGCTCATCCACTCGGTCGATTCCCTCCGGCTCGCCGAGGAAGTCCAGCAGATCGCCCTCCGCGCCGACCGGCCCGTCGAGGTGCTCGTGCAGGTCAACTGCTCGCTCGAACCCCAGAAGTTCGGCTGCCCCATCGCCGCGGCACGCCCGCTCGCCGAGCAGATCGAGACCATGATCAATGTCCGGGTCCGGGGCCTCATGACCATCGCCGCCGCGAGCGAGAACCCAGAGGACGCCCGGCAGACCTTCGCCCGCTGCCGCGAGCTGTTCGAGGAGATCCGCACACGCGGCGTGGGTGAGGGCCGGTTCAACATCCTCAGCATGGGCATGACCGGCGACTTTGAGATCGCCATCGAAGAAGGCGCCAACATCGTCCGCGTCGGGACCGCCATTTTCGGCGAACGCGAGCCCGACCCCGACGAGCCTGTCGACTGAGCCCGTCGACTGAGCCGGGCGCTCCTGCCCAGGGCGATCCAAGGCCCAAGCCCGAGCGTTCCGCCCCCCGCCAACCCCCTCGATCACACCAGAGGCCCGCGCCGTCATGCGCGGCCGCTTGGTCCGCCGCGCTCGTAGTTACCGGCCCTCGGCCCGGATCCCCCGATCCGGCGCCGCAATCCACCCCCGCGACGATCGTTGTGCTGGGCGTGAGTGGGACACGGAAAGCCAAAGGAAGGAGCACCACAGTGCGACACACAACCACACTCCTCTTCGTTCTCGCCATCGCCGGCCTCGCCGCGACGGCCGACGCCCAGCCTCAGCGGCTCCGCCAGCCCGACCGCGCGCCGCAGGCCGATCGTCAGGCCGACGCCGCCCCGCCCGCGCGGGGCAACCGCGCCCAGAGCAACCGGGGCCAGCGTCAGGGCCAGGGCGCCCGCCAAGGCCCCGGACAGGGCCAGCCCCAGGGGCCGCAGGGCGAGGTCCGGCAGATGCTCCGGGATCACCTGGCCCCGATGCCGCCCGAGCAGCGCCGGGAGGTGATGCAGGGCATCCGTGAGCGGATGGCCGGCCTCGACCCCGAGGAGCGCCGGCAGGCCTTCGAGCACCTCCGCCAGCGCCTCGAGCAGGCCGGGCCGCGGGACCAGCCGTTTGCCGGGCCCCAGGGCCGGGGCCAGGGCCGTCAGCAGTTCCAGCGCCCGCAGGGCAGGCAGTTCCAGGGCCAGGGTGGTCAGCAGTTCCAGGGGCCGCAGGGCAACGGGGCCCCAGGCCCCCGAGCCGGCCAGCCCGGCCAACCCGGCCTCCGGCAGCACATGAACCAGCAGGGCCTCGGCCAGGGCCGAGGCCAGGGGCAAGGTTTCGCGCCCGGGCAGGGTCCCGGGCAGGGCCTCGGCCAGGGACGAGGCCGGGGGCAGGGCTTCGTCCCCGGGCAGGGTCCGGGCTTCGGGCCGGGACCGGGCTTCCAGCCCGACCCCAACATGCCCGCCCAGCGCCCCATGCAGCGTGACCGCCAGGGTCAGAGGCTCGGGCAGCAGCCCGGGCAGGTCGGCCCCGGCCCGCGAGGCCAGGGCCTCGAGAACCGCGGCATGATGCCCGGCGATCAGTTCTCCCCCGAGGACCAACAGCACGATCAGCTCATGCAGCGCTTCCGCGACCGTCTCGACCGCTACCGCCAGCGGTACTACCAGGACAGCCCCGGGCTCGCCCCGCAAGGCGCCCCCGAGGCCGTTCCGCAGGACGCCCCGCCCGCGTCGCAGGATTTCCAGCCCCGCCGCCGTTCCGGGCGGAACCAAGCCTGACGCGCCGCGTCTGAACCGCCAATCGGGGCACGCCCTTGCCTATGAGGGGGAGGGGCGTGCCCCGTTCTCCATTTTGACCCTGCGGTCCGCGGATCCTCCCGCCGGGGTACATTGCTGCCGTGAGCGACGGACCGCCACAGCCAGACCCCCGGCCCCACGGCGCCCGCCTGCCCGAGCAGGACGCCTCGCTGTACCTGCACCCCCAGACCCTGGCAAGACTGCGGACCCTGGAGCTGCGGGCCAAGATGATCGTCGAGGGTGTGATGAGCGGCCAGCACCGCTCCCCCTACCAGGGCTTCTCCGTCGAGTTCGCCCAGCACCGGCCGTATGTCCCCGGCGACGATGTGCGCCACCTCGACTGGAAGGTCTTCGCCCGCTCCGACAAGCTCCACCTCAAGCAGTACCAGCAGGAGACCAACCTCGACCTGATCGTGATGGTCGACGCCTCCGGCTCGATGAATTACGGCAGCCGCTCGGTCGCCGAGGCCTCCGGCGTGGGGCGCAAGACCAGCCTCGACGACCGCGACTACTGGAGCAAGTTCGACCACGCCACCGCGCTGGCGGCCGCCCTCAGCTATGTGACGCTGCGCCAGGGCGACCGCGTCGGGGTGCTGGTGTTCGCCGATGAGGTCCGCGCGACCCTCGCCCGCACCGGCTCGATGAACGCGTGGCGCCAGGTGATCGGGGTGCTCTCCACCCAGCCGGTCGAGGCCCCCACTAACCTCTCCCGGGCCGTCGACCAGCTCCTCGCCAAGGTCTCCAACCGGTGCCTCATCGCGCTCATCAGCGACTGCTTCGACGACCCGGCCCACATCCGCGCCGCGATGGCCCGCATCAAGCACCGCGGCCACGACCTCATGACCTTCCAGGTGCTCGACCACGCCGAGCGCGCCTTCGAGTTCGCGGACACCGCGCCGTTCGAGGGCCTCGAGGGCGAGGGGCTGGTCAAGGTCGACCCCCGCGCGATCAGGGCCGCCTACCTCGACGCCATCGGCAAGCACCTCGACGCCGTCGAGAAGGCCACCCGCTCCTTCGGGTTCGACTACCAGCTCGTCGACACTCATGACTGGCTCGGCCCGCCCCTGGCCGCGTTCGTCGCCCGACGCAACGCCCGGATCAAGCGGAGCAAGTATGGCTGATCAGCCCGGAGCGCCTGCCCGCGACGCCCGCCTCCCATGAGCTTCCTCCACCCCATCCTCCTCGGTCTCGGCGCGGCGTGCGTGGCGATCCCCGTCGTCATCCACCTGCTCATGCGCCGCCGTCGCAAGCCGGTCCGGTGGGCCGCCATGCGGTTCCTGCTTGAGGCCCAGCGCCAGCGCCACCGGCGCGTCCGCCTCGAACAACTCCTCCTGCTGCTGACCCGGTGCCTGCTCGTCGCGCTGGTCGCCCTGGCGATCGCCCGCCCGATCCTCGGGTCCGACGATGGCGCCCGCGCCGGACCGCGCGAGGTCTATCTCCTGGTCGACAACAGCCTCACCTCCGCCGCCGTCGGCGAGGGCGATCAGTCCGCCGAGTCCGACCTCCAGCGGTCCCTCGCCCGCGCCCGCGAGCTGCTCGGGCGCCTCGACCCCGCCCGCGGCGACCGGGCCGCCCTCATCACCCTCGCGGCGCCGGCCCAGGCCGTCGTCTCCCCCCCCACCAGCGACCTCGGGGTGATCGAGCGCCGTCTGGCCGAGCTGCGCCCCGCCGACAGCCGCCTGGACCTCGCCGGCGCAGTCGGCCTCCTGCCGGCGATGCCCTCCGGCGACGACGCCCCGGGCGTCACCGTCGCCGTCTACTCCGCGTTCCGCGAGGGCAGCCTCGGCCACGGCGCGCCGCACGGGCCGCTCCCCGCCGGCGCAACGCTGACCGCCACCCCGCCCGCCGATACGACCCTCGGGAACACCGCCATCGCGTCGTTCGATCTGCTCCGACCGGTCGTGATCGCCAGCCCCGACGACGCCGTAACGGGGCTAAGCCAGGCCCGCGCCACGCTGACCCGGTGGGGCGATGGGGTCGACGAGGCGGCGCTCACCACCCTCCGTGTGGTCACCGACCGTTCCGGCACATCGCGCGAGCTGGGCGCCGCGGTCGTCCGCTGGGCACCCGGGCAGCGCGAGGCCCAGTCCACCATCGACCTCGATCTCGCCGGGCTGGGCCGGGTCGGCCGCTGCGTCCTCCGCGCCGAGATCGACCGCGACGCCAACGACCGCGACAACACCGCCCTGGCCGTGCTCGAGGTCCGCGAGCAATTCCGGGTGGCGCTGGTGGGCGCCCGGCGATTCGGCGCCCGCCCACGGCTCGACGACTTCGGCCCCAGCGATTGGCTCCGATTGGCGCTCGAACCGACCGACGCCCGCGCCGATCGGATCGAGGTCGAGACCCTCGACGCCGCCCGGCTCGACACGGGCGCCCTCGCCGGCTTCGACGCCGCCGTTGTCGCCGAGCCCGCCCGCGTCCGGCCGGAGGGCTGGGCCGCGCTCGGCGAGTTCCGCGCCCGCGGGGGCGCGGTCCTCCTCACCGTCGCCCCAAGCCCGGGGGCGCAGCTCTGGCCCGAGCAGGCCCGCGCCGCGCTCGACCTGCCCTGGGAGTTCGAGCGCGACCCCACCGACATCCCCGAGGGCGCGCGCACGCTCGCCGCCCCGCTCCCGGACACCCCATCCCCCGGCGCCGCCGACCCGCTCTGGTTCATCCGCGCCGAGCTGGCGGCCCTCGCCGAGACCGTCTCCGTCCAGCGCGTGCTCGGCGTCTCCCAGACCGAAGACGCCCTCCTGCTGCTCGAGACCGCCGACGCCCGGCCCGTGCTGCTGGTGAGCCCTCCCGGCGCGTCCCGGGCCGGGCCGGTGGCCCTGCTCGCCACCGCCGTCGATCTGGACTGGACGGACCTTCCCGCTCGGCCGCTGATGGTGCCGCTGGTGCAGGAGCTTGTCCGCGGCGGCATCGGCGCGGGGCGGTCCACGCCCACCACAACCGCCGGCTCGCGCCTCACCGCCCCCGTCGGGGCCGTCGAGGTGGTGGACCGCGAAGGCGCCGACCCGCGAGCCCTGCCCGTGGATCCCTCCACCGGCCTCACCCGCGACGCGGTCCGTGACGCCGGGGTCTACTTCGCCCGGGACACCTCCGGGCAGGACATCGGGGCCGTCATCGCCCAGCCCGATACCGCCGCCAGCGACACCACCCCCGCCAACGCCGGGCGGGTCGAGGCCTGGCTCGGCGCCTCTGGCAGGTTCGCTTGGACGGATACCGGCCCCGGCCCTGGCGACGCTCCGACCGAACCGAGCCGCGAACCGGCCGGCCCGGGCCCGGGGCTCGCGCTGCTGCTGGCGGCCCTCCTGCTCGCCTGTGCCGAGGTCGGCCTGGCCCGCGTCGTCTCGCACGCCTCCCGCGCGGGAGGCCCCGCGTGAGCGACCTCCTGCAAGCCATGTTCGGGTTCGACGCCCTGCGCCCCGGCGAGGAGGGCGTCCGATTCGGCATGACCCACGAGCTGCCCCTGTGGGTCTGGACTCCCTCGATCCTCTTCGTGGTCTTCCTCGCGGCGTGGAGCTACTGGCGTCTGGAGGGCCCGGCGCGGGGCCGCGCCGTGCTCGCGGCCATCCGCGCCCTGCTGCTCACGCTCGTCGCTCTCCTGGCCGCGGGCCCGAGCCTGATCCGCGACAACCAGCGCACCGAGCGTGACACGGTCGCCATCCTCGTCGACCGCTCGGCCTCGCTCACCATGCCCGACGCGGGCCCCGACGGCACCCGCGACGGGCAGCTCCGCCGGCTCTCGGCCGACGGGACCTGGGCGGCGCTTGCGGGGCAGCACAACCTCCTCTGGCTGGGTTTCGACGCCGCGCCCTACGAGGTCTCGCCCGACGAGCTCGGCCCGCCCGCGGGCCCCCGCACGCGTCTTGCCGCCGCCATCGACGACGCCCTCTCGCGCCTCGCCGGGCGCCCGATCTCCGGGGTCGTGCTCCTCACCGACGGGCGCACCAGCGACCCGCCCGACGCGCGCATGCTCCGCGAGTTGATCGCCGCCAAGGTCGGCCTGTACCCCGTCCCCCTCGGCAGCGAGCGGCCGCTCCTCGACCTGGCGCTGGAAGGCGCCGACGCCCCCGCGTCCGCGTTCGTCGGCGACTTCGTCCCCGTCACGGCCCGGGTGGTCGCGCGGGGCGGGGACGACGCCGCCCCCGACGCGAGGCTCATCCTCACCGACGCCGTCACGGGGGAGACGCTCGACGAGCAGCCGATCAGTCCAGACCGCTGGCGCGACGGCGTCGCGGAGGTCCGCCTCGCCGCCCGCCCCGACGACGCGGGACACGCCCGCTGGCTGGTGCGGATCGAGACCAACGGGCGCGATGTCCTCGACGCCAACAACCAACGATCCGTCGAGATCGAGCTGGTCGACAGGCCGCTCCGCGTCGTCTACTTCGAGGGCTACCCGCGCTGGGAGTACCGCGGCGTGAAGGACCTGCTCGTCCGGGAGCAGTCCATCCGCTCGAGCGTCATGCTCCTGGCCACCGACCGCCGCTACATCCAGGAGGGCGATGTCGCGCTCCCCAATGTGCCCCGATCGGCGGGCGAGTGGGCCGATTTCGATGTCGTCATCCTCGGAGATGTCCGCCCCGATGTCTTCAGCGTCGAGCAGCTTGAGCAGCTCCGCGACCATGTCGCCCAGCGCGGCGCCGGCCTCGTGTGGATGACCGGCCCCGGCGCCAACCCCTGGCGATGGGCCACCACACCGCTCGCCGACCTCCTGCCCGTCAACGCCACCCTCCCCGGAGGCCTGCGGGGCTACACCGCCTCCTCCTCGCCCGTCACGCTCAACCCCGGGCCCGCGGCGTCGCGCCTCGGCGTCCTCGACATGGCCGACACCACCGGCGCCGGCTGGCTCGCCTCGCTCAGCGACCCGGGCATGGGCTGGTCGGTGCTCCGCTGGTCGCTCGCGATCGACCCTGGCGCCGTCAAGGCCACCGCGGAAGTCCTCGCCTCCGCCTCACCCACCGACAGCCCCTCCGAGAGCTCGCCGAGCGTGTTGACCATGCGCTACGGCGCCGGACGCGTCGTCTTCGTCGGCACCGACGAGGTCTGGCGATGGCGATACGGGCGGGGCGAGTCGCTGCCCGAACGCTTCTACCTCTCCCTGATCCGTCTGGCCGGACGCGGCAGCCTCGCCCGCGCCGGGCAGCCCGTCCTCCTCGAGGCCTCCCCCACCGCTGTCGGCGTCGACACCCCCGTCCGTCTGGGCGCGATCCTGCTCGACCAGTCCCTCGTCGACGCCGCGCCGCCGGCCGTCGAGGTCCGCATCACCCGCAAGGGGGACTCCACCGGCACGATGATCAAGCTCGGCCCCGAGGAGCGCGAGGCGGGCGGCACGACGGCGTCCTACGCCGCGAGCTGGTCGCCCGGAGCGCCGGGCGACTACCTCGTCGAGGCCGTGGACCCCCTGCTCGCGTCGGCGAACGCCCGCGCCGAGTTCCGCGCCCTGGCCCCCGACGACGAGCTGCGAACGCCCGAGGCCGACCACGCCCTGCTGGCCGAGCTGGCGTCCCAGACCGGGGGCGCCGTCGTGCCGCCCGCCGAGCTCTCTCGCCTCCCCTCGCTGCTCCCCAACCGCTCGGTCGTGCTCGAGGCCGAGCCGGATGTCGAGCCGCTGTGGGACAAGCCGGTGGTGCTGGTGGTGCTGGTCCTGCTGCTGACGGCCGAGTGGGTGGGCAGGCGGCTGATCCGCCTGGTCTGACCGGGGCCGGGTGGGCCAGCCAGCCCGGGGCTCCGATGGGGATACGATCTCCCGCGTGGCAAAGCGGCCGCGGCAGGGGCTTGTCCCCTCCGAGGAAAGTCCGAGCACGGCAGGACACGGTGGTGGGTAACGCCCACCCGCCCTTTGGTCCGGGGCGAGGGAAAGTGCCACAGAAAGCAAACCGCCGATGGGTCGCAAGACCACAGGCAAGGGTGAAAGGGTGCGGTAAGAGCGCACCGCCCGGCTGGTGACAGCCGGGGCACGGTAAACCCCACCGCGTGCAAGCCCAAGCAGCTCTCAGGCTGGTCCGGCTATTGGGAGCGGGTAGGGTGCTCGGGCGAATGGTGGCACGGCTCTCCGGGTGGCACGGTTGTCTCAACCGTGCCGCTCCGTGAGGCCACGAGGCACACGGCTCGGAGAGCCGTGCCACCAGGAGCCCGGACCGCGTCGGCAACGGCGCGGCGAGAGAAATGGCCGCTCGCGCCGGAAGGCCCGGGCCCGGCGGCACGGTTCTCCGAACCGTGCCGAGCCCCCGTCAAGGGCCGGACCGGGAACCACCGGCGACGACAGAACTCGGCTTACCAGCCACGCAGGACCGTTGTGACGCGGGCCCCCGGGAGACCGGGGGCCCGCGGCCTTTTGCAGGTGGCATAGGTCGCATACGACCCATACGACCTATGTAGCGGATCCTCTGCGCCCCGCCACGCACACGATAAAGCTGTCCTCTACATCCCCATCCCCCATCACCGGCAGCATGTACGCGTTGCCCTCTTCATCCGTCGCATCCGGCGTCTTGTCGTAGACCTCGGTCGCGGCGAAGCCGGCCTCGGCCATCGCGTCGGCCAGCTCCGGCACGCTCCACAGCCGCCAGCGGTAGATGAACGCGTCGGGCATTTCCAGCTCGACCATGCCGGCCCGATCGACCTGGAAGTGCAGCACATCGGTGACCATCCCCGTCAGCGGGTTGGCGTCGCGCTGCTCCCAGGTGTAGCGGATGCGCCGGCCGTCGGCGGCGAAGTGGTCTCGGTGGACATGGCCGGTCAGGAACGCCGACTCGCCGCCGTAGGTGTCGCAGACGAAGACGCCGCCGGCGTTGAGCCGGGCGCGGGCGTGGCGGAGGTACTTGACCAGCTCGACGCGGGTGTGGAGGTAGCCGATGGAGAAGTTGCCGACGAAGAGGATGTCGCAGGCGTGGTCGGCCGGGGTCGTGGCCGTGCGCACATCGCCGAGGATGCGGGCGACGCGCTCGTGCGCCGGCCGTCGCATCAGGGCCGACCCGTCGAGATCCACCGCGATGGCCCGGTTGTCGGGCGAGGCCCCGGCCCAGAGATAGCTCAGCGCGGCCGTGCCGGCGAAGTCCTCGCCCAGCACGGTCGGCATCATGGTGGCACGGCTCTCCGAGCCGCGAGCCCGGCCGCA
Organism: Phycisphaerales bacterium; assembly: GCA_020850415.1. Taxonomy (GTDB): domain Bacteria; phylum Planctomycetota; class Phycisphaerae; order Phycisphaerales; family UBA1924; genus PNC22. The sequence goes on from JADZER010000054.1 coordinate 142,186, forward strand.
CGGCTCGGAAAGCCGAGCCATCTGCTGGTGCATCGCCCGCAGCATCGGCACCAAGTGCCCGGGCGACTGGACGCACTGCTCGTAGAGGTCGTGCTTGTCGGGTTGGTCTGGCATGGCTTGCGGAAGGGTAGCCGCGGACGCACGCGGAGCGACACGATCAGACCGTGCGGGGCAGAGTTCGATGACTCCCTCCAATGACTCCTATCCGCGTTCCTCCGCGTCAGTCCGCGGCTCATCCTTCTTCGGCGCGCTCACCGTCAGCCGCGCCGGGTGCCCCCACCACGAGTTGTCGCCGCCCGGCCCGGGGTACTGCTCGTCGAGCTTCTTGGCGACGGCCGCCATGTCGCTGTCGGAGGGGATCCAGCCGCCGTCGATGTCGGGGTAGTCGTGCCGGCAGTTCTCGCACTTCTTGGCCGAATCGAACCGGATCGGGCACCAGAAGGTCTCGACATTGCGGAGCATCTCGGCCCCCAGGCTCCAGACGCCGGTCATCCAGTCGCAGTAGAGGCACCAGATCAGGTCGTGGCCGACCAGGCCCTCGAACTTGTGGCGGCTGACATTCACCCAGTCGGCGCCCTTGTACCGCGGCAGCCGGACGAGCCAGGTGAGCGGCGGGTACACGAGGTACTCGGCGACGCGGATAAACCAGAACACCGGCACCGCCCACGCGGTCCACCACACGGCGGTGTGGTTGCGCAGGCGCCCGACCTTTCGGTTGAGCGTGTGGACGATGCGGTGGCCCTTCAGGTGCTTGCGGTTGGCGATCTCGTGGCAGACGGTCCAGACCATGACGCTCAGCACCTGGGCGCAGACCGCCGCGAGCAGGCCCAGCCCCGCGCCGAGCCACGGGCGGTCGCCCCACAGACGCACGCCGGCGATCGGCCCGGCGAACATGGGGACCGCCGTGAGGTAGGTGATGACCAGGTCGAGCCCGGGCGCGCGGGTGAGCCAGCGGGCGAGGGACTTGCCGGGTGCGCCCAGGCGCGGGATGAGGTGCAGGACCGCCGCGCTGAAGAGCATCGCGCCCAGCACCGCGACGAGGATCTGGAGGAATGGTGGCATGACGCGAGTGTATGGCGGGGGCGTGCCGGCGGTTGTCCGACGGGAGAGCGGGCAGGATGCCCGCACCACAAGGACGCGGCCCCGGGACGCCCCGGGGCCGCGGCGGTCATGCGCGGTTGGTGTCGATCAGTTCAGCCCGATCAGCCCGCCGATCATCGGGCCGTAGGCCACGACCAGGCCGGCGAAGACGACCGAGACGATCGAGATGAGCTTGATGAGGATGTTGAGCGAGGGGCCGGAGGTGTCCTTGAAGGGGTCTCCCACGGTATCGCCGACGACGGTGGCCTTGTGGTCGTCGGAGCCCTTGCCGTAGACGATCTTGTCGCCGTTGCCGGTGCGGACCATCTCCTCGGCGCGGGCCACGATCGCCTCGCGGACGCCGGCGGGGATCTTGTTGCGGAGCTCGGCGTTGTTGACCGCGTCGCTGGCCTTGATGCGTCCGAAGGACTCGAGCAGCTTCTTGGCGTTATCCCACGCGCCGCCGGCGTTGGCCATGAAGACCGCGACCGCGAACCCGCTGGTCAGGCCGCCGGCGAGGAGACCCATCACGCCGGGCACGCTGAGCACCAGGCCGACCGCGACGGGCACGGCGATGGCGAGGATCGAGGGGACGATCATCTCCTTCTGGGCGCCGGCGGTCGAGATCGAGACGCACCGGGCGTAGTCGGGGTACTGCGTGCCCTCGAACTCGACCCGCTTGGGCCACTGCATGGGGTCGGCGATCTGGGCCTCGCTCATGCCGCCGGCGCGGAAGGCCTCTCGCATCTTGCCGAACTGGCGCCGGCACTCCTTCATCATCTCGTAGGCCGCCCGTCCGACGGCGTTCATGGTGAGGGCGCAGAACAGGAAGGTCAGCAGCACGCCGATGAACAGCCCTCCGAGCAGTCGGGGGTTGGCGATGGTGGTGTCGTAGAACGCGAGCACATCCTGGAGCGTGCCGTTGCGGCTGCCGATGAGCTCCAGCGAGAACTCGTGCGTGTGGTCTCCCTCGCCGAGGGCGCCGTTGACCTCGAACCGGCGCGCGGTCTGGAGGGTGGTCGGCTCGTGGGTCCCGCCGCGGGGCAGGGGCTTGACATCCGTGAAGACCGTGCCCTTCTCGATGTGCTCATCGAAGTGCATGCCGGAGAGCTGGACGCGGTCGACCACCATGCCGCAGTCGACACGGGGCTTCCCGGTCTTCGCGTCCCGCACCGTCGGGTCCACGATGGCGAACTTGTGGTGGCCCTGGTAGACCACATACGGGGCGGCGCCCTCGCCGTCGCCGACGAAGGCCTCGGCCTGCGTGGTCAGCTGGGTCTGGACGACCTGGACATACGCCGCGAAGAGCGCCAGCGCCGTGAGCGCCGCGGATCCGATCGCGAACCCCTTGCCCGTGGCGGCGGTGGTGTTGCCGAGGCTGTCGAGCATGTCGGTCCGCTCGCGGACATGGGGCGGCTGGCCGGTCATCTCGGCGTTGCCGCCGGCGTTGTCGGCGATCGGGCCGTAGGCGTCGGTCGCGAGGGTGATGCCGAGGGTCGAGAGCATGCCGACGGCGGCGATGCCCACGCCGTAGAGGCCCATGAGGAAGTTCTCGGCCCCGCCCGCGAAGGAGAACGCGGCGATGATGGCGACGACGACGGTGATCAGCGGCGCCCAGGTGGACTTCATGCCCTCGGCGATGCCGGCGATGATGACCGTGGCGGGGCCGGTGAGGGCCTGCTCGGCGATCCGGCGGGTCGGGGCATGCTCGTAGCTCGTGTAGTACTCCGTCGCGAAGGCGATGACATTGCCGGCGACCAGGCCGGAGACGATCGCCAGGCCCATGCGCCACCAGCTGGTCCCCGCCGCGGCCAGGTCGTGCCCGGTCGTCTCGCCGCCCAGGAGCACCCACAGCAGGACGAAGCACCCGGCTGTGATCAGCGCCGAAGCCATCCACACGCCCTTGTGGAGGCTCTTGAGGAGCTGGGCGAACGAGGCGTTCTCCTTGGCCTTGACGGTGAACACGCCGACAATCGAGCAGAGGATGCCCAGGCCTGCCAGCGCGATCGGGGTGGCCGCGAGCGACATCGCGAGCTTCGTCGCCCCCCCCGTCGCCACACCGACGATGCTGAAGGCGGCGGCGGCCCCGAGCGCCATCGTCGCCAGGATCGACCCGTAGTACGACTCGTACAGGTCGGCGCCCATGCCCGCCACATCGCCGACATTGTCGCCCACATTGTCGGCGATCGTCGCGGGGTTGCGGGCGTCGTCCTCGGGGATCCCGGCCTCGACCTTCCCGACGAGGTCGGCGCCGACATCCGCCGCCTTGGTGTAGATGCCGCCGCCGACCCGGGCGAACAGCGCCTGCGTCGACGCGCCCATGCCGTAGCTGAGCATGATCGTGGTCAGCAGGGTCATCGGAACATCCAGGGCGTTGAACACCATGAACCAGGCCGACGCGTCGAGCAGCGCGAAGCCGACGACATTCAGGCCCATCACCGCGCCGGAGCGGAAGGCCACGGTCAGCCCCTCGTTGAGGCTCTGCTTCGCCGCGGCCGCCGTGCGGGCGCTGGCGTTGGTCGCCATCCTCATCCCGAACCAGCCGCACAGGGCCGACAGCAGGCCTGCGATCGGCACGCCGATCATCGTCTGCCAGGGCTGGAGCTTCAGGGCCACCAGCGCCCCGAGGAAGAGCACGAGCACCACGAAGACCCCCGCCACCACCTTGTACTGGCGCACGAGGTAGGCCATCGCGCCCTCGCGCACCGCCTGGGCGATCCGGACCATCTCCTCATCGCCCTCGGACCGGCGCATGACGCTCGCGGCAAAGACACGGGCCATCACCAGGGCGGCGATCGCGCTCACCGGTGCGACGAAGAAGGGCCAAGGGATTTCACCGATACTGGCAAGGGTCAACTGGGTGGTCATGCGGGCCTCCACGGTTCGTAATTGGGTCGCATGTTATGCACCCGGAAACGAATCGGCCCGGGAGAGCCCGGGCCGAAAGGGGAGCGGTCTGTGGCTTGGCGGCGGGGCCCCGGGAGGGGCCGGCCGTTCAGCCGTGGCCGGCGGCCCCGTGCCCCCCGATCCGCATCCCGTAGAACGAGCGGCGGACGAAGAAGAGCGAAACGAGGAAGAACGCGCCCGTGAGCACCGCCGTGAGCGTGGTGTGGACCTTGTCGCCCGAGGGGGACATGACCTTGAGGCTCATCGCCAGCTCCACGGCGAGCAGGCCGAAGAGCGTCGTGAACTTGATGACCGGGTTCATGGCCACCGAGGAGGTGTCCTTGAACGGGTCGCCGACGGTGTCGCCCACGACGGTCGCGTCGTGCAGCGGGGTTCCCTTGGCCTTCATCTCCGTCTCGACGATCTTCTTGGCGTTGTCCCAGGCGCCGCCGGCGTTGGCCATGAAGATGGCCTGGAACAGGCCGAACAGGGCGATCGACACGAGGTAGCCGATGAAGAAGAAGGGCTCGAAGAAGGCGAACGCGAGGGTCGCGAAGAAGACGCCGAGGAAGATGTTGAACATGCCCTTCTGCGCGTACTCGGTGCAGATGGTGACGACCTTCTTGCTGTCCGCGACGCTCGCCTTGGTCGACCCCTCGAGCTTGATGTTGGCCTTGATGAACTCAACGGCGCGGTAGGCGCCGGTGGAGACCGCCTGGGTGGCGGCGCCGGTGAACCAGTAGATGGTCGTGCCGCCGGCGATGAGGCCCAGCAGGAACGGCGGGTGCAGCAGGGAGAGGTTGGCGACCTCCGACGGCTGGAGGCCGTGGGTGAGGGCCACGATGATCGCGAAGATCATCGTCGTCGCACCGACCACCGCGGTGCCGATCAGCACGGGCTTGGCGGTGGCCTTGAAGGTGTTGCCCGCGCCGTCGTTCTCCTCGAGGAACTGCTTACCCTTCTCAAAGTCGGGCGTGAAGCCGAAGTTCTTCTGGATGTCGTCGGAGATGCCGGGGATCGTCTCGATCATCGAGAGCTCGTAGACCGACTGGGCGTTGTCGGTGACCGGGCCGTAGGAGTCGACCGCGATCGTGACCGGTCCCATGCCCAGGAAGCCGAACGCCACCAGGCCGAAGGCGAACACGGCGGGCGCGAGCATCAGCGCGTCCTCCCCGCCCGGGAAGCCGTTGCTGACATAGTACCCGATGGCCATGAGCGTCAGGATCGCCATGCCGAGCCAGTAGGCCGAGAAATTGCCGGCGACGAAGCCCGCGAGGATGTTGAGCGACGCGCCGCCCTGCTCGCTCGCCGTGACGACCTCGCGGACATGGGCGCTCTCGGTCGAGGTGAACACCTTGACGAACTCGGGGATGATCGCCCCCGCGAGCGTGCCGCAGGTGATGATGCTCGCCAGCCTCCACCACATGGTGGTGTCGCCGCCGAGGTCCGGGATGAGCAGCCGGGAGGCGGCGTAGGTGAGGACGACGGAGACGATCGAGGTGAGCCAGACCAGGTGCGTCAGGGGGGACTCGAAGTTCATCCTGTCCACCGCGTGGAACTTGGCGTGGGCGATGGTCTCGTTGATGAAGTACGAGAGCGCGCTGGCCACGACCATGATGACCCGCATCGCGAAAATCCAGACGAGGAGCTGGACCTGCACCTGCGGGTCCGGGACGGCGAGCAGGATGAAGCTGATGAGCGCGACACCCGTCACGCCGTAGGTCTCAAAGCCGTCCGCCGAGGGCCCGACCGAGTCGCCCGCGTTGTCGCCCACGCAGTCGGCGATGACGCCGGGGTTGCGGGCGTCGTCCTCCTTGATCTTGAAGACGATCTTCATGAGGTCCGAGCCGATGTCGGCGATCTTGGTGAAGATGCCGCCGGCGATACGCAGGGCGGCGGCGCCCAGCGACTCGCCGATCGCGAACCCGATGAAGCAGGGGCCGGCGTAGTCGCCGGGGATGAACAGCAGGATGATCAGCATGATCAGCAGCTCGACGCTGATCAGCGCCATGCCGATCGACATGCCCGCCCGGAGCGGGATCGCGTAGCAGGGGTAGGGCTTGCCCCGGAGGCTGGCGAACGCCGCCCGGCTGTTGGCGAAGGTGTTCACGCGGATGCCGAACCACGCGACCCCGTAGGACCCGGCCATGCCCACGAGGCTGAACGCCAGGATGACCGCCACCTTCACAAGGGGGAAGCCGTGCGTCAGCTCGCCCGTCGCCGGGTCGAGCGTCTCCACAAGCCGCCCGAAGTACACGGCCACGATGACGCCGATGAACACCCAGAGGATCAGCAGGAACTTACCCTGCTGCACCAGGTACGCCTTGCAGGTCTCGTAGATCAGCTCCGAGATCTCCCGCATCGACGAGTGCACCGGCAGGTTCTTCAGCTGGGAGTAGATCACAAAGCCGAACGCCAGACCCAGCGCGCTGACCACGAGGCCCGCCATCAGCAGCGTGTGCCCGTCCACGCCGACGAACTCCGCGCTCGACAGGTCGGGCAGGATCAGATTCGCCTCGCCGCCCGGCGCGTGCTTCACCACCGCCTGCTCCCCCGACTCGGGCGGCGCACCCTCCTGCCCCCAGGCGCGCGGCGAGACGCCGAGACTCAGCACCGCGACGAGACAGAGCAGGCCGGACATCGCCGCCGAACCGAGGAGGCCCCGGATCAAGCGACGAACGAGGACAGCGGGACCACCGACAACGGCCTTCGAGGGCTGCACACCGGTACGCACTGGAGCTTCCTCTCATTCTGTAATGCAGCGGCGGGCCGCCCAATGGCAGCCCGCCGACAGCTTGGAATGCTGATTGTGGTGGAGCCTGTCGGGTTTGTCAAGCCGACGGCCCGAGTCCCTGACTTACGGGCGCCCGCCGAACCCGGCCTCGGTGCGGAAGCGCCGCCCCACGGACTTCCGCGCCGCGCGCCGCCGGCGCTCCGAAGGCTTCTCGTAGTACTCCTTGCGACGGATGTCCTTGGTCAGGCCCTCCTTCTCGCAGAGCTTCTTGAAGCGCTTCATCATGCCTTCGACATGCTCGCCGCCGCGGGACTTGATCCGGATCGCCATGGGCACCTCGTCCGTACTGTCCGCGCCGCCGGGCGCGGGGAGTGAATCGGGGTCTCGACACCAATACCCTTCCGGCCCACTCACGCGAGCCGACCGGGGCCGAAAGTAAAGCGCCGCCCGCCCCGGATATCAAGCGGACGGGGCCCGCCCAGCCCGACCTCCCCACGGAACCCCCGCCCGCCATGCTGCTCATCGACGCGTTCAATGTCCTCCACCTCCCCCAGGCCGTCCGCGAGGGCCGGGCCCTCGACCTGGCCGATCTGGCCGGCCTCGTCGGCGTCAGCCGATACGCCGGGCAGCGGGCGGTCCTGGTCTGCGACGGGACCGGGGGCCAGGCCGGCCGGGAATCCCGGGGGCGCGTGACCCTCTCGGGCATCGAGGTGGTGTTCAGTGGGGCCCGGCGCACCGCCGACGACGAGATCGAGGCCCGCCTCCGCAAGGCCGGGGGACACGGTGTGACCGTGGTCAGCGACGACCGACGCCTCCGCAGAGCCGCGGGCAGGGCGGGGGCCAAGCCCCTCGCCAGCGGCCTGTTCCTGCTCCACCTCCTGCAGGACCACCACCGCCCGCGTCCCAAACCCCTCCCGAGCTTCGCCCGCGACATCCCGCTGGACCGCTACTCGGTCGCGCACTGGATGCGCCAGTTCGGGCTCTCCCCCAACAGCCTGCTCGACCGCCGGGCCGGCCGGGCCGAGGCGCCCGCCCCATCGCCCCCGCCGCCACCCCCCGCGCCGAAGCCCCAGCCCCCATCGCCGGGCGCCACCCGACCGGTCGCTCCCCCGCCCCCCCGGCGGCCGGCGTCGCCTCCGAACCCCGCCGAACGGGCCCTCCCAAACGAAAGCCTCGCGGACGACCCGGTCATCCGCGAGGCCCTCGAAGCCTGGAAGGGTCGGCTGACCCTCGATGATCTGGACATGGCCCGCTGGCTCGGCGAGCACCCGCCGGGGCCCGATCAGCGCTGATCCATCGGCACGAACGGCGCGTCGTGCGGGCCGACATACGACGCCTTGGGGCGGAACAGGCGGTTGTCGCGCAGCTGCTCGAGGATGTGCCCGCTCCACCCGGCGATCCGCGACAGGGCGAACATCGGGGTGAACAGATCGAGCTTCAGACCGATGCAGTGGTAGGTGGTCGCGCTGTAGAAGTCGACATTGGGGTAGATGCCCTTGGCCGCGACCTCACGCTCCATGATCTTCTCGATCGCGTTGCTCTTGGCGTAAAGATCGGCGTTGCCCGTATCCTCGGCGAGCTTCTTGGCGAGCTTCTGGAGGTCGGTCGCCCGCGGGTCCTTGGCCTTGTACACGCGGTGGCCGAAGCCCATGATCTTCTCGTGGCGCTCGATCTTGCCCATGACATAGGGCTCGACGGCGTCCAGCGAGGGGATCTCGTTGAGCATGTGCATGACGCCCTCGTTGGCCCCGCCGTGCAGGGGCCCGCGCAGGCTGCCGATCGCCCCGGTGAGCGCCGAGTAGATGTCCGAGAGCGTGGAGATGATGACGCGGGCGGCGAAGGTCGAGTTGTTCAGCCCGTGGTCGGCGTGCAGGATCATGCAGATGTCGAACGCCCGGGCCATCGTCGGGGTCGGCTTCTCCCCGTTGAGCATGTACAGGAAGTTCTCGGCGAAGGAGAGGTCCTTGTCGGGTTTGACGAAGTCCAACCCGCGCCGGTACCGGTCGTAATACGCCACCAGCGTCGGCGCCATGCCGAGGATCCGGAGCGCCTTCTCCCGCGCCGGGCCGGGCTCGTTGGCGTTCGGGGCCGGGTCGTACAACGCCAGCTCGCTCACCAGCGTCCGGAGCACATGCATGGGCGACGCGGACTTCGGGAGCTTCCTGATCCGATCGGCCAGCTCGGCCGGGATCTCGTAGTTCGCCCTGAGCGCCCTCCCGAACGCCGCGAGTTCCGCGCTCTTCGGCAGCTTGAGGTCCCACAGCAGGCACACGACCTCTTCGAAGTTCGACTTGCTCGACAGCTCGCCGATCGGGATGCCCACATACTCGAGCACGCCCTTCTGGCCATCGATGAACGACATCTGCGTCTCTGCCGCGATGATGCCTTCAAGCCCCTTGGCAAAGGTCGCCGTTGTCATCGTGGAACTCCTTCCTGACAGGTTGGGGGAATCGTGAGTATGTTGACCGCCCGCCCGCGCCCGGCGCGGTAAAAACTATAGGGACCTCCGGAACCCAATTCGAGCGGTCACCTCCCGTTTGGGGGTACCATCCCCCGTGTTCATACCCCTCGGCACAGACCGGTACAAACGGCGACCGATCGTCGTCACCTACACCCTCATCGCGCTCAACCTCGGTGTCTTCGCCGCGACCGAACTGCTCCTCAAGAACAACCCCGATCTCGCCCGCCGCTGGCTCTCCTGGGCCACGCTCGCCCCGGGTTCCTCCGGCTGGTGGACCTACCTGTCCTACGCCTTCCTCCACGCCGGCTACGGCCACATCATCTTCAACATGCTCGCCCTCTGGGTCTTCGGGCCGGATGTCGAAGACCGGCTCGGACGCATCGGGTTCGGGCTGCTCTACCTCGCCGGCGCCGCCGGTGCGGGGGGGGCCCAGGCGCTGCTCGATAAGTCCTCAGTCGTCGGCGCCTCCGGGGCCATCGCCGCGACCATCGGCGCGTTCCTCGTGTTCTTCCCCTATGTCCGCGTCCGGACCCTCGTGTTCTTCATCATCATCGGCATGTTCCACATCACCGCCTGGTGGTACATCGCCTTCGCGATCGCGATGGACCTCTTCGGCATGGCCCGCGGCGGCGGGAACACCGCCTACCTGGCGCACCTGGGCGGCTACGCGCTCGGCGCCGGGGCGTCGCTGCTCCTGCTGGCGTTCAAGATCGTGCCCCGCGAGCCCTACGACCTGTTCACGATCGGACGCCAGGCGGCCCGACGCCGCGCGTTCAAGGCCGCCCACACCGCCGCCCGACCCGCACCCGTCGAACGCAAAGCCCGTGAGCCCGAGGTCAAGCGCCCCGACGGCCCGGCGGCCAAGGCCCGGCTGCGGGCCCAGGAGCAGCTCTCTGCCGGCGACACCGCCGGCGCGGCCGCGGCGTACCTGGAGATGCGAGGCCAGCCCGACGGCGCCAAGCTCCCGCCCCTGGGGCGCCGCCAGCTCTACGAGATCGCCAACCACCTCTTCGAGGTCGGCGACCACACCAACGCCGCCGACGCCTACCGCCAGCTCCTCGACGCCTACGCCACCGACCCCGAGGCGCCCCGCGTGCTCCTCATGCTGGGCCTGATCAACGCCCGCTTCCTGAACGACCCCACCGAGGCCAAGCGATCGCTCCTGGCCTGCCGCGACAGGCTCGCCGGCGAGGACGAGCGGGCGCTCGCCAAAGACCTGCTCGAGGAGATCGGGTGAAGACGCGAGCGCCCCGCGACACCCGCACGCCGTTGCGAGCCCCGAGCGCAAGCCCGGGGTCCCGAACCTCGCCGCCGACAACCCCCCGATACCTCCGAGCTTGCGCTCGGGGCTCGTAGAGACACCGGAGCCACCATGGATCGCACCCGCGTCAAAGTCTGCGGCATCACCAGCCCCGAGGCCGCACAGGCCGCCGTCGAGGCCGGGGCCGATGTCCTCGGCTTCGTCTTCGTCCGGGACACGCCCCGCTACATCGAGCCCGACGAGGCGTTCGAGATCATGGGGGCCCTGCCGCCGATGGTCGGCACCGTCGGCGTCTTCCGCGACGCGACGCTCGACGAGTTCATCGAGCTCGAGCAGCAGTGCCCGACCGACTGGTCGCAGCTCCACGGCCACGAGCCCGAGGCGCTCGTCCGCGACTGCGGCCCGCGGGTCATCCGCGCCTTCCGATTCCACGCCGCGTCCATCGCGTCCGACCTGGCCCGGTGGAGCGCGATCGACGAGGTCGACGCCCTGCTCGTCGACGGCTCGGCCGGCGGCGAGGGCGAGGCCTTCGACTGGCACGCCCTCGCCGAGCCCGCGCGGGCGATCGACAAGCCGGTCATCATCGCCGGCGGCCTGCACCCGGGCAATGTCGCCGACGCCATCCGGGCCTGCCGGCCCTACGCGGTGGATGTCTCCAGCGGCGTGGAGAGCGCCCCGGGCGTCAAAGACCCCGAGCTGATCCGGGCGGTCTGCCGGGCCGTCCGCGAGGCCGACGCCGGGAGGTAACCCCCACCACCTGACCCCCCGGGCCGACCCCCCGGGCCAACGCCCCGGACAAGCCCGTCTATCCTCCCGGGCCCGCCCGGCCCCGGCCGGCCCGGGCGACGCAGCCAGGAGACCTCGATTGCAGCAGGCAGACCAGAGCGGGCTCCGCGACGCGGGCCGGGGCGGCACGGGCGAGGGTGATGTGTTCGACCTCGCCGCGGAGATCTCGCGCCGGCTGATCGCGCGCGACGGGGAGATCTACCCCCTGCCCGACCCGCACCGGGTCGAGGCCGAGCTCGACCTGACCCCGCCGCGCCGGTCCCAGCCCATGGAGGCCGTGTCCGACCGGCTCTGGCGCCTGCTTGAGCGTACGCCGAACACCTCGGGCAAGCGGTACTTCAACCAGCTCTTCGCCGGGCGCGACGACGCCGCCCTGCTCGGCGAGCTGCTCACCGTCGTCGCCAACAACTCCATGTACACCTTCAAGGCGGCCGGGGCCCAGATCCTCGCCGAGCGAGCGCTGCTCCGCCACATGGGGAGCAAGGTCGGCTGGGCCGACTGCGACGGCGCCTTCACGCCAGGCGGCTCCATGTCCAATTACGCCGCGATGCTCGTCGCCAGGGACGCCGCCCTCCCGGGCGTGCGGGAGCACGGCTTCGACGGGCGCCCGCTCGCGATGTACACCTCGGCCGAGTCCCACTACTCCATCCGCAAGAACGCGGGCATGCTGGGCCTGGGGCGCGACAGCGTCCGCTTTATCGAGGCCGACGCCGACGGGCGCATGCGCGTCGACGCCCTGCGCGACGCGCTCGACCGGGACCAACGCGCCGGCGTCACCCCAGTCATGATCGTCGCTACCGCCGGAACCACCGTCCAGGGCGCCTTCGACCCCATCCGACCCATCGCCCAGGTCGCACGAGAGCGTGGCGTCTGGCTGCATGTCGACGGCGCGTTCGGCGGCACGCTGCTCCTTAGCCCCAAACGCCGCCACACGCTCGACGGCTGCGAGCTGGCCGACTCCTTCACCTGGGACGCCCACAAGATGATGGGCGTGCCGCTCACCTGCTCGGTCGCCCTGTTCCGCAACCGCGCCCTGCTCCAGCGCAGCCTCGACGAGTCCGCCACCTACCTCTTCCAACGAGACGACGACGACTACAACCCCGGCGTCCGCTCCCTCCAGTGCGGCCGGCGCAACGACGCGCTGAAGCTCTGGACCGCCTGGCAGCGCCACGGCGACGAGGGCTACGAGGCCCGCGTCGAGCGCCAGTTCGCCCTCGCCGACCACGCCGTCCGCGTCATCGAGGCCGACCCCCAGCTCACCCTCGTCAAGCGGCCCCAGTCGATCAATGTCTGCTTCGAGGTCGCCGGCGCCGACGCCCGCCAGGTCAGCGACCTGCTCGACCGCGAGGGACGGCTCAAGGTCAGCCACGGCGCCGTGGACGGCCGGCCCACCATCCGGCTCGTCTGCGCCAACCCCGACCTCTCCACCGCCGACATCGACGAGTTCTTCGCCGAGATCCGCTGGGCGGCCTCCCAGCTCCGGCGCGTCTGAAGCACCCGCCCCCGAACAGCCCGTAGAGCCCGGGCCGCCCCGCCGGGACAGCCCGGGCCCAAGCCCCCGCGATCCGCCCGAGCGCCCGACCCCCGCCGTGGGACCCAACAGAGACTTCAGGACGCCTCCCGGGCCCCGGGCCGGATCACTCCACACCCCGGCCGAAACCCTGAGTGCCGAGACCAAATAGCCGATCTTCAGGTGATCTTCCGCATGGGGATTTCCCCCCTCACGGCGCTCACCGGACGCGTCGTACGGCCTCCAGATCGCAGAGATTGCGTGAATCCCTCGACCACATGTGAACGCACGCCCGGGATCACCTGATAGTAGAAGGGACCAGTTGATCCCCAATGTCCACAGGGAGGTGGGAAAATGGCCCAGCACTCCGCTGCCATGGCGGGGCCCTCGGCCCGAGCCGGCGTCGGTCCTCGGGGCACCAGGAAGAGCACCAAGCGTCCCGCCGAGCGCCGGGGCAGCGTGCTGCTCGAACCGCTGCCCTCGATCCTCCCGGCCGCCCAGACCGAGGCCAAGCCCAGCGCCAACGAGCCGACCGAGCTCGAGATCCGTGAGCGGGCGTACCAGATCTACCTCCAGCGCGGCTGCGCGCCGGGGCACCATCTGGACGACTGGGTGCAGGCCGAGCGGGAGCTCCGCGCCCGGGCCGCCTGAAACCCGGCGCTGGACGCAACCAACGACCCGGGTTCCCGAATGCAGACTCCGCCGGTACACTGCCACCAGCGCGCCGAGGGAGTCGCCGTATGCCCCCACCGAACCAGCCCGCCGCACCCAACGCGGCCAAGAGCTTTGTGATCTTCCTTGCCAGCCTGGTGGTGCTGGTGGGCGTTGGCGTGGGCCTGGGAGCGGTTTTCTTCGGCCCCACCCCCAAGAAGCAGTACGACCGCTCCACGCCCGACGCCATGCTCGAGGCCGCCCGGGACATGGTCGTCCGCAATGACGCCGAGCGCCTCACCGAGCTGATCTACGCCGACAGCCTGGAGATGGAGGAGCTCTACGCCCGCCTCGGCGTGGTGCTCGGCCACCTGCAGGACCTCGCCGTCGCGATCAACGAACGCTTCCCCGAGGAGATCAAGGCCGCCCAGGCCAAGGCCCAGGAGGAGGCCAAGGCGGGGCGGGGCCTCTCGCTGCTCCAGCAGTTCAACCCCTCCGGCCGGCGCAACGGCCCGCCCTCGGGCGAGGATTCCGAGCGATGGAACCAGCTCCTCCAGGCCGTCGCCACCGACCCCTACGGCTGGCTGACCGACGCCGAGGGCCGGCTGTCGTACACCGCGATCGACGACGAGCGCGTCGCCGTGCTGTGGGACGGCAAGCCCATCCTCCCGCCGCTCGGCCTGGTCATGCAGCAGAACATGGGCGAGTGGTCGCTGGTGCTGCCCCTCAAGTCGATCCCCATGCTCTCGGGCTACATGCCGCAGACCCCGAATGAGTACTCGATCTGGGGCAGCATCCTCCAGGCGGTGGACAATGTGGTGCTGGATCTGGAGTCCGATGTGCGGGAGGGCAAGCTCGAGTCGCTCGACGCGCTCGCCCGCACCACGGGCCAGAAGGCCGCCCCGGTGATGATGGGCTGCATGATCGCCTACGACCGCGCGGTGCGCGAACGCCGACGCCTCGACCGCGAGGCCCGCGAGGCCGCCAAGGCCGGCCAGACCCCGGGTGGCTGACTCCAACCCAAGCCCGCAACGCCCCCGCCTACTCGGTCTCCATCCCCAGGTGCTTGGCCAGGAACGCGTACACATCGGCCGTCTCCAGGATCGTCTTGGAGAGCGGCTTGCCCGCGCCGTGCCCGGCCCGCGACTCGATCCGGATCAGCACCGGGTTCGGCCCCACATGCGCGTGCTGCAGCATCGCCGCGAACTTGTAGCTGTGCCACGGCGACACCCGGTCGTCACCCTCCGCCGTCGTGACCAGCGTCGGCGGGTAGCTCAACCCGTCGCGGAGGTTGTGGTACGGCGAGTACTCCCACAGGTACCGGAAGCCCTCCGCGTCCTCGGAGATCCCGAAGTCGTCCGACCACTGCCGGGCGTTGGCGCTCTGGAGGTGGTACCGCAGCATGTCCATCACGCCCACATGCGGCACGCACGCCCCGAACAGGTCCGGACGCTGCGTCATGCACGCCCCGACCAGCAGCCCGCCGTTGCTCCCGCCCTCGATCGCGAGGCGCGGCGTCGAGGTGTACCCCTCGTCGATCAGCCACTCCGCGGCCCCGATGAAGTCGTCGAACACATTCTGCTTCCGCTCCTTGGTCCCGGCCAGGTGCCAATCCTCGCCGTACTCCCCGCCGCCCCGCAGGTTCGCCACCGCGTAGATCCCACCCATCTCGACCCACACCAGCCGCGCCACGCTGAACCGCGGCGTGATCGGCACATTGAACCCGCCGTAGCCGTACAGCAGCGTCGGGTTGTCGCCGTTGCGCTCCATCCCCTTCTTGTAGACCAGGAACATCGGGACCCGCGTCCCGTCCTTGCTCTCGTAGAACACCTGCTCGGTCTCGAACGCGTCGAGGTCGAACTTCACCTCCGGCTGGCGGAACAGCGTGCTCTCCCCCGTCGCCACATCGTACCGGTACACCGCGCCGGGCTGGGTGAAGCCGTTGAAGGCGTAGAAGGTCTCGGCCCGGTCGGCGTGGCCACCGAACCCGCCCGCCGAGCCGATGCCCGGCAGGTCCACCTCGCGCACCATCTGCCCAGTGAGGTCGAACACCTTCACCAGGCTCTTGGCGTCGGCCAGGTACTGCACCACCAGGTGCCGCCCGATCATGCTCGCGCCCTGGATCGGCTCGGCGCTCTGCGGGATCACCTCGCGGATCCGGTCCGGGTTGGCCGCCCCGACCGCCACGACCCGCTGGTTCGGCGCGTCCTTGGTCGTGGCGAAGAACAGCGTCTCCCCCACATTGCCCAGGAAGCGGTACTGCGCGTCCCACGCGTCGAACAGCGTGACGAGCTCCGCCGCCGGGTCGCCCAGCCGCTTGGCGTACACCGCGTTGGCCAGGTAGCCCTTCTCGTGGGTGATGACCAGGAACCGCCCGTCCTCGCTCGGGGCGCCGTAGGCGTTGTGCGTCGGGTCCTCCGCCTTGTGGACGACCGTGTCGTCGGCCTGCGTCGAGCCCAGCGCGTGGTGGTACACCATGAGCGACGCCTGGTCGTCGGGCTTGCCCTCGGCCCCGGCCGGGTAGCGGCTGTAGTAGAACCCCGAGCTGTCGCGGTCCCACGCGACGCCCGTGTACTTGATGTCCGCGATCGTGTCGGCCAGCTTCTCACCGGTGCCAACATCCATCACGAACCAGGTGTTCCAGTCCGACCCGCCGTCCGACACGCCGTAGGCGATGAACCGGCCGTCCGGGCTGACGGCGTAGTCCGCCAGCGACTGCGTCCCGTCGGCCGTGAACTTGTTGGGGTCGATCAGCACCCGCGCCGTCGCGTCCAGCGACTCGGCCACATACAGCACGCTCTGGTTCTGCAGCCCGTCGTTGCGGGAGTAGAAGTACCGCCCGCCCTCCTCGGCGGGGATCCCGAACCGCTCGTAGTTGAACAGGTCCGTCAGCCGCTCGACCAGCCTGTCCCGCACCGGGATCGAGTCCAGCTCGGCGGAGGTGATCTGGTTCTCCGCCGCGATCCACGCCTGGGTCTCGGCCGAGTTCTCGTCCTCGAGCCAGCGGTAGGGGTCGGCGACCTTGACGCCGTGGTAGTCGTCGATCACCGCCTGGCGCGGCGCCGCCGGGTACACCTGGGCGAGGAGCGTGGACGCAACGACCGGGATCGCGAGCAGGGACAACGCGTGACGCATGGGTGAGCCTCCGTGGTGGACGGCCCATCGTATCGCCGAGCCGGGCGGCTCGTCCGGGCCGTCGCGCGGGCCGTCGCGAATGCCGTCGCGAATGCCGTCGCGCCGGGCCCGGCGCCCCGGGGCCAGCCGCCCCATCGCGGGCACGCCCTACTGCACCAGCCCCTTCGTCAACCGCATGAACGCCGTCTCCAGGTTCACCGGCTCCTCGATGAACTGGGCGATCCGGAACCCCTGGTTGATCAGCACATTCGGCAGGTCCGCGTAGGTCTGGCCCTTCCCGTCCTCGAACGCCACATGGAACAGGGGCGCCGGCTTGCCGTTCACCGTGATCCCCCCGTCCACCGTGCTGATCTTGCTCACGCCCGGGAAGCGGCTCATGACCTCCGCCGCGTCGGCGAACCGGTCGGTCACCCCCACATGCAGCACATGCCCGACCTTCGCCCGCCGCAGGATGTCCTTGACGGGCCCGGAGTACAGCAGCTTGCCCCGCTCGATGATCCCCACCACATTGCACAGCTCCGCCAGCTCGTGCAGGATGTGGCTGGAGATCAGGATCGTCTTGCCCATCCGCTTGAGCTCCTTGAGCAGCTCGCGGATCTCGATCCTCGCCCGCGGGTCCAGCCCCGAAGCGGGCTCATCCATCAGCAGCACCTTCGGGTCGTGCAGCAGCACCCGCGCGATGCTCAGCCGCTGCTGCATGCCCCGCGACAGCCCGTTCACCTCCGCCGTCGCCTTGTAGGTCAGGTCCGTCAGCTCCAGCACATCCCGGACCACCTTCCGCCGCGCCTGCCCGTTGATGTTGTACGCCGCCGCGAAGAACTCCAGGTACTCCGTGACCACCATGTCCTCGTACGCGCCCATGAAGTCCGGCACATACCCGATCATGGGGCGGATCTGGCGGTTCTGATACCCGACCGTCAGCCCGCACACCTGCGCCTGCCCGCTCGAGGGCTTCAGCAGCGTCGCCAGGACCTTGATCGTCGTGGTCTTCCCCGCCCCGTTGGGCCCGATGAACCCGAAGCAGTCGCCCTCGTCGATCGTGAGGTTCAGATTGTCCAGCGCCACCAAGTCGGTGTACCGCTTGGTCAGGTTGATGGTCTCGATCATGCGCACGGGCGTGGTCTCCGATCCTCAGCTGCCGGCGCCGGGCTGCACCCCGGCCTCGGGCATGGTCACCGCAGGGACTTCGGGCGGGTCGTCGGGCAGCGGGTACACCCAGCGCACGACCGTCGGCCCGCTGTAGTAGGGCTTGCGGACCGTCCCGTTGGTCGCCACCACCATCGGCACCGGCGCCGCGTCCTGCCCCTCCAGACGCAGCGTGCCGATGACGATCACGCACGGGCGCGTCGACCAACGGCTCAGGTCCAGCCCGTGCGTCGCCTCCCGACGGGCCACCGCCGCCGGCTGGAAGTTGTTGTTCCGCTCCGGCGGCCCGAGCAGGTTGAAGAACGCCAGCCAGCGCAGACGCTGCCCCTGCGAGCCGGCGTTGGGCAGGCCGTCGGTCGCCCCCTTCACCATCGTGTCCAGCGGCCCCCCCGCCAGGTGCAGCGGCGTGGACTGCGCGTTGATCGTCACCGCCGACAGGTCCAGCACCGTCCCCGGCTCCCACGAACTCGGCTGGATCGCCCACGCGTTCGCGCTGGTCAGGAGCGGCCCGCCCGCCGCGCTCGCCCGCACCGGCACCTGACGACGGAACAGGAAGATCTCCACATCCTCCAGCCTCCCCGGCAGGTTGTGGATCAGCGTCCCCTCCAGCGCGTTGCTGCTCCCCGGCGCCGAGAACCGCAGCGCACGGAAGGGGTCGGCCCCCTCCGCCACCTGCGGCCGGACCGAGTCCCACGCCATGCCCCCCGCCCAGTCGAGCTGCAGCTGCTTGACCGTCGCCCGCGCCGGGAAGGTCAGCCGCTGGGGATCGCGCGAGTCCACCGCGTAGTCCCGCGCGTCGGGGAACGACCCCCGCGCCGAGTCCTGCGCCGGCTCCCACGGCGCCACCGCCTGCACGAACCGGCTCCCCCCCGCCGCCGCCGCGTCGTCGGACTCGAGCCAGACCTCCGCGTCGCCGTACACCGGCACCAGCACGCTCGCCCAGGTCCGCACGCGCTGCACCCGCTGCCCGTACACATGGTCCAGGAACGAGAGGTGCGAGACCTCCACGCGCTTCGGGCGCAGCGCCGTCGCCCCGCCCCACGAGAGCGCCGTGAACACCATCGCCGCCCCCACGAACGCCACCCACGCGTGGTGCGCCAGCTTCCGCTGCTTGAGCAGCGCGAACCCGCCCGGCCCCGCCACGATCCAGTACGCGATGAACACGATCAGCCCCAGCATCACCCCCGCCAGCGAGCGCCCGCTCTTGCCGATCGTCGCCGAGATATCCCCGTCGATCGTCCACGCCGTCCGCGAGTTGGGGATCTGGTTGCGGTTGTTCAGGTCCGTGAACTCCTCGTCCGTCGCGACCTTGCCCCGGCGCCCCAGCACCCGGTGCCAGAACACATCCGCCTCCGGCAGCCCCTTGCCCGTCAGCGCCGGGTGCCAGCCCGGAAGCCCGATCATCGTCACCGCCCCCACGCCCACCGACCGGCTCACCACCACGCAACGCCCCGACGCGTCGTTCAAGATCCGGTCCGCCTCGCCCGCCGCGCTGTCGGCCATCGGCGCGAAGGTGTACACCGTCACCGCCACATCCGGGACCGTCAACAGTCGCGGGTCCGCGTCCGTCAGCAGCGGACGCAGCGACGGCAGCGGCTCGGCCTCCAGCCTCGTCACCTCCACCCGCGGCAAGATATCCGCCAGCTCCCGGTTCGACAGCGCAAGCCAGTCCTGACCCACCGCCGGCAGGATCACCACCAGGTGCCCGCCCCGCTCCACCCACTCCCGCAAGGCCCGGACCTGCTCGATCCGCAGGTTGTTGGGGCTCTCCCCGTTCCAGATGATCTCCCGGACCATCGCCAGACCCATCCACCGGTCCGGCAGCGCCTCGGCCGTCGACAGCGTCGTGATCACCGACACCTCGTGCCCCAGGGGGTCGGTGTCCGGCATCGACTGGGCCCGCTGCGTGTACCCGCTGATCCCGCCCGGCGTGTTCCCCACCACCGCCAGGATCCCCGTGTTCCGACCCGCCGTCTGCCCCCACCGGTACGCCGTCTGACCCAGCGGTCGCGACGCCACAAACCCCACGGGGTTCGCCGCGTCGTCGGTCTCCTCCGCCTCGAACGCCGAGACCACGAACCCGCCGGTCTGCGGCATGTCGAACGGGATCCTCGCGTACAGCCACACCGGCTGATCGCCCACGCCCGGATTCGTCGTCACCACCGTCTCGTACTGGGCGTCGTCGCCGTCCACATCCGTGATGACCGCCCGCACCAGCACCTCGCGCTGCGTCGTCCCCCGGTCCGTCAGGCGCAGACGAATCCCCGCCCACTCCCCCGGCCTCGCGGCGTTGCCCAGCCCCACGCTCTCGATCTTCAGCTCGATCTCGCCGGTCACCCCGGCCTGCCGGTCCATCTGCTGCAGCAGGTCGACCTGCCCCGACGACGGGCGCACCACCGCCCCCACGAGGCCAAGCACGAACAGGATGAGCCAACGGGCGGGTCTCAACGCGTCCCCCTGGTGCTCCCCGGGAGCTTCTCGGACAGCCATCGCACGACAGTGTAATAGGGTTTCAGCCGGGCCGCGGTTCTGCCACGAGCCCGGAATCACACCGCCGGCGCCCGCCTCCCCCGGCCCCGAGCGGGCCATGGAAGGAAAGCCCCCGACCCGACCAAACCCGATCCGACCCGGCCCCCGGGGCCTGGCGCCCGCCCGATCCGGCCCCACCCCGGCGCAAGCCCTCAAGCCGGCCCCCGCCCCGACCGATCCCCAACCCATGACCGGACTGCACGAGGGCACGCTCATCATCGTCGGGCTGGGGACCGCCATCTTCATGCTGGCGTTCTCCCGCATCGTGACCGTCGAGGCCGCCCGGGTGCTCGACTACCACTTCCTGTATCTCAAGGCGATGAAGCTCCGCAACCGGTACGCCGAGTCGGTGATCGCCCTCCGCCCGCAGAAGGCCCCCGACGGCGCCGGCAGGGCCGACGACCCGACCGAAGACATCACCGAGGCCGAGGCCGCCGACGAGCCCGAGGCCCGCAGGGCCGCCTGACCACCGTCAGGCCTTCTTCATGCCCCGAAGCTCCGCGATCAGCAGCACATGCGCCCGCGCCCCGAGCCGGTAGCACTCCAGCTCGAACTTCTCGTTGGGCGAGTGCACCCGGTCGTCATCCAGCCCGAAGCCCATGAAGATCGTTTCCAGCCCGAGCTGCTTCTTGAGCATCCCGGCCACCGGGATCGACCCGCCGGTCTTGATCAGCGCCGCCTCGGCCCCGCCGCTCGCCCCCTTCAGCGCCCGACGCGCCGCCGCCAGCACCGGCGAGTCCGTCGCCACCGTCGCCGGGTCGCCCCCCGAGTGATCAATGAACTCCCACCGGCACCCCGGCGGCGTGTTCGCGCTGCACCAGTCGAAGAACCGCTGCGTCGTCTTCCGCGGGTCCTGGTCGTCCACCAGCCGGAAGCTCACCTTCGCGCTCGCGTGCGACGGGATCACCGTCTTGGCCCCCTTGCCCGTGTACCCCCCGATGATCCCGTTCAGCTCCGCCGTCGGACGCGCCCACTCGCGCTCGAGCGCCGTGAACCCCTTCTCGCCGACATCGCCCTCGGGGGGCAGCCCGACCTTCTTGAGCGCGTCGATCTGGTCGAACCCGAGCCCTGCCCACGCCTCCCGCTCGGCCTTCGAGAGCTCCCGCACCCCCTCGTAGAACCCCGGGATCGTCACACGCCGGTTCTCGTCCCACAGCCTGGCGAGCACCTTCGCCAGCTCGCTGATCGGGTTCGGGCACCGCCCGCCCCAGCTGCCCGAGTGCAGGTCCTGATCGGCCGCGTGCAGCACCACCTCCGTGTACGCCAGCCCCCGCACGCCGTAGGTGATCGCCGGCTTGCCGCGCCCGAGCATCCCCGTGTCCGAGATCAGGCACACATCGCACTCGCCCAGCCTCGCGGCGTGCTGCTTCACAAACCGCTCGAGATTCACCGAGCCCGACTCCTCCTCGCCCTCCAGCAGCACCGTGAACCGCACGCCCCCGGCGGCGGCCCCGGTCGTCTCCTTCCACGCCCGCAGCGCCTCAAGGAATGTCGCCACCTGCCCCTTGTCGTCCACCGCCCCCCGAGCCACGATCCGCTCCCCCACCTCACCCGACGCCGGCTTGATCACCGGCTCGAACGGCGGGCTCGCCCACAGCCCCAGCGGGTCCGGCGGCTGCACATCGCAATGCCCGTAGAACAGCACATGCGGGCCCGCGTAGTCGGCCGCGCCCTGGCTCTCGGCCAGCACCACCGGGTGCCCCGAGCCGGGCGGGTCCCCGGTCGGCAGGACCTCGACCTTGAGCCCCGACTCCCGCAGCCGCGCCGCCGCCCACTCGGCCGCACGGGCCGTGTCGGCCTTGTACGCCGGGTCGGTGGACACCGACGGGATGCGGAGCCAATCGATGAGCCGCGCGATCGCCGCGGACTCGTTGGAAGAGAGGGTCGACAGCACTCGCTCGGCGGTCATGGCGGTACCTCCGGTGCGCGTCAGGCGCAGACACACGGTAGGCGTTCGCCGGGCCTTCAGCGCACTACTCGATCTTGTACCCGTTCTCGAACGCCGCCTGCGATTCCTCTGTGGCGCTGGAGTGGGAGTAGATCGTGCCGGTCGGCGCCCACGGGCGGGGATCGGTCCACGCCTCGCTGCTGGTCATCTTGCCGACATGGCCGTCCCAGTACGAGACAGTCACGGACTCGCCGGGGTGACGGAAAGACAGCTGCCAATTGGTGGGAGCGTCGCGGAAGCTCTTCCCGTACGCCGTGGACCCGTCGAAGATGGGCGTGCCCTCCATGAACGAACTGAACACGCTAGGATTGGGGTCCGGGTCAAAATCGAGCTCTCCCGCCTCGAAGTACCGGGTGCCGTCGGCGAACATGATCTTGTTAGAGGCCTGGACCCCCACAAGGTCGAGGCGCGGCCGGAAGAAGTCGGGCACCTGGAGCGGGGTCTGGTAAGTGTGGTACTTGAGCTTGGTCGCGTAGAAGCCGGGTGCTGTGAACTTCCAACGCTCCGCAACCCTCAGGTTCGCGTAGAGATGGAAAGTCGATGGCGACAGGTAGCTCACTTGCCGGACGCCTTCCGACTGGATCAGACGGAGGAACTGGTCGCCGTCCCGGTGCGCTTGCCACCGGTACGCAGTGTCGTTGTACACCGTTGCGGCAGCGCACCCGAGATCGTTGAAGATCTGCGCTGTCCGGCGGGCGCGGTTGGGCGACAGCTGATACGATTCGCCGATCGTGGGCGAGATCCAGTCGAACACGGTCGTCGGAGTCGACGAGTCGGTGTTGTCGAGCAGCTCATCGGACATCCGCCCAAAGGGGGTCTGGCGGATGGTCTGATAGAGCGCCCCGCTGGTGTTCGGGCCCGCGTACCAGTCCTGGTTGTCACCCAGGTAGAACGACTGGCCCTGCGCGAGGCCGCGAGAGGTCGCCCCGCAGACAACCTGCCGCGCAACGCCTCTGGCCGTCCCCAGCGCCGGCAACAGGATGCCGATCAGCAGCGCGATAATCGCGATCACGACCAGCAACTCGATCAGCGTAAACGCCGTCGCCAAGCGAGGGTTCGGCCCTTGGTGAGCCGCTCGAGTGTTCCACCTGGTCCGCATCGGATCCTCCGTTACGCGTTCCTGTGCGCTCATCCCTGAGATGGAATGGTGGGAGTGGCTTTCTTTGGGCTCCCCACAGCGCTGACCTCGCCGGTATCGCGGCTCACAACCGCCTTTGCGTCGACTTCCAGATCTCCGAGGAGCCGCAGGGCCCGCTCCGTGATCTTCCAGACACCCTGCTCATCCTGGGTCACCGGCAGGAGCGTCAGCTTGCCCGAATCCGGGTTGTAGTTCGGAACCCCAACGCCCCGCCGCCCCGCGATGGAGAAGCGATACAACTCGCCCGTCTCCACATCGACCATCACAATCGAATCGGAAAGATCCAGCTTCTGCCGGAAGAACGACCGATACAGACCGAATCCGAGCGCGCCGACCGCGAGCACGAACAACACGATCTGCCACGGCTTGACCTTCTGCATCGAGTCGTGCTCCTCGGACAACACCCCGGAGGCCCGAGCGGGCCGGGCGATGGCGCACACTATACCCCCGCCTGCGGTACACGGGGGGACGCGCCGACCGACCTTGCGCACCCCTGACCGAGACGCCCCACGGTCTCCCCCACCCGCCCCATCCTCCCCCTTGCCCACCCACCGCAAGTCCTTGGGCCGCAAGCCGCTACAGCCCGCCTCCCCCACTACTCACCCCCACCCCCCCCACCACCACCACGCACCCGGATATCCACCGCCACCGGGTAGTGGTCCGACGCGTACCCCTCCGGGCGCCAGTCCTCACGCCAGTCGGCCCCCTCCGGCAGGGCGGGCGTCCCCAGCACGAACCCCGACCCCGCCACCACATCGCCCGCCAGCGCCGGGTTCACCAGGATGTGATCGATCCGCCGCCCCGACTCGTGCGTGACGAACTGCGGCCCGCTCGTCGCCATATCGCCCAGCGCATCGGCGAACCCCGCCGACACGATCGTCTGCACGCTCCCGTCGCGCAGCATCGCGTTGAAGTCGCCCAGGATCGCGATCCGCTGCCCCGGCGCGCTCTCGCTCGTCAAGATCTCCACCAAGCCCTCGGCCTCGGCCAACCGCCAGTACTCCCCCGGCCCCCCGCTCTTGGCGTGCACCACATACAGCGTCAACTCGTACGCCCCGCCCCCCTCGCCCCCCGGCGCCTCCACCGTCACCCGCAGCGGCGACCGATGAAACCGGATCGGCTCCCCCGCGTTGTAGTTCTCCGCATCGCCCCACTCCGCCGGGTGCGTGCCGCCGAGCCCGCGCCCGGGCCAGTTCGTCACCCCCGTGATCGGGAACCGGCTCAGCACCACCTGCTCGATCCCCCGCTCGTCGCCCGCGTCGACCGCCGCGAGATACTCGTACCCCGCGTCGGCCAGGTACGACTCCCGGAACCACCGCAGCACGGCCTCCGACTCGACCTCCTGCATCGCCAGCACATCCGCGTCCAGCGCCAGGATCGCCGCCGCCACCGCCCGCAGCTGCGACACCGGCTTCGCGTCGTCGATGTCCTCCTCGCGCCCCGACAGCGCCGGGTCATCGACCGCATCGAACAGGTTCGCGGCGTTGTAAGTCGCCAATCGGATCGCCCCCTCCGACTTCGCCGGCGCCCTCGCAACCCCGAACCGGATGAGATCCGCCCCCGCGAGCGGCGCGTCGGGCTGCACCCCCGGCTCGGCCCCAGCCTGCGCCCCGCCCTGCCGGGATGCCCCCATCGCGGGCGCTCCCGTGTCCGCCCCCGTCGCGTGCGCCGCGTACGGCCGCGACCTCACGCCGAAGTACACGCCGCCCACCGCCAGAAGCACCAAACCCGTCGCCGTCACCGGCAGAATCAGTCGCTGCATGGGGATTTCCGTCCTCGAAGATGAACGCGCCCGCCCGACCACCAGCCACGCCGGCCGCGCCCGGATCGTACGGCCCTACCCCCCCACCGCAACCGCCGCCGCCCCGTCTACCGCCCGCACCCGCTCCACGGTGCACGACACCCCCGTCGCCCGCAGATACGCGCCAGGCAGCCCGCGGGCGACCGCCTCCGCCCCCTCCGGCGTCGCCAACACCACCGCGCACCCCCCGAACCCACCCCCCGTCATCCGCGCCCCGAACACACCCGTCGTCGCCGAAGCCAGCCGCACGATCTCGTCCAACTCGCGGCAGGAGACCCGGTAGTCCCCCGCCAGCGACGCGTGCGACTCCCGCATCAGCCGCCCGAACCCCCCGAGGTCCCCCGCCCGCAACGCCCCCGCCGCCGCCAGCGTCCGCGCGTTCTCACCCACCACATGACGCACGCACCGCCCCTGCTCGTCATCGAGACGCGCCCACTCCACCGCACCCAGCGACCCGATCTCACGCAGCGACCCCACCCCCAACGCCGCCGCCGCCGACTCGCACGCCGCCCGACGCTTCGCGTACTCACCCCCCGCAAGCTCGTGACGCACCCCCGAGTTGATCACCAGCAGCACCGCCTCGCTCTCCCGCGGCATCGGCGCCGGCGTCACCCCGTTGCTCCGGCAATCAATCAGCAGCGCGTGCGCTCCCACCCCGAATGACGACGCGAGCTGGTCCATCAGCCCGCACGGCACACCCGCCCACCGGTGCTCCGCCCGCTGACAATCCAACGCCCGCGACAGCCGATCCCAGGGCGCCACCTGCCTGCAAACCGGCGAGCCCCCCGCACAGGGGGGCGGACTTTCCCGCCCGCCTGCCATCACCTCCACCACCACCGCCGCCGCCGTCTCAATCGCCGCCGAACTCGACAGCCCGCCCCCCACCGGCACCGTCGATGTCGCCACGAGATCCAGCTCCGGCATCGCCCCATCCCCGACCGAGCCCCACCGCTCGACCAGGCTCCCCGCCAGATACCTCGCCCACGCCGGCAGCTCCCCGGCCGCCGCCGCCGCCCGCTCCGCCAGCCCGCGCAGCGAAACCTCAACCATCTCGTCGATATCCGCCGCGCACAGCCGCGACCGCCCCCCCGCCGCCGGCCCCGCCACGCAGACGCACCACCGATCGATCGCCAGCGGCAGCACGAACCCCTGGTTGTAATCCGTGTGCTCGCCGATCAGGTTCACGCGGCCCGGGGCCGCACTCGCCAGCGTGGGGCCCACGCCGAACCGCCCGACGAATTCCCCCGCCGCACGGTCCACGATCGCCCCGACCGTGCTCACCCGCCGCCCCCCGACCCCGCCCCTGCCAGCGCCCCCGCCTGAATCGCGCTCGACAGCAGCCCGCCCAGCCACAGCAGCATCGCCACCCCGAAGTGCGACCCCCCCACCACCGCCGCGTCCCGCGGCGGCAGTCGGAACGCCACCACCAGCCCGCCGAAATACGCCGCCGCCCCCAGCACGCTCTCCTCAAGCTTGCTCGTCTTCATGATCGGGATGTCCAGGCTGTACACCACCAGAAACAGCGACACGCACAGGAACATCCGCGCCGCCGCACCCTCGAACGACCCGACCTTCCGCCCTAGCAGCATCGCCGTCAGGATCAACGCCCCGATCCCCGTCCCCGTGTGCAACGCCGCCCGATAGATCGTGATCAGAACGAACGCCCACAGCGTGTGGTCCGCGTACACCCCCGCCAGCACCGCCGCCGTCAGCGTCACCAGCCCCCCGATGATCGCCGGCGTCCGCCACGCCTCCGACGCGCACAGCGGCTCGCCCGACTCCACACCCAGCAGCCCCACCCGCGCCCGCTCCGGCGCCGGCTTCCTCGCCTCCCCCGTCTTCTTCCCCTCGACCGGGATCCCCTTCACGATCCGCTCAACCTCCGGGTCGCTCTCAAAGTCCGCGTCCTCGTCGAAGTCGTCGGTCAGCCCCGGCGCGTCGATGTGCGCCTTCCCCGGCGCCGGCCGGCGCGGAGGCTCCTCCCCCCGCGGCTCAAGCGGGATCGGGGCGTTCTGGTCGTCGGCCGGCGTCTCCTGCGGCCTGTCGTTCGGGGTGTCCTGGCTCATCGCGGTCCTCGCTCAGGGCTAAGGGTCGAAACAGCATAGCGACCGCCCCGCCGCTATCGTTCGCCCCCGCACGAAAGGAACCCGATCATGGCCGACAGCCTCCCCTTCGACCCCAACGCCGCCGCCGACCTTTCTTCGGGAGTCTTCGGCCTGCCGTTCACCCGCGACCAGGCCGCCGTCATCATCATCCCCGTCCCCTACGAGGCGACCGTCTCCTACGGCGGGGGCACCGAGGCCGGGCCCGAGGCCGTCCGCGTCGCCTCCGCCCAGGTCGACCTGCTCGACCGACGGTTCGGCGAGGCCTGGCACGCCGGCCTGTTCATGGAGGATGCCGACCCGCGGTTCTGCGAGTGGGGCCGCGCCGCCCGCAAACTCGCCCAGCCCATCATCGAACAGGGCGGCGCCACCCCCGACGACGCCCCGACCGTCGCTGAGATCGACGCGATCTGCGCCTCCGTCAACGACCTCGTCCGCGAACGGGCCGCCGCCGCCCTCGCCGCGGGCAAAGTCCCCTGCCTCCTCGGGGGCGAACACGCCGTCTCGCTCGGCGCCATCCACGCCTGCGCCCAAGCCCACGGTCAGATCGGCATCCTCCAGATCGACGCCCACATGGACCTCCGCGACGCCTTCGAGGGCTTCCGATACTCCCACGCCTCCGTCATGCACAACGCCTTGCGGGAGATCCCCGGCGTCACACGCCTCGTCCAGGTCGGCATCCGCGACTTCAGCAAGGGCGAGACCGACTACGCCGCCTCCCAGGCCGACCGCGTGTTCACCCACTACGACGACGACCTCTTCGACGCCCAGGCCCGCGGCGAGAGCTTCGCCACAAGCTGCGCCCGCATCGTCAGCCAACTCCCCGACAAGGTCTACCTCACCTTCGACATCGACGGCCTCGACCCCGCCCTCTGCCCCAACACCGGCACCCCCGTCCCCGGCGGCCTGGGCTTCCGCGAGGCCTCGCTCCTCCTCCACACCCTCGCTAAGTCCGGCAAGCAGATCGTCGGCTGCGACCTCGTCGAGGTCGCCCCCGGCGAGGACAGCGACGAGTGGGACGCCAATGTCGGCGCCCGAATCCTCTTCCGCCTCTGCATGGCCGCGATCATCTCCCAGGGACACTACCCCCGCCCCCCGCGCGCGCCGGCGCCCGATCCCCACGGGGTGCCGGGGTCAGAGCGCAGCGCAGCGAAGCGATGGCCCCGCGCCACGGCAACCCGCGCCGTCACACCCGCGCCCTACCCCCTCTCCCGCCCCCGGCGGGAGAGGGCCGGGGAGAGGGCTTCTCTTCTACTCCTTCTTCAACGCTCCACCCCTCCGACCACGCAGCATCCACGCCTCCGCGCAACCTCCCCGGGTGCCGGGGTCAGAGCGCAGCGCAGCGAAGCGATGGCCACGCGCTCGCGCAACCCTCGCCATCACACCCGCGCCCTACCCCCTCTCCCGCACCCGGCGGGAGAGGGCCGGGGAGAGGGCTTCTTCTCTCCTCCTTCTCCAACCCTCAACCCCT
>JADZER010000055.1 GCA_020850415.1 Phycisphaerales bacterium
GCACATCGACGGTGCCGCCGCCGTGATTGAAGTCGTCGAACACATACGCGTCGGTGATGGTGGTGTTGAACTCAGCCGCAAGGCCGTTCACCAGGTCGGGGTCGCCGTTGTACCACTGGGCCGAAGCCACGCTGGCGATGCCGGCAAGAGCGATGATCGAAGCAGTCTTCATGGTGGTCTCCCTCAGGAATTGGAATGAACCGACTCAACTCTCAAACACTGCGGGGTCGGAGTACGCCTCCTCCCCGCGGAACGCATCGAACTGAGCCAGGGGTCTCTCTCTCAACTCGACTCGACCCACGACTCTCCCGCCGCACCCACGATCAACTGGTGATCTGTGGACTAACGCATGGTACTCATCCCTGACCCGCCCGAAAAGCGGATTTACTCTCGCGGCAAGAAAATTTCAAAAGAACTCGAACCGAATCGCAAACCCCCCGAACCATGCGGATTTGCGAATCTGGGCAATCTAGATCCCGAGCCTGTCCCCCGCGACCTCCCGGGCCGGACCCCCGACCCCCGTCGAGCCAAACCCGCCGCCCCCTCTCGCCGTGCCATCCAACTCCGCCACGACCAGCACCGCCGCACGAGAGACCGGTGCTATCACCAGTTGAGCCACCCGATCGGCGTGCTTGATCACCACCGGCTCGGGGCCCAGGTTGATCAGCGCCACGAACAGCTCACCCCGATAATCCGCGTCGATGGTCCCCGGCGCGTTCACCACCGTCAGGCCGTGCCGGGTCGCCAGCCCCGAGCGGGGTCGGACCTGGCCCTCGTAACCCCTCGGGATGCCCAGGGCCAGGCCGGTCGGCACCTTGACGATCTGCCCCGGCCGAATGGCGAGCTCCGAGGTCGAGATCTCGCCCCGGGGAAGACACGCCGCGAGGTCCAGCCCCGCCGCGTCCTGAGTCTGGTACGCGGGCGCCAAGGAGCGGGGATCGAGCCGCTTGATCTGCAAAACCGTCGTCATGGGCGGCAAGGTAGCGAGCGGGACCGGGCTTGGCCAGCCCCCCGGCTCACCCCCGACCGCGCCCGAGCACCACGAGCTCCGGCGCGATCGAGAACCCGCCGCGGGCCCGCGCCCCGCCCTCTGCCTCGGCCAGCGTGCGGTCGAGGGTGTCGAGCATGCGGCGGGTCGAGTCGATCGCGGCGTCCAGCGAGCTGCGCCCGGTGACCTGCTTGAGCAGGTCCGACCGCTTGTCGTCCGCCAGCCGACGCTCCCAGGCCGTCCTCTCCGCCAGCAGGTTCTCGAGCAGCAGCGCCGCGTCCCGACGCGCCTGACGCGTCCGGGTGAGCACGGTGTCGGTGCCGGCGAAGGTGGTCATGCAAGGTCCTCCGTGCGAACGGCGGCGTGGTGGGAGACCCACGCCCCCGGTATTGGGCGTCCGAGCGTGCGCATTGTCGCCGGCCCGGCCCGTCTGTCAACTTAGCCCCTAACACATTCTTTACCCGGCGCGTCGCAGCGCCGGCGCCCGCAGCCCAGGCATCTGCCCGCGCAGCAGCCCCAGCACCGCGTCCGGCTCGGGGTGGCGCCGGGCCTCGTCCAGGGCCCCGATCAGCCCCCCCACATCCGGAAGCGGGTCGCCGACCGCGTCGAACGACCGGATCCCCGGGTGGCGCGTCGGGCGGAGCAGCTCCTCGGCGTAGGTCAGCTCCTCGTCCAGCTTCTCCCCCGGCCGGATGCCGGTGAAGACGATCTCGACCTGCCCGGGCCCGGTCTCCCGGCGCCCGCCGGCCCCCTCGAGCACCGGCTCGAGACCCTGCAGGCGCACCAGCCGCTCGGCGAGATCCACCACCCGGATCGGGTCGCCCATGTCCAGCACGAACAGCGGCGCCTCGGCGTCCTCGACATCGGTGCTCATCGCCGCCGCCTGCACCACCAGCGTCGCGGCCTCGGGGATCGTCATGAAGAACCGGGTCATCCGCGGGTCGGTGATCGTGACCGGCCCGCCGTCGGCGAGCTGGGCCGCCCAGATCGGCAGCACGCTGCACGCCGACCCGAGCACATTGCCGAACCGCACCACGGAGAAAGTGGTGGGCGCATGCCCGCCCCCGTGCGCGCGCACCCGCCCGTGCAGGTGTCGCACATACTGCTCCGCGATCCGCTTGGTCGCCCCCATCACGCTCGTCGGGTGCACAGCCTTGTCGGTCGAGATCAGCACGAACCGCCCGCACCCGCACGTGGCCGCGCCGTCGGCCACCGACTTGGTCCCGAAGATGTTGTTGGTCACCGCGTGGGCCGGGTGGTCCTCCATCAGCGGCACATGCTTGTGGGCCGCGGCGTGGAACACCACATCCGGCCGGAGCTGGCCGAGCAGCCGGGCGGTCCCCGGGGCGTCCACCACATCGTGCAGCACCGCGCGCCGTTGGACCCCCGTCGCCCCGAGACGCCGGTCGATCTCGAACAGCGCGTTCTCCGACCGCTCCATGAGCACCAGCAACTCGGGCTCGAACCCCGCGGCGATCCGGGCGAGCTCCGACCCGATCGACCCACCCGCCCCGGTGATGAGTACCCGGCGCCCGCGCAGGATCCGCCCCACCGCCGCGCTGTCGAGCCGGTGCGGGTCGCGCCCGATCAGGGCCGCGGGGTCCACGGGCGCCGGCTGGGGCCGGAACCACCCGGACGCCCCGGCCTCGCGCCGGGGCGCTATCGCGTCGGCGAGCGTCGGCACGAACCGTTCCTCGATGCCCAGCCGGGCCAGGGCCCCGCGGACCTGGGTGATGAGCAGCGGCATCGCCCCCGGCAGGCTGACCACCGCCGCCCGTGGACGCGGGTGCAGCCCGGCCAGGCGGGTGAGCCCGCCGAGCACCGGCAGCGGCTTGCCCCCGGCGGTCGGGAGCATCGGCTCCCCGGGCTCGCCCCCCACGACCAGCGCGCCGACCGGCCTGGGGTCGGCGCCGTCCGTGACCTGTCTGGCCAGGGCCGCGACCGTCTCTCGGGTGCCGATCAACACCACCCCGGGGGTGGGCTTGGGTTCGGCGGTCTGGGCCGGTCGGTGGGGACCGATTCCGGGCGTCGTGGGCATGGGGCAACCTCCGGGGCGCATGGCACGCCCCCGGTCCTATCGACCATCGGCCCCCGCTGGGCCCAACCTGCGCGCCCCGCCCGGCGCCCCTGCGCGGCCCGCCCGCGGGCTCGGCTCGGGAGCCCGGCCCCCCGCCGGCGGGGCCCTCCGGCCGGCCCACCCGAGACCCGCCTCTTTGACAGCGCCCCGCCCGCATGGCAAGATGCCCTCCCGCCCGGGCCAACTGCCCGGGGGTGAGGTGCCGCGTGATCTGCCCGTTCTGCGAGAAGGACCACGACAAGGTGATCGACTCCCGCGCCAGCGAGGGCGGGCGGGTGATCCGTCGGCGCCGGGAGTGCCTGGGCTGCTCCAAGCGGTTCACCACCTACGAGCGGGTCGAGCAGACCTCGCGCCTCATGGTGATAAAGAAGGATGGCTCCCGTGTCCCGTTCGACCCCCAGAAGGCCCTGGCCGGGGTGCTGGCCGCGTGTGGCAAGCGGCCGGTGCCCGAGGCGGCCAAGCGCAAGGTCGTCGAGGAGGTCGAGGAGGAGCTGAGCCGCGAGTTCGAACGGGAGGTCGAGTCGAGCGTCATCGGCGAGCGGATCATGCGCCGGCTGCGGACGGTCGATGCGATCGCCTACATCCGCTTCGCCAGCGAGCACCTGGGCATGGAGACCGTCGCCGAGATCCAGCACGAGCTCGAGGAGCTTTCGGCGCGCCCGCGCGAGGTGCGCGACCAGCAGGAGCTGTTCACCCCTGGGGCTTGACCCGAACCCCGTCGGGCGAGGGCTCGACCTGGCTCGCCGGCCTCGGAGCCGCGGGCTTGCCGGCGCCCGGCCTGGGCATCGGGCCGACCTGCTTGAGGTGCGCGTCCCGCAGTTCAAGCCCCGCGGCTTGCGCAACCAGCGCCAGGCTCACCCGGTCGTTCTTGTTGAGCTTCTTGCCGATCGAATCGCGGTGACGCTCCACCGTCCGCGGCGAGCAGCCGAGCGTGTCGGCGATCTCCTTGGCGCTCTTGCCCTGACCGATCAACGCCAGCACCTCGAGCTCGCGCGGGGTGAGCACCGACAGGGGCCCGAAGTTCGAGGTGTCGATCTTCACGACCTCGAACCCCTCGGGGATCAGCCTGTCCTCGGTCACCCCCTCCCGGATCGTCACCAGGATCCGCGGGCCCCCCGCCTCGTGATCGGGGATCCTCTGGTACTGCGCCTCGATCCGCTTGCCCTCCCAGATGTACCGGATCAGGAGCCGCTCGTCGGTCTCCGCGACGCGCCGGAGCAGCGCGGTCTTCTCCTCCGCCCACTCGCGCGGGTAGAGGTCCGACAGCTTCCGCCCGATGTGCTCGGCCGCCGTCCCCCCGCCGAACATCTTCGCCCCGGTCTCGTTGCAGTAGAGCGTCGTCCCGTCCGGGGCCATCAACGCCACCGCCAGCCCCGGCGCAGCGGAGAACATCGCCAGGAAATCATCGCCCGAGAGGTGCCCAGTCATGTCGCTACCCCATCTCGCAGAGGCCGCGCGCCGGCCCCCACGAAGGCCAGTCGCTACACTGGATGCGTATTCTACCACAAGGACCCGCCGCATGTCGTTCAAACTCCGCAATTCCGCCCACGACGCGCTCGCTGATCTCTTCGATCGCGGGATTCTCTACAACGGCGCCACGGTCATGGTCGGCGGGTTCGGGCTCTGCGGCATCCCTGAGCAGCTCATCCTCGCCCTGCGCGACACCGGCGTCCGCGAGCTGACCTGCATCTCCAACAACGCCGGCGTTGACAACTGGGGGCTCGGCCTGCTGCTCCAGACCAAACAGATCAAGAAGATGATATCGAGCTATGTTGGGGAAAACGCGACATTCGAGCGCCAGTTCATCGACGGCGAGCTCGAGGTCGAGTTCAACCCGCAGGGCACGCTCGCCGAGCGGATCCGCGCGGGGGGGGCGGGGATCCCCGCGTTCTACACGGCCACCGGCGCGGGCACGCTGATCGCCCAGGGCAAGGAGACGCGCGAGCTGGTCCCGCCACGCCACAACGCCCGCATCAACGCCGCCGACCCCCACGCCGCGACGCGCGAGTTCGTGCTCGAGACCGGGCTCTACGCCGACCTCGCCCTCGTCAAGGCACACAAAGGTGACGAATTCGGCAACCTGGTCTACCGCAAGACGGCACGAAACTTTAACCCGATGATGGCCACCGCCGCGGCGTGCGTGATCGCGGAGGTCGAGGAGATCGTGCCCCTCGGCAGCCTCGACCCCGACCGCGTCCACACGCCGGGCAGCTTCGTGGACCGCGTGGTGCGGACGAACAGCGAGAAGCGGATCGAGCAGCGGACGACGAGGCCCTAACCGAACAGGCTGCCGCCCGGCGCGGCAACCGCACCTCACGACCCCAGACGCCCGCGGAACATCCCAATCGCCGAAAGCGCGGAAGCGATAAGCCCGTTTCTCGCCGCGAGCGGCCACCACGACTGCACCTCCGCCTTCGCCGCAACACAGCCACAAGGCGCCGGCGCGGGCGGCGGATTGACGACGAGCCCGACAGCGTACGCCGTGAATGCCAGGAAGACGACGGCGCACACGATGGCCCCGATGCGCGTACCGATCCATCGACGGCGCAGCACGCACCAGATGCCAAGAGACCCGCAGACAAGTTCCACGCTCGCAACCGCCCAGACCGCGACGGGAATCATGCCATCCGGCAGGAGCCCCTGCGCTCGAAGGGCGAATGCGAATGCCTCTCGATCTTGCAGCTTCAAAGCCCCCGTCACCACGAACAGAACGCTCACTCCGAGCAGCAGCAACCTCGCGGCGCCGTACGCTGCGCACGCGAGAGGAACTCGACGGGTCAACCGCCGGCCAACGAGCGCCGTCGCCATATCTCGATCCCTCCAAGGACCACGAGCAATCCACCCGCTCCCAGCACGGGCCACCGCCAGCGTGAGATCCCCTGCCCCTGATAGTCGGTGGAGGGCGGATCACCGCGAAGCTCCCACCCACCGTCCTCGCCCCGCTCGTAGCCGAGCTGTTTCGCCGCGTTCGCGGTTTGGACCTCGATCGCGATCCCGCGAGCGGCACTCTCAACCCGGGCGACTTCGAACGCCGTCACTCCCGCCCCGGAGGGCTCGCGCTGCACATCCTTCACAACACGATCGGCCTGAGCCCCCACCCCCGTCGTCAGAGCGAACACGCTTCCGTTGCCGTCCGCTGCGTAAGTCACGACCCGCTCGCGTCTGTCCGTCTCGTCGCGGAGCCACGATCGCACGACCCGACCCGTCTTGTCGAATCGGATCTCGGCGAGAGGCCGGTCCTTTGCTGCGACCGCCTGGTAGGCGACCGTCCAGCCACCGTCACTCTCGGCGTGCAACTCCCGGATCGTGTCGGGGGCCTCGATGAAGTGGTACAGGTATCCCGCAGGAATGTACTCCGCCACGCCGATGGGTGTCCCTCGCATCCCGGTTGCCTCGCCCAACTTCACATCACCGGGCTGGCCCCGAAATACCTGCCCGGAGGCCGTCCGGCCCGCGCACGCACGATCGGTCGCGTAGAACCAAGCATGGGAGCCCGCGTCGAGCCCGACCGAAATCTGCGAGGTTCCGACCTGACGCCCGTAGGTGGCGACAACGCTCCCCTCTCGGGGCGCATTCGCCTCGCACCACGCGAGGAACTCGCTCTTGCCCTCGATCGCGCCCGATTCAGGGCCAACCTGCCGATCCTGCCCCGGTGCGGGTGACACAAACATCAAGACGCACACGCTTGCCACCCGCACCGCCAGACCCCAGTTCATGCGGGAACCTCCGGGCAGTCGGTTTCGCACTTCTTGACCGAGTACGCCTGATCAGTGCACTCGATGACGATAGGTCCATTGCCTTCCACAGCCCAGCAGCAGGTCCCACTGGGGAGCTGCCCCACCAGCACTGCCCCGGGCGTGGGCGGGCCACCGTCACACTCTGAGTGCACAAAGTACCCCGTCGTCCCGACATCGACGACACAGCATTGCGCGGCACGGGTCCCTGGCTTGCGCAGCATCGCCAGAGGGTCATCGGGATCCGGCGAGGTCGGGTACCCCTCCTCACAGTAGCTCGCAGTCTCCCCGGAGCACGGCCCGCTCGGCCCATCACCCCATGCGGTGTATGCGTAGCGGCAGCAGATAGGCACCGCCTGCCCCAGCACGCTTGCTCCGATCACACTACCCGCCAAGACTGCCAACAGTCGATCCCTGGTCATCGTACTCGCTCCTTGAGCAGGTTGACTACTTGCGATCCAACCCGTGGATCCCGAGCCATGTCGTCTCCACGGGAACGCCAATACCGTTTTCCTCCCACACCGGCTGCCCTCCGTTGAACTCAATGTAGTTCCCCGTGGTCACCGAACCATCCGCCATCGCGACCGGAAACAGCCAGAGATCAGTGCAACAAAACGCCCGAGCGGACTGGTCCGGTGGGTCGATACCATTGCTGGCGACAAACATCAGGCCCTTTCCCGACGGAAACAGTACCTCATCGGTGCGGACCGGCGACCAGTGCGCATCCGAGCCGGGCACCGTGTGGCCCGGCCTCATCAGCCGCCAGTCATACACCGCGCACATCGTCATGGCCACACGGAAGTTCGTCTCTTCCTCATTGACCTTGGGATCGATCTCGCGGAGAGAACCGAAGTACCCGCGCTCGAGCATCGGTTTGGGCCATCCCATCGCAGCGATCCAGGGACTTTCATACTCACCCCACAGCGGGTACACCTCCCCGAAATCCGCCGCGTACTGCGTGACCACGGTCGCAGTCTGCCTGAGCATGACCATGTCTTTGGTCAGGTGCGCCCGGGAGTACGAGCCGGCGAGGGCCGGGAGACTCAACCCGATCAAGATCATCACCAACCCAATGACAACGACGAGCTCGACGAGCGAGAACGCCCCCACCCTTCGCTCCTGCTGCCCCTGACTTCTGAGAGTGTCCACCCTTGAGCCCCTATCCATATCGGCACATTACACACACACACACACGCAAGCCCCCTGCCGGAGGTTCGGCGGGTTTTTCTTGCGACCCCCCGGCTGTGTAGAATCGCCCATGCGACTGACCCTCGGCCTGTTCCTCACCCTCGTCGGCGCCTGCATCATGTTGGCAGGCATCTTCCTCGCGCTCCGCTCCCTCGTCGGGCTCTACCAGGGCGTGCTCGACGACCCGATGGGCGACGCCCGGCCCGTCGGCGGCCCGGAGCCGGGCGATGCCGCGCAGCAAGGGATGTATCAGGGCGTTATCTTCGGCGCGGTCGGCATCCCGCCCTTCCTCATCGGCATCGTCATCGTCAAGGGGGCGATCGCCCGGAAGCTCATCCGCGCCGGCCGACGCGCGGGCTAGCGAGGGGGCTAGCGAGCGGGCCCGCACCGGCGAACAATCCCCCATGCTCGACCCCGCCCGATACCGCCTCCTCACCTTCGACTGCTACGGCACGCTCATCGACTGGGAATCCGGCATCCTCGCCGCCCTGCACCGTCTGCTCGCCCGCCACCGCGTCGAACCGCCGGGGGATGACGAGCTGCTCGCCCTCTACGCCGAGCTCGAGCCCGCGGCCCAGTCCGGCGACTACCGGCCCTACCGCCAGGTGCTCGCCGAGGTCACGCGCGGCTTCGCCGAATCGCTGGGCCTCGCGCTGCGCCCGGGCGAGGAGCACGCCCTGGCCGACTCCATCGCCGACTGGCCCGCCTTCAAGGACACCCCCAAGGCCCTCGCCCGCCTCGCCCGGCACTACGACCTGGCCATCCTCTCGAACATCGACCCGGACCTGTTCGAGGCCACCCGCCCTCGCCTCGTCGGCCCGCACGGCTTCGAGTTTGCCGCCGTCATCACCGCCGAGGACACCCGCAGCTACAAGCCCGCCATCGGGCACTTCTGGCGCGCGATCCAGACGCTCGGCGTGCCGGGGGCGCAGATCCTGCATGTCGCCCAGAGCCTCTACCACGACATCACGCCGGCGCAGTCGATGGGCATCTCGACCGTGTGGGTCAACCGGCGCGGCGACCGCGACGGCCACGGCGCGACCCCGTTCACCGAGGCCGAGCACGATCTCGAGCCCGACCTGGTTGTCCACGACTTACGCACACTCGCGGATCTGCTTGGCGCGTAACACACTCCGTGTTATGTTCGCCGGGCTCGGGCGCGGCCGAACCACGGACGGGGAAGCGCGCCCGCGCAAGGCACACAATCCCGAGGGCCGGGGATGGAACACAACATCCGCATCAATCTCCTCGGCGCGGTCGCCACGCTCGTGCTGGGCGTCGGCGCCAGCGTCGTCGCGTCAACCATGCTCGCAACCAGGGCCTACCGCGCCAGGGTCGACCAGATCGAGCGCGCCGACCAGGCCGTCACCGTCAAGGGCTACGCCCGCACACCGATCCGCTCCGATCAGGCGGTCTGGGCCATCGATGTCTCCGGGCGGGGCGACACCCTCCCGGCGACATTCGCCCAACTCGAGGAGGGCGTCGCCCGCGCCCGGGAGTTCCTCCTCGACGCCGGGTTCGTGGACGGCGTCATCGCGCTCTCCCCCATCGAGACGACCGAGTACCCCGACTACGACCAGCACGGGCGCGCAACCCTGAAGATCCGCGGCTACGCCATGAAGCGCACGCTCACCGTCTCCACGCCCGAGGTGGAGCGCGTCGCCCACGCCGCCGGCGCCGTCACCGGCCTGCTCGAGCAGGGTGTCTCGCTCATCTCCCGGCCCCCCGAGTACACCTACTCCGCCCTCGCGGACACGAAGGTGGACATCGTCGGGCGAGCCTCGGCCGACGCCCGCCAGCGGGCCGAAGCGATCGCCACCGAGGCCGGCGCCGCCCTCGCCGAGGTCCGCTTCGCCTCCCAGGGCGTCATGCAGGTGACCACCCCCGGCTCGACCAGCGTCTCCGGCTACGGCATCTACGACACGACGACGATCGACAAGGAGGCCTCGATCGTCGTCACCCTCACCTTCGGCCTCACCGGCTGAGCCCCCACGCAAGTGGGCCGGCGATCGCAGAGGAAGCGACCGCCGGCCCGGAGGGGGGAGCGAGGATTCCTCGCTCATTCTCGTCCAATCGTGCTCATTCCTGCGCACCCGCGCTCATCGGCGCCGGCGGGCGGCGCCCAGCAGGCCGAGCCCCGCCACCGCCAAGGCGCCCGGCCCGGGCACGAAGTGAACATTGTCCACCATGCCCCGCACCGTCGTGTAGCTGCCGTCGAGCGTCGCGTAGAGGCGCATCGTGTCGAACGAGGACGCGGCGACGGACATGTGCACCGCCGCCGGGTTGTCCCGACCGCCCCCGTCGGCGACGACGAACGAGGTCGACCCGACGACCGAGCCGTTGCTGATCGCCTCGAGCGTGACCTCGATGCCGCCCCACGGGCCGTTCTCGTAGTAGACCAGGTCGAGCCCGCCGGAGCTGAACGACCCGGCCGCGCTCATCGACGCCGTCGCGATCGGCCCCAGCGTGACATTGTCGCCGGGGATGTACGCCATGCCGAAGTTCAGCATGTTCGGGCTGGAAACGAAGCCCGGGAAGTCATTGGCGACGACCACCGCCCGCTCGATGATGAAGTCCGTGCCCAGATCGCCCGGCGTGAACGGCGCGCCGTCGGGGAAGAACCCGCTGACATTGTTCGCGTCGAAGAAGGTGACGCCGCCGGTCGTGAAGCTCAGACCGAGGAAGCCCTCGGTCTCGGCGTCGAAGTCGGCGACCTGCGCCGACGCCGCCGCCGAGGCCAACCCCAGAACCGCCAGTCTCGTGATGCTCTGCATGATCTCTCTCCCTTTCTTGCTTTGCATGCGGGGGCGCCCGCGCTCTCAGCGGCAGGACGCCCACTCGCCGAGGAACGCGAGGAAGTCGATGGTGTTCACAGCGCCGTCCCCGTCCCAGTCCGCCCGCCCATCCCCCGACGCCCACAGGTTCAGGAACGCCAGGAAGTCCTGCGTGTCGCTGTCCCCGTCCCCGTCCAGGTCCGCGCGGCAGGCCGGCGGGACGACCCCCGTCATGACGAAACCACGCAGCTGCCCCGAGGTGGTCAGCCCGTACCCCACGATGTCGCCGTGGTCGTTGATCCCCTCGGCGCTGAGCAGCTGCTGCCAGTCGGTCTGCCCCGCGTCGAGGAAACCGTTGAGGTCGTGCATCGCCCCGCCGAACCACACCCACGCCCGCGGCTCGATCAGGAAGTCGTTGTCCCACGCGCTGCCGACGATCACACCGCCCTCGTTGATGTCGTACGCCTCGCTGTTCTCCAGCTCGGGCAGCGTGCCCAGCGACAGGACCGGGTTGTCGCGGTCCAGCGTGAAGACCGCCGCGTTCCACGGCCCGTTGCCGTCGTTGGCCAGCCCGACGATCGTCCCCGCGTCACTCACCGCGTGCGCCATGCTGAAGAAGTACCCGACCGGGCCGATCTCCGATTCATCCCAGCCGCCCCGCCCGTCGGGGACGCCCATCATCGCCATGTCCGGGTCGCCGAAAAAGAACCCGTGCCCGGCCAGCACGCCCGCGTTGTTCACGCCCTTGTTCGCACCGCCCTGGTAGCCCGGCACCGTCCCCTGCGTCTGACCGGTGCCCGGTCCCGCCCACACGAAGCCCTTGGCAAAGCCCGGGCTGATCGACGCCTGCCCGACCACCAGCCCCGCGTCGTTGATGTCCCACGCGACCGAGCTGCCCGAGGCGTTCATATCGGCGCCCAGGTCGGTCCACGAGCCCGCGCTCCACAGCATCGCCGTCTGCACCGCCCCCGCATCGCTGGCCCCGACGACCTGACCGCCCGCATTGACCGCGAACGCCACCGAGTTGCCGCCGATCGCCCCCAGGTCGGCCGCGACGCCACCCTGCCAGAGCACGGCGTGGGTCGCACCGTCGCCGGCGAGGTCGGCCTCCCCCACCACCTGACCGGCGTTATTGATGTCGTAGGCGAACGACCAAGACCCCCCGAGGGTGGGGAGCATGGCCAGGTCCGCGGCAAACGCCCCACCAGCTAGTCCGGCGGCTGTGGTCATACCGAGAATGGTCCGCTTCATCACAGGCACCTCACTTGGGGTCGCGTACTTCCGGATCTGCCAGATTTTGCTGGACATCCGATCCTGTTCTGAGAACAATACTGAGATCGTTCTCAAGGTCAAGTCCTCTCTCCCCAAGATTCGGAAAATCAACCCCGCGGTTCCGAGCAGAGCATGCCAAAGTCCCAGAGTCTCGCGGCAGCACCACGCCCGGCACCCCAACCGCCCCGGGGGGCTGGTATCGTTCGTGTCGTGTCTCCCGCCAAGATCAGCCCCAGACGCCAGCCGATCGCGCCGCTTTCCGCCGAGGAGCTGGGGCAGGCGGTCCGACTTGCCGAGCGCCTGCGGGCGGAGCTGGGGGCGGTAGTCGGAGCGCTCCCAGAACAAGCGCAGGGCGCGAGCGGGATGGCCAGGTATCTCGGAGTTGTCCGTCCGACTTGTCAGCGGATCGTCCAGACGCTCGCCGAGCCCGAGGCCTCGGCCGCGACGCTGGCGGCCCTGCCCGGCGTCCAGGGGCTCGAGCAGTTCCTCGGGGCGGTGCGGTCCCGAGGCGGGAACGCCGGTCCGGTGGATATCGCCGGCGCGGCGGTGAGGCAGGTCGCGGCGTTTCTGGTCCAGTGCGGCGGGAGCCAGTCCAAGCTCGCCGCCAGGCTCGGGGCCGTCCGCCCCTCGCCCGGGGCCGACGAGCTGGGGAACGAGCAGCGCCGGGCCGCGCTGTACGAGGCCGCGGCGGACCTCATGGGCCGGCGGATCGAGACCGCGCTGAGCCTCTACATCTTCCAGATCTCGCCCCGGGATCCGACTCTGCTCGAGCGGATGCTCGCCCACGGGCAGATCGGCAGCCGCATCCGCCCAGGGGGGATGCCCATGGTGGCCAGCTCG
Organism: Phycisphaerales bacterium; assembly: GCA_020850415.1. GTDB lineage: Bacteria > Planctomycetota > Phycisphaerae > Phycisphaerales > UBA1924 > PNC22. Next base: position 12,874 of record JADZER010000055.1, read on the forward strand.
GGCAACACGCTGACGCTCGAGCAGCCCGAGGGCCCGGCGCGGCTTCTCGATGACGCGCCGGCGGCGGGGAAGACGCAGTCGGCGATCCTGGCCCCGTTCACGACCGAGCCGCTGCCGACGGTCACCAGCCGCGGGAGCAAGGGCAAGCTGGTGCAGGTGATCGACCCCGAGGCGCTCGACCGGGAGATCGAGCTTGACATCGTGCTGGCGGAGCGTTCGATGCACCCGCTGTACGACGACGCGGGCGCTCCGACGCTCGACGAGGTGTGGACGCTGGTGAACGCCCCGACCCGCCAGCTGCTGCTGGATGTGTACCTCGAGCAGGGCCTGGAGCGCCGCTGCCGCCCGGCCGTCGACGCGCAGATGTGGTACCCGAGCCTGACGAGCCCCGGGGACGACCGGTGGATCACGCGGTTCCCGGGCCAGCCGCGCCTGCAGCTGCTGGGGCGCGGCACATCCGGCGCCGAGTCGGTCGCCTACCACCGGCACGCCGAGCTGACGCGGTTCTTCTTCGAGCGGGTGGGGCTCGACCCGGGGCGGTTCGTTGGGTTCCGGTGCGAGGTGGCCTACCCGATCTGGCGGGCCGGGTACCGCATGACCTTCGAGTACGGGAGCCCCTGACCGGCCGATCGCGCCGCCCGCTATCATGGGCCCATGCCCCTGGACCGCAACCAGATCGCCAAGCGTGCCGCGCGGGAGCTCCGCGACGGGTTCATCGTCAACCTCGGCATCGGCATGCCCACGCTGGTCGCCAACCACATCCCCGAGGGGGTCGATGTGTGGCTGCAATCCGAGAACGGGCTGCTGGGCATCGGCCCGTTCCCGACCGAGGAAGAGATCGACGCCGACCTGATCAACGCCGGCAAGCAGACCGTGACCTCGCGCACCGGGGCGAGCTTCTTCAGCAGCGCCGAGAGCTTCGCCATGATCCGCGGCGGGCACATCGACATGTGCATCCTCGGTGCCATGGAGCTGAGCCAAGAGGGCGACATCGCCAACTGGATGATCCCCGGCAAGATGGTCAAGGGCATGGGCGGCGCGATGGACCTCGTCGCCGGCGTCAAGAAGGTCATCGTGATGATGGAGCACTGCAACAAGAAGGGCGAGGCCAAGATCCTCAGGGAGTGCACGCTCCCCCTCACCGGCCGGCGCTGCATCGACATGGTCATCACCGACCTGTGCGTGCTGAAGATGGACTACGACAAGCACCGCTTCCGGCTCACCGAGCTCGCGCCGGGGGTGAGCAAGGACGAGGTGCTGGGGAAGACCGAGGCGGAGTTGCTAGTCGCCGACGAACCGGTGACGATCGACGCGTAGGCCCCCACTCCCACGCCCATACCCGCGATCCCGCCTCCGCAAGAGCGAGCCGGGCCGTGTCGGCCCGGTTTTGCCTTTCGTGGCCCCACCCTCCGATCCCGCCCACCGACGCCCGAGACCCGCGGTTTCCGGTATCCTCCGCGCATGGGCCTCACCGCCTGGCACATCACCTTCGGGACCTACGGGGCCCGCCTGCATGGCGACCCGCGCCTCACGGTCGATCGCGTCCGCAACGAGTTCAACGGGCCCTATGTTGAGCCCAGCGCCGCGCGCCACGCGCTGGCGAAAGCGGCCCTCACGCACCCCCCGGTACGGTTGTCGCGCATACAGCGTGTCTTCCTCGAACAGACCATCCCGGCCATGTGCATCCGGGGCGGTTGGAGGTACGACACCTGCGCGTGCGCCCGGGACCACGCCCACACGCTCCTCCGGGCCGACGCGGTGACCCACGGCAAGCGCATCCGCCACTGGCTCAAACGCTGGCTCACCGAGGCGCTCGACAGGGAGTTCGGGCGTCGGCCCGGCGATGGGGCGTGGTGGGCGGAGGGTGGGTCAAACAGGGTGGTCCATGATGACGACTACTTGCGAACGGTGACCGAGTACATCGATGCGCAGCGGACGGTGCGGCGAGGGGCCGGGGACGTGGCGGCGGTAGCCGAAGCAGAGGAAGAAGAATGCGAAGAAGAAGAAATCGGGCCGACACGGCCCGGCTCGCTGTTGCGGAGGGAAACGGACATCGGGCCGACACGGCCCGGCTCGCTTGGGAGGTTTCGTCCATGAACATGAAGTGGTTGTTGTTCGCCGTCGCATCCATCGCGCCGTGCGTCGGGGCCCAATCGCTCGACGACCTCACCATCCCCCGCGACGCGACCTCGGCCCGTGTCGCCTCCAACTCTCCCCACGACTGGTCCAACGCCGACAACCGCTGGATCAAGCCCGGAGAAACCTACACGCTCGCCGAGATCGAGGGGCCCGGCGTCATCCGGCACCTCTGGTTCACCTTCCCCGAGTCGGCCGCGAGCTGGATCTCCAAGGGCGGCTCGGCGTCCCCCGACGAGATCGTCCTCCGCATGTACTGGGACGGGGCCGAGGAGCCGGCGGTCGAGTCGCCTCTGGGGGACTTCTTCGCCTGCGGGTTCGGCATGCGGGCCCCGGTCCGCTCGGTCCCCGTCCAGGTGCAGGGGGGCGACTCGTACAACTGCTTCTGGCCCATGCCCTTCTTCAAGTCCGCGAGGCTCACCGTTACCAACGAGAGCGACCGCGTGCTCGCCGCGCTCTATTACCAGGTCGACTACACCCGCGAGGCGTCGCTGCCGGCCGACACGGCCTACTTCTGCGCCCAGTACCGCCAGGAGTTCCCTTCCGAGATGGGCCACGACTACCTCGTCGCCGACATCGACGCCCCGCTCGGGGGGCACTATGTCGGGACCGTGATGAGCGTCCGCTCGCGCAGCCCGCAGTGGTTCGGCGAGGGCGACGACAAGTTCTTCATCGACGGCGCCGAGGCCCCGCAGCTCTGGGGCACCGGCACCGAGGACTACTTCCTCAACGCCTGGGGCATGCAGGAGGACACCTTCCCCTCCTTCGGCGTCTCCCGCTGCGACGGCTGGCTCGCCGAGCTGGGCGACACCGGCACCATGTACCGCTGGCACCTCGCCGACCCGATCAGCTTCAGGAAGTCGCTCCGCTTCGAGATCGAGCACAAGGGCTGGATCTCCGCCGACGAGACCACCACCGGCAAGATCGACGGCCATGTCGAGCGCGAGGACGACTTCGCCACCGTCGCCTTCTGGTACCAGCGAGGGCAGCCCAAGCGCTTCACCACCCTCCCCAGCGCCAAGGACCGCAAGCTCCCCGCGATCGACCTGGTCATCGAGGGCAAGGACCTCCTGGCCACGGCCGACACCCGCAAGGCCGAGGTCTCGCTCCAGGCCGGCGGCCTGTGGACCGGCGAAGGCCAGCTCTTCATCGACGCCGGGGGCGTCGGCTCGAGCGTCGAGTTCGGCTTCGATATCCCCGACGGGCGCCCCCGCAACCTCGTGCTGCTCTGCACGCACTCCTACGACTTCGGCACCTACCAGATCAGCCTCGACGGTCAGCCGTTCGGCGCCCCGGTCGATTTCTACAGCCGCGAGATCAAGCTCGTCCAGCACCGGTTCGGCGAGCTGGCCACCCCGCCGGGCCGGCACACCATCCGGCTCGAGTGCGTCGGCCTGAACCCAAACTCCGAGGGCTACAAGCTCGGCGTGGACAGCGTCCGCCTGCGCGAACGCCATACGACGAAGCGTCAGCCCCTGGATGTGCCCCACTAACCCCGGCGGCGGGTAGCCCGCCCGCCGGGAGGGCGAGGCCGCCGGGCCGCACCGCCGGCCCGGTTCTTCTATACTGGGACTCTCTCGGGACACACCCCTCAGGAGAAGCCCATGCGCTCAGCCAACCCCGCCCTGCGACCCTTCGAGCGGCCCCAGACCTGGGACGACGCCTTCGGCACAAAGGCCGTCGCGGGGGCCCGGCCCAAGACCATGACCATCCGCGGCACGGTCACCGCGACCGGCATCCTGCTGGGCATCTGCACCGCCGCGGCCGTCGGGTCGTGGGCGATGGTCAGCCAGCCGTCCGGCGCCGGCGCAGCGCTGGCGATGCCGGTGGGCCTCGGCGGCGTCCTGGTCGGGCTGGTGCTGGCGCTGGTCATCAGCTTCAAGCCCAGGACCGCGCCGTTCCTCGGCCCGATCTACGCCGCGGCCGAGGGGCTGTTCCTCGGCATCCTCTCGTTCGTCGTCGCCAGCCGCTTCCCGCCCGAGGTCGGGACCACGCTGGTGTTCCAGGCGGTGGGGCTCACCTTCGGCGTCGCGGCGACGATGCTCATCGCCTACGCGACCGGCCTGATCCGGCCGGGCAAGGTGTTCCGCGCGGTGGTGATCTCCGCGACCGGGGGCGTCTGCCTGTTCTACCTGGTGGCGTTCGTGGGCCGGCTGCTCGGGTTCGACGCGCTCTCGAGCCTGCTGCGGTTCGACAACGCCAGCCCGCTCTCGATCGGGCTGAGCCTGTTTGTCGTCGCGCTCGCCTCGCTGAACCTGGTGCTCGACTTTGAGTTCATCCACCGCGGCTCGCAGGCCGGGCTGCCCCGCCACATGGAGTGGTACGGCGGCTTCGCCCTGCTCGTCACGCTGGTGTGGCTGTACATCGAGCTGCTGCGCCTGCTCTCGAAGCTGCGCTCGAAGTAGCCCGCCCGCGCGGGCATCGCGCCGGCCCCGAGCCGGGTCAGCGGTGCGAGGGGTGATCGTGGGGGTTCGTGCGGAGGTGCTCGGCATGCCCGTGCGCGGCAGGGGCGTCATGCCGGTCGCCCCGACGACGCCACGCCCGCTCGATCCAGCCCGCGAACTTCCAGTCCGCCAGCACGATCAGCACCGTCAGGATGCCCAGCCCGACCAGCGGGGCCGTGGCCTGGTTCTGGGTCAACGCCCGCCCGGCGCTCCGGATGATCTCCATGAAGGCCGCCTCGCCGTCGACCTTCGACGCGAGGGTGAGCAGGGGGTTGAGCACGGGGCCGCACGCGGTCATAGGTACTGCGCGCATCGGCCGACGGGGCCGCCCGGTTCAGCCCGCCCCTTGACCAGACGCGGGAAGTGCGTTCTCGGACCCGGCACCGGCCCCGGCCGGGCTCGCCTGGCCCCTATCGGCGGGCAGCCCAAGGGCGCCCATGACCTTGGCGAGCAGATCGTTCATCTGGTCCCGCGCCATCCGCTGCCCGATCTGCGAGGCGGCGTACATCCCCGCCGCCGCCAGCAGGAACAGCAACGCCAGCACCGCCGCCCCCGCCGGGGACTTGCCGATGATGGCCAGAGAGACGGCGAACATGAGCCCGAAACACCCGGCCGTGGTCAGCGCGATGTAGCTCAGCATGAACCCGGTCCAGATCGCGGGCTTGGGGCTGAACCGCCCGTGCAAGCGCGCCCCCGCCCCGGACGCCTCGGCCTCCATCGAGAGGTAGGGCGACCAGAACCGGCGCACCCTCGCCGGCACCGTCACGACCACATGCTGGCCCCGGCTCTGGAACGGGTGCTCCCCGTCGGCCTCGAACTCCGACCGCAGGGCCGCCACCGCCTGCTCGACCGTCATCGAAAGCTCGAGGTCGAAGGTCGGGCGGATGGGGGGCGGGATCGTCATACCGAGCGGGCTCCAGAGCGACCGGAGGGCACAGCATACAATGGCTTGGCCGGGCGCCCCACGCCCGCCCCCCGCACCGCACGCCGCGGAGGCCGCTGTGAGCCACAAGCCCGACCATGTGCTCCGAGCCCTCTTCAGCCACCCCATCCCCATGAACCTCAAGTGGCGGGATGTCGTCCACCTCTTCGAGTCGCTCGGCGCCGACCTCGAGGTCGTCCACGGCGGGCGGGAGAAGATCCGGTTGAACGGCCAGGAGCAGACCTTTCACATCCCCCACGGCAAGATGATCGACAGCCGGGACGAGATCGTGCAGATCAAGCACTTCCTGGAGTCGGCCGGGGTGAGACCCGCCAGCTAGACTGGGCCCGGAGGATCCGACCATGCCGACCATGCGCACCGCGTCCCTCGTCCTGCTCGGCCTGGCCTGTGTGATCGGGCCCGTCGGCTGCGCCTCGACCTCGATCGCGCTGAAGGAGCAGCTCGGCTACGCCAAACGCGACCAGCTCGTGGACGGCGTGCAGAAGGCCCGCGACGCCCAGGAGGAGGCCAAGGAGCAGTTCGCCTCTGCGCTCGAGGAGTTCATCGCCGTCACCAAGGTCGATACCGGCGAGCTCGAGCCCACCTACAAGCGGCTCAGCGCCGAGCTGGAGACCAGCGAGGACCGGGCCGAGAAGGTCCACGACCGCGTCCGCTCGGTGGAGCGCGTGGCCGACGCGCTGTTCAAAGAGTGGGAGAAGGAGCTGGACGCGTACTCCAGCGAGTCGCTCCGCGCCTCCAGCCGCGAGCAGCTCGACGCGACCCGCTCCCAGTACGGCACGCTGCTGACGGCGATGAAGAAGGCCGAGGCCAAGATGGAGCCCGTGCTGACCGCGTTCTCCGACCAGGTGCTGTTCCTCAAGCACAACCTCAACGCCCGGGCGATCGCGTCGCTCGAGGGCACGGTGGGCGAGCTGGAGGAGGAGATCGGCGCGCTGATCCGCGACATGGAAGCCTCGATCGCCGAGGCCAACGCCTTCATCGACTCGATGGGGTCGTAGGCGCAGGTCAGGCCGACTTCTTGTCGAGGTCGCGCACGACCGTGCGCCCGCCGTGGACCCGGGCGATCTCGGCGAGCTGCACGCGCTGGGCGTCGGTGAGATCGACGAACTCCAGCCCCAGCTCGTAGCGCGTCCAGACGAGCCGACGCACCCACACCACGCGGCAGGCGAACGGCTCGGACTTGCCCATCGCCGTGTCGAAGATCAGCGTGCGCGCCCCGCCCCCGCGGGGCGCCAGCCACGACCGGACGCAGATGCGGGCCCCCGTGTGGGAGAGGTCCACGACCCGGCCGTTCGTGCAGGCGAGCTCCTCACAGCGCATGCGCCCGGGCCGGCGCTTGTTGGCCGCCGCCGCCTTCTCGTCGAAGGTGGCCGCGTTCATCACGGAGAGCTGGACACGATCCATGGGGGGCCTATCGGCGGCCTCGGGGTCGGATGTGCGGGGAACACGAGCGATCGGGCGGGTCCGGAACCCCCCAGCCCGTACGACCGCTCGCGGTTTCCCCTGGGCGCGCGCCGGCCGGCCGGGAATCCCTCTGGTCCGATATGCTGGGCCCGCCGCAATCCCCAAGACCGCCTCTCGGAACAACACACATGGCACGCACACGACCCGCCCCCGCGCCGTTTGACCCCCGGTCCACCACCCGGCCGGACGAGGTGCTCCTCCGGCACTACCTGTTCCAGTCGGCCTGCTCGGGCCCGCTGTTCCCGATCTTCTTCATCGGGCAGTACTGCCGCTATGTCTCGCTCCGCTACCGCTTCGACGACGAGGGGGTGTGGATGGCCTGGGGGGTGCTGTTCAAGAAGGAGATCAACCTCGCCTACCGGCGGATCCAGGACATCAATGTCACGCGCGGGCTCATCCAGCGCTGGCTGGGGCTCGCGACGGTCTCGGTCCAGACCGCGTCGGGCAACTCGAGCGCGGAGATGCGGATCGAGGGCGTGCTCGACGCCGACGGGCTGCGCGACTTCCTCTACACCAAGATGCGCGGCGCCAGGGGGCTCGACGAGGAGCACGCCGCGCACCACCCCGAGGCGGGCGACGAGCTGCTCGGCCTCCTCACCGACATCCGCGACGGCGTCGCCGCCCTGCGCGAACGCGTCGAGACCCTGGAGGCCAGGCCATGAGCGGCGCCACCGAGCGGGCCACCGCGTGGGTCTACCGCGGCGTCTGGGGCGCGATGGTCAGGTACCTCCGCGTGCCCGACCAGCCCCCCGGCGTGCCGCCCGGCGGCGGGGAGGTCGTGCGCTCCGTCAAGCCCGCCGCGGGGTTCCTCAGGTACCTCAAGCTGCAGTTCTGGGTGCTCCTGGTCATCATCGATGTGTGCATCATCGGGCCTTGGGTCATCCTCCTGGTGGTCAGCCCGATCGCGGCGGCGATCACGGCGCCGGTCTTCTGGGGCGTCGCGATCATCCCCGACATCTTCGCCTTCGTCGCGATCCATGTCCGCTACGACACCACCTACTACATCATCACCGAGCGGGGGGTGCGCATCCGGCGCGGCGTCTGGCTCATCCACGAGAACACCATCACCTTCGAGAATGTCCAGAATGTCGAGGTCAAGCAGGGCCCGCTGCAACGCCACTACGGGATCTCGGATGTGCTCATCCAGACGGCCGGCGGCGGAGGGTCCACCGGCCCCCACGGCGAGCAGTCGCTCTCCGGCCACGCGGGCCTGCTCGAGGGCGTCGACCGCGCCGCGGAGCTGCGCGACCTCATCATGAGCCGGGCGCTCGCCAGCCGCTCGGCGGGCCTCGGCGACGAGCACCACGAGCGCCCGACCGCCCGGGGGCTCTCGCCCGCGCACCTGGCCGTGCTGCGGGACATCCGGGCGGCGCTCTCGTGACGGTCTGCCACGGAACACGCGGAGGAAGCCGGAAAGTCGGTTGTTGAGCGCCGATGAACACAGATACACACGGACAAGACCGGTCAGGCTTTGTCTGACCTGCAGAACGCGGCTTCCTTGCCTTTATCTGTGTCTATCAGCGTTCATCTGCGGCCGATCCCCGGCTTGGCATCGTCCTCCGCGCTCCTCGTGCGCTCCGCGGTACTCCGCCTCAGGCCATCCGCACCCACTTCACCAGCGTCCGGAAGTTCGGCGGCTTGCCGAACATCAGCAGCCCGACGCGGAAGACCTTCGCCGCGAACCACACGCACCCCAGCGCGAACGCCGCGGTGATCCCCATCGACAGGAAGATCTGCCACGCCGGCGGCGGCTCGGTGCTCGCGATCCGCACGACCATCGCGAAGGGCGACATCGGCGGGACCATGCTGAGCACGATCGCGAACACCGAGTTGGGGTCGCGGGTGATCGGCATCCAGAAGAAGTAGGGCAGCATCACCGTCAGCATCACCGGCGTCTGCAACGACTGCGCCTCGCGCAGCTCGTTCACCGCCGAGCCGATCGCGGCCATGAACGACGCGAAGATGAAGTACGCCAGCACGAAGTACACGATCAGGTAGACCAGCTTCTCGGGGCTCACCAGGTCCGCCAGGCTGAAGGCCACCAGCGTCGACATCCCCACGCCCATGTAGATCGAGAGCATCACCACGCCCACGCCCATCTGCCCGATGATCTTGCCGGTCATGAGCTGCATGGGGCTGACCGCGCTGAGCAGCACCTCGACCACGCGGCTGGACTTCTCCTCGATCGTGGTCGTCAGCAGGTACTGCCCCCCCACCATCACCGACATGATCAGGAGCAGCATGAACACGAACGGGAGCATCATGTTCAGGGCGCTGGTCGCGCCGCGGGCCTCGCCCGTGTCGGTGATCTCCTGCGTCCGCGGGGCGCTCACGCTCGTCAGTGCCTCCACATCCGTCGCGTCCACACCCGCCGCCGCGTACCGGTGCTCGAGCACCGCGTCCCGCAGCGCCCGGCGGATCAGGTCGATGTGCCGGTCGTCGGTCTTGGCCCGCACGAACAGCTCGTACCCGCCGTACGCCGCGGCGTCCTCGGCCTTCCGCACCGAGTCCGGCGCGATCACCGCGAGCGCCACCAGCGCGTCCGCGTCCCCCTCGGCCGAGGGCTTCAGCCGGTCGCGCTGGACCTCCACATCGGCCTCGCCGGGCAGCGGCTCCACGGTGAGCCGGGGCGGCGGGCCGAACGCCTGCGCGATCGCCGCCTGCACCATCGGGTTGTCCATGTGCTCCTGCATCTGGGCCGCCTGCTCGCCGAGCTGCTCGGCGATCGCCTCGCGGGCGATGGCGCTGGTCTCGGCGATGAGCCCGGCGATGCCCTCAACGCTCAGCCGCTGCTCGACGCCCGGCAGCACCTCGCCCGACCGATCGACGACCGCGATCGTGCCCACGAGCTCGGGGGCCTTGGCCTCGTCGGTCAGCTTCACGATCAGCGGGATCGCCAGCGCCGCCAGCGCCGGGATCAGGAACGCCCCGATGAAGAACGCCTTGGTCAGGACCGTCGACGAGAACTCACGCCACGCGACGGCGACGACTTTGTGCATCATGCCCGGGCTCCCGCAGCGGCCTCTTCACGGAGCGACGCCCGCAGCGACGCCTCGTCGGCCTCGCTCCCCGCGTCGCGGCTGACGATATCGATGAACACATCCTCCAGCGTCGGACGCCGCAGCTCGATCCGCGTCACCGGCGCCGCCTCGACAATCCGACGCATCACCGCCGTGGGCTCGGCCCCGTCCACCAGCGACGCCTCCAGCACCCCGTTGGTCGCCGAGATCGACCCGACGCCCTGCAGCCCCCGCACCGCCGCCGCGGCGGCGCCGGGGTCCAGCGGCTCGAACAGGATCGTCCGCGGGTCGTACCGCGCCCGGATCTCCTCCATGGACGCGTCGAGCACCTTGTTCCCCTTGTTGATCATGATCAGGTGGTCGCACAGCTGCTCGGCCTGGTGCATCACATGCGTCGAGAAGATCACCGTCCGCCCCGCCGCGTGCTGCTCCAGGAACAGATCCCGGAGCAGGCGCATGTTCACCGGGTCCAGCCCGCTGAACGGCTCGTCGAGGATGATCAGCTCCGGCTCGTGCAGCACCGCCGCGATGAACTGCACCTTCTGCTGCATGCCCTTGGAGAGCTCGTCGCACCGCTTGGCGTAGACATCCGCCAGGTCCACCCGCTCGAGCCACCCGCGGACCTTGGCGTCCAGGCCCGCGCCGGGCATGCCCTTGAGCCTGCCGATGAGCCGCAGGAACGCCCCCACCTTCATCTTCTTGTAGACGCCCCGCTCCTCGGGCAGGTAGCCGATCCGGTCCTTGCTCTCCACCGCCGAGGCCTTGCCCAGCACGCTGAGCCGGCCGGAGTCGGGGAACATGATCGACATGATCATGCGGATGGTGGTCGTCTTGCCCGCCCCGTTGGGCCCGATGAACCCGTACAGCGCCCCCTCCGGCACCCGCAGGTTCATCTCGCGCACCGCGACCTTCGGGCCGAAGGTCTTGGTGATCCCTTCCATGATGACAGCGTCCGGCACGATGACCCTCCCCTGCTCGGGTATGGAACCCGCGATTATTGGCGGCCCGGGCCCGCCCATTTCGCCACGATCCCCTCTTCAGATCCCGAACCTCGCCAGCGGCACCGTCGCGTCCACCTGCACCGCCTCGGCCGCGCCCGCCCGCAGCGCCGCCACAGCCCCCGCCATGTCCGCCGGGAGCGGGGCCGTGAACACCATCGCCTCGCCCGTGATCGGGTGCTCGAAGGCCAGCAGCCCCGCGTGAAGCATCTGCCGCTCGATCACCGTCCCGTCCGCGAGCGTCAGCGGCTTCCCGCCGTACATGTCGTCCCCGACGATCGGCCAGCCGTTGTAGCTCATGTGCACCCGGATCTGGTGCGTGCGCCCGGTCTTGAGCTCGAGCTCGACGAGGGTGTGGAGCGACGAAGCGACGGAGCGACGGAGCGACGAAGGGGAGGGTGGCTCGACCCCTTCGTGCCTTCGTGCCTCCGTGCCTTCGTGCCTCCCATACCTCTCCCTCACCCGGCAGATCGTCACGCTCGGCCTGCCCAGCTCGTCCCGGCGCACCACATACTTCTCGCGGTACCCCTTCTCACGCGACTGGTGCGGGCCGATCGGCAGATCGATCACCTGCCCGTCGGGCTCGACGCGCCCCTGCACGAGCGCCAGGTACCGCTTGTCAACCGTCCGCTTCTCGAACTGCCGCCCGAGCTTCCAGTGCGCCTCGTCGTCCTTGGCGAACACGATGCACCCCGTGGTGTTCCGGTCCAGCCGGTGCACCACGCCGGGCCTCGCGAACTCCTCCCCCACGCCCGACAGCCCCCCGCCCGACACATGCTCGAAACGCCACGCCAGCGCGTTGATCATCGTCCCCGACAGCTCCGACCGCGCCGGATGCACGATGATGTCCGCCTGCTTGTTGAGCACGATCAGGTGCTCGTCCTCGAACAAGACCTCAAGCGGGATCTCCTGCGCCCGGATCGCCTTGTCCGGCGGCGGGGGCACCACAACCTCCACCCGGTCGCCCGCCGACAGCTTCGTCGAGGCCTTGGCGACCCGCTCGTTCACCGTCACCCCGCCCGACTCGATCAGCCTCTGCAGCTGCGTGCGGCTCATGAAGGTGATCCGGCTGGTCAGGTACTTGTCCAGCCGGGTCTGCAGGTCCCGCTGCAGCGTGAACACCACCCGCGGCAGCTCCTCGTCGGCGCTGTCCTCGCCGGACTCGCCGGCGCGCGCACGGGCCTGGTCGATCGCCCGCTGGATCGCCCCCGGGTCGACCTTCCCGCCGGGCAGCAGCAGATCGCCGCCGAGCGACGCCTGGACGACATCGTCAGCCAGGGTCGCCGGCGATGGCCCGCGCTGCCGCTTGGGGTCGGTCATCCGCCGCTGCCGTCGGACTCGCCGCCGGCGTCCCCGCCGGTTCCCTCGCCACCCTGCTCGCCCTGCCCCTCGCCGGCGGGCTGGCCTTCCCCACCGCCGGATTCCACCGCCGGCGCCCCGCCCTCGGGCAGTTGAGGACCGGTCTCGCCGGCGTCGGGCGCGACCACCGGCTCGGGCTCCGGCGCCGGAGGCACGGGCAGCTCGCTCTTGCTGAGCGGGGTGATCGTCTGGCCCATCAGGTCAGGCAGCGCCGTCAGGCGCATCTTCGCGATGGTGTTGTGCTCGAGGAAGCCGTGCTTCTCCGCGAGAGTCGAAGCCCGGTCGAGCATGTTCTTGGCCGCGTCGGTGTCGCCCCGAGACTCCGACACCGCCGCCAGCCCGTACAGCGCCGAGAGCGCGTGGATCGCCATCCCCGGCTTGCTCTCGGTATCGCTGAAGACCTGCTTGTAGAGCGCCTCGGCCTCGTTGAGGAACCGGGTGCGGTCGTCGGCTGTGATGGCGTCGTCCGGGCTCTCATACTCGCCGGTGCTGGGGTTGATCGGGGTGCCGGGCTTGACGCCGCGCTGCACCGCCCGCAGATACTCATCGGCCGCCGTGAGGGTCGCCAGCGCGCGCACGCCGGGCACATTGTCGTAGTCCTGCGCGATCCGGCGCAGCGCATCGGGCGAGGGCGAGCCGGTCTCGGTCGAGGCGTTGAGTTCCTGGAACGCCTGGTCGATGTGCGCCGCCCGGGACTCTTTGCGCTTGTTGTTGTAGAAGTACCCCAGCGCGATCAGGGCCGCGACGAGGAGCACCGGCGTGCTCCACTTGCGGACGAAGTCCACGAACTCCTGGTTGATCCGGGAGTCCTCAAGGCCCGCGCCTTCCTTGATCTGGTCGAGCCGATTGTCGCGTTCCTCGTTCGCCATGACGCCGCGCTCCGCCCAGGCTGCCGGGCCAGCCTGTTTGTACGATATTTGTCAGGTTCTCGCCGGCACAGCGCCCGGCGGGCAGTGTAGCGCCGGTCACCCCCCCGCGCGACCGCCCCGGGCCGGCCCCGCTCAGCCCCAAAACCTCCAGGGCGCGCCGGACGAGAGGTCGGCGTCGGGCAGGAGCCCCCGGCGCAGACACACCCCCAGCCCCGCGATCCCCTCGCCCGTCGCCGCGGACACCGACGCGTCGTGGCCCCACGCCGGACGCCCACGGTCCGCGCGGAGCGCCACCGCCAAACTCGGCGCCGACACCCCGGGCGGCAGCTCGACCGGAGGGGTATCCCGGTCACCCAATCGGACAATCAAGTCGGCCTGCGGCAGCAGGGCGTTGGCGATCGCCAGCGCCTCGCGCTCGGCCTCGGGGGCCCCGGCCCGCCGGCCCGGGGTGTCCACCCAACGGACGATCAGCCCGTCAAGATCGACCAGCGACCCCACATGGTCCCGGGTCGTCCCAGGCTCGTCGGCCACCGCCGCCACCGCCCGCCCGCTCAGCCGGTTCAGCAGGGTCGATTTCCCGATGTTCGACTCCCCCACCGCCACCACCATCGGCGGCGTGATCAGCCGGCCCAGCCTTGCCGACCGCCCCGGATCCGGATCCTCCTCCCCCAGCGTCGGCGGGCGCCCTAAATGCTCACTCCACAGGCGGGGCTGGGCGAGCAGCAGGTCGATCGCCCGCGGGCTCGCGGCCCTGGCGATCGCCTCCAGCTGCGCTGCCTCAAAGTCCGAGGCCGCCTCGGGGAACCTCCCCCGGACCGAGTCGTCCCGGTCCAACACAACCCCCGCCCTCGAGAACGCCGCGCCGAGCTGCCGGAGGATCTCCTGCCCGGCGTGGGGGGTGAGTATGGCCAGATCCGTGCGCACACGGGAGACCACGCCCCGGTCGACGCCGACGAGGTCCCGGAGGCGTACCTGGCCGACCGGCACGGGCGCGATGCCCAGCCGTTCCAGCGCCCCGTCCACATCGCCCCGCAGTTGCAGGACCGCGATCGCGCCCGGACGCTCCGCGGGCGAGCAGAGGCGCCAGGAGCACCCGACGCCGGGCGGATCGCCGGCGCCCCGGGCCGGAGCGGTCTGGGGCGGGGGGGGTTCCGTTGTCATGCCTGGTCTCCCCCGGTGCGCGCGGGCTCTAGGCCTGCACCGCGTGCTCGATGGTCCGCTGGATGCCGATGAGCTGGAGGTCCGGGATGATGCGTTCGACGAACTCATCGCCCTCGAAAAGGGCCGGTGCGTCGCCGCCGGTGGCGATGACTCGCGGGTAGGCCTCGTAGTACTCGGCGAAGTGCTCGACCAGCTCCCGGACCAGGCCGCGGGCGGCGCCGCGGACCCCGACCTGCATCGCGTGACGGGTGGACTTGCCGAACGGGCCCCGGGCGGTGGGGTCGAACTCGACCTTGGGCAAGGCGGCGGTGTGCTCGTGCAAGGCCCGGAGCATCATGTTGACCCCCGGCGCGATCGCCCCGCCGTGGAAGGCCCCCTGGCCGTCGACGAAGTCCACCGTGATCGCCGTCCCCGCGTCGATGACCGCCACCGCCGACTCGGTCAGCGCGAAGGCCGCCACGGCGTTGAGGGCCCGGTCGATCCCCAGGGTCGAGGCGTCGTCGAGCGTGTGGCGCAGCGGCGGCATGGCGTCGCGCCCGATCCTGGCGATCGGCACGCCGAGCCCGGCCAGGGCCCGCTCCAGGCGATCGGCTGCCGGGTGGTTCACGCTGGCGATGGCGATCGACTCGGGGTCGGCCTGCTCGGCTGCGGCGAGCAGCGCCGCCTCGGCCCCGTCATGGGGCTCGGCCCCGCCAGGGGTCAGCTCGCGCCCGACGAAGGTGGCCCAGCGGGCGCGGGTGTTGCCGACCGCGATCGCGAGCAGCGTGCCGGACGGGGACCCGGGGGGGTTGGCGTTGGTGACCATGGCCTGAGGGTACCTGCCCCGCGCCCCGCGGGCCCTACAGTCTGCGCGCATGGTGACCTGCCGCGTGGATGCTGCGCTGGACCGGGTACGGATGGGGGACATGAGCTTCCCCCTGGGTGCGTACCCCGTGGAGGCGATGGACCCCGCCCCGGGCTATACCGTGCTCTTCGAGCCCGCCGACGGGGACAACGAGGGCGAGTGGGAGGAGTGGCCCGACCGCTATGTGTTCGACATCGTCATCAGCGCCGAGCGGGTCGAGGCCCTCGTCCGCCACCTGCTGACGCTGCTCCCCGGGCGGGTCTACCCCATCCTCGACATCCTGGGCCACGACGCGTACCGCGAGGTCGACCCCTATGTGTCCTACGAGCTGGTCGGGCTCGACCGCTTCACCGACATCGTGCGCCGGTTCCGGGGGTTCTTCTTCGAAGACGGGCTGGTCGGCTTCGGGGCGATGAGCGACGACCCGTTCATCTATCTGTTCGTCGACGAGCACAAGATCGTCACGCTCCGCTGCCTCATGGAGCAACGCGAGCAGGTCGAGGCCATCCTCCGGGCCTTCGACCTGGAAGAGGTCGAGAAGCCCGCCGGGGCCGACTCGGCCCTGCACGAGCACCGCTCGGTCCTGGTCAGCCCCGCCGAGGAGGAGGATGTGCTGGGCTTCGAGGAGATCCTGGAGGAACTCCGGGACCGCTGGCAGCTGATGCTGAACATCGACCCCGAGTCCAATGTGGACGACGACGGCAACGACCTGGGCGTCACCGACTGGAGGCTCCTGGCCCGGGCCGAGTACGAGGAAGAGCCGGTCGTGCGCTATGTCGAGGTCTTCCTCCGGGCCACCTGCCTCGCGGAGGCCGAGGAGCTCGGCCGGGAGGCCGGCGACGGGCTCTTCGACGAGGAGGACCGGGAGCCGACGGTGGCGGCGATGGTGGAAATCGATCGCGTCGGGCCCAAGGAGTTCCGCTCGATGCTGACCCAGGCCGGGGCGAAGAAGCCCAGGATCCCCCCCGGATCGGGTGTGGTATTCGCGCGCTGGGCCGGGTGATCCGCCGGGTTGTGGATCGTCTGGGGAAAATGCCGGCGGCGAATCGAGCAACCGGTGCGGGGGGCGGCTGGAATAGACAATGTGCAACGAGGGGGCGGGTCCTGAAGAGGATGGGCCCGTACAGTTGCGTTCCGCGGCCGGACGGGTTATCTTCCGACCCCGCACGCAAGGGCAACCTTGCTCGGGGTCCGGAGGGTCCGCCGACGGCGGAGCCGGAGACCCGGGCGGTGGGAAGGCCGCCCTCCGAAAGCCCATCGTGCGGAGACCCCGTCCCGCTTGAGAAGCGGACGCTTGAAGTGAAGCTCATCGCGGCGGCGCATCGCCGCGAAGTCTGGCCAGTTTGGAGAACAGCATGCTTAGGCGTTCACCCCGTCGTGTCGGTTCCCTCCTCGCCGCAGCCGCTGCGTTCGCCGGCGTGCAGGGAATGGCGGCTCTCCCCGCGCTCGCGCAGAGCGAGTTCCCGACGGTGGGCCAGGAGCTGGCGGCGCCGGGCGCCGTGATCGAGCGGGCCCAGAAGCTCGCCGACGAGGGCAAGCTGGTGCACGCCTACGAGATGCTCCGCGACCTGCTCGGCGGGGGCGGGGCGACCATGACCGATGAGGAGCGGGCCGAGGCGATGACGCTCACCAGCTCGGTCAACCGGCGCATCAGCGTGCTCGACTCCTACGAGGTCAGCCTGCAGAAGGCCGAGTACGCCCTGGCGACCGACGACCTCAAGGCCGCCGCCCACCACGCCCGGGCCGTCGCGACCTCCGGCACCGCCCAGGCCGACCAGGCCCAGCGGGCGACCGACCTGATCGGGGACATCGACGCCCGCCGGGCGACGCTCGAGCCGGTGATGCGAAGCCGGCTTGCCGAGGCGGTCGCCGCGATGCGCGACGGCGACTACGCCGGCGCGAAACGCGGGCTCCAGGCGGTCAGCCGCTCCGGCGTGGACCTCACCGACGGCGAGCGGGAGAGCCTGCTGGCCTCGCAGGAGCAGATCCTGCTGCTGGAAGCCTCGCGGGGCGAGCGTTTCGACTCCCCCGTCGCCGCGGCCGGCGTGCTGCAGCCGGGCGTCGTCACCCGGCAGGACGAGTCGGGCGCCGGTGAGAACTCCGGCCAGCAGGCCGAGTCCCAGCCGGAGACCCAGCCCACCGGTGATTCGCAGGACTTCCTTCAGGTCGCCCGCCGGCTCGAGGCCGGCGCCGCGATGGCCGAGGCCGATGACGCCTTCCTCAACGGGCGCTGGGCCGAGGCCCGCGCCAAGTACCAGCGGGCCCTGAGCGAGTTCGGCGACCTGCTCGACGGCAACCAGACCGCGCTGGCCCAGAGCCGCGTCGCCGAGGCGCAGATCAACATGGGCGCCGCCCAGCCGAAACTGCTCGACACGGTCATCAGCGACAAGCAGATCGAGGCCGACATGATGCGGACCACGATCCGCACCCAGCTCCAGCAGGCCCAGCGGGCGTTGGACTCCGGCGACACCGATGCGGCCCGCGACCAGGCCGCCCAGGCCCAGCTGACCTGGGCCTCCTCAAAGAACAAGCAGCTCTTCTCCGAGACCGAGCTGGCCGAGTTCGCCAGCCTGCTCGACCAGCTCCGGTCGGACATCAACCTCGCGGTGGAGCGCAACCTCCGGGCCGAGCAGGCCACCCAGGAGTCCAGCTCGGCCGAGCAGGCCCGCATCGCGGCCCTGAACCGCGAGCGCGAGCGTGCCCGCAAGATCACCGAGGCCATCGACCGGGCCCGGGCCCTGCAGGCCGAGATGAAGTACACCGAGGCCCTCGAGGTCGTCGAGAGCCAGATCCTCTTCCTCGACCCGATCAACCCCGCCGGCCTGCTGCTGCGGGACACCTACCGCGACATCCTGATCTACCAGGACAGCAACAGCCAGGCGGTGGAGAAGAACTTCGGCATCGCCGAGCAGCAGAAGGCCAACAACGAGGCGTTCATCCCGCCGCCGGGCATCGTGGACTACCCGACCGACTGGCCGGCGCTCTCGGCGATGCGGGCGGGTGTGGAGAGCATGCACGAGACCCCGGCGGACCGGCGGGTGCTCGCGGCGCTCGAGAACACGACGCTGCCCGCCCAGTTCAACGACAACACGCTCGAGCAGGCCCTGACCTACTTCGCCCAGCTCACCACGCTGGACATGGACATCGACTGGCAGTCGCTCGAGGAGATCGGGATCGACCGCGAGACCACCGTGTCGCTGTCGCTCAAGCAGGCGACGGCGCAGACCGTGCTGGACCGCCTGCTGGACAAGGTCTCGACCGACCCGGTGAACCAGGCCGACTGGGCCGTGGTCGACGGCATGCTCCAGATCGCCAGCGACGAGAAGATCCGCCGGAACACGGTCCTGGAGATCTACGACATCCGCGACCTGGTCTTCGAGGTGCCCGACTACGACGAGGCCCCGACGATCGACCTCCAGAGCGTGCTGCAGAGCTCGCAGGGCGGCGGCGGCGGGCAGAGCCCGTTCCAGAACGACCAGCAGGACCAGCAGCGCGACCGCCTCCCCCTCGATGAGCGGATCGACCAGATCAAGGAGATCATCTACACCAACATCGATCCCGAGAGCTGGCCGGAAGGCGGCGGCACCACCGGCGCGATGTTCGACCTCAACAGCCAGCTGCTGATCAAGAACACGCCCAAGAACCACCGTGAGATCCGCGGCCTGCTCAGCAAGCTCCGCGAGTCCAAGGCGATGCAGATCAATGTCGAGACCCGCTTCCTGCTCGTCGCGCAGGACTTCTTCGAGCAGATCGGCTTTGACCTGGATGTCTACTTCGGCGGCGAGAACAACCAGTTCCGGGCCGCCTCCGCGACCGACAACACCGTCCTGCCCAGCGATTTCTTCGACTTCGGGCAGGGCGGGTTGCAGCGAGTCGTCGGCGGCGCCGGCACGGACACCGACGGCGACGGCGTCGCGGATGTCTTCACCAGCCAGGGCGTCGTCAACCCCACGCCCTGGTCGCCCATCGGCACCGGCCAGAACTCCCTGGGCCTGGCCTCGAGCCTGATGCCCGGCGAGGGCATCGCCGGCGCCATCCTGGGCGAGGCCCCCGCGCTGGGCATCGCCGGCCAGTTCCTCGACGATGTCCAGGTCGACTTCCTCATCCAGGCCACCCAGGCCGACCGGCGCAGCGTCCAGCTCACCGCCCCGCGCCTCACCTTCACCAACGGCCAGGTCTCCAACATCTATGTCGTCACGCAGAACTCCTTCGTCTCCGACCTCCAGCCCGTCGTCTCCGACTCGGCCGTCGGCTTCGACCCCACCCTCGCGGTCGCGGCCGAGGGCGTCGTGATGCTCGTCGAGGGCCAGGTCACCGCCGACCGGCGCTATGTCCTTATCAACATCGACACCTCCGTGTCCCAGATCGAGGGCTTCGCCACCCAGCCGGTCACCGCCGTCGCCGGCGGGCAGCTCGTCACCTCGTCCGACACCCAGTCCTTTATCCAGCTCCCCACCGTCACCGTCACCCGAGTCCAGACCACCGTCACCGTCCCCGACCAGGGCACGGTCCTCCTCGGCGGCCAGCGGCTCATCAACGAGACCGAGGTCGAGACCGGCGTGCCCGTCCTCAGCAAGATCCCGATCCTCAACCGCTTCTTCAGCAACCGCATCGAGGCCCGCGAGGAGCAGACACTCCTCATCCTCATCAAGCCCACCATCCTGATCCAGAGCGAGCAGGAGGAGAGCGCCTTCCCGGGTCTCAACCAGACCCTCCACGGCCTGGGCGGCTGAGCCTCGGAGAGCCCGATCCCGCAGGGGCCGCCCGCAGGGGCGGCCCCTTTCATTTCCCGGGCCCCCGGGCCCCCCGCGATCGCGGGCGCCCCCGGCTGGCCGGCCCGCGCGGGGCGGTTACACTATGACGGTTCGGCGCAGGGCCGGGCGTGTGGGGTCGCCCCGAGGCGGGGCCCAGGCAGCGCAGGAGGTTTGGCCATGGCGGGCAGCGACTCACGAATCCGGGTCAAGGAGACCGAAGGGGTCACGCTGATCGAGTTCATCGATCGCAACATCCTCGACGAGGCCAACATCCAGGCGATCGGCGAGGAGATCGCCTCGCTCATCGAACGCGCGCCAAAGCCCAAGCTGCTCGTCAGCTTCGCCAATGTCGACCACCTCTCCTCAGCCGCCCTGGGCACGCTCATCACCGTCAACACCAAGATCCGCAACAAGGGCGGCAAGCTCTGCCTCGCCAACATCGACCCGCAGATCTACGAGGTGTTCGTGATCACGAGGCTCAACCAGCTCTTCGAGATCAAGGAGTCGACCGACGAGGCCATGAAGGTCTTCGGCTGAACCGACGCGGGTGTTCGCCCTCGCCGCGTGGTGGCGGCGCAGGTTCGCGGGAGTGCTGTTGAGCTCATGACCGGGTCACCCATGTCAGGACGAGTCTCGCTCATCAACGACCGCGACCAGATCAACGCCCTCCAGGATCTGATCGTCGAGGGCGCCGAGGAGATGGGCTACGCCAAGGGCGCACGATTCGCCCTGCGCCTGGCCGTGGAGGAGGCCATCGCCAACGCCTTCCGCCACGGCCATAAGAATCTCCCCGCCGACACCCCCGTCGAGGTCGCCTACGACCTCAGCGACGAACGCGTCTTTGTCTCCGTCGAGGACCAGGGCCCGGGATTCGTCCCCGACGCCGTCCCCGACCCCACGCTCGACGAGAACCTCGAGACCCCCGGAGGCCGGGGGCTGGTCCTCATGCGGGCCTACATGACCCGGATCGCACACAACCCGACCGGCAACCGCGTCGAGATGGAGCTCCGGCGGCCAGAATCGGTCTGAACCGCCCCGGCAAGGCTGGAGGGTGGTTTCCAGGGGGGCCTCGTGGGGGCCTCGCGGGGGGCCTCGTGGGTGCCTCCAAGGGGGGTTCTGGGCGCGTTGTCCGGGCCAGCGCCAGGCTCTAGAATGGAATGATTCTAAATCTCGATACCGACCGCCGGCCGGATGGCCGGGGAGATTGACCATGCGACTGCCCATCTACATGGACCACGCGGCGACGACGCCCTGCGACCCCAGGGTCGTGGAGGCGATGCTGCCGTATTTCACGGAGAAGTTCGGCAACCCCGGCAGCCGGAACCACGCCTTCGGCTGGGAGGCCGAGGAGGGGGTGGAGACCGCCCGGCGCCAGGTCGCCGACCTGCTCGGGGCCGACCGCAAGGAGATCGTCTTCACCAGCGGCGCCACGGAGAGCAACAACATCGCCATCAAGGGGGCGGCGTACATGTACGCCCGGGCCGGGGCGGGGCAGAGCGGGCGCGGGCACATCATCAGCTGCGCGATCGAGCACAAGGCGGTGCTCGACCCCTGCAAGCGCCTGGCCAAGGAGGGCTTCGAGGTCACCTTCCTCGACCCCGGCGCCGACGGGGTCATCACCCGCGCGATGGTCGAGGGCGCGATGCGCCCCGACACCATCCTGGTCAGCCTCATGTGGGCCAACAACGAGATCGGGACCATCAACGAGGTCCCCGAGATCGGCGCCCTCTGCCATGAGCGGGAGGTCGTCTTCCACACCGACGCGACCCAGTGGGCCGGCAAGATGCCCGTCGATGTCGACGCCGACAACATCGACCTGCTCAGCATGAGCGGGCACAAGATCTACGGACCCAAGGGCGTCGGCGTGCTGTATGTCCGCCGGCGCAAGCCACGCGTCCGCCTGCAGGCCCTCGTCGACGGCGGCGGGCAGGAGCGCAACTTCCGCTCCGGCACGCTCAATGTCACCGGCATCGTCGGCATGGGCAAGGCGTGCGAAATCGCCCGGGCCGAGATGGACGCCGACCGCGAGCGGCTGCTCAAGCTCCGCAAGAAGCTCGAGGACCGCGTGACGGCGGCCCTGGATGTGGTCCAGATCAACGGCCACGCCGAGAAGCGGCTGCCCCACCTGACCAACATCTCCTTCGGCTTCGTCGAGGGCGAGGGGCTGATGATGGCGTGCAAGGACATCGCCATGAGCTCGGGCTCGGCCTGCACCAGCGCCAGCCTCGAGCCCAGCTATGTCCTCAAGGGCCTGGGCGTCGGCGACGAGCTGGCCCACAGCTCGCTCCGCCTCAGCCTGGGGCGCTGGACGACCGACGAGGAGGTCGAGTTCGCGGGCGCGAAGATCATCGAGGGCGTCACCAAGCTCCGCAAGCTCAGCCCCCTCTACGACATGCACAAGGAAGGCATCGACATCAGCAAGATCGAATGGGCGGCTCACTAGAAATGGCAAATGGGCAAATGGCAAATAGCACATCAAGACTGGCGCCCCGAATCGCTCGGCTCTGATTTGCTATTTGCCATTTGCTATTTGGAGATCTGAAATGGCCTACAGCCAAAAAGTCGTGGATCACTACGAGAACCCCCGCAATGTCGGCAACTTCGGCACCGGGGAACAGGTCAAGAAGCGGACGGACATCGGCGTCGGGCTCGTCGGCGCGCCCGAGTGCGGCGATGTCATGCAGCTCCAGATCAAGGTCGACGAATCGACCGGCAAGATCGAGGACGCCAGGTTCAAGTGCTTCGGCTGCGGGTCGGCGATCGCCAGCTCGTCGCTGGCCACCGAGTGGCTCAAGGGCAAGACCCTCGACGAGGGCATGGCGATCCGAAACACCGAGATCGTCGAGGAGCTGAGCCTGCCGCCGGTCAAGATTCACTGCTCGGTCCTGGCCGAGGACGCCATCAAGGCCGCCATCGCAGACTACCAAGCCAAGCATGGGGCCAAGCATGGGGCCAAGCATGGGGCCGAGCCTGGGGCCAAGCACGGGTCCGAGAAGGCCTGAGCCGGCGTCCGTGAAACCCGGGCACGCCCTGGGCGTACTATCCATGAACCGGGCCATGCCGGCCCAAACCCGGCCCAAGCCCGGCCCAACACCGGCCCCACCCCCGGCCCGACGGAGACGATCATGAGCCAGACGCACACCACCGACGCCACCGACACCGGCGTCATCCTCACCGAGACCGCCGCCCGCGAGATCAGGACCATCATCGACCAGCAGGAGCTCGACAAGGATAAGGTCTGCCTCCGCGTCGGCGTCAAGGGCGGCGGCTGCTCGGGCTTCAGCTATGTCTTGGACCTCACCGAGAACCAGAAGGACACCGACGAGGTCTTCGAGCGCCACGGGGTCAAGATCATCTGCGACCCCAAGAGCCTGCTCTACCTCAACGGCACAACCATCGACTTCCGCGACGAGATCATGGGGCGCGGCTTCGTCTTCAGCAACCCCAACGCCACCAGCACCTGCGGCTGCGGGTCGAGCTTCACCGCCTAGCCCACCCCGCCCAACCCAACCGCTTCCGGGAGCCCGGGCCCACCGCCCGGGCTCTTTCGTTCGCCGCTCGGGTGACTCCGGAGGAATCCTGAGACGCCGCTTCCCGGACCGGCGCGGACGCGGTATCCTCCACAGATCGATTGACGCCGATCGCTGGCGTGCTGGCGCCGGACCTCCGCCGCGGACCTCGACCTGCCCCGGCCCGGTTCGCATGATGTGCGGGGTTCGGAGCGTGTGGCGTCTCGGGTGGCGGTCTGGGCCGGGTGGGCTCCGCGCGAGCGGCCCGGTGTGGAAGGATTCTCATGGCCGAGGCAGCGACGCCGGTCGAGACAACCCAGGGCTACTCCCCGCCGACCGTCACGCAGTTCAGCGTGTTCCTCGACAACCGCGTCGGCAAGCTGTACGACCTCGTCGAGGCGTTCGCCGACTCGCCCAGTTGCTACATCTGCGCCCTCTCGGTCCACGAGGCCGCCGACCACGCCGTCGTGCGCCTCATCACCAACAACGCCCGGGCCGCCAAGGACATCCTCCAGGACAACCGCCTGCCCTTCTGCCAGACCGATGTCCTGATCGTGGAGTTCACCAAGGGCCACTCGCTCAGCGGCATGTGCCTGAGCCTGCTCGGCGCCGAGCTGAACATCCAGTTCGCCTACCCCCTCATGCTCCGCCCCAACGGCTCCCCCACCATCGCGCTCGCCGTCGACGACAAGTTCCTCGCCGGGCAGATCCTCCGCCGGAAGGAGTTCCGCCTGCTGGGCGAGGCGGATATTCGGGATGTGCGGTGAGAGGATCGCCGGGGGGCCCGCGACATGTGATTTCAGAGATCGGTGGCCCGCGGGTCTCGCCGTGGTACGGTTGGCGTATCACGGGGATCCGCCATGCATGATCGGACTTGGGCTATCTGGGCAATCTTCGCTGCCTCCGCACTCGCGGCGGGCGCGGCGGGCCAGGCCCAGTTCGTGCCAGGCCACTTCTACACGCCCCTCGACGGCGGCCAAGTCGTCGAGTGGGACGGCTCGCTGAACGAGGTCAGGAGGTTCAGCATCCCCGGCTTCGGCGGGGCGGCTGGGGCAACCTTCAGCGGCGATGGATACCTCGCATTCATCGGGAGGCCGGCGCAGGATGTCGCACGGGTCATCCAGGTGGACGCAGACGGCAATGTGATACGTCAGTCGGCCGAGATCCAGGGCGGGTCGATGGGGCGAGGCACATTCCTCGACTACGACCCGAGGTCGTCACGGTTCATTGTGGCGGATGTAGAGCGAGTGACCTTCCTCAACAGTGAGCTGGATCATCTCTCGTCAACGCCGGAGATCTTCGAGCGAGCATC
Source organism: Phycisphaerales bacterium (assembly GCA_020850415.1). Classification (GTDB taxonomy): domain Bacteria; phylum Planctomycetota; class Phycisphaerae; order Phycisphaerales; family UBA1924; genus PNC22. The sequence continues at coordinate 37,687 of JADZER010000055.1, forward strand.
CGGTGTCGCGTTCAAGAACAACGGCGAGTTCTACGCCGTCGATCAGTTCACCAAGCTCCTCTCTGCTTTCGACAGCGAGGGACAGCTCTTGAGTCAGACCCCCATCAGCGGCTGGAACAACACGGGCATGGACATCGCGGCGGATGGCGCCGTGTACTACACGAGCTACTTTGACCGAGTGGTCTACCGGTTCGACCCCAACACCGGCGAGACGACGCTCGCGCACGATCAGTTCGATGGGGAAGATGTCATCGACCTCCAGATACTCCCAGACGGCCGGTTCCTCGTATCGGCGCAGTCCGGCCCGTCGTTCCTCTTCGACGAGCAGTGGAACCTGCTCGCCAAGTCCGAGTACTTCAACGGCGTGGGCGACTCGACGGTTTACTTCGTGCCGGGACCCGGAGTGCTGTTGGCCATGCTGCCATGCGGTGCGATGGCGTGCCGCCGAAAGAGGTAATCGATGGGCTCGGTGTGCCACGGCCGTGTCGGCCGTGCGATCGCAGGACGGTTGCCCGAACACACACGGCCGACACGGCCGTGGCACACAAGAAGGCGCCCCTCGCAAGCCGGCCGCTACGCCAGCCCCTTCCGCCCCAGCCACCGCTCCGCGTCCAGCGCGGCCGCGCACCCCATCCCCGCGGCCGTCACCGCCTGGCGGTACTCGGAGTCCGCCACATCGCCCGCGGCGAACACGCCGTCGATGTTGGTGTGGCTGTGCCGGGTGGCGAGGCTGATGTAGCCCTTGTCGTCGAACTCCAGGGCCGTGCCGCGGAGGAACTTGGTCGAGGGCGTGTGGCCGATGGCGACGAACAAGCCCTTGACCCGCAGCTCGCTGCGCTCGCCGGTCACGGTGTCCTCGAGCACGACCGCGCGGAGCTTCTCGTTCTTGCCGACCTCGCCCTCGCTCAGGCAGTCCACGACGGCCTTGTTCCACTCGACCCTGGCGTTGGGCTTGGAGAGCAGGCGTTCCTGCATCACCTTGCTGGCCCGCAGCGTGTCGCGCCGGTGGATCACATGCACGGTCGAGGCGAACTTGGTGAGGTAGGTCGCCTCCTCCATCGCCGTGTCCCCGCCGCCGACGACGGCCAGCGGCTGGTTCCGGAAGAAGGGCAGCGCCCCGTCGCACACCGCGCACGCGCTGACGCCGCCGCCGGCCCGGGCGAGGCGCATCTCGCTCTCCAGCCCGATCCAGTTGGCGGTGGCGCCGGTGGCGATGATGACGGCGTGGGCCCGGATCGCCCGCCCCTCGGAGGTGTGCAGCGTGTGCGGGCCGCCGGGGACGAACTCACACCGGGTGATGTCCTCGCCGAGGATCTCGGTCCCGAACCGCTCCGCCTGGGCCTGGAACTTCATCATCATCTCGGGCCCGGCGACGCCCTCCGGGAACCCGGGGTAGTTCTCGACCTCGGTGGTCAGCATGAGCTGCCCGCCGGGCAGCACCGGCCCGGGGTCCTGCTTGGGCACGCCGACCACGACCACGGGGTCGAGGTTCGCGCGGGCGGCGTAGATCGCCGCGGTCCAGCCAGCCGGGCCCGAACCGATGATCACGAGCTTGTGGATCGTCTCTGCCATGGGATCACACTCACCGCCGGGGGGACCGGACTATTCCCTGCGGCAGCCCGATCCCCGGGTTGACGCTCAGTTGAACCGGCCGCCCTGCTCGAGCGTCTGCCGCACGATCGAGAGCACCGGCGGCCAGAGCAGGTAGTCCCGCCCCGGGGGCGCGTCGGGCGAGTTCTGCACCTCGTCGGCCCACGACGCCGCGCCGTCGGCCCCGACAGAGAACAGCACGAACTGATCGTCCCGAAGCTGGATCGACACATTCGGCGAATCGGGCACCAGGATGCTGATCTCGTGCGGCGGCACACTCGCCGTCGCCGGGAACCGGTCCTTGGTATCCCGCACCGGCACGAAGAACTCCAGCGGCGGCTGACGCCCGTCCGCCAACGCCGGGTTGAACGGGTCGGCCTCCAACTCCGGCACGAACCGGGGGCGGATGCCCGAGAGGTCCAGCGGGTAGCTCGCGTGCTCGGCGTGGAAGCCCACCAGGCCCAGCGCGTCGCGCGTCCCGATCAGCTCGACCCGTAGCATCAGCCGGTCGGTGAACATCGGACGCATGTCCGGCACCGACCTCGTCACCACCGCCACCGTGTCGCGGACCATGTCGCTGGTGAGGAACCGCTCCACGAAGTAGGGCTTGGCCAGCAGCGGGTCGTGCGGGCCCCGCGACCAGCGGAACTCATAGTCGCCCCGCAGCGACTCGAGCGTGTCGGTCGTGGAGAACCAGTCGGCGTGGCTCTGGGCTGCCTGCTCCCACCTCGCCGCCTCGCCGAACAGCCGCAGCGGGCGGTGGGTCGAGCCCAGACGGGCCATCGTGGAGGAGAACAGCTCCGGCCGGACCTTGCCCCGCGCGGTCATCACCGTGGCGATGAGCTGCTCGGCCCCGATGAAGTCGCCCTTCGGGGCCTGGATGCGCCCGAGAGACAGCGGGCCCCGCTCGTCGGCCAGACGCTCGATCATGCGTGTGAGCTGCTCGCCGGTCAGCAGGCGGCCGGCGCGGAAGTCCTCGTACGCCACATCGCGCACCCGCTCGGTCGCGCCCGCCATCGCCCGGAACGCCCACTGCTTCTCGGCGTAGAACTCCCGGTCGGCGATCTGCCTCCCGAAATACACCCAGTCCGTGAGGACATCGATCGCCCCGACCGGGTCGCCCGCCGCGAGGCGACGCGTCGCCTCGACATGCACCAGGCACTCGGCCTGCTCGAACCGGGGCAGGTACAGATGGCGCGCCGCCGAGAGCAGCGGCGGGTCGCCCAGGTCCGTGTAGAGCCCCGCCTCGATGAACCCGATCTGGTCGGGGCTCGAGCCCAGCTCGTTGAGCCCGTACGGCTGCGCGAACACCAGCGCCCGGCGGATGTCCTCCTCTTTGGTGATCTGGTCCAGCGCCTCGAGCACCGCGACCTGCGCGGGCGCCGTCGCCCACGCCGCCGCTCCCGCCCACGCGCTGCCCGACGCCGGCTGCAGGGCCGCCGCACGGACCCGGTCCACCCCCGCCGGCGGCGGCTCCATGCCGGCCAGAGCCTTCAGGATGATCGTGTCGCTCCGCCGGTTGTCCCGGACATCCGCGAACGCGGCGTTCAGCCGGTCCACGAACTCGTCGGCCCGGGCGAACGGCGTGAGAGAGGCAATCGCGACAGCCGCAAGAGCGACCGGGCGGGCCAGACGGGCGACGAGCGATCCGAGGCCGCGGGACGCGGCGGCAGTCTGGTGGGTCATACCGCGATGGTAGCACGGACGGGGGGATTTGACCGGTGAGGCCCGCACCGGCCCGGCGTGTCGAGCGCGGGCGCAGCCTTGCCCGCACGGGCTTCCTTGGGCGAACCGCCACAACCCCGCCGGGCGCCCCCAGATCGGCCGCAAAAAGACGAACCGGGCCGTGGGGCCCGGTCCGCGAAGCTTCATCATGGGCTGGTGCTAGGAGAGCGCCTTGCGGGCCCGGGCGCGGACGCGCCGGGCCTGCTCGTAGCGCTCAAGCTCCTCGGCCGGGTTGGCGGCGCCGGGACGCCGGTTCTCGGGGTAGAACCGCGTCGGCTTGGCGTCGGTGATCTGCGCGTTCAGCCGGGTCAGCGCCTCGTCGACGATCTGGCGCACACGCTCGCGGCTGATCCCGACCGAGTCGGCGATCTGCTTGAGCGTCAGCGGCTGCTCGCCGTCGAGCCCGAAGCGGAGGCGAAGGATCTGGGCCTCGCGCTCGTCGATCGCCTCCAGCAGGCGCCGGAGGATCCCCAGCTCGTCGTTCTGGAAGACGCTCGACTCCGGCGTCGGGGTGCGGTGGTCGGCGATGAGGTCGCTCAGGCCCGCGCCCTCGCCCTCGGCGCCGGAGGGCTCCTGCGACGGCGTCTGCATCGCCTTCATCGCGCGCCGGATGATCTTGACCTTCTTGGGCGGCAGGTCCATGTGCGTCGCCAGCTCGTCGACCGTGGGCTGACGCCCGAGCTCGGCCGAAAGCATGCGCGACGCGACCTTCCACTTGGCGATCAGCTCGACCATGTACGCGGGGATGTGGATCGGCTGCGTGGCGTTGATGAGCGCCCGCTTGATGCCCTGCTTGATCCACCAGCTCGCGTAGGTGCTGAACCGCGCGCCCTGCGACGGATCGAAGCCCTCGACCGCTCGCATCAGGCCGATGTTGCCCTCCTCGATGAGGTCGGTCATCGGCAGCCCGCGCCCGGTGTAGTTCTTCGCGATCGCCACGACCAGGCGCAGATTCGCCCGGATCATGCGGTCCCGCGCGCTCGGGCAGTTGTCGTTGATGATCGCCCAGCCAAGCTCGCGCTCCTCCTCCGCGGAGAGCAGCGCGGTCTTGTTGATCTCGCGCAGGTACAACTGCAGATCGGACTGCACCGCGGCCCCCGGGGGGGCAGCATTCTCTCGCTTCCCACTCACTTCTCCACCCAACCTTTCGCGGTCCCAAAAGACCGGCCCACTCAACTCACTGTAGCACAAAACCGGACGGTTGCACCACACCTCCCGATTCGTTTCTGTGGTTGACCGGGTTGCATCGGTGCGCAACGATTGCCACTTCAACCCGGGGAGAACGGTTGCCCGACGCCGGCCGGGGGCCGCGAGACCTGCGCGGATTGGGCCACCTGGGAGGTAATCTACGCAACCTGCGCCGGCTTTCCCGGTTTTGCTGGCGACGCGGAACTTCCGTGGCACACTTCACTGTTTTGGACCCACGGTTCTACCCTTCGAACGCATGAACCCAGACATCACCGAAATCCTCCAAGGCTGGCCATTCGAGCCCGGAAAAATCAATGTCCGGCTCATCCAGGGCGCCGACGGCGAGCAAAAAGTCCAGGTCCGACTCGACCTGGGGGTTCTCCAGATGGAGCTCGACGGACGGCCCGACGGCCAGCGGCCCCACGGCCACGACAGCCTCCTCGAGTACTACGAGCACCAGATCGACCAGGCCTCTCGGGGCGACAACCCCGACGAACTCCCGGACGACGACGAGCCCGCCCCCGAGGAGTTCGCCGAGGCCGACAAGGACGCCCCCTACGCGGGAGAGGGTGAAAGCGGAGATGAAGAGACGGAATTCGAGTTGAGCCCCGACGACTGCCGCGCACTCCGCGAGGAGGCCGTCCAGTACTACCACCGCTATGTCGCCCTCCTGGTCCTCGAGGACTACGACCGGGTCATCCGCGACACCACCCGCAACCTCCGGCTTCTGGACCTGTGCGCCGAGTACGCCCAGACCGAGGACGACCAGGCCATCCTCGAGCAGTTCCGGCCCTACATCACCATGATGCGGGCCCGGGCCCTGGCGAGCCAGGCGCTCCGCGACAACGAGCCCAAGGCCGCCCTGCACGCCATCGACGAGGGGATCGAGAGCCTGCGCCGCTACTTCATCGCCAGCGGCTCGCTCGACCTCTTCGAGACCTCCAACGAGGTCCAGATGCTCCAGGGCATGCGCGAGTCGCTCGTGCCCAAGCTCCCCGTGAGCCAGAAGGCCGAGCTCCGCCAGCGCCTGCAGAAGGCCATCGCCGACGAGAACTACGAGCTGGCCTCGATCCTCCGCGACGAGCTGAAGATGCTGCCGGACTGACCAGGATCACCCAGCCCCCACCGGCCCCTCCGACCCCTCCCCAGGCAGAACCCCGGGGCCGGGGGCCGTCTTGGCGCCCCGCGCCGCGAGGCGGTCCGCCAGACGCCCGCACACCTCCTCGGCCATCTGCGCCGCCGTCGCGATCTCGTCGATGGTGATCTGGTCGGCCCCCACCGCCAGCGCCTGCAGCCCGCGGCTGAGGAACCCGGACCTGACCGCCAGGAAGCAGTCCGGCGCTATCGACCGCACGAGCCGACAGGCACGGAGCACCGCGTCGTGGTCGGGCATCGTCAGCAGCACGGCGTCGGCGTGCTCCACGCCGGCCTGGTGGAGCACCTCGGGGTTGGCGACATCGCCATAGACCACGCTCCGCCCCAGGCCGCGCTGCTTCTTCACGGTCTCGGGGTTCAGCTCGATCACCGTCACGCGGAACCCCGCCCGCTCCAGGCGGTTCGTCGTCTCGCGCCCGACAGGGCCGAATCCCGCCACCACCGCCCGGAGCCCCGGCGGCTCGCGCCCCGGGTGCCGGCCGGCGATGTCGCGCAGCGCCCGCCGCTGCCAGGGCGGCGTGGGCACGCGGACGAACAACCGCCCCAGGGCCGGCGCGACGCCGAAGAGCCCGGGCGTCAGCATGAGCGTCACACCCACGACCACGCCCATGATCGCGGCGGTCGGCCCGGACACCAGCCCCCGCTGGACGCCCGCCGCGAGCACCACGAGCGTGAACTCGCCGGTCTGGGCGAGCACCACGCCGCTCATCGCGGCGACCGGCCCGGCCATACCGAACGACCAGGCCGCGGCCGCGGCGATCAGGGCCTTGAGCCCCATGACCACGGGGACCGCGATGAGCACCACCCACCAGTTGTCGATCGCGGTCCGCAGATCCAGGCCGAGCCCGACGGCGACGAAGAACACGGGGAGGAACAGGTCGCGGAGCGGAGCGAGCTGCCCGATGAGCTGGTGCCGCGCGGGCGTGGAGGCCAGCAGGAACCCCGCCAGGAACGCCCCCAGCTCGGGGCTGAAGCCGAGCCACGCCGTCGCCGCCGCCGAGCCCAACGCCGCCCCGGCGCCGACGATCAGCACCAGCTCCGTCCCGCCGTCCCTGCCGGCCTGGTGGAGGATCCTGGGCAGGAGCCAGCGGCCGAGGCCGACGATGGCGGCGAGGCCCGCGACGCCGGTCAGGGCCCGCATCCCCAGGCCGGTCCCGGCGTCGGCGTCGCCGAGCCCCTGCCAGGCCGCGAGCACCGGCACGCACGCCAACACCGCGACCGCGTACAGGTCCTGAACGATCAGGGTGCCGAAGGCGACGCGCCCGTGCAGATCGCGGATCTCCCGGCGCTGCTGGAGAAGGCGCATCACCGCCGCCGTGGAGGACATCGACACCGCCGCCGCGATCAGCAGCGCCGCGGGCAGCGACTCGCCCAGCAGCATCGCCAGCGGCGTAAACACGAGGGTGCACGCCGCGCACGCCGCCACCCCGACGCCCAGAATCGCGACAAGCTCGGACCGGATCTCGCTGGTCTCCATGTGCAGGCCGATGCCGAACATGAGCAGCACGATCGCCAGGTTCGAGATGCTGGTGATCTCCCCGTCGGCCCCGATGATGCCGAACAGGCCCGGACCGATCAGCGCCCCGGCGACGAGGTACGCCGGGATCGCCGCCAGGCGCAGGCGTCCGAAGACCAGGCTCACCACCGCCGCGGTCGCGAGGATCACGACCAGGTCGACGAGCAGCCTGCTGGCGCCGGCCGCGCCGAGGGTGAGGGTAATGGTGAGAGTGACATCCGTCATGCGCGGGATACTACCCGGCCGTCCCGCCCGCCGGGCGCTCGCCGGCTACCGCGCCCGCCTGGCGCGCTCCACCAGCACCGCCAGGAGCGTCAGGTCCGCCGGCGTCACCCCCTCCAGGCGCGACGCCTGCCCGAAGGTCGCCGGGCGGAACCGGGCCAGCGCGGCCCGCGCCTCGGTGCGCATCGGGGTGAACGACGCGTAGTCGAGCCAGCCGGGGAGCTCCCGCCGCTCCATCGCCGCGTGCCGCTTGATCTCCGCCCGCTGGCGGTGGATGTACCCCTCGTACCGCACCTCCGCGTGCAGCACCGGCGCGAGCCTCGCCGCCCAGCCGAGCTGCCACGGCTCTCCAAGGTGGCACGGCGCTCCGAGCCGTGAGCCCAGCCCCGCCAACGCGCCCGCCAACCCGCCGACCGTCATCCGGTCCTGACGCACAAGCTGTTCGAGCGTCGCGCCCCCCGGCGCGATCTCCCGCATCGCCCCCCGGGCCGCCCCCAGCAGCCGCGCCCTCGCCGCGAAGTCCGCCAGCCGCGCCCGCCCCAGCTCGTGCGAGTCGAGCAACCCCAACTCGCGCGCGACCGGCGTGAGCCGGTCCGGCGCGTTGTCGGCCCGCAGCAGCAGCCGGTGCTCGGCCCGGCTGGTGAACATCCGGTACGGCTCCACCGGCGTCTTGGTCACCAGGTCGTCCATCAGCACGCCGATGTACGCCTCCTCGCGCCCCAGCACCCACTCCCCCTGCCCCAGCGCGAACCTCGCCGCGTTGACCCCCGCCACCAGCCCCTGGGCCGCGGCCTCCTCGTACCCGCTCGTGCCGTTGATCTGCCCCGCGAGGAACAAACCCCCGACGAGCTTGGTCATCCCCGTCGCGCCGATCTGGTGGGGGCGCACCATGTCGTACTCGACCGCGTAGCCGAACCGTAGGATCTCGGCCCGCTCGCACCCGGGCATCGCCCGCACGACCCGCTCCTGAACATCCGTCGGCAGGCTCGTCGAGATCCCGTTGCAGTAGACCCAGTCGTCACGCAGGCTCTCGGGCTCGAGGAACACCCCGTGCGTCTCCCGATCGGCGAAGCGCACGACCTTGTCCTCGATGCTCGGGCAGTACCGCGGCCCGACCGACTCGATCGCGCCCGAGAACATCGGCGCCCGGTGCAGATTCTCCCGGATCAGCGCGTGCGACTCGGGCGTGGTGCGGGTCTGCCTGCACTCAACCTGCTCGATCGCGGGGAACACCCCGGGGAGCGCCCCGTGCACCGTCGTCCCGGCGCTCGTCAGCTCGCTGAACGGCGTCGGCGCCCCGTCGCCCAGCGCGGCGGGCAACCCGTCCCAGTCGATCGACCCGCGCCGGAGGCGCGGCGGGGTGCCGGTCTTGAGCCGCCCGAGCTCGAACCCGAGCGCACGCAGGCTCGCGCTGATCACGGTCGCCGCCCCCTCGCCGTGGCGCCCGCCCGGCGTCCGCGCGTCCCCGGTGTGCATGAGCCCGCGCATGAATGTGCCGGTCGTGAGGATCACCGCCGGCGCGGAAAGCTCGAAGCTCGAATCGGCAATGCCCACATCAAGGCCCTCGGCGGCGTGTGCCTTCCGCCCTTCATTTGAGCTTTGAGCTTTATCGCTTTGAGCTTTATCGCCCTGAGCCCCGCGCACCCGCACGCCCCGCACCCGCCCGCCCTCGACGACCAACTCCTCCACGCTCCCCGCCACGACCTCGATCTCCGGACGCGACGCGACCAGCCGCTGCACGGCCTCCGCGTAGGCGTGCTTGTCGCTCTGGCACCGCGGCCCGTGGACCGCCGCCCCCTTGCCGGCGTTGAGCACCTTGAACTGGATCCCCGTCGCGTCGGCCGCTAGCCCCATCAGCCCGCCCAGCGCGTCCACCTCACGGACGAGCTGCCCCTTGGCCAGCCCCCCGATCGCGGGGTTGCACGACATCACGCCGATCTTGGAGGGGTCGAGCGTCACCAGGGCCACCGTCGCCCGGCCATCGGCGGGCAGCAGATTGGCCGCCGCCCACGCGGCCTCGACGCCCGCGTGCCCGCCGCCGATCACGATGACCCGATACTCCCGCGGCATGGCGGGACTTTATGCCCGGTGCTCCTGCGGGCCCCCGCCGGCTCTCGCCTACTTTGGCGCGCCCAGCACCGAGTCGTTCAGCCCGGCGATCGACCCCGACTTGTTGTTCGCGTCCTCCCGGGCAAGCTTGACCAGCAGCGACTCGCCCCGCTCGGCCAGCGTCAGCGCCCGCCCGTCGCCGTTGAGCAGGTACCCCTGGCGGACCAGGGCGACCTTCAGCGGCTGCCACCCGTCGCCGAAGCCCAGCCACAACGAGTCCTCGAACCGGCGTTCATCGCCCGTGTGCAACGCCGCGAGCGCTCTCGCGAGCCATCCCTGCTGTTCGGCGTTGAGCTTCATCGGGCGATTCTCCTCATCCCTTCCGGTCGGCTATACGGACAACGCCCCGGCGGGGGTTCCGCAATGCAGTGTGTCACGCAATCCACGGCATGTCAGTGAAACCCTGAGCCGGCCCCGCGAGCGGGCCGCCCCCAGAACGGAGGACAAGCCTATACGGACCAACCCCTCCCCGGTTCCCGGACCCAGCGGGCTCCGGGAGAACCGCGGGCCCGCGCCGGTCAGTGGGCGTTGCGGTGGGCGAACCCCCGGAACAGGGTGAGCCAGAGGATCTTCAGATCGAACGCCAGCGACCAGTGCCGGATGTAGTGCAGGTCGTACCGCAGGCGCCGACGCAGCGAGGTATCGCCGCGAAGCCCGTTGACCTGGGCCCATCCGGTCATGCCCGCCTTGACATGCTGGCGGAGCATGTACCCCCGCCAATCCTCCCGGAAGCGGGCGATCAGCTCGGGCCGCTCCGGGCGCGGGCCGACCAGCGACATCTGCCCCTTGAGCACATTGAGAAGCTGGGGAAGCTCGTCGAGGCTCGTCCGGCGCAGGAACCGGCCGAACGAGGTCACCCGCGGGTCGTCGCGGGTCGTCCACCGCGCCTCGCCGGGCGACTGCTCATCCTCGACGCACTGCATCGTGCGGAACTTGTAGATCTTGAAGGTCTCGCCGGCGATCGAGACCCGGCGCTGCTTGAAGATGATCGGCCCGGGCCCCGCCATCCGAACGCCGATCGCGCACGCCGCCATCACCGGCGCGAACACGATCAGCCCCACAAACGACCCCACGATATCCAGCGCCCGCTTCGAAAGCCCGCCGAACCCCTGCGTCGGGCACGCCCGGTAGCTCAGCACCGGCATGCCGTCCAGCTCCGCCACCGCCATGCTCTGCGGCAGGTACCGGGGCAGGACATCGGGGATCACGCGGACCTCCACCGCGAACCGCTCCAGCCGGCGCAGCAGCTCGGGCAGACGGTTCGCCCGCGCGCTGGGCACCGCCAGGTACACCGCGTCCACCGGGTGCTTCTCCAGCGTCCGCTCCAGCTCGGCGATGCCGGCGCGCACCGGCCGGCCCAGGCAGGTCTTCCGCTCGCTCCGCTCGGCCGCCGAGACGAAGTACTCGACATGGAGACCCGTCCAGCTGTTGCGCTCGATGGTGTTGCACGCCACCTGCCCCAGCCGCCCGATGCCCACGACCGCGACATGCCTGAGGTTGAACCCGCGCCGGCGGAGCTGGCGCAGCGACCAGCGGAAGAGCGACCGGTGCGCGCTCACGAACACCGGCAACGCCACCGCCAACGCGAGGAACTGCACGCGCCCGGGGTCGGGGCTGGAGCTGACGAGCCGCTCCGCGGCGCCGTCCGCGGGCGTCGCGATGATGCTGTTCCGAAGCAGGTACAGCACCACGACCAGCGTCACCACCGCCCCCGCGGTCGCCCGCACGATCGCCCCGTACTCGCCCCAAAGGCTCTTGTCCCGGCGCGGCCGGTACAGCCCGCTCAGCCACATCGCCCCCACCCCGATCGGCACCACGAACAGACACAGCGAGCCGCGGACCGCGCCCTCCCAGTCGTGCGGGAGCTCGGGCAGTCCCTGCCCGAGCGTCGACAGACGGAACAGCCACGCCGCGAAGCACGCCGCGGTGATGACCACCACATCCACGAGCACGAGCAATGACGCGAAGAGCTGGTGTTGCTGCTTGAGCATCCCGGAGTCTCCATCCCGGCGGGGTAGACCTGAGCCCTCCATGGCCCCGGGGAAGTTTCGGGGATTGCGCCGACCTTGTCAACGCGCATGATCCCGGAGCCTAGGCCCCGCCCTGAGTTTTGCACAACGGCGCTCGCCCGGGGAGTCACTTCGCGCGCTCGTCCGGGGCGCCGACCGCCGGTGGCCACGGGGGGCCCCGCCGCGGTGGCGGGGTGTGGCCGGCGATCCGGCCGAGCGCCTCACGCTCGGCCGCCGACAGCATACCAGACTCCGGCGGCATGATCCGCACCACCGCGTACAAATCCCCCGTCCGCCCCGCCTGATCCCTCAGCCCCTTGCCACGCACCCGCAGCTTCCGCCCGCTGGGCGAGTCCGGCGGCACCGTCAGGTCCACCGCCCCCTCCAGCGTCGGAACGCCCACGCTCGCCCCCAGCGTCGCCTCGGCGATGGTCAGGGGCAGATCCAGATAGAGGTCGAGCCCCTTGCCCGCCTCGGGGCCCTCCCCACGCCGGAATATCGGGTGCCCCCCCACCCGCACCCGGAGCAGCACCTCCTCCCCATCCACCCCCCGCACCCGGAGCCGGGCCCCGGGCTCCACCGCCGGCGGGATTGCCACCTCCAGCGAGGTCTCCTTCCCGCCCACGGTCAGTCGGACACGCTCCTTCCCGCCGCGGGCGGCGGTCAGGAACGAGAGCGGGAGTTCGATCTCCGCCGGGGCAGCGCCGCGGGGACGCCTCCCCGTGGGGCCCGCGGGTCCGGCGGTCCGCCCGCCGCGCCCAGTTCGGAACCCACCCCCGGCGCCCTGCGCCCCGAAGAATGTGTCGAACATGGAGCCCAGGTCGTCAAGGTCGACATCGAACCCGGCCCGCCCTCCTCCGGCGCCGCCCCCCGGCCACGCCCCCGCCCCGCCCGTCGACGCGGCCCCGGCGTGACCGAACTGGTCATAGAGCTTCCGCTTCTGCCCGTCGGACAGGACCGCGTAGGCCTCCTGCACCTCCGCGAAGCGCTTCTCCGCGTCGGGTGCCTTGCTCACATCGGGGTGGTACTTGCGCGCGAGCTTGCGGTACGCGGACTTGATCTCCTCCGCGCTCGCGGATCGGGCGACGCCCAGGATGTCGTAGTAGTCGCGCTGTGCCATCGATCAGGACTCTATCCCGGAAAGACAACCGCCCGCCGATCGGGCGGGCGGCTGGTGTCGCTGCGGGCCACGCGGATCAGTTCCCGCTCGGATTGATGACCTCGGGGAGCTTGATCGCCTGCTCCTCCACCATCACGCACTCGGCCTCGAAAACCAGGGTCGAGTTCGGCGGGATCCCCCCGCCGGCGGCGCTCCGCGGGCCGTAGCCCAGCTCGGGCCCCACAATGAACTTGCACCAATCGCCCAGGCTCATCCCGTCGGTCCCGACCGCCCACCCCGGGATGAGCGAGCCCGACGGGACGATGTAGCTCAGCGGGTTCTTGCCGGGCCGACGCGAGGTATCGAACAAGCGCCCGGTCGTCACCCACCCCGAGTACTGGAACGCCACCCGGTCCCCCGGGGCGTAGGGCTTGGTCTCCGCGTTGTCCCTGAGCGTGATGATCGTCGCCCCGCGATCGTCCCACCGGGCCGAGAAGTAGGGGTCGGTGCGCACGAACTCGTAGGCCTCGCCCTCGGCCGGTCCCCACAGCACCGCGCCGTCGGCGCCGTACCCGCGGTCGGCGGTGCGGATCCGATCGCCGCCGAGCTCCATCGAGCTGGTCATCTCCACCGCCCCGCCCACGGCCGTGGGGTAGGGGTAGGGCGTCTGGCCCGCCCAGCCCGTGGCGCCCTTGTCGAACTGCAGGTCCAGCGTGGCGATCAGGTCGTTGCGGGGCACATCGGGCAGGAACTCCGGCTTCACCCACAGCCCGACCATCATCGAGATCACCGGGTTGCCCGGCGCGCGCACCTCGAGCGTGCGAAGCCGGACCTCGCCCTGGCGACGGTAGAACTGCACGAACGCCGAGCGGTAGGGCTGCTCGGGCGAATCGGCCCGGGCGGTCTCCACATACAGCGCGTCGGGCAGCCCGGACAGCTTCGCCGGGGCGATAGACATCACCACCTCGGCCTGCCGCGTCGGGTCGGCGAACTCGCCCACCGGGCCGGTGGTCTTCCACGACCCGATCATCAGCCCGGCGATCTGCTCGAACACCGGGTCGGTCCAGGTCATCGACCACGGCGCGGCGGGCGACGCGGGCTGGGCGTCCGCGACGGCGTCCTGCGCCGACGCGAGCGGGGCGCCCGCCAGCAGCGCCGCCACGACCGCGAGCTTGGGTGTCATCCTCATCATCATGAAGCATCCTCGGAGTTGTTGGGCTCTCGCGCCGGCGGCCGCCCGCCGCGCACTTCCCGCCGGCTCACGCCAGGTCGGGGAACATCTTCTGCACGACCGCCACCAGGTCCTTCACATGCGACGCCGACTCGTTGAAGAGCTTCTGCTCCTCGGCTGTGAGCTTGAACTCGACCACCTTCTCAACGCCGCCCGCGCCCAGCACCGCCGGCACGCCGACGAAGTACCCGCCCACCCCGAACTCCTTGCCGCAGTACGCGGCGGAGGGGATGATGCGCTTCTTGTCCTTGATGATCGCCTCGGCCATCTGCACCGAGCCGCTCGCGGGGGCGTAGTAGGCGCTCGTCCCCATCAGCTTCACGATCTCCCCGCCGCCCGCCTTGGCGCGCTCCACGCACGCCGTGATCTTCTCCGCCGGCAGCAGGTCGGTCACCGGCACGCCGTGCACGCTCGTCAGCCGGGGCAGCGGGACCATGTCGTCCCCGTGCCCGCCCAGCAGCAGCGCGCTGATATCCTCGATCGAGCAGCCGATCTCCATCGCCAGGAACGCCCGGTACCGCGCCACATCCAGCGCCCCGGCCTGCCCCACCACCTGGTTGGTCGCGAACCCCGTCACCTTCCACGCCGTGTACACCATCGCGTCCAGCGGGTTGCTCACCACGATCACCTTCGCCCGCGGCGCGAACTCCGCGATCTTCTCCGAGACCGAACGCACGATCTTCACATTCGTCTCGATAAGGTCGTCCCGGCTCATCCCCGGCTTCCGCGGCAGGCCCGCCGTCAGGATCACCACCTCCGACCCCGCGATGTCCTTGTAGTCCGCCGTCCCGATCACCTTGCAGTCGAAGCGCTCGATCGGGCCGCAGCAGGCGAGGTCCAGCGCCTTGCCCTTCGCGACCCCCTCCCTGTCGGGGATGTCCAGCAGCACCACATCGCCCAGCTCCTTGGCCGCGGCCCAGTGTGCGCAGGTCGCGCCGACATTGCCGGCACCGATGACCGAGATCTTCGCCCGTTGCATTTGTCTTGCCTCCGTTTGGATGGACCCGCCCGCACGGCCGGGTCGCACCGATGATAGGCGCGACCGACCCATGCGCCCCGAGATCGGAGACCCCGGCCGGCCGCCCATCGCCGTTCCAAAAACAGAACGCCGGGCCGCTCTCGCGGCCCGGCGCATGTGGAACAGATTCGGGCGGACCGGCCTACCGCCGGCGACGCCTGAACGCCAAGCCGCCCAACGCCAGCACGCCGACCGACGCCGGCGCCGGCACAACGACGAAGACGCTCGTGCCGCTCGCCTGATCCCGGGCGCTGAGCTCAAAGCCCCACTGCACCGAGATCTCGGAGACATCGCCCACCAGGGTGAAGGCCCCGCCGCCGGGATACTCATCGGTCCCGGTCTCCGTGCCGAACGCGCTGTTCTCAGAGAACGGCCCGGTGAGCAGGTTGGTGAAGGTGCCCAGGTCGGTGTCGGCCTGGAACAGCGTGCCCCCGCCGAGCTGGCCGGTGAGCGACGCCGTGTCGCCGTTGCTCTCGGTGAGGGTGTAGCCCGCCGACGCGCGCCCCTGGGCCCCGAAGATCGTCGGGAAGCTCACGGTCGAGGACTGGATCGTGAACAAGGTATCCGAGTTCCCCGCCGCGACCGCGAACCCGATGCCCACCACCGGGTCCTCGTCGATGAACACCGAACCCTCGTTCAGCGTCACCAGCAGATCGCCGGTGTCCGACCGGATCTCGATCGGCTCCATGGCCATCCAGAACCAGCTCGTGCCGTCCCAGTCGCCGTCCTCCAGGTTGACCATGAAGGACCCCGAGCCCGACCCGGTGGTCGCGTGGAACACGACCACGGGGTCACCGATGTCGGCGTACGACGCCGCGGCGCCCACGATGACCACCGCGCCGGCGGCCAACGCAATCTCTCTCATGCGCTGCATGCGATTCCTCCAAGAATTGACGCCTCCCGGCGCTCACGGGCGACGAGGGCGGGTGCTTGACAGACAACCACGCGCCGATCAGACCGAAGCCCTCGGCGCTCAGCGGCGCCGGCGGCAGGCCGCCAACCCGGCCAGCCCGAGCAGGCTTGCGCCCGCGGGGTTGGGGATGACCACGAAGGTGCTCGTCCCGCTCGCGACATCGTACGGCGAGAGCGTGAAGGTCCACGCCGCGCTCATGCTGTCGACCGGCACGCCGATCGAGACGAAATTCCCGCCGCCGGGGTACTCGTCGGACGCCGAACCCGTCTGGAACGCGCCGGCCGAGACCGCGCTGTTGAGCAGATCCGCGAACGGCGTGCCGTTCGGATAGTTGCCGTTGTACTGCGACGCGTAGATGCTCGAACCGTCCGGCGACAGCGTCGCGCCGTTGCCGTTGATATCCGTCACCGTCACGCCCGCCGACGCCGCACCGATCGGGCTGGCGATCTGCGCGAAGCTCAGCAGACCGGAGTGCACGCTGAAGATCGTGTTCTGGTTCGCGGCCTGCACATTGAAGTTCATGCTGATGACCGGGTCCTGCATCACGATCAGCGAGGCGCCGCTCAGCGTCGCCAGCACATCACCGTTGTCGCCCTGGATCTCGATCTCCGAGTCCAGCGTCCAGAAGAAGTTGCCGTCGTTGTCGAAGTAGCCGTCCTCCAGCGTCGCCATGAACGAGCCGTTCTGCCCGCCCACCTGCGCGCTGAGCACGAACACCTCGTTGGTCAGGTCCGCGCTCGCGCCCCCCGCGAGCCCAGCGATCGCCACAACCGCGCACACCAATCCTGTATTCAACTTGGACATTGCAGTCTCCTCCCTCGCCAACGCCGCGCCAGCTTCGGTAAAGCCGGACGAAACCGCCATCGCCAGGGTCAGCCACGAGGCCCCCACGGCTCCCGTCTCTCTACCGGCATTCTCCCGAGCCTACCCCCCGATAACAAGGGCTTCGGTCCCGATTGGTCTCTTTTTTCTCGAATTTGCTTGCCCAGCCAGAAATGGCAGTTTGGGGGAACCTTGCCCTGGTCCCCGCTCTTCACCGCATCTTGAGTTGGCGCGCCCCACCAGTCCAAGTAGTATGGCCGCTCGGATCGGGAACCTCCCCACCCGAATCCAGGAGAGAGCGATCTTGAATTTCAGACTCACCGCAGCCCTCGCGGCCAGCGGCGCACTTTGGGCTCAGACCCCCGTCTTTGCCCAGATTCACACGCCGGCCCAGTCATTGCTGCTGATTGCGTCCGATATGGGCCTTCCCAGCCTCCGCGATACCGCGGCGGGGCGTCCCCCAGCCCCCCTCGCCGCGCTCCCAGGGAACCTCCGGCCCCTGCTCCGCAAACCCGCGGCAGACCCGAACCTCGCGGCCCAGCTCGCGCTCGACCGGATCTTCGTGCTCGAACACCTCGACGAAGAACAAGCACGCCAGGCCGAGCGGATCCTCAACCTCTCCGGGCTCTGCGAGGGCATCGCCCCCGATCCCCTCGGCTGCCAATCCGCCGACAGCTCCTGGGATGTCCCCACCGACTCGCTCTTCCCCCTCCAGTACGCCCTGCACAACCACGGCCAGGAGATCGGCGGCCAGCAGGGACTGCCCCGGGCCGACATCCACGCCATGGAGGCCTGGGCCATCTCCAAGGGCGCCGCCGAGGTCACCGTCGCCGTCTTCGACGCCGGCGTCAGCCAGAGCCACCCCGACCTCGCCACCAAGCTCGTCCCCGGGTGGAACTTCCACAACGATTCCTCGAACACCGACGACCCATACACCTCCCACGGCACCCACTGCGGCGGGATCGTCGCCGCCATGACCGGCAACCGCCAGGGCGTCGCCGCCATCGGCTGGCGCTGCAAGCTCATGCCCGTCGTCGTCCTGAACAAGTACGGCTTCGGGAGCGAGAGCACGCTCGCCGAGGCGCTCGTCTGGGCCGCCGATCAGGGCGTGCCCGTCGCCTCCGTCAGCCTCGGCTACGACCCCTCCGACGGCGGGGCCGACGACATCACCCTCCACGCCGCAGTCCAGTACGCCACCCAGCGCGGCATGCTCATCTGCGCCTCGGCGGGCAATGTCCCCTCGGACCGCATCGCCGCCCCCGCCCGATACCCGGAGACCATCGCCGTCGGCGCGACCGACAACCGGGACCAGCTGTGGTCGGGCACCTCCACCGGGCCGGAGATGACCCTCGTCGCCCCGGGCGTGGACATCGTCTCCACCTGGGATACCAACGGCGACCCCGATACCTACCAGTTCAAGACCGGAACCTCCCAGGCCTGCCCGCATGTCGCCGGCGTCGCCGCCCTTGTCCGGTCGATCAACCCGAACCTCACCCCCGAGCAGACCCGATCGATCATCCAGAAGACCTGCGAGGATCTCGGGCCCGCCGGCTGGGACCCCCAGTTCGGGTTCGGCCGGCTCAACGCCGCAGCCGCGGCCCGGGCCGCGAAGCACTCCATCAACCACGACCCGGGCGCCACCGACCGCCACTGCATCGCCGATTTCAACGGCGACCACCTCGTCGACACGCGGGACTTCATCCTCTACCTGGGCCTGTTCGAGTCCCACGCCCTCCGCGCCGATCTCGCCGAGCCGTTCGGCGTCTGGGACACCCTCGATTTCCTGGCGTTCCTCGGCCAGTGGGCGGCCGGCTGCGAGTAGCACCCTGCAGCGCAACGCGGACGCGCCCGGGCCAGCGCCGGGCGCCGGCGGGCGCGCTGTGCGCAGAAAAAGGCCCCCGAGCGTCGGTGGGTCGCTCGGGGGCTGGGAGGCCCGGGGCCCGGTGCCGGCCGTTGAAGGCCGCACGCGCTGGCCCCGGATGGTGGGGCAGTCTCAGTCAGGTTGTCGAGCAGGCCTTCCCTGGCCGACGGTCGTGCCCGCGTTGCTCTCGTGCGGGCGCCTCCATGGCTTTCGCCGATTGGTCCCGTGTGAGCGGGCTTGAGGGTGGCTGATCATTCCTTCGTCGCCACCCCGGCTGCACTCCGTTGTTTGCCGACCCTCCCGAACTCCGGTCGTCGGCTCTCGAAGAACTCCTGCTCAACCCGACTCAGCTGCACCCCATGCTGTTCCCGCAGTTCAGGCACTTGTAGCAGGTGCCGCTGCGGACCGTGATCGTGCCGCACACATCGCAAGGCGGTGCGTCGTTGACGCTGTCCATCGCGAGCGAGAGCGTCGCGGCGTGGGAGGTCTGGTACGCCGTGTCGCCCTGCTCCACCCGCTCGGTCTGCGTGACAGACGAGGTGAACACCGTCCGCCCGCCGCCGAGCACATTCCCGCGCCGGGTCTCGATCAGCCCGTGACGCGTCGCCCCCTCCGGCGCGGTGCCGGTCAGGCGGCTCATCTCCTCGCGCTTCGCGGCCCCGTCGGCGCTGGCCGCCGCCTTCTTCTCGCTCGGACGCTGCGGCGCGTTCGCCTCGCGGTACCCGGGGATGAACTCCATCCCCATCCAACGGAAGATGTAGTCCACCAGGCTCTTGGCCATCGGGATGTCCCGGTTGGTCGTCATACCCGCCGGCTCGAACCGCTGGTGGGTGAACTTGTTCACCAGGCTCTCGATCGGCACGCCGTACTGCAGCGCGACGCTCGTCGCCGTGCCCAGCGAGTCCATCAGCCCGCCGATCGTCGAGCCCTCCTTGGCCATCGTGATGAACAGCTCGCCCGGCTTGCCGTCCTCGTACAGCCCGACGGTGAGGTACCCCTCGTGCCCGGCCACATTGAACTTGTGCGTCAGCGAGCTGCGCGTGTCCGGCAGGCGCCGGCGCATCGGCCGGTGCACGATCTGCACCGCCTGCTCGGCCGCCTTCGCCGGCGTCGCTTCACCGGACGAGATCGTCGCCGCAAGGCCCGCAACCGCCGACGCAACCTCGGCCTTGGCGTCGGACTCCCCCAGCTCGTCGATCTCCTCGTCCAGCTCGACCTCCGACTTCGTGTCCGACTTGTTGCTCAGCGGCTGGCTCAGCTTGCACCCGTCGCGGTACAGCGCGTTGGCCTTCAGCCCAAGCTCCCAGCTCTGCCGGTAGCAGCGATCGATGTCCTCCACCGTCGCGTCGTTGGGCAGGTTGATCGTCTTGCTGATCGCCCCGGAGATGAAGGGCTGCGCGGCGGCCATCATCCGGATGTGCCCCCCCGGCGCGATGAACCGCTTGCCCCCCTTCCCGCAGGTGTTCGCGCAGTCGAACACCGGCAGGTGCTCGTCCCGCAGGTGCGGCGAGCCCTCGATCATCTGCGTCCCGCAGATCGCCTCGTTGAGCGCCCCGATGTGCCTCTCGCGCAGGCCCAGCCTCCGCAGCGTGTCGAACCGCGGGTCGGCCTTGGCCTTCTCCGGCTCGAAGCCCAGCCGCTTGAGCGCCTCGTCCCCCAGGCTCCACGGCGTGAACGCGAAGCCCAGCTCGAACACCGAGCGCAGGCTCCTCGTGATCCGCCCCAGGTCGTCCTCGGTCAGCCCCTTGGCCCGCAGCCACTGCGCGAAAGTCTGCCCCGGCTGAGCGCCCTTGACACCCTTGGGCATCGGCGTCTCCAGGTGCAGCGTGCCCAGCACATAGTCCAGCATCTCCCGGATCTGCCCGTCGCTGTAGCCCAGCGACTCCAGCGCCGGCTTCACCGACTCGTTCACGATCTTGAAGTACCCGCCCCCCGCGAGCTTCTTGAATTTCACCAGCGCGAAGTCCGGCTCCACACCCGTCGTGTCGCAGTCCATCAGCAGGCCGATCGTGCCCGTCGGCGCGATCACCGTCACCTGCGCGTTGCGGTACCCGTGCCGGTCCCCGAACGCCAGCGCGTCGTCCCACGCCCGCATCGCGTGCTCGGCGAGCAGCCCGATGTTCGCCACCTTCGGCGCCCCGCCCGAGCACAGCTCGTGGTCGATCGGCACCGGACGCACCCGCAGGCCCTCCCACTCCTTCGCGTCCCGCGCCACGCCGTGGGCCGCACGACGGTGGTTGCGGATCACCCGCAGCATCCCGTCCCGGTCGGCCTCGAACCCCGCGAACGGCCCGTGCTCGCCCGCGAGCAGCGCCGACTGCCGGTACGAACGACCCGTCAGCACCGCCGACACGCACGCGCACACCGCCCGCGACTCGTCGGAGTCGTACGGGATCCCCGCCTGCATCACCATCGCGCCCAGGTTCGCAAACCCCAGCCCCAGCGTGCGGTACCGGTAGCTCAGCGTCGCGATCTCCTCGCTCGGGTACGCCGCCATCAGCACGCTGATCTCGAGCACCGTCGTCCACAGATCGATCCCGTGCTCGAACGCCGCGACATCGAAGACCCGCGTCTTCGAGTCGTAGAACTTCAGCACATTCAGCGACGCCAGGTTGCACGCCGTGTTGTCCAGGAACATGTACTCGCTGCACGGATTGCTCGCGTTGATCCGCCCCCCGTTCGGGCAGGTGTGCCACGCGTTGATCGTGTCGTCGTACTGCACCCCGGGGTCCGCGCAACGCCACGCCGCGTACCCGATCTCGTCCCACAGCTTCCGCGCCTTGAAGGTCCGCGCCACCTCGCCGCTCGTCCGCCAGGTCGTCCTCCACTCCCCGTCGGCGTCCACCGCGTCGAAGAACGAGTCCGGGATCCGCACGCTGTTGTTGGAGTTCTGCCCGCTGACCGTCAGGTACGCCTCGCCGTTGAAGTCGTAGTCCAGCTTCATCCCCAGCCGCTCGGCCGTCTGGGCGATCGACTCGTCGTGCTCCTTCAACGCCTTGAGCCCCTCCACCAACGCCGCGACCTTGACCTCCTCACGCACCTTCCAGTTCACGAACTCCTCGATGTCCGGGTGGTCCATGTCCAGGCAGACCATCTTCGCGGCCCGGCGGGTCGTCCCGCCGCTCTTGATCGCCGCCGCCGCACGATCCCCGATCCGCAGCCAGCTCATCAGCCCGCTGCTCTTGCCCCCCCCGCTCAGCCGCTCGCCCTCGCCGCGCAGGCGGCTGAAGTTCGTCCCCGTGCCCGAGCCGTACTTGAACAGCCGAGCCTCACGCACCCACAGGTCCATGATCCCGCCCGGGCTCACCAGATCGTCAGAGATCGACTGGATAAAGCACGCGTGCGGCTGGGGGTGGCTGTAGGCGTCGGGCGCCAGGAACACCTCCCCGGTCTTGGGGTCCGGCACGAAGTGCCCCTGCGCCGGGCCCGTGATCCCGTACGCCCAGTGCAGCCCCGTGTTGAACCACTGCGGGCTGTTCGGCGCGCACATCTGGTGCACCATCATGTACACCAGCTCGTCGTAGAACGCCTCCGCGTCCTCGCTGGTGTCGAAGTACCCGTGCGTCTCACCCCAGAACCGCCAGCACCCAGCCAGCCGATGGATCACCTGACGAGCCGAACGCTCCGGGCCCGTCACCACCTTGCCCGACTCGTCCCGCCTCGTCACCGCGCCCGCCGTGTTCGGCAGCGAGTACACCTGCTCGAACTGCGGCACGCCGGCCTTGCGGAAGTACTTGCTCACCATGATGTCCGTCGCCAGCTGGCTCCAGGTGACAGGCACCTCCGCGTCGGGCATCTCGAAGACGACCGACCCGTCAGGATTGCTGATCTTGCTCGACCGCGTCGTCCACTCGACAGTGGCGAAGGGGTCGTGCCCGGCCTTGGTGAATTTGCGATCAACCTTCATGGTGTCCGCTCGTCCTTGCAGTGGGCGTCACGCCCGATGACCAAATCTCTTGCCACTATCCAACCCGTACCCCGCACCCTGTCAGCCAGCGACTCCCGCGGCCCGAGAGCGCCGAGAACCCGCCAACATTGAAGTGATCTCGCCGACAACCTTGGACTGAAAATGCCCCCGATAGCGCGTGGCGCGATGCAGACACACGCATCCGATCAGTAGCGCCCCCAGGTCAACTCCGTTGTTAAACGGCCTGACCAATTCGGCCGGCTCCACAGACCTGTCCAAGTAGGCGTAATTGGCGAAGTAGAATGTGGAGAGCACGAGCACCGTGCCCACATTCTGATAAAGCTCGTAGAACACATGCATCCGGCTGGCCGGAGATTCATATCTGGTGCGCTGCAACTCTGCAAACGCGTTCCAGCAGGTATTCGAAACGATGTCGGGCCGCCCACCGCCGCGACATCTCTCCCACGCCACGACCCATTCCGAACTTCCCGTGTCGATACCGATTCGACATGCGTAACGCTCAACCAACTGGCGATTGATTGCCCGGCTTCGAAACGCCGCACCCCAGATAGGCGCGATTGCATCCATCAGTCCGTTCACGACCGTATCCACAATCCCCGTCAGTACTTTCCCAGCCACAAACAGCACCAACAGCCCGAGGGTGCCTGCCGCAATCGAAACATCGCCGAACATCCCGACCGCCATCTCCAAGCCATAGCGAACGACCTGCTCGCCTGAAGAGGAATCCGACGAGACGAACTTCGTCGCGAGCACCGGCGATACAATCACCATCGCTGTGAACGCCGGAAAGGCGAGCGAGTGCACAATATCGTAAAAATTTGTTTGAATTCCGCTCGACATCAACGCACCCCGAAAACGGCTCGCCCAACGCTTGTGGAGCTCATCTCAAACCTAATGCATGCTTCGCCCTTATCTCAATTGCCTTGAGATCCATCAGTCTTCACATGCGGTCGTTCCGGTAGTTGCTGCCTCCGCGAATGCCGCGTGATCAATTCCCCAGTCGCTTCCGTTGACACTCGCTCAGCATCGCTCGAATCGACGGACCATACATCTCTCGCCGCTTGTTTGCGTTGCCTTTGATCTCGAACCAGTAGAGAGTTCGGCGAACGCAACACCCAAACAAAGCGAGGAACCTCCAAGCCGTCTGATCTGAACTCTTGCTGCTGCAAAGCTCACGGCTTGGGAGGGGTTTGTGCGGACGGTCGAACCCGTGCTTGTCCTTCGGAACCACATAATAGTCCACCCTCATAGTCGCTTCGTCGATCGGCGTTGAGAAGGACGCGCGTCCACCACCCCCGCCCATTAGTATTAGAGATCGCTCCAAATAGCCACACACATACCGTTCGATGTTGCAAGGCTTGCCGCACAGGAACGGGTCGCCGTACCAATCCCGCTGCTTGATGGGCTTCTGAGCAGCACGCGCTCGGTTTGGGAACTGATCTCGTACAACGCCAATAGCCATGTGTCAGTCCACCCTCGGCAGCGTCAACCCTTCCTGATCCTGATACTTCCCCGCCTTATCCGCATAGCTCTTCTCGCACACCATGTCACCCTTCAGGAATACGAGCTGCGCGATCCCCTCGTTGGCGTACACCTTCGCCGGCAGCGGCGTGGTGTTGCTGATCTCCAGCGTCACCTTCCCGCGCCACTCCGGCTCCAAGGGCGTCACATTCACGATCAGACCGCACCGCGCGTAGGTGCTCTTGCCCACGCAGATCGCCAGCACATCCCGCGGCACCTCGATGTACTCGACCGTCTCGCACAGCGCAAAGCTGTTCGGCGGGATGATCACATACGCGCTGCCCGTCACCGCCGTGTCCACCTCGACCATCATGTCGTCGCTGAACCGCTTGGGGTCCACCACCGCGATATCCCCGTGGCGTGGCGTCGGCGTGAAGATCTTGAACCGCGTCCCCACCCGGATGTCGTACCCGTAGCTCGACACCCCGTAGGAAATCTTCCCCTCGCGCTTCTCCGACGCCGCGAACGGCTCGATCTTCACGAGCTCTCGGATCTGGCTGTCGCAGAGCACGGGCATACCTGACAATACCTCCCACAAACCGAACAAACCAGTGCCCCAGGGGGCCCGGCAATCCGCAGTTGTCTCCGGGCAGACCGATCGCGCCCCCGGTCTGGGGAGTTTCCTTGGCGTGTTTCGCCTACTCCCAACCGGGCTGCCAACGGGCTCCGCCCAACGCTTCTTGTCGATCCACCGATCAACACGCCTTCGAACAGGCGCGAGCGGAGCATACCACTACCCGTCGTGCGGACAAGCGGGCAACCCCCCAAAATGGAGTATGCGAACATGGGGATATTGTGTCGCTTCCGCCGCAAACCTCGGAGAGAGCGAAGTTTGCGCGACCCTCAAGAAACTTGAAAATTTCCCACCCCCCCGCGCCACTTCCCCGCGCGAGGCGGCGAACATCCCGGTACAACGCCACCCGGGGCCCGCGACACGCGCCACACCGCTCGCCGACCCCCGGGACGAACGCCGCGGTAACCCACGGCGTGACAAGCATTTAGGCGACCTGGACACCACCCGTCGCCCGCCCCGACACGATCAGCACCCACAGGGAGACCACGGTCCCATGTCAAGCCCCATGTGGAAAACCGTCCGCACCGCCGCCCTCGCCCTGACCATCCTCACGCTCGCCGCCTGCTCCGGCGGCTCAAAGAAGCAGGTCGAGCGCGTCCAGGTCCAGCCGCGCGAGGTCCCCGCACCCCTCCGGGGCACCGTCGGCAGCCTCGCCCAGTCCTCCGCAGGACAGCCGATCCTCGTCTCCGGCTTCGGCCTCATCGTCGGCCTCAACGGCACCGGCGGCGGTCTCCTCGACGAACGCATCGCCGCCACCATGGAGCGGGAGATGGCCCTCATGGGCGTCGGCCCCAGCTCCGGCGCCGAGAACACCGCCCTCCAGGACCCCATCACCGGACAGTTCCGGAGCCCCGCCGAGGTCCTCCGCGACAAGAATGTCGCCGTCGTCCTCGTCCAGGCCGTCCTCCCCCGCGGCGCCCCCGCCAACTACCAGTTCGACGCCTATGTCCAGGCCGTCAACGCCACCAGCCTCGAGGGCGGACGCCTCTGGACCACCAAGCTCCGCCTCGGCCCCGTCGGCGTCTTCGGCGCCGTCCAGACCCGCGAGATCGCCGAGGCCAGGGGCGACCTCTTCATCAACCCCTTCGAGGACCCCGCCGACGATTACAAGTCCCGCACCGTCGGGCGAGTCCTCGCCGGCGGCAGAGTCACAGACCCCCTGCCCATCCGCCTCACCCTCGATGTCCCCAGCCACCAGCGATCCCGGCTCGTCACCCACGCCGTCAATAGCCGCTTCCCCGAGCGGGCCCACGCCCGCGAGCCCGCGGCCAAGGGCCACGACGACTCCATGATCGAGCTCCATGTGCCGCAGAGCCTCGAGGGCATGCCCAACGAGTTCCTCCGCATCGTCGAGCACCTCCCGATCGAGCAGAGCTACCCGCGCGAGCGGGCCCAGGCCTACATCGACGCGATGGAGCAGAACCCCGAGCTGCTCGAGGACCTCACCTGGTGCCTCGTCGCCCTCGGCGACCCCGCCCTGCCCTACACCCGGGAGCTCTACGAGTCGTCCGACCCCGCCCGACGCATGGCCGGCCTCCGCGCCGGGGCCATGCTCGGCGACGCCCGCGCCGCCCCCCCGCTGCTCGAGCTCTCCACGACCGGCTCGGCCGCAGAACGCTCCGACGCCATCGCCCTGCTCTCGGAGATCGACGGCGGGCCGAGCGTCGACACCACCCTCCGCGCCCTGCTCGAACACCCCACCATGACCACCCGCATCGCCGCCTACGAGGCCCTCGCCCGGCGCGCCGAACGAGCCGAATACGCCCGCCTGCTGTCCATCGAGGCCTCCCGCCCCGCCTCCAGCGGCATGGCCCGCACGCCCGAGGAACTCATGCTCATCTCGCGCCTGAGCATCCCCGCCCGTTCCCTCCAGGGCATCCAGCGCGTGACCATCCCGGGCAAGTTCGTCCTCGATATCGCCCCCTTCGGCGAACCGCTGGTCTATGTCACCCAGCAGGGCACGCCCCGCATCGTCCTCTTCGGCGAGAACCTCCAGCTCAACCGCCCGCTCCTGGCCTCGGCCTGGGAGGACAGGCTCCTCATCGTCTCCGACTCCGCCGCCGACCCGCCCCGCCTGCGCTACCAGGACTACAAGACCGGCAGCGTCCGGATCGAGCAGATCAGCCCGAGCGTGGCCGACCTGGTCATCTTCCTCGCCAAAGACCCCAGGCCCGAGGACAAGATGCCCGGCCTGGGTCTGACCTACTCCGAGGTCGTCGGCGCCCTCTACGCCCTCTACGACGCCGGCGCCACCACCGCCGCCTTCGCCACCGAGACCGACCGACTCATGGCAGAGCTCGTCGAGGCCTCCCGGACCGGCACCCTCCTCGACCGCCCCGAGACCATGGCGGAGAAGGACAACCCCAAGGTCGCCGAGGAAGGCCTCGCCGTCGACATCTCCTACCTGAAGGCCGAGCGGGCCCGCAAGCCGCAGGTTGTCCCGCTCCCGCCCAAGAAGCCGAAGAAATAGGGATCCGCCCGGCCCAAGGCCCTTGCGCCGCGCCCCCGGATGCGATACCCTGTGACCGCCCGCGGGCGGCGCTGTGGACGAGGCCCGCGTTGGTCAGGACGACCGGCGTTGCCGGCACGGGGCCAGGAGTGCCCCGCCCCCAAGGCTCAAGCCCGAACGGGGACCGGACGCGACGACACGGAGGTTGTGGATGCGCCTCGCAAAGCTCACACTCAACGGCTTCAAATCCTTCGCCGACCGCACGGAGTTCACCTTCGACGACTCCATGACCGGCATCGTCGGCCCCAACGGCTGCGGCAAGTCCAATGTCGTCGACGCCATCAAGTGGGTCCTCGGCGAACGCTCCAGCAAGAGCCTCCGCGGCAAAGAGATGATCGATGTCATCTTCGCCGGCTCCGCCGGACGCAAGCCCGCCGGCATGGCCAGCGTGGTGCTCTCCTTCGACAACCCCGTGGTCCACAGGGTGCCGGGGACAGAACGGGTGTCGGAAACAGACCGGGTGCCGGGGTCTGAGGACGCGCCAGCGTCCGAAGGCCCCGCGGACGGCCACGACCGCGGCCTCTCTCCCGATGCGGATCAGACCGCCTCGCAAAGCCCCGAGAGCCTCGCCACCCTCGACGACCTCGACGACGACCTCGACGCCGAGTCCGGCCCGACCGTCATCGACACCCGCGTCCGCGGCCGGCGCGTCCTGCCCATCGACGCCGACGAGGTCGCCGTCGAGCGCCGCCTCTTCCGCGACGGGACGAGCCAGTACCTCATCAACAACCGGCGCGCCCGGCTCAAGGACATCCGCGAGCTGTTCATGGACACCGGCGTCGGGGCCGACGCCTACTCGATCATCGAGCAGGGCAAGGTCGACGCCATGCTCCTGGCCTCGCCCCAGGAACGGCGCACGATCTTCGAAGAGGCCGCCGGCATCGCCCGCTACAAGCAGCGCCGCGTCGAGAGCGAGCGCAAGCTCGAGCGGGCGATCGCCAACCTCACCGTCACGCGGGAGCAGCTCGAGAACACCGAGCGCCGCCTGCGCATCGTCAAGGGCCAGGCCGCCAAGGCCCGGCGCTTCAAGGAGCTCGACGGCGAGCTCGGCGCCTGGCGGACCGCGCTGGCCCTCGAGCAGTACGACGACCTCCGCCAGCGGCTCGACGGCCTGACCAGCCGCCTCCGCGACCTCGAGCACACCCGCGCCGAGGCCACCCGCATCCTCGCCGAGGCCGAGCACGACAAGCAGGAGGCCGAGCTCGCCCGCGCCGACGCGCTCGACGAGGACCGCCGCCTCGAGCAGGCCCTCGCCCACGCCGGCCACGCCGCCGAACGCGCCGAGCAACGCCGCCAGATGGCCGAGCGTTCCGTCGCCGACCTCCGGCGCCGGCGCGAGACCGACGCCGCCCGCCTCGAAGACCTCGCCAGGCGCAGCGCCGGCCTCGAGGTCGCCGCCGAGGACCTCGCCGAGCAGGTCGCCGCCCTCGCCGAGCAGGTCGGCGACGCCCAGCGCCGACTCGACGCCGCCAGCGAGCAGCGCGGCCTGGTCGCCGAGCAGCTCGCCTCCCAGCTCTCCGCCGTCGCCGAGCGCCGCGCCGCCGTCACCAACATCGACCGCGAGCGGGCGGGCCTGCTCGCCTCCATCGCCGGCGACGAACGCCGCGCCGAGGGCGTCCGCGAGCAGCTCGCCCGCATCGCCGACCGGCGCAGGGCCCTCACCGAACACGCCTTCGCCCACGCCGCCGAGCGCGAGGCGCTCGCCGACCAGATCAACCGACGCAAGTCCGACCTCGCCACGGTCGAGACCGATCTCGGCGCCCACGAGTCCAGCGCCGACGAGATGTCCGCCGACCGGCGCGAGCGCGCCGGCGCCCTGGCCGACCTCGAGCAGCGGGGCGTCCGCCTCGAGAGCCGGCGCCAGACGCTCCAGGAGCTCATCGACGCCCGCGCCGGCCTCGGCGACGCCGTCCGAGAGGTCCTCGAACGC
This sequence comes from Phycisphaerales bacterium, assembly GCA_020850415.1. Taxonomy (GTDB): domain Bacteria; phylum Planctomycetota; class Phycisphaerae; order Phycisphaerales; family UBA1924; genus PNC22. The sequence continues at coordinate 66,607 of JADZER010000055.1, forward strand.
AAGGAGCGACGCGAGGGCTTCGAACGCGTCCTCGCCCCGCTCGCCGACCTCATCGAGGCCGACGAGGCCGCGGCCGCGTCCGTCGAGACCGCCCTCGGCGCAACACTCCAGGCCCTCGTCGTCGAGACCGTCGGCGACCTCCCCACCGCCGAGGAGCTCGACACGCTCCCCGGACGCGTCGCGTTCGTCCCCATCTCGCGCCTCGGCTCCACGCCCCGACGCCAGGTGCTCGACACCGCCGGCCTCTTCGGCCAGCGCGTCACCCCCTTGCGAACCCTCGTCCGCGCCCGCACGCCCGTGCGAGCCCCGAGCGCAAGCTCGGGGTCTGAGCCAATCGAAGGAGCCGAAACCCCGCGCTCGCCCTCGGCAACCGTCGAGACCGTCAACCCCGAGCGCGTCGAGGCCCTCCTCGACCGACTCCTCGGCGAGACCTACCTCGTCCCCGACCTCGACGCGGCACTCCTCCTCGCCAGCGGGCCACTCGCCGGCCGCCGAATGGTCACCAGGCAAGGATGCGTCCTCGAGCCCGACGGACGCATCATCGCAGGACCCCCCGGCGCCGCAGACGCCACCGGCGTCCTCCAGCAGCGCGGCGAGCTGACCCGCCTCGCCGCCGAGCTCGCCGACATCCACGCCCGCCTGCTCGTCGCCCGCGACGCCCTCGCCCGCGTCGACTCCCAGGCCGCGGCCCTGAACGAGACCATGGCCGCCCTCCGCCACCGCCAGGCCGCCGAGCAGCGCCACCTCGCCGGCGAATCCGCCAAGCTCGACCGCCTGGTCGCCGAGAGCGACCGGCTCGACCGCGAGCAGGCCTCCCTCGCCGAGGACGCCGAGCAGACCGAGCAGCGCCTCGAGAAGATCGACGCCGACCGCGAGCAGCTCAAGTCCCGCGCCGACAGGCTCGAACGCCTCCACGCCGACGAGGAGACCCGCGCCATGGAGGCCCAGCGGGCGCTGGAGCGGACCCAGGCCGAGCGCGACGCCATGGCCGAGCGCCTCAGCGCCGCCCGAGTCGACCTCTCCCGCCACAGCGAGCAGGCCTCCGCGGCCCGACGCGACCTCAACCGCACCACCATCGAACGCGACGAGCTCGACCGCCAGCAGCGCGACCTGACCACCCAGATGGACCAGGCCGTCGCCCGCGCCGCCGAGTACGAGCGTGAGATCGACGAGTCCCGCACCCAGGCCGACCAGGCCTCGCTCGACGCCCGCCGCCTCACCGAGGAGGTCGGCCAGGCACGCGCCAGGCTCGCCGCCGGCGAGGCCGAGGTCCAGCGCCTCAGCGAACGCGTCCTCGAGGCCCGGGCCCACGCCCACCACATCGAACGCGACTGGCACAGCCTCGAGGTCTCACGGCGCGAGATCGAGGTCAAACGCGAGAACCTCGAGGACCGCACCGGCGAGGAGCTCGGCTTCGAGCTCGCCTTCGTCTACCTCGAGTACCGCGCCATGATGGCCGACGACGCGGACGGCGTCACCGTCGCCCGCGTCGACACCGACCAGGCGACCACCCTGATCGACGCCCTCCGCGCCGAGATCAAGACCCTCGGCAATGTCAACCTCGACTCCATCGAAGAGGAGCAGAACCTCGCCAGCCGCAACGACGAGCTCATCCGCCAGGTCGCCGATATCGACCACGCCCGCGAGCAGCTCACGCTCCTCATCGACAAGCTCAACATCGTCTGCCGCGAACGCTTCGGCGAGACCTTCGCCCGCATCCAGGCCGAGTTCGGCGGCAGCGACGGCATGTTCCGCAAGCTCTTCGGCGGCGGCCGCGCCGAGGTCCGCCTCATGCCCCTCGTCAAGGTCGTCGACACCCCCGACGGACCCAGAAAGGTCGAGACCGACGAGACCGACCTCCTCGAGTCCGGCATCGAGGTCATCGCCAAGCCCCCCGGCAAGGAACCCCGCTCGATCAGCCAGCTCTCCGGCGGCGAGAAGACCATGACCGCCGTCGCCCTCCTGCTCTCGATCTTCCGCAGCAAGCCCAGCTGCTTCTGCATCCTCGACGAGGTGGACGCCGCACTCGACGAGGCCAATGTCGGCCGCTATGTCGATGTCGTCCGCCAGTACACCGACCAGTCCCACTTCATCGTCATCACCCACAACAAGCGCACCATGCAGGCCATGGACCGCCTCTACGGCGTGACGATGCAGGAACGCGGCGTGTCCACCCGCGTGGCGGTCAAGCTCGAAGCGCAGGCAGGCACGGAGGCGCGGAGCGACGAAGGCACGGAGGCACGGGAGTACGCAGGCACGGAGGCACGGAGGCACGAAGGCACGAAGGGCCAGACGCCCGCGCCGATCGAACCGCCAACGGAAGGAACCCCGCTCGTGAGCGATGCCGCCCCCGCCGCCCCGGCCGCCCCGCCCAACGGCCAGGCAAAGAAGCCCTCCCTCCGCAAAGCCCTCGCCGCCCTGCGCGAGGAGCAGGCCCAAGCCGCCAACACCAACTGACGCCAGCAACAACTCTCCCGTCCTGCCATCAACGGGTGCCGGGGTCAGAGCGTAACAAAGTGAAGCGATGGCCCCGCGCACCATCAAGTCGCCGATGCCGCGGAACAGGGAATCGGTCCGCCGTCAGACACTCTACCTCACCCCGCGCCACCGCCGGAACGCCGCTCGTGCGCCTCCAGCAGCGCCTTGAGCAGCGCCGGCGACACACGAAAGTCCGTCTCGCGGAGCCGCCCCAATACGCTCGGTAGGTCAACCAACGCCCGTGCCGCAGCCGCGTCCAGCACTCCCAGTGTCCCGACCACCGCAAGCCCTCGCGCCGCCGCCACGCGCCGCCCATCCCGTTCATCAATGAGCAGCGCGTCCGCACCTAACTCAACAGCCAGGCTGATCGCCGCAGACTCACCGACATCCAGAGGGGGTATCACCTCAACCTCGCGCGTCGCCCGAACCACGAGCCACTCCGGCGGCGATGCCACGAACTCCCTCACCGCGTCCGGAGCTCAGGCGTCTGACAACTCGCCCAAGACCTGGCTCGGGATCGTGACACTCCCGAACAGCCGCGGCAGGACCTCGACGCACCCGATCCGCACCAAGACATTTACGGGCGAACTATCGGCGACGACCAGCACTCACCGACCCCCGCCGAGCAGCTTGTCAATCGTCCCCCGATCCGCGGCCAAGTCCTCCGGCGTGTAGTTCACAGGCACCCCGTGCTCCGCCAGCCATCGCTCCGTGTCCCACCGCGAGTCGTGCCCGAGCAAACGCCCCACTGTCGCCGCCCCGAACTTCCCGCTCCGGTACCCCTCCACCGCCAGCGCCTCGACCGCCGCACGGTCCAGATCATCGCCCCAGGCCCGCCGCAGCGTCCCCTCCTGATCGTCCGGAATGTGCAGATTGATCACCATTCACCCCAGTATACCCGCCGCCCAGCCAACCCCCAAACGCCCCACATACCCTCCCCCATGGCCCGCCCCCACCGCTTCCAACTCCGCGCCCCCTTCACCCCCATGGGCGACCAGCCCACCGCCATCGAGGGCCTCATCCGCGACATCCGCGCCGGCAGCCCCGCCACCTGCCTCCTCGGCGCCACCGGCACCGGCAAGACCTTCACGATGGCCAACACCATCGCCGCGCTCAACAAGCCCACCCTCATCATCAGCCACAACAAGACCCTCGCCGCCCAGCTCTACGAGGAGCTCCGCGAGTTCTTCCCCACCAACTCCGTCAACTACTTCGTCAGCTACTACGACTACTACCAGCCCGAGGCCTACATCCCCGCACGCGACATCTACATCGAGAAGGACGCCTCCCGCAACGACGACCTCGACATGCTCCGCCTCGCCGCCACCAGCAACATCCTCGGCCGCCGAGACACCATCGTCATCGCCAGCGTCTCCTGCATCTTCGGCCTCGGCTCCCCCAGCGCCTACTCCCAGCGACTCCTCACCCTCACCAAGGGCTCCACCCTCAACCGGCGCGACTTCTTCCTCGCACTCAACGCCATGCAGTACCAGCGCACCGACATCGAGTTCAAGCGGGGCCGCTACCGCGTCCGGGGAGACGCCATCGAGGTCTGGCCCGCCTACGAACGCTTCGCCCTCCGCATCGAGCTCTTCGGCGACGAGATCGACCGCGTCGACCTCGTCAACCCCACCAGCGGCGAGCTGCTCGCCGAAGAACGCCAGTTCTTCCTCTTCCCCGCCGTCCACCATGTCATGCCCGAGTCCGAGCTCGAGCCCATCATCGCCCAGATGCGCACCGACCTCGACGCCCGCGTCCTCGAGCTCCGCAGCCAGGGCAAGCTCCTCGAAGCCCAACGCCTCCTCGCCCGCACCAAGTACGACATCGAGATGATCGAGGAAGTCGGCTTCTGCCAGGGCATCGAGAACTACTCGCGGTACTTCGATGGGCGAGCGCCGGGGGAGCGGCCGTACACGCTGTTGGACTACTTCGACTTTGCTCCACCGGCAGACAGAGACGGAGAGACGAAGAGACGAAGAGACGAAGTGGAAGCAGAGACGGACATTGCGAGTGCATCGAACACTTCGTCTCTTCGTCTCTTCGTCTCTTCGTCTCTAGAGAGCCGCCCCAACTACCGCGACTGGCTCCTCATCATCGACGAGTCCCATGTCACCGTCCCCCAGATCCGCGCCATGTTCAACGGCGACCGCGCCCGCAAGACCGTCCTCGTCGACTTCGGCTTCCGCCTCCCCGCCGCACTCGACAACCGCCCGCTCCGCTTCGAGGAGTTCGAGGCCATCGTCCCACAGACCGTCTATGTCTCCGCCACTCCCGGCCCCTACGAGCTCACCCGCGTCCGCGGCGTCGTCCACGAGCAAGTCATCCGCCCCACCGGACTCCTCGACCCCGAGATCGAGATCAAGCCCGCCACCGGCCAGGTCCAGGACCTCCTCGAACAGTGCCGCGTCCGCATCGACCGCAACGAACGCGTCCTCGTCACCGCCCTCACCAAACGCCTCTGCGAGGACCTCGCCAGCTACCTCGACCAGCAGGGACTCCGCGTGCGTTACCTGCATTCCGAGATCGACACCCTCGAACGCATCACCATCCTCACCGACCTCCGCACCGGCGACTTCGATGTGCTCGTCGGCGTCAACCTCCTCCGCGAGGGCCTCGACCTCCCCGAGGTCTCGCTCGTCGCCATCCTCGACGCCGACAAGGAGGGCTTCCTCCGCTCCGAGACCAGCCTCATCCAGCAGATGGGCCGCGCCGCCCGCAACTCCGGCTCCAAGGTCGTCATGTACGCCGACACCATGACCCCCTCCATGCAGACCGCCATCGGCGAGACCGAGCGCCGCCGCGCCAAACAGCTCGCCTACAACACCGAGCACGGCATCACCCCCACCACCATCGTCAAAGAGATCCGCCGCGGCATCCAGTCCGAACTCAAAGCCCGAAAGACCGCCCGCGAGGCCGTCGCCACCAAGGAAGACAAGATCGACGCCGCGGCCCTCCTCCGAATGCTCGAAGAAGAAATGCTCGCCGCCGCCGAAGAAATGGCCTTCGAAAAAGCCGCCGACCTCCGCGACCAGGCGTCGATCGTGCGGAAGCTGCTGGAAGACCACATCGCCGAGCAGGCAGAAGCCGCCGAACTCACCCGCGACGCCCCCCCTCTCCCGCCCCCGGCGGGAGAGGGCAGGGGAGAGGGCTCCTCCACTCCTTCGTCTACCCTCTCTCTCTCCCCCCGCGGCCCCCTCACCCCCCGCCTCGCCGACCAGTACCCCCCGCTTCTGCTGACCCGCACCGAAATCGAAGACGCCCTCAAAGGCAAAGGCGGCGCCCGCCGCAAGAAGGCCGGCATGCCGGGCGTGCGACCGACCAAGAAGAAGCGGAAGACACGGGGGGGATGAGAGCAGACCATCGGGTGACAACCTCCTCAGCATCATCATGAATCCGAGATTGCAGCAATTCCAAGATCAACTGGAGCAATGCCACGAGGAAGCGGTGCAGGTGAGCTTTCGGCACACCATGTGGAAACGGTTGAGATCCATAGTCGCCGAGGCACCATGGGCCACGGAGCCACGAGACATTTGGTGGTTCATCACCGAGAGTCACTTCCAGGCTGTGTCACTCTGGGTCCGGAGGTCAGTAGACCACGATGATAAAGCAATAAGTATCTGCAAGCTACTCAGGCAGGTTGCCAGCGGTGAGGTTCAACTCACGCGACAAGACTATGTGTCGGCGGTCGTTGGCATTGCCGATCCTACTGACGGTCCATACTGGGAATCGCGTGCCCATAGAGACTTCGACAAATGGGCGGGGAAGGGGACCGCGGCGGTCCCGTCGAGCGCGGCTGACCGTCATCGCGTGCTACTGATGAAGGCCTGTTGTCCTGTAAGGGACTATGCGACCAAGCGCCTTGCCCACCTTGATCGCCGACCGGTTGATCCAATCCGCATTCACCATATCGATCGCGCGTTCAGGGGCATCCTGATGGCCCACAAGCACTACCACCTGATACTGACCGGCGTCGACTACAGGATCGACGAGCCCATTCTCGGCCCTGGCTGGGAATCGCCGTTGCACATGCCCTGGCTGGTTGATTGCCTGCATGAAGGCCTATGCATGCCATTGCACCCGGATGGGCCCGGTCCACCGCACCTGTGGAACCGTGGTGGTCGCCCCGTACCTTGGCGGTCGTAGCTTCAGCGGCGGGCGGCCCTGGCAGACCCCCTTCCCCACTGGGCGGGCGCCACTGGCGTCTTGGCCGCCAGTGTTTGCCCCACCGCTCACCGCACGGGCGGTCAAGCTGCCCGTGGCAGGGCCTTGCCCGCCCCGCCCACAGCGAAGGGGCCCTTTGTGGTGCGGGGTTCCAGCCTGCACAC
>JADZER010000056.1 GCA_020850415.1 Phycisphaerales bacterium
GCCCACGCCAACAGCGCCCGAAGTCCAAGCGAGGCTCCCGGCGCCAACCTGCCCCCTCTCCCGCCCCCGGCGGGAGAGGCCAGCCCAGAGGATTGGCGAGAGGGCTCCACTTCTCCTCTCCCTCCGACCCTCGAACACCCAAGCGCGCCCGACAACCCTGCCCCTCAAGCCTCAAGCCCCAAGCCTCAAGCCTCCTCCCCCTTCCCCCGCGACACCATCAACGCCATCATCTCCGACTACCACCGTGGCGACATCAACCTCATCGACATCGCCAACCGCCACGAACTCACCGTCACCCAGCTCCTCGACTTCCTCGACCGCCCCGACATCAACGCCCTCCTCGACCGCATCACCCACCACGCCCGCCTCCAGGCCGAGCGCGTCGCGGCGATCGCCGAGCCCGCCGCCATCGAGGCCCTCCGCTTCGCCGCGTCATGCTGCTCCGCCGACCACCGCCTCTACCCGCCCCGCGTCGAGGCCCGCCTCCGAGAGACCCACCGCAAAGCCGCGGCCCACATCGAACGCATCAACGCCCGCTACAGAGCCCGAAGCGCCAGCGAGGGTCCTTCCTCCCCAACACCTAAACGACCACGCCGCGCAACCCGACAGACAACCCCATCCCCCCGCCCCGATGCCTTGATGCCTCACTGCCTCGATGCCCCTCTTCCCATCCACAACACCCCCGCCCAAACACCCCAACCCGCCGCACCCCGCCTCACCCCCCGCCTCCCGCCCAGGCGTGGCGCCGCGAGCCTCAGCACCCAAGAGCAAACACGCCCCCGGCTCTCCGGGGGCGTGCGCGAACCCTTTGCGGACTGTGCAGGTCCCTACGCGGCAAGCCCGCGCACCCGCCCCGCCACACCGTCAAGCGTCATGTAGTAGAACTCGTTGGTGATCGGGTAGGGCAGCCGCTGGTGGTCCTGGGCGACGCGCTCGGCGACGCGCTGGACGAACTCCGGTGGCGTGGCGGAGAGCGCGACGAACATGTCGCGGGCGGGGATCGCCACATAGAAGTTGCCGCCCAGCTGGGGGGCCAGGCGCCGGTAGAGGCCGGGCAGGAGCAGGCGTGCGGCGTCGTAGCCGTCCTGCTCGCTGACGATCGCGGCCTTGCCGCCTTCCTTGCTTTCGACGAACTGGATCTCCAGCTCGGGGGCGTAGTGGTCGAGGTTCTCGAGGGCGAACTCCTCGACCTCTTCGGTGCAGACGCCCCATTTGAGCATCTGCTCGGTGGTGATGCTCACCGTCATCTGCGGGAGGTCGGTGACGAAGACGATGACGGTGTCATTGACGAAGGGCACATGGGCGACCATCTGCTCGTCGAGGTGCTCGAAGATGCTGACGGGCTGGATGCGGGGCATGATGCGCGGCCGGGCGAAATCGAGGGTCATGCCGGAGACCGACTCGGCCTCGGTGGCGAAGAGCTGGCCGAGGTAGTGGCGGACGATCTCCGAGCCACGGTCGGGCTCGGTGGAGACCATGCGGTAGACATTCTCAAGGTCGAGTCGTCGGCCGTTGACGAGGAGTTCGCGCGGGCCGGTCAGCTCGACCTCGCAGTCGGGCTTGATATCCCGCAGCATCGCGGCCACCTGCTGGGCGAATGCCTCCGGCTCACCAGGCATTCCGGGCATGACGGCTCCCTCCTCCAGTGCGGTCCGGTCGCCCCCCTCGCGCCCCGGCGGGGCGCCGGGTCACACAGCGAGGGAGCGTGGCGGCCCGCGGCCGTGCGGGGACCATCGTCCAACGGGGGTGCAAAGTGCACCGACACGGGCGGCATCGGCGGTGTGGCGCCGGAACACCCGGCACGAGCGCCCCGGCATGCCCAGCCGGTCGGGGGGGCCGCGCCGCCTGCGCCGGATGGGGAACCGCGCCCGGGAGGACCGACGGGTCCCGGGCCCGGCGGGCGGCGAGATTCCCGGACGCCGGCGGTTATCCCCGTCTACGCTGTGTCCGCATGTCCGATCACGCGAGAACCCTGCCCACCGACACCGCCAACGGGCTGCTGCTCATCATCAGCGGGCCCAGCGGCGTGGGGAAGACCACGATCACCCGCGGCGTGGAGCGGTCGATCGCCGGCAGCGTGTTCAGCGTGTCGGCCACGACCCGCGCCAAGACCGACGCGGATGTCGAGGGAGTGGACTACCACTTCGTCACCGACGCGGAGTTCGACCGGCTGGTCGCGGACGACGAACTGCTGGAGTGGGCCAATGTCTTCGGCAAGCGTTACGGGACGCCGAGCGGGTGGGTGGGCGAGCAGCTCCGGCGCGGGCGGCTGGTGATCCTGGAGATCGATGTGGAGGGGGCGAGGCAGGTGAAAGCCAAGATGCCCGGGGCGTTCGGCGTGTTCATCCTGCCGCCGAGCGAGGAGGTCCTGCTCCAGCGCCTCCGGGACCGAAAGCGGGAGAGCGAGGCCGCGATCCAGAAGCGGTTCGCGGAGGCCAAGCGGGAGATCGCGACGGCGAGGTCGGGGGGGATCTACGACCTGTTCATCACCAACGACGACCTGCACCGGGCGACGGCCGAGGCGGTGGCGGCGGTCCGATCGCGACGGGGCGCGTGAGTCGGCAGACCCCGGCGGTCGATCAGGCGTTCACGAGCAGGTTGTACGCCCCGCCCGGGTTGCGCCATCCCCCCACGAGGATGAAGTAAGTCTGACCCGCGACGGCGTTAAAGGCGAGCGTCTCGTCGCCGCCCGAGGCGTTGGCGTTGCGACGGGGTGCGACGAGCTGGTGATTGGCGTCGTAGATCTCGAACCACCCGTCGAAGTTCATGGCGACATCGAGGGTTATCGACGCGCTGCCGGACTTTGGGGCGGCGAACTTGAACAGGTCGGTATCCCCGGCGGCCTCAATGGCTCCCGATCGTGAGCCGTCGCCGGCACCGTTCAGCGTGACGGCGGCGGCGGTGCTCCATTGGCCGGCATCGGCGTGGTCGTCTGGGGCCGGTGGACCGTCAATCTTAAGGGTGTACCCGCCTCCAGGGTTGCGCCAGCCGCCAACCAGGACGAAGTAAAGGGTGTTGGCGGCGACTGTGAGGCTGCCGGCCTCGTCACCGCCGGACGCCTTGGCGTTGTGTCGGGCGATGAAGTCGTGCGCGGCGTCGTACAGCTCGAACCAGCCGTCGAAGTTAACCGCGACATCGAGCGTGATGGTGGCGTTGCCCGCGCCCGCGGCCATGAACTTGAATAGATCGGTGTCCCCGGCGGCCTCGATTTCCCCAGTGCGAGAGCCGTTCCCGTTGTTGGGGTCAATCGGGACATTGTCCGCGGAGGACCACGCGCCGGCGTCAGGGTGATCGTCCGGCGCAGATTGACCATTGATCCGGAGCGTGTACCCACCGCCGGGGTTGCGCCAGCCGCCGACGAGCACGAAGTAGACCTGGTTCGCCGCGAGGGTGAGGGACCAAGTCTCGTCCTTGCCGGTAGCACGGTCGTTGACCCACACCCCGCCGCCCCCGGGGTTGAGCTTGACATGGGCGGCGTCGAACACTTGGAACCGCCCGTCGAAGTTGCTGGAGGCATCAAGCGTAATGACGGCGGCGCCGGAGGCTGCGGCGGTGAACTTGAACAGGTCGGTATCGCCGGGCACCTCGATTGAGCCGGCTCGGTCGCCGTCGCCGGAGTTGGGGTTGATGGTGACCGCGGCGGCGCTCGCCCACCCCCCGGCGTCCGCGAAGTCATCCACGGTGGAGCCGTACTCGAAGGCCCCGATATCGACCGCCCCGCCCGTGTGTCTGGCGAAGCCCGTGCCGCGCTGGTCGGTAACGAGGCTGAACGAGTCGAGCCCTGCATCCCTGGCGGGGCTTGTGGGATCGAGGGCGTGGGTTCTGGTGGGGCCGCCGTTGTCGGCGAGGGGGCTGAGCTTGGGATCGGCCCCGACGATGTTCAGCCCGTTGGACAGACCACCGGCACTCCCCGCATCGCCGATGAGGTTGTAGACCGACCCGTTGGCCAGGTTGTTGCCTGAGATGTCGCCTCCGATGTTGAGCGCGACGATGGAGCTCTCCAGCCACGCGACCGAAGTATTGTGAAGCCCCGCGCTGGACCCCGAAGCGTTGTTGGCGAGGGTGGAGTTGGCGAGGGTCAGGGAGCCACCGTTGTAGACGCCGCCGCCGAGCGAGGAGGCCATGTTGGCCGAGATCGTCGAGTTGAGGACAGCAATGGCCCCCGTGAGAAAGAACGCCGCCCCTCCGGAGCCGGACGCGGTATTGCCGGTAAGAAGCGACCTCGTGATGGTGATGTCGCCGTAGCCGTTGATCCCGGCGCCGAACTGGGCGTTGTTCTCGATGACGGAGGAGTTGGCGATCGTGAGCGAGCCGGAGTTGTTGTGGACACCGCCCCCGTGGTCCGCACCGTTCCCGGTCAGGGTGGAGTGATTGATGGAGACGGTCCCGGCGAGATTGAAAAGCCCCCCGCCGTCATCGGCCGCGAGGTTTGAAGAGAGTGTGGAGACCGCGATAGTGACGATGCCGTAGTAGTTATAGACACCCCCGCCGTAGCCGGCCGAGTTTCCCGTGATGGAAGAGCGGGTGATGGAGAGCGAGTCTGATCCGTTGCACACACCACCGCCATAGGTCGATGCTGAGGCGCCGCTGTTATTCGAAATGGTGCAGTCGGCAATCGCGAGCGATCCCAAGTTGTAGATCCCGGCGCCGGGCACGGCGCCGAAAGTCCTCCCCTGGGTGACGGTGAGCCCGTTGATCGAGGCCGTGACGCCCGAACCGACTGAGAAGACTCTCGAGTTGTTGTTGCCGCTCACGGCGAGCTTGGCGGCGCCCGGGCCCGCAAGGGTGAGATCATCGGTGATGTCGATCTGGCCGAGAGTCAGCGTGATCGTCTGACCTTGCAGCGCCGACGCGAAGCTCACGGTTTCCGCCCCGGAGTTGGCGTTGGCTCGTTCGACGGCCTCGCGAAGGGTATGCTGCCCCGGGCCGTAGTTGCCGTCCACGGCGTCCCCGGCGTTGTCCACGACATACGCGGCCAGTACACAGCGTGGTTCAAGAGCCTCGCAGAACGAGAAGTGCATCGCTAGTCTCCGCGTGCGCGACCGCACGAGCTTTCAGACCGCGCCACCGCGTCGGCAGCGCCCTCAGGTGGCCACCGCCCACGCCGGGCACCCTGCCCGGGGCGTGGCTGCTGCAGAATAGCGGACTACCCTCTGCGGATATAGGCAATTTCGCGACTCCCCGGCAACCACCGTGAATTCAGGCCGAGCTGACGCACGAGGCGATTCGCCTGCCGCTGATTCCAGAGAGTGACATCTTCGGTTTTTGTGCGGATACGATCTTCAGCACCGCGACTGTCGGACCCGGTGCCGCGACCCGGGTGGCGGGAACAGGCCATCCACCCGCCGCTCGATTCCCCGAGGCAATGCCCGCGAATCGGGTGGCTTGGGCGGCGGCCTCTGGTAATCTGGGGCAACCGGGACGGAACCCGGGCGTATCGGACTTTGGCCGCGTCGTTCGAGCGGTGCGCCGGGAGGGCGTGCCGCGGCGGTCGGGTGGGAGGAGAACGACGGAGGCTGGTCCATGCGAAGCGGCACACTCGCGGTGGTGATGGTGGCGGGCCTGTCGGGCGCGGCGCGGGCGGATGTGGTCTTCGACTTCGAAGAGCTGGCGGGCAACAGCGACCCGCGGGCGGGCGACTTCCGGGTGCTGAACCTCGAGGCGGGCGGGCTGTTCGCGGTGGTGCAGCGGACGACCAACGAGCGGTTCACGGTGTGGGACTCGGCGGGGCAGAATGTGCCGAGCGCATGGGGGGCCAAGCACCTCTCACCGGTGTTCGACCTGCTGCGCAACGACTACATGCAGATGAGCTTCAGCCAGGGGCTGCGGAGCGTCCGGATCGAGTTCGGCGACTACGGGCAGGACCATGATCTCGCGGAGCTGTGGGCGTACAGCGAGATCAACCTCGGCGGCGGGCTGCTCGGGGTGGTGACCGGCGAGATGGGCGACAACGACATGCGCTGGGACGACCCGACGGGCGTGACGCTGTTCGCGCCGGCGGGGGAGCTTATCTGGTCGGTCAAGTTCCGCGGCGGGCAGGACCCGTTCTTCCAGAGCACCTTCATCGACAACATCGTGGTGGATGTGGCGCCGGCACCGGGGGCGCTGGGCGTGATCGGTGGGGCGTGCGCGGTGGCGGCGGGGCGCGTTCGTCGGCGGCGATGAAGTACTTCGGAATCGCGGTCGGTCTGCTCGGCACCGCCATCGCGCGGGGCGCTTTCGCCTGGGCGCGGAGAAACTCCCGAGCGGCGGGCAGGGGTCCGGCCGCTCGGGAGTTGGTGAGGGGGCGAATGAAGGATGAAGGATGAAGGGGGACCGGGGAGTCGGGGGGGTGCGCCCGGCTCGGGGGGTTAGAGGCTGTCGGCCTTGGTGGTTGTCAGCTTCTTGAAGCGTGGGTCGGCCCGGAGGTTCTTGAGGTCGGGGTCGTCGGCCATGAACTCGGGGCGGTTGAAGCCGGCCTCCATGGCCTCCTTGATCGCGCCGATGGCGGCGTCGTTGTCGCCCATGATGGCGTTGCAGCAGGCGATGTTGTAGAGCCCGATCCCCGGCTCGAAGCCGAGCTCGGCCTGGCGGCGGAAGACCGGGATCGCCTTGTCGGGGTGGCCGGTGCGGAGCAGGGCCCAGCCCAGACGGAGGTGCGCGCCGCCGTCCTCGGGGTCGGCCTCGATCTGGCGCTCGCTGCGCTGGAGCAGCTGGTCCCAGTCGGCGGCGCCGAACATGTCGAGGATCTCGATGTCGGCCGCGCGGCCGATCACCTTCTCGAAGCCGGGGTTGTCGCGCAGGGCCTCGAGGTCTTCGTCGTGCCGGAGGTGCTCGGCGTCGCCCCAGCCGGCGTCGACGGAGGCGTGGAGGTAGTCCAGCGCGCCGGCCTCGTCGCCCGAGAGCGAGCGGCAGCAGGCGATGTTGTAGAGGCTGTTGGTCAGGTCGCCGCCGGCGAGTGCCGCGTCGGCGAAGGCGTCCTCGGCCTGGTCGTAGCGGCCGTCGTAGAAGTGGCCGAGGGCGAGCTTCTCCTGGGCCCAGGTGCGGCGCCAGGAGTTCTCGGGGGCACCGTCGCGGAGGGCGCCGGCCATCTGCACGACCTCGGACCACTCCTCGAACTCGACGGCGGTCTCGATCTCGCGCTGGAGCTTGGCGGCGCCGACAACGCCCGAGAGGATCTCGTCGAAGCGCGGGTCGTCGCGGACGGGGTCGAGGTCGGTGTCCTCGCGCATCAGCTCGTAGTCGTCGAAGCCGGCGCCGGTCGCCTTGGTGAGGTAGGCGAGCGCGTCATCGGCGTTGCCGGCGAGGGCGTTGGCGCACGCCAGGTTGTAGAGCATCGTCGGCTTGTTGTAGCCGAGCTCGAGCGCGCGAGTCCAGCCTTCGATCGCGGCGTCGGTGTCGCCGTTGCGGAGGGCCGCGAAGGCGAGCATGTGGCTGAGGTGCCCGTTCTGCGGCGCGAGGTTCGAGGCCCTGGCGTAGGCCTCGGCGGCGGGGCCCCACTGCCCTTGCTCGAAGGACTGCTCGGCGAACACCGCGATCTCGGCGAGCTCGACCATCCGGAGGCGGAGCGCCTTGAACGCCTCGGTCGCGTGGATCGAAGACAGGTCGTCGTCGTCGGCGGCGTGGTCGGCGTCGAGATAGCCGAGGGCGACAGCGCGGCCGAGCGCGTCGACGGCCGCGTCCTGATCGCCGGCGAGGGCGTCGCAGCAGGCCTCGTTGTAGGCCCAGTCGGCGGGCGGGGTCAGGCCGCCGAAGTCCATGTCGAAGTCGAAGTCAAAGTCGTCCCCCCAGTCGTCCATGCCCTCCATGTCTGGGAACGCGTCTTCGAGGTCGGCCCAGTCTTCCTCCTGCAACTCGGCGAGTTCGTCCATGGCGTCGGCCACGGCCTGGTCGATCTCGTCCTCGATGCCGGCGAGCTGGTCCTCGATGTCGATCTCGATGCCGGAGGCCGCGAGCGTCGCCTGGGTCTCGGCGAGCTTCTCGCGCGTCTCGGCGAGCTTGGCTTTGGCCAGTTCGGCCTTCTCTCTCGCCTGCTCGGCCTGCGCTCTGGCCTGCTCGGCGCGGGTCTTGGCGACATTGGCCTGGGCGGCGGCGAGATCCGTCGCCTGGGCCGCGCGTTCGGCGGCCATTGCCATGGCTTGCTCGGCGGCGGCCTTGGCCTTGGTGGCGGCCTCGGCGGCCTTGGTCACGCTGATGCCGCCGGCCTTCCACCAGGCCTGCTCCTGCTTGAGCGCGACCTGGCCTCCCTTGGCGAAGGTCTCGGCGGCCTCGGAGTAGCGTCCGGCGTGGTAGAGGGTCATGGCCAGCTCGTGGAACGCGCCGGCGTCGTCGGGGCGGAGGGTGAGGAGCTTCTGGTAGGCGGCGATGGCCTGGTCGTACTCCTCGGCGTCGGCGTGGGACTCGGCGAGGCGTTCGAGCTTTGCGGCGTCGACGAGGGGCTGGAGGGAGCGGTCGATGTCGGCGCGGGTGAGGACGATGCCCGGGGCGTCGAGGCGTCCGGTGGCCCAGCTCGGGGCGAGGGCGGCGGTGAGCGTGATCGCGCCGATGGCCAGCAGGCGTGAGCCCCGGCGCGCGATGTTGCCTTGCATGATCATCACGAGTCTCCTTGCGAGTGTTCTCTTGTCGGAATCCACCGCCGCGAGCGCTGGTACCGGGCGCGGGAGGCGGGTGAGTCGTTCGACGGCGGCGACGAGCGCGTCGGCGTAGTCGCGTCGTGCATCGGGGTATGCCCAGACGACCCAGGCGTCGCAGGCGCGCTCGGCGAGGGCGCGGGTCTGGGTGCGGGCGAGGTGGGCGAGGGGGTGCCACCAGAGGAAGCACAGGGCGACGGCCTCGAACCACGCAGCCCAGTGGTCGCGCCGGGCGAGGTGGGCCAGCTCGTGGGCGAGCACCGCCCGCGCACCGGGGGCGTCGAGGCTCTCTCCCCTCGGCCACAGCAGCACGGGGCGGGGACCAGCCACGATGAAGGGGGTCCGGATGGCGTCGCTGGAGCGCACGCGCGGCGGGCTGACGCCCAACTCACGGGCGGTGGCGCCGACCTCGGCGAGGAAGTCGGCGTTCGCGGGGGCCGCGGCGCGGATGAGGGCCCGGAGGCTGCGCCAGCCGAGCAGGAGCCGGGTGAGTGCGATGCCCGCGCCGGTGAGCCAGAGGGTGGTGGCGAGGGAGGTGGCGAGTGAGGTGGCGAGCGCGCCCCAGTCGGTCGGCGGGGGCTTGGGTTTCCAGCCGGAGGGCGCGGGCATGGATTCGGCGCGCTCCTCGGCGGCCTTGGACCACTCGCTCTGCGCGGCGGTCGGCGGGTCGGCCTTGGCTCGCTTGGCGGCCTCGTGGGCGGCGCGCTCCACGAGCTTCGGGGTTGTGTAGCCGGGGGTTGTGTACGCGGGCGATGTGTAGGCGGGCGTCGTGTCGGAGGTGAATGACAGGCCGCTTTCGGCGGTGTCGGCGAGGGGCTTGCCCAGCGATGCGGCCAGGGCTCGGCATGTCTCGCAGGTTTCGGCGTGGGAAAGCGGGTCCAGCGTGTGCGTGCCCGCGTGGGCGGGCGCGTCGGGTTCCGTCGCTCCGGCTTCGGGCTTGTCGGCCCCGGGCGCGTCGGGGCGCACGGTCTCGGGCGGCCTCGGCGGCGCCATTCCCGTGCGCAGTTGCAGCCACTCGGCGCTCGACAGGCTCTGCCCGACCTGCGTCGCGAGGCGCTGGGCGTGGGCGCGCCCGTCGAGGACGCCGAGCTTCGGCAGCGGCGGCGCGATGAGGGCGACGAGCACGCAGAGCCACAGCAGGTGGCCGGCGGCGGGTCGGCGGCGGAGCGCGAGGGTGGCGACGGCGGCGAGCACGGCGATGCCGCAGGCGACGAGCGTGTTGGAGGCGATCCAGTGGAGCATGGGTCGGGTCCGTGATGCCTGGGGGTGTGGTGGTCGTGCGCCGGTCGGTCGCCGGGCGTCGCTGATTAGTGGCTGGTCATTCGTCGGTCATTCACTGGTCATTCGGGGGCGGGCTTGCGGCGCTGCTTCTTGGCGCGGTCGGGGGCGGCGTCGAGCCGGTCGAGCAGCGCGCGCAGGGCGGCGATGTCGTCGGGCGAGAGGTTGCCCTGCTCGACGAGGTTGAGGACGAGGGGGGAGGCGCGGCCGCCGGTGACGCGGGTGGCGACCTCGGCGAGCTCGGCGGTGAGGAGGTCGTCTCGCTCGACGGTGGGCGTGTAGACGAGGGCGCGGCCGTCCTTGCGGGTGGCGACGCAGCCCTTGGCCTCGAGTCGGTTGAGCAGGGTCTGGACGGTGGTGTAGGCCCGGTCGGGTCCGGGGAGGCGGTCGAGGAGGTCGCGGACGGTGGCGGGGCCGCGGTCCCAGAGGGCGAGGAGGATCTCTAACTCGCTGTCGGGAATGGGTTTGCGTGGCTTTCGGGCCATGGGGGGTTCCGGGGTTGGTGGGCGGCGGTGGCCGCGATTGGTCGGGGTGGGTGGCGCCCGGCGGGTTGGCGGGCGGGGTCAGGATACCATCTCCTACAGTCTGTAGGAAGTGGGGGTTTCGGGTTTTGGGAGAAAATGTGGGACGGGACGATTCCGGAGATGTGAGGCCGGCTTAGCGGTCGTCCTGCGTTGCGGGCAGTGCCGCGTTGAGGAGTCGATCGGCCTCGGCGAGAAGGGCCTTGGCGTCGGGATCCTCCGACCACGGCCTGCCGGAGGCGTTTCGGGCCTCTGGATCATCAAACACGCGATGAGCCTTGGCCAACGCCTCACGCGCTGCGGCGATCTGTTCGGCGCGGGAGAGGGACCGTCCGAGCATCTTCTGGTCGGTTCTGGATGCTGCTGCCGCCGTTTCTTCGTCCGCGCCCGCCAGGCTGGCGCGGATCATCGCCAGGACGGCGAATTCGCAGGGGCTCTCCGGTACGGTTTGACCGCCCCCGCCGGGTGCCGATGCCGCGTCGTTGTCCTTTGCCCGATCGGCGATGGCCTCCAGGACGCTGGTAAGTGCCCAGGAGAGGTCGCTTGCTCGGTACGCGGCTTCGGCCCAGACATAGCGGGCATCGCCCACTGCCACGGTCTCGAATGCGCGGCTGAACTGCTCGTAGGTCGTCTCGTCGAATGAGGGCGAGAGCTCTCGGAATGTGCGGAGCGCGTCGAGCACGGCATCGCGGTCGGCGCGGAGCTGCTCCTCCGATGCTCCCGCGTCAAGTGTCGTGAGCGCGAGACGGGCCTGAGCGAGTCGGCGCTGGCCCGCCTCTTCCGCGAGGTCCGCTTCCGCGGAGCGCGGGGGAGGTGCGTAGGTCCATGCCGCCGCTTGGGCGAGCACCATCTCCTTGATGCGCGGCGGCAGATCGGCGGCCTGGGCCGCCGCCAGCACTGCCGCCTTGTCTGTCTGCTCCGGGGTCATCGTTTCAAACATCCGGGAGGCGGTGTCTCTCATCTCATCCAGACGCTGGTCGAGCAGCTCCGCGGCGACCCAGCGGCGGAGAGCGGTGAGCGACGGGTCAGCCTCGATCACGCTGTAGAGAGCGGGCGTAGGGGTCGGTCCGGCAAGGAGTGTGTCGAGGTACGCGGTGGCCGGAGTGTGTTCGATCCAGGCTCGTGCGTAATCCTCTTTCTGCGACTTCGCGTCACGGATGTCCCACACCAAGACATCCTCGTCCGAGAGGGCGAGCGCAAGGCGGGTTCCATCACTGGTCACTTGAAGCCCGATCACTTTCATTCCGACATCGATGCTCGCCACTTCCCGATTCGTAGCCGCATCTGTGAAGCGGACCACACGACCTTCATCGCATGACACTCTGCGCGATCCATCTGGAGTTGTAAGCACCTGCTGACGGACCTCCGGCGGAGGCAGCCCGTCCACTGCCGCCATCCGCAGACGCATGAGCACATCACGACTGTCGGGCCGGTCGCTTGCACCCCTGTACATCCTGCGCACCGGAGTGCTGAACGGTCGGCTGCTCACCACGAGTATCCCTGCATCGGCGGCGTTGATGTCCGACCACCCGGGCCGTACGGCAACTGCCGCAATGTTGCCTCGCTCCGATTCCGCTATGGAGCACACAGCCATCTCCTTCCAGTAGAACTCACCGTGGAGTGCACCCGTGGCGGCATCGTAGAGACTCCCGCCAGACCACTCGCCCACGAAGATCCGACCACCAAGCAAGCCAGAGGCGAGATTCGTCCAGCTCCGACGATCGCGAGGGACCGGCGCAGAACGCAGTGCCCCCGATGCCGCATCCCACACCTGCACCGGCCCCCATCTGGATACGGCGATGAGCGTGCTGTCACCATCGGCGAGAAAGACATCGTTCCCTCCGCTCAGCACACCGGGAAACTCTCGCACCAATTGGCCCGTGGCGCAGTCCCACAACCGGATCGAAGCATCGTCAGACGAGGTCACCACACGGCGAGAGTCTGCGGACAATGCGACATCATAGAGTCCTGCACCGGGTGCACGGAAGGACCGGACGAGCTTCAGATCGGAAAGATCCCAGATGCTGATCGTCCCGTCTATGTAGCCCACGACACCGGTCCTTTGATCTGGGCTCACCTGAAAGGCCACAACACACATGGGCTCGCAGGGCACAGCGCTCCGACATTGGCCGGTTGCCAGGTCCCAGATCCGGCAATGGTCGCCTTCCCTCGGGTGGTCCCGGTGATCGCTGGGCGGACGAGTGATAACAGTCTTGCCGTCAGCACCGAAACCGACCAGTGTGAATGCCTCATCTGTGACCAGGTCTCGCACAAACTCACCAGTCGTGCCACTCCACAGCTGGATGCGGGTGGAGGGTTGAGGATCGGCCCAGGAGGCGGCAACAAGTGCACCGTCCGGACTCACGGCGACCATGTCGCACTCGGTTTGGATGAAGCAGAGCACTTGCTGAGCCTGTGCGTCAAGAAGCCGCCACTCCCACCCGCGTTTGCTCTCGGGGCACTGGCGGAGGCGTTCGCGGGCCTCGGGCCAGTTGCCAGCATCCATTGCGGCCTGCGCGAGAGCGAGATTGGCGGTATAGGCCGACCACTCCGCGGTATTGGTCATCTCAAGGAGCCTCGTATTGGCGTCCTTTAGCTCCTCATGCTGACCCGCGATATACCCGAACGCGTACCCCGCTCCGTGCTTGATGCCCTCAAGTTTGGATTCGGCATCGATCGCCTGAGCGGAAGTCAGGGCGTTGAGTGTGGGTAGATCCGTGAAGGTCGGGGACAGCCCCTGGATGTCCGAGACGATGTCATCCAGCACATCGCCGGTCAGCGTGGCGATGCGTTGGTTGCGCTTTGATTCCGCTTGGGCACGATGCCAACCCCATGTTGTCCCCACAGCCCCCAGCAGGATGGCCACGCCCACCGCCGTGCCCCCTGTCACCATCGCCTTGTGCCGCCTTACGAACTTCCTCAGCCGGTACCCCGCGCTGGGCGGGGCGGCGACGACGGCCTCTCCGGTGAGATACCGCTGCATGTCGGCCGCGAGCTGGTTGGGGGTCTCGTAGCGGCGGGCGCGGTCTTTTTCCAGGGATTTCATGACGATCCAGTCCAGCTCGCCCTGGAGCAGCGCCCCGAGGCGGGCGGGCTCGACCTGTCGCCGGTCGGCCAGCGCGGCGAGGGCCGGGAGGCTCCGGCTGATGCGCTGGCTGGGCAGGGGGGGGTCCTCGTCCTTAATGATGCGGCGCATCTCGTCGAAGGCGGCCGAGCGGAGGCGGCGGCTGTCGAAGGGGGTCAGACCGGTGAGCAGCTCGTAGAGCAGGACGCCGAGGGCGTAGACATCGGTGCGGGTGTCGATGTCGGGCGTGCCCTCGGCCTGCTCGGGGCTCATGTACTCGGGGGTGCCGATGAGCTGGCGGTGCTCGGTGAAGAGGGTCTTCTCGGTGAGGGGCGAGGCGAGGCTCTTGGCGATGCCGAAGTCGATGACCTTGGCGAAGGGCTTGCCGTCGACCATGCTGACGAGGACATTGGCGGGCTTGAGGTCGCGGTGGATGAGGCCCTTGGTGTGGGCGTGCTGGACGGCCTGGCAGACCTGGGTGAGCAGCTCGAGGCGGGCGCGGAGGTCGAGCTTGTGGGCGTCGGCGAACTTGGTGATGGGGTCGCCGACGACATACTCCATGACGAAGTAGGGGCGGCCGGCGCCGGTGGGCGCGGGGTCGGTGATGCCGCCGTCGTAGACGCGGGCGATATGGGGGTGGTTCATGAGGGCCAGGGCCTGTCGCTCGGCCTCGAATCGGGCGACGACGGCCTTGGAGTCCATGCCGGGCTTGATGATCTTGAGGGCGACCTTGCGCCGGATGGGGGCCTGCTGCTCGGCGAGGAAGACGACGCCGAAGCCGCCCTCGCCGATGAACTGGAGGAGCTTGTAGGGGCCGATGACCGAGCCGGGCCCCTCGCTGATCTGCTCGCGGCGGGAGGTGAGCGTCCAGGCGGTGGGGCTGGCCATGAAGTTGTCGGCGCTGGCGTGCTCGGCGGCGCGGAGGAGCGCCTCGACCTCGGCGCGCAGCCCGGGGGCGTCGGCGCAGAGCCGGTCGAGGGCGAGGGGTCGCTCGGCCGGGGAGAGGTCGATGACCTCGAGGAAGAGGTCGCGGGCCCGGCTGGGATGGTCAGGGCTCGGGTCTGGGTTGGTCACGGCGGGTTCCTTGGTCGCCCTCGGTCAGCATGCGGTGGAGCCTGGCGCGGGCGAATGTCCACAAGCGGGCGGCGGACCGGGGCGACACACCCAGGGCTTCCGCGGCCTGCTCCACGCTGAGACCCGCGAAGAAACGGAGCCGCACAAGCCCGGCCGCGTCGGGGTCCTCAGCCTCCAAGCGGGTGAGGGCGTGGTCGACTGCCAGGATCTGGTCGGGATCGGCGGCGGCGAGGGCGGCCAGATCGGGGAGGGCGACGGGTTGGGCGGGGCGCCCGCCGCGGGCGGCCTTGGCGCGGGCGTGGTCGACGAGGATGCGTCGCATGGCCTGGGCGGCGGCGGAGTAGAAGTGGGCGCGGTTGGCCCAGGGGATCTCTCGCGGGCCGAGGAGGCGGAGGTAGGCCTCGTGGACCAGGGCCGTGGGCTGGAGCGTGTGGGCGGGGGACTCGCGGGCGAGCTGGAGGTTGGCCGCGGCGCGGAGCTGGTCGTAGACGAGTGGGAGGAGGCGTTCGGCGGCCGCGGCGTCGCCTCGGGCGGCGAGTTCGACAAGGTGGGTCACGGGGGAGGAGTCTTCGGTGGCCATGCGGGGATGGTACTGGGGCGCGGTTCGGACCATCGGGGGTGGTACCGGCGGGCGCGGACGGAACACGGGCCCGGTGTGGGGCGTACTATGTGGGGCTCTTTGACAGGCTCTTTGACAACTGGGGCCGATCGGTTTCGACCGGGCAGGGAAGGCTTGGCGTGGCGCGTCGAGGGGCGTGTTGGCCTCGTAAAAAGCACGCAACAACAATAACTGCCAACAACAGCGGTTATGCTCTCGCGGCCTAATTAGGCCGTGACGATCTCCACCCGACGCCCGATGGGGTGGGGATCGAATGACATCGGGCTGGCTCCAAAGCGGCGTCTCGGCGCGGCGGGGCGAGACTGCACCGAGGCTTGGCGAAGGGAAAGGGTGTCGCCGCCCGCTCCCGAGCCGAGATCAAACCAGCGACTACACGCGTAGAGGCGTCTTGCTGACTGTCACGGGACGGGGGTTCGATTCCCCCCGGCTCCATTTTTCTGACGCATGCCGCACACGGCCTTGCGTGGCCCGAGAACGGGCCTTTTGCCGAGGAATACCGCGGTTTTCGCTACCCTCTTCCCCGCTGGGGGAAGTGACGGAGAGCGACACTCCGTGACCATCCGGGACGGCGGCGTGTGCGTTCTCCTGTGCGTTCGCGCCGCTCCCCGCCGGCGTGAGCATGGGCAGGCAGTCCACGGCCGCCCGCAGGTCCAGCCGCTCGGCGTCGGTGTATACCAAATCCGTGAGCCGCGCGTCCTTGTGCCGGGCAACCTCCATGACCACGCGGCGGTCAACACCCGCCACCTGCAGGAAGGTCGTGAAGGTCTTGCGGAACGAGTGGAAGTCCACGGTCCTGCCGCGCCCGTCGCGTTTGGGGATCCCCGCCTGCTCCAGGTCGCTCTTGAGCGTGTGGTGCGAGGGCATGCCTCTGGCGAAGAGCCGGGCGCCGGCGGGCCGTCCTTCCACAAGCGGCCTCCAAGCCTCGGCGACCTCGCGTGCCAGTGGCAGGGCCTTGTACTCCCGCGTCTTCTGGATGGAGGCCGGGAGCCGCAGCATGGGCCGCGCTCCGGCGAGGTCCACATCCCCGCAGCGGAGCTGGCCCAGCTCTCGGTACCGGAGCCCCGTCAACGCGGCCCCCAGGTAGATCGGCCGCCTCGCCGCCGACACCCCCAGCAGCCGGCCAAGCTCGTCCAGGGTGTAGGCCCGTCGCACCACCCGCTCGTGCCCCCGAGTCTCGGCCTTCTGGACCCGCAGGAGCGGGTTCGTGGTGACACGGCCGCACCGGGCCATCCACTCCAGGAAACACCGCGCGGCCTCCAGGTAGTGGTTCGCGGTCCGCGGCCCGAAGCTGGCGGCCGCCCTCCAGGCGATGAACGCGTCGGCGTTCACATCGCCTATGCGCTTCCAGCCGCACTCGTCGATGACCCGGCGGCAACGGGGAACCACCTTGCTCACATAGGTGCGTGAACGGTTGCGCGCCAGCAGGTCCCGCTCGAAGTCGTCCAGGTGCTCGGCGAGCGGGCGCGCCGCCGCGGTGCTCTCGGCCTGGTCGGTCAGCATCCCCTGCTGGCGTCGCTCTTCGCGATGCACGATGTCGGCGAGCTTGCGCTCCGCGACATCCTTCTGCCGCACCCGGAGCGCCACCGTGGTCCACCGCGTGTCGCCCGCGAGTTTGTACCGCCCGCTCCAGAACTCCGAAACCCAGCGCTTCCCGTCTTTCCTGCGCTTCGGTTTGAACACATGCATGGCACTCACCTCGCGTCGCGTTTCCTCTTGGCCCGTTCGATCACCGCCTCGATCTCCTCCCGCAGCCACCGTCGCGTGCGGGGGCCCAGACGCAGGGGGCGTGGGAGCTCTCCCGAATCCGCCCTCCGCCAGACCTCCCGGGTCGAGATGGCAAACAACCCCGCCACCTCGCCCACTGTAAGCAGCCTCGCTGTTCCCATTCGCGCCTCCATCCGGCTGGTTCCCTTTCCGACTGTGAAACCGCAGATCCCACGCCTCGCCGCTGTTCTGCCCTTGGCGGACGGGCGCGCAAGAAGGGCCGGACCCGGCTCCAAGCCGCGCCCGGCCCCTGCGTGCCCTCCACTGCAAACGGCTCCGACGCTCACCCGGCGGGCGAGGGGCTCACGCTGCTCCCCGACGGAGGAGCACCGGCGGCACACTGAGCAGCCGGGGGTCTGGCGCTGGGCGTGTCGAGGTAGATCCTGCCGACCACCCACAGGCCGCAGAAGACCGGCAGCCAGATCTCCGCGTGGCCACCCAGGAACGGGATGAGGATGATGCAGGCGGCCAGGCTCAGCCCGAAGTCCAGGAAGCTCCGCAGGTAGAGCCCGACGCCGAACACGCCGAGCATGAACCCGAGCAGGAACCCCAGCGCCCGGCTCTTGCCCCGGCCCGGGTGCGGCGGGTTGATCCACGATCTCCAGTTGTCGGCGATGTACTGCTTGTTCATGGCGCTCCTTTCGGGTGGTTCCCTCGCGTGCGCGTTGACGCTCAGCGCACGAGTTCGATCAGTCGCGTTCCATCTCGGGCGCCTCGTGCTCGCGATCTTGCCCGCCCCGGTCGGGCCCGACCTCCTGCGCCGGCGAGGGCTGGGTGTAGCGGTCGAGCACCGAGGGCGGATCGGTGTCGCGCTCGGCCCCATCGCGTTGCACGCCGCGGAGGCCGTCGGCGATCTCCCCAGGGGTACGAGTAAAAGCCATTCCGTACTCTGCATGCTGCGCCGCCGAGCCCTGGTCGTAGAGCACGCTCGCGAGCTCCTTGACGCCCTGGCGGAAGTAGGCCCCCAAGACCTCCATGCTGCGGCTGAAGTTCTGTTTCATGTTCATGGCCTGCTCCTTCTGCTATTGCTCCCGTCCGGGCTCAGCGTCTCTGCTTCCCGCCGATCGCGCGGTACCGTTCAACCAGATCCTGCTGCTCGAGGAACGAGTCGTGGAGGTCGAAGGCCCGCGCCCGCTCCACCGCCAGGATCGCCGAGTGTGTGATCCAGAGGCAGACCGCCGCGGTCATCAGGTAGCTGCCCAGCGGCGGGCTGACGCCCGAGAGCAACGCCCCGGCCAGGAACACCGCGGCGGGCTCGACGCCGCCCTTGATGTTCCGCTCCGAAGTCCTCTTGAAGTACCGTGCCAGCCGCGGACAGCCGTTGGATCTGGTGTGGACGATGTCGCCCTTCATGACCATGCGCAGGCTCTCGACCCGGGCCCGGAGCTGCATGACGAGGTAGAAGAGCCAGAACCAAGTGAGGCCGACGGGGCTCTCGCCGGGCCAGAACAGCATCCACATCGGTACCGCGAAGAGCCCAACGAGCGAGGCCATCCCGAAATAGCGTGACCCGAACCGGGTCCGCAGGATCACCTCCACCGGGCTCGCGAGGGCCTGGGCGGCAAACATCATCACATTGGCCGCCTGCTTGGCGTCCTGGATCGGGGTCCATCCCTTGGCTTGCGGCTGCTCTTGCACGGAGCGTCTCCTTGGACCGGCCGGGGCGCCGGGCCCGCGCGGTGTTCGCGTCTGTCGTCGCTTCCCTTTACCCCTATTGCCGCGATCGGCGCGCGCCCTGCTGCGGGATGCGCACGCGGCGCCAGGTCCGGCCGTCCGTAAATGGTCGGCCGCCCAAATAGACGATCGCGTCGGTGTAGCCGTGCGCGCCGCCCTTGGCCAGGCCGTTGAGGTC
Organism: Phycisphaerales bacterium; assembly: GCA_020850415.1. Lineage (GTDB taxonomy): Bacteria > Planctomycetota > Phycisphaerae > Phycisphaerales > UBA1924 > PNC22. The sequence goes on from JADZER010000056.1 coordinate 18,782, forward strand.
GGAGGCCTGCAGCTCGAACTCGTAGCTCTCCGAGAACCCCGACGAGCCGCCGGAGGGCTCGCCCACCAGCGGCCCCAGCCAGTCCTGGCTTCTCGTCGTGCTGCTGTTTACAAAACTCCGCAGCGACCGGCCCGTGAGCTCCTGCAGGTGGCTGATCGTCCTCGTGTCGGTCTGCTGGTGGTGGAGCTGCGTCTGGCAGTTGCCGAGGAACGACATCATGCGGGGCTCGGCCTGCGTCCCGCCGAGCGATTCGAGCAGCGTGGACACCGACTGGGTCGCGTAGACCACCGCGCTGCGTGAGCTGCGCGCTGTCGTCACAAAGAGCTGGTCCTGCTCGGTGAGCAGGTGCTGGCACTCGTCACAGACGATGCACACGGGGCGCGGGCTGGAGGCGGTCTCCCGCCGGCTCAGCGTCCGCTGGGTCATGTGCTTAACGACCACCTGGACCAGCCTGCCGACCTGATGGTGGACGAGCACTGGGTAGTCGAGGATGACGATCTTGCCTTGTTCGAGCATGGAGGGAAAGAAGTTGACCTCGGACGCCGGCGCGGAAAGGGAATCCCGCGCGGCGCCGCGGCTGAGCGCGTCGGTGGCGGCAGTGAGCGTGCTCTCGACGGTGCTCCGCGTCCGGGCGTTGAGCTCCGCCCACTCCTCCATGAAGAAGATCGTCGCCATCTCGAAGTCCGCCTGCTGGGATGGTGTCTTGGGCGTCTGCTCCGCCGCCCGCATGCACGCAAAGAAGAACGACCGCTCCCGCCATTCCTCGCTCTGCGGCTCGGCCCGGCTCTTGGGGGCCGAGACGATCAGCCGGTAGAGGTTCGGCATGGTCGGCTCCCGGCCCGACTGGATCAGGACGAGCATGGCGTAGCGGCACAGCCGCTCGGCGGCCTGGCGGAAGTACTCGGAGTTCTCCGACCCGCCCCCTCGTGATGCGCCGGGGCGCTCGCCGAGCTGGGCCACGGTCGTCAGGAGCGCGGTGAGGTTGTCGGCCAGGCCGACGGTCCCCTCGCTGTGCTCCATCTCCGAGGCCAGGAAGCTCGCCCGGAGCGGGCACTCGGGCGAGTAGATCAGGAGATCCCGCTCCCTGCCCACATCGCGGGCGTAGCCCTCGTAGGTCGCGCGGTCCTCCCGCTTCACGCAGCAGAAGAGCGCGCCGTAGCCGGCCGCCAGCATGTTGCGGGCAAGCAGCGAAAGCGAGCCCGAGGACTTGCCGCTGCCCGTCGCCCCCATGATGCAGGCCCCCTGGAACGAGTCGCGGATGGTCCACGGAGCCCCCTCCTCCCAGCAGAAGAGGGTGGTCTCCATATCCCAGGGATCACGACGCTGCTTCTTGCGGCCGAACATCACGAGGGCTCCTTGCAGGCCCGGTCGCGGGCCGCGCGTGCGAAGGTCTCTAGCGAGAGACCCTGCGAGCGCGCCTTGCGGGCGCCGGCGAGCAGCCCTTCCAAGCATTCCACCAGCTCGTCAATCGACAGCGATTCCCCGGTCAGCGTGATCGTCCGGGCCGGTCCCGCCGGCAGGACAACCCGACGCGGAGCCTTGCGTCCGGACCCCTTCGACCGGCGGCGCTTCAGGGTGCGGGTGAGCCCGTCCCGAGTGAGGCGATTGCATACCAACTCCTCGGCGAGTCTCGATTGCTCCGCCGCGTCGGCGACGCGCGAGAGCTGGTAGCCCGCGTCCGCCGCGATCGTCCCGGAGGCCACATGCTCGCGGATCGCGGGGGGGAGCTTCAGGAGGGCGAGGGACTTCGTGACCGACCCGCCCGACAGCCCCAGCCGCTCGCCAGCCTGCTCGGCCGTCAGCGAGCCTCGCTCCATGAGCGACCGGATGCCCTCGGCCCGCTCGATCGGGCCTAGATCCTCCCGCTGCAGGTTGCAGGCGAGCTGCCGCGTGAGCACCTCGGCGGCGTCCGCGGCCCCCTCGGCGACCAGCACGGTGATCTCCTCGACGCCCAGCAGGAGGCAGGCCCGTACCCGCCGCTCGCCGTCGACCAGGACCAGACGGTCGCCTTCCTTGCGGCACAGCGGTGGGTGCTGGAGCCCGGACGCGGCGATACTCGCCGCGAGAGACTGCAGGGCCTCGGCGTCGAACCGCCTGCGCGGCTGGCCCTCGATCACGATCTCACGGATAGGGACGCGCAGGAGGACAGGCTCTGGCATGGGAGCGCTCCGGTGCTGGGTGGATGGGGAATGAATCTCGAACGCCAGGGCGATCGCTACGGGGACGGCAGCTGCTTGCTGTCCCCTCGCATCAATGCCCGGATCGAGAGCAGGATCGCCCCCAAATCATCCAACTGGCCAATCCCGATCGCGGGGTCTGGAATTAGGTCGATTGGGCTGAGGCAGTAGAGCAGGCACGCGGCGATGATCACGAACTTGCGCATCGGCAGGCTCCTGGGGGTGTGGGGGTGGGTCGCTCAGGGAATCGGGCGGGTGTCGTTCCCGACGCCCGCCCCTATGCTCATTGCTCGATCTGGTGCGCCGCCAGCTCGCGGAGGATCTCCAGCGCCCGGGGCAGCGCGTCGGGGTTGCGAAGGCGACGGCGGCGGCCCTTCGGCGGCGAGTAGTCGAAGAGCGGCCCGAACTCGCTGACCAGCGCCCGGATCTCACCGGGGCTGAGCTGGTCCAGCCAGTACCTGAGTTCCTCGAGCAGCTCCTTGCGAACCGCCCGGTCGAGCTGGCTCGTGCCCGTCGGGACCCGCCCCATCACCTCGTGAGGGACCGTACGGGGACGCTCTCGCCGCCACAGATGCTCCCTGATGAGCATCCGAGCGATGCCGTAGAGGTATGGAACGGGCGTGGTGCGCAGCGGATCGAACCGAGCGCCGGCGCCCATCGTGGCGACTCTCTCGTGCAGGGACTGGACGAGGTCGTCAGCGAGCGAACGGTCGCCAACACCAAGGTCCGTCATCGCCCCGGTGACGATCGCCAGCAACTGCCGCTCGATGGCCGCGAAGGTCTCAGACTCGCTGAGTTCACCGAGTTCGTACGCCAGGTACAGTTCCGGCATCAGCACATAGAGGGTCTGCGAGCCGGGCACAAGCCACTGCTCCCCAACAAGTCCTGCCTTGGGTGTGGTAGCCATGAAGGCGCTCCTTTCGTGTGTGCGACGATCCACACGGAGTTGGCCCCACGGCCCGGTTGTGCTGCACTTGTTTCGGTGCTGACGGCGCTTTTTTCTACCGTGGTGCTCACAGCGCCTCCTCGCAGAATGCTCTTGCGCAAGCACGCGGTTTGTGCCATGCTGGGCGTCGCAGAGCAGGAGCACATGGGACGAAACCACCACGAGACCGGGGAGCATGCCTGGAGTGATATCGATGACATCGCGCTCCGCAAGGCGCTCCGGGACAGACTTGACGCCCTTCCGGACAGCCAGGGACATGCTCAGAGCGTGGCCACGCTGCGGCGCATGTCCGAAGTCGTCCAGACGGAACTGGGCTCCGCCTACGCCTCACTGCTGCAGCTGGCCATCAACGATGACAACGTAGAGTCTCGCGCCGGCGCGCAACGCCTCGCCGACCGGCTCAACCAGGAGATGGCCGGCCTCGGCCTCGCGGTCTCCTTTCCGACGTCCGGCGCGCCCGCCCGCCTCGGCGTCGCCGCCACGCCCCCGCCCGACGATCGACATTCGTGGTTCCAGGTCGAGCCACTGGACACCGCCGACCGAACGCCGCCACATCGGCTGCCGTTCCCTCTTCCCCGCCTTCCGGTTTGCGCCCACCTGGGTTCCCGCCGCGGCGAGGGTCCGCAAAGGCAACTCTGAGCAATGCCGCCCCGGGGCGTTGGCCCCGAGGCCGCTAATTCAGTCGGCCAGTCCCAACTGTTCAACGAGGCGCCCACGGAGCCGGCACCGCCTGCTCCGCTCGCTGGGCGAGAGGGTGCCCGCATCCCCTCCGGGATCGCCCAGGCCGCTGGCGCGGAACAGCAGCGCCCGATCGGCCCGGGTCCATCCCTCAACCCCCTGCGTGATCCGCATGAACAACTCACGGGCTTCGGCGATCGCCAAGGGACCGGAACCCTCCGCCGCCGGGCGTTCCTCGATCGAATCGAGGCTCATCTCCTGTCGCCGCCGCCGCCGGATGCCCCTGGCAACCCGGACCATCACCCCGTAGGAGACTGCTTCCACGGATCCCCGGTCCGGCTCGTACTTGCCCTCGGCAAACAGGACCACGAGCCTCAGGAGAGTCTCGCTGGCCACCTCCTCCCCGTCAGATCCGAATCGCGTGCAGCGTCGCAGGATGGAGCGGACGAACGCTCCATCGCCGAGCGCGGTCGCCAGGTCGCGGTTCTCACGGGGTCCAACACCACGACCCACATCGCTGCTGACACGGCTGCCCTGGTTCTGCATAACCGCCATCCCTTCGTTGCTCCCAAGACGGAGCGGGGCCGGTCCAGCCCGGCAGCACCGCGGCCGCACGCGCATGGACCTGCCCGGGGCCGATGGGACAACCCCGGACAGCCAGCCAAAGCCCGGACGGCGCAATGGGACAGCGGAAAGCACCGTCCTCAGACGGTGCTGGCGCCCGTTCAAAAAAACTGCGTGGAGATGAACAGATCCTGGTTTGTCTGGGGACGCACGCCCCGGACCCGTCCAGGTGTCCGCTCGGACAACCCGGACACCACCTGGATACCCCGGGGGTCCTCAACTCAACCCCGGGCCGTCCCGGGCATCTACCCCCGACAATCCCGGGGCGCGTCACGGTCGGACTGATGGGTCACGGTCGCCCGGCGCATCAGATAGGCATCTCGACGCGGCGCGACCACCTTGAGCACCCGGTCGTATCGCTTGCGGAAAGAATCGACCTTGATCGGCCGTGTGTCGGCGCCTTCGCCATCCTCGGCCGGTGTTTCCCCCTCGGCATCCTCGGCGAATCGGAGCCAGCTCTCTCCAACGACGATATCCCCCACCGCCTCCAGTGCGAAGCGGTGGACGCGATCACTGAGCCAGTCGTTGACGAGTGATGGCGGCGGGGGCTCGATTGCGCCCTCCGTCACCGCGAGAGCCGTGACGGTTCGGTATGTCCCAAGGAGCACCGAGTTCGTGCCCTCATCCTCCGGCCACCAGGACCACAGTTCTGCAAGCGTGAGCTCCATGTCAGGACGCCATCTCCCCTCGGCGGCAAGCCGATCACCCAGCCCGTCGAGTCGAGCTCGCCCGTTCTTTCCCAGAAGGGCCCGAAGCTCCGCCAGACTGCGCTCCCCGGGGAGTGGAACCCCTCTCCCATCCCCGCGGTCGATCTGCAACGACCGCAGCGCGGCGGCCACCTTCGGCTCCAACTCGATGCCCACGCGGGCCGCGATCGCGGCGTCATCATGCCTGCCTTCGATCTTCCTCCTGATCCCAGCGAGCTCGACCGCCTGTTCCTGGAGCGTCTGGCGGTGGGCGGCCAACGATTCGAGCTGCTTGTCCAGATCTGCCCGCTTCGCGTCTCGATCCGCGAGCACCGCTTCCATCTGGCTGGCGCACTCATGCACGCGCAGGTTCAGCAGGTTCCCAACCCTGTCGCGCTCAGCCTGCAACTCCGCGCGTACGGAGCCGACCACCTCCCGTTCCATGCCAGGGAAGGCCCGGCGGAGCCCGGCCTGCAGCTCCCGCGTGACATTGGCCCGAAGGCGATCCGCAACGCCCTTGGCCCCCGTCAGCACCCGCAGGGTTCCCATCACCACCAGCCCCGCCAGCACAACGGGCAACGCGAGGTGCAACACGATCGTCATGACCGTCCCCGCGACGATGTTGGCCGCGAGCCCCCTGGCGGCGGACCCGATCCCGAGGGAGGATCCTTCCAGGATTGACCCCGGGCCGCCGAGCAGACCGAGTCCTGCGCCGAGAATGCGGGAAGCGGCGGATACCTCCTCCTCGCGCGTGAGTCCGTCCTCACTCGCGATCCCAGCCGCCTTGACACGAACCGCACGCAGTTGAGCCTCGATCTTCTCCGTGTGAAGGGTCACCTCGCGCCGAAGCTCCCCCACATGGGTCTGGAGGGCCGGCGCGAGCTTCTCATCTTGCCACGCCTCGGCCCGCGATGCCGCCCACTGTGCAACCTCTTTCGCCATCCGCTTCTTCGCCTCGTTCCGGCCGGTCATCGACTGCCAGGCCGACACATCAACTCTACTGATCCGCGCGGGCAAGCCGCTATCCAACTCCGCGGCCAAGGCGTGAGTCAGGATCGACACCTCCCGCTCGATCAGCGCTGTCCGGCGATCAAACGCCACCAGCACCTCAAGTCGCTGCCTCTCAGCCTCTCGAAGCGGCACCTGCGCCGCCTCCACCCTCTCCCGGATCTCCTCAAGCGGCATCCGATAGAGTCGCTCGCGAACCAGAAGCACATCCAGCAGTCCCTCCTGGACCGTGTGCTCGCCGACGCGCAGCGGCCCGAGGAGCTTCTCGGCCGCGCCCGACTTGACGACATGGGCGCACAGATCAGTCTCGAGCCGTTCAATGCCGGATGCTTCCAACGCCGCCTGATCCCCCCAATGGCGTGCCAACAGCGCCTCCTTGGCCCTGAGCCAGTAGAGTCGCACCGGCCCACCGCACGCTTCCTCCAGGCGCCACTGGCAATCCCGCGCTAGGCTTTCAATCTCCTCTTCAGTCATCTCGTGGAACTGGTTGATCACAAAGAACGCGTTCTTGAGATTGCACCACGAGATCGCCTCGGCTGTCGCCGCCAACTCTGTCGTGGACAGGACCGCCGGCGTCGCCAGGGTGACAACCACGGCGTCAGCATCCTGGAGCGCTTGGAGCGTGCTCGCCGTTCTGTCCGGATGTTCGTTGAGCCCGGGCGAATCCCGCAGCGACAGGCCCTGAATGCAGATCTCGGCCGGCGTGAACACATCGGCAGACACACACTTGTCGCGGACGAATCGGCAATCGTCCGACTCCCCCTGTTCGTCCCTCCGCAAGGGGATCGTGATCAGGTCGAAGAACTCCCGGGTTCCGTTCTCCAGATTGAACGGCAGCGAGGCGCCGTCCGACAGATGCACGACGGCCCTCCGTTCCGGTCCGAACGACACCGTGCAAGGAACCGCGCTGCATCGCTCGGGTCTAGTCGGGAGCAGCTCCTCCCCCAGCATCGCGTTGATGAGCGTCGATTTGCCGCGCTTCATCTCCCCGTACAGCATGATGCAGAACGCATCGTGGGCGAGACGCTCCTTCGCGCCTCGCACCCCGTTCGCCCGATCAGTCGCTCCGAGTTCATTGAACACCGATTCGATCACGGTTAGGCTGGCCGCGAGGCGTGACCTCACGGCGCTGAACGACTGGAGTGTCTGCATATAGGTCGTCACAGGGAGTCCTCCACCGCACCGCGTTCAGCGGGGCACACATTCTCCCCGCCCGGCCGCGTTCGTCCACTACCGCACGCGTGGGCTCTGTCTTTGGCCTGTCCCCACCCCTCAGCTTCGAGCGAGTTGCAGTCCCTTTACTTCACCTTGGTGGTGGGTCGGATTCCTGCCCATGCCCTCTATGGTCGCTCTGGGCACTCCTCGCCCGGCATGCCCAGCACCACCACATAACGCCCTTTATGTTGGGTCCGAGGGTTATTGCCCCCAGGAAACCCCTCCGGGCACACCACTTTGCGGTTGACAACAGCGGCCAAGTTGTGGCAGAGTCTGGTGGAGTGCAACAGGACCGGGGGGGAACATGGCTGATCTGCGTGTACGCAAGCTGGACGAGGATGTCGTCCTGCTGCTCAAGGACCGGGCCAGGCGGGAGGGCACGAGCGTCGAGGCCATCCTCCGGCGGCTCATCACCGACGAGGCCAAGCGGCCCAACCGCGAGATGCTCGCGACGCTGCGGGAGTACCACGAGCGGTTCCGGGCCGAGCATGGGGTGCTGCCGGACTCCACCCCGCTCATCCGCGAGGAGCGCGACCGGTGGAGCTAGTCGTCGTGGACGCCAGCGTCGCCGCGAAGTGGGTGCTCACCGAGGCGGACACCGGCATTGCGCTTGACTTGCTTAACGGCTCAGTCCGCTGCACGGCCCCCGCCCTGATCCGCATCGAAGTGGCCGGCGCGGTCGTCCGCCGGCTCCGTGGCGACACCATGACCCTCGACCAGGCCCGGGCGGCTTGCGCGAAGTGGGACATCCTTTCCTCGAACGCCTTCGTCCGGCTCATCCCCCAGGACGACCTCCTCGACAACGCCCTGGACATCGCCCTCTCGATTCGGCATGCCGTGCCGGACTGTCTGTACCTCGCCGCGGCCGCCATGCTGGGCTGCCGGCTGATCACCGCCGACCGGGTGCTCCACGAGCGCGGCAGGCAGGTTCACGAGCGGATCGACCTGCTGGCCAGGGCGGCATGAGCGGCGACCTGATCCTAGCGCCTCGCCCGGCGCTGCTCGCCGTTGCCGCCGACCGGGTGCCCGCGCTTGTGGTGGATGCCGGGCCTGACGCCACTCGGCGGTACCTGGAGTTCTTCGCCGCCAGCATCCGCAACCCCAACACCCGCTCGGCCTACCTCATCGCCGCCGAAAAGTTCTTCGCCTGGTGCGAGCACCACGCGATCGGCCCGCTGCCCAGCCTCCAGAGGCTCCACATCGCAGCGTATATCGAGCAGCTCACCCAGATTCAGTCGGCCCCGACGGTCAAGCAGAACCTCGCCGCGCTGCGCATGCTGTTCGCCTTCCTGCGCGTGCCGATCGAGAACCCCGCCGAGGGCGTCCGGGGCCCCAAGCATGTGGTCCGGGCGGGTCGGACGCCTGTCCTGTCCGCCGGCCAAGCCAGGACGCTGCTTGACTCGATCCCCACCACCTCGATCGCCGGGCTCCGCGACCGGGCCCTGCTCTCGGTCATGGTCTACTCGTTCGGGCGGATCTCCGCCGTCGTCGGGCTGGACCTGTCCGATTACCACTACCACGGCGCCAGACGTTGGTTTCGGCTATACGAGAAGGGCGGCAAGGAGCACGCCGTGCCGGTCCATCACCGGGCCGAGGAGTACCTGGACGCGTACATCGGCGAAGCCGGGATCGCCGGGGGCCCTCTCTTCAGGGCGACCGCGCACAGCCAGATCACAGAGCGACGCCTCAGCCGCTTCGCGGCCTGGGAGATGGTCAAGCGGAGAGCCAAGACGGCGGGACTACCCGCAAGCACCACCAACCACACCCTCCGGGCAACGGGCATTACCGTCTATCTGGAGAACGGCGGGACCATCGAGAATGCCAGGAACATAGCCGCCCACGCCTCGCTCCGAACGACGCAGTGCTACGACCGCAGGAGCGAGAGCGTCACCCTGGATGAGATCAGCAGGATCCGCCTGTAGCTACTGCCAGACTCGTGTCCAGAATCTGGACCGCCCGCCGCCGCTCCAGCTCCGGAAGCCTGCCTCGCCGCTGGCCTGGACGGGCCACATGATCTGCCGGACGAGGTATTCCTTGTGGTTGGAGTGCGTCGGCATGCCGAACACCTGGGCGTACTCTCGCCGCTCCTCCCTCACCATCTGGCCCATGTTCAACGCCACGCATCGTCTCCCTTCTCTCGCTGCTAACCGCAGTCCAGCTACTGGATACCTACATGATGCAGCCGTGAAGTCGCGCCTGGGGGCGAAGGCAACCCTTCCGTTCGAGCACCGCCCTCCGTCCGCGCAGCTCAGCTGTGACTCCGGCGACGCCGCATCGAAACCTGCCTCTCTTCCCGGCACGCGAATCGAGCGGACTCCACGGCACATCGAAGCCGTGCTTATGTCTGAGCTTGGGCAGAGGCAGACGCAACCGCGCTCCAGCGATGTTGCGCTGCGTCGTAGGACATGAAATCAAACGCGACGCACTTGGGTGCGATCCCGACGGCCTGTACGATCTCGGATGCTGTGATGCCCAGCGAGCCGTCGTACAGACACGCGATAGAGCGCGTTATGCCTGCTATGTAGTACTCGTCGCCGCAACCAATGACGCAATGAAGATACATGTTCATGCATATCTCATCCAGCAAGTAGAGCATAGACAGTCGGCGCTTCTGCGCAGGCGTGCTCTGACTGCTATGTGCGACGAGATGTGAGTCGGCGTCTGCCAGCACATTCTGGCGCAGATGATCCTCGACGGAGAATAGGATCGCCGTCGCCCGCAGCAGACCGACAAACTCCTCCGAGAGCAGATCTGCAACGCCAACAACTTCCCATGTGGATCGGCCAACGGGCGATGACCCCAAGTTGGCACGAAGGCGCTCTAGCCAACGCCTTCGTTCATCGACATAGTTCTTGCGTTCCCGAAACCTAGCTAGCACCTGGCCAACATCGTGCCCAGAATCCGCCATCGATGCCTTATTATAGAGCTGGAGTGTATCCGCTACGAAAAACAGGCATCGCGAGTACTCGCGTTCGATCGCGGCCAGTGCGTCTAGGAAAGGCTCAGTGCGGAACCGTCGGTTCGACACGCTGATCGGGACAAGGCAGGTGTCACGCATCCTCTGCCTCCCGGGGGACAGGCCCTGTTGCCTCCGCGTCCTGCGTAGCGCGCGCATCCGAGCTTGTATCGGCAAATGTGCGGAGGATTCGAGCCGCAAATGGGATCAATAGAAACAGAAAAAGCTGAATGACCAGCAGGATCAGCAGCCACGCGCCTAGAACTTGTTCGAAAAAGGCTATCGGACCCCTTGCCTCCGAAAAGAACTCGGCGGCCGGGTACACTCGAAAGGAGAAGGAGCGAGCTTCGCCGGCTTGGGTGGGCACCTCTCGTAGGATGCCGACGACGGGCACCGGACTCCCTCTGTCGAGACCGAGGCTCTGGCTCCAAGAATCAAAAGCGGCGTCTGGTGCGGTGTAGGCGAAGGAAGATTCACTGGTCAGTCCCGCCTCAAGTTCTGCGGTGATGCTCGGGTGGCTCGGTATCCCACGGATCCCGACCGTCGCCGCGATCCGCGATGGCAAGGTCCCCCAAACCAATGCGGCCGCAATTAGCGAAGCCAAAAGAAGCAAGGTCAGCGCCCAGCATCCGTATTGGACATAGCGCACCATCGCTACATGCGAACCCTGCATCAGAGATAAGGACATGGGAAGGAACAACGGAAGCAACAGCAAAGCCGCAGATCCCAACGCAACCGGAAGCTGGGCTGAGGCGGGCAACTTCGTAAACAAGAGGAACACCAAGCCGAAGGCGCCGGCAACGACGCCTACAGCCGCATTGATGCGTGCAAGTGTGTCGTCAGCTATTGACATCGGAGGATTCCGACCGCCGAGTGACTAGCACGAATGGAGACACCGCGACCGGGACCAGGCTTGCGAGCAGGGTCATGGTGAACTGGTTGGTGGGTTGGGCGAATCCAATGCCCGCGCATACCGAGTACCCCGTCAGCGTCAACAGCAACAGGGTCGCTGAGGGCACTCGTCCTATTAGCAGCGCAAAGAAGGCGGGCATCAGATTCAGCGTGAAGGGAATGATTATGAAAATGATCTTCTCAAACGGCACGGGTGATGCCCGCACAATCCAATAGGCCGCGAAGAACAGGGCACCAGCTACCAACGCGTACGACAATGGTCGCATACTGCTAAATGGCCTATCACTGACAACGCCGGTCCCTGGATTGAACTGTGAGACGAGTAGTAAGCCATATATCTGCGTGTCGGCCGTAGAGAAGAGAGCTGCAGCGGCACCCAGCCAGAACACGGTCACGACGAGGATGCCGGATTCCGCGAATACTTTCAGGAGTGCGACGACCGCACCCTCTCCAATCTCTTGTGTCATGGAGAAGGCGATCAGGCCACAGATTGAGAGAATTAGCCAAATGGATGCAGTAAACGCCGTTCCTAAGAGCTGCCGGCTGATGACTGGACGATCCGTGAGAACCCATAGCCGCAACCAGTGCGCTTCCGTGAATACCACCAGGAACGCGTTCAATACCAGCACATGAGCCACGAAAAGCATTCCAGAGGTGGAGTCAACGATTGGCGCCACCAATGTCTGCAGCGTGTGAGAGTCGAAAGATTGCCCTGACCCGGACAGGAACTGCACAACTGTTGCCACCACCAGCACGATCGCGGCAGCTACCAAGAGTGGTGAGTGAAAGGCGTCCGCGAAAATGAAGCCTCGAAGGCCGAATCGGAGCGTGAAATCCGTCACGACGATGGTTGCCAGCGCACAGATGGCTGCTCGGAGCGGGATGCTCTGAATGCCCAGTAACAAACCAAGGACATCACCGAATAACGCGAACTCTAGCCAGATCACACCTGTCATCGAGAGAACACTGATCCACTTGACGATTCGTGCCACTCGCACACCAGCCGGTTCCCGAGACCAGAACAAGCGGGCGATGACACCGGACTGCTGCGTGCTTCCTGTAATGCGCGTGCGGAGCGAGCTGTTTGCCAACACTCGCTTGGTTATCCAGTTTGTGACGAAGCCGCCGGTGAAGATCGAAATGGGGCAGACGAGAATCCAATAACCGAACACCTTAGATGTTCCGATGAAGAACAAGTACGCCGTGGCAAGTGAGGTGAGCGTCCCGACCAAACTGGCCACCACCAGGGGTTTCCCGATCTTCGGAACTACCGTTGCATCCCACCTAGCCTTCTCCTCGGCCGTCAAGAGGAGGCTGTGTCGCCGGGTCCCGACCACGCGGAACATCAGGTAGGTGGCCATCATGACCGCCAAGACGGCTAGTGCAGTCACGACGGCGAGGGTCATAGTGCGGCTCCTGGGCCGAAGGTGATGCGATCTGGTTCGAGCCTGGTACGGCAGTTGGTCGCTTTAGGAGCACATGAGGCACGGAGCCAGAGCTGGTGGCCAGGGATCGGTCGCGCAGGTGCGACCTTGGCGTCGAGGGCTGCGAAGCATGTGCTCCCGCTCCCGTGAGCCGCGGCCTCGGCCATTCGCCCGAGGAATTGTCCAGCCAGGACGGCTCGGAACGAACCCCGACCACGCGTTCGCCGTGGGCTCAGACGGCCATGAGCGGAATCCTCTCGCCGAGGATTGATCGGTCCGGAATAGGAGGTAGGCAGCATGAGTGGATAGTACCGCAAGCTCCGGCCAGAAGCAGCGTTGACGAGCGGCTCCAGAAGGCTGGCCAAGCCGCCGCGATTCCGCGACGGCGTTGAGAGCTCCAAACGGCCGGCTCGAACCGGCCACCCAGCGGTTGATGCTCGGACGCCGTACCGAATGCGCGACGCACCAACCATTCAACTGGGAAGTCGGGCCTCTTAACATCCCCATGGATCCCAAGCTGGTACGCTTCGTCCGAATGTCGGCCGCTATTGCCGAACGGAACCCGCAAACGGAACGAAAGGGGGCCCTCGTTGACAGGCTGGATGGGCCTATCCGAGCGTCCAATTCCGCGCATTGAGCCAGCGCATCCATGGGCAATCCAGGGGAACGGGTGGCGGTCATGGCTCCAGACTGTGGAGTGCATACACCGTACAGAAACCGTCTTTGGGACGGGGTGGGCTGCCGCTGGCTAGGTCTACTCCCCCCAGTCAATGCGCTCGACCGCCACCACGGTCTCCCCGCTCATGAGCAAGCCGGCCCGATCGTCCTCCCGAACCCAGGGCACCCGATGCCTCAGGAGTCCTCCGAAGAGGCTCACCAGCGGCCGGACCTCGCGGTTGAGGCCGGATCCCTGCAGGAGCACCCGCCTCCCCGGCGAGTGGAGGGTTATCCCTCGTTCCGGCTGGTACTCGATCCGCTCGATCCAGGCGTAGCCGAGGGCGAGGATGTGCCCGTCCTTCTTGCGGAGCTCGAGCATCAGCGCCCGCTCCCGGACGCCCCGGAGCCAGCCGAAGCAGCCCATGTCGGCCTCCGTGACCTCCGGCTCCGGAGCCGGGGGGTCGAGAGGCGGGTTCCGGCGGGCATACCGCTCGACCAGGCTATCTTGCATGGGCGGGCTCCAATTCGTGCGCCGGCGGTGGCCGGTGGGCCGGCCAGTCCGGCGCCAGGTTCGCTTCCTGCTGTTGCCGCCGGGCTCGCTCCCGCACCGCTTCGGCCGCAAGTTCGGTCGCGCTCAGCCGGTCGTCGCTCCGGTTCACGGCCTCCAGAAGCTCATGCTTGTTGTCGGTGAACACCACAGCCTGCTTGCGGCCCCGCGACACACTCACATAAAACTGGGCCTTCGAGGACGCCGCGAACGACATCGACGACTGGGCGACGAACACCCGGTCCACCGTCCGGCCCTGGCTCGCGTGGCTGGTGACCACCTGCCCGTAGCTCAGGTGGCCGTAGTCCCCGGGCAGCTCCCAGCCGTTGTCCAGCACCAGGTCGCCCGCCTTGGTGAATGCTTTCACCGTGAAGACGTCGCCCGTGTTCACCCGGTGGTTGCCCTTCGGCGTCACACCGTTCTGCGTGATTCGGATCCTGTCGCCCTCAAAGAGCTCGATCCGCGAGCGGCGGAACACGCCGAACCGCTCGGCCTGGTCGAGCGGGAGTGGCTGGCCGGCCACCGCTATCCGTTGTCCCCTGCGATGGCCCCGGGCGTTCTGGTGGAACACCAGAACATCGCCACGCTGGTAGCTAGCCGGATCGCGGCGCTGCCCGAGGGTCAGGTGCGCCGGCACCAACCGCATGAGCTCGCGGCCGCAGCCAGCGAGCGCCCCGGCCTGCCGGAGCTGCCCGCGGATCTCCGCGGTGATCCGGTCGCCCTCGGCGTGGGAGGGCGAGACGACCAGAGCGGTCTCCCCGGCCTGCACGGTCTCCAGGTAGGCCCGGGCCAGCGTCGCCTCGCGCTCGCCCGCGGGGATCTCTCGGACCCAGCCCAGCGCGTCGAGCCGCTGCATTCCGGCTGTCGTGTTGCCCTCGCTCAGGTCTTTGACCGCCTGTTTGTACTGGCCCCGCTGCCGCTGGATCTCCTTGATCTCGGCGGGACGCAGGCCCGCCTCGGTCTCCAGCATCCGCAGTGCCGAGCCCCGCTCCACGGCGCTGTGCTGCCGGCTGTCCCCGACAAGCAACACCCGGGACTCCGTTCGTTCGGCAAGTTCAAGCGCGGATCGCATCGTCTTCGTCCCGAGCAGGCCCGCCTCGTCGATGACGAGCAGCGATCCCCTCGCCCGCCCCTGCATCCGCTCGTCGAGCAGCAGGCGGGCCACGGTGTCCGCGGTCTCGAACCCGGAACGACGCAGCTCGCCGCGGCTGGCCTCGGCCGAGGGGGCGAAGGCGAAGACCCTGGTTCCCGCCTGCTCTACGGCCTCCCGGAGTTCCTGGAGCGCCGAGGTCTTGCCCGCCCCCGCTACCCCACGGATGATGATCACACCGTCCCGCGAGGCGAGCACATGCCCGACCGCTGCCCGCTGCTCGGCGTTGAGCCAATCCCGAGTCCACTCGGCCCGGGGCCCGCTCATGGGACGCCAGCGGCCGCGGGCGTCCCGCGCGAGCGCGAGCATCGTGGTCTCCTCTTCGAGGACTTCCCGGGTCGTGACGAGTCGCCGGCCGTCGCGTGCGGCCCGCACCAGCGGCCTCGCCGCGGCCTGGTGCTCGACAGCCTCCCGCGTCGCCCTCCCCGTTCCCTGCCGGAGCGCCTCCGCCAGCAGCACCCGCTCGGGGACCACCGAGGCCCGCTCGAAGCAGTGGGCCATGGCCCTGTCCACGGATTGGGCCGCGGCGTGTGCATCGGGCTCGATAGGCGTGCCCCCGAGGCGTTCGGCCAGCGAGTCGATCGTCGCGGCCTCCTGCGTGTTGAGCCTTGATCGCCACAGAGCCTTGAGCTCGGGCATCCCCAGCTCCTTGGCCTTGCCCGAGCGGGTCTTCGCCCCCAGCTCGGCCTTCGCCACCGGGTCGGTCACGCCGCGGTCGCGGGCAGTCTTCTCTATGCGGGCGGTCCGCCGCGAGAAGGACGCGAGGGTCTGCGGCTCGATCCCCCCAACCTCCCAGCCCTTGGCCGTCCGCTCGGTCGCGAGCCCGAGTTCCTCGAGCCCGCGGGCCAGGCGCGAGTGGAACACCGCCTCGAAGTAGGGCGCGTCACGCTTGAGGTCGCCGAGCTGCGCCGCCTTCCAGCGGCCCTCCTCGGGATCGAAGGTCGCGTTGAAGACGAAGCAGTGCGCGTGCAGGTGCGGGTCGGGCACGCCACCCTCGGGCCTGGCGGTCAGGTGCACGAACTCACCCCAGACCAGGTTGCCGGTCACCCGGTCCTCGTTGCTCCCCTTCCGCCTCACCCTCGCCTTGGCCTCGGCCTCCATCTCCTGCATCGTCGCGTCCACGGCCTCCCGGAACGCGTCCAGGATGCGGTCATCGCCGCTCATGGCGTAGAGCAGCGACACGCTCTTGGGCACGTGGAAGTTGAAGTCGTAGCCCACGCGGCGGTTGGTCTTCTGGCGGGGCGTCAGCACGCCGCCGGTGTCCGGTCGACGGTTGTCGCAGAGCGCGTCCCACTGGTCCTTGCACACCGTCCCGCCAAGGCCGAGCCGCTCGGCGCCATGGCCGCGCCAGCGGCCCTGCAGCTCCTGCCCTTCCGTGTAGTAGTCGGCGGTCGAGTAGTAGCTCTTGGCCCCCGCGGGCGTCTGGTTCTGGATGATCCTCAGCATCGTCGGAGCCCACCTTCTACATGTTCCTTGCCGTGCGTCAAGCGCTGGTTGCAGGACCGTGAGGTTCTTTCGCGTCTGCTGGTGTAGTTGGTCTTCCCACGTTCGTTGGGAGGCGTGCCTCTCGGCCCGGCCGGGGTGCTGTCCCGGTGACGGCGCTGGGCATGCGCCCGGGGTCACGGCGGGGATGTTTGGTGCGTCGTGGTGCGGTGCGCGCTCAGGATCCAGATCCCAGGTTCGGTCCGGCCCGCTGATCGGTGGCAGGGTCGTGCCGGTGGGTGTCGGCGTCCCCTTCCCTCCTTGCCGTTCCTGCGCCCCACACGGCCTGATCTGTGGCATCGCTACGGCCGCCGCCGGCCCGGTCAAGGAGAAAGCCGGTTCCTCCCGCGTCTTCGCTGCGCTGCAGACCGCGGGTCCCTCCCACTTTCCCCTGGACAGGGACGCGAGAGCTCCGGCTGATGCGGCCGCTTGGGCGTGCCATCAGGCCGCGATGGTCGCGGCCGGAACACAAGCAGAAGGAGACTTCCAATGTCCGACACCACCAACACCAAGACCCCCAGCCACACCGCCTACCAGGTCCGCGACCGCGAGGGCAAGAAGGGGTTCTGGACCCGCATCGGCAGCGCCTGGCCGCACGCCGACGGCAACGGGTTCAACATCCAGATCGACGCCGTGCCCCTCGACGGACGCATCGTCCTCCGCGTCGCCACCGAGAAGAAGGACTAACCCCGGCCGGGCGGGCTGAGAGGCCCGCCCGAGCCCTTTCACGAAAGGACCACGACATGACCAGTCTTGCTACTCCCCCAAGAACCACCAATCCCTTCTACCGCGCCCGACCCGCAGCCCACAGCATCCCTGCGGTTTGCGCCCCGCAGAAGGTCGTTATCGGCGACGCCACGCTCTACCGCGCCGACTGCTTCGATGTGCTGCCGACGCTCGCCGAAATCGACACCGTCATTACTGACCCGCCCTACGGCATCGGCTTCGCCTACCGCAGCTACGACGATGACCCGGCGGACTACGACCGCCTGATGTCCCGTCTCGTGCCCAAGCTCTCCCGCGTCACCGGCAACGGCCCGTGCTTCGTATGGCAGAGTCCCCTCAAGGCCGACCGCTGGCACCGCTACTTCCCGGAGGGCTTCCGAATCGTCGCGGCGTGCAAGATCCCGCGCGAGCACATGGGCAAGCAGACATGCCTGAGCTGGGACCCGGTCATCTTCTGGAGCGGACGCTCCCTGCTCAAGGACGAGCTTCCGCGTGACTGGCATGTCGCGGATCTGCGCCCGTGGGACGGCTACCGGGGCGACAACCCGGTTCCCTGTCCGCGACCGCTCGCCCAAGTGCAGTATTTCTGCAACTCCGTCCGCGGCTCGACCATCCTCGACCCCTTCATGGGCAGCGGCACCACCGGCGTCGCCGCCATTCTCGCGGGCAAGCGATTCATCGGGATCGAGCGCGACCCCGTCTACTTCGAGTACGCATGCCGCAGAATCGAAGCCGCCTCGAAGGAGCCCCGCCATGCAGCCGTCTAAACCCAATGAGCACGGCGTGCTGGAAGCGGGCCGCCGCGAGGTGGTCGCCTGCCATGGCCGCGCGTATGTCGCCATCAAGCTCGCACTGTGCGACGACGGCATGTACCGCTTCGGCGTGGAGATGATGTACACGAGTGGCGGACTCTTCAGCCCCATCATCATCAACGACCCCGGCTATCCCACACCGGATGCCGCACGCAAGGCAGCGATGGACGGACTGCTGCGATCATGGCACTCGCCGTTTCCGTCCGACCCCGAATGCACGCGCCGCGAACTGGCCGAGATGCGGCGGGAGATCGCCGCCCTGCTGCAGCAGCCGAGTCTCTTCTGACTCGCTGTCCGCTGTTCGGTCGGAGCACATCCGCTTCAGGCATCCCCGAAGCGCGTTGACACCACGGCGGTGGGTCATACACGCCTGCCGCGTGATTCCGGTTTACAAGCGAGGCGGGCTCGTGCATCATGCCCCAGAGGAGACGCCATGACCCGTTCGCTCGACGATATCGACTACCTGCGGCTCTCGCCCGCGGAAAGACTCCTGCTTGTGCAGGACATCCTCGACAGCGTCATGGCCGAAGCGCAGGCGGAACCGCTCACCCCCGAACAGATCGCCGAACTCGACCGTCGCTGCGCCGAGATCGACTCCGGCGTCGTGAGCTGCCTCCCGTGGGAGGACATCCGCGCGCGGTTCCTGGGATCGGAGTGACACGCCGCGTCGAGGTTGCGCCGAGAGCGCTCGCCGAGGCCGAAGCCGCGGCGGTGTGGTATGAGGAGTTCCGTCCGGGGTACGGCCGGATGTTCCGCCGGGAACTCGACGCGGTTCTTCTTCGCCTCCGAGAGAACCCGACCGGGTTCCAGGCGGTCAATCCCCTCTACCGCAGAGCCTTCCTCCGACGGTTCCCCTTCGTGGTCGTATGCCGCGTCCGGCCCGACCGCGTCGAGATCGTGGGGGTGCTCCCGACCAAGGCCGACCCGGCCCTGCTCGCAATGCTGACCCAGGCTCCCTTCGTGACGCCGTAATCAGCTGCCGCCCACCCCTTTCGCTCGGCTCCGCATTGTCCGCGGGCGTGCTCGCGGTCAAGGTCCCCACCGCTAGCGCGGTCCCCCCGCCGGGGGTTCCACCTTGACCGCTCCGCGCGCTCGCTCCCTGCAGCTCCGCCGTCGAGCGAAAGGCGGGGCCTGGGCGTGCCAGCTCCCGCCGCAACCGCGAGAAGGAGCACACCATGTCCAAGCCATCATTCGATCTCTACCAGGAAGTCACCGACCGAATCGTCGGGATGCTGGAGGCGGGCGTCGCCCCCTGGCGTTCGCCCATCATGGGCCGGGGGTCGGCGGGGTACCCGAGGAACCTCGCCAGCGGCAAGCCCTACCGGGGCGTCAATGTGTTCTTGCTGGCCTTCACCGCCTGGTCGGAGGGCTACGGCTCCGCCTGCTGGCTCACCTTCAACCAGGCCCGGGATCGTGGCGGTTCGGTGAAGAAGGGTGAGAAGTCCTCGCTGGTGGTCTTCTGGAAGCAGCACGAGCTGCGGGACAAGGAGACGGGTGAGCCCAAGACCGTGCCCGTCCTCCGCTACTACCGGGTGTTCAACGCCGAGCAGTGCGAAGGGATCCCGATCCCCGACGCGGTGCCCTTCGAGACGGCGGCGTTCACCCCGCTTGAGGCGTGCGAGAAGATCGCCGTGGGGTACCCGAACGGCCCCACCGTCGAGCACGGCGGGGCAAGGGCCTACTACCGGCCCGGCACCGACACCGTGCGTGTCCCGGAGCCGTCGAGGTTCTCACCGCCGGAGGAGTACTACGGCACGATTTTCCACGAGCTGTCGCACAGCACCGGGCACAGCTCGCGGCTGAACCGCGGGCTTGATACCGACCCCTCCCCCTTCGGCTCCGCTGACTACGGGCGGGAGGAGCTGGTCGCGGAGATCGCCGCGGCGTTCCTGTGTGCCGAGGCGGGCATCGACCCCGCCACCATCGAGAACTCGGCGGCCTACCTGCAGGGCTGGCTCAGGTGCCTGAAGCAGGACAAGAAGCTCGTTCTGCAGGCGGCGGGTGCAGGCCAGAAGGCGGCCGATTGGATCCTGGATCGGAGGTTTGCCGAGTAGCCGCTCGCGGCACCCCACATCAGGAAGCGCGACCGCCGACCCATGGGTCGGCGGTCCCTTCGTTGGAACATGGGTACCGGGTCACACGGGATTGGCGGTCTGATCTGTCACCGCCCCACCCGCCGGCGCGGTCACCCGCTGCGGCGGTTCCTGAATGCCGGAAGCCGAGCCCGCCCCTCGCCCGCCGGCAAGAACTTGATGCCTTTGGCGGGCTTTGTGGTATGGTCGGGGCTCGTGATGGGGCGCGAAATCCCCGGAACCCCCCCACGCGAAGAATCGCACCCGCGTCGCTGAACTGTGCCCCCTGAGCCCTCCACCGAAATCGCGGCACTCCGGCTCCCAACAACCGTCCGTCCGGCAGTTCGTTGAGCCGGGTACCATCCCTGGGCTTCATCTCCACAAAGGAGCTTCGAATGGCGTGGATTCCCGTGACTATTACCGCTGGGGGGAAGACATACGGCATTCATGACAGACTGGACCTCTCGGACAACGAGTATGTCATGAACGGAGACAACTTCATCGCCTTTGCGATCCGTCGCACCGACGGCCGCGTCAGTCACTATCTCCGGAATCCGCGGCGCCAACATGTCAATGCGTTGCGTAAGGCCTTCGGGGAGTTCATCTCTCAAATACCACACCCAATTCGATCCGGCATCGAGAGCATCGCTCTGAGTACAGCGGGAGGGCGGCTCGCTGGCCCAGCCGGCCGGATCGCCGGAGTGGTTGCCTCACGAGTACTTTCTTTCGACAGCATATGGCAGGTTCTGGGCGCTCATGAGGACAAGGAGGCGGGCTACTACGAGGTCGAGTCCGGCCAACGCTCAACGACCTTTCAGGACCTCTTGACGATTCACGACCTCGCTCTGGTCTGATCGCCGCAGCACCATGAGCGCATACATTCGTATAGTCCGCCAGGGTACCAGTGGTGGTCTGCTCCGGCAGCTTCGCGTTCACATCGATGGTATATGCGTCGGTTCGCTCCGCCACGGTGCGGATGCAATATTCGAGGTTGACCCCGGACGGCACTCGCTCCGAGTGTCCATCGACGCGTTTTTCGGTAGTTCCCCGCAGGACTGCTGCGCCACTGATGGCCAGACGCATATGTATATCTGCCGGGAGCGCCGACTGCCTGAATTGCTCAAAGACGGGCTATTCTGGCCTCTCAAACCCAATCGCTACCTGGTGCTTGAGCCCGTCGGGTAACTTTCAGCTTTACCCAACACCGCGAGCGTGTCATACTCTGCGAATGACTCAGTGCCACGATCGCCCACCGCAGCAGAACCGGTACCGTGCACTCGTTGCCGCGATTGGCTTCATTGCGCTCGCCTATCCAGTCGGGGTTGTAGCGCGCGGAGGCGTATGCATCCTACGGCTGTGGAGGGGAGTGCCAGAACGCCTTGGAGAAATGGTTGTCTACACATCTACAGGCATGGCGGGACTCGTCGGTGCCGTCATTGGCTGGCGTGGCCGCTCCAGCAATTCACAGCCGCAGGCACGGCCGTGCGCGAGCGACGCGGTCGCTCCCTCTACGCATGAACGCACCCAGGACGATTGTTCGACATGGACAGCGCGGACTCACACACCGGACACTCATCCGCAGCTCTCGCGTTAATGAACGAGCGGCCGGCTTAGCCACGACCCCCGTCGCTAATTACCCTTCGCTCCATTGGCGGCATTCACGGTGGCAGACATGGCATCTGACGCACCAACAGTCGGATAGAATCTCGCCAGTTACCCTGACCTTGCCTCGAACATTTCCGTCAAGTGAGGCTTCGATGATCTACCGCAATCCATGGCGCAAGTGGACGGTCGAGGTGTCCGATGATCCGGACCTCGCGGGAGACCATTATGAGGCGTTCTGGCGGGGAGCAACTCGGCTCGACCGGCCATGCGAGCTGTTTACCCTCGTCAGCGACCAGAACCCCGACGACGCCATCGTGCAACTGCTCCTCTTCGAAGACGGAAGCCTCCAATCATGGACATGGCAGCCTGCCGTAGTACAGGCCGATCCTCGCCGACTGCATGTGGTCATCGGCATGCTCAAGGCAGCCACATCGAAGCCCCATGACCATGCTGGTTAGTGTCCTGACCTCCCCCAAAGACACCTGCACGGCTCTTGCCGAGACCTCCGACAATACCGCTCGCGCCGGCGCCCCAGGTGAAGAGCTTGGCCTCCTCGTTCTGGGCGCCAGGCTGGGCTCCGGGTCGTCGGCCCGCCGGGAAGGTGCTGGGATGACCCGGTATGGCGGGCTTTACACGGCCGCGCCGCATCTGGTACATTCGCCCCATGGAACGCCGATTCGACGCCTCACCGATGCCACCTGAGATCACGCACGCGGTCTCGCCTTCCGTGCTGACCCCGGCAGCAGTCATCCAGACCTACGACGATGTCGAGTGGGAGCAGTTCGCCCTGGAATGGGCTACCGCTTTCGATCCACCGTACGCACACCTCGACCGGATAGGAGGCGCGGGCGACAAGGGCCGCGATATCGTCGCATACGCGGGAGACCCGAGTTCTGATTGCGACCTGGACATCTACCAGTGCAAGCACTTTGCCCATCCCATTCAGCCACACGAGATCTGGCGGGAGCTCGGCAAGCTCTGCGTGTTCACGCATCGAGGCGCCTACCGGGTGCCCCGTCGGTATCGCATCATCGCCCCTCGCGGAGTTGGGGGCTCGCTCGCCGACCTGCTGGCGCAACCGGAGCGATTGCGCGAAGGGCTGATCCGGGAGTGGGACGCGAAGTGTCGCACGAGAATCAGCCAGTCCGAGGAGATTCTCCTTGAAGGCGCGCTCCTTGAGCACATCCGGCAGTTCGACTTCCGCGTTGTCGGCTACATCCCGGTGCATGAACTCCTCGCACAGCATCGTACAACACCACACTGGCTTCGCCGCTTTCGTCGCGATCCGCCCGCCCGACCTCCCGCCGACCCGGTCCCGGCCGAGGTTCAGCCCGAGGAGCTCCGGTATGTGACCCAGCTCCTCGAAGCCTACAGCGATTCCCTGAAGTCACGCATCCCAGACCTGGCTTCACTTGCTGCGCATCCCGATCTCGCCGGTCATTTCAAGAGGGCTCGGACCGACTTCTTCATGGCGGAGAGCTTGAATCGCTTTTACCGGGATCCGTTCCCGCCGGGCGCTTTCGATGACGTCAAGACACAGGTGTATGACGGTGTGGTCGAAACGGCGACCGCGTCCCATGCCTGCGGCTACACTCGGGTGCAGGAAACAGTGAAGGCCGCGATACATGTCCCGCTCGCCCAAACGGACTACACCCCCTATGTACAGCCGGGTGACCGGAAGGGGATTTGCCATCACCTCGCCAACGACGACAAGTTGACATGGGTGAGGCCATGACCGTTCCCCATTTTGCCGCCGGCGCCTGGCAGTATGTGTTCAACACACCGCTCGAATGCGGCCTGCGCTGCGTCGCGCTGCTGCTTGCCGCGCGTCCACAACGCTGGGACCTCCAGCGGATTGTGCAGAGCGAATACCTGCTGGTGCACTCGGGGGATGTCCCCGGCGGGCCGCCGAGCCTCCATCCCTCGTCGCCTCACCGCGTCGGAGAACTGCTGGTTCGCCGTGGGCTCGTAGAGCGAGCCCTGTTGTTCATGATGTCAAGGCAGGTGGTGTGTCGCGCTTTGTCCAGCTCGGGCATCCACTACTTCGCGGGAGACCACGCGCTTCCCTTCTTCGATGCGCTGCAGTCAGCCTACTCCCGACAGCTCCTTTCCCGGGCCGCTTGGGTCGTGGAGCGCTTCGGCGAGGTCCCCTCGGAGGATCTCGACAACTACATGCGGGCCCATTGGTCCGACTGGGGAGCCGAGTTCACCCACGAGCTGTTTGTGCGGGGGGCATCCGATTGAGCGTCCATGGCTTCATCATCGCGGAGATCGCCGCGACCGGCGCCGGCCAGGCCGACGCGTCCCTGGTGTTCCGGCCGGGTCTCAATGTCGTGGCGGGCGCGTCCAATACCGGCAAGACATACGCCTACCAACTGATCGACTTTCTGCTCGGGGCTTCCCGTCCTCCGAAGCGCGTTCCGCTGGCGAGAGGCTATTCGCACGGGCAGATCGAGATGCGTGTGCGAGCCGGCGGGACATTGTCGCTGCTCCGAGCCCTCTCCGGCGGCGCGGCGGCCGCCTACCCCGTTCCACTCGACGACATCCACGGTGATGAGCCCGATGTGGTCTTGCGGGGGGAACACGAAAGGGCCAATAGGGACACTATCTCGGGCCGCCTTCTCGAGTTCTCCGGACTCGCGGGTCGGGAAGTGCGCAAGAACGAGCGAGGCGAGAAGCGGTCACTCTCGTTCCGGGATGTGGCGCATCTCTGCTTGAATGATGAAAAGCGCATAATCACCGAACTGTCGCCGGCTCTCTCCGGTCAGTACATCGAAGGTACGGCCGAGCGATCCGTATTCGGACTGCTCTTGAGCGGCGTGGACGATGCGGCCATCATCCCGCAGGAGAAGCCGCAGCAGCGCAAGCTCCGGCTCCAGGCCGAGCTTGATACCCTGCATCGCCTGCTTACCGAGCGGGAGCACCGGCTTGGTGCGTTCAACATGGATATGGAGGACCTGCCCACCCAAAGGGCACGGCTCGAATCCGCCATCGCACGCGCGCTGGAGCTTCGCGCCACTCGACAGGCGGATCTTGACCAGGCCGCGAGACGCCGCGACCGGATCTGGGCAGAGATCGAGCGTGTCCGTTCACGGCGTCTCTTCGTCGGCGAGCAGCTCAAGCGGCTTCGGCTCCTGAATGAGTACTATGGGTCTGACGCCGCACGCCTCGAATCCGCTATGGAGGCCGGCGAGATGTTCGAGCGTCTCCCGTCCGGACAGTGTCCGGTGTGCGGCCATGTGCCCGGCCAGAGCGAGACGGCCGGCGAAGCGGATCGCCAGCTCCAGGAGTTTCGTGAAGCGTGCAGTGCGGAGCTGGCGAAGATCGAGGCCCTCACCCGAGACCTGGCCCGCAGCGTCACATCGTTGGAAGAGGAGGACAGCTCGCTCTCGTCGGCGGTGGCGACTCTAGGACAAGAGCTTCGCGAGGCGAATCGAGTGATGAATGCCCTTCTCGAAGAGGGGGTCAGCACCGCCGACGCAGAGTTGGAGACGCTTCTGGCCACTCGGACGCATCTTTCAGAAGCCGCCTTCGTCGCTGCGGAGGTGCTGGACCTCCGCACGATGTATAGTGGGACCGAGCAAGCGCTCAAGGCCAGGATTCCCCGCGTCAAGTTCTCCAAGAAGGTAGAGTCGAGCGGCACGGCTCCGTTCTGCCAGTTCGTCGCGGATCTCTTGCGAGCGTGGCAATTCCCATTGGAGGGGAATGTCTCCTGGAGCGATGATCGCTTCGACCTCGTCATTGGCAACGAGAATCGAGGCGATCTTGGGAAGGGGTTCCGGGCGGTCACGCATGCCGCATTCACGATTGGGCTAATGCGCTACTGTCGAGCGCTTTCGCTACCACACCCTGGCATTGTCGTGCTCGACACGCCGCTCAACCCCTTCAAGGGCCCCGACCAGGACTCGCCCGAGCGCGTCAATCAGGATGTCCAAGAAGCGTTCTATGCCGACCTCGCGGCCGACACATCGGGGGACCAGGTGATCATTCTGGAGAATACGGAACCGCCCCGAGCGGTGCGTGACTCCATGCAGTATGTGCACTTCTCCGGTAATCCCGCTGCCGGACGTGTGGGCTTCTTCCCCTACCGACTCGATGAGCAAGCGACCGACTCAGAAGAGTGAACCTCGACCATGCGCGGTACGCGATTGAACTGAAAGCTATCGCATGAGTGCCTTCTCCCCCAACTGCCCGTGGCCCAAGGTGCTTGCCGCTATCAAGGCGATGCGCAATGTGACCTCGCCCACGGGATACGCCGAGATCCTCGTCGCTTGCGGGATTACGCCAGGCGATGCGGAACTGGAGAGGGGGCTACGCGGTCTCGACCAAGAGGAGGGCTTCGCGGTCCTATCCGTTCTCACGGACTCCGCCACACACATGGTACTGCCCACGACCCACAGCCACTCGGCCCGCTGTTCTGGTGTGTCCCTTCTCCGCGTTGCGGCGCCGCACCCCACGGCCTTCCGACGGCACGCTAGAGCCGGCGCCGGTCCGGGCAAGCTGCCAAGGCCGCTTTCCGCGAGAGCGGAAGCCTTCGGCCTTTCACTTGCCCCGATCGCTTCGCTCCGGCTGGCCGGCTCTGTGTCTCGTGCCGCAAGGCCGCGATGGGCGCGGCCGCCACACAAGAACGGAGAATCATCATGACCACTTCTACAACATCCTCACCGAACGATGCGTGCCCGGGGCAGGATCACCCGCCCGTACCCGCCAAGTCACTTCAGCGGTACCATGACTGCTACGGCAGCATCGGTGCGAGCGTGTACGAGACCCGCTTCGCCGATGGAGGCCGCCGCTACAGCGTCGTGTTTCGACGCGACGTGAGCGACCTCGCTCTCGAAGGCTCGTTCCACTCCCTTGGCCAGGACGAACTCATGGACCTCGTCGCGGCCGCGTCAAACGCCTACTACCACATCGACCACCTGCGGTTCCTCCGCAGGTGCGGAGACTTGCCCGATGTGCCCTTCGACAAGCTCACCGAGGCCGGCGGCTGGGAGCCCGCATTCCCGGAGGAGTACTACCCATCCCAGATCGAGGAGTCATGAACATCGACGCGGGCCGCCCCACGGGGGCGGCCCGCTCTCCCGTTGAGCCGGACGGCAGGATCAGGTCCTCACCGCCCCGGCACCCTATCGGCGGCGGCGTCCCAGTGCCGCCAATCCCAGCAACGCAAGGGTCGCCGGCGACGGAACGGTGGTGAACCGGAAGTTCGAGAAGTACTGGTCCGTCGCCGCGTTGCCGTTTGTCTAGGCCGTGAAGCCCACATAGGCGGTGTCGCCACCGACGAACGCGGGGATGTCGATCGGCGACCAGCTGTCGAAGACGCTGCCGTCCACCTGATCGAGCATCTGGGTGTGCAGGAGCGTGCCGTCGTAGGAGATCGTGACATCGATCGACCTGCCCGCGAAGAGGTCGAGCGGCGTGGTGTCGGTCGAGCCGCCGCCGACCTGCCCGTCCGTGTAGACCGCGCTGCTCGACGACTGGGCGTCCAGGCTCGCATACTCCAGGGAGACCGCCACGCTGTTGTTGAAACTGCCCCAGAAATCGCTGTAGCCGAACTTGGTCTGTACACCGCTGACAGACGCGGCCGCCACCGTCTCGTACCCCTGCCCGCTGTTCTGGATGACGAAGCACCCGCCGAACCTCCCGGTCGGATCGCCGGTCATGAGGTAGGTGAACGACGCGGTGAATTGCGTGACACCCTGCCGCGTCATGTGGAAGACGCTTCGAGACTCGCCGGCGGCGTTGCCGGTCAGGTGGATCCCTTCCGGCGTGACCGTCGGCCAGGCGTTACCGTCATCCTTGTTGATGCTGAACTCCGAGAAGTCGCCGAACCCGGCGATATCCGCGCGGGCCGCCGGCAGGCCGATGGCGGTGGCGATGGCGTAGACGACAATGCACGGCATGGGCGCGAGGTGGGGCATCTCTTCTCCGATCTTCGGTGCGTTCCGGAAGGGGCGGCCGCACGCGGGCCGGCCCAGCCCGAGAATGGTGCCACGGATCCGCCGGTGTGCCAGACATGATTCCTGCTGACATCGTTCGTGATGACATCACGACGGATGACCGCGATCCCTCCACCAGGCGTCGAGCGCGATCGCGTACACCCGGTGGACGAGCTGCATCCGGTCCTCGACGCTCGCCCGCTCGAAGATGCGGCCGAGGTAGGTCCGGACGGTGGGCTGCGCGAGCCCCAACTCCCTGGCGATCTGCTTGTCGGCCTTGGCCTGCATCAGGAGCCGCACGATGCGCTCCTGCTGCGGGGCGAGCCCCAGCTCACGCACCACCGCCTCCCAGGCCCGGGCATCGAGCGGAGGGGGAAGCGGGACTTCGGGCGGTGGCGTGGGGGTGGCGGCGGGGTGACCAGGGCTGCCCATGTGACGATCCCCTGGTCCAATGGAGACCCCGGAGGCCCCTTGGAGCTGCCGCCCGCACCCTGCGGAGGATCGGGGCCACCCCATTGTGGATTGACACGCAACTCGTGTCAAGGACCTTGACACGGATTCTGTGTCGATGGTCGTCAAAGCCCAGCACTCGCGTCGCTACAGGAAGTTGCCCGGGTTGCTCCGAGACATGCGCGAGGGGGCGGCCCTGACGCAACGCCAGCTCGGCGAACGGCTGCGGAAGCCCCAGTCGTGGGTCCACAACTGCGAGGTCGAGAACCGGCGGGTGGACCTGGCCGAGTTCTGCGACTGGTGCACGGCGTGCGAGGCCGACCCGGTCGCCGCGCTGCGGCGGTTCCTGAATGCCGGGAGCTGAGCCCGCCCCTCGCCCGCCGGCAAGAACTTGATGACTTTGGCGGGCCGTGTGGTATGGTCTGGGCTCGTGATGGGGCGTGAAATCCCCGGAACCCGACCACGCGACGGATCACACCCGCGCGCCCTCTGTGTCGAGAGGGCGGCGGAATACCACACCGGCTCGCCGGGAATACGCCGCGCCTCGTTCCGAGGTTTCAACCTCTCGGCATCCGCCGGACGCCCCCTCGCACAACCACGGAGGGGGAGCCATGAACGAACACTCGCTTGAACACTACCGACGGATCGTCGGTCATCGCGTGCGCGTCGTACGCACGCGGCGTCGCCTCGCCATCAAGGAGCTGGCCGAGCGGGCCGGCCTCTCCGAATTGCGGCTGGCGGCGTGCGAGTCCGGCCGGAGAAGCCTCACCGTGGACGAGCTGGAGCGGGTGGCCGGCGTCCTGGGTGTGCCGCTCGCCTGGTTCCTCCACACTTGCGTGCTCTGCGGCACGGCCGATTGACCACGCCGCGGTGGTCCCTCGCCCGTGATGGTTGGGACAGCGCAGAGCACGCTGGCGAGACCCGAGCCGGGGCGTCGCTTCGACCGAATACACGACCAGCAAGGACCATCGACACCTGTACCAAGGGTGCGAGGCATCTGGCCAGATTTCTGATCAGACATCTCCCCTAAGCGGAGCTTAGGCATGTCTTTCACCGCGAAACCCCGCTTGCTGGCCTGCCGTCCAGACTGCATGCGTGCAGTCATGACAGCTTGCTCTCCATGCCGACGACATGCTTGCACGCATGAAGGCTGGATGGCATGAATGCATGCTGGCTGGCAGTCATGCAGGCGTGAGTGCGGTCTGTCTTGCCGTCCGGCCTGCCTGCCTGACTGCATGCAGGATTGCCGGCAGCAAATAGTGCTTGCCATCCGGCATGCAATCGTGCTAGCCATCAGGCATGATTATCGCCGTGGCGAACTCCAAGGGCGGCGTCGGGAAATCGACGCTCGCCGTTCACCTGGCCGCTTGGCTCGACAAGCAGGGCCACCGGGTGACGCTGGCCGACTGCGACACGCAGCAGTCGTCGTCCCAGTGGATCCGCGAAGCGGCGCCGCAGGTCAAGACCCTGTGCATGCGGGACCCGGACACCATCATCAACGAGCTGCCCCTGCTGGCCGAGGAGACCGACTATGTCGTGGCCGACGGCCCCGGCAGCCTGGCCGAGACCAGCCGGGCGCTGCTGCTCGTGGCCGACCAGGCCATCGTGCCGTGCAAGGCGTCCATGCTGGAGATCCGTGCGCTGGACGCTGCGACGAAGGTGCTCCGCCAGGCCCAGAAGATCCGCGTCGGTCCGCCGAAGGCGACCATCGTGCTCAGCATGGTGGGCAAGAACTACCGGCTGACCCAAGACATGCGCGAGGCCGCGGCACTGCTCAAGCTGCCGATCACACCGACCTTCATGACGCTCCGGCAGATCTACGCCGACGCGCCCGGCCAGGCGGCCGTGGTGTGGCACATGGGCTCGCGCGCCAGAGAGGCCGCCGTCGAGGTGGAACGGCTGTTCCGCGAGCTGCTGCCCGAGGCCGTCGCGTCGTCACACCCGGCCGGCCGCAAGCGTCAGGCCGCCGCGACATAGGGGAGGGGAGGGATGGCCGAACGACGCTCACTTGCCGAGGGACTCAAGGCCACGCCGAAGGTGGACTCCGTGGTCGCACGCGAGTTCGTGTACGAGGGAAAGGCGGATAACGCACCGCCCGTCGTCGTCAGGCCGGAGGCCGCGGCGCCGTCGGCGCCGGTCATCAACCGTGTGTCGCTCAGCACGCGCATCCGCGACGACTACGCCAAGGCCCTCAAGCGCGCCTCGCTGGAACGGCAGTTGCAGGGCGTCGAGCCGAACACCCTGCAGGACATCCTGGAGCAGGCCATCGAGCCGTGGCTTCGCTCCAACGGCTATCTCTCCTGACCATCCGAAACGAGACCCTCGTCGGCATCGGCGGCAGGGCCGCTGGCGACGGCCGCTTGCGGCGCTCCGAGCTGCGCCGGGGGAGGCGAGGGGAGGGAGGCCACCGCCAGCGGCAATTCCTGCTGACGGCTCGAACCCTTGAGGTGGTACGAGCGCACGAAGGCCAGGCGGTCTCCGTTGAACATGAAGCGGATGTTCACGAAGAACACGCCGTCGCTGGGGCTACGGAACAGGAACTCCTTCTCGAGGAGCTCCCGCACACCCCGCTGATAGGTGCGGTCATTGATCCCATGGTCCCGGGCGACATACTGGTTGAGCTTGATCTCGTCGGAGCCCGGGTTGGCTCGCATCTCGTGATAGACCAACTCGAAGACCTGCATCCCCGTCTTCGACAGGTCCGCCGCCTGCTTGATGCCGTCGAGGAAGAGCTTGACGAAGCGGCTGCTATCCACCTCCTCCTCCCACCAGAAGCCCATGCCGCCGAGGCCCTTGATCTCGCCGCTGCTGTGGTCCACGATCACCGAGCCCTTGCCGCCCGGCACATGGAACCGCTTGGTCCGCGTCGTCATGCCGTTCGTGGTCGGCACGCTCGGGTTGGTGCGGTAGACCGGGAAGCCCCGCTTTGTGCTGATCTGGTTCGCATCCCTCGCGTTCAGCGCCGCGCTCTGTCGATCATCCGTCATTCTCGCCCTCCGATTCTGTCAGTAGTCAGACAACACGCTGGCACATGAGCGACAGATACGCAAGCGGTTTCTGACGGTGCAGCGACCGCTCCTGACGGTCGGCCGACAGATCGTGACGGTTTGGATCGAGCAAGATCAACAGGTTACGCCCTTGCTCTTTCTTGTACTGTAATACACGGCATCTGGGCCGACGCCGAGCGCGCCCCGACAGCGCTGGCCGAGGCGGCGGCCGATCACTTCCACCGAGAGATTCGCGTCTCCCTGTGGATAACTCATCGCGCTCAGGAGTGCAGTGATTGAGCGATACCGGCAATCCCGAGTAGCGAGGGCCATGGACGGGCACTGTGGCTTCGAGTCGGCGGCAAGGCCGTAAGAGGCATTCAGGGAAGGAGCCGAGCTTGGGGAAACTTCCAGCCCTCAATAGAGGCCCGAGAAGCGTCATCCGGGTCGTGGGCAGGGCTCACACCGGGAGATGCACTTCGACGCTTCTGGTGCGTTCTCTCGCGAGAGTGGAGAGGGAGCATCGACCAAGGTGAGCGTCAAGTCATCCCCGCCTCGTGCTGCGGTGGAGAAAGCGATGTCCTCATCGCCGGCGTCGCCTGAACCCGCGCCCGCCCGCGACCCATGCCCTTCGCGGAGTACCTCTTGCGCGATTCGGGCCACGGCCGAGCAGTGGAACACTACGAGGCTAGTCACTCATCCCAAAAGACCCGGCCTTCCGTGATGGAGACGCCACCACCTTTGTCGTCCGAGCTACTAAGCTCTATCCCGCCCGGCCCCGAAATAAGCACAATAGTGATGTCGTCTCTGCTGTCAAATGCGTAGATTTCCCAAGCGACCGACGCGGACAAGCCGCCGCCTTCGGACACCGCCACCATCGCCACTCCAGACGGAAACGAGGGGTGTTCTTGAAGCGTATCTTCCGAACTAGCTGTTGATGTCGACCAGACTTCTGACGAACCGATGACAACATGATAAACCGGAGGCGTGGCCGAAGCACCAGCCAGTCCTAATGTGCATGCTCGAATGCACCGAATGCTGACTGGCCGAGCGGTTTCATTCATCACAGTTAGATGACCCGGCTCATTCTTGCATCCAACGGCCACAAGTACGAACGAAACTGCCCAACAGCTGATGCGCAGTTGGATGTTCTTGGCCAATCTCATGCAGGTATCTCCAGGCAGTTTGCCACTTGTTCCCATCTCCACTCGTTGTTTGGATCCCAGCCCACGGGCGGCGCTCCCGGGACATGCGAAGGCGGGTCCTTGAGCAGATGGCACCCGCGTGGCAAACACTTGACGATCGCCCCCTTGAGAGAGGTATTGCTGTTGGGCCCAAGGAGATCGTAGGGGATCTGACAATCCCGAATGGCATCCATGGCGTCATGCACGCACTGCGCAAAGCCGCTCAAATCCGTCCCTGGATTGCAGATGATCGGTGTTGTTCGCGTCGGAAACAACCCGCCATCGCTGTTCTCATCTATCCACCGGTCTGGAGATTGATCATACGGCCCACAGTATGGATTGATCGGGCCCCAGTCCAGTGGATTTTGGGTCGTCGGGTGAGCACTACAAATGTCTGGATTGGGCCCAGGGGTGAGCTCGATGTAGCAGTGTGAGCCCGGGAGATTACGGATCTTGGTACACTTGATCCTTGGGGTGAACGGGAGAGGCGAACCCTCGTCAAGTTTGCCATCACCATCACCATCACCATCACCATCACCATCACCATCACCATCACCATCACCATCACCATCACCATCACCATCACCATCACCGTTGTTGTAGTTGAATGATTGGGGATTCCACAGCCAGCGGAGCCCACCTGCATCACGACCAGAGAGTGGATTGCTCGGCGCGAATGAATACAGCTCAGGCACTCTGCCGATGTTCGACATGAGGTCCCTCCGTGTCCACCGCCCGAGCTGGCTGAGCAGTACTCTGTGCCTCACATGGTAGATGGACTCCCACCCCTCCGACCCCGTCAGCACGGGATCGATCTCATACCCCGCGTACCCCTTCCGTCCCGCGCCGGAGGCGTGCGAGTAGCCGTAGCCCAGGGCGCCCCGCCCCAGCGTTGAGTCCCCGGTCCGGTCGTTGCCGTAGGCGATCAGGTCGGTCGAGTTCTTGGTCCCGTCCCAGTTCCAGTCGGCGAACGGCATCGTGCTGCCGGTGTAGTACGAGTAGTACAGCGTGTAGTCGTCGGTGTCCGCGTCGCCGTCGCCGTCCATGTCGGTCTTGGGGATCCCGAACGGCACGCCGTAGGGGTCGTACCGCACCTGGTTGACCAGCTGCCCCGCGTCGGTCA
>JADZER010000057.1 GCA_020850415.1 Phycisphaerales bacterium
CGCGACAGCAGTCCCTGACCATGTGGCGACGGTCGTGCGTCGTGCTTGCACGGTGCTCGTCGCCGCAGAAGTGCCCCGAGCCGCATCGTCGCCGGGGCCCAGCAACGATGGAGGTTCTCATGCGTCGATCCCTGGTTGCCCTGGCCGCCGGTCTGCTCCTGGCCCTTGTGGCCGCCTTCCCCGCCGCTGCTGCCGACATGTGTGACTCCGGGAGGGACTTCGGGTCCATGCACATCAGCGTCGAGGCACAGAACGGAGTTCTCGGCCCGGATGCGCATTTCGCTGATTTGGCCACGCCAGTCCGCGCGAAATGGACACCCTGGATCGGGGTTTTGGCCACCCCCTCGGAGGCCGCGTCAGCGGCCGACGCGGGGCGTCGCTCTCATCCCCTGATCCTCACCTCCTCCCGATGCAGTGCAGGCCCGATGGCCGGGTAGTGTGACACGGCGCGGGCGTCGCGCAGCGGGCACCGCGGGCTCATGGGCGGGCCTCCGCGCGACGCAGGGACGCACCTGTGAGGTCGATCCGGTGGGCACCCGCGAGCAGGCGGTCGCAGATGGCATCGGCGACCGTGGGCTCGCCGAGGCCCTCGTGCCAGAGGGCGACCGGGAGCTGGCTGGTGACGATGGTGGAGCGCACCCCCGCCCGGTCCTCGATCACCTCCAGCAGGTCCGCCGCCTGGGCGTCAGTGAGCGGCTGGAGGGCGAAGTCGTCGAGCACGAGGACCTCGATCCGGGCCCAGCCGGCGAGCAGGCGGGCGAGCCGCCCGTCGACCCTCGCCGTCCCGATCTCGGCGAGCAGGCGCGGCACCCGGGCATAGAGCGCGGTGTGCCCCGCGCGGATGGCGGCCGCGGCGAGTGCGCAGGCGAGGTACGTCTTGCCGACGCCCGTGGGTCCCGTCAGGAGTACCTGCTGGTGCGCCGCGACCCAGCGCGCAGCAGCGAGATCGAGGACGACCGACCGGTCCAGCCCTCGCGGCGCCCGGAAGTCGATGTCCTCGACGGACGCCGCGACCCGCAGCTTCGCCGCGCGCAGGTAGCGCTCCAGGCGCCGGTTCTCGCGCTCGGTCGCCTCCCGGTCGACGAGCAGCCCGAGACGGTCCTCGAAGGGCAGCTCGGTGTAGGCCGGGCTCTCGCGCTGCTCGGCGAGGGCTCGCGCCATGCCGCCGAGGTTGAGCGTGATCAGCTTGTCGAACGTGGGGCCGGTGAGCATGGGTGCGTTCTCCTTGATGGTGACGGGGGTGGGGCCAGCGCTGGTGATCACTCGTACGCGGCGGGGCCGCGGACGTTGGCGTGGGTGCGGGTCGCCCGCACGGGCGGCGGCTCGGGCATGGGCGCCCGCTCGAGACCGGATCGGAGGATCGAGTCGACGCTGCGGTAGGACAGGGCGCCGACGGCAAGGGCCCGGGCGCAGGCGGCCTCGAGACGCGCCTCCCCGTGGCGGCGGCCGAGGCGCAGGATCCCCAGACAGCTGCGGAAGCCCTGTTCGGGGTGGGGCCGCGACGCGAGGACGGCCGCCATGAGGGCGCCCGTGGCGGGTCCCGTCTGCTCGCCCCAGGCGACGAGCCTGCCCGGCGTCCACTCGAGGTGGCGGCGGTGGGACTCGGGCATGTGCGCAGGCGTCGTCGTGTGCCGCCCGATGGCTCCGCTCCGGGGGTGGCTCGCGACCCGACGACCCCGGGCGTAGACCTCGACCGTGCGCGCCGACGCCCGGATGTCGACCCGCTCGCCCGTGAGGCTGTACGGGACGCTGTAGTAGTGGCGGTCGAGTTCGACGTGGTAGTCGATGGAAACCTTGGCCGCCTTCCAGACGGCGTACTCGTAGGGGGTCGCGGGCAGCGGCCGCAGGGCGGGTCTGTCGAGCTCCGCGAACAGGCTCGACCGCGATCCCTCGAGCTTCTTGAAGGGACGGTCGTTGAGCCAGGCGACGCGCTCGGCGATCGCGCGGTTCGCCTCCGCGAGGGAGAAGAACGTCCGGTTGCGCAGGGCCGCGAGGATCCAGCGCTCGGCGACGAGAACGCCCGCCTCGACCTTGGCCTTGTCCCGCGGCTTGTACGGACGCGCCGGGATGACCGCGGTGCCGTAGTGGGCGGCGAGCTCCGCGTAGGAGGGGTTGATGACCGGCTCGTACCGGTGGGCCTTCGTGACGCCGGCGCGCAGGTTGTCCGGGACCAGGATCGCGGGCGCGCCGCCCCAGGACTCGAAGGCCCGGACGTGGGCGCCGAGCCAGTGGGGCAGCTCCTGGCTCTCGAGGGCTTCCGCGTATGTGTGGTTCGACGCGCCGAGGACCGCGACGAAGAGTTGGGCTCCCCAGATCTCGCCCGTGTGGGGGTCGGTGATCGGGATGGTCTGGCCCGCGAAGTCGATGAACGCCTTCTCGCCCGCGCGGTGGTCGCCCCGCAGGACGAGGTCGAGGCGTCCGGCGTACGCGCGGTACCGCTCGGTGAACCAGGTGTACCCGAAGCCGTCGGGACAGCCCGCCCGGTACTCGGTCCACAGCAGCTGGAGGGTGACGCCCTTGCGCCGCAGCTCGCGGTGGACGACCGCCCAGTCCGGGACCGTGCGCTGGTCCGCCGGTGGCGGCGCCGCCCGGCCGGACAGGCGCTCCTCGAGGGCGCGGTCGTCAAGCTCGGGCGGCAGCGGCCAGCCGAGGCCGACCTCGACCGCCCGCACGACGTAGCGGCGGACGGTGGACCGGGGCAAGCCTGTCGCGATGCCGGCCTGGCGCGGGCTCAGGCCCTCGGCGAGGCAGAGCCGCAGGGCTTCTCTGATCTTGCGCATGGCAGCACGGGGACGGGGCACCGGCATCTCTCCTGGGGCGGTGTGAACGCGATCCAGGCGAGCGTGCCGGGTCCGGGGCGCCTCATGCCGGCGCTGTTGGCGACCTATCCGAGGGGGTGGCCATTACCCGTGAAACAGGGTGTCCGTTTCCGGCGAAACGGGGTGTCCATTTGCCGCGAAACAGGGTGTCCAAAACCCGTGAAATCCGCAGCAGCGGCTGAGCGCCATCGCCGATTCCCAGGGTGTGCTCATCATCCTCATCCACCACCAGTCCAAGACCGGTCGAGACGGTGACAGCCGCAGCATCCGCGGGGCGGGCGCGCTGGCGGGCGCGACGGAGGCCAACCTCCTGCTCTCGGAGCAGACCCGGGGCCACAGGCTTGTCGTTGAGCTCAGGGACGA
>JADZER010000058.1 GCA_020850415.1 Phycisphaerales bacterium
ACCGGCAGCGGCAAGACCACCACGCTCTACTCCGCCCTGCGCGAGCTGAACAAGATCGACACCAAGATCCTGACGGTCGAGGACCCCGTCGAGTACGACATCGACGGGCTCTGCCAGTGCCAGGTGAATGTCGAGGCCAACACGACCTTCGCCAGGCTGCTGCGATCGTTCCTGCGTCAGGACCCCGACATCATCCTGGTCGGCGAGATCCGCGACCTGGAGACCGCCCAGATCGCCGTCCAGGCGTCCCTGACGGGCCACCTCGTGCTCTCCACGCTGCACACCAACGACGCCCCGAGCTCCATCATCCGACTCGCGGACCTCGGCCTCGAGCCCTTCCTTCTCACCGCGACCATCGAGGGCATCGTGGCCCAGCGCCTGGTGCGCACGATCTGCACCAAGTGCAAGGAAGAGTACAAGCCCGGCGAGGAGGAGCTGATGGAGCTCCAGATCCTGCCCGAGGAGATCAGGGGCCGGCACTTCGCCCGCGGCAAGGGCTGCGACAACTGCAACCGCTCGGGCTACCGAGGCCGGATGGCCCTGTTCGAGATCATGGAGATGAACGACGCCGCACGAGACCTGGTGATGCAGGAAGCCAGCACCACCGTGCTGCGCGACCACGCCCGACGCAACGGCATGAGGACGCTGCGCGAGTGCGGCCTGCTGTCGATCTACGAGGGGCAGACCACCATCGACGAGGTGGTCCGCGAGACGATCATGGAGGAATGACGCGCGGGTGTGCACGCGGAGGAGCGTGCATGCCCCGCGTCACTCCCCCGGCGGCGGCGGGTGTGCCGCAGTGCCGCCGGGCGTGGCAGAGACAGGATCCCCAGCGCACGCGATCGCTGGTTCGGCTGGAGTGTGAAGCATGGCGACATTCACCTACGAGGCTCTGAACACCGCCGGGAAGCCCCAGAAGGGCACCATCGAGGCGACCACCAGCGAGGAGGCGGTCCAGCGCATCAAGGCGCAGGGCTACTTCCCCACCTCCGTGCGCGAGCAGAAGGTCAAGAAGACCGCCGGCGCCGAGGGCGCCACCAAGAAGAAAAAGAAGCGCAAGGGCGTCGGCGGACGCGTCAAGGCCAAGCAGCTCACCACCTTCACCCGACAGCTCTCCACCCTCCAGGACGCCGGCCTCCCGCTCCTCCGCTCCCTCCAGATCCTCGAGAGCCAGTGCAAGCCCGGCGGCCTGAAGAACACCCTCATCACCGTCTGCGAGGAGGTCGAGGGCGGCACCAGCCTCTCGGACTCCATGGCCAAGTGCCCCAAGGCCTTCGACCGCCTCTACACCAAGATGGTCGCCGCCGGCGAGATCGGCGGCGTGCTGGACATCATCCTCCAGCGCCTCGCCGAGTTCATGGAGAAGAGCCAGCGCCTCCAGCGGCGCATCCGCGGCGCCATGGTCTACCCCGCCGCCGTCATCACCGTCGCCATCGCCATCATGATCTTCATCATGATCGTCATCATCCCCAAGTTCAAGGAGATCTTCGCCGACTTCGGCGTCGCGCTCCCCGCCCTCACCCGCTGGCTCATCAACACCTCAAGCTGGATCGCCGGCACCGCAAGCCCCGACCAGGCCATGCCCGGCGCCGTCTACATCGTCGCGGCGCCCTTCGCGGCGTACTTCATGTGGAAGCTCATCCGCAAGGCCGGGCCCGGACGCGCCGTCACCGACATCACCATCCTCTGGACCCCCATCCTCGGCAAGCTCGTCCGAAAGAGCACCATCGCTCGCTTCACCAGAACGCTCGGCACCCTCATCTCCGCCGGCGTCCCCATCCTCGAGGCCATCAAGATCACCGCCGAGACCTCGGGCAACTATGTCTTCGAGAAGGCCCTCACCAATGTCCACGACTCCATCCGCGAGGGTGAGAGCTTCGCCGGACCCCTCCGCGAGAGCAAGACCTGCGACGCCATCGTCGTCAACATGATCGATGTCGGCGAGGAAACCGGCGACATGGACTCCATGCTCCTCAAAATCGCCGACAACTACGACGAAGAGGTCGATGTCGCCGTCGCCTCCCTCGTCAGCCTCCTCGAACCCCTCATGGTCGTCGTGCTCGGACTCATGGTCGGCACCATCGTGGTCGCGATGTTCCTCCCGCTCGTCGCGATGATCAACTCGCTCGGCGGCGGGGCCTGACCGACAGCCCCGGAACGCACTGGAGAGCCCGCGTGCAGCGACAGCCAGACACATCCCGACACGCCCGAGGGGCTTTCACCCTCGTCGAGCTCCTGCTCATGATCCTGATCGTCGCGATCCTCATCGGACTGCTCACCGTCGGGATGCGCCACGCCCTCGCCGTCGCCAGGGGCGCCGCCGGCAAGCAGGATGTCGCCAGCC
The DNA here is from genome assembly GCA_020850415.1 of Phycisphaerales bacterium. GTDB lineage: Bacteria > Planctomycetota > Phycisphaerae > Phycisphaerales > UBA1924 > PNC22. Next base: position 2,345 of record JADZER010000058.1, read on the forward strand.
TGAAGATCGCCGTCGAGTCCTTCCGGAACGACTTCGGCTTCACGCCGCCCCTCGTCAAGGACGGCTACGACGGGGTCGCCACACCCCTCCGCAGCATCAACGGGCGCACCTCGCCCTGGACCTACCAGTCCGGCCTCTCGGCCCAGCCGGAGCGAGACGAAGACCGCGAGTACCTCCAGCAGGACACCGCATCCTCCGACTACCGCTTCAGCGTCTACAGCCTCGCTTACTACCTCATGGGCCCCCTCGACAAGGACGCCGACGGCCAGGACGGCCCCGGAACGCGCAAGGCCCTCCGAGACGGCTCCTTCGACCGGATGACCAACGACCCCTACCCCGCCCGGTTCGAGCCCAAGAGCGGCGGGCTGACCTACGCCGCGTGGACGCCCGGCGAACAACAGACCGAGGGACGCTGGGAGATCCAGGACCGCAACGGCGTCGCATACCGCTACTACCGCTGGCTGCCCGCCGAGCCCGGCGACCCGAACCACGACCCCAACGACCCGCTGGCCAACCTCCGCGTGCCCAAGCTCTTCGGCGACGCGGCCAACGACAACACCGCCGTTTCGCCCGCCCAGGACGCCCAGCTGTTCCGCGACGCCGGCTACGCGATCGTCGCCGCCGGCGCCGACGGGGTCTTCGGCGATATCGCCGACGACGGCGGCGCCTTCCGCGGGCTCGAGACGATCGAGCTGATCGAAGACGCCCTGGCCAAGCGGTTCACCGGCGCGAGCGCCGAAACCCAGGCCGAGAACGCCGCACGGGCGGACAACATCGTGGAGGTCGGGCGATGAGGGACAAGCCGCGCCATCCCAGTGCTTTCACGCTCACCGAGATGATCGTCGTCATGACCGTCGTGCTCATCATGCTCGCGGTCTCCATCCCCACCTTCCGCTCGACCCTGGCCTCCGCCGAGTCCTCCAACGCCGAGACCCACCTGCGCCTCGCCATCCTCGCCGGGCGAAACGCCGCGCTCCACTCCGACCGCGGCGCAGACACCGCCGTCGTCTTCCTCCACGAGCCCGGCGGCAGGTGCACCGCCGTCGTCTGCGAGTACGCCGGCACCATCCGCGACTACTCCGGCTCAACCGCCGGCGTCGAGCGGGATGTCTTCGCACCGATCTCCGGCGCCGAGCCCGTCCAGCTGCCCGTCGGCTACATGGTCCGAGGCTTCGTCCCCGCCGGGATGATGGACATCACCGGCGGCGCTCAGGCCTGGTACGAGGGCGACCGCTACGACACCGGCGAACGCAGCTGGGTCTTCCCCGAGAACGCCTACTACGACGCCCTCAACCAGAACGACGGCGCCGACCGACAGTCGTTCATCGTCCGGTTCTCCGGCGGCGTGGGCGCCGTCCTCGTCGGCGACGCCCGCGAGGTCCTCGTGGTCGATCCCCGCCCCACCGCGTCGGGAAGGTCCTCCGCGCCCTGGAGCACCTTCCGGGTCGATATCGGCGATGTCGCCGCCACCGTGCGGGAGGCCATCGTCCGGCTCAACAACCAGGGCGGGCTCTCCAGCGGCGGCGGGGGCGACGACACCCTCACCCGCCTCTTCGGCGATCAGTCCGGCGACACCGTCCTCTGCCGCGCCGTCGAGCAGGTCGTCCTCTACCGCGAGGCCGACCTCGCCGCCGCCATCGGGCAGAAGCTCAACCCCGACACCGGCACCCTCTACCAGGACAAGCCCGATCCCAAGCTGGTCGTCCAGATGAACAGCTCCAACGCCAAACGCGACCTCAGGCGATGGCTCGAGGGCGACACCAACCGCGACGGCGTCTGGCTCGACGACAACGACACCAACCCCGACGCGCCCGTCGCCAGGATCTACACCTTCCAACGCTACAGCGGCGCCCTCCAGCCCGTACCCCTGCTCAACCTCGAGGACATCAGCGGCAACCGCCCCGGGGGTGGCTCATGAGCCGCAAGATCGTTCTTCCCACGCCCCGCCGCGCCTTCTCGCTCGTCGAGGTGCTCGTCGCCGTGCTCGTCCTCGCGCTGGGCCTCCTCGGCCTCGGCGCGGTCTTCCCCACCGTCCTCCGACAGCAGCGGATCGCCACCGAGACCACCCTCGGCGTCAGCGCCCAGAACGCCATCGGGCCCGTGCTCACCGCCAGCGACGACTTCCGACCCGGCGGCCCCGGATGGGAGGACCTGCGCGCCTACGCGGACGCGAACGCAGCCAACGACGGCGACTGGGTCGCCATCGAGCCCGTCGATCGCGACTTCGTGCGCCTCGGCGGGTACGACCTCGCCGGGCCCAACGGTGTCTTCCTCCCCCTCGCCCAGCGACTCTACCCGCCCCCCTTCAGCACCGACGCCGAGCCCCGCTTCGTCTGGGACCTCGCCGTCAGGCTCACCGGCGACCCCTCCTCCCCGAACTACCCCGGCGACAGCCCCCTGCTCGTCGCCGTCTTCCTCCGCCCCGTCGACCAGGGCATCAACCGCGCCTTCAACCCCAACACCTCCCAGGACAAGTCGGACCGCTTCTCCCTCGCCGCATCCCTCGTCGACCCCGCCCTCCCCAACAAGGCCCGGCGCAACCCCGTCTCCGTCAACCGGCTCGGCGTCCCCAGCTACGACGGGTCACGCAACCCCGGCTCCAGGTACTCCACCCCCGTCATCGTCGAGGCCACCGGCTCGGGCGTCGGCAAGCCCCCGCTGAACCAGTTCGTCATCGATTCCAGCGGCGTGCTCTACGGCGTCGAGGACGAGGTCGTCGCCGACACCCTCCTCAGCGCCGCCGGCCAGCGGTTCCTCGACCGAACAGGGAAGGTGCGCCGGGTGATCGGTGTCGTGCGAAAGAGCGGCAGACCCATCTTCACCGTCGACCCGCCCTTCCCCGACCTCAACGCCAGCGGAGACTTCGACGGCCCCGACGAGGACGCTGTCAACCCCATCATCTTCCTCCCCCAGGTCACCACCACCGACCCCTATGTCTTCACCGTGAACCCGTAACCCGAGCCGAGCCATGAACAACCGCACACGCAAAGCACGGCCCGCCGGATTCACGCTGATCGAGCTCCTCGTCGCCATCGGCGCCGTCGCAGTCATCGCCGTCGGCATCGCCGCCATCTTCGCCTCCGTCGGGCGCACCGTCGCCGGCGGCCGGCGCGTCGGCAACCTCAACCAGTACGCCGCCCTCATCGAACGCCAGATGCGAGCCGACTTCGAGGCCATGACCCGCGACGGCGTCCTCCTCTTCCGCCATGAACTCGCCTTCGACGGCGCGAACATCCCCCTCCACGCCGAGGACACCAACCCGCGCCCGCGGCGAGTCGACCAGATCATCTTCTTCATGCGCGGCGAGTTCACCAGCTCACGCTCCCCCATCATCCCCGGCGTCAACGCCACCGCCTCCGAGGCCATGGTCCGCTACGGCCACGCCATCCGCCTCGACCCCATCGAGGACTACGCCGCCGACCCCGCCTTCGAACGCCCACAGGTCGACGACGGCTGGTACACCCTCGGCTCGACCGGCACGCCCACGCCCTACCGCCTCGACCTCGGCCTCGGCGACGATACCTCCCCCTCCTCCAACCCCAACCTCTACGCCTCCGACTGGAACCTCGCCCGCAATGTCACCCTGCTCGCCACCCCGGGCAGCGCCGACCAGGACCTCCCCCTCGCCTCCGACCCCGTCTGGGGCCAGCTCGGCATCTCCCGGGACGAGGCCCTCGACAACGAGATCCAGATCGGCGCCCAGCCCGCCGCCAGCAGCGTCTTCACATCCCTCGCCGGCATCTTCCCCACCAACCCCAACTACCCCCCCAACCTCGTCCGCACCGCCTCGGGCGACCAGCCCCGCCGCCCCTCGCTCGCCAGCGGCGTCGTCGATGTCGCCACCACCGACCTCGCCGAGATCCGCCGCTTCATCACCGACATCGGCGCCAACCCCTGGACCATCGCCGCCGAGACCGAACTGTTCGACCCCGCCGACCCCGCCAGCTCGCTGCTCGACGACCGCTTCAGCCACTCCGGCGGCGCCGGCGACGCCAGGTTCATGCAGCGCTGGATGGACGACCTCTTCCCCGCCCACACCCACCCCGGCGTCGGCGCCGCCGACGACGACCAGCTCGGCGTCCGTCCCCGCTACGAGCAGACCTTCCCCGACCTCGTCGGCACCCTCAGCGACTACGACGCCGGCGCCGGCTCGGTCACCGAGCAGAACATGCGCCTCGCCGACCAGTTCATGCTCGCCTCGTCGGTCTTCGTGCCCCGCTGCACCGAGTTCATTGTCGAGTACTCCTTCGGACAGACCTACCCCGACCCGGCCAGCCCCCTCTTCGGCAGCCTCGTCTGGTACGGGGACTTCCGCGAGGTCACCATCGACGGCGTCACCCGCCAGGCGGTCGAGCGGTACCCCGTCGCCTACGACCCCGCCCTCCCGGACAACCCGCACTACGGCATGCCGTACGAGCAGGAATACCTCAAGCTCGACGGCGCCACCGCCAAGCGATCCCTCGACACGGGGCTCGTGTACCGGACTACCGGCCCCTCCGACGCCGTCCCGACCGCACACTTCGGCTACATCGACCCGACCTACCAGCCCTCCGGCTCCAACGACCCAGACACCCTGCCCTGGCTCTGGCCCAAGCTCATCCGCGTAACGATGACGCTCGCCGACCCGGTCGACCCGTCGATCGAGCAGACCTTCCAGTTCATCTTTGAGACACCCGACGCCCGCTGAACCGGCCCGCGGGGGGACAAGCGCACGCCGCTGCGCGATTGGAGATTGCGATGCTCAGGCGATTGCTCAGGACCGACCGAAAGACCACCCGCGCCCGCGTCCTCGCCAGGCTCGCCGGCGTCCCCGCCGGCCTCCGCCAGACCAGGCGCGGCTCCTTCCTCATCCTCGTCGTCGGCACCCTCGCCCTCCTCTCCGTCATCACCGTCATCTATGTCTCCATCGGCCGCTCCGACCGCCAGACCAGCGCCGCCGTCCTCAAGTTCGACCAGCGACGCGACGCCCCCGCCACCATCCGCGACTACCTCGCCGGAGTCATCGCCGACGATATGTTCGACCATGTGTACCTCGGCGAGCGCGACGAGAACAACGACCCCATCTACCGGCGCGAGGCGTTCGACTACCCCTCCGCCGCGAACGCCCCACCGATCGTCTACACCGGCGCCGAGTACAACTTCAACGGCGGGCCCGCCGAGCTCATCACCGTCGGCGGCATCGATGTCTCGGGGCCCGACCCGTTCGACTTCAAACCCACCGGCAACGGCACCGGCGCCGACCCCTGGCTCGCCTCCCCCGAGCCCGTCCTGCTCGACTTCGAGTACGACTCCACCTACTCCACCGAACCCACCGCCTACTTCCTCGAGCGGCTCGACTGGATGAACCTCTCCAACTTCGCGCCCGACGGCTCCTTCGTCAACCTCTACAACCTCCGCGGCGAGACCAAGAACGGCGTCTCCACCGGCAACTTCGACGCCACCCCCTGGGAGATGCGAGGCCGCAACCTCGACTCCAAGTCGCCCGAGGCCCAGCTCACCCTCTTCGCCGACTCGCCCGAGAACGACGGCGCCCGCGACGGCGATCTCGACTACGGCGGCGACCCCGACGATTCCTTCGAGGCCGACGCCGTGCCCGCGCAGTTTGGCTCCCGCCAGCGCTGGCTCGTCTGGCCGGCGATCGAGCCCCGCTCGAACCGCGGCATCCGCCCCGAGGACCCCGAGTACCTGCTCTACCAGTACGCCGACGCCGACGGCGACGGCATCCTCGACGCCCGCTGGATCGAGCTCGTCGAGGACCGCGACCCCACCGACGGCCTGGCGACCTACTTCCTCGAGCCCGACGACCGCTTCCGCTATTTCATCGCCGTCCGCGCCATCGACCTCTCCGGACGCGTCAATGTCAACACCGCGACCGACTCCTCACTCGCCCCCGCGTTCGAAGACCCCTTCGGCCTCACCCCCAGCGCCATCGATATCCGACGCCTCCTCGACGGTGAGGACTTCTTCACCGACCAGCGCACCCTCTGGAACGGCAGCTCCGGCTACGGCCTGGGCTACCAGTGGTCCGTCCAGCCCAACCACCCCAAGGCCCCCGACCCCAACGACCCCTCCAACTACGAGGACTACTACACCGACCTCGCCGGCGGCTCCGTCTTCCACAGCTACCGCGCCGGAGAGAAGGCCTACGACGCACTCCGCATGGTGCTCGACACCGGCATCATGCCCGGGGAGGGCTTCGCCGGCCTCGACTTCCTCGCCGACGGCAGCTACGACGGGCCCGGCTCCCCCGCCGAGCGAGAGTTCGCCCTCGCATCCGGAGGCACGATCCTCAACCCACACTGGGCCACCTACTGGAAGCTCAACGGCCAGCCCTTCGCCCCGACCGACTACTACACCGTCTTCGCCGGCTACGGCCCCGACGGCGCCGGCCTCGCCGCCGGCGGCAATCTCACCTCCGGCATCGGACGCCCCTTCGGCGACGACTCCCTCTTCGAGCTCCTCATCTACAACGGGGTCAACGACGATCAGACGCGCTCGCCCCTCGAGACCGTCCTCGGCGGCCGGGGCGACCCCGGCGAGTTCTCGCCCAGCATCCTCGCCGAGAGGTTCAGCCCCCTCCGCGACAACCGCCGCACCGCCGATGTCGAACGCCTCCGCGGCGGCTGGACCGCCAAGAGCTACGAGTTCTACGACGAAGCCAAGGCCGCCCTCTACACCGACATCCGCCAGCGCCTCACCACCGTCACCATCGCCCGCCCCATCACCGCCGAGCCGCTCCCGGCCGACACCAACAACCCGGACCGCCCCCTCCAGACCGATCTCGAGCTGACCAACGCCGACGCCAAGAAGCCCATCGAGAGCCTTTTCGCCACCGCCTCCACACTCTTCAGCTTCTACGCCGACGCGCTCGCGCCCTACTCCCGCCACCAGACCGGCCCCCTCGGCGACCACTGGGACCCCAGCGACTCGCACTTCGACGAGTACCGAACCCTCTACTACGGCTACAGCGGCCCGCACCTCGCCATCCGCACCGCCGCCCACCTCGCGGCGAACATGCGGGATGCCTACGACGGCGGCAGCGAGATGACAAAGCGGACGGTGCTGCTCAACGGCGGCGCGACTTTCCGCGACTCCAGCAACCTCTACCCCGGCGACCCCGGTTCCCGCCAGCCCGAGTACCCCTGGCAACTGCTCGATCTGGACGAGGGAGTGGTCGCGGGCAGCACCCGCCTCTACCGCAGCACCAGCCCCGCCGGAATGCCCGACGCGATCAATGTCTTCGGCGTCGAGGCCCAGCCATTCCTCGTCGCCGCGGCGTCGTATGTCATGTTCACCGACGCCCCGGAGATCGAGAATGGCGACGACGATACCCGCGAGATCATCCGCAACGGGCAGTCCTTCTACCTGTTCGAACCGTCGGTGAACGGCGAGATCCCGAGCACGGGCAAGGCCGACAACCCCGACTTCCTGTTCGCGGTGCTCGCCTTCCAGCTGCACAACCCGTTCGATGAGCCCGTCTCCCTCTCCGGCGGGGGCGACATCGCCGGCGCTCCGATCGGGATGCACTACCTCCAGTACGGCGATCAGTACTTCAAGCTGACGGATGTGTCCAACGGTGTCGAGTCCGAGATCACCCTGCCGCCCCACAGCAGCAAGACGGTCTACGCGCTCAGCCAGCACCCCAAGGCGATCGCACGCCGCATCTTCCGGATTACGGAGAATCCGTCCTACGGGGCTGTGCCGAATCTGGGCGAAGAAGAAGGCCGCCTGCGGGATTGGATCAACCAACAGCTCAAGGACCCGAACGGACCAGACCCGGCATGGATCGTGCCCTTCGACCCGGCGACCGGCGCGGTCGATGTCCCCGACGAGAACAACCTCGACCTCCGCAATGTCGACGACCTCCAGAGCGGCACCAAGGACAGCCGGCGCGTGGTCAAGCTCTGGCGGGTCGAGCGCCCCGAACTCGACGGCAACGGCGGCATGCTGATCGACACGATGGACGAGTCCACCCAGAATGTGCAGGCCAACGACACGATCGTCGATCGTCTCCGCGACCCGACACCCGCCGGCAACAGCGATGCCGACGCGATCCCGACGCTGGACCGACGGCTCTGGGACCCGCAGTTCGACGCCCCCGGCTCGCAGGCAAACCAGGGCGGCGCGGTCAACAACGCGGAGCGAGGCCCGGAGCCCCCCGCCCCCGGGTCGGCAGACAAGCAGAACAAGGGCCTCACCATCACGAGGTACGGCGCCGTGCTGCGCAACGGCGACACCAGGTCGGGGTTGGGGACCACCCCTCCCCAGGGCGGCCTCCCCGCCTACTGCATCGAGCTCAAGCACCCGCTCGATTCGGGCGGCGCGCCGCTCGCCAACGCGAACGACACGCTCGACGACGGAAGCAGCCGGAACCTGCAGAAGAGCGACTTCACCGGTGTGGTCGGCGACGACACGCTGGACGACCTGCTCGACGACCAGTCCGGCGCCGGAACCGGCGAACCGCTCGTCCCGGGCATCTTCCTGCCGCCCGACGAGAAGTACGACCCACACCCCAACTACCCGCTGATGACCGTCAAGGAGATCCAGCCCAACCTCGCGTCGGTGCCCTTCGCGGGCGGGACTGTCAACGGCGACTACTACCCGCCACGAGATGTCGAGCCGCACCTCAACAACCTCGAGTTCCGCGATGACACGAACGGCAACGGCCAGCCAGAGGACACAGAGCCCTTCATCATGCGCGTCGCCGACCTCCTCCTCCCCCTCGGCATCGGGCCCCACCAGATCCCCGATATCGCATTCAACGGCGGCGACCAGGATGTCGAGTGGACCACCCTCTCCGAGGCCCTCGCCGCAGCCCTCTACTTCGAGAACGACCCCGCCGCCTCCAACGCCTACGCCAACGCCTTCGTCCCACCCGTCGCATCCACCGACCCCGACCGCGTCCTCCTCGACCGCGGCATGCTCCGCTACGACTGGTTCGTGCCCTTCGTGGACTCCAACGAAGACGGCCTGTTCACCGCCGGCGAACCCACCTGGGGCCTCGGCGTCCCCCTGGCCGCGACCCTCTTCGACAAGGTCTCCATCCTGGAGGAGAAGTTCGCCTCCCTCGTCGCCCCGACCCACGGCGTCATGAACATCAACACCGCCTCCCGCGAGACGCTCCGCTCCCTCCCCGCCCTCTCGCCGCCACAGAACACCAACGCCGCCGACACCTCGGGCAACTGGTGGTGGACCGACGGAACCCACGACTGGCGCTCGGACATCGCCACCATGCTCGCGGCCTACCGCGACCGCACCTACCTCTACCCGCGCGATGTCACCGGCTTAGAGTCCCCCGACCCGATCGACTTCCGCAGCTGGTGGGATATCGCCGCCGGAACCCGCATCGACCCCTTCGGATTCGCCCCCCCCGGCGACAACCCCGGCGACAACGCCCGCTGGGGCACCACCGGCGTCGCCGGCATCCGCGAGCAGCCCGGCATCCGCTCGCTCGGCGAGATCACCTTCCTCCGCGACTGGGGGTACCCGACCGACCCGAACACCGGCTACCTCTACCCCCACGACATCGACCGCCTCGGCTACGACACCGACAACATCCAGGCCGACGGCGTCGACTCCCTCGCCTACGACTTCGACGGCGACAACAACAAGACCGACGACGACGAGATCATCGACGACTACGACGAGCGGCTCGCCCTCGCCAGCGCCGTCATGTCCTCCGCCTCCGTCCGCTCCGACATCTTCGCCGTCTGGTTCGTCGTCCACGGCTACCAGGAGTCCGATGTCAAGGGCCTTGCCCCCCAGGACCCCATGGTCCCCAGCCTCGCCCGACGCTTCGTCATGGTCGTCGACCGCTCCAATGTCACCAAGCCCGGCGACAAGCCCCGGATCGTCCTCTTCAAGGAGGTCCCGCTCTAAGCCCGGCCCGACGCCCGCCCTACGAGCGCGCCCGTCGCGCCCGCCCGTCGAGCCTCAAACTCCACGCGGATACGCCCCGCTGGAGGAGATCGCCGGCCCGGCCCGAAACGGCCGGGCCGGTGGTTCTTTTGCAGCGCCCCCCCCGCCCGGGCTACACTCCCCCCGCCCCCGAAAGGTGGCCCGGTTCTCCGAACCGGAGAGATGGTGGCCCGGTTCTCCGAACCGGACAAAGGTGGCCCGGCTCTCCGAACCGGACAAAGGTGGCCCGGCTCTCCGAACCGGACGACAGCTAGTCCGGTTCCTCGAACCGGACGACAGGTAGACGACAGGCAAACCGGTTCCCCGAACCGGACAGGGCGTAGCTCAGTTTGGTAGAGCACCTGCTTTGGGAGCAGGATGTCGCAGGTTCAAATCCTGTCGCCCTGATTCGCAGCCATCCCCGCCCGGGGACCCGGGGGATCTCGCCATGTGGCAGCCGAACGAGACCTACTGGGGCGTCCTCATCGCCGCCAACATCCCCGTCTACCTCGGCATCGGCAAGGTCCTGTTCGACGACTGGCACGGCGTCCTCGAGAGCGTCCGCTACTACTTCACCCCCGACTTCTTCTCCGCCCTCCGCGGCGAGTGGGGCGCCGACACCATCGCCGAGTTCAAGCTCGTCGGCTTCCTCGTGCTCTCCGGCCTGGCCGTCGTCGGCGAGCACTTCGCCATGGCCAAGCTCGGCTGGGTCGGCGGGTAGCGCTCCGCCTCAGGCCGGCGCGGTCTCCCCCGCCTCCCACTCAAACCCCTCCGCCACTCGCAGCGGGCGCAGCATCGCACGCTTCTTCCGCTGGTGGCTCGCCATCCGCTGCAGGATGTTGTCAAGCGTCCGCACCGCCTCCACGATGTACGGCCCCTTGTTCAGCATCGCGCACTCCGCGCGCTCCGCCATCGCCGCGTCCGTCACCTCCGCACGGCTCGGAAGCCCCGTCTTCGCCATGCTCTCCAGCACCTGCGTCGCCCAGATCGTCGGCACATGCGCCGCCTCGCACATCCACAGGATCTCCTCCTGCACCTCCGCCAGACGCTCGAACCCGCACTCGATCGCCAGGTCCCCCCGCGCGATCATCACCCCCACCGGCGGCGTGCGCAGCGCCTCCAGCAGCAGCGCCGGCAGATTCTCGAACGCCCGGCGCGTCTCGATCTTCAGCACCACCCCCACCCGCCGCCCCGGCTGCAACCGCCCAAGCTCCGCCCCGAGCTCCCGCACATCCTCCACCCGGTTCACAAACGACAGCCCCACCATGTCCGCGTGCTGGGCCACAAACCGCAGGATCCGCCGGTCAACCTCCGTGATCGCCGCCACCCGCAGCGGGCTGTCCGGGAAGTTGATCCCCTTGTCCCCGCGCAGCTTCGACCCCCCCGCGCGCGAGTGCGTCACCCGCACCAGCACCGCCCCCGCCTCCACCGCCTCCGCCACGCCCCCCAGCTTCCCGTCGTCGAACCACACCCGGTCGCCCACCCGTACATCCGCCAACGCCTCCGGCAGCGTGCAGGTCACCGCCGGCGCGCCCTGCCATAGCCCACCCTCCGGCAGCGCCCGATCCAGCATGTCGCACAACGCCACTCGCCCCCCCTCGAACACCGTCACCGTCCCCTCCGCCCGCGGCGTCCACCGCACCGACGCCCGCAGCAGCTCCCCCGTCTCCGTGTGCGCCGCTACCACCGTCCCCGGCGACACATACCCCGTCGTCCACCCCTCCGCCAGCCAGCCGCCCGTCTCCAGCCGCGACCGGACCCGCAGCGTCCGCCGACGCGCCCGGGTGTCCCGAAGACGGATCGCCGAGTCCGGACGCAGGTGATCCAGGAAGTAGGGGGGCAGCCCGATCGCCACATCCACGCCCCGCGGCACTACCGGCGGGTCGCTCCCGTCCACCGGCACCAACGCCACCCGAGCCGGCGAAACCACACGACCGAACTCGTCCCGCGAAGGACGCCAACGCAGCACCGCCGGCCCCGGCGGCAGCGGGCCGGTCCGCACCTTCGGACCCGGGATGTCGCACAGGATCTTGATCGTCCGACCCGTCGCCTCCGCCGCCCCCCGCGTGTGACGCACCATCGCGTGCCACGCGCTCTCGTCGTCGTGGGCGCAGTTGATCCGCACCGCCTCCATCCCCGCCTCGACAAGCCCCCGCAGCAGCGCGGGCCCGCGAAGGGGGTCGGCGGCCTCCGGCGGCATCGTCACCAGGATCCGCGTCTCCCGCCCCGATGTCGCCACCGGACCAAGCAACTGCTCGGTGTGCTGCGCCAACATCGTCGTCCCCGCCTGGAAGCTCAGCCCGCGCGTCGAGCACCGCGCCGGGTACCGGCCCGTGTCCGCGTGAACGCCCGGGTACGACTCCCGGATCACCTGCAGCAGCGACTCGGCCGTGCCGCGCGTCGTCTCCAGCGTCGCCCGGACATGCGGCTCGCACCGCCCCAGCGAGCTGAGGCCGAACTTGGCCAGCTCCACCTGCAGCTCGCGGACATCAAACCGCCGCAGCGCCAGGTAGTGCACCAGGTTCACCGCGCTCGCCCGAACCTCCGGCGGGATCGTCGCCAGCAGCAGCCCCCGCTGACGCTCCGCCGCGTCCAGACCCTCGCAAACCTCCGCGAGCCGGCGCACCACCACCGCCAATCTGTCGGGATGCTGCGCAGTATCCATAACCCATTAGCCTATCTTGAATAGACGGGCTGGACTACCCGCGGCCCGTCAAGGTTCAGCCGCCCCGCCCGTTCCCCCGAACCGACAACGGGCCCTCACCCGCCCCGTCGCATCATCGGCCAATCACCGCAGGCAGATGGTGTCCAGGCCCCCAGGGCCCGGCGCGCCGAGCCCCGACGCGCCGCGGCGCGGCATCCGCGCCCCGCCGTCGGGGGCGAGCCAAGTCCGGGAAAGCGGAGAGGGGGGGATTCGAACCCCCGGTGACACAAAGTGCCACACCGGTTTTCGAAACCGGCCCATTCGACCACTCTGGCACCTCTCCGGGCGCCTGCAATGGTTGGCCCACCGGGCCCCCCGGTCAAATGCGGACCGTTCCGCGCACGAGCCCCGACGCCCCGGGAAGGGCAGGGCCGCCGACCGCCCCGACCCCACCCCGCGCGTGTCAGCCCAGCACAAGCTCCGCGGCGAGCCTGCCGCTCTGCTTGATGCTGCGGAACTGGAAGCCGACTGACCGGAGCATGTCCACGATCCGACCGTTCTCCGAGTCCATCTCCGCCGTCAGGCGCCGGATCTTCATCAGGCGCGCGACAGTCAGGCACCGCTCGATCAGGAACCTCCCCAGGCCCTTGCCCTGCCACGGGTCGGCCACCAAGATGGCAAACTCGGCTTCGTCGAGGCCCGCCCCGCCGACCATGCGCGCGACGCCGGCGAGCCGACGCTCGGCCCCGAACCCGACCTCCGCCACGATCGCCATCTCCCGGTCGTAGTCGATGAAGCAGAACCGCGAGGCCAGCCCGTGGCTCATCGGGTCCACGATCGCGCCGAACCTGAAGTGCATCGACTGCTCCGAGCACGCCGCGACCATCTCGTGCCACAACGGCTCGTCCTCCGGCCGGATGGGCCGCAGCAGCGCGCCCGTCCCATCCTGCAGCGTGACCGCCATCCCCAGCCCCACCGGGTACGGACGGATCGCCAGGTGCTCGTAGGTCCCCGGCTCGCCGTCCCCCGGGACCGGTTCGATCCGGATCCTCGCGTCCAGCGCGATGACCCGCTCGGGCGTCGCGAGCAGCGGGTTGATATCCAGCTCCGCGATCTCCGGATGGTCCGCGAGCAGGTACGACAGCCGCACGATCGCGCCCACCAACGCGTCCAGATTCACCGCCGGCGAGTCGCGGTAGCCCCGGAGCAGAGGCCAGCACCGCAGGTTCTCCAGCATCCGCCGCACCAGCCGCTCGTCGAGGGGCGGGAGCTCGACCGTCCGGTCCGCCAGCACCTCCGCGAGGGTCCCGCCGGCGCCCACGAGCATCACCGCGCCGAACACCGGGTCCCGCTTCGCCCCGATGATCAGCTCGACACCCGCCGCGGTGTCCACCATCGGCTGCACCGTCACGCCCGCGATCCGCGCCTCCGGACGCGCACGCACCGCACGCCCGATGATGTCGGCGTACGCCTCGCGCACCGCCTGCCCGTCCTTCAGGCCCAGCTTCACGCCGCCGACATCCTGCTTGTGCGTGATGTCGGGCGAATGCAGCTTGAGCACCACCGGGTACCCCATCTTCTCCGCGGCCCCGATCGCCTCCGCCGCCGACGACGCCGGCACCGCCTCCGTCACCTCGAACCCGTACCGCGCCAGCACGCTCTTGGCGTCCTTCTCCGTCAGCATCCCCTGCCCGGATACTCCCGGCTCGATCGCCCGCAGACGCTCCTCGAGGTTGTTGCCGAGCTCCAGCGGGATGTCCCGCGGCGTGTCGTACAGGATCTCCAGATTCCTCGCGTACCCCACCAGGTGCATGAACGCCTGCACCGCGCCGTCCGGCGTCCTGTAGGTCGGGATGTGCGCCTGCTCGAGCAACGCCGCCCCCTCACGCACGCTCGGCCCGCCCATCCACGACGCGAGCACCGGCTTGTGCGACTTGGCGGACGCCGCGATCAGGGCCCGCGCCACCTCCGTCGGCGCCGTCATCGACTGCGGGCTGAGCACCGCGAGCACCGCGTCCACACCCTCGTCCGCCAGCACCGCCTGGCACGCCTGCGTGTACCGATCCGGCCCCGCGTCGCCAAGAATGTCCACGGGGTTCCCGTGCGACCAGTCCGGCGGAAGACAACGGTTCAGCTCCGCCATCGTCGCCTCGCTGAGCGTCGCGAGGTTCCCGTCCCGGGCCAGAAGCGCGTCCGTCGCCACCACCCCGGGGCCCCCGGCGTTCGTCACGATCGCCAGGCGCCCCCCCGACGGCCGACGCCCGCGACGCAGAAGTGTCGCGCACTCGAACATGTCGCCGATCTCGTACACACGCTCGATCCCCGCGCGCCGGAACGCCGCGTCGTACACCGCGTCCTCACCCGCCATCGCCCCCGTGTGGCTGCTCGCCGCCTTCGCCGATTCCGTGAACCGGCCCGCCTTGTACGCGATGATCGGCTTGGTCCGCGCAAACGCCCTCGCCGCCGACAGAAAGCCCCGCGCCTCACGAAGAGACTCGATGTACAGGATGATCGACTTCGTCTGCGGGTCCTGCGCCACATAGTCGATCAAGTCCCCGAAGGTCACATCCAGCAGGTTGCCCACCGACACGAAGTAGCTGAACCCAAGGCCGGACTCCATCGCCATATCCAGCACCGCCGTGCACAACGCACCGGACTGCGAGATGAACGCGATCCCCCCCTCCTGCGGCATGCTCCGCGCGAACGACGCGTTGATCCCCAACCCCGGCACCATCACCCCAAGACAGTTCGGACCGATCATCCGCATCCCGGGGTACCGGTGCAGCGCCTCCCGCAACTCCTCACGCAGGCCCGTCCCCCCGCCCGCCCCCTCCCCAAACCCCGACGAAAGCACCAGAATCCCCCGAACCCCGGCCTCACCCGCCTCGCGCACCAGCGCCGGCACAGTGCGCGCCGGTGTGCACACCACCGCCAGATCCGGCATGTGCGGCACGCTCCCGATGTCCCGGTACGCCAGCACCCCGCTCACCGCCTCGCGGTGCGGGTTGATCGGATACACGACGCCATCGAAGCCCGACCGCAGCAGGTTGTTGAACACCGCGTGCCCGACGCTGCCGACCCGCTGGCTGGCGCCAATCACCGCGATGCGACGAGGAGCGAGGATTCGGTCGAGATTCTGAATACCCATATGGCCCTCCCGTTATCTTAGATGTCGCGGCGACGATGTCACGCGCACCGCCCACCGGGAGACCACAATCCCACGCCACCGGAACGACGCGCAGCGCGCACCACCCGCTCGACTCCACGCCCGGACTCGCCAATAATCCCCGCGGGGACTCTCGGTAATTTCACGCAAGCGCGAAGGGGAGCCCGCCCCGCGATCAACGCGACGGCAGGAGCGCCGCGAGCGCGCCGAGGATGTCCTCGGGCTCGCTCATCCGACCCGGCCCCACACGCCGGCACGCCTGCCAGCCTTCCGCGGGGCCGATCAGCGCGAAACCATCGGCACGCAGCGTCGCCACATTCCGCTGCGTCGACGGCTGGGCCCACATCTGCGCGTTCATCGCCGGCGCGAGCAGCACCGGCGACCGCGCCCGGTCAACCGCGCTCAGGATCAGCGTCACCACATCGTCCGCCCGACCCGACGCCAGACGCGCAAGACAGTCCATCGAGCACGGCGCAACCACCGCCGCGTCGATTGATTCCGCCAGCGACACATGCTGAGGGTCGTGCGACTCGATGTGCTCCCACGGCGTCGTGTACACCGGACGGCCCGACAACGCCTGGAAGGTCAACGCCGTCACGAACCGCGTCGCCGCAGGGGTCATCGCCACCGTCACCGACGCCCCCGACTGCGCCAGCCGGCTCACCAGCATCGCCGACTTGTACGCGGCGATACCGCCCGTCACACCCACCAGCACACGCCTGTCTGCAAACGCGGGGTTCACGGCGGCACCGTCCGGTCGGCCCGAGGGGCGGGCGCAGGGGTGCTAGAGCAGGGGCTCGCTCGCGGCCGCCGACAGCCGGGCATGCCCACCCACCTCGTCACCGGACCAACCGAGCGTGATCTTGTCCTGGAGGATCTCCTCCATGACCAGCTCCAGGTCCGAACGACCATCCCGCTCGATCAGCGGGCGGGCCCCCTCCATCAACTGCCCGAGCCGACGCTGGATCAAGGTGCAAAGCTTGAACCGGCCGCCGGCTTTGGCGATAAGGTCGTCGCTCTTGAGCGCTTCAAGCATTCTCGGTATCCTGACGGGGTCCTACCACCATTCCCGGGGGTTCCCTACCATCCCGGGCGATCAGCCACTATACTAGGCGCGTGGACCCGCCCCCGCCCGGACCGTGGGCAGCGGCGGTGCGGCAGCGGTCCACGACCGCGACACAAGGCGCTTCGGCGCGGGGCCAGTTGGCCCCCGGGGAGATTCGTGCATGACTGAGTCTGTTTGGAAGTCAGGCGATCGGGTTGTCCACACCGCCAGACCCGAGTGGGGGCTGGGACGCGTCCTCAGCGCCACCAGCATCCGCGAAGACGGCAGGGACGCCCAGAGGGTCACCGTCCGCTTCGACCGGGCCGGCACCAAGACCCTCTCCACCGCCGTCGCCCGGCTCGCCCAGGCCGACTCGGTCCCCGTCCAGGTCTTCGCCGCCGACGACCAAGCCCCAGACCCCTTCAGCCAGGCCCTCGACAAGGCCGCCCTCGCCGCCCAGCTCCACGCCCTGCCCGAGACCGCCACCGACCCGTTCCTCCCCCTGGCCCGACGCCTCGAGCACACCTCCGGCCTCTACAGGTTCGAGAACCACGGCAAGTCCCTCCTCGACTGGGCCGCCGCCCAGTCCGGCCTGGCCGACCCCCTTAGCGCCTTCAGCCGTCACGACCTCGAGGAGGCCTTCCGACGCTTCCGCCAGAACCTCGACGCCCACCTCGCCAAGCTCGTCTCCCACGCCCGGCGCGAAGACCCCGCCGCCCTGTCCGGCCTGGGCGCCAAGGTGACCCCCCAAGTCCGCGAGATGTTGACCAGGCTGCTCACCAGCCGTTGATCCCGGGCAACACCCCGCACAACTGGCGGGCCGCCTGGGCGAGCAGGGCAACCCCCCCGACCGCCGACGCCCCTCACGCCCCGGCCACGCCGGTTCTTCTCGGACCAATCGACCCCATGCCCGCCGTGCCCAGCCCGGGCCCAGCGGTTGTTCTGTCCCCCTCCAGACACACGGCGGGGCCCCATCGGCCCCACCAACCAGACCCGGAGGGAATCATGGAAGATCAGAAGTTCGACGCCCAGCTCGCCGAGATCCTCAACAAGGTCGAGACCCTCACCCCCGAGGAACGCTCCCGGATCGAGCGCTTCGCCCGCGAGACCCGCGCCCGCCACGAGAAAATGCGATCGACCCTGGGCGAGCTCCAGGAGTCGCTCGACCACCTCCGGCTCAGCGTCAAGTACCTCGTCTTCGATCTGGAGGCCACCCGGCGCGAGAACCAGTACCTCCGGCGCCTCATCGAGGCCAACGGCGACCGCGCTGACGACGCCCAGGCAGGCTGATCCCACGCCAGGACCCCCTCCGGCCCCTCTTTGCTCTCGGCCCGCGCACCGGATATCCTTCGACCCCGCAAGCCCCCCATGGGCCCAGCCGGAGAGATGGCCGAGTGGCTGAAGGCGACGGTTTGCTAAACCGTTAGACGGGTGAACACCTGTCTCGCGGGTTCGAATCCCGCTCTCTCCGCTTCACTGACAGACGCCCCGGATCATCCCGGGGCGTCTTTCTTTGCGCACCGGCAAGGCCCCGGCACCCGCCCAGGCCCCCCCGTCATCCTCCCGGGCCCGGCCCTCACCCCCATCCTGTACGATGACCTCCCCAATCGCCAGGGAGTCCCCCATGCCAAGCGACCCCAGCTTCTCGATCGGCGTGGACTACGGCACCAACTCGGTCCGGGCGCTCGTCGTCGACACCGCCTCCGGCGAAGAAATCGCCACCGCCGTCCGGCAGTTCGCCCACGGCGAGCAGGGCGTCATCACCGACCCCCGCGAGCCCAACCTCGCCCGACAACACCCCGCCGACTACGCCGAGGGGTTCGTCCACGCCGTGGGGCAGGCGGTGCGGGCCGCGGGCACCGTGCCGGGGTTCCACCCCTCCCGCGTGGTCGGCCTCGGCGTCGACGCGACCGGCTCCACACCCATCCCCGTCGATGCCGACGGCGTCGCCCTCGCGCTCAAGCCCCAGTTCGACCGCGAGCCCGACGCCATGGCCTGGCTCTGGAAAGACCACACCAGCCACGCCGAGGCCGCCGAGATCACCGAACGCGCCCGCGCCGGCGACTACCCCTACCTCGCCAAGTGCGGCGGGACCTACTCCTCCGAGTGGTTCTGGTCCAAGATCCTGCGCTGTGCGCGCACCAGCCCGGAGATCGCCCACGCGGCGTACTCCTGGGTCGAGCAGGCCGACTACATCCCCGCCCTCATCACCGGCAACCGCAAGCCCGAAACCATGGCCCGCAGCGCCTGCGCCGCCGGACACAAGGGCATGCACAACCCCGACTGGGGCGGCCTGCCCGCCGAAGTCTTCCTGCGCGGGCTGTCGCCGTACCTTGCCGAGGTACGCGGGCGGTTCGCCCCGCGCGTGTCGCCCTCGGACCAGCCCGCCGGCCCGCTCGCCGAGCAGTTCGCCGCCGCGGTCGGCCTGCCCCCCGGCATCCCCGTCGCCGTCGGCATCATCGACGCCCACGCCGGCGCCGTCGGCTCCGGCGTCGGGCCAGGAACCCTCGTCAAGATCATCGGCACCAGCACCTGCGACTGCATGGTCGCCCCGATGGACGGCTCCATGCCCGACATCCCCGGCGTCTGCGGCATCGCCCGCGAGAGCATCCTCCCCGGCATGCTCGGCATCGAGGCCGGACAGTCTGCCGTCGGCGACATCTTCAACTGGTTCGTCCAACGCATCGCCCCCGGCGGCGGCCCGGCCGCCGACCTCCACGCCCGCCTCACCGCCGAAGCCTCCGCCCTCAAACCCGGCCACAGCGGCCTGGTCGCCCTCGACTGGCACAACGGCAACCGCACGGTCCTCACCGATCCCCTGCTCACCGGCCTCATCGTCGGACAGACCCTCCACACCACCGCCGCCGAGATCTACAGGGCCCTCATCGAGGCCACCGCGTTCGGCGCCCTCAAAATCATCGAGCGCCTCGCGGAGTACGGCGTCGCTATCGACCGGGTCGTCAACTGCGGCGGGATCGCCGAGAAGAGCCCGCTCGTCATGCAGATCTACGCCGATGTCTGCAACCGCCCCATGCTCGTCAGCCGCTCCACCCAGGCCTGCGCCCTGGGCGCCGCCGTCTTCGGCGCGGTCGTCGGCGGGGCACACCCCGATGTCCCCGCGGCACAGGCCGCGATGACCGGCGTCCGCCGCGAGAGCTACCACCCCGACCCCGCCGCCGCCGGCGTCTACCGGGAGCTCTACGCCGTCTACTCGCGGCTCCACGACGCCTTCGGCGGTGTAGCGCCGGGCGAAGAGATGGGCGCCGTCATGAAAGACCTCCTCAGGATCAAGGCCGCCGCACGGCGGTAAGGGAGCGCGTGGCATGCGACCGATGGCGTGGATCACCGCGGCGCTGCTGGGCGCATGCCCAGCCCCGCTTGGCGCGCAGACACCCCAGCCCGCCGACCCCACCCCTCCCCGGATCGAGTGGCTCGAGGACGAAGGATCCTCCGTCGGACTGAGCCTCGACGGCCAGACGCTCTGGCGCCTCGACTACGACGAAGCCCTGACGCACATCGCGTTCCACCCACTCGCGCTCCCGGGCGTCGGCCCGCTCACCGCCGACGCACCGCCCGACCATGTCCACCACCACGGCCTCTGGTTCAGCTGGAAGTTCATCAACGGCGTCAACTTCTGGGAGAACGCCCCGGGCAGCGACCGCCCCGCGGGGCGCACCGCCTGGGACACGCCCGGCGTCGTGCGGGCCGATGATGCATCCGCCGCCTTTCGGTTCAATCTCCGATACCTCTGCGCCGACGAGGTGGTGCTCGCCGAACTCCGAGAAATCACCGTCGCCGCACCCGGCCCCGAGGGGTCATACGCCATCGACTGGGCAAGCTGGTTCACCGTCCAGGCCGATCAGGTCGCGCTCGACCGCACCCCCCTCCCCGACGAGCCCGGGGGCAAGGCCTACGGCGGCTACGCGGGGCTCTCCGCCAGGCTCGTCCAGATGGACGACCGGCAGGCGATGACCACCGACGGCCCGGTCGAATTCAACGACCAGGACCGCTACCGCGCCCGACACGACGCGTTCGAGTACTCGGGCGCCATCGACGGCAAGGAGGTCGGGATCGCCATCCTGAGCCACCCGGAGAATGCCAACAGCCCCTCGCCGTGGTACGCGATCCGGTCCGCCGACATGTCGTTCTTCACCCCGGCAGTGATCTGCTACGAGCCGCTCACCCTCCGCAAGGGCGAGGTGTTCCCATTGCGTTATCGTGTGGTGGTGCACCCGGGACGGTGGGGACGAGAGGAACTCGCCGCGGCGTTCGAGGCGTACGCCGGCGTACCACAGGCCGGACAGGTCGGACAGGCCGAGCAGGCCGAGCAGGCCGAGCAGACGAAAGAGAAGGAGTGACCCGATGAGCGAGATGACACGACGCACCGCGGTGAAGCTCGCGGCGGCCTCGGTGGCGATGCCGTATGTGATCACCCGCCGCGCCCTCGGCGCCCAGGCCCCCAGCAACATCATGCGCATCGGCTGCATCGGCACCGGCCGGCGCGGGCGCGAGCTCATGCGCCCCTTCGTCCACACCGGCCTCGCCGACGCCACCCCCGCCCGGCTCGCCGCCGTCTGCGATGTCGACAGCAACCGCCTCGCCGAGGCCGTCCAGGGGATCGCCGCCTGGCACAAGGAGAAGAACTCCGAGCCCCTCGCCGACATCGCCACCCACGCCGACTACCGCGAGCTGCTCGCCCGCCCCGACATCGACGCCGTCATCGTGAGCACGCCCGAGCACTGGCACGCCCGCATCGGCGCCGACGCCGCCCGCGCCGGCAAGCACATCTATATCGAAAAGCCCGTCACCTACTCGCTGGAGGAAGGCCGCCAACTCGTCAGGGTCGTCCGCGAATCCGGCGTCGTCCTCCAGGTCGGCTCCCAGCAACGCTCCAACGACGCCTTCCGCAGCGCCTGCGAGGCCGTCCGCAACGGACGCGTCGGCAAGCTCCACACCATCCGCGTCCAGCTCCCCAAGGACAGCGGCACCGGCCTCGACGCCCCCGCCGACCCGCCCCCCAACCTCAACTACGACATGTGGGCCGGACCCACCAGCCCACGACCCTACACCGAGCACCGCGTCCACCCCGCCAAGGGCTTCGGCCGCCCCGGCTGGCTCCAGATCGAACGCTACTGCCTCGGCATGATCACTGGCTGGGGCTCGCACATGAACGACACCGCCCAGTGGGGACACGGCGACGACACCCACTCCGGACCCGTCGAGTTCGAGGCCCGCGCCTCCTTCCCCTCCCGCGGCCTCTTCGATGTCCACACCGACTACACCGCCGAAGCCACCTACGCCGACGGCGTCAAACTCCTCCAGCAGACCGGCGACCCCGCCGGCGTCCGCTTCGAGGGCGACGCCGGCTGGATCTGGGTCCAACGCTACAAGGCCGAGGCCAGCGACCCCGCCATGCTCGAAGAGCCCACCGAGGCCGGCGCCGTCAAGCTCTACCGCAGCACCGACCACATCCGGAACTTCCTCGAGTGTGCCCGCGAGGGCACGGAGCCCATCTGCCCCGTCGAGGTCGGCCACCGCTCCAGCAGCGTCTGCATCCTCACCCACATCGCCATGAAACTCGCCCGCAAGCTCCGCTGGGACCCCGGCGCCGAGCGCTTCGTGGACGACGACGAGGCCAACGCCATGCTCGACTACCCGCACCGCGAGCAGTGGGGGACGGTCTGATGCACCGCGCACCCGCCGTCGCGCTCGCCCTCTGCCTCGTGTGCCACGGCTCTCTGAGCCGTGCCGCCGCGTGCAATGCCCCCCAGGCGTCCGCCCCGCCCGACACGACCGCCGCCCCCGACGACCAGCCGACCGTCACCCTCTTCGAAGACCCCGACGCCCACACCCTCCGCGTCGAGATCGACCGCGCCGAGGCCCTCAGCTACCGATACGACGACCAGTACGCCCTCCCCCACATCTGGCCCCTCCGCTCCCCCGGCGGCCAGCCCATGCTCGCCCAGCACCCCGACCCCTACCCCCATCACCGAGCCCTCTGGATCGCCGACCGCGTCAAGATCGCCGACGGGCGCGAGGTCGACTTCTACCACTGCTGGAAAAACTACCGCGACCCCGACCACCCCGACCAGGGCTTCAAGAGCTTCATCCGCCACACCGGCTTCGAGTCCCGCGAGGCCTCCGGCAACCACGCCAGCTTCACCGCCACCCTCGAGTGGGTCATCGACGAGGAGACCGTCGCCCTCCGCGAGCGCCGCGCCTTCCACATCACCGCCCTCGGCGACGGCGAGTACCTCCTCGACCTCGCCTGGACCCTCACCCCCGCCGACGGCCCCGTCACCTTCACCAGCGACTGGGTCCACTACGCCTGGCCCTTCCTCCGCATGGACCCCGCCTGGAGCGGCGACCACGGCGCTGTCATCACCGACAACCAGGGCCGCCACACCCAAGCCGCCACCAACGAGCAGTACGCCGACTGGATCGACTACTCCAACACCGTCGGCCCCGAGCAGGCCGGCGTCGCCATCCTCCTGCCCCCCGCCGACCAGCCCAGCAAGTGGCTCACCCGCGAGTACGGCACCTTCGGCCCCCGCCGCCCCGACGCCCTCAGCGGCACGGGCTTCACCCTCGCCCCCGGCGAATCGCTCTCCGGGCGCGCCGCCATCCTCGTCCACAAGGGCGACGCCGCCTCGGGGCGCGTCGCCGACCGCCACGCCGCCTGGATCGAATCGATCGCCGCCAACCCCTGACCCACGCCCCCGACGCCGGACCCCACCCCATGCGCACGCTGCTCCCCACTATCGCCGCCCTCGCCGCCCTCGCCCTCACCACCACCCTCACCAGCTCTCCCGCCCACGCCCAACCCGCCGACACCGCCCCGCACCGCCACGATGTCGTCTGGACCACCCCCAGCGCCGACGCCAACGGCTCCATGCCCCTCGGCAACGGCGACATCACCCTCAACGCCTGGGTCGAGCCCACCGGCGACCTGTGCTTCTACATCGGCAAGTCCGACAGCTGGGACGAGCACGGACGCCTGCTCAAGGTCGGCAAGATCCGCATCACCCTCGACCCGCCGCTCCCCACCGCCCCCTTCGAGCAGCGCCTCGACCTGACCAACGGCGCGATGGTCGTCCGCGCCGGCGAGGGCGACGACGCGTGCGAGATGCGCCTCTGGGTCGACGCCAACCGCCCCGTCGTCCGGGTCAACATCGAGAGCGCAACCGACCGCGCCGCGACCGCCGCGATCGAGCCCTGGCGCACCACGCGCCAGGCCATCCCCCGCGCCGACACCAGCGACACCTTCGAGGACCGCGCCAAGCCCAACGGCCTGCGCCGCGAGGTCTTCGTCGACCCCGATGTGCTCCTCGACGACCCCGGCCCCGACACCGCCATCGGCTGGTACCACGCCGCCGCCGACCCATCCGTGTACGACGAACTCATCAAGGTCCAAGGGCTCGAGCAAGCCTTCGAAGGCCGCCCCGACCCCCTGCTCCACCGTGTCTTCGGCGCCGTGGTCACCTCGGCCCTCGCCGAGCGGCTCGACCCCGCCCGCCTCCGATCGCCCCCCATGCCCCGCCACAGCTTCAACATCAATGTCCGCACCGAGCACCCGGCGACCCCCGCCCAATGGCTCGACCGCATCCGCACGCAGATCGACGCCGACAGGTCCATGCGCGCCGCCTCCGCCTGGCAGACGCACACCCGGTGGTGGAACGAGTTCTGGCGCCGCAGCTGGATCGAGCTCTCCCCCACCGACAACCGCCCGCCCCCCATCGTCCCGGACAACGATCTGCCCGTCCGCATCGGCGCCGATCAGCACGGCGCCAACCCGTTCGTCGGCGAGATCGGGCGCGTGACCATCATCCCCGGCGTGGCGACCCCGGCCGAGTGCAAGCGCTGGGCCACCGCAACCCGCGAAGTGCCCGCGCCGAGCGCCGTCCGACCGCTCTACGCCGGCGCAGGCCTGCCCGATGCCCCCCTCGAACACTCCCCCGCGTGGACATTCGACGCCGGCCTGACCATCGAGGCCTGGCTCAACCCCGGCGCCCTCCCCCCCGGCGGCGGGCGCATCGCCGACAGATGCACCCCCGGCGCCAGCGACGGCTGGCTCCTCGACACCTACCCCGCCAACAGCCTCCGACTCATCCTCGGCCCCGCCATCCTCCGCGCCGACAACATCCTGCCCCAGGGCGAGTGGTCCCATGTCGCCGCCACCGCCGACCCCGCCACCGGCCGCCTCACCCTCTACCTCAACGGCGAGCCGATCGCCGCCACCACCCTCGACACCACCGACGAC
The DNA here is from genome assembly GCA_020850415.1 of Phycisphaerales bacterium. Taxonomy (GTDB): domain Bacteria; phylum Planctomycetota; class Phycisphaerae; order Phycisphaerales; family UBA1924; genus PNC22. Next base: position 27,357 of record JADZER010000058.1, read on the forward strand.
GCCACCGCCGTCAGCCGCGCCTACGCCCTCCAACGCTACACCACCGCCTGCGCCGGCCGCGGCCGCCACCCCATCAAGTTCAACGGCTCCACGCTCACCGTCCCCGCCGACGGCCAGTGGGGCGACGCCGACTACCGGCGCTGGGGCCCCGGCTACTGGTGGCAGAACACCCGCCTGCCCTACCTCGCCATGTGCGCCGCCGGCGACGCCGACATGCTCGAACCCCTCTTCCGCATGTACGCCGAAGACCTCACCCCCATCAACCTCCACCGCACCCGCCAATACACCGGCCACGCCGGCCTCTTCATCCCCGAGTGCATCTACTTCTGGGGCGGCGCTTTCCCCGAGAGCTACGGCTGGACCCCCTACGCCGACCGCGCCGACGACAAGCTCCAAGAGAGCCCCTGGCACAAGCGCGAGTGGGTCTGCGCCCTCGAGCTCGCCTGGATGATGCTCGACGCCTACGACCACACCCAGGACGACGCCCTCGCCCGCACCCGACTCATCCCCTTCGCCACCGAGGCCCTCCGCTTCTTCCTCGAGCAGTACCCCACCGGCCCCGAGGGCACGCTCGTCATGCACCCCAGCCAGGCCCTCGAGACCTGGTGGGACACCACCAACCCCATGCCCGAGGTCGCCGGCCTCAACGCCGTCGCCGCACGCCTCCTCGCCCTCCCCGACACCCTCGGCTCCCCCGAGCAGCGGGCCCTCTGGCGCCTCGCCGCCGACCGCGCCCCACCCCTCCCCACCCGCACCCTCGGCGGCGTCGAGATGCTCGCCCCCGCCGCCCGCTTCGACAACAAGAGCAACATCGAGAACCCCGAGCTCTACGCCGTCTTCCCCTTCCGGCTCGTCAGCTTCGAGGAAGACACCGCCCCGCTCGGCATCGCCGCCCTCGACCACCGCTGGGACCAGGGCCACAGCGGCTGGCGCCAGGACGACCTCTTCATGACCCACCTCGGGCTCGCCGACCGGGCCCGCGACAACCTCGTCGCCCGCGCCCGCGCCAAGCACGACGCCTCACGCTTCCCCGCCTTCTGGGGACCCAACTACGACTGGGTCCCCGACCAGGACCACGGCGGCGTGCTCATGCGCACCCTCCAGACCATGCTCATGCAGACCGAGGGACGCACCATCTACCTGCTCCCCGCCTGGCCCACAAACTGGAACGCCAGCTTCAAGCTCCACGCCCCCTACAACACCACCCTCACCGGCGAGGTCGTCGCCGGGCGCATCCAGAACCTCCGCGTCGACCCCCCCGAACGCGCCCAGGATGTCGTCATCGTCGGCGAGTGAGCCCCCTCACTCCGAATCGCCGCGCAGCAGCTCCAACAGCTCGCCCATCCCCAACGGCGCCCCCGCGTCCGCCAGCTCGATCACCGCCGCCTGCCCCGTCCGCAGCTCGATCCAGTCGCCCCCCGACGGCCCGCGGCAGAGCGCCTGCACCACCAGGCTCATCGTCGGGTTGTGCCCAACCAGCGCCGCCGAGCCGCCCGACCCCGCACCCACCCCCGAAGCCAATTCCGAAACCAGCTCCACCACCGCCGACGCCGAGCTCCCCAGCCCCAGCCGCTCCTCGACCACCGCCGCGAGCCCCAACCCCTCCCCGATCAACACGCCCGTCTGCAGCGCCCGGGCCGCCGGGCTCGCCAGCACCACGACCGGCGGCCGATCCCCCTCCCGCAGCCGCTCCCCCAGCCACCGGGCCTGCTGCCGCCCACGCTCGACCAGCTCGCGGTCCTCATCCCGCCCCGGCCCCCCGTGCCGCTGGGCCTTGCCATGTCTGATCAGGTACAGTCGCACGCCGGGCTCCTCTCGGGCTGGCAGTTTATGCTAGAGGACCCGCCGGGGTGGCGGGGACGGAGTCCCGCGTGTTTCACGAACCGATCGTCTCCCTCGCGGTCATCATCGTGCTGGGCGTCGGCGCGCAGTGGCTGGCCTGGCGCATCCGCGTGCCCTCCATCCTGCTGCTGCTCCTCGCCGGCATGGCTGTCGGGCCTATCGCCGCCAAGGTCCTGCCCGGCGGCCAGCCGATCCTCGACCCCGACGACCTGCTCGGCGACCTGCTCCTGCCGCTGGTCTCCCTCTCCGTCGGCCTGATCCTCTACGAGGGCGGGCTCACGCTCAACGCCCGGGAGATCAGCGAGGTCCGCTCGGTCATCCGCCGACTCGTCACGGTCGGCGCCCTCGTCACCTGGGTCCTCGCCACCCTCGCCGCCAGATCGCTCCTGGGCCTCGGCTGGCAGCTCGCCTCGCTGCTCGGGGCGATCCTGGTCGTCACCGGCCCGACGGTCATCGGGCCCCTCCTCACGCACATCAGGCCCCAGGGCAAGGCCGGGCCCGTCCTCCGCTGGGAGGGAATCGTCATCGACCCAATCGGCGCACTGCTCGCCGTGCTCATCTACGAGGCCATCCATGTCGGCGGCTTCCAGGACGCCGCCGGCGCCACCGTCCGCGCCCTGCTCATGACCATCCTCGTCGGGGGCGGCCTCGGCGCCATCGCCGCCGGCGTCCTCGCCTGGCTCCTCAAACGCTACCTCATCCCAGACTCCCTCCAGAACCCCGTCTCCGTCCTCCTCGTCGTCCTCGTCTTCGTCCTCTCCGGGCAGATCCAGGAGGAGTCCGGCCTGCTCGCCGCCACCGTCATGGGCATCGTGCTCGCCAACCAGCGCAGCGCCGACATCCGCCACATCATCGAGTTCAAGGAGAACCTCCGCGTCCTCCTCATCTCCGCGCTCTTCGTCACGCTCGGCGCCCGCATCGACCCCAGCGACTTCGCCTACCTCAACTGGCGCAGCCTCCTCTTCGTCGCGACCCTCATCGCCGTCATCCGCCCCGCCGGAGTCTGGGCCGCCACCACAGGCTCGGGCCTCAAACGCAACGAGCGCATCTTCCTCGCCTGCGTCGCGCCCCGCGGCATCGTCGCCGCCGCCGTCGCCTCGGTCTTCGCCATCAGCCTCGAAGAGGCCGGCGTCGAGGAGGCCGCCACACTCGTCCCCTACACCTTCGCCGTCATCCTCGGCACCGTCGCCTTCTACGGCCTGGCCGCCGGGCCCATCGCCAGACGCCTCGGACTCGCCACCACCAACCCCCAGGGAATCCTCTTCATCGGCGCCGCCCCCTGGGCCCGAGAGATCGCCCTCGCCCTCCACAAACGCGGCTACCGCGTCCTGATGGCCGACACCAACTACGAGAACACCCGGGCCGCACGCCTCGCCGGCCTCAACGCCGTCTACGGCAACGCCCTCCTCGAAGAAACAATCGAGATGCTCGAGCTCTCCGGCATCGGGCGCGTCATGGCCGTCACCCCCAACGACGAGGTCAACGCCCTCGCCTGCCAGCGGTTCCTCCGACTCTTCGACCGCGCCGCCGTCTACCGGCTCAGCGCCGCCAGCGAGGGCAAGCCAGACCGCGCCGGCCGTGCAGACATGCCCGGGCGACGCCTCTTCTCCAAGGACGCGACCTTCGGCGCTATCGCCTCGCGGCTCGGCTCCGGCTGGGTCGTCAAGGTCACCACCCTCTCCGACGAGTTCTCCTTCGAGGACTTCCGAACCCTCTACGGGCCCCGCGCCGTCGTCCTCTTCACCATCGCCGAGGACGGCAAACTGACCGTCATGGCCGACCAACGCGGCACAGACCCCCAGCCCGGCCAGAAAGTCGTGGCGCTCGTCAACCCAGACGAGCTGCTCATGATGGCGTGAGGACGCCCCCCCTCCCCCTCAGTCCCGGCGCATCCGCGGCCGCGCCGCCCAGTGCAGCTTCTCGATCACCGTCTGCCAGAACCCAGCCCCGGGGTTCCTCACGAACCTCGCGCGGCTCGCGTTGCCCGTCAGTCGCACACGGTCCCCCGCACGCAGCGGGCTCTGCACCTGCCCGTCCAGCACCAGCGTCGTCCCGCCCTCCTCCGCCTCGTCGTTCACCTGCCGCGCCTCAAGCTCCACCACCGCGTCCGCCGGCACCACGATCGGCCGGAACGACAGCGTGTGAACCGCCAGCGGCGTGATCACCAGCGCCTGCACCCCCGGCGCCACGATCGGACCCCCCGCCGAAACGTTGTACGCCGTAGACCCCGTCGGCGTGGACACGATCAGCCCGTCCCCCGCCATCTCCGGCCCCGCCTCGCCGTTGATCCGCATCGCAAGCTCGATCATCCGGAACGGGAACCCGGCCGTGATCGCCGCCTCGTTCAGCGCAAGCCCCTCGAACCGCGCCGCCGACGCCGACGCCCCGAACACCTCCGCCCGCAGCATGCTCAACTCGTGCGTGATCATCGGCCCGGCGCCGAACAGCTCCGGCGCCCGAAGCTCCAGCGTCGGCAGGTCGAACTCCGCCATGAACCCCAGCCGCCCGAGGTTCACGCCCAGCAGCGGCACCCCGCGGTCGGCGAACCGGCGCGCCTGCGACAGCAGCGTGCCGTCCCCGCCCAACGCCACGATCAGGTCCGCGCGGTCGACCTCCGGCGCATCCCCCATCTCCCGGCTGTTGACCTCCCCAGCCAGCCGCCCGTGCACCTTCACCAGCGCACGCACCCGCTCCGCGCCGGCCCGGGCTTCGTTGTTCGACGGGTTGTACGCCAGCAGCACACGACGGGACATGCGATCAGCGTACCCGATGCGCCGGCGTCGGGCCGGCCGGACGAGCCGCCTGGGCCCCGCCGAGGACGCCCCGCGCCGAGGACCCCGCCGCCACCCGCACCGCCCGACCGATCCCCGCAGCGTCGATCCCGGCCTCCGCCAGCTGCCGAGACCGGGGGTCTTGGTGGATCCACGCGTCCGGAAGGCCCAGACGCGTCACCCCCGAAGTATCCAGCCCGAGCGACTGGGCCGCCTCGAGCACCGCCGCGCCGAACCCGCCGATCAGAGCGTGGTCCTCGACCGTCACCACCGGCACCCCGGCCCCCAGCAGCGCCGCGATCAGGCCCGTATCGACCGGCTTGGCGAACCTCGCGTCCCACACGCCCACCGCGAGCCCCTCCCCGACCGACTCGGCCGCGACCATCGCGTCGATCGCGGGCGTCCCGAACGCCAGCACCGCCACATCCGGCAGCACAGCCCCGGGCGCACCAACCTCGTACCGGGGCGTCAGGCACCGCGCCCTGCCGAGCTCGAACGCCGGCGTGCCGCCGGCGAAACGCTCGCTCACCACATCGCGAGGGTACCGCACCGCGCTCAGCCCGTCGTCGTACCCGGCCATGAACGCCAGCGCCGCCCGCAGGCTCGCCTCGTCGATCGCCGCCAGCAGGCACGCGCCCGGCAGCGTCCGCAGCAACGCCACATCGCAGAACCCGTGGTGCACCGCCCCGTCGCCCCCCACCAGCCCGGCCCGGTCCAGGCACAGACGCACCGGAAGCCCCTGCAGCGCCGCCTCCTGGAACGCCTGGTCGAACGCCCGCTGAAGGAATGTCGAGTAGACCGCCAGGAACGGCTTGAACCCGCACCGCGCCAGACCCGCCATCATGTCCAGCGCGTGGCTCTCGCAGATCCCCGTGTCCCACACCCGATCCGGGAACAACTCGAGCGACTTGGACACCCCCGTCCCGTCCGGCATCGCCGCCGTCGCCGCCACCACCCGGTCGTCCCGCGCCATCAGATCCGCCAGCGCGTCCGCGAACGCCGCCGTAAAGGTACGCCCCTTGCTCTTCAGCTCCACCCGGCAGTTGGTCGTGCCCCGCTCCTCGTACCGATCGAACGCCGGCGGCGAGTGGAACTTCGACGCGTCCCGCTCCGTGAACTGGAAACCCTTGCCCTTCACCGTCTGCACATGCAGCACCATCGGGCGGTCGAACTCCGCGGCCTCGCTCAGAAACTCGATGAGCGCCGGCAGCGAGTGCCCGTCGATCGGCCCCACCGTCACGATCCCGAAATGTTCGAACCACGCCCCCTCGCTGATCATGGCCTTCGTGGCCTCGCCCATCTTGTGATACGCCTCGTGGAGCAGCGACCCGCCGGGCATCATGCGGAGGATGTCCTTGGCCCCCCGCTTGAAGTCCGCGTACACATGGCTCATGCGCAGCCGGTCGAAATACTGCGCGACCGCCCCCTGGGGCTTGGAGATGCTCATCCCGTTGTCGTTGAGCACCACCAGGAACTGACGCTTCAGCGTCCCCGCGTTGTTCAGCCCCTCCATCGCCACGCCGTTCACGATCGACGCGTCGCCGATCAGCGTCACCACCCGCCGCCCGTCCGGACGCTTGGCCGGGTCGTACGCCTCGCCGTTGAGCGTGTCGCCCCGCGCCATGCCCACCGCCGTCGAGATCCCCGTCCCCGCGTGCCCGACGCTGAACAGGTCGTACGCCGACTCGCTCGGCGCCGGGAACCCCGCCATGCCCTTGCCCGTCCGCAGGCCCGACAGCAGCGGGTACCGCCCCGTGAGCAGCTTGTGCGGGTAGCACTGGTGCCCGACATCGAACAGCAGCCGGTCGTGCGCGAAGTCGAACACATAGTGCAGCGCGATCGTCAGCTCGACCACGCCGAGGTTCGGCGCAAGGTGCCCCCCCGTCTTCGACACCTGCTCGCAGATCGCCTCCCGGATCTCCCCGGCAAGCACCTCGAGCTGGCTGATCTCCATGCCCCTGAGCTGGGCCGGGCTGGTGATGGTCGGGAGGATCTTCATGCGTGCTCGGCCCGTATCGGCGTTCTTTCAGCTACTTCTGAAAATACTGTAGGCCACGACACCGCCCCGTGCTCCGACGCCGCCACACCCGCGGCCACACTGATTCGGATCCCAAGCCCCCCGGGTTCGCTACCTCGTCCGGACCGCGAAGTACTCGGCCAGCAGCCGCAGCGGCTCGGCCCCCGCCCCAATGTCCGAGAGCGCCCCCAACGCCCGCGCCCGCAACGCCCCCACCAGCTCCCGCGACCGCTCCACCCCCAGCACCCCCGGGTAGGTCAGCTTGCCCGCCCCGAGGTCCTTGCCGCTCCGCTTCCCCAGATGCTCAGCGCTCTGCGTCACATCCAGCAGGTCGTCCACGATCTGGAACATCAGCCCGATGTCGCGACCGTACTCGGTCAGCCGGGCCAGCACCGGCCCCCCGCCGGCGCAGATCGCCCCGATGCGCAGCGACGCCACGAGCATCGCCCCCGTCTTGCCCCGGTGGATCGCCTCAAGCCGGCTCTCCGCCGACAGCGTCCCCGCGTCGGGCTCGCCCTCGAAACCCAGCGTGTCCAGCACCTGCCCCGCGATCATCTGCTCGCACGCCCACGCCAGCTCCCGCGCCGCTGCCCCGAACACCCCCGCCGGCAACTCACCCGCCAGCACCCTGTACGCGTGGTTCAGAAGCGCATCCCCCGCCAGGATCGCCATCGCCTCCCCCGCGTGCTTGTGCAGGGTCGGCCGCCCCCGCCGCAGATCGTCATCATCCAGCGCCGGCAGATCGTCGTGTACCAAACTGAAACAGTGCACCAGCTCGACCGCCGCCGCCCCAGGCAGGCCCGACTCGCCCCTAGCCCCCGCCGCAACGCACGCGTGCCACACCAACAGCGGCCGCAGACGCTTACCCCCGTCGAGCGTCGCGTACTCCATCGCCGCCCGAAGCGACCGCGGCGCGTCCAACTGCCCCAACACCCGCGCGAGGTAACCCTCGATCACCGGCAGCGGCGTCACCACCTCCGCGGGCAGCTCGGCAAAACGGGATGGGCCTGATGCGGGGCTCATGGCGCTGGCCTCGGACTGTAGTTCCCCACCGACCCGCGCCGCCGCCATTGCCCGCCGCCCCGCCCGGGTACCATCCCGGCCATGGACAGCCTGGCGCCACTCGAACTCCTCCGCGCCGGCGGCTGGGTCATGTACCCCCTCGCCGCCGTGAGCCTCCTCTCACTCACACTCTGCGTCGAGCGGGCCATCTTCTGGGCCCGCCACCCAGAACGATCCATGCTCAACCTCATCGAACGCATCGTCGGCTCCGCCCGCAAGGGCGACTGGCCCGCCGCCGCCGCACGCGCCGAAGAGGACCGCAGCATCCTCGGACGCTTCGCCCGCGCCATGATCCAGGTCGACGCGCCCGGCTGGACGACACGCCCCGACATCTCCGAGGCCGATGTCGCCCAGGGCATCGAATCTGTCCGCGCCGCAACCGAACGCTTCGCCGCAACCCTCAGCGCCATCATCACCGCCTCACCCATGCTCGGCATCCTCGGCACCGTCACAGGCATCATCCGAAGCTTCCGGCTCCTCGGCTCCGAGGGGCCCATCGCCGACCCCGTCTCCGTCGCCGGCGGCATCGCCGAGGCCCTCCTCACCACAGCCTTCGGCCTCATCATCGCCCTCATGACGCTCTTCCCCTACACCATCTTCCGCGCGCGCGCCGACCGCTGTCTCGCCCGCCTCGAGGCGTTCGGACAGAGCCTGATCACCATCGCCGCTGCCAACCCCCGCGCCCCAATGCCCCCCAACCACCCCAACCACCCCAACCACCCCAACCACCCAAAATCCGAACCCTGATCCCCGACTACCGGTTCGCTTCCTCTTCCCTCAGCAACTCCCAGATCTGCACCCCCGTCTCCGCGGCGTAGATCTTCTCCCGGAAGTCCTCCATCGTCATCAGCCGGCTCACCCGCGCCAACGCCTGGATGTGGTCGCTCGTCCGGTCCGGAGGGCTCGCCAGAAGCACCACCAGCTTCACCGGCTGACCGTCGATCGCCTCGAAGTCCAGCGGCTGCGCAGGCTTCCCGATCGCCATCGCCAGCGACTTCATCCCCGCGCACTTCCCGTGCGGGATCGCCAGCCCGTGCCCGATCCCCGTCGTCCGCGTCTGCTCACGCGTCCATACCGCCTCCCGCAGCGCCCCCGGGTCGTTGACCCGCCCAGCCGCCGCCAGCACACCGACAAGCTCGTCGATGACGCCCCGCTTGTCCGTCGCCTCCAGCGGCGCTTTGACACACTCGCTGCTGAGAATCTCGAGTAGGTTCATCAACAACCCCGACTGCTTCGGACCCGGTTCCGGCGCCCTTCCCGAGGGCCTGAGCCCGAAGTGTATCCCCCCGGGGACCCGCCCTGTCTCCCCATCAACCCCCAGGCTTGACCAGAACCGCCGCAAACCCGCCGTCCTGGTACTCGCTCGCCGGCTCTCCCGGCCCGCCCTGGGGCAGCCGCTGGCGGCTCGTCACAAGCCGCAGCCCCAACGCCCGCTCCGCCCACAGCACCTGCTCGGCGTTCTCCGCCGGCTCGAGACTGCAAGTGGAATAGAGCAGCGTCCCCCCGGGACGCAAGAGCTGCACCGCGAGCCCCGTGATCTGCCGCTGCTGCTCCACGAGCCGCGTGATCTGCCGCTGGGCGCACCGGTGCCGCGCCTCCACCCGCCGCGCGAGCACCCCGGAGTTCGAGCACGGCACATCCGCGACCACCAGATCGCAAGCCCCCAGCGCGTCCGGGCCCAGGTCCTCGACATGCCAGACGCTCATCCGCTCCCCCGCAAACCTCGCAAGCTGACGAAGATCCGCCAGCCGCGCCGCGCTCACCTCGCACGCGATCACCCTCGCCTCCGGGTACCGCACCAGCAACTGCCGCGTCTTGGTCCCGCGACCCGCGCACAAGTCCATAACCACCCGCGCCGACGGCAGCCCCAACGCATCGACCGCGCCCGACGCCGTCGGGTCCTGCACCCACCAGGTCGGGTGTCGCCCGAGCAACTCCAGCAGCTCCGCCCGCCCGCCGCCGAACACCCGGTGCGTCGGCGAGGCGTGCGCCCCCAGCCCCGCCTCGGCCCCAAGCTCCTCCGCCCCGGCCCCAGGCGCATGCACGATCGTCGGCGCCCCCGAGATCGAGTGCCACGCCAGATGCCACGCGTCGTCATCCCCGTGGTGCTCGACCCACTCCCGAACCTGCCACGCCGGCACACCCGTCGCCACCGCGATCCGCTTCGCATCGTCCTGCGGCAGGGGCTCCCCACGCAGCACCAGCGCCGTCCCGTCCGCCAGCGGCAGCTCGTCACGCCCGCCCTTCCAGCAGTCCCGCTTCTCCGGCTCCCCCGCACCATCCCGGACCACCATCTCCGCGATCCGCCTCAGCACCGCGTTCACCAGCCCCCCCGCCCGGGGGTTCACCGCCTGCTTGGCCCACTCCACGGCCTCATCGATCGCCGAGTGCGTCGGCACGCGGTCAAAGAACAGCACCTGCGCCGCCCCCCCCAGCAGCGCCCCCAGCACCCCCGGCTCCAGCCCGTCCCACGGCTGCCGAAGGTGCAGCCCGGCCAGATAGCTGATCGTCAGCCACCGCCGAACCGCCGCGTCGTAGATCGCATGAGCAAGCGCCGCGTCCCGGTCGCTCACCCGCGGCGTCTCCAGCGGGTCCAGCGACAACTCCGGGTACCGCTCAACCTCCGCCGCAAGCCGCGCAAACGCCGCCCCACGCCCGGGGTTGCCGCCCCGGGGAGGCGGAGAAAACGGTCTCTTCGGTCGGGAGTTTGGCGCAGGCACGCCCGGAGCGTAGGGGAACAGCAACTTCCGAGATCCCAGACCCCAGACCCCCCTCCCAACCCCCCGCCCCCGCGCCAAACCCACGGGTGCCGGGGTCTGAACGCAGCGCAGCGAAGCGAAGGCCCCGCGCCACGCCATCCCACCCCCGGGTGCCGGGGTCAGAGCGCAGCGAAGCGAAGGCCCCCCCTCACCCCTCGTACCACTACCCAGCCAACGCTCCGCACAGCCGACCACCGCCGCACCGCGCCAGGGGACAGCCTCAACCGCAGCCCAAGCCAGCGCAACGCGCCCCCCCTCCTGATTTGCCATTTGCTATTTGCCATCTGCCCCCCACCCCGCCCAACCACCCCCGGACGCCGACGCCGCGCGAGTCCCCCTCCGGGGCGGGGCACTCCGGGCCCCCTCCCCCTCTCCAAGCCTCGCCCCCACCCGACACCTGAAACCGGCCCCGCAAGTCCCCGCCGCCCCAGAGCCGCATCTTCGAACCCCCACCTCCCAAGGAAGCCGAAACCCAGCCCTTGGTGCCCCCCACGCTATCTCGTATATTGACAGCGTGATCCTGCGCGACCGAGACGCGAGCGCGGCCTGGCCCCCCGGGAAGCCGAGCCGCCAGACCGACGGGACGCTCGCGGAGCGGACCTACCACTGCCAGAACTGGCGGGCGGATGTGGTCGCGCTGATGACCGACGCGGGGCGGCTGGTCAACCAGGTGCGGTACGACCCCTACGGCGTGCCCTTCGGGATCCCCAAGACCGACATGGACGGCGACGGCGACGCGGACACCGACGACTACACGCTGTACTACTCCTACTACACCGGCAGCACGATGCCGTTCGCGGACTGGAACTGGGACGGGACGAAGA
>JADZER010000059.1 GCA_020850415.1 Phycisphaerales bacterium
CCCCTCCGCGGTGCGGAGGGGGACCGGAGGGGGGCCCGGAGTGCCCCGCCCCGGAGGCGTGCAGGCTGGAAGCCTGCACCACAAGGCTGGGACCCTCGCTGGCGCTTCGGGCTCTGTCTTGAGGCAGGCGTGAAGGGGGGTAGAGGGCTCGGAGGGCGGCGGTGGCGGCGAGGCGTTTGTCGGTGGGGTTGGTGGCGGCGCGGGCGGCGTCGAGGAGGGTTTGCGCGAGGGTGAGGGAGATGTGGTGGGACTGGAACTCGTGGTGGATGGCGTGGAGGTTGCGCAGGGCGCGGAGGAGAGGTTGGGCCTCGGGGGATTCCAGGATGTGGGCGAGGTCGGCGCGGGTGAGGTTGTGGGATTGGGCGATGGCGTCGAGGTCGGCACCGGGAGTGGTGACGGCTTCGAGGAGGGAGTCCAGGGGGGATGAGTGGGTGAGGGGGTGAATGGGTGAGGGGGTGTGGGAGCAGGGGATGGGTGGGGCGGTGGGCATGGGTGTGTACGGAATCTACACGGTGATCGGGGGCGTGTAAAGGTCGTGGTTTGGTTTTTTGGAGGAGTTTTTGGGGTGGGGATGGGGTTGGTGGGGCTCATAGGTCGGATGGGACTTATGGGACCTGTGGGGTGGGGATGCGGGGTGGGCGGGGGGTGCGGCACTGGTCAGCTGCGCGGGGCCTTCGCTGACCAGTGGCACGAGGAGGGAGGTGGGGGCGGGGCCTGCGCTCCGCTGCGCTGCGCTTAGACGCCGGCACCCGGGGGGGTCGGGTGTGGGGGACGCACCTCCGCCTAGCTCGCGCTGCGCGTGAGCGTGTCCCCCGCGGCGGTGCGGAGTGGGGGCCGGAATGGGGTCAGCGGAGCTTGGCGAGGAAGTCTTCGAAGCGGTTCATGCCGGCGTTGATCTGGTCTTCGCCGCAGGCGAAGGAGATGCGGACGCAGCGTTTGCCGCAGCCGCCGAAGTCTTCGCCGGGGACGAGGGCGATGTGGGCTTCTTCGAGGAGTGCTTCGCACATGTCGAGCGCGGAGTTGATGGGGCGTCCGGCGGCGGTGGTCCTGCCGAAGTAGCAGGAGACATCGGGGAAGGCGTAGAAGGCGCCGGTGGGCTTGGGGCAGACGAGGCCGTCGATCTTGGTGAGGCGTGAGTAGATGACCTCGGCGCGGTGGGCGAAGGCCTGGCGCATGCGTTCGATGTCGGCGTCGCACTTGGTGAGGGCGGTGCGGATGGCGGGGTAGACGAACGAGCAGATGTTGGTGGTCATCTGGCCCTGGAGGGTGCCGACGGCCTGGATGAACTCCTTGCCGAAGTCGCCGGGCATGGCGGCGTAGCCGACGCGCCAGCCGGTCATGGAGTAGGCCTTGCTCATGCCGTTGAGGGTGAGGACGCGGTCGGCGATGGCGGGGATGGAGCCGATGGAGAAGTGGTCCATGCCGCCGTAGATGATTTTCTCGTAGATCTCGTCGGAGAGGACGATGAGGTCGGGGCAGGTGGTGGCGACGGCCTCCTCGATGACGGCGGCGAGGGCGCGGAGTTCGTCGGGGGAGTACATGGTGCCGCAGGGGTTGGAGGGGCTGTTGAGGATGAGGAGGCGCGAGCGTGGTGTGACGGCTTCGCGGAGCTGCTGTGGGGAGATTTTGAAGTCGTCGGCGGGGGAGGTGGGGAGTTCGACGACCTCGCCGCCGGCCATGTGGGCGATGGGTGCGTAGCTGACCCATGCGGGGACTGGGAGGAGGACCTCCCAGGGGGCCTCGCCCTCGGCTGGGGGGTCGAGGAGGCAGTGGCAGCAGACATAGAGGGAGTGCTTGCCGCCGGCGGAGATGGCGACATGGTCGCCGGTGAGGCCGGCGATGCCGTTCTCGCGGGTGAGCTTTTCGGCGATGGCGGCCCGGGTTTCGGGGTCGCCGAGTGTGGGCATGTACTTGGTTTGGCCGGCGAGCATTGCGTCGATGGCGGCCTGCTTGATGGGCTGGGGGGTGTCGAAGTCGGGCTCTCCGAGGGAGAAGCTGAGGACATCGATGCCGGCGCGTTTCATGGCCTTTGCGCGGTTGCCGAAGGCGACCGTGACCGAGGGGTGCATGGAGGCGACCCGGTGGGCGACGGAGAGGTTGTGGGTGGTGGGTGGCATGGGGACCATAGGGTATGGCGTCCGCGGCCCGAACGGGCCCCCGATGCACGAGCCGTCTGGGTCCATGCGGGGGTCATGCGGGGGGCGTGCAGGGCCCGGGGGAGGGGTGGGGGCTGGTCTGGGGGGTGGGGGCGGGAGTTGATCGGGGGAACGGCGGGGCCTAGGATGGCAGCCCGATCGCACGCGGGCGGACCGGTGTCGGTTCGTCCCGTGGGGCGGGAATTGCACGCGATGGGCCCGGACAGGGAGTCTTGGCTCGTCCCAGAGGTATCGAGGCAACTGATGTCGAGCGCGACCGAAGCCCGCACCCAGATCATCTCCGACTTCGCCACCAGCGAGGGCGACACCGGTTCGCCGCAGGTCCAGATCGCGCTGCTGACGCACCGGATCAAGGAGCTGTCGGAGCACCTCCGTGACCACCGCAAGGACTTCCACTCGCGTCGCGGGTTGCTGCAGATGGTGAGCCGTCGTAACCGGTTGCTGCGGTATCTGGCGCGGAAGGACCGCGCGGCGTATCTCGACACGATCGGCAAGCTGGGCTTGCGCAAGTAACGATTCCACGACCCGCCGACGGAAGCGTCGGCGGGTTTCGTTTTATCCCGTATCCGTTCGCAGCCCCGGACAAGCACGCAGCGGCAGTGGGCACCGGTCAGTCTGACGACTGCCCCATGCCTTCTGCCTCTCGGGCCCCGCGGGGACTGCGAGAGCCAGCGACCGCCGGTCAATCAGGATCGGATCCGGCGTCCGGCGGCCGCGCAGCAGAAGGCAACGAAAGACATGACAGCCAAGAACCTCGGAACCGTCCGCGTCGAGCGCGAGATCGGCGGCCGCACGCTCATTCTCCAGACTGGCAAGGTCGCTCGGCAGGCGAACGCGGCGGTGATCGCCAGCTATGGGGGCAGCACGGTGCTTGCGACGGTGGTGCGCGACAAGCCGCGTGAGGGGATCGACTTCTTCCCGATGCAGGTGGACTACCGGGAGAAGCTGAGCGCGGCGGGGAAGTTCCCCGGCGGGTTCCGCAAGCGTGAGGGCGCGCCGAACGAGAAGGAAATCCTGACGATGCGGATGATCGACCGCCCGATCAGGCCGCTGTTCCCGGATGGGTTCGTGGACGAGATCCAGATCCAGGTGTGGGTGATGAGCCACGACGGTGAGAACGACACGGATGTGCTTGCGGGGACGGCGGCGTCGGCGGCGCTGGCGATCAGCAACGCGCCGTTCGACGGCCCCACGGCGACGGTGCGGGTGGGGCGTGTGCACACCGACGACGGGCCGCAGTATGTGATCAACCCGACGGTCTCGCAGCTGGATTTCTCGGATCTCGATCTGGTCCTGGCGGGGCACGCGGACGGGATCAACATGATCGAGGTGGGGGCGGCGGAGGTTCCGGACGAGGATGTGCTGGGGGCGATCGAGTTCGGGTACGAGCAGGTGAAGGCCACGCTCGCCCTGATCGGCGAGCTGGTGGAGAAGGCCGGTCAGGAGAAGGTCGCGGGCGGCTCGACGCTGCCGAGCGATGAGATCATGGCCAAGGTCAAGAAGCTGTGCGAGGCCGACATGCTGGCGGCCCGGCAGATCCGGGGCAAGCAGGAGCGCAACACCCGCATCAGCGAGATGAAGACGGCCCTGCTCGACAAGCATTTCACCATCAATGACTCGGGGACCTACGCGGACTACACGGCCAGCGCGAAGGCGCGGTCGCAGGCGTCCGAGGCGTTCCGGACGCTCGAGAAGAAGTGCACCCGCAAGCTGATCGCCGAGAAGCAGGCCAGGGCCGACGGGCGGAAGCCCCGCGAGATCCGCGAGATCGAGTGCGAGGTCGGCGTGTTCGAGCGGACGCACGGCTCGGCGTTCTTCCAGCGCGGCGAGACGCAGAGCCTGGTGAGCTGCACGCTCGGCACGGCCAAGGACGAGCAGATCGTCGACGGGCTGCTCCCCGAGTACTCCAAGAAGTTCACGCTGCACTACAACTTCCCGCCCTTCTGCACGGGCGAGGCCAAGCGGATCATGGGCCCCGGCCGGCGCGAGATCGGCCACGGCGCCCTGGCCGAGCGGTCGCTCATGGCCATCCTGCCCAGCCCGGAGGACTTCCCCTACACCGTCCGCCTCGTCAGCGACATCACCGAGTCCAACGGCTCCTCGTCGATGGCGTCGGTCTGCGGCGGGTGCCTGGCCCTGATGGACGCGGGCGTCCCGATCAGCGGGACCTGCGCCGGCATCTCGGTCGGGCGCTTCACCGATGAGAACGGCGGCAACGAGCTGTTCGTGACCGACATCATCGGCGAGGAGGACTTCTTCGGCGACATGGACTTCAAGGTCTCCGGCACCCGCGAGGGGATCACGGGCATCCAGCTGGACCTCAAGGCCCGCGGCCTGGTGCTCGACCAGATAAAGGTGATCTTCGAGCAGGCCAAGCAGGGCCGCTTCGAGATCATCGAGACGATGGAGCGGTGCATCCCGGCCCCGCGTCCGGAGATCAGCCCGCTGGCTCCGAAGATGGTCACGCTGCAGATCGCGGTGGACAAGATCGGCAAGCTCATCGGCCCGGGCGGCAAGATGATCCGCGCCCTGCAGGACAAGTACGGTGTCAACATCGATGTCGAGGACGACGGCACGGTGATGATCAGCGGCACGAACGGCCCGTCCGTCGAGGCCGCCCACGCCGAGGTGTCCGCCCTCTGCGAGGAGATCAAGGTCGGGACGATCTACGAGGGTAAGGTCGTCTCCACCAAGGACTTCGGGGCGTTCATCGAGCTTGCCCCGGGGACCGACGGGATGTGCCACATCTCCGAGCTGGCCGACGGCTATGTGAAGAGCGTGACGGATGTTGTCAAGATCGGCGACATCGTGAGGGTGAAGGTCATCCTGGTTGACGAGCAGGGGCGGATCAAGCTCAGCCGCAAGCAGGCCATGGCCAAGCCCGCCAGGGCCGAGGAACAGCCCGTCGAGGCCTGATCCGGGCCCCGGACATCGGCCCGGGGGCCCTGTTCCGGGGGGAACATGCGACCAAACGCCAGCCCGGCACTTTCGCCGGGCTGGTGTTCTTCTGAATCAGGCCTTGACCTGCGGGCGGTATCTGGTAATCTGGGTTGTCCGGCCCGGTCTGGTGCGCGGTAGCACCACCGGGCGGGGCTGCAGTCGCGCCGGTGCGTGGAGCCGGTGCGGGGTGTCCGCTTCCCGGGCAGCGGGCGGCCGGGTCTCGACCGGCCGCGGAGTTCGCACGCTGCCTCCAGTTTGGGGGTGTCCGGATGAGCAGCCAGGACGAGCATGGCCGGCTCGTGGGAGTGAATGGCCAGGTGAAGTGGTTCGATCCCCGGAAGGGGTTCGGGTTCATCATCGGGCCGGAAGGGCAGGACATCTTCGTGCACTACTCGTGCATCGAGGGTGATGGTTTCCGCGTGCTCAAGGACGGCGCCGCGGTTGTGTATGACGCGGAGGAGTCCGACAAGGGCTGGAAGGCCACGAAGGTCGAGCGGGCGGACCCGCCGTCGGTGGTCGTGGCCCGCCCGCAGCACGCGAGGACCCCGAGGCGTTAGTGACCCCGTCCTAGACTTGCCGGTGTTGCTCGGCGCCTTGTCTGTGGGGTTGCTGCTCGTTCCGGGGCCGGCCGGGGCGTCGGGGTCGGTTGCGCGCGGGCTCGGCCCGGGCCTGATCGGGTTCGCGATCGGCACGCTCCTGACCGTGCTCGTCACGATGGCCCTGGTCCGTCGCCACATGGCCCGGGTCCGTGCGGCCGACGCGCGGGCTCGGCGGGCCAAGCGCCTGGCCGAGCTTGGGGCCATGACCAGGGGCCTCGCCCACGAGATCAAGAACCCCCTCTCCACCATCGGGCTCAATGTCCAGCTGCTCACCGAGAGCATCGAGGATCTCAGGCTCGACGAGGATGACAGGGGGCCGCTGCTCCGGCGGCTGGGATCCCTCGGGCGGGAAGCCGAGCGGCTCCGCGGCATTCTGACCGACTTCCTGGAGTACGCGGGCGAGCTGCGCCTGGAGCCCCGGCCGGCCGACCTCAACGCCACGGTCGATGAGCTGATCGATTTCTTCCTGCCGCAGGCCGAATCGCAGGGTGTCCGGGTGCGGAGCGATCTGTCGCGGGGCGAGCTCGTCGCGTGGATCGACCCGCCGCACATCAAGCAGGCGGTGCTGAACCTGATGCTCAACGCCCTGCAGGCGATGTCCAAGCAGCCGGAGGGCGCTGCGCGTGAGCTGATCCTGCGCACGGGGCGCGAGACCGGGGAGGACCGCGAGTCGGTCGCGGTGCTGCATGTGATCGACACGGGGTCCGGGATCCCCGCGGAGGCGATCGAGCGGATCTTCGACCCCTACTTCACGACCAAGGCGGGTGGGTCCGGGCTCGGGCTTCCCACCGCGAGGCGGATCATCGAGGGCCACGGCGGGCGGCTGGAGGTCCACACCGAGCCGGGCAGGGGGACGGACTTCTCCGTCTCGCTCCCCTGCGAGCGCACCGAGATCCAGGGCGAGGGGCCCGCGAGGGGCTGAATGTCCTGGGGGCGGGGCCGCGCCGGCCAGGGGCTTGGGTGCGGACTACCGGGCGCCGTCGGCGGCCTGCTCGCCGTCGGCCAGCGTCGGGGCGAAGGACAGCTCGGCCGTCCATGCCGCGCCCGCTGCCTGTGGACCGAAGGCGATCACCGAGCCGTCTCCGGGCGTGGCGCCGCGGGAAACGGCGCGGGAGGCGAAGTAGTCGGTGCGGGCGGACCCGCCTCCCGAGCAGCCCACGGCGGCGCCGAGGCCCAGGAACATCACCACCAGCCCAGCGGTACGAACGGTGCGATGGCGAACCATGAGGCGGATCCTCGATCCTCGGCGGGATGACGACGACCCCTGCGTATCGGCACCGTCCAATACGGGGTCCGCCTCGGTCCAGCATTCCGGCGGGGATTGGAGGTTGGCGCCGAACAGGGCAGCCGGTCGCGCCAGCCGTGCCGGTCGCGACGCTCGCTCGCCGGTCGTTATGGGCGGGCGCCCCGGGGGGGCGTCGGACTGCGGGCGGCAGGCTCCGCTACGATCCGTCCCGCTGCCGGGATCCACCCACGACCGAGATTGTGCGGAGAATCTGCCCATGAAGCTCTCCTTCAGCACCGTTGCCTGCCCGGATTGGACGCTCGAACGGGTGATGAGTTTCGCCGACGAGCACGAGTACGACGGGGTGGAGCTGCGGACCTTCGGGTGGGGCGGGACCGAGCTGGCGTGCGACCCGGCCCTGACGGACGGGGCCAAGGTCCGGCGCCTGGCGATCGAGTCGGGCACGCACATCATGTGCTTGGGCACGAGCGTGAAGTTCGACGACAGGGTCTGGCCGCCGGTCCTGGGGCGCGCGCTGCCGGACCACGACCGGAGCGTCCAGGCGGGCCGCCGGTTCGTGGAACTCGCCAACGACATCGAGTGCCCGTGCGTTCGGGTCTTCGGGTTTGAGTCGCACGACGGCGAGAAGCGTGAGAAGACCGTCGAGCGCGTGGCCGAGCGCCTGCGGCTGGTGCTCGCCGCCGGCGCGAAGCGCCGCGTGAGGATCGTGCTCGAGAACGGCGGCTCGTTCGCGCGGGCCGAGCACCTTGCGGAGATCCTCGCGGCGTGCGAGAGCCCGTGGCTCGGCGCGTGCTACAACATCGCGGTGGGGGCGGAGGCGGGCGAGCGCGTCGAGGACGGGATCGATCTGCTGGCCGACCGGCTGTGGACGGTGAAGCTCAAGGACCTGCGCGGGCGCGAGCCGGTCGAGATCGGTCACGGCGACACGCCGCTCGCCGCGGGCGTGAAGCGCCTGGCGCACGCGGGCTTCGACGGCTGGCTTGTCGTGGAGTGGATGCGGTTCTGGCGGCCCGAGCTGGCCGAGGCGGGGGGCGTGCTGACCCGTGCGATGGCCACACTCCAGCGGTGGATCGCCGAGGCCCGGGCCGGCGCGGCGGTGGGGGCCTGACGCCGGCGTGCGCTCGAAAGCCGCCCAACTCGCGGACGAGGCGCTGGGGCTGTGCGCCGGCGAGGGGTTCTCGCTCGCGGGCGTCGTGCCCGTGGGTCCGAGCGCCCGGGGCGCGGAGTTCCGCGCGTGGCTCGACGCCGGCAAGCACGCCGAGATGTCCTGGCTCGCCGACCTGCTGGAGGACCGTCTGAACCCCGGGCGGCTGCTCCCCGGCGCCCGAAGCGCCGTGATCGTCGCCGACTTCTACGCGTCCCGCCCGCAGCCGGCCGAGACCCCCGAGCCCGGCGTCGGCCGGATCGCGAGGTATTGCCGCGGGCGCGACTACCACGAGGTGGTCAAGCAGCGTCTGCACCGTGTGTGCGATGCGCTCCGGGCCCGCCACCCGGGGGCGAAGACCCGGGCGTTCTGCGACACCGCGCCGATCCAGGAGCGTGAGCTCGCCGCGGCGGCGGGGCTCGGCTGGATCGGCAAGCACACCCTCCTCATCCACCCGGCCCACGGCAGTTGGATGGTGCTCGGCGGCTTCCTGACGACCCTTGAGATGCAGCCGCCGGAGGCGCAGCGCCCCGAGCCCGACCACTGCGGCACCTGCACCCGGTGCATCGATGCGTGCCCGACGGGCGCGATCAGCCCCTACAGCGTGGACGCGGGCCGGTGCATCAGCTACCTGACCATCGAGCACGAGTCGCCGATACGGCCCGAGCTTGGGGCGCAGCTGGGGGACTGGTTCGTCGGCTGCGATGTGTGCCAGGAGGTGTGCCCGCACAACTCAGCGAGGGCGGGCGGGGCGGGCACGAGCGTTCGCGAGGACTACACGCCGCGCCGGCGGGGGTTCGATCTGCTCGAGGTCCTCGGCTGGGACGAGCCGACCCGGCGGGGGAGGTTCGCGACCAGCGCGATGAAGCGGGTCTCGCTGGAGCAGGTCAAGCGGAACGCGCTGGCGTTGCTCGAGCATGCTCGCACTGACGGGATGCACGGCGGGGACGCACGGCGCCTGGCCCTGGCGATTGACGATCTTGCGTGGGACGCGGGCCAGCCGGCGTCGGTGCGGGAGCAGGCCCGCCGGCTGGCGTTGAGGTTGGGCGGCGGCTAGCGCCGGCGCACCGCCAGCCTCGCCAGCAGCACGACTAGCAGGCCCGGCACGAGGTAGAACTCCTCGAGCAGGATGAAGCCCATCCAGTAGAACGGGGCCGCCACGCCCACGGCGGCGCAGAGCACCAGCAGCTTCCGACGCCCGCGCGTGCCGCCGAGCCCCGAGTGCCCGCCGGGCGTGGGGATCACGCACAGCCAGACATACGCCGGGAACACCAGGCCGTAGAACGCCATGAACAGCCGGTAGTAGAGCTCCGGCGAGGTGAACGATGCGCCGAACGCGGGCAGGTCGGGCCAGTAGTCCAGCAGCGTGGTCCCCACCATCGCCGCCGCGACGAGGGAGGCGGTGGCGACCCACGGCCACACGCGCCGTGGGCGCACGCGTCCGATCTCGCGCAGGTGCACCAACGCGGTGAAGGCGAGCTGGGCCCCGATGTGGAGGAAGATCACGCCCCGCATGGTCTGCGAGCGGTTCACCGAGTCGACGAGCCTGGGGATGTCGCCGCCGTAGGCGAGCGTGAAGAGGATCATCACCAGGAAGAACCCGCCGAAGCCGATGGTGAACGCGGCGCGGCGGCTGCGGTCGTGGAGCATCTCCGCGGCCCGCAGGAAGGTCGGGTCCAGGTACGGGCAGAGCGCGAACCCGAACACGCATACCGGCGCGAGCCAGAGCAGGTCCATGGTCGGGGCGGCCGGGGCGGTCGGCGCGGGGGCCCCGAGCGAGCCGGCCCGCCATGCCATCACGGCGCACCCGACGGAGAGCACCCAGACGGCCGCCGCGAGCCACCTGGCCCGGGCGGCCGAGGTCGCGACCGCCGCCGCGGCGACCAGCACGAGCAGGGCCCCTGAGCCGGCCTGAAGGAAGCCCGCCCAGTTGCACAGCACCGCGAGGAAGTAAGCCTGGAACACCACGGTGACGATGGCGAAGGCCCGCACGGCGTCGCGGTGTTTTTCGAGGAGGGCCCGGGGCTGGTGTCGCCCGGTGAGCACCCAGCCCATGGCCGCGGCGCCGATGACATTGGGCAGGGCGAAGACGACGAACCCCCACACGCCGAAATCCCGCACGAGGAGTGCGGGCAGGAACATCCCGATGCACCAGGTCCACGAGCAGGCCAGGTAGACGGCCCAGCCGAGCGTGACGGGCAGCGAGACGGGGCTTTCGCGGGGTTGGTGGCTCACGGACCGATAGTCTAGGAATCCGGACGATTCCCCGCGCGCGGGGCTTGGCCCCCGGCCCGCGATCGGTCACAATGGCCCGGCACCCGGAGCCCCACCATGCGGCGGACGATCCCTCTCACCCCGGCGGTCATCGTGGCGACCCTGACCGCGGGCGCGCTGGCCGACTTTTCCCGCAACATCATGATCACCGGGTACTGGCCCGAGACCAACAACATGGTCCGGCGCTTCAGCACCAACGCGGACCAGAACCCCGACGGCTGGGTGGGCTCCGACTGGGAGGGGCGCGGGTACAACATCTACTCGTTCTTCCCCGAGTTCCCCGATGGGGTCGGCCAGGGCGAGGGGGACTTCGAGGTCGACTACCAGGACACGGTGGCGGACTGGATCCGGGTCACCGAGCAGATCAGGCCGGCCGCCATCATCACCTTCAGCCGGGGCAGCCGCGGCAACAACTGGGAGATCGAGAGCCACCACCGGCTGCGGGCGCCGGAGCAGTGGGCGGCGGACTACACGGACCCGTTCCGTCCCACGCTCGACATGCCGATCTACAACTCGAACCTGCAGATCGGCGACGAGGTGTTCAGCTCGCTTCCGATGGAGGCGATCCGCGACGCGGTCGACGGGGCGGGGGTGGTGGATCAGGTGTACATCGACTGGGACCAGACCGGGGGCAACTTCCTCTCGGAGTTCATCGGGCTCCACGGGGTGTGGTACAACTCGCTGAACAACACGCACGACGCCGCGTGGGAGAACTTCGCCGCCGGCCACATCCATGTCGGGATCGGCACGCCGCTGGAGTCGGCGATGGCGGCGACGGACATCACGCTGCGGGAGCTGACGGCGTATCTCGACACCGTGATCCCGGCGCCGGGCACGGCGGCTCTGTTGGCGCCCGTGATCTTGGGGCTCGGGCGCCGTCGCCGGTGAGGGCTACTTGAGCCGCCCGCGGATCCGCTGGTGCCCCTTGGGCGTGATGTGGAAGGTCGCGACGCACTTGCCGACGCGGCGCTCCTTCGAGCCCGGGGTGGTGATCGCCTGCACGACCTCCATGTCCAGGGTCGCGTTGAACTCCCCCCCGCCCGCGACGAGCGCCTCGATGTCCTCGCGCGGCTTGATCCGGTAGATCGCCGGCCCGAGGCAGGGGCGCATGAACTTGTACTCGAGGTTTTTGCAGACCACCGTGTAGTCCCCGCCGCAGTAGCCGAAGACATAGCTCCCCCCGGCGATCTCCGAGTTGCCCAGGAGGGCGGCGCCGGCCATGGCGTTGTACCAGTTGCGGTTGAACCGGCGGAAGGGCAGCTCCGCGTGGAAGGTCTCGTCGTCGAGCTTGCGCATCCGGATCCCGGAGTGGAACGCGTAGGGCAGCCAGATCATCGAGCACACGCGGTGCCAGAAGTTGTTGCGGGTGCTCAGGCGGCTCACGAACGCCTCGAGCCTGACGAAGAGCGACCGGCGTTCCCGCCGGGGCGGCTTGCGGTGTGGGGAGGGGGGCCGCTTGTCGCCGGGCCCGGGGGCCGCCGGCGCACCTTCCCCGCCGGGCGAGGTCGGCTCGTCGGCGCGCTCGTTGGCGGGCTCGTCGGCATCGGGCGAACCGGCGTCGGTCTGGTCGGGGATGATCGCGTTCTGGCTGGTCACTGGCGGGTCTCGGCCCATCATACGCCCGGGGGACCCGGCTCAGGCCGAGGGGCCGGGGGCGGGGGTCAGGTCGAACCAACCCTTCGCGTTGGGGCTCGCGGTCATCACGGGCGTGTTCGGGTCGTGGTCCAGCACCAGCGTCCACCCGAGCCGGGCCGCGGCGTCGAGATACCAACGGCGCGAGACCATGCTTGTGTACGGCTCGACATCGTACGAGAGGCTGTAGGCCTGCCCCAGGTGCCAGGCGGTGGGCATAACATCGGGGGTGAACACGACCGGACGGCCCTGCACATCCGTGAAGCCGATGGCCTGCTGGCCCCAGGTGTGACCCGGTGTGAGCATCACCCACACCCCGGGCTCGGTCTCGGTCCGCCGGACCTCGGCCGCGGCCCGGGGCAGCTCGTCGCGGTGGGGGATGTACCCCGGCGCAAACGGCGGGGCCGACTCGACCAGGCGCAGCTTCGGCGCGATCGGGAGCAGATGGTCCCGGTAGTAGGTCCGCGTCATCACCGAGTTGTTCGCGAGCGCGTCCCGCCACTCCCGCGCCTGCGCCCAGACCCGCGCGTTCGGGAAGGTCAGCTTCACCTCCGGGCAGTCCCCCGAGGCCTCCCCCGGCCCGGCGGTCCAGTCGGGCGTCTCGCCGGGGCGGCAGCGTCTCGTGAGCCCGCCCGCGTGGTCAAAGTGCAGGTGGGTGACGATCGCGGCGTCGATCTCCGCCGGGTCCACGCCGGCCTCGATCACCGCCGTCTCGACCGTGCGCTCTTCGAGATTGAAGATCGCGCGCATCTTGGGGTCGAGCTTGTCGCCGGTCCCGGCCTCGATGAGCACCCGGCGCGGGCGGCCGAGCTGCGGGTCGGCCGTCTCGCTCTCGAGCAGCAGGCAGTTGTGCGTTAGGGCGACCCGGTTCTGGTCGTCGGGCTTGAGCGTCCGCGTCCAGACCGACCGGGGGATGAGGCCGAACATCGAGCCGCCGTCCAGGCACAGGCGCCCGGCGTTGAGCAGTGTCCAGCGGTAGCGGGTGTCCTTCATGGCCGCATGGTACCCGTGGCCCTACCGCCCGGGCGCGAACGGGCCCCCCCCAAGGCGCGGCCTGGCGGTCGGCGTCGAGAGGCGGAAGAACTCGAACGACGCGTCCGCCCGACGCCCCGAGCCCGGGGTGCAGGCGACGAGCCCGACCTGGATCTCACCGAAGTCGGCGGCGAGGGGGATGCCGACCGGCCACCAGTTCTCGCCGTTGGCGCTGACCGAACACTCGTAGGTCCTGCCGCGCTTGGTGATCTTCATCCAGACCGAGTCGCCGATCGTGTTGGGGAAGTCCTGGTTCTCCGGGCGCCCGCCCAGCTCGCGGGTGACGAGCCACCGGCGCCCGCCGACGAACGCGTTGCTCAGGCGGATGTAGTTGTTGTGGTCCTGCCACACCACCAGCCCCACCTGGTCGAAGCCCTGACGCACGACGAAGTCGGTCTTGGTCACGATCTCGAAATCGCCCGGCGCGGGGGTGGTGAGGAAGATGTTGCGCAGGTCGAACCGCTCGCCCCAGACATTGCCCTCCTGCGTGGTGATGACCAGCTTGCCCTCGCGGAGCTTCCACGCCCCGCCGTCCTCGTTGACGATGGTCCACCGGTCGCGGCTGAGGTCCCGGCCGTCGAACTCGTCGCCCGAGCCCGCCGGCCAGGCGGGAGCACCCGAGGGCAGCTCCTGCGCCAGCGTCGTGGGGCCGTCCACCTGCACCCTTACGCCGAACTTCGGGTCAGTCACATACCGGATCCGGTCCACGGCGATCTGCCGGTCGTCGCCGCCCTTGAGCTGCTGGTGCGTGTGGTAGACGATGAAGTGCTCCCGCCCGTCGGGCGAGGTTGTTACGGCGTTGTGCCCGGGCCCGGAGACGAGGTTGCTGCGCGACAGGACCGGCAGCCCGTGCGGCTTGAGCCACGGCCCGGTCGGCGAGTCGGCCACCGCGTACGCCACCGAGTACTCCGGCATGTCGTACCCCGGCGACGAGTAGTACATGATGTACTTGTTCCCCTGGCGCACCACATACGGCGCCTCGTTCCACTTCTTCTCCCACTCCTGGCCGGGGTCGATGCACAGCGTCGCCGGGCCCGACACCTTGGTCAGCGACCGGTCCAGCGGCACGACCGAGATGCTCCCGTGGGCGTAGTAGAGGTACCCCTTCCCGTCCTGGTCGATGAAGGTGTGGGCGTCGATCGCCATGTCCCCCGAGTCGTACATGGGCGCGGCCACATCCTTGAACGGCCCCAGCGGGCTCGTCGCCTCCGCCACGCAGATGCGGTGCGCCCGGGCGCTGCCCTCCTGGGCGTCCTTGGGCTGGGCGTTGTAGTAGAGCAGGTAGCGCGAACCGGACTTCACGATGCACGGGGCCCAGAAGTCCCGTTGCGCCCAGCCCGAATCGGTCTTCTGGTAGGCAAGCCCGCGGAACTGCCACCGCACCATGTCCTTGGAGGTCCACACCCCGAACCCGCGCCCGGGGAACGAGGTGCTGTACAGGTAGTACACCCCGTTGTCGAGCAGGATGTCGGGGTCGGCCCCCTTGAGGTCCAGCGGGTTGGCGAACGAGGTCGCTCGCGCCTCCGGCGCGACCTGCGCCGCGGCCTGACGGGCGGCGCCGCCGATCCACATCGCCGCCCCGATCACGAAAAGCACGGACAGTCGTGTCATCTGGGAGTCCTCCTTGCCGCCAGTATATATGCTGCCCGGGAGCAGGACCGAGCCACGGAGACGCTGATGCCCCGCCTGGAAGACCGTCAGATCGGCGAGATGAACGAGCAGCGCCAGGCCCGGGCGATCCGGGATCTGGCGGACGAAAGCATCCCGATTGGCGCCGGCTTCGCGACATTCAGCCCCGGGGTCGCGTGGATCAACCACGCCACACGCGTCGGGTTCGGGGTGGATGTCGGGGAGACGGAGCTCGATCGGATGGAGGCGTTCTACGGGGAGCGGGGGGTGACGCCGAAGATCGAGCTCACGACCTTCGCGACCGAGTCGTTTCTCGGGGCGCTGGCTCGGCGGGGGTACACGACGGAGAACTTCGAGAATGTGCTGGCGCGGCCGCTCGACCCGGCGGAGGACCCGTTCTGCGCGATGACCCATCCGCGCGACCCGGCCGTTGAGATCCGTCGGACCGACCCGGCCGACGAGGGGGCGTGCCGGGCGCACGCGGTGGTGGTCACGCGGGAGTTCTGCGCGGGCGAGGTTCCCGAGGAGCACATCGCGATGGCGGTGCGGGCGCTCCGGCACCCGCGCTCGGTGGGCTTCACGGCGTGGGTGGGGGGCGAGCTGGTGGCGGGGTCGGGCATGGAGATCTTCGCGTCGGGCGGGGAGCGGATCTGCTCGCTGTGGGGCACGGCGGTGCGGGAGCCCTACCGGCGGCGCGGCATCCAGCAGGCGCTCATCGCCCGGCGACTGGCGTGGGCGGTGGAGCAGGGCTGCTCGGCGGCGATCATCGAGAGCAAGCCCGGCGTGGCGACCGAGCGCAACGCGGCCCGTATGGGGTTTGCGCTGGCGTATGTCCGCGTCTGCATGGCCAAGGGCCCGCCCGCCTAGCGGTCGGGCGCGCCCGGCGGCCGGGCCGCGACGCCCTCGAAGGTGATCTTCACCGGCGCGATCGTCCCATCCTCGTTGAACCGCATCTCGTCGATGCAGACCTCGCGGTGGTTGCCGTTGGTGTCGCCCAGCGGGCGCCGGTGGTAGACGATGTACCAGGTGTCTGAGCCGGGGACGGGGATGACGGAGTGGTGGCCGGCGCCGGTGGCGACCTCCGGGTCCTGCTGGAGGACTTTGCCGATGCGTTCGAAGGGGCCGAGCGGGGAGTCGGCCATCGCGTAGGCGACGGAGTAGTTGGGGCCGCCCCAGCCGCCCTCGGACCACATGAGGTAGTAGCGGTCGCGTCCGTCGATCGGGCGCTTGAAGACGAACGGCCCTTCGACATACTGCTCGGGGGTGATCTCCTTGAAGGTCTGGCCGTCCTCGAAGGGCTGGAGGCTGAGGAGGTCGGGGGCGAGGCGCACCACATTGCAGTGGCGCCAGCCGCCGTAGTACATGTAGACCTGGCCGTCGTCGTCGCGGAAGACGAACTGGTCGATGGGCTGGGCGCCGTTGTGGAAGGCGTTGATGAGGGGCTTGCCGAGGGCGTCCTTGAAGGGGCCGGCGGGGTTGTCGGCGACGGCGACGCCGATGCCGCCCTCCTCAGCGTCGCTCTGGATGTCGTTGACGCCGAAGAAGAGGTAGTACTGGTCGTTGGCGTGGATGACCGAGGGGGCCCAGAGGGCGAACTCGCCCCAGGCGATGTCGTCGAGGTCGAGCACGCGGGGGTGCCTGGTCCAGTGGACCAGGTCCTTGGAGCTGAACGCGTCGAGCCAGGTCTGCTTGAGGTACTGCGGGTTGATCGCGTGCTTCTGGCGCTCGCTGAGCTGGTCGGCGCTCGGTCGCGTCGGGGGCTCGCCGTGGTCGTCCGAGTAGGTGGGGTAGATCCAGTAGGTGTCGGCGTAGACGATGGCCTCGGGGTCGGCGTACCAGCCGTCGAAGACCGGGTTGCCCGAGAGCCCCTTCTCCTTGAACTCGGGCCGGACGGCCTGGGCCGCGGCGGCGGCGGTGGCGAGCATGCTCAGTATCAGGGGGCGGGTCGGGTGCATGCGGGAGTGTAGTTGGGACCAGAGGCCTACAAGGGGTCGAGGCGCTGGGAAGCCCTGGTGGTGGTTTGCTTCGGGGAACATGGTGGACGCGGGATTGCGGCGCCGGCATGGTCGAGCGTTGAAGAAGAAGGACGGGAAGAGCCCTCACACCAACCCTCTCCCGCGGGGCGCGGGAAAGGGGGCCGGATGGCGGCCCTCGATGAACACGGGCTTGGTGTCCGAAGTTCACGGCGTTGCGTGCCGCCGGTCCGGCTCGGCCCTGCGAGACCGGCCAGTGCGGCCCGCTCGGCGTGGTCTGCCGACCGCGCCTCGCTGAGGCAAGGGCCGCCCCGACAGCCGGGCCGGTGGCCCCATGCCTCCTTAGAGCCCAGGGCATGCCACACCCCCATCCCCTCTCTCGCTCCTCGCTGATCGCTCGCCGCCGGCCCCTATGATCCCAACCAGCATCCACCCGAGGAGACCACCCACCCATGACGACCAACACCGCCCGCAACAGCACCCACAACATCACCAAGATCGGCGTCATCGGCGCGGGCCAGATGGGCGGGGGGATCGCCCAGGTCGCGGCCGTCTCCGGCTTCGCCACCACCGTCTTTGACGCTTTCCCCGGCGCCATCGACAAGTGCAAGGCCCTCCACGCCAAGCTCCTCGCCAAGGGCGTGGAGAAGGGCAAGCTGGCCCAGGCCGACGCCGACGCCGCCCAGGGCCGCCTCACCTACTCCCAGAGCCTGGACAATCTCGCCGGCTCGGACATCCTCATCGAGGCGGTTGTGGAGGACATCGCGGTCAAGAAGGACCTGTTCAGGAAGGCCGCGGGGCTGCTGGCGAAGAACGGGATCCTCGCGAGCAACACCAGCTCCATCAGCATCACCGACCTGGCCACGGCGGTCCCCGAGATCTCCGGTCGCTTCATCGGCATGCACTTCTTCAACCCCGTCCCGGTGATGAAGCTGGTGGAGGTGATCAAGGGGCTGGCGACCAGCGAGGAGACCACGGCCCGCACGATCGCGCTGGCCGGGGCGATGGGGAAGACCGCCGTCCCCGCCAACGACCGGCCGGGCTTTGTCAGCAACCGCGTCCTGATGCCCATGATCAACGAGGCGTTCTACGCCTGGATGGAGGGCGTCGCGGAGCCGGCGCACATCGACGAGATCATGAAGCTGGGGTGCGCGCACCCGATGGGGCCGCTTCGCCTGGCGGACTTCATCGGCCTGGACACCTGCGTCCACATCATGGAGGTGCTGGCGGAGGGCCTGAACAACCCGCGCTACCGCGCGTGCCCGCTGCTCAAGCAGCTCGTGACGGCGGGGCGGCTGGGCGACAAGACCGGGCGGGGTGTGTTCGACTACTCGCAGAAGTAGGGCCCGGTGCCGGTCGGGCCTGTGGGCCCCCCGCGTCGCGGAGGACCCACGCCCCTGCGATCAGTTCTTGCGCAGCCACTTCTTCCAGATGCCGTCGTACTGGTCGACATTGTCGGCCGTCACGATCGGCAGCTCGAAGGTGTTGATGACCTTCTCGGGTGTCTTGCCGTCGATGAGCTTCTCGACCAGCATCCTCACGGTCTCGTGGCCCCAGCCGTAGCAGTCCTGCCCGACGAGCACCTGCACCTGCCCGCTGCGGATGTACACCAGCTCGACCGGCAGGTGATCCACCGAGACGACCTTCGCCGACTCGTGGACGCCGTCGAGGGCGTTCTCCGTGAACAGCGGCCAGCCGCCGACCATCGCCCAGCCGGTGATGTCCGGGTTGGCGGCCTGGACCTGCTGGACCTTCGCGGCGGCCTCGGGGGCGGTCTCGCCGTGGTAGTAGACATCCTTGATCGTGATGCCGGGGAACTTCGCGGCCTCCTCCTTGATCGCCGCGACGCGCTTCTGGAGGTTTGGGGCGTTCTGGTTTCCCGCGAGGATCGCGACCACGCCCTCCTCGCCCATGTACTTGACCAGCTCCCGCAGCAGCGTCCGCCCGCACTCGGCGTCGTCGATGCCGTAGTAGGCGAAGCGTTTGCTGTTGGGCACATCGGAGTCGAAGGTCACGAACTCGACGCCCGCGTCGACGGCTCGGTTCACCGCGTCGGTCAGCACATTGCCGTCGGAGGCCGAGAGGGTGATCCCGTCGGCGCCGGCGGCGACGAGCTGGTCGATGAACTGGGCCTGGCGCTGGGCGTCCTCGCTCGGCGGGGTTTGCCACGAGACCTCGATCTTCACGCCGTACTTCTCGGAGAGCTCGGCGGCCGCGTCCTCGGCGCCCGTGCGGGCCGCCTGGAAGACGGGGTTCGACTCGCTCTTGGCGACCACGCCGATGAGGTAGGACTTGGCGGCGGGCGTGGGGGCGCCGGCGGTGCCGTCGCTAGCGGGCTTGGCCGGCTCGGCGGGCTTGCCGCAGGCCGAGAGAAGGAGGGCGGCGGCGAGGGCGGTCAGACAGGGGATCACGCCGAGGCGGCGGTTCAGGGTGGCTCGAGTGCTCATGATGGTTCTCCGTGCACGAGGAATACTCGGTGAAGCCGAATCGTAGCCGACCCGGCGCGGGGGCTCAGGCCCGGGGGGTCTGCAGGCGCAGCTTGGTCTGGTCGATCACCACCGCCACGACGATCGCCGTGCCGAGCACGACGAGGTTGTAGCTCTGGGGGATCGCGAGGATCACCATCGCGTTGTCGATGAGTTGGACGACGATCGCGCCCAGGGCCGCCCCGATCGCCGAGCCCCGCCCGCCGGCCAGCGAGGCCCCGCCGATGACGGTGGCGGCGATGACCTTCAGCTCGTAGCCGGTCCCCGCCGCGGGCTCGAAGGCGCCGAGGTACCCGAGGTACATGCAGCCCGAGAGGCCGGCGAGGAGGCCGGCGAGGGTGAAGGTGATGACCTTGACGCGGCCGACGGGGACGCCGGCGTAGCGGGCGGCGGTCTCGTTGCCTCCGGTGGCGAAGACCCGCCTGCCGAGCACGGTGTAGAGGAGCACGAACGCGCCGACGACGGCGACGACGACCATGATGATGGTGAGTGTGAAGGAGAGGTTGCCGATCTGGAGCTTGAAGAACCCGGAGGTGAAGGAGGTGGGGAACCCGGACATGGACTCGCCCCTGGTCACCACCGCGACGGCCCCGCGCAGGATCGACATGGTGCCGAGGGTGATGATGAAGGAGTGCACGCGGAGGCCCACGGTCATCGCGCCGTTGAGGAAGCCCATGAGGGCGCCGACCGCGCAGCAGACCGCGACGCCGACGGGGACGCTGAGGTAGCCGGGCGCATCGACCCCCATCGCCACCAGGGCCATCGCGCCGGCCAGGGCGGCGACTGCGTAGGTCGAGCCGATCGAGAGGTCGATCCCGCCGAGGATGATGATGCCGGTCATGCCGACGGCCATCACGGCGATGAAGCTGGCGTAGGTGGTGACGATCAGGAGGTTGCGGGGCTCGAGGAACGAGTTGACCTGCTCCATCACCCTTTCGCCGGTGTCGGGGTCGCGGAGGACGGTCTGGGTCTGCGGGTCGATGACGGGGCGCTGCTTGGGGTTGAGGGCGCCGTAGACCGTCAGCGCGGTCATCATCAGCGCGATCACGAGGATGAGCCCGGACTCCTGGGCCGAGAGCAGCCGGCGGAGCAGGCCCGGGCGCCGGGTCGGGGATGAGGGGTCAGCGACGGCTGGCATGGGGAGGGGAGTGTACGGCGAGCGGCGGTCGGAGGGGGGGAGGGTCAGTCAATGGTCTGGATGCGCCAGCTCCGCCGGTGATCGATGATGTTGATGCTCTGGTCGCTGGTTTTTGCGTCGCTGAAGAAGATCTCCTCGACATCCCCCCGGACAAACTCGGCGTGCCCGTCGCTGAAGAGGAAGTTCCCGCCGGCGTTGCCGTGGTTGTCGTCCGGCGCGTAGTGCCCGGGCAGGGTGCCGGCGAGCTCGGCGTCGTTGCTGTTTGGGCGGCTGTACCAGGCGTCGGTGGAGATGTCGTTGCCGTTGGTCTCGTCACCCCAGAGCGGCACCGGGCGCACGACGATCTCCTCCTCGCTCTTCAGCCCTGCCATGTACAGGTAGCTGATGTTGTACGCGACGATGTCTTCTTCACTTCCCGGCTCGGTGGGGCGCTTGATTGACCGATAGGACTTGTAGGGCCGGCCCGGGCTGGAGGGCATCCCGTACCAGAAGTCCTGGCGGTCGCCCTGGCAGACCAGCACGCCGTAGCCGTCGAGATAGCCCCTCATCAGCGGAACGCGGGTCTCCTTGTCGGGGTAGTACCGGGTTTCCTCGGTGCCGTCGCTGCCGATGAAGCCGTGCTCGCCGTCACCCGGCGTTTGTGAATCGCCGCGCTGATTCAGGCTGAAGATCGCCGCGAGCCCGCCGGCCTTGTACTGCCCGCTGAGGTACCGCCGCGACCGGTCGCCGTCGATGCCCTTGTAGTAGTTGTTCCAATCGGCTTTGCCCCTTTCCATCGGCACGACGGGGTACCAGCTCTGCCAGTCGTTGGCGTAGCCCGACAGGGCAAGCCCCATCTGGCGGTTGTTGCTGAGGCACGCCGCGCTCTGGGCGGTGGCCCGGGCCTTGCCCAGGGCGGGCAGGAGGATGCCGATCAGGAGGGCGATGATCGCGATGACGACCAGCAGTTCGATCAGGGTGAAGGCGCGAGGGGCTCGGGGCATGGCAGGGGCTCCGCGTGTTGGGGGGGCCGGGAAGCACCCTGGCGTATTCTACGGCCTGATTCGGAGGCCGGGCTCCGGTGCACCGGGACGGCTGGTCCCAGGCTCGGTACCGGGCGGGGAGGGTCCGGGAATAGCGACCCTGGGTGATTCTTGTGGCGGCCGGGGCCGACGGGCTCGAATCGGACGGGTCGAGCCCATATCATGACGGTGGTCGATCGCGCGGGGTGTCTGTGCGTGTTCGGCCGAGGAGTGAGATCCCACAACCCAATTGAGGAGTGCTTTGTATGCATGCCAAGCTGATTCTGCGTGCGGTCGGTCTTGCGGCGGCGGCGGCCGCGGCCCCGGTGTTTGCCCAGCCCGTCGTCGATGGGCAGAAGGACGCGGCGTACGGCGGCGCGATCGCGCTGCAGACCACGGGGACCGGCTTCGGCGACTCGGGCCACAACAGCTGTGACTCGTTCAACATCGGCAACCCCGGCGAGGTGCTGACCGGCATCGAGCTGGCGATCCCGCTGGTCGAGCTGGGCAGCCCGGCGGGGGCGATCCGGGTGTTCGCCGCGGTCAACGGCGGCGGGCACGACTTCATGTCCAACCAGATCCTCGGCTCGCTTGACCTTGGCACGCCGAACCTGGGCGAGCCGAGCACGCTGGACTTCACCACGCTGGCCGGGGTCCAGCATGTTGAGTTCACCCCGGCGTCGGGCGCGACCCCTGTGATCGACGGGGTGCTCGACGCGTCGTATGTGCAGCTGGCGCTGCAGGGCAATCAGACCGGGTTCGGTGACAACCAGGACCCGAGCGTGGACAAGGCCGGCGGTTCGGAGCTCGACGGCATGTACGCGGTGGCGGCTGACGGGTACCTGTACCTGTTCCTCGCCGGCAACCTCGAGACCAACTTCAACAAGCTCGAGGTGTTCTTTGACACGGAGAGCGGCGGGCAGAATCAGCTCCGTGACGACAACCCGGATATCGACTTCAACGGTCTCAACCGCATGGGTGAGAACCCCAACAGCGGTGAGGACGAGCCCGGCATGAAGTTCGACGCCGGCTTCACCGCCGACTACTGGTTCGGCCTCACCAACGGCGGGGACCCGACCACGATCTACGCCAACTTCGCCAGCCTCAACGGGGCCTACGGCGACTACCTCGGCAGCACGGCCCCCGGCTCCGACGGCGAGCTGGGCGGCGGGAACAACTTCTACGGCATCTACTG
Organism: Phycisphaerales bacterium; assembly: GCA_020850415.1. Classification (GTDB taxonomy): domain Bacteria; phylum Planctomycetota; class Phycisphaerae; order Phycisphaerales; family UBA1924; genus PNC22. The sequence continues at coordinate 22,446 of JADZER010000059.1, forward strand.
CACCATCGACAACTCCAACATCGAGGGCGTCCCCGGGCGCTGCAAGCCCGCGGGCACCGTCGACTTCGCCAACGGCTCGGAGCTCGACGGCCTGTACGGCTATGTCGACGAGGCGAACAACCAGCTCTACCTGCTGTTCACCGGCAATATCGAGAACGGCGACGGCGGCAAGGACTCCAACTCCGGCAACAAGCTCACCGTGCTGCTTGATGTGCAGCCGGGCGGGCAGGGCACGCTCCGCGGCGACAATGTCGATATCTCCTTCGGCAACCTCAACACCATGGGCGACGACGGCACGGGCAACGGCTTCACGATGGACGCCGGGTTTGAGGCCGACTACTGGATGAGCGTGAAGACCAACAACTTCCCGGTCTACCAGGTGCTCGACTGCGCGGCCCTCCGCACCGACGGCAAGCTCAGGGATTTCTCGGAGAACAGCCTCGACTACGGGGCCTTCGACGGCAACTTCAAGAGCGAGGGCGTGCCGGTGCCCTACGACGGCCCGCTGCTCCAGATCCAGGACGGGTTCACCCCCAACATCTACTGCAACTACGGCCCTCGCCTCACGCAGCTCGACCCGGAGAACCCGGTCCCGGGGCTGATCGGGCTGTACATCGATAACTCGAACATCGACGGCGTGACCGATGTCGATGTCTCCGACGCCGGCAATGTCACCACCGGCATCGAGATCGTGATCGACCTCGACGAGGCCGGGTGGGACGGCGTCAGCGACATCAAGGTGATGGGCTTCATCTCCAGCGAGGACGCGGGGTACCTGTCCAACCAGTTCCTCCCGGGCCTGCCCTCCGGCAGCGCCAATGTCGGCAACGACGGCGCGACCCGGGACATCGACATGGGCAACTACGCCGGCCAGCAGTGGGCGATCGTCCCGCTCGGCGGCGACCCGTGCCTGGACGGCTTTGCCAACTGCAACGGCGACGGCGCGGTGAACACGCAGGACTTCCTCTGCTACCTGCAGAAGTGGTCGGCGGCGTTCCAGTCCGGCAACTACGACGCGTCGGCCGACTGCAACAACGACGGCAACATCAACACGCAGGACTTCCTGTGCTTCCTGGGCGCCTGGTCGGCCTGCCAGTAGGCCCGGCGACGGTCGGTCCGTGAACCCCGACGCCCCCGCCCCGAGGCGGGGGCGTTTTCTTTTTGCCGCTCGGGTACCATCCGTCGTGCCCCAGACTCCCGAGCAGCTCCGCGACCGCCTCGACGCCTGCAGCCTGCGGGCGTCGGCGGCGATCTCGCGCGGGCTGGACGCGGCGGTCCGGCGGGGGGATCGGGACCTGGGCCCGATCGAGCGGGCGGTCGAGCGGGCCGAGCGGTGGGCGCGGGAACGGCGGGCGGGCGCCCCGGCGGTGCGGTGCGACGCCTCGCTCCCGATCGCGGCGAGGCGCGAGGAGATCGTGCGGGCGATCCGGGATCACCGCGTGGTGGTGATCTGCGGCGAGACCGGCTCGGGCAAGAGCACGCAGCTGCCGCTCTACTGCCTGGAGGCGGGGCGGGGGCTGCGGGGGTTCATCGGGCACACGCAGCCGCGCCGGATCGCGGCCCGGACGATCGCCCAGCGGCTGGCGGATGAGCTCGGCACACCGCTGGGGGACAAGGTCGGCTTCAAGGTGCGGTTCGCCGACGAGACCGGGCACGGCACCTACATCAAGGTGATGACCGACGGCGTGCTTCTTGCGGAGATGCAGGGCGACCGGCGGCTGCTGCGGTACGACACGATCATCCTGGACGAGGCGCACGAGCGGAGCCTGAACATCGACTTCCTGCTCGGGTACCTGCGTCGCCTGCTGGAGACCCGGCCGGAGCTGCGGGTGATCATCACCTCGGCGACGATCGACCCGGCGCGGTTCAGCCGGCACTTCGGGGGTGCGCCGGTGATCGAGGTCTCAGGGCGGACCTACCCGGTGGAGGTGCTGTACCGGGATCCGGGCGCCGTGCCGGGGTCCGAGGCGGAGGCGGCGCAGCCGATCGTCGACGCTGTGGCGGAGCTGGCCGGGCACGGGCCGGGCGACATCCTGGTATTCCTGCCCGGCGAGCGGGAGATCCGTGAGGCGGCCGAGGCGCTTGCGGCGAGCGGCGAGCCGGCGGTGAAGGCCTCGGAGGTCATGCCGCTGTATGCGCGGCTCTCGGCGAAGGAGCAGCTGCGGGCGTTCCAGCCTCACGAGCGGCGCCGGATCATCCTGTCGACGAACATCGCCGAGACCTCCGTCACGGTGCCCGGGGTGCACTATGTGGTGGACACGGGGCTGGCGCGGATCAACCGGTATAGCTCCCGCTCGCGGGTGCAGGGCCTGGAGATCGAGCCGATCAGCCAGGCGTCGGCGAACCAGCGGGCGGGGCGGTGCGGGCGCGTGGCGGACGGGGTGTGCATTCGGCTGTACAGCGGGGAGGAGTTCGGTCAGCGCCCGGCGTTCACGGACCCTGAGATCTTGCGGACGAATCTGGCGGGGGTGATCCTGCGGATGAAGGCCCTGCGGCTGGGCGACCCGCGGAAGTTCCCGTTCCTGGACCCGCCGTCGCCCCGGCGGATCCGGGACGCGTACGACACGCTGCTCGAGCTGGGGGCGATCGACGCGGAGCACGAGCTGACGGCCCTGGGGCGGGAGCTGGCGGCGGTGCCGATCGACCCGCGCCTGGGGCGGATGGTCCTGGCGGCGGCGCACGAGGGTGCGCTGCGTGAGGTGCTGATCATCGTGGCGGCGCTGGCGACGCGCGACCCTCGCGAGCGGCCGATGGACCTCCGGGAGAAGGCCGACGCGGCGCACAAGCAGTTCGCCGACGAGGGCTCGGACTTCCTGACGCTGCTGAACATCTGGAGGGCGTTCCGCGAGAAGGAGCGGGAGCTCTCGGGGCGCAGGCTGCGCCGGTGGTGCGTGGACTCGTTCCTCTCGTGGCGGGGGCTGCGGGAGTGGGAGGATCTGCACGCCCAGCTCCGACGGCTGGTGCACGAGCTTGGGTACCTTCGCAACACGGCGGCGGCGTCGGGCGACGCGGTGCACCGGTCGCTGCTGACGGGGCTGTTGAGCAACATCGGGCACCGCGGCGAGCGGCACGAGTACAAGGGCACGCTGGGAACGGAGTTCTTCATCCACCCCGGGTCGGTGCTGTTCGAGCGGAAGCCCCGGTGGGTGGTGGCGGCGGAGATGGCGAAGACCGGCCGGGTGTACGCGCGGATGGTCGCGCCGGTCCGGCCCGAGTGGGTCGTGACGCTGGGCGCGCACCTGCTGGAGGCGACGCACTCGGCGCCGAGCTGGGACCACCGGACCGCGGCGGCGACGGTGATCGAGAAGGTGTCGCTGCTGGGCCTGGCGCTGCCGGTGAAGCGTCGCGTGCCGTACGGCATGGTGAACCCGATCCACGCGCGGGAGATGTTCATCCGGCAGGGGCTGGTGGAGGGGGCGTTCCGGCCGCGGGCGGACTTTGTGGAGCACAACGACCGGGTGATCCGCGAGGTGCGACGGCTGGAGGCCAAGGCCCGTCGGACGGACCACGAGTCGGAGGCGGGGTCGAGGTTTGACTTCTTCGACCGGCAGCTTCCGACGGAGGTGTGGAGCGGCAAGAGGTTCGACCGTTGGCGTCACAAGGCCGAGGCGAGGAACCCTCGGCTGCTGTTCCTGCGTCTGGAGGATCTGATCGACTGGGCGGACGAGCCGCCGGCGCCGGAGGCGTTCCCGGACATCGTGGAGATCGCCGGTCGGGCGCGGGAGCTGGACTACCGGCACCTGCCGGGGGAGCCGGACGACGGCGTCGTGCTGACACTGCCGCTGGCGGCGTTCCACGAGCTGACGGAGGCGGGGCGGGATTGGCTGGTGCCGGGCCTGGTTCGTGAGCGGGTGATCGAGATGCTGCGCGGGCTGCCGAAGCAGGCGCGCCGCGCGATCGGCCCCTCGCCGCAGGTCGCGGAGGACTATCTCGCGAGCGCTCCCCGTCAGGACAGGCCGCTGGCGGAGACGCTCGCGGAGTTCGTGGGGCGGACGCGAGGGGCGGGGGTGTCGGGTTCGATGCTTCGTCAGGCGGAGCTGCCGCGGCATGTGCTGCCGCGGATCGTGGTGCTGGATGAGGCGGGGCATCCGCTCGCGTCGGGGCGTGATCTTGACGCGCTGCGCCGGGAGGTCTCATCGGAGGTGGCGGAGGCGTTGAACCGTGGGGACTCGGCGCTGGAGCGGCACGAGCACGCGAGGTCGTGGGAGTTCGGGGAGATCCCGGAGCAGACGCGGGTCGCGGCGCCGGGGGGGGAGGTCACGGCGTTCCCGGCGCTGGTCGATGTGGGGGAGGCGGTGTCGCTCCGGCTGTTGCCGGACGGTGCGGGCGCTGCGTTCGAGCACCGGCTCGGCGTCCGGCGCTTGCTGGCGATCCGGCACAAGCGGCAGCTGCGGCGCACGCTGCGGGACTGGCCTGCGATCGGGGGGATGAAGCTCGCGTTCGCGGCCTTGCGGCTGGAGACCTCACTCGAGGACGAGATCTCGCTGCTGGCGGTGGAGCGGGCGGCGGGCGAGAAGATCGATCAGGTCCGGGATCTCGCGGGGTTCGACGGCTGCTCGGACCGGGTCGAGCAGGGCGTCGACGCGTGCCTGGTGGAGTCGCTGGATTTGGCGGGGCGGGTGTTGCAGGGCGTGTCGGGGGTGCTCAGGCTCGTGGACCAGCCCACGCCGCCGGCGTGGTGGGGGGCGTGCGAGGATGTGCGGGAGCAGTTGCGTCATCTGATGCCGGAGCGGCCGTTCTCGTCGCGGGGTTGGGAGCGGCTGCGGCAGTTGGGGCGGTATCTGGATGCGGCGCGGCTGCGGCTGGAGAAGCTGGCCGGCGGCGGGTTGGAGCGGGACACGCAGCGGTGGCGGGAGGTTGAGCCGCGGTGGCGTCGGTGGGTGGAGCTCGACGGGGTGCTCGGGGACCTTTCGCGTTCGGCGCCGGTGCGTGTGGAGCTGGAGCGGTACCGGTGGATGGTGGAGGAGTTCCGTGTGTCGCTGTTTGCGCAGGAGCTGGGCACTGCGGGGAGGATCTCGGCGCCGCGCCTGGACGGGCAGTGGCACCTAGTGCGTGAGGCGCTGCGAGAGGACCCGGGGGCGGCGTCGCTGTATGCGGCGCACGCGCAGGGGTAGGGGGAGCGGGATGCGGGAGCGCGGCGGGGCGATGGCGGTCGGCGCGGGCGGCTCGGCGCGGTGTCTCGCCGGGGCGATGCTGATCCTGGCTGAGGTGATGCCGGCGAGCGAGGCGCTCGGGGTTGCGGTCGGGATGCTGTCTGCGGAGTTGCAGGCTCGGGCGGGGCGGGGGGCGCGGGGCGTCGCGGGGGGGAGCGTTGATGGCGGCGGGTCGGACCCGGCTCGCGTGCGGGCGCTGGAGTGCATCCGGGCCGGGTTGGCAGAGGAGTCGGGGGTGGACGCGTTCTGGCTGGGGGAGGCGTACCAGTTGGCGTTGGATGCGAGGCCGGATGGCGGGGGGTCGCGGCGCCGGCGGGGCGTTTTCTATACGCCTCGGGCGCTCGTGGACCATCTGATCGAGCGGACGCTGGGGGATGGGGGCGGGGTTGGCTCGCCGCGGGTGCTCGATCCGGCGTGCGGGTGCGGTGGGTTTCTGGTCGCGGCGGGGAGGCGGCTGGCGGCGGATCGGGCGAGGGGTGAGGTGGCGGCGCTGCTGCACGGCATCGACATCGACCCGCTGGCGGTGGAGCTTTGCCGGCTCGCGCTGTGGTTGGAGTTCGGCGACCATGGTGATCCGGCCGGCGGCCCGGAGCGGCTGGCGGCGCAGGTGCGGTGCGCCGATGCGCTGCTCGACCCGCCGGGGGAGGGCTCGTTCGACGCGGTGCTGGGGAACCCGCCGTTCCTGAGCCAGCTCGCGGCCAGCACGGCGAGGGGGCCCGAGCAACAGCGGCGGCTTCGCAAGCGGTTCGGGCCGAGCGTGCGCGCGTACACGGATCCCGCGGCGTTGTTCCTGCATCTGGCGGTGGACACGGTCGTGCCCGGGGGGCGGGTGGGCATGGTGCTGCCGGGCTCGGTGCTGGCGGCACGGGACGCTTCGGCGGTGCGGGGGCATGTGCGCGAGCGGGCGGCGTTGTGTTCGCTCTGGGTCGATACCGGGGGGGTGTTCGAGGCGATCGTTTCGACGATCGCGGTGACGCTGCGGCGTGGCGCGCCGGGCGGGGAGCCCGTCAGCCGGTTCGTCGGGCGCGGGTTCGCGGCGGCGCCCGCGGTCGAGCAGCCGGGCGCGGCGGATGGATCGTGGGGGCACCTGGCGGCCGACCTGCTCGGCGTGCCGCCGGTCAGGCTCCGCGGTGGGCGCACGCTGGGTGAGTTGTGCGAGATCACGGCGGGGTTCCGGGATGAGTACTACGCGATCGCGGCGGCGGTGGGGGAGCTGGGGCCGGAGGGGGTCGCGGGCGGGGGGCGCCCGGTGATCTCCGTCGGCATGATCGACCCGGCGTGCGTCCTGTGGGGGGTCACGCCGGCCAGGATCGCCGGCCGGGTGTGGGCTCGCCCGGGCGTTCGGCCGGGCGGGGAGGTGGGTGGAGCGCGTGGGCTGCTGGGGGCGTTGCTGGAGCGGCAGGGGCGGCCGAAGCTGCTGGTCGCGACGCAGACCAGGGTCATCGAGGCGGCCGCGGATCCGACGGGGGCGATGCTGGCGATCACGCCGGTGATCACGGTGGTGCCGCGTGACCCGGGGGATCTCTGGCGCGTGGGGGCTGTGCTGTCGAGCCCGGCGTCTTCGGCGTGGGTGGCGTCGCGTTGCTTCGGGACGGCGCGGGCTCTCGGGGCGATCAAGCCGAGCGCGGCGCTGCTGCGGGAGCTGCCGGTCCCGGGCGAGTGGTCGGGGTGGGGGGAGGCGGGGGAGAGCTATCGGCTGGCGAGCGGGGCGGCGGATGCGGGGTCGCGTCGGGGGTTGCTGTTGCGGGCGGCGGGGGAGTCGCCGGGGGCCTCGTCGGTGCGAGCGGAAGCCGCGGGGGAGTTGCTGGCGTGGTGGCGGGACCGGCTGCCGGGACGCCCGGGCGTGGGCGCTGTACGCTCTGGGCAGGCCCCGGCGTGACGCCGCTCGGGTTGGGCCTGGGAGAGCCGCCATGCACCGCCGCGTGTTGCCGATCGTCGCGTTCGCCCACTGCATGCTTGCCGCCGGGGCGCTGGCCCAGACGGTGACCTATCGCGGGCTGCTGGAGGAGATGCTGAACCGGGAATCGCTGACGCGGGTGCCTGCGCCGTGGTTCGATTGCCGGCAGGCGAGCAGCTACGACCGGGCATCGGTCTCCGCGGCGGACCAGGCGGGGTGGTTCGCGAACGGGGACGCGGACAAGTTCGTCCGGGTGGAGGAGCGTGGCGGGCGCAAGGAATGGGTGATGATGGACGAGGCGGGGCCCGGGGCGGTGGTGCGCATCTGGAGCGCGAACCCCAAGGGGGTGCTCCGGGTGTACCTGGACGGGTCGGAGACGCCGGTGGTGGAGGGACCGATGGCGGACCTGCTTCGGTCGTCGGGGCAGATCGGCGGCGTGGCGGTGGGGGCGCCGCTGTCGGCGGAGCGCAGCCGCGGGTGCAACCTGTACCTGCCGATCCCGTACGCGGAGCGTTGCCTGATCACGAGCGACGAGCCTGGGTTCTACTACCAGGTGAACTACCGCGCGTACGAGGCGGGGACGGCGGTGGAGACGCTGACGCACGCGGCGGCGCGGCGTTCGTCGGAGTTGCTGGCACGCACGCAGGCGCGGCTCGATGATCCGTGGCGGCCCATGGACGCGGGCGAGGGTGACTTCACAATCGCGCCGGGGGAGACTCGCGAGGTCCGGCTGCCGGAGGGGCCGGCGGCGGCGGGGCAGATGTTCATCATCCCGGCGGCGGGGTCGCCCCGCGACGCGCTGCGGACGACGGTGCTCGAGGGCGAGTTCGACGGGGAGCGGACGGTCTGGTGCCCGGCGGGTGACTTCTTCCTGACCGGGCCGCTGTTCAACCCGGTGCAGACATGGACCAACCTGGTGGACCCGGGGACGCAGACGCTGCGGTCGGCGTGGCTGATGCCGTACGCGACGAGCGGGATCCTGCGGCTGCATAACCTCGGAGATGAGCCGGTCACGATGCGGATGGGGGTCGCGGCGAGGGGGTACGCGTGGGACGATCGGTCGATGCATTTCCACGCGCACTGGCGTCAGGAGAACCCGATCCACACGCGCCCGATGCGTGACTGGAACTACATCGAGGCGTCGGGCGAGGGCGTGTATGTGGGCGACACGCTGTCGGTGGCCAACCCTGTCCTCGAGTGGTGGGGGGAGGGCGACGAGAAGATCTATGTGGACGGGGAGAGTTTCCCGAGCCATTTCGGGACGGGGACCGAGGACTACTACGGGTACGCGTGGTGCTGGCCGGGCGTTTTCCAGGGGCCGTTTCATACGCAGCCGCGCTGCGACGGGCCGGGGAACTACGGGCACACGACGGTGGCGCGGGTGCGTCTGCTGGACGGGATCCCGTTCCGGGAGTCGATCCGGACGGACATGGAGGTCTGGCACTGGGCGGAGTGCGATGTGGGGTACGCGGTGACGAGCTTCCTGTACATGCGTCCGGGCGGGTCGACGAACCGGGCGCCGATGCCGGAGGAGGCCGCGAGGGGGGTGGTTGATCCCGCGCCGCTGCCGCCGCCGTTCCGGATCGAGGGGGCGCTGGAGTGCGAGGGGTTGGAGGTGGTCTCTTCGAGCGAGGGGATGACCGTGGGGGCGCAGGACATGGGGGGGTTCGCCCGCGATAAGTGGAGCGGGAACTCGCACCTGTGGTGCCAGGCCCGCGAGGCCGGGAAGTCCGTCGAGCTGCGCATCCCGGTGGAGGGCGAGGGCCCGCGCCGGGTGACGCTGTACGCGACGAAGAGCTGGGACTATGGCGTGTTGCGGTTCGCCGTGAACGGGCAGCCCGCGGGCGAGGAGCTGGACGCGTTCAGCGGGCGGCACGGGCTGGTCGAGCCGACGGGGCCGATCGATCTCGGCGTGCACCAGCCGCGTGATGGGGCCCTGACGCTGCGGGTGACGGTGGTGGGGAGCAACCCCAACTCGCTGGACCCGAAGTACTTCTTCGCGCTGGACGCGGTGCGTCTGGAGCCGGCGCCGCGATGATGTGGCGGCACGGCGAGCCGTGCGTCGTTCCGCCCGGCTCGGGTGAGCCGGGCCACCTTTGTCAGGATGATCCATGACAACCCGAAAGCCGCTCTACTACACCTTCGGCAACCACATGCACTGGGTGGATATGCAGTGGCTGTGGGGGTACGAGGTGCTGCCGGGGAGCGTGCGGGACATGCTGCACCTCTGCCGCGAGACGGGGGCGAAGGGGTGCGTGAACTTCGACGCGGTCGGGTACGAGAAGATGGCGGCGGAGTGTCCGGAGGCGCTGGCGGCGCTGCGCGAGGCGGTGGCGGCGGGGACGATCGAGCCGGTGGGCTGCTCGTACGGGCAGCCGTACGGGCTGTTCCAGGGCGGTGAGAGCAACATCCGGCAGTTCACCTACGGGGTGCGGACGACGAGGCGGTTGCTGGGGGTGCGCCCGCAGACCTTCTGGGAGGAGGAGTTTTACTTCTTTCCGCAGTTGCCGCAGGTGCTGGCGTCGTGCGGGTACACGGGGGCGAACCTGTTCTTCCAGTGGACCTGGCACACGCCGGAGGTGCCCAAGGAAGCGGCGAGCCTGATCCTGTGGGAGGGGGCGGACGGGACGCGTATCCCGACCTTGCCTCGGAACACGCTGAATGTGCACCAGTGGCCGGAGGACTTTGATGGCTTGCTGGAGCAGGGGCTGATCAACGAGCTGGAGGCGCCGGCGATCGTGCAGTGGTTGGAGCTGATGCCGAGCAAGGACTGGATGTGCCGGAGCGAGGTGCTGCTGCCGCGGCTGAAGGCGTTGTTTGCGGATGAGCGGTTTGAGGTGAGGGCGGTGACATGCGAGGAGCTGATCGGGCGGTTGAGCGACGAAGCGACGGAGCGACGAAGCGACGGAGGGGTGGGGCCGGCTGCGCCGGCGGTTCCGGTGCGGGCGTACACGATGGACGAGGTATGGCACGGGATGACGCTGGGGAAGAACGGGGACCGGCACCCGCGCAACTCCCGCGTGTGCGAGCAGAAGATCCTCGCGGCCGAGGCGATCTCGGCGCTGCTGGGCCTGTTCGGCCGGCCGTACGCGGGCTGGGATGTGTACCCGGCCTGGGAGCTCGACGAGGCGTGGCGGGAGCTGCTGGCGGCGCAGCACCACGACAACCACGAGTGCGAGGGGCTGTGCGGGTCCGTGGGCCATCGGTCGTTCGAGCGGGCGATCGGCCTGGCGGAGGATGTTGATGAGCGGGCGATCGGCCTGCTCGCCGAGCGGCTCGACGCGATCAACGGCACGGCGGTGGCCTTCAACTCGACCGGTGTGGCGCGCGACCTGCTGCTCACGACCTCGCTCGACCTGAAGGGCGAGGTGGTCGAGGGCGTGCCGCCGTTCGGGTACCGGGCCGTGCCGCGGGCGACGCGGGGCGCGCCCAAGGTGCGGGCGTTCCGTCAGAAGAAGAGCGTGATTCTCGAGCAGGGCGGCCTCCGGGTCGAGGTCGACGCCAAGCGCGGCGTGATCACCCAGATCCGATGCGGGGAGTTCCCGGAGGGGCTTCTGCACCCCGACCGTCCCCTCGCCACGCTCGGCATGACGAGTCTCGGCGACCCCGAGGCGTTCGAGGATGTGGACGCCGAGCTCAACGAGTTCGCCGGGCGGCCCACGGTGCTCATCGCCCGCGCGGGCGGGCGCGGGGACGGGGGGATGGGCGTTCGGATCTCGATCACGCCGCTGGCCGAGGCGATCGACATCGAGTTCATCAGCGATCGGATCCCGTACCCCGACCCGGGGATGAACGCGGGGCTGACGACCGACTTTGCCCCCGGGTTCGGGGTGGATGAGGTCGTCGTCGATCACCCCTACGCCATGTCGCGGGTGCGCGCGGAGGCGACGCACAGGCGCAAGTACCCCACCGGCGACTGGATGACCTCACCCCAGGTCTTCGAGGACATCCACCGCCCCTTCACGGCGCTGCGCTCCGTGGACCTGCTCGGCGCCGACGGGCGCGGCCTGCTGTGCTGCCACGACGGCTCCCAGCAGTGGTTCCGCACCGACGACGGCGTCCGCTGCCTGCTCACCGCCCGCGACGCCTGGGACGAGCACCGCTTCTCCAGCGCCGTCTCCGCGGGCTTTGCGCTCGTCCCGCACGGGCCCATCGGCGACGCGGAGCGTGCCCGGCTCGTCGCGAGGATGCGGACACCGTGGCTGCTCGGGATGCACGAGGGCCAGCGGGGCGATCTGCCGGACTGCTTCGGGCCGCTCGAGGTCACGAACGCCCCCGGCGTGCACCCGCAGGCGTTCTTCCGCGAGAGCCCCAAGTCCGGAGAGCACCTCCCCGACTGGGCGGGCCACCGCATGGCGACCGAGTCCGACGGGGCGTGCAGCCACCCCTACGCCGTGCGCCTCGTCGAGTGGAACGGCGAGGCGGCGGAGGTCGTCCTGAAGCTCCCCGGCGAGGTCGGCGCTGCCGCGAAGACCAACTGCTTGGGCGAGTGCGGCGGCTGGCCCGTCGGCCGGGCTCCGGCCGATGCCCCCGCCCACCTCCGCGACACCGGCTGGCTGACCCCCGAGCCCGCCGCCGCACCGGCCTGGGCCGAGGGCGCGACCCTCGCCGGCCGGCCCATCCCGTGGGCGCAGGTCCGGTTCCCGATGCGGCCGCGCGAGATCGCCACGGTGATGGCGGATCTGGTCATGGGGCGCAAGCAGTTCCGCGACCTCGACGCTAAGCGGGAGGTGTGGGCGACGGGGCATCGGGTGGGGGAGTAGAGGGGAAAGAGACGGAGAGACGAAGAGACGGAGAGACGGAGTGGGGGAGAAGTGGAGAGACGAAGTGGGGGGGGCCGCGGTTGGGGTTGAGCGGGGGAGCGTGGGATTCGGTAGGCTCTGGGTATGGCCGGTCGCGTGTGCATTGTCGGGTCGGTGAACATGGACCTGGTCGTGCGCGCGCCGCGGCTGCCGGCGCCGGGGGAGACGATCGCGGGGGGGCCGTTCAAGACCTTTCCCGGCGGCAAGGGGGCGAACCAGGCGGTGGCGGCGGCGCGGATGGGGGCGGCGGTGTCGTTCGTGGGGCGGCTGGGGACGGACGCCTACGGGACGGAGCTGCGGTCGGTGCTGTCGCGCGAGGGGGTCGACATCACGGCGCTGCGGGCGACGGCGGGGGAGTCCAGCGGGGTGGCGTTGATCACCGTGGCGGAGGGGTCGGGGGAGAACACGATCGTGGTGGTGGGCGGCGCCAACGCCAAGCTGACGGCGGCGGACATCCAGGGGGTCTCGGGGTTCATCCGGCTGGCGGATGTGCTGCTGATGCAGCTGGAGGTGCCGGTGGAGACGGCCGCGGCGGCGGCGGGGATCGCGCACCTGTCGGGGCGGAAGGTGCTGCTGAACGCGGCGCCGGCGCGGGATGTGCCGGACGAGTTGCTGGGGTCGATCGATGTGCTGATCGTGAACGCCGTGGAGGCGGCGCATCTGGCGGGGGTGAAGGCGGAGCGGTCGCTGCTGGAGTCCGACCCGGTGGGGACGGCGCGGCTGCTGCTGGAGCGTGGGCCGGGGGCGGTGGTGGTGACGCTGGGGCCGGCGGGGGCGCTGGTGGCGGAGGGGGACGCGGTGCGCCGGGTGCGGTCGATCGAGGTCGAGGCGGTGGACACGGTGGGGGCGGGCGACGCGTTCTGCGGGTGCCTGGCGGCGATGCTGGCGGAGGGCAAGTCGCTGGTGGACGCGGCGCGGGTGGGGTGCGTCGCGGGGGCGCTGGCGGCGACGAAGGCGGGGGCGATCCCGAGCCTGCCGCAGCGGGAGGCGGTGCGGGAGCGGCTCAAGCAGCAGGAGGCCTAGCGTCTGGTTGTTGCGACGATGGCGGGGGCGCATCGGGAGGTGTTCCGTGTCCACGAAACAGCCGGTCGGGGCGGGCTTCATCACGGAGATTCCGGGGACGGTGGCGCTGGGGAGGCCGGCGAAGGACCCGCGCGCCAAGGGGGTTGGCGTGCTCGGGCTGCACGAGGGGCGGACGCTGCTGATCGGGCTGGAGACGCGGTGCCGGTACGCCCGCGCGGTGGCGGGGTGCGATCTGAGCGTCGAGAAGCTGGACGCCTCGCGGGCGGAGATGCCGGGCCTGTGCTTGACGGCGGACTATGGCGAGATGCTGGCCCGGCCGGATGTGGACATCGTCGCGATCTACACGCCCGATGCGCTGCACGCCGGGCATGTGGAGCGGGCATTCGAGGCGGGGAAGGATGTGATCTGCACCAAGCCGCTGACGAACTCGCTGGAGGGGGCCAAGCGCATTCTGGATGCCGGGCGGCGCAGCGGGCGGCGCCTGCTTGTGGGGCAGAGCACGCGGTTCTTCGAGCCGTTCCGGCGCCAGCGGGCGTTGCTAGAGCGGGGCGGGCACGGGGGGTTGGGCGCGATCGAGATGATCGACGCGCACTACATCCACCGGATGGACTGGTATTACCGCAAGAGCCCGTGGGTGGCGACGGACACCGACTGGGTGTTCCTGGGCCTGAGCCACCCGATCGACCTGGTGCGGTGGTATCTGGGGCGGATCGCCACGGTGCACGCGGTAGGGGGGAAGTCGGCGATGGGCGCGCAGTTCGGCGTGGCCGGGCGGGACATGTACCTCGTGAACTGCGTCGCGGCGGACGGGCGGATCGGGCGGGCGATGGGGCACTACGGGTGCCACGAGCTGCCGACGGCGAGGAACTGCATCGAGTGCGTGATCTATGCGTCGGGGGGGTCGAGCCTGGCGCAGTACCACGACGCGAAGTTCATTCGCACCGCCGAGGCGGGGGCCGGCCCGGTGGGGGCGTCGAGCTTCGACCCCGGCGAGCTGATGGAGGTGACGGAGGACTGCCTGTACGCGGGGCGGCAGTACTACTTCAACAGCGAGGTGCACGGGATGCACTACGGCGAGTTCGCGAACTACGCGGACACCTTCGCGAAGGCCCTGATCGAGGGAACGCCGGCCTCGCCGGAGCTGGAGGAGGGCGTCGAGACGGTGTGCGTGATGGAGGCGGTTCGGCGGAGCGCGGAGACGGGGCGGGTCGTGGAGGTCGGGCCGCTGTTGGCGGAGGTGGGGTTGGTTTAGCGGTGCTGGTCCTGAGGTGGGTCTAGAGCTGGGTCTGGACCCGCAGCTCGTCGCCGACGCCGAGTTCGAGGCCGCCGGGGAGGCCGATGCGCAGGCGCTGGCCGGTTTGCTCGACATGGACGGTGCGGGCGGGGCCTCCGGTGGTGACGGTGACGGATGCGACGGCGGCGCCTTCGGGGATCTCGATCGCGAGGCTGTTGAGGCGCACGCGCCCGAAGCGGACGGTGATGGCGTTGAGCTGCGTGCCGGGGGCGCGGGTCTGGGAGATCTGTCCCCAGCCCTCGGCGGCGGTGAAGACGGCGCGGAAGTCCTCGGGCTTGAAGCGCGGGGCGAAGCCGAGGTGGCCGGCGGGGCCGTCGTATTCGAAGCCGGCGAGGCCGGTGAGGACGCCCCAGGCGGCCATGGCGCGGGCGTAGTGGTCGCCGCATTCGATCTCGTTGAAGGGGTTGCGCCGCGAGGGGTGGTAGCGGTCGTGGACGGCGCGGCAGAGGACGAGGGCCTGGGCGACCATGCCCTCCCATGCCATGTGGCCGGCGACCTGGTACTCGATGCCGGTCCAGATCTCGTCGCGGTAGCGGGTGCTCTGGGGGCCGAGGTGATCGCTCTTGGGCCAGGTGCAGGTGAAGAGGCCGGCCTCGCCGGGGTAGGCGAACCAGCGTTCGGGGGCGTGGGCCTGGTTCTGGGGGCCGATGTCGGGGGCCCAGCAGTACTTCCAGATGGACTCGAGGGCGGCGTGGACGGTCTCGGGCGTGTAGACATAGCCGAGGCCGATCTGGTGGGCCCAGCCCTGGCCGAAGAGCTGGTCGGCGAGGCAGCCGTCGGCGTACTGCCACTTGGGGTGCTCGGCGAGGTCGACATCCTGGATGAAGTACTCGCCGTTGAAGAGGCGTTTGACCGAGTTGGCCTTGCCGGCTTCGAAGACGGCGCGGCAGCGCTCGGCGAAGGGGGCGTCGTTGACGCGCCGGGCCATCTCCTCGGCGGCGCGGAGGGCGCCGAGGTAGAGCGAGCCGACCATGGTGTTGGCGCCGAAGTAGTTCTCGTCGTAGGTCTGGTGCTGGAGGCCTTCGATCAGGCCGTCGTCGTCGGCGTCCTGGGCGAACAGGAACTCCGTGGCTTTGCGGATCGCGGGCCAGTTGCGGGTGAGGAAGGTGTCGTCGGGCGCGCAGAGGTGCTCGCGGTAGGCCTTGAGGATGTAGCCGCCCTGGGAGTCGCCGGCCCAGGCGCCCCATCCCTCGCCGCGGAAGCGGATCTCGCCGGTGTCGAGGATGAACCCGACGCCTGGGGCGAAGTCCTGTCGTTCGCGGACGGAGCGTTCGAGCTCGGGGAAGAGGCGGGCCATGGTGTGGGCGTAGTTCCAGACATGGCCGCAGGTACCGTGGCAGCAGCCGACGCCCTCCCAGGCCCAGAAGCGTCCGTCCTGCCACCACTGGCAGGTGTTGGTGGCGAGGTTGCAGGTGGTGGCGCCGACGCGGTCGAGGAGCCAGATGGGGAGCGTGGAGTCGTAGAGGGCGTGGTGCCAGTCGTGGGTGGCGGCGGAGAGGCGGTCGAGCTCGGTGACGACATAGGCGGCGACCTGGGCGGCGGTGTCGAAGCGGCGGACATAGCGGTGGCCGACGCGGTCGGCGTCCTGTGTTGAGCCGCGGACGCGGGCGAGGTTGGGCATGAACCAGGTGTAGACGAGGGTGATCTCGGCGGTCTCGCCCGGGGCGAGTTCGGCGGTTCGTCCGGCGGCGAGGCCCTGGCGGGATGCGAGCGGGGACGGGGCGGGGTCGGCGGGGTCGGTGGGCTGGGCGGCTTCCAGCGCGGCCAGGGCGCTGCCGGCGCGGTCGGTGGCGGTCAGATCGAACGGCGCGGCGACGGCGCCGGGGCCGGCGACGGCGATGCACATGCGCCCGAAGTCGGGCTGGGCGTGGAGCGGGCCGAGTTCCTGGCCCATCGGCTCGTCGCGGAACTCGATCTGGTCGACATTGATGTGTCCCCAGCCGGCGCTGTTGCGGTCGAGGATCTCGATGCGGCCCTTCTTGCCGCGGAGGTCGGTGACGGCCCAGTTGGTGGGCTCGAGCCGTTCGTTGTTTTTGCCCGTTGCGGTGCGGGCGACCTTGCCGTCGACGAGCAGGTTGACGCAGGTTTCGTTCTGGTGGCCGCCGCCGCCGACGAGCATGGCGATGAAGGGCCGGTCGATGGTGAACTCGGGCGAGAGCAGGCGGCCCTGGAGTCGGTCGCTGCCTCCGAGGTAGCTGTTGACGAGTCGGCGGCCTTTGAAGGCCGAGACGGTGTTCTGGTTGGGGAGAGTGCCCGGCGCGGGGGCGGCGCCGAAGGCCTCGCCCTCGGCGGTCCACCCGGCGTAGTCGTCGCCCTCGAAATCGGCGAAGACGACGGGCTCGCGCGGGGCGGGCTTGGAGGGGGCGTCGGTCTGGGGCCTGACCCAGCCCTCGGCGAGGGCGAAGCCGGAGCCTCCGTCGGTGGCGGCGACGCGCTCGGCCTGGTCGGCGAAGCTCTCGGCGCTGAACCGGCAGACGGCGTTCTCGAGCCAGCCGGCGATGGTCACGGTCGCGAGGGCGGCCGAGCGGTTTCGGACCGTGTAGCGCATCACGGTCGCCGGCAGGGCCGAGTCTTCGGCGGCGAGGGGGATGAAGGGGCTGAATGCCTCGAGCGAGATCTCGACGGGGAAGGCCTCATCGGCGTACTCGACGATACCGAGCGGGTGCTCGCCGGCGAAGCGCACGCCGGGGAAGCCCTCGGCCGAGAGCGGGCGGACCTGCGTCTGGTCGCCGAGCCGGACGCGGACGGCGGCGCCCTGCGCGACCTCGGGCGGCTCGCGGAACTTGCCATCGGCGAACATCTCGGTGGCTTTCCTGCCGGGCTTGTAGTTCTCGGCGCCGTAGCCGGTGTTGAACTGGCTGTTGAAGATGTCCCAGTAGATGAGTCGTCCGTCGCCCCCCAGGTAGACCTGCCCGGCGCAGATGCCGCCGATGGGCAGGCCGATGGTCTCCAGGTCGGTCCCGGAGAACCACTCACGCTCGCCGCGGGCCCAGAGGGAGGCCATCCACTTGCGGTTGAGCTTCTTGTCGGCGGGGACGAGGTGGTCGCTGAAGTCGTCGGGCGTGAAGGGCCCGGCGAATGCCGAGCCTGCCGAGGTGGCCAGTGCCGCGGCGCCGAGGCCCGCGACCTTGATGAACGCCCGCCGCTCCATGGCGCAGTTGCCGTCGCTACATCCGCAATCGCTGCTCATCGCTCACGCTCCATCCATCGCGGTGCGCGATGGTCTCAATGCACCCGGACCTCCAACCGCCCCCCCTGGCCGATCTCGACCTCGTCTGCGAACTCGATTCTCACCCGCGTTTGCTCCTGCGAAACGGTAGCTCGGAGATCCGAGCCGTTCAGGCGGGCGAACGACAGGCGTGCCGGGCCGGGCGGCACGACCTCGAAGCTCAGCCCACGGAGGCGGAGCCTCCCTGTGCGGACCTCGACGGTCTGGCTCTGGCCTTTCGGGTCGCGGGTCTGTCCGATCTGCCCCCAGCCCTCCGCCGCCGTGAAGGCCGCGAGGAACGACTCCGGCCTGATGCGCGGGGCGAAGGCCATCCAGCCTCGTGGCCCGTCGTACTCCCAGGCGCAGACGGCGAGGTAGACGCCGTAGGCGGCCATGGCGCGGCCGTAGTGGTCGGAGCACTCGATCTCGTTGTAGGGGTTGCGCCGTTCGGGGCTGTAGCGGTCGTGGATGGCGCGGGTGACGGCGAGGCCTTCTTGGACGAGCCCCTCCCAGATCATGTGTGCGGCGGCCTGGTACTCGAAGCCGGTCATGCACTCGTTGAAGTACATCGCGGCCCAGGCGCTCTGGCCCCGGCCGGTCGCCCGCTCGGCGCCGCCCTTGGGGAAGGTGCACATGAGCAGGCCGGCCTCGCCGTGGGCGGCATACCAGCGCCCGCCCTGGATGGGCTTGATCCAGTCGCGGTAGACGCCGACATCGGGGGCGAAGCTGTACTTCCAGAGGGATCGCAGGGCGGCGGTAGCCTCGGGCTGGGGCACGATGCGGCCGAGGCCCACCTGGTGGGCCCAGGCCTGGCCGTAGAGCTGGTCGATGTGGCAGCCGTCGTTGGTGCTGTTGGCCTCGGGGTGTGCGGGGTCGGGCTTGTGGATGAAGTACTCGCCATTGAACAGGTCGGCGACCATGCTGCGGGAGCCGGTGTCGAGGATGCGGGCGCAGCGGTCGGCGAATTGGTCGTCGCCCATTTCGAGGGCCACGGCCCGGCCGGCCGCGAGGGCGCCGAGGTAGAGGGAGCTGATCCACGCCATGGGCCCGAACCACGCGGCGTCGAGGGTGTTGTACTGGGCGCCCTCGAGCAGGCCGTTGCCGTCGGCGTCCTCTGCGATCAGGAACTCGACGGCGCGCCTGACGCGGGGCCAGACGCGGCCCAGGAACGCGTGGTCGGGTGACATCAGGTGCTCGCGGTAGGCGCGGAGGACGCACCCGCACTGGCCGTCGTGGGCGACATGCGTGCCGAACTCGGCGCGGTAGTCGATCGCGCCGGTGTCGTCGTGGAACGCGGCGCCGAAGTCGATCGCTTCGCGCAGGTACCGCTCGACCTCGGGGAACAGGCGGGCGATGGCCTGGGCGTAGCCCCAGACATGCGTGCAGGTGCCGTGGCAGCAGCCGACGCCCTCCCAGAACCAGAATCGTCCGTCCTCGAAGCGGTGGCAGGTGTTGGTGGCGAGGGCGTCGGTCGGGATGATCGTGCGCTCGAGCAGCCACCAGGGGAGGGAGGAGTCGTACCAGGTGTCGCGCCACCGGAGGGTGAGCCGGGTCAGCTCGTCGAGATTGCGGGCGAGGTCGAGCGCGACGGCGCCCGCGTCGGGCCATTTGGACGCGTACCAGCGACGCCGGCCGGGCATGCCCGGGATCTGGAGGTTCGGGAAGTGCCACGCGACGATGAAGGTGAGGGTCCGGCTCTCGCCGGGAGGGAGGGTCACCGTGCACGCGGCCATGTGCCGGGTGCCGGCGGCGCCGCCGCCCTCGAATCGGTGGCCGGCGTCGGTCGCCGCGACGCAGAACGAGCCGTAGTCGGGGAGTTCGGCGAGGGGGGTTTCTTCGCGCGGGCGGTCGCTGAAGACGATCTCGTCCACACCGATATTGCCCCACGGGCCGGGCTCGGCGTCGACGATCCGGAGCCTGGCGAGCTTGCCCTCGAGCTGGGCGACCTCGAACGAGGCGTGGCGCATCCTGTTGTCGTCGTGCCCGGTCGCGGAGCGGACGGCCTCGCCATCGACGAGGAGGTCGATGCAGGTGCGCCCCTCGTGGGCCCCGCCGCCGATGCGGAAGTTGATGTAGCGGCGTTCGATCACGAACTCGGGGCTGGTGAGGGCGCCGACATGGGCGTCGCCCTGGCGGACATCCTCGCCCTGGCGGGTGTTGTGGCTGTTGACGAGGCCCCGGGCGTGGGCGTTGAGGTCGCCCTGGTAGGGGGCGATGTCGTCCAATCGCCGGGGGCGATTGCCGAAGGCGGAGCCCTCGGTGGACCAGGGGCCGTAGGTGTCCCCCTCGAAGTCTTCGAAGGGGATGTCCGGGCGGGGCTGGCCGGGGGCGGGCGTGGGCTCTCCTCCCCAGCAGACCAGGGCGTTGCAACGGTCTTCGACCCGGAGTTCATGTCGCAGCTCGACGGTGCGATCGGCCCGGCTGTGGACCAGCACCGGGTTGTCGAATGCTGCCGCCAGCTCGACCTCGAGCGGCTCGTCGCCGGCGTTGGTCACGGTGTATCGCATGACCGTCGCGGGGTAGCTCGACCGCTCGACATCCAGCGGGACGAAGGGGCTGAAGGCGTCGAGCTCGACGCGGACAGGCGTTGCCGGGTCGGCGTAGCGGACGGTGCCGACCGGCCATCGGCCGAGGAACTCGACCTGGTCCCAGCCGCGCCGGTCGAGGGGCCGCGTCTGGGCGCCGACGCGGAGGACGAAGCCGAGCTCGAACGGGGCGCGCTGGTCGGGGGGGTCGACATAGTTCGCGCCGTCGCGCTCGCGGAGGGTTGTGCCGCGGTATGCGACGGGGTCCCGGGGGACGCACCCCTCGTGGTGGGTGTTGAAGACATCCCAGTTCCAGAGGCGTCCGTCGGCGCCGAGGTAGACGGTGCCGGCGAAGAGGCCGCCGACGGGGATGCCGATGAACCGCGAGCGTTCGGCGTGGACCCACGGCGCGTCGGCGCGGTCGGTGAGGGAGCGCACCCAGTCGGGGTCGAGCTTCTTGTCGGGGGGTATCGGGAACTCGTCGTCGGCGAACGGCCCGGCGAAGGGGTGGACCCATGGGAGGCCCAGGGCCCGACCCGCGAGCGCGGCGATGCTGCCGGCGGCGACGAACTGGCGCCGGCTCAGGGCGAGCCCGACCGCGTCCTGGCGGTGGTCGGGTGCGGGGCGGGGGGATGGGGTGGTCTGGGGCATGGGGACTTGGGTGCGCGGAGCGTGAGGCGGGGGCGGACCCCTGGGGCGCCCAGCGTACCGCGCCGGGGGGGCGGCATCCCGACCGGGGGTTCTCCGGTACACTTGCTCGGGAGGCGTCCATGGCCAAGGCTGTTGCCGATCCGGAAGAACTGCGTCGGTTCGCCCAGATGCTCAAGGCGTTCAACGCGAACATGGCCCAGGCGATGCAGCAGCTGCAGGGCAACGCGATCGCGCTGGGGCAGACCTGGCGGGACCAGGAGCACGCCAAGTTCCAGGGGGAGTTCGAGCAGACGCTCCGGCAGCTCCAGCGGTTCATGGAGGCCAGCGAGGAGCAGGTGCCGCTGCTGCTGCGGAAGGCGGAGCGGCTGGAGGCCTACCTGAAGCAGCGGTAGAGCGTGGTGCATCGTCATGGCTGAACGCGCGAGTGTCGGATCGGTCGAGGCCCTCGGGGCGTTCAAGCCCGCGGTGGTGCAGTTCGCCGAGCTGACGCAGGCGGCGCTGTCGGCGGCGGAGTCCTCGGCGACCCGCACGCTCGACTGGCTGACCCGCGACCGGGGCCCGCAGCTTCGGCGGGAGATCCAGCGGCTGCAGGAGGAGCTGACCCGTTCCCGGACGCGGATGATCTCCCGGATGGACACGATGCGGGACAACCCCCAGCCGAAGGTGGACGACAAGCTGGAGTTCGAGGCCGCCAAGCGGAAGCTCCGGGGGGCGGAGGAGAAGCTGGAGGAGGTCAGGCGGTGGACCCGGGTCCTCGAGCGGGCGATCGAGGAGTACCGGGGGTCGGTGTCGCAGTTCGGTTGGTTCGTACGGGGCGAGCTGGGCGTGGCGGTGGGGGCGCTCGACCAGATGGGGGCGATCCTGGAGGAGTACACGCAGATCGGGCGCCGGCCGGGGGCAACCACGGAGCCGGCCGGGCCGGACAGTGCGGGGGGCGCGGCATGAGCATGTCCGTGGGCCGGGGGCTGCTGCTCGACGCCAAGAAGAAGTTCCTGCAGGATTGGTCCCGGCTGCACGAGCACTGGACCGATCAGAACGCCGAGGTGTTCGAGAAGCGGTACATCCAGCCCATCGAGTCGCAAGTCCGGCAGGCCTGCGAGTCGATGGCGCGGCTTGCGGAGGTCGCGGCGACGGCTCGGCGGGCGTGCGAGTAAGCTGCGACGCTCGCGGCCAATGGACCCAGACAGGCATGAACGATCTCTCGCCCAACTCGAGGATGCTGAACGGGCTGATGACCGGGCTGCTCGGCCGGGAGGAGGCGATCGTCGATCGTTTGCGGGCGTTTCTTGCGCAGCACGCCGACGCGAGGGTGAAGGCTGAGGAGCGGTTCGGGGCGGAGGTCTCGGGGGCGGAGAAGGCGTTCGCCCGCGCGCGGGCCCACGCCGACGAGGAGCTCGCGCGCCGGCTGGCCAAGGCCGAGCAGCAGCTGGCGGAGGCGGTGGCGGCACTCGGGGCCCAGGAGGCGGAGCGCGAGGCCCACTTCCGCGCCGTGGCGGAGGCCAAACGCTCGGGGCAGCTGGACCGCTACGAGCAGCGCGCCGAGCGGATCGAGAAGACGCTGCGGGAGTCGGCGTGGCTGGCCGAGACGGTGCTCGAGAGCGCCCGGCCGAAGCCCGGCCAGCAGTTCGAGGCGCTGTGCAGGCACCTGGAGAGCGGGCTCAAGCGGGTGGCCGAGGCGGAGGCGTTCGTCGGGGAGCTGTGGCTCGCCGAGGGCGCGAGCGCCGGCGAGGTTGACCCGGCCGCGCCCGACGGGGAGGAGGTCGGGGCGTTCGACGCGGTGAGCGAGCAGGCGGTGCGTCAGGCCGAGCGGCTTGATCGCCTGCGGCTGCCCTCTATGTTCCGGTCCGGGCTGGCGGGGGTGCTCGTTGTGGGGCTGGTCGGGGGCGCGGCGGTGGGGATCGGTTTCGCGACCGGGTGGGAGGGGTGGCAGGCCCCGGCGGGCGCGGGCGGCGCGGCGCTGGTGCTGGGGCTGGTGGCGTTCGGCGTGCTGCGGGCCAGGGCGCTGCGGTCGTTCGCGGCTGCCCGGGCCGAGTTCCACGGGCTGGCCGCCCGGGCCCGGGCGACGGCCGATGCTGTGCGGGACCGGGGCCAGCGGGACCGTGACGAGGCGATCGCAGCGCTGGTGAGGCAGTGCCGGGGCGAGATCAGCCGCGCCGAGCAGGAGGCGCGCGAGGCCCGGGCGTCCCTCCAGCGGGAGCACACCGAGTATCTCGACATGGTCGACGCGGAGTACCGGCGCGCGGGCGAGGAGCTGCGCAGCCGGATCGGCTCGGAGCGGGCGGCTGCCGAGCAGAAGGTCGGGGAGTACCGCGAGCACGCGCAGGCGACGCACGGCGGGGAGATCGCCCGGGCGGGCGCCGCGCGGGACGGGGCGGTGGCGGACGAGACGCGGGTGCGGGACGAGGCCCGGGCGCAGGGCGCGGGCTCGTGGGCGGCGGAGATGCGATGGCTGCGGGAGGAACTGGCCGAGATCTCCGGGCAGGCGGCCCGGGCGTGCCCGACCTGGGAGCAGCGGGCTACGGGCGGGTGGTCGTTCGATCAGGGGTACCCGGTGTCCACGCGGGTGGGGGAGATCGTGGCGCCGCTGCCGTCGCTGTTCGGAGACGCGGAGGGGGCGCTCCCGGCCGACCCGGTGCTCCGCGATCTTGCGCCGCACTCGCTGGTCCTGCCGATCATGCTGGATGTCGCGCAGCGGGGCTCGCTGCTGGTGGAGTGCGACGCGGCGGGTCGGGACGCGGCGATCCGGGTGGTGCAGACGGTGCTGCTCCGCGTGCTGATCACGACGCCGCCGGGGCGGGCGAAGCTCACGATCTTCGACCCCGTGGGGCGTGGTCGGTCGTTCGCGGGGCTGATGCGTCTGGCGGATTTCGACGAGAGCCTGGTCGGGTCGCGGATCTGGACCGAGAGCCGGCACATGGAGCAGCGGCTGACGGACCTGACCGAGCACATCGAGAATGTGATCCAGAAGTATCTGCGGGACGACTACCCGACGATCGACGACTACAACCGCATCGCCGGCGAGATCGCGGAGCCCTACCGGTACCTGGTGATCGCCGATTTCCCGGCGAACTTCTCGGAGGACGCGGCGGCGCGGCTGGCGTCGATCATCGACGCCGGGGCCCGGTGCGGCGTGTTTGTCGTGATGCTCGCCGACCCGGCGGGGAAGATGCCGCCGGGGATCGACCTGCGGGAGCTGCGCAGCCGGGCGATCGTGCTACAGGGGTTGCCGGGGGGACGGTTCTGCGTCGCGGGCAAGGCCCTGCGCGATCTCCCGTTCACGCCCGACGAGTCGCCGAGCGAGACGCGGACGGTCGAGCTGCTCACGCGGGTCGGCGAGGAGGCCCAGCGGGCCGGGCGTGTCGAGGTGAGCTACGGGGTTGTCGGGCCCCCGGAGGATCAGGTGTGGTCGCGGTCCGGCGCGGAGGAGCTTCGGGTGCCCATAGGGCGTGCGGGGGCGACGAAGGCGCAGGAGATCCGCCTGGGGCGTGGGACGAGCCAGCACGCGTTGATCGCGGGCAAGACGGGCTCGGGCAAGTCGACGCTGCTGCATGTGCTGACGACGGCCGCGATGCTGTGGCACGCGCCCAGCGAGGTCGAGTTCTACCTGGTGGACTTCAAGAAGGGGGTGGAGTTCAAGCCTTACGCCTCGGGCGGGCTGCCGCACATCCGGGCGGTGGCGATCGAGTCGGACCGGGAGTTCGGGCTGAGCGTGCTGCAGCGGCTGGACGGCGAGCTGCGTCGCCGGGGCGATCTGTACCGGGAGCACGGGGTGCAGTCGATCGCCCAGTTCCGCGAGCGGTTCCCCGGCGAGGCGATGCCGCGGTCGGTCCTGATCATCGACGAGTTCCAGGAGTTTTTCACGGAGGACGACCGGGTGGCGCAGGACGCGTCGCTGCTGCTGGACCGTCTGGTGCGTCAGGGGCGTGCGTTCGGCATCCATGTGCTGCTTGCGAGCCAGACGCTGAGCGGGGCGTACACGCTGGCGCGGAGCACCGTGGGTCAGATGGCGGTGCGCATCGCGATGAAGTGCTCGGAGACGGACAGCTATCTGATCCTGAGCGAGGACAACGGGGCGGCGCGGCTGCTCAGCCGGCCGGGCGAGGCGATCTACAACGACGCCAACGGCCTGGTCGAGGGGAACAACCCGTTCCAGGTCGCCTGGCTGTCCGACGACGAGCGCCACGAGGTGCTCCGGCACCTCGAGACGCTCGCGAAGCGCCACCAGATAGCCTTCGAGGAGCCGGTCTTCTTCGAGGGCAACGCGGCGGCGGACCTGGAGCGCAACCGGCTGCTCCGCCGGGCCGCGCGGGAGCGGGCCCGGCCGATCGCCCCGCTCGCGTGGCTGGGGGACCCGGTGTCGATCAAGGAGCCGACGGGGGCGGTCATGCGCCGGCGCGGGGGGTCAAACCTGCTGATCGTGGGGCAGCGGTCGGAGACGGCGGCCGCGATGCTCGCGTCGTCGGTCATCGGGCTGGCAGCCCAGCACGAGCATGGGGGCCCGCGGGCGCCCCGGTTCCTGGTGGTGGACGGGACGCCGGAGGACGACCCGCTCGCGGGGCGGCTGCACGGGGCGGTGACCGCCTTGCCGCACGATGTGCGGGCGGTCAGCTGGCGCGACGCGCCCCGGGCGGTGGCGGAGGCGCACGCCGAGATGCACGCACGGGAGGCGGCGAACCGGACCGACGGCCCGGCGGTCTATGTGGTGCTGCACGGGCTGCACTGGCTGCGGACGCTTCGCCGGAAGGAGGAGGACTTCTCGTTCAGCATGGACGCGGGGGAGAAGGGGCCGGCGCCGGACCAGCAGCTCAGGGAGCTGCTCATCGACGGGCCTCGGTTGGGGGTCTTCGTGCTGGCGTGGTGCGACACGGTCGGGAGCCTGACGAGGTCGCTGGATCGGCAGTCGATCGCGGAGTTCGGGAACCGCGTGCTGATGCAGATGTCGGCGAACGACTCGAGCATGCTGATCGAATCGACCTCGGCGTCGCGGCTGGGGCTGCACCGGGCGATCTTCTTCGACGAGGAGCGGGGGGCGGAGGAGAAGTTCCGGCCGTACGGGCTGCCCGAGCCCGCGTTTGTCAGGCAGCTCGCCGCCGAACTGCAGGCGTAGCCGCTGGACTTGATCTGTTGCGGTCACCCCGCATGGAGCCCCGACTGCTCAAAGCCAGGGGCACCCCGCAACCCACTCGTTGAGGTACAGCAGGAAGTCTCCCGTGTCCACCTGCCCATCGCCATCCCAGTCAGCCCGCGTGTCGCCAACCGCCCAAATCCCCAGGAACGCCACAAAGTCCATGGAATTGATCGAACCATCTCCGTTCACATCAACCGCACATGAGCAGTCGCCCACATCCACGACATGCATCCCGGCATCCATGTCAGCCAGGAACGCCAAGTCGTCGACCACCGCGACATCCCAAGTGTGACCCGGGGTGTCGAACCAACCGATCTCGATTGGGTGAGCCGGATCACTCACATCCGCGATCCGAAGCCCCCAGTCTCTGTCGCCAATGAACGCCCGAGTCCCCACGATGTCAATGCCTGAGACCCTACCGGGGGTATCGAGCGACCCGATGACGGAAGGAGCCGTGGGGTCCTCAACGCTGATGACCTGCAGCCCCGCCGCGCCATCGGCGACGAAGGCCACGCCGTCCCGGACCACAACCTCGTATGCGAAACCTGGCGTGTCGATTGACCCGAGCAGCCAAGGAGAGGTCACATCGGAGACATCCAGCACCTGGAGTCCCGCATCGCCGTCCGCGACATACGCGATGGAGCCGACGAGTGCTATCCCCCAAGCCCAGCCAGGCGTGTCGTACGACCCCAGGAGCCACGGAAGGTCCGGTTCAAGGAGGACATAGATCTGAACGCCGCTCTGGCCGCCGGCGATGTAGGCGTGCCGATCATGAAACACCAAGTCTTCCGCGTTGTCGAGGGAGTCGTTCTGGCCGAGCAGCAGCATCTGAGATGGATCACTGATATCGATAACCTGCAGCCCGGATCCGTCGCTGACCAGGTAAGCTCGATCTCCTTCAAAGAAAACAGACTTCGCGTTCCCGTCGGTATTCTGGCTGTCCAGAAAGACCGGGGCAGCCGGATCGCTCAGGTCCAGGGCGTAGAGCCCGTGCGCGTCGTTGACCGTAAATACCAGCGAGCCAAAGGCTGTGACGCCGATCGTGTTGTAGGTACGGTAGAAGCTGCTCACCAACGGGTGCGGTACGGCATGGCTCGTATCCAGCACCCGAAGTCCCGCGCCCTGATCCGCGAGAAAGAGATGTGAACCTCGCAATGCCACGCCCCACGCCGGGCCTGGGGATCCGAACCAGCCCGTTACCTCCGGAGAGAGCGGATTGCTGAGATCCACGACATAGACCCCCGACAAGTGGTCGGCGACCACCGCAATGCCGTGCTCTACCGATACATCCCAGGCCGACTCCATATCGGAGCAACTGCCCAGAACAGTTGGTGACAACGGATCGTGGACATCCACCACCAAGAGCCCGCCCACACCGTCGGCCACCAGGGCGAGACCATCGGCGATCGTGATGTTCCTGGCGTTGCCGGCCGTGTCCAAAGTACCCAGTAATGCCGGCGATGTCGAGTCGCTGACATCGACTATTGCAATGCCAGCGGTGTTGTTGGCCATATATGCGGTCGAGCCCGCGACCGCCACGCTATACGTGGTGCCCGGTGCGCTGAGGGTGGCGAGCAGCGTCGGAGCCGTTGGGTCGCTCACATCCAGGATCTGCATTCCGAAGGGACCGTCCGCGACATATGCCACGCCATCCTGCACCACGACGTCCCACGCTGAGCCAGCGGTGTTGAATGAACCCACCGGCATCGGCGAAGTCGGATCCTGCACGTCGATGATCTGGACCCCTGCGGTAAGGTCCGCGACGAAGGCCAGACCGTCGCGGACCGTCACGCCCTCCGAGCGACCGGGAGTATTCCAGGCGCCCAGCACCACCGGAGTCGAGGGGTCGGTGATGTCGAGTATCTGCAAACCTGCGTAGCCATCCGCGATATACGCGGTCGACCCGACTACTTCCACGGCGTGCGCTTGCCCAGGAGTATCCGCCGATCCCACGAACCCCCGGCCCTGACATACGACCCCGTCGGCCAACGCCGCACACCCCATGCCACAGAGCGCCAGCGGCAATGCCAGGCCCAGGGAGCGCCCATCAGTGGTTCGACGATTTGTTCGCATCATGACCTCCCGTCGGTCTCTGCCCGCCTTCACCAGCGTCCACGGAGTGAGCTTACCACCCCAGCGCCCGAGAGGCAACTTTCCATGCTCCCCCTGCCCGCTGCTCCCCGATGTATGCTCAACGCCTCACCCCAGCTCGCCGATGCCGACTCGCTGGGCCACGCACGGGGGTTAGGCAATAAAGGAATGTCAGCCATGCGCTGCTTCTCACGCCCGATAGCCTTGAGCCTGATCGTCGCCACACCCCTTGCAATCGCCCAGTCCGACTGGCTCATCGATCCCGCGCCATACGAGGCGTCCGTCACCGAGGGTTCGGGGCGGTCGTTCCTCCGGCTTGGGAACGGGCTCGTGCAACGGACCTTCTGGATCGGGCCCAACCTTGCCACCATCTCCCTGGACCAACTCGCGACCGGAGAATCGCTCCTCCGAGCGGTCAAGCCCGAGGCGAGGGTGACGATCGACGGCCACGCCTACGACATCGGCGGCCTCACTGGCCAGCCCAACCACGCCTACCTCGATCCCGCCTGGATCGACGGACTGACCGCCGACCCCGACGCCTTCCGGTACACGGGCCACTCCACCGACCGGCTCTCCTCCGGGCACCCAATGTGGCGGCGCATCCGGCACGCCGCCCCCAATACGCCGTGGCCCCCGCCGGGCGTCGCTCTCGATCTCCGGTTCGCGGCCCCGCCCGGGTCGCCTGCCGCGGGGGTGACCGCCACGGTCCACTACGACCTCTACGCCGGCCTCCCGCTCTTCTGTAGGTGGCTCACCATCACGAACGGCACGGATCGGCCGGTCACCATCGACGCGATCACGACCGAGCTGCTCGCCGCGGTCGAGGCCGGCTCGTTCGTCGGGGCTGCGCCGGGACAGATGCCCACGCCGAACATCCACATCGAGACCGACTACTCCTTCGGCGGGGGCATGTCCGCGCCGGGGGCCAATGCCCATACCGTGCGCTGGGTCGCCGACCCTGAGTACCTCACCCAGGTCAACTACGAGCGGCTCACGCCGTGCCTGCTCGAGGTCGGCCCCACCCGGGGCCCGGCCCAGACGCTTGCCCCGGGCGAGACCTTCGAGAGCTTCCGCACCTGGGAGCTGTTCCACGACTCGACGGACCGAGAGCGCAAGGGCCTCGCGGTGCGGCGCATGTACCGCACCATCGCCCCGTGGGTTACCGAGAACCCGCTGATGATGCATGTGCGCTACGCCGACTGGGACACGGTGAAGAACGCAATCGACCAGTGCGCCGAGGTGGGGTTCGAGATGGTCATCCTGACCTTCGGTTCGGGCTTCGACATCGAGAACGCCTCGCCGGAGTACCTGGCGGAGATGAAGCGGTACGCCGACTACGCGCTGAGCAAGGGGATCGAGATCGGCGGCTACTCGCTTCTCTCCTCCCGGTCCATCGACGCCGACAACAATGTCGTCAGCCCCGAGGGCGAGCACCCGATGTTCGGCAATGCCCCCTGCATCGGCAGCCCGTGGGGGCAGGCCTATTTCGAGAAGCTCTACGCCTTCTACGCCTACACCGGGTTCATGCTCCTGGAGCACGACGGGTCCTACCCCGGGGACTGGTGCGCCTCGACCACCCACCCCGGCCACACCGGCCTCGAAGACTCGCAGTGGAACCAGTGGCGCACGATCTCCAACTTCTACCGCGTCTGCCGGGCCACGGGCGTCTACCTCAATGTCCCCGATTGGTACTACCTCGCCGGCTCGAACAAGTGCGGCATGGGCTACCGGGAGACCAACTGGTCGCTGCCGCGGGCCCAGCAGGTGATCCACACCCGCCAGAACATCTACGACGGCACCTGGGAAAAGACCCCCAGCATGGGCTGGATGTTCGTGCCCCTCACCGAGTACCAGGGCGGCGGCGCGGCGGCCACGATCGAGCCGCTGGCCGAGCACCTGGACCACTACGAGCGGATGTTGGCCAGCAACCTGGCGCTCGGCGTGCAGGCGTGCTACCGGGGCCCCCGCCTGTACGACACCGACGAGACGCGGGACATGGTGAAACGCTGGGTGGGCTGGTACAAGGCCCGGCGCGACATCCTGGAGAGCGACCTGATCCACGGGCGGCGCGCCGACGGGCGTGGGGTCGATTGGATGCTGCATGTCAACCCGGCGCTGGAGACCCGCGGCATGCTGGTCGCGTTCAACGCTACCGAGCACGAGGTCACCACCACACTCCGCCCCGACCTTTACTACACGGGCCTGACCGACGGGGCTCGTGCGACCCTGGCCGACGGGACGACGCTCGAACTCACCCTCGCCCGCGACTACACGGTCGGGCTGGAGCTCACGATCCCGGCGGGCGGGATGACATGGGTGGAGTTCCGCGAGCCGTGATTCCGCCGTTGGCGGGCTGCAGTGACGAAGAGGCCGAGGCCCTGGGGCCACGGATGCCGACCACCCAGCGTCGCGATGGGCTACCGATCGACGAACCAGTCGACCGGTGCGGGGCTTTTGATGCCCTCGCGCCGGATGACCGTGAGGTAGTGGCTGAGCCGCTCCGAAAGCAAAGCCTCCGCCACCACCAGGTCATCGATCTCGAGGCCCGCCTCGCGCGTGCGCGCCAGAGCACTCCTGATATCTCGCGCGAGCGCGATCAAGCTATCGCCCTGGATCACAGAGCCGGGGTAGTGCCGGCCCGAGAGCTGGACCACCGCCAGGTTCGTGGTATCGTCCAGCACTCGCGCACTCGCACTCATGCCCATGCCCTCCTCGCTTTCCGCGTTCTCCGCGGTGCGTCACTCCCCCTCGATCGTGAGCGGCACCGCGCCGTAGAGATCGGCGGTCACGACCGGCTTGGCCACGCGGATCGGCCGGTCGGCGTCGGGCACGCCCCGGTCCTTCATCGTCCGGCGGAGGTTCCCGGGCAGGGCGAACTCCATGTCCTCGTCGAAAATGTCGCGGGTCTCGATGGTGGCGTCGAACCTCGCCACGAGCTCGCGGCAGACGCCCGCGACGAGGTCCTCGGGGGCGCTGGCTCCGGCGGTGATCAGGACGACCTCGGCGCCCGTGGGGAACCACTCGTCCCGCAGGCCCGAGGCGTCGTCGATGAGCCGCGCGGGGGTTCCGGCGTTCTGGGCGATCTCGGTGAGCCGGACGGAGTTGGAGGAGTTCGTGCTCCCGATCACGAGCACGAGGTCGGCCTCGGTCGCGAGCGTCCGCACGGCCTGCTGGCGGTTGGTGGTGGCGTAGCAGATGTCCTCGCTCGGCGGGCTCTTGATGGCCGGGAAGGCGGAGCGCAGCGCGTCGATGATGACCGCCGCGTCGTCGGTCGAGAGGGTCGTCTGGGTCAGGTAGACCAACCGCTCGGGATCGGCGATGCGGAGCGAGGGGATGTCCGCCGGGCTTTGGACCACCTGCGTCGCGCCGGGCGCCTCGCCGGTCGTGCCGATGACCTCCTGGTGGTTCTTGTGCCCGACGAGGAGGATCTGGTAGCCCTGGCGGGCGTAGCGGATGGCCTCGGAGTGGACCTTGGTCACGAGCGGGCAGGTGGCGTCGATCGCGTGGAGCCCCCGCTCGGCGGCCCGCTCGCGGACGCTGGGCGGGATGCCGTGGGCGCTGAAGACGAGGATGGCCCCGGGCGGCGGCTCCTCGACGGTCTCGACGAAGACCACCCCCCGGTCCCGGAAGCGCCCGACCACATGCTTGTTGTGGACGATCTCGTGGTAGACATAGATCGTCTCGCCGGGGAACAGGTCGAGCACCCGGTCGACGACATCGATCGCCATGCGCACGCCGGCGCAGAAACCCCGAGGGTTGGTCAGGAGGATCCGCATCGGCCGATGGTACGCGCCGGGCTGGAATCGACGCCCGGGGGTTGGCCTCAAATCGCACACATAGCTATGATTTACCTGCTCCATTGGGCGACCCGATGACCACGACCGCTCCCAGCCCGGGGACCACCGCCGCACCCGCACAGCAGGGCCGGGGGTCGCGTCTGACTCGGTGGCAGAAGCGGGCGTTCCTGTTGGCCTTTTCGGTCTGCTTTAGCCTCGTGGTGCTCGGCGCGGCCGAGGGCGTGCTCCGCCTCGCGGGGTACGGCGGGTACCCCCCGACCTTTGACAAGGTCGGCACGCTGCCCGACGGCTCGACGCTCGTGATGACCAGCCACGCGGGCCCGGGGTCGTATTTCTTTGCGAACCGTTCCCGGGCGGGCTCGCTGGAGCCGGACGCGTTCATTTCCCCGAAGCCGGCGGGGGTGTTCCGCGTGTTCCTGGTCGGGGAGTCGGCCGCGAAGGGCAGCCCGTACATGCCGCCCCTGACGGGCGCGTGCCTGCTGGAGCAACTGCTCGGCGAGGCGTGGCCCGATCGCGGGGTCGAGGTGATCAACCTGGGGACGACGGCGGTGGCCTCGTACCCCGTGCTGGGCATGATGACCGAGGCGCTCGAGTACGAGCCCGACCTGGTGATCGTGTACGCGGGGAATAACGAGTACTACGGGGCGTACGGGGTGTCGTCGCTGCACTCGGCCGGGCGTTCGGCGCGGATGATCCGGCTCATCCGCTGGACGCGGGGCCTGGCGATCGCGCAGCTCCTCGACGAGAAGCTCCGGCGCGAGCCCGGGGCGGGCGACCGGACGCTCATGGAGGCGATGGTCGGGCAGGCGGCGATCGGCCCCGATGACCCTGCTCGGGCGAGCGCGGCGCGGACCCTCGGTGTGTTCATCGGCGACATGGTCGACCGCTGCCGCGCGCGGGGCGTGCCGGTGGTCGTCTGCACGCCGCCGTGCAACGAGCGGGGCCTGGCGCCGCTGGGCGGGCCGGTGGTGGGGGGGGAGGACGCGGACCGGGCGGCCGCGATCCGCGAACAGCTCGTTTGGGCGGCCGGGGCGGTGGAGTCTGACGCCGAGGCGGCCGCGTCGGCGATGGCGGGGCTGCTGGAAGAGCACCCGTCGCTCGCGACGGCGCACCATGTGCTCGGGCGGGCGTTTGCGCAGATGGGGATGGACGATCGCGCGCGCACGGCCTTTCGCGCCGCGGTTGACCTCGACCCGATGCCCTGGCGGCCGCCGAGCGGCTCGGTGGAGGCCATCCGCCGAGCGGCGGAAGGCGGCGGCGCCACGCTGTGCGACCTTCAGGGGGCGTTCCGCGAGGCCAGCCCGGGGGGCACGGTGGGCTGGGAGCTGATGGACGACCATGTGCACCCGTCCATCGCCGGGCAGGAGTTGCTCGCCCGCACGCTTGTGCGCACGATCGCGGGGATGGGGGGCGGGCTGTCGATACCGGCCGATCGCCTCGACGCGCTGCCGGACGCCGGGGCGACTCTCGAGCGCGCGGGCTGGAACCGCTACGACCACCTCGCGGCGGCGAACGCGATGGTGACCCTGGGCGAGATCGGGTTCTTCAGGGCGAGCAACCCCGGGTTCTTCGAGCGGTTCGACGGCGTGTGCCGCGAGCTGATCTCCCGCGAGCCCCCCGAGGTCGTGGCCCAGATCACGGCGTGGCTTGACCCGGCGACGCACCGCGGGGGTCACCGGCCGATCGCGGGGATGGTCGGTCGGGCGATGTACGAGCTCGGGCGGTATGAGGAGGCGGACCGGCTCTTCGATGTCGCGAGGCGCGCCGCCACCCCGTACGGGTCGTGGGAGCTGCAGTACTCGTACTTCATGCTCGTCGCTCGACAGACCCACGCCGGGGAGCTCGGCGAGGCGGATCTGCGGCTCGCCGACGAAGCCATCGCCCGCGGCGAGTTTCTCTGCTCGCTCGGCCCCACCGAGAGCGGCGGGGGCGAGCGGTACTTGGGCGAGCTTCTTCAGATGTGCGGCCGGCTCGAGGAGTCCATCCCTTACCTCGGGAGGGCCCGCGCTCGGCTCAGCGGCGTCGACCGCGTGCTCGCCGACGCGGCGCTCGTGCGGGCGTACGCCCGGCTCGGGGATGCGGCCCACGCCGAGCCCATCATCAGGGAGGGCCTTCAGGCGGGGGGGGCGTTTGTCGAGAACTACAGGCAGATGGCCCGGGAGATGGGGATACCGACCGGGGGCTGAGCGGCTTGGAACCGGAGAACACGCGGCGTGACGACGATCCTCGGCATCTCGGCGTACTACCACGACTCGGCGGCGGCGATCGTCGTTGACGGCGAGATCGTCGGCGCGGCGCAGGAGGAGCGTTTCACGCGCGTCAAGCACGACCACCGCTTCCCGACGCACGCGGTGCGGTATTGCCTGGAGGAGGCCGGGCTCACGCCCGATCGGCTGGACTATGTGGGGTTCTACGACAAGCCGCTGCTGAAGTTCGAGCGGCTGCTGGAGACCTACCTCGCGTTCGCCCCGGCGGGGTACGCGTCGTTCGCGTCGAGCATGCCGCAGTGGCTGCGGGAGAAGCTGCACCTGCCGCGGATCATCCGGCGGGAGTTGGGGAGGGGGTACAGGCGGGCGATCGTGTTCACCGAGCACCACGAGTCGCACGCGGCGAGCGCGTTCTATCCGAGCCCGTTCGAGGAGGCGGCGATCCTGACGCTGGACGGCGTGGGGGAGTGGGCGACGACGACGCTCGGCGTGGGGCGGGGCAACAGGATCGAGCTGCTCCGGGCCCTGCGGTTCCCGCACTCGCTGGGCCTGCTGTACTCGGCGTTCACCTACTTCACAGGCTTCCGGGTCAACTCCGGCGAATACAAGCTGATGGGTCTGGCCCCCTACGGGGAGGCGCGGTACTACGACCTCATCCTGGAGAAGCTGCTGGACCTCAGGCCGGACGGCTCGTTCCGGATGGACATGCGGTACTTCAACTACTGCCAGGGCCTGACGATGACGAGCCGGCGGTTTGACGAGCTTTTCGGCGGCCCGGCGCGCCGGCCCGAGGCCGAGCTGACGCAGCGGGAGATGGACATCGCGGCGTCGATCCAGAAGGTGACCGAGGAGATCATGCTCCGCTGCGCCCGGCACGCGCACGAGCTGACGGGGATGAAGAACCTCTGCCTGGCCGGGGGCGTGGCGCTGAACTGCGTCGGGAACGGGCGGCTGCTCCGCGAGGGGCCGTTCGAGGACATCTGGATCCAGCCCGCGGCGGGGGACGCGGGCGGGGCGTTGGGGGTTGCGCAGTTCATCTGGCACCAGCTGCTCGGCCAGCCGCGCGAGCCCCAGCCCCGCGACGGCCAGCGGGGCTCGCTGCTGGGGCCGGCGTTCGACGAGGACCGCATCAGGGCGTTCCTCGACCGCAAGGGGGTCGTCTACCACCGCTACGAGTCCGAGGACGAGCTGTGCGACGCGGTGGCGGGGCACATGGAGGGCGGCAGGGTGGTGGGGTGGTTCCAGGGACGCATGGAGTTCGGGCCGCGGGCGCTGGGGTGTCGGAGCATCGTCGGCGATGCGCGATCGTCCGAGATGCAGACGGTGATGAATGTCAAGATCAAGTTCCGCGAGTCGTTCCGGCCGTTTGCGCCGAGCGTGCTCGAGGAGCGGGTGGACGAGTACTTCGAGATGCGTTCGCGCGAGCAGAGCCCCTACATGCTGCTGGTCGCGGATGTGCACCCGTCCAAGCGCACCGACGAGGGCGGGGCCCCGGCGCTGCGCGGCCTCGACAAGCTCCGGGCGATCCGGTCGGAGGTGCCGGCGATCACCCATGTGGACCACTCCGCCCGCGTGCAGACCGTCGACGAGCACCGGCACGGCCGGTACTACAAGCTGCTCAAGGCGTTCGAGCGTCGCACCGGCTGCCCGGTGGTCATCAATACGAGCTTCAATGTCCGGGGCGAGCCGATCGTCTGCGCTCCCGAGCACGCCTACCGCTGCTTCATGGGCACCAACATGGATGTGCTCGTGCTCGAGCGGTTCGTGCTGCTCAAGCACGAGCAGCCGGGGGGCGAGATGGTCCGAAACGAGGAGTACCTGGCCCAGTTCAGGCTGGACTAGCGACGAGGAGCCGCCGACCGTGCCGATGATCGAGATCAAGTCCGAGCCGAGCACCACCGAGCTGCGCGTCTTCGCGGCCCTGTGGCTGGTCTTCTGGGTCGTACTCGGCAGGATCGTGGTCCCCGCGGGCCACGGCGTGCTCGTCGGCGCTGGCGTGACGGGCGGCTGCTTCCTGATCTCGCTCCTGCTCAACCGCGATATGGAGCGGGGGGAACGGTGGTGGGGGGTGTGCTTCCCGCTCGGGCTGTTCGCGCTGTGGGCGATCGGTCGGGGGGCGGCCGCCCTCCCGGACACTGTCCTGGTCGGCTGCGCGGGCGTGGGGCTCGCGGGCGCGGGGCTCACTCTCGCCTCACGCCCCCGCGGGGCCGCGCTCTACCGCGCCTGGATGCTCGGCGCAATGCCCATCGGCTGGGTGCTCTCGCACGCCATGATGCTGGCGGTGTTCTATGGTGTGGTCACGCCGGTGGGGCTGCTGGTGCGGGCGGCCGGGCGCGACCCCATGACCCGGCGGTTCGACCGGTCGGCGGGGAGCTACTGGGTGAAGCATGAGCCGGGCGCTGACCCGGGGCGGTATTTCAAGCAGTCCTGAGGGCCAGCGGGCCGTGGAGCAGACCGATGTACGAGCAACCGAACGCCGATCGGCCCGACGGGCCCGGTGAGCCCGGTGAGTTCGCCCGGCGGGCCGCGGAAAGGAACTCCGGCCTGGTGCGCGAGCTGATCGACCTCATCCTGACCAACAAGAAGTGGTGGCTCATCCCGGTCATCGTGGCGTTGCTGCTCATCGGCGTGATCGTGCTGCTGGGCACAACGGCGGCGGCCCCGTTCATCTATCCTCTTTTCTAGCCCGGCCCCTGCAGGGACCCGGCGGTCACGCACCCCCGAGGACGCACGCGTCTTGCCAGCCCAGCCCCCGACAGCTCGGCAGGCCCCGGAGCAGGTCGCCCTGCTGGGGATCGTCGTCAACGCCGCGCTGGCGCTGGTTAAGCTGCTCGCGGGGCTGCTTGGCCACTCGTTCGCGCTCGTGGCCGACGCCGTGGAGTCGCTGGTGGACATCGCGGGCTCGGCGGTGATCTGGGGCGCGCTGCGGTACGGGGGCCGCCCGCCGGACGACGACCACCCGTTCGGCCACGGCAAGGTCGAGGCGCTGGCGGCGCTGGCGGTCGCGTTGCTGGTGGTAGCGGCGGGGGTCGGGATCGCGGTCGAGGCGGTGCGGATGATCCTCACGCCGCACGCCGGGCCGCGCCCGTTCACGCTCGTGGTGCTGGTGGTGGTGGTGTTCGTCAAGGAGCTGATGTACCGCAAGGCCCTCCGCGCCGCCCGGGCGTCCTCAAGCAGCGCCGGGCACGCCGACGCGTGGCACCACCGGGCCGACGCGATCACCTCGCTGCTGGCGTTCCTGGGGATCGGGATCGCCCTTCTCGGCGGCGCGTCGTGGGCGCCGGCGGACGACTGGGCCGCGCTGCTCGCCTCCGTGGTCATCGTGGGCAACGGTGTGTCGTTGGTGCGCCGGCCGATTGCCGAGCTCACGGACCGGCAGACCCCGGCGGTGGCGGCGCGTGCCGGTGCCGAGGCTCTGGGGGTCGAGGGCATCCTCGCGATCGAGCGGTGCGAGGCCCGACAGTCCGGCCGGGGCTACCGCGTGGTGATGCACGCGGAGGTGGACCCTTTGATGACCGTCGCCGATTCGCACCGGCTGACCGGGCTGGTCAAGCACCGCATCCGAGAGCGCTGGCCGGAGATCGATGCGGTGTTGATCCACATCGAGCCGCACGACCCGGGCTGAACGGCTTGGGCTGAACGGCGCGGGTTAGTCGCAGCCGGCCGCGTAGAGGTTCAGGAACAGCAGGAAGTCCTGTGTGTTGACGGCGCCATCGCCGTTGAGGTCCGGGTTGCCGATGTTGGTGGAGCCGGTGAAGTCGTTGAGGTACGCGAGGAAGTCCTGCGTGGTCAGCTCGCCGTCGCCGTTGTAGTCGGCGGTGCAGGCGTCGCACAGCGGTGAGGTCACGCGGATGTCGTCGACGCCGGCCTCGACGGTGGCCACCCCGAGCACATTGCTTGCGGTGAACCGCAGGCGCACCTGGCTGGTGGGCTGGACGAAGTCGGCCACCCGAACATCGCGGGCGCGCCAGCCGGACTCACGCGGGAAGGCCTCCACGAGGGTCCAGGTTGCGCCGTTGTCGTCGGAAAGCTCGACCTCCATCTGCGGCGCCGGGATCCCCTCGACATCGTACCAGAGCGAGAAGTGCACCTCGGCCAATTCCCGCCCGGTGAAGTCGAACGCGGGTGAGGTGAGTGTGACCGGCCCGCCGTGGAGCGACTCCCCCGGGTTCGCGCCGGTGACAAACGCCAGCCCCGAGCCGTCCGCATCGTCCGAGGGCTCGACCGCGTTCCCACCCGTGGGCTGGACCCGCGCCCAGCCGCCCGAGGTGGCCTGCGAGTTGTCCGCGAGCCAGCCCTGGTCGGACTGGAAGTCGTCCGCGAAGATCACCTCGGTGCCCGTTGCGACCCGGGTCTGGAACCCGCCGCTGACGGGGGCATTGAAGGGCTCGACATACGAGCGTCCGGCGGTGTCCTTGGCGCGGAAGTGGAAGTCGTACTCCTCGAGACAGACCCCGGCCGGGAGGTCGGCGACGAAGCCGCCGGCGCCGTCGGGGCTCATGGCGGAGACCGACTGGCCGCCGGCTGTGAGCACGACGAGCTCCACCGAGTCCGGTTCGAGCGTGGCGCCGTTGCCGTCGATGACCGCTCGGACCTGCGCGGGCGCTCCCGGGATGATCTGCTCGGGCAGGCCGTCGGGGAAGGAGAAGTCCAGCCTGTCCTCGCCCAGACGCAGGATGAACAGGCCCCGCTCGATATCGCTGACGAGGATCGTGCCGCTCGCAAAGAACGGGTAGTTGCTCCACGCGCCGTGGTACCCGACCTGGTCGAGGTCGGGTGAAGTGTCCAGGTAGGCGATCTGCTGGGCGTCGAGGGGGTTGGAGACATCGAACACGCGGAGCCCTGACATGTAGTTGGCCTCGAACGCCTTGTCGCCCACGACATAGAGGTTGTGGTCGGTCGAGGCCGAGCCGGAGGTGAAGGTGGTGACCTCGTACGGGGCCGCGGGGTTGCTCACATCCAGGACATGGGTGGTGGTGACGGCGAACGAGGTGCCCTCGTCCATCTCGTCGTTGGTGAAGAGATACCTGCGGTCCTCGGAGAGCCACGCCTGGTGGCAGTAGTGGGTGCCCGGGTAGGCGAAGCTCCCGATCCGGAACATGTTGGACTTGTCGGTGACATCGATGACATTCACGCCGCTGCCCGCGACGCAGCAGTAGGCGATCTCCCGCCCGGCGTAGGGGCCGGAGTCGTAGGTCACGATCTGGGCGTCGTGCACATATCGGCCGGTCCACGCCCCGACGATGGTGGGGTTCTCCGGGTCGTCGGTCGAGACCGCGACGAGGCCCCCGTTGGCGATGTTGGCCCCGCAGAGGTACAGGTATCCCGAGTCGGGGTTGGAGGCGATGTTGTGGGTGGAGGTGTGGCCGTTCTGCATCTTGTTGCGGACATGGGTGACCACGCCGCTGTCAGCCTGGCGCAGGTCGATGACCTGGATGCCCAGGCCGCCCTCGCTGACCCCGTAGGCGTACTGCCCGATCACCTTGATGTCACGCCAGACGCTGTTGTTGCCGGGCACAAAGCCGAGCTGCGCGGGGCTGGTCGGGTCGGTGACATCCAGAACGGAGAAGCCCGACTGCATGCCGTAGAAGGCGTACTCCCGGCCGGAGGGGGAGGTGTACCCCCAGCAGTCGTTTCCGGAGTGCTGGTTGTTGGGAAACTCCGTCAGCGGCAGCCAGGCCATGAGCGTGACATTCGAGGCCGGGAATCCGGCGATCTCCCCCTCCTGGGGGGTGAGCGGCCCGAACACGGGCTCCGCGGGCACGAGGTCGATCGGGTCGGCGAGTTTCCGCCAATCGCTGTTCTGCATCTGCGCCATCGCGCAGGCCGCCGGGAGGGATATGGCCAGACCGGCAGCGCAGAGCAGGACCGAGAAAAACGCCTTGTTCGGGCTATGCATGGGGGGCTCCTCGTGTACTGGACACTGTAACCGCAATCACCCGGGCGGTGCAAGCCCATCGCAATGCCCCAATCCCCCAAGCCGCCTCAAAGGCGCGCTCGTGCATGCCGATGTACCCAGCGACGGTCAACCCTTGCGGAGGCGTCCACCGTGACCCAAGCCCCAGACTCGACGCCATCCGAAGCCGGGACTCCGCGCCCGAGCACCGGGCGTCGCGTCCGGTGGTGGGAATCCCCGGTCGTCATCCCCGTGCTCGCCGCGGCTGTGGCGCTCGGGGGGGTCGGGTGGCTCGGGCACTACCAGGCGCAGGGGGAGCTTGCGGGGCTGCTCCAGAGCCGCGGGGTACCAATTGCGGATGAACTAATCCTCCCTTTGGCGGCGGGGCTGGGGCTGGTTGTGGTCTGGGCGGCGGGCCTGGCGGCGGGCGGGCGGCACCGGGTGCTGCTCAAGATCCGGCGTTCGCTGCGGCTGTTTGCCGGGGGGGAGCGGTGCACGGATGTGCTCCGGGTTTCGGAGGACGGCGTGGCGGCCGAGGCCTGGAACCAGGTGCTGGCCTGGAGCGAGGGGCAGGCGGAGACGGGCGCGGCGGTCGCGCTGCTCCGGGACGCCGGTTCCGCGGGGTCGCAGGGCTCGGACCGGGCGGCGGACGGGCTGTGGCACGGGGTCATCATCGTGGACGAGCAGCAGATCATCCGCTACGCCAACGGGGCGGCGGCGGTCTTCCTGCGCCAGCGTCGCGACGCGCTCCCCGGGATCGACATCCGGCGCGTCGTGAGCGACCCGGTGGTGCTGGAGTCTGTCGGCGCCGCCGCGCAGACGGGCTCGAGACAGAAGCGCGTGCTCGATGTCGGCGACGCCAGGTCGGAGGACGCGAGCGTGCTCCGGTACAGCGTCCGTGGGATCGGGCAGCGACACGACCGGTCCGTGCTCATCGTGATCGAGGATGTGACCCAGCAGCGGATCGCCGACGCCGTGCAGCACGCGTTCGTGGCGCAGGCGACCCACGAGCTGCGCACGCCGCTGACGAACATGCGGCTCTATCTGGAGCAGCTGCTGGAGGAGGGGCTGAGCGCGGAGGAGCGCGGCACGGCGCTGAATGTCATCAACCAGGAGATCACCCGCCTGGACCATATCGTGGGGGACATGCTCTCCATCGCCGAGGTGCAGGCGGGCGGGCTGTCGGCGAAGCGCGGCGAGGTCCGGCTGGAGCAGATGTTCGAGGCGCTCCGGGACGACTACGCCGAGTCGGCCCGCAAGAAGGGCGTCGACCTTTCGTTCCATCTGCCGCCGAAGTTCCCGGTCATCCAGGGCGACCGCGACAAGATCGGGATCGTGCTGCACAACCTCCTGGGCAACGCGGTCAAGTACACGCCCTCCGGCGGGACGGTCCGCGTGACCGTGCGGGAGGAGGGCGACCGGCTCGTGACCGATGTGACCGACACCGGGATCGGCATCGGCGAGGATGACGCCGGGCGAATCTTCGAGAGGTTCACCCGGGGCCAGGACCCCCGAGCGCTCCAGCAGACCGGCACGGGCCTTGGCCTGGCGCTCGCGCGGGACATCGCCCGCATGCACGAGGGCGACATCATCCTGCACTCGGAGCTCAATGTCGGCAGCACCTTCTCATTCTGGCTCCCCCTCGGGAGCCAGGCCACCGCTCGGGCGGCGTAACGGGGTCCCACGATGCAGATCGAGACCGAACGCCAGGGCGCTGTGACGGTGCTCACCCCGCGGGGGCCGGTGGTCGCCGAGGACGCGGACGCGCTGCGCGCCCAGGGCTCCAGGGCGATCGCAGAGTCGATGGGGCGGATGGTCATCAACGCGTCGGCGGTGGTGTATGTGGACAGCAGGGGGATCGAGGCGCTGCTCGATCTCGCCGATGAGCTGGCCGACGCCGGCCGGGTGCTCAAGCTCTGCGCGTGCAACGAGACCGTGCGCGAGGTCCTGGAGATCACCGAGACCTCCGCGATGCTCGAGCACTTCGAGGATGTCCCCTCGGCCGTGAGGAGCTTCCTGTGAACACGCCGATGCCATTCCGCAAGGTGCGTGTCGGCGAGGCGCTGCTCCGGTCCGGGGATATCTCCGAGGAGCAGCTCGAGAAGGCGCTGGTCGATCAGAAGCAGTCGGGGCGCCGCCTCGGCGAGCTGCTGGTCGAGCAGGGCGTCATCCACGGGTCCAGCCTTGTCCGCGCCCTGTCGAGCTGCCTGGGGGTGCGGGGCTGCGTGCTCCGTCACGGCCTGATCGACCCGGCCGTGCTCGGGCTCATCGGCGAGCAGGAGGCCGAGCGGCTCAAGGCCGTCCCCATGTTCCTCGTGCGCGGCGTGCTCACCGTCGCGATGGCCGAGCCGCAGTCGGTCCCGTCGATCGACCGCCTCCGCACGCTCACCGGCTGCGAGATCCGGCCGGTCCTCGCGATGGAGAGCAACATCCTGGAGTTCGTCCGCAAGTACGCGGGCGGCAACACGGATGTGCATGAGTTCCTGGCCAATCTCCAGACCACCGAGGTGCAGGTGGTCGAGCGGGAGACGATCGACGAGGGCGAGGCCACCGACCTGGACAAGATGGTCGCGGGCAGCCCGATCATCAACCTCGTCAATGTCGCCCTCACCACCGCCGTCCGGCACAAGGCCAGCGATATCCATGTCGAGCCCGAGCGCCACGGCACCCGGATCCGGTACCGGGTCGACGGCATGCTGCGGGACCTGATGAAGCCGCCGATGGGCATGCACGCGGCCATCGTCTCGCGGGTGAAGGTCATCGGCAAGATGGACATCGCCGAGAAGCGCCTCCCGCAGGAGGGCCGCGTGCGGATCGTCGCCGAGGGGCGGGACATCGACCTGCGCATCAGCTCCATGCCCACGCTGCTTGGGGAGAAGCTGGTCGTCCGCATCCTTGACAAGCGCAACCTCCATGTGCGTCTCGAGGACCTCGGGTTCCGCGAGGAGTCGCTGAAGGCCTTCCGTCGGGTGCTCAAGGAGGCGCACGGGCTGGTGCTGGTCACCGGGCCCACCGGCTCGGGCAAGACCACGACGCTCTACTCGGCGCTGGACCTCCTCAAGAGCCCCGAGGTCAACATCATGACCGTGGAGGACCCGGTCGAGTACCAGCTCGACGGGGTCAACCAGATCGGTGTGAACGAGCAGATCGGCCTTTCGTTCGCCCGGGTGCTCCGCAGCGCCCTCCGGCAGGACCCCGATGTCATCATGATCGGCGAGATCCGCGACGACATCACCGCGCATGTCGCCGTCCAGGCGGCGCTCACCGGCCACAGCGTGCTGGCCACGCTGCACACCAACGACTCGCCGAGCGCCGTCGCCCGCCTCATCGACATGGGCGTCGAGCCCTACCTTCTCTCGAGCGCCATCAACGGCGTGGTGGCCCAGCGGCTGGCCCGCACGATCTGCCCGAGCTGCCGCACCAAGTACTTCCCGTCCGAGCAGGTGCTCGCCGACGCGTGCATCCCGACCATGGCCGGGCGTGCCTTCCACAAGGGCACGGGCTGCCAGACCTGCCACGACAGCGGCTTCCAGGGGCGCGCCGGCATCTACGAGGTCATGGAGGTCGGCGCCGAGATCCGGCGGATGATCCACATCGGCGCCGCGACGCACGACCTCCGGGGCGCCCTGCGCCGTCACGGCTTCAAGACGCTCCGCGAGGAGGGGGTGCTGCTCGCGATCGACGGGCGCACCAGCCTCGAGGAGTCGCTCCGGGTCACCAAGCTGGAGGACGACAACGCCGGGGCCGCGTCCCCGGAAGCGAGGGCCGCGGCATGAAGTTCGTCGTCGTGGCGTTCGACAGCAGCGGCCGGCGCTTCGAGGACATCATCGACGCGCCCACGGAGTTCGTTGCGCGCGACACGGTCAACGAGCGGGGCCTGTTCATCGTCGAGATCAAGCCGGCCGGCGGGTCCGCGTCGCGCGCCAAGGCCGGGGGCGGGAAGCGGCAGTCCAGGTGGAAGTGCCTCGCGGAGTTCACCCGGCAGATGGCCATCCTGGTCTCCACCGGCACCCCCGTGGTCCAGGCCCTGGGCGCCGTCGAGCGTCAGGTCACCGACGCCAGGTTCTCCGCCGTCGTGGCCGACATCCGCACGCGGGTCGAGGAGGGCTCCACGCTCGCCGACGCCGTCGGGCGGCACCCCCGGCACTTCGACGCCGTCGCCCGCAGCCTGATCGCCGCCGGTGAGGCCAGCGGCAATCTGGACAAGATGCTCACCCGGCTGGCGGCGGTCAACCGGCAGGAGGAGGTCGTTCGCCGGTCGGTGACAGCGGCCCTGAGCTACCCGTCGCTGCTCTTCTGCATCGCGGTCCTGGTGCTCAACGGCATGCTGATGTTCGTGGTGCCCCGGTTCAGCGTGCTCTTCGAGTCGCTGGACACCCCGCTGCCGCCGACCACCGCGGTGCTGATGGATATCAGCGCGTTCCTCAGGGGTTCCTGGTGGTGGTTCTTCCCCGCGGTGCTCGCGTCGATCGGTGGCGGGGTCGCGTGGCTCCGCTCCAAGGCCGGGCGCCGGGCCGTCGATACCTGGCTGCTCCGCGCCCCCGGGTTCTCGTCGCTGTTTATCGCGCTGGCCATGGCCCGCATCGCCCGGGTGCTGGGGGTGCTCGTGGAGAGCCGGGTCCCGCTGCTGGACGCCCTTGCCCTGACCAAGGCCGCGCTGACAAACTCCCAGTACCGCGAGCTGATCGAGAAGGCCGAGAGCGCTGTCACCCGCGGCGGCTCGGTGAGCACCGTGGTGGGCGGCAGCCGGCTTGTCTCCCCCGCGTTCACCGAGGCGCTCCGCAGCGGCGAGGAGAGCGGTCGGGTGGGGCAGGTGCTCACGAGCCTCGCCGACTACCTCGACGAGGACAACGCGGTGCTGGTCAAGTCCATCACGCAGCTGCTCGAGCCGGTCGTGCTGATCGTCCTGGGCCTGGTCGTGGGCGTCGTCGCGGTGAGCATGTTCCTCCCCCTCTTCGACGCGACCGCCGCCACGGGCCCGGCAGGAGGCACGCCGTGAGCACGCTGCACCCCCGCCCCCGGACACACATCGGCGTTGACATCGGGGCGGCACGGATCAAGGTCGCCCAGCTTGCCCGGGGGCAAGCCGGCTGGCGGCTGGTCGCGGCGGCGTCGATCGACCGTGCCGCCCACGGGCCGATCCCGACGGAGGCCGAGGTCCAGCGTGTCGCGGATGTGATCTACGGGGCCGGGTTCTGCGGGGCGTCGGTGGTGGTCGGGGCGCCGCGGGGCCAGCTCCACTCGGCGGTGCTCGAACTCCCCCCCCG
Organism: Phycisphaerales bacterium; assembly: GCA_020850415.1. Lineage (GTDB taxonomy): Bacteria > Planctomycetota > Phycisphaerae > Phycisphaerales > UBA1924 > PNC22. The sequence continues at coordinate 67,385 of JADZER010000059.1, forward strand.
CTCGAGCGGGGCCCCGATCGAGCAGATCTGCGAGGCGGAGACCGCCCGCATGTTCCGGCTCTCGCCGGGCTCCTACGAGATGTACGCGTGGGAGATGCCGACCTGCTCGGAGCGGTCGACGGCGACCCAGATGACGGTCAGCGCCCTGGAAGCCGCCCACGCCGAGGAGCTTGTCCGCCCGTTCCAGGACGCCGGGCTCACGGTCGACGCGATCGACCTCGCGGGGGAGGCGCTCGCGAGGGCGTGCGCGACGCAGTGCGTGCACGACGGGGAGCTCACGGCGCTCGTGGATGTGGGCTGGAGCGGCGTGGATCTTGTGGTCTACCGGGCCGGCGAGCCGGTCTACGAGCGGTGGCTCGCGGGGCGCGGCCTCGCGAGGGTCGCCGAGTCGATCTCGCGGGCGTTGGCCGTTGAGGCGGGGGCGGCGCAGCTCCTGCTGCGGCGCGTCGGCCTCCGCCGGGTCGGCACCGACCAGGCCGACCCGGTCGCGCTGGCGCGTCTGACCTCCCTGACCCGCGAGTACGCCGAGCAGCTGCTCAACCAGGTGCTCGGCTCGGTGGTCTATGTGCTGGACCGCTTCCACGGCGAGGCGGTCACCCGAGTGCGCCTCACGGGCGGGGGCGCCGCCGTTCCGGACCTCGCCGGCTATATGACCGAGCTCTCCAGCCTCGATGTGCGCAGCATCGGGCCCCGCGCGTGCGGGCTGGTCTGCGGCGCCGACCAGGACAGGCCCGACCTCATGGTCGCGATCGGCCACGCCCTGTGGAGCCACGCATGAAGCGGCCTGCCCCGAACCTCCTGCCCGTCGGCCTGCTCCGGCAGCGGTCCCGGCGGCGTCGTGCCCGCCAGTGGGCCGCGGTGCTCCTGCTCGAGGCGTCGCTCGGCGCCCTGGCCGCGCTCCTGCTGCGGTTCGACTACGACAACCCCGCCAAGCAGGCCCGCGACGCGATCAACTCCACCATCGGCCAGATCGATGTGGTCTCCGGCAAGCTGGCCTCGGCGCGGGCCGAGCTCCAGGGCGTCCAGCAGAAGCTGGCGGTGGCCGGCGAGGTCGCCAGCCAGCCCGACTGGTCGATCGTGCTGGCCGCCGTCGCGCGCAGCGGGCTCGGCGCCGTCGAGCTCAGCTCGACACAGCTCATGCCGCCGGTGGTCTCGGCGGATGGGTCGTCGGTGCACTACCGGCTCGCCCTCCTGGGCAGCAGCGCTACCCGGGCGGATGTGACGAGGTTCGTGCAGGCCCTCGAGTCCTGCGGCATTTTCAGCCAGGTCCGCATCGGGCAGACGCAGCGTGTGAGCGGCCAGCCCACCGGCGACGGGCAGGACGAGGGGAGCCACGCCCGCGTCAGCTTCGGCATCGAGGCGTGGCTCGCCGAGGGGGGTTCGTGATGGCGACGACGCGGCGGTTCGGCCATGGTGATGTCGACGGCGCGGCGTGCCTCGGGGCGGCGCTGATCGCCGGCGCCGCGTTCTGGTTCGGGATCTGGCCCGTGCTGCACGCGGAGCGGGAGGCCGGGAGGCTGACCGATCAGATGAGCAACTCCCAGACCCAGCTCGACGCCACCCAGACGCAGTACAGGGAGCTGCGTGAGGCGATCACCGGCTCGCTCGACCGACTCGAGGATATCGAGATCGTGCTCAACACACCGGACCAGCTCGCCGCCCGCCAGGCCGATATCGGGCGTGTGTTCGCCGAGTTCGGGCTGACCGTCGACCAGCTCAATGTGGGGGAGATCAGGCAGGGGAAGCTCCTGGACACGATCCCCCTGCGCCTCAGCGGCACGGGCGACTTCCCGGACCTCGTCAGGACCATGCACGAGATGCGCACCGTGTTCCCGGACATGGCGGTCACGGCCTTCCAGATCGGCGCTTCCGGCAATGCCGGTCAGGCAGGAGAGCCCACCATTGCCTTTAGTCTCGGTCTTGACTGGTATGTCGCCGGTGAGGGCGCCGGGCGCGGATAGCCCGCGGAACCCGCTTGCATCCCCCGCCCCTGCATCGGATGCTCGGGGCATGGAACTCACCAAGCAGCAGAAGGCCGGCGCGCTGATCGCCGCTCTCGCCCTCTCGGCGTTGGGCGTCGACCGGCTGCTCCTGGGTGGTGGCGGCCCTGCGAGCGCGTCGGCCCAGGATCTCGCGTCCGCCGCTCCCCTCGTCGACACGACCGCCGCCCGGCCCGCCGCCGGCGCTCCGAGCAACTCGCTGGCCAGCCGCTTGGCCGAGTTCGCGGACGCCGAGGCGCTCGACCCCTCGACCGATGTCCCCGACCTGTTCTCCCAGAGCCGGTGGACCCTGCGCGGCGTCTTCGGCGAGGGCGTCCGCGGCGGGGTCAAGATCGGGGATGAGCTCGTCCATGTGGGCGGCGAGTACGCCGGGGCCAAGCTCCTGCGCGTCAGCCGCACCGGGGCCACTTTCAGCAAAGCCGGCCGGGAGTTCTTCGTCGCCCTGGAGGTGCCCTCGCTGGGGACCGAGCGTCCGGACGCGGTCACGCCCGATATCTCGCCGAGGGGCTAGGGACAAACGCCGGGAACCACCCAATCCCGCGCCCGCGCAACGCGGTGCGGGGCACAGGGTTGAAGTCCCCTCTCGGCGGGGCCGATCTACCAAGACCGCCGGGCAACGGAGCGCCCGAAGACTTGGAGGTACTCAGCCATGATCGCAGCCCTCAGCCGTTCGCGTCGTTCCCGGGCGTTCAGCCTCATCGAACTTGTCATCGTCATCGTGATCCTCGGCGTGATCGGCGCCATCGCGATCCCGCGGATGAGCCGCGGAGCCTCGGGCGCCGCCGAGTCGGGCGCCGTCTCCGACCTGGCCATCCTGCGCAGCGCCGTCGAGCTCTACGCCGCCGAGCACGGGGGGGCGTTCCCCGCGTTGGCGACCTTCTCAAACCAGCTCACGCTCTACTCCGACTTCGACGGCAACACCAACGCCACCAAGTCCTCGACCTACATGTACGGGCCCTACCTCCGCGCCGTCCCGACGCAGAAGGCCGGCCCCGAGAAGGGCAGCAACACCCTCACCGCGACGCAGGCGACCGCCGGCGCCGGGTGGTGGTACACCGCGGCCTCGGGCGACATCCGAATCAACGCCGCCGCCGGCGACCAGGACTCCAACGGCACGCCCTGGGTCAACTACTGACCCACGCGGCCCGGCAACCGGATCTCACGAGACGCTCGCTGCTCCGCGGGCGTCTCGTCTTTAGGAGCCACGATGTGATGCGCACCCCGCCCCGAGCCTTCAGCATCCTCGAGCTGACCATCGTCACGGTCGTCGTCGCGTTGGTCGCCGGCGTGGGCATCGCCAGAGCGGGCAGCGGAGGGGCCGAGTACCGCGCCCGCCTCGCCGCCCAGCGGCTCTCCAGCGACCTCCGCGAGGCCGGGCGACAGTCGATGTACAGGGCCACCACCGTCACCGTCGTGTTCGACGCGGCCAGCGACTCCTACTCCATCACCGGCCTGTACGCCGACGGCGAGGTCATCACCGTCGACCTCGGCCTCCCGCCCTACCGCGTCGATGTCACCTCCCTCGAGGTCGACGGGGCCGACACCCTCATCTACAGCGGGGGGGCGCCCTCCTCGGACCAGCCGGTCACGGCGGTGCTCGAGGCGAGCAGCGGCGTGTTCCAGCTCCTCGTCGATACGGTCGTCTCGGGATCCCTCGCCGACGGCTTCACCCTCTCGGGCTCCGCGTTGCAGGCGGCGGCCGCGACCCTGACCCAGTGAACATCAGGCCGAACAACCCCGTGCCCGGCTTCACGCTCGTCGAGCTGCTGCTCGCCCTGGCGATCTCGGCGGTCGTGATGTCCTCGGTCCCGATGATGATCTCCCTGTCCAGCCGGGCCACCCCGACCGACGGGGGCATCCAGACCACCGCCGCCGAGGCCGCCGACTGCTTCGCCCAGCTCACCGCCGATCTCCAGCTCGCTATGGCGGTCACCGAGCTCACCGCCAACAGCATCACCATGACCGTCCCCTCACGCGACGGCTCGGGCGTGGCGCAGACCATCCGGTACGCGTGGGGCGGCACGCCGGGCGACCCGGTGACGATCGCCCTCGACGGCGTCGAGGGTGTGCTCGTCACCGCCGCCGCCGACTTCACCCTCGGCGCGGTCTCCGGCGTTCACTCCGTCGTCACCGAGCAGACCCTCGTCAGCGCCAGCGCCGTGGGCATCCAGGCGGCGACGAGTTCGAGCGGCGCCGCCAAGATCCCCTTCGGCGGCGGGTTCCTGCAGGCCGTCGCAACCCCCGCGGACGCGGATGTGCTCGGGTGGGCGGTGACCGAGGTTGTCGTCGGCCTCAAGTGCGCCGGCGCGTCCGCCGGCGAATCGGTGGGCGTCTCGCTGGTCGCGATCACGGGCGCCGGTGTCCCCACCGGGGTGGTCTACGCCACCACCCAGCTCGATTCGACCGCCATCTCCAGCGCCATCACCGACTACGCGTTCCAGATGCCCCCGCTGTGGCTGCCCCGCAACGAACGGCTGGGCGTGCTGGTCACGATCTCTTCGACGGCCATCAAGAACACCTCCGTCGGCCACGCGACCAGCACCGGGGAGACGATGTACTACAGCGCGGACGGACTGAGCTGGGCCGCTCACGCCCAGGCCATGCAGCACAAGGTGGTGGGCACCATCCTGCGGTCCACGGGCGGCGCCGCGGATCGGACCTGCCTGGAACGGCTCGATGTCTCGCTTACGACCGGCGACGGCGCGTGGGTCTACGCCACCTCCGTCACGCCGCTGAACATGGTGAGGATGCCATGACCTCCCGGCCCCGCCCTCGCCCGGCCATCCGGCACGGCCTCACGCTGATCGAGGCCACGATCGCCATGATGATCCTCGGCATGGTGCTCGTCTCGGTGATGCAGGGCGTCGGTCTCTCGGCCAAGCTCCAGCACCGCACCGCCGACGAGCTCCGCGGCGCCGCCCTCGCCAAGGAGCTCGCCGACCGCGTCGCCGCGTACGACTACGACGAACCGGTCGGGGCCGCCCCCCTGCCGACGATCGGCGTCGACAGCGGCGAGATCCTGGGCGACGCCGGCACCTTCGACGATATCGACGACTGGCACGGCCACACCGAATCCCCGCCCGCGCACGCCGACGGAACCGCGATGGGGTTCCTGACCGGCTGGAATCGCTCGGTCGCGGTCCGCTGGGTCCTGCACGGTGCGCCGAGCACCGACACGGGGGCGGAGGACGGGGCCAAGCTCATCGTCGTGGTCGTCACCCGGCCCGACGGCTCGGAGGTCGGCCGGGTGAGCCGGCTCGCCCTGGACTCCGAGAACCTGAGGGGTCACTGATGCGCAGCAAGCCCCGTGTGCCGCCCGCCGCACGCCGCCGCCGGCGGGGCAGCGTCTATGTGCTCGTGCTGCTCGCGATCATCGTCTGCTCGGTGATGCTCGTCAGCGCGCTCGACCTGGTCCGCAGCAGGCACCGGTTCGCCGGCCACACCAGCGACTACTTCCAGGCCAACGCCAACGCCGCGGCGGGACTCGAGCTGGCCCTCCGCGACATCGAGTCCACCCCCGCCTGGCGGTGGGCGCCGGGCGACGGCGCCTGGTACACGGATCTGGCGATGCCCGGCGGGGGCGCCGTCTCGGTCAAGGTCTCCGGCAGTTCCTCCGCGCTGAGCACCGACGCGACCACCCCGGCCCTGATCACCTCCATCGGCACGCACGGCTCCACGCGCGCGATCCAGCAGGTCTCCGTCGGCCTGCTGACCGAGGGCGGCCCGCCGATCACCGGCCCGAGCACCGGCGCCTCCGGCCTGCTGGCCTGGTGGCCGCTCGACGGGGCCGGGCCGGCCTGGTGCGACGAGGCGATCACCGGCGCCGCGGGGTCCGACGAGAAGTTCGGCGCAGGGACGACCTACCCGGGCGCCTTCCCCAGCCCCGGCCTCACCGCCGCGCCGTGGTTCTGGTCGGGCAGCAGCGCGTCCCTCGATTCCTCGGCCTCCTGCAACAGCGTTCGGACGATCTCCTTCTGGTTCTACGCCGACTCGACCTCCTCGCTGCAGTACCTCCTCGAGCGGGAGAACCTGCGCATCACGCCCGGCGAGTGGGCCTTCTACCTCTCCGGCGGCGAGATCACCGCCGAGTATGTCGGGAAGGTCCTGCTGCTGGTCCCGGTGATCGCGTCGACCAGCGCCCCGGTCACCGCCGACCGCTGGCACCATGTCGTTCTCGTCGCAGAATCGAGCAGGATCGTCCTCTACATCGACGGCGTTGGGGCGGACTCCGACTCGGCCCCGGGATCGGACTACTGGAACGGCTCGGGGCTCCCGGACCTGCGGGTCTCCGGGCAGGACGGCCTGCTCGGGACCCTGCTCGGGCCCTTCACCGGATCGGTGTGCGATGTCATGATCCTGGCAAGCCCCATGTCCGCCACCGATGTTGCGGCCCTCCACAGCGCCTACCGCGCCCCGGGCGAGTACCGCATCCTCGCCGACTCGTTCTCTCGGGCGGTCCGCTGAACCGTCAGCCCGTCCCGGCCCGCCACCCCGCGCCCAGCCGGGGCAGGATCTCGCCGGCCAGACCGCGCAGCGACACATCGACCAGATCGGAGATCGGCGTGGGATCGCGGTTGACCTCCAGCGAACTCACACCCTGGGCCACCGCCCACTCGACATAGCCCGCCGCGGGATACACCAGCGCGCTGGTCCCGATCGAGACCACGAGATCGCAGGAGGCGACGGCGGCCTCCGCCCGCGCCACCGCCGACTCGGGCAGCATCTCACCGAACCACACGACTCCGGGCCGGTAGAGACCGCCGGCCTCGGACTCCATCGGGTAGTGGGGGAGCGGCAGCGGCAGATCCTCCCGGACCTTGCCCGTGCGGGTGCACCGCCACGACAGCAGCGACCCGTGCAGCTCCACCACATGCCGGCTCCCGGCCCGCTGGTGCAGCCGGTCGACATTCTGCGTCAGCAGCACGAACGAGCCGCCCGCGCCGACCACCGCCTCTTCCCAGGCGGCGAGCGCCACATGACCCGGGTTCGGCCGGCACGACAGCACCCGCTGCCGCCGCTCGTCGTACCACCGGCTCACCGTGGCCGGATCGCGATCGAACGCCTCGGGGGTGGCCAGGTCGTTGGGGTCGAACATCGACCAGTACCCGGTCAGGTCGTCCCGGAAGGTGGGCACGCCGCTCTCGGCGCTGACTCCCGCGCCGGTCATCACGACCACACGCCGGCTTGAGCGGATCAACTCCAACGCCCGGTCGATCCCGCCCATGGCGACCCCTCCCGACCAATCGTACCTGCCCGCCCGTGGTCCTCGCCGTGGAACGCGCCCGCCGCGACCCACCTCGCCCAGCTTCACGCCCGGCCCCGCCGCGTTACAATGCCCCCGCAGTGAGCGACCAGGCCCCAAGCGCGATCATCGTCTCCGACGGCGGGCTGCCCGCCGTCGTCGCGGCGGCGATCGAGGCCGAGCGGGCCATCTCCGGTGCCGGGGGGGCACCCCCGGCGCTCATGCCCTGGCCCACCGACCCGGTCTTGGCCCCGGGCCAGTTCACCGCAGCCGGCTCGCAGGCCCGGTTCTACCGGCTCGCCCTGCTGGAGGCCCCGCGCCTGTGCGCCTCGGATCTTGCCGCGTCCCCGGGGCTGGTCGAAACCCTGGCGTTGCTCGGCGCCCTCGAGGTCGCTCGCGCCGTCGGGGCGCCGCGCGTCGTCTGGCCGATCCAGTACCACACCGACGACCAGACCATCGCCGACCGGCTTGACGACATCGCCGCCGCCGCGGACCGGGCCCTCCTGGTGTCCCGCCTCTCGCTCCTGGACTTCCGTGAAGAGATTCGGGTCGAAACCCCATTGGTCGACCTGACCGACCGCCAGGTTGCCGACCTCGTCGTCGACCTCGACGCCCCGGCCTACCTCTCCTGGTGGTGGCGCCGCCACCCCGACCCCGGCGCCGAAGCCCAGGCGGGCGCAGAGCGGCGCGCCTGGCTCGTCGCGCTCCGCGAGGCGGGGTGGGTCCAGGGCGAACCCAGCGTCACGGTTGCGGCCCAGGACGCTCCTACGCCCACCCCCGCGTAGGCCCCGCAAGGCAAGGGACCGGGCCCACGATTCAGCCCGCACCGCCGTTCAACCCGGCTGGGTGTCTTTTCCGCGCGCATACAGTTGCCCCCTATGACCATTCAGACCAACCAGACCACGCCACACGCCTCATGGTCGCCCGTCACCACCCGCCGCGGCGAGGTCACGCGCTGGTCCAGGACCATCATCCCGACCCTCCGCGATGCCCCGGCCGAGGCCACCACTCCCAGCCACCAACTGCTCCTGCGGGCCGGCTATATCCGCCAGGTTGCCGCCGGCGTCTACGACTATCTCCCCCTGGCCTGGCGCAGCCTCCGGAAGGTTAGCGAGATCATCCGCGAGGAGATGAACGCCGCCGGCGGCAGCGAGCTGCTCATGCCCGCCCTCGCCCCGATCGAGCTCTTCGAGGAAACCGGCCGGGCCCAGGACTACGGCGACGACCTCTTCCGCCTGGAAGATCGGCACGGGCGCCGGACCGCCCTTGGCCCCACCCACGAGGAGGTCATCACCGACTTCCTCCGCCACGCCGTGACCAGCTACCGGCAGCTCCCGCTCACGCTCTACCAGATCCAGACCAAGTTCCGAGACGAGCCCCGCCCCCGGGCAGGCCTGCTCCGCTGCCGTGAGTTCATCATGAAGGACGCCTACTCCTTCCACCTCACCGTGGACGGCCCCGGCGGCCTCAACGACGCCTACGACGCGATGTACCGGGCGTACTGCAATGTCTTCCGTCGCTGCGGCCTGGATTTCACCGTTGTCGAGGCCGAGTCCGGCCCCATCGGGGGCTCGGCCAGCCACGAGTTCATGGTCAACTGCGAGACCGGCGAGGACACCATCCTCCGCTGCCCCGAGACCGGCTACGCCGCCAATGTCGAGAAGTGCGAGATCGGCGAGCGCCCCTGGTCTTTCGAGAGCGGCGCCGGCGTCCAGCCGGTGACCCTCCAGAAGCACCACACCCCCGACATGCCCGGCATCGACATCGTCGCCGGGCACCTGCGGGTCACCCCGGCGGGCATGCTGAAGACCCTGGTCCTCCAGCCAGCCGCCGGCGTGAACAGTGGGGGGGTCAAGTGGGTCCTCGCCATTGTCCGGGGCGACCACGAGGTCAATCTGGGCAAGGTCCGGGACGCGGTCGGTTTCAAGGTCGCCCTCGGGGACGAGAAGGCCGCCCGGCAGGCCGGCTTCGCGATCGGCTATGTCAGCCCCCGGGCCGCCAGGGGGACTCCCAACTGCATGCTGGTGGTCGACCCCGACGCCGCTCAGGGCGCGAGCGCGTGGGCGACCGGGGCCGACGAGCCCGACCACCATGTGACCGGCTTCGTCTGGAGCCGGGATTGTCCGGATAACCCGGCCTCGGCGGGTTATGTAAAGGTGGCGGACATCCGGAACGCCCAGGTCGGCGACCCCTCTCCCCGGTGCACAGGGGCCCGCCTCGTGGCCCAGCGGGGCCTCGAGACCGGACACATCTTCAAGCTCGGCTCCAAGTACTCGGTCGCGATGGGGTTCTCGGTCATGGACGAGTCCCAGGTCCGGCAGCCGGTCATCATGGGCTGCTACGGCATCGGCGTCAGCCGGACCATGGCGGCGTGCGTGGAGATGTCCCACGACGAGAACGGCATCATCTGGCCGGCGGCCCTGGCGCCGTACCACGCCGAGATCGTCCTGATGAAGCCCGACGAGCCGGTGCACGCGGCGCTGGCCGAGCGGCTGGCCGGCGATCTGGCGGACGCCGGCCTGGATGTCCTGATTGACGACCGGGAGGAGCGTCCCGGCGTGAAGTTCAAGGACGCCGACCTCATCGGGATGCCGGTGCGCCTGACGATCGGCCAGAAGGCCCTCGATGCGGGCGGGGTCGAGTTCAAGCCCCGGGCCGACGAGGGCAAGGGCGAGGTCGTGGGCCTCGATCTGGTCGTGGGGCGTTGCCTGGCATCGCTCGCCCGGTGACAGCACAGGCCGGGGGAGGGCGGGCGCCGGCCGGCGCAGTCCGGGAGGGGGGGTCTTCCGCCGCCCCCTACAGACCCACCGTCGGCGCCGGCCATCCGCAGAAAGTCTCGCCAGTTCCTGGCAAACGCCCCTTGACTTCTCCGATCCCTGGGTATGCTCTTTCGGGCGTCCCAGTGCCGGCGGGCAAGCCGGGCGCGGGGCGCGTCGCCGGGGCCGACACACCGGACCCCACGGAGGATGGCGTTTCCCCGTCATGGAAGAAGAAGGTAAACAGAGGCTGCTGAGCAGCCTCCAACCCATCCGGCTGGACGACAAGGCCATATTCGACCTCGCGTTCGGGAACCTCAAGCAACCCATTTCAGACTACTGCTTTGCATGCTCGTACATGTGGGCGGAAGCGTTGCGCACCACCTGGGCGTTGCTCCACAGACATGTGTGCGTCTTTGCCAACGGCGCCGAGGATCTGACGCTCCTCTGCCCGCCGATCGGCCTCCCCGGCGCGACAAACGCCGAGTTCGCCGCGGCTGTCGCCGACTGCTTCGAGATCATGGACGACTACAACGCCCCCAAGCACGGCGTTGAGCGTTCCCGTATCGAGTATGTCTCCGACGAACTGCTGGAGCTCTTCAGCGAGGCCTCGCCGTTCCCGCTGACCGCGGCCCCGCTCTGGTCGGACTATGTCTACGAGACCAGCCGGCTCATCACGCTCGAGGGCGGCGACCTCAAGAGCAAACGCCACGGGCGAAGCAAGTTTATGCGGGACTTCCCCGAGCACCGCACCGAGCCCATGACCCGGGCCCATATCGACGCATGCTGCGCCCTGCTCGACCGCTGGGCCAACCACGGCGACGACACGCACGAGGGCGAGGTCAACGACGCCCAGCTCGGCACCGACATCCTGCGGCACAAGGACCGGGAGGCAACGCACCAGGCCATCCGCAACTTCGACAGGATCGGGCTGGTCGGCATGGTCGTCATGGTGGGGGACCAGCTCGCGGGCTTCACCCTCGGCACCCCCATCTCCCCGATGCAGGCGATGGTGCTCGTCGAGAAGACCGCCCCCGAGTTCGCGGGCTGCCCGCAGTTCATCTTCAGCGAGTTCTGCCGCACGACGCTCGCGGCCTACCCCGAGTGCAACGCCGGCGACGACTGGGGCATCCCGACGCTCCGTTTCACGAAGCAGAGCTACCGCCCTATCCGGGTGCAGAACAAGCATGTGCTCAGCCGGGCCCCCGTTCCCCTCGCGGTCCACCTGCCCTCGGCCCAGATGCCGCCGCTCCGACGCGAGCCGGCCAACCCCCCCCGACCTCAGATGCTGCCGCTCAACTCGACCCCGACCGTCCGCGCTGCCTCAACGGCCGACCTCGACTCGATCCTGGCCGTGGAGGCCGACTGCTTCGAGCGTGAGGCCGAGCGGTTCGGACGCCGGCAGATCCGGACGCTGCTGCAGAACCCGCGGGCGACGGTGCTCGTCGTGGAGCTTGAAGGGCGGATCGTCGGCTGGGCCGCGTCGCTCCGCAGGCGCCACAAGTCCTGGCACTCGGGGCGCATCTACTCGGTGGGGATCCGGTCCGATGCCCGCGGCCACGGGCTGGGCAAGCTGCTGACCGTCGCGCTCCTCGACCGCTTCCGCGACGCGGGGATCAGCCGCGCATACCTGGAGGTCCGGGCCGACAACACCACCGCCCTGCGCCTGTACGAGACGCTGGGGTTCAAGCCCATCCGTACCCTCACGGCCTACTACGGCCCGGGCGCGGACGCGCTGAGCTGCCGGGCGGTGCTCTCCCCCCCGGGGCAGCCAGAACCCTGAACAGAACGGCCCCGCGCTGACCATGGGGGTAGGGGTCAGGGGTCGAGTTTGACATAACATGTATTATCGGACCTTGGGTCCCGCGCCCGCGCCACCCCCCGGAGCACCCGGGGTAAACTCTGCTCGTGGCCCAGACAGCAATCGCGGCCCGTGGAGAGCGAAGCGATGACCATCCGCCGAATCGGCCCGCTGGGCGTCTTGCTGCTGAGCGTCGGCGCGGCCTTGTCGGGCTGCGATGCCATCCGCACCCCCGGCTTCGAGCAGTTCGGGACCGCCGCGGCGCAGGAGCAGAGCGTCAATCCGGGCATCAACGACGCCTACCTCGCCGCCGACATCGACGCCGGGCAGTGGGCCCAACGCTTCGAGGTTGAGACCCGCGAGATCTACCACGAGCGGGATGCGATCGTGGGCGCGGTGGGGCTTACGCCCGGCCAGGCCGTCGCCGACATCGGCGCGGGGACCGGCCTGTTCCTCGAGCCCTTCGGCGCGGCTGTGGGGCCGTCGGGCAGGGTCTACGCCCTGGACATCGTCCCGGCGTTCGTCGACCACATGAACGAGCGGGCGGGGGCCAAGGGCCTGCGCCAGGTGGAGGCCCGTCTCTGCTCGGAGCGCTCGATCGATCTCCCCGAACGCGTGCTCGATGTCGCGTTCGTGTGCGATGTGTACCACCACTTCGAGTACCCGCGATCCAGCCTCGCTTCCATCTACGCGTCGCTGCGTCCGGGCGGCTCGCTGGTGATCATCGACTTCGAGCGGATCCCCGGGGTGTCCCGCGAGTGGGTGCTCGGCCATGTGCGCGCGGGCAAGCCGGAGGTCATCGCCGAGGTCGAGAGCGCGGGGTTCCGCCTCGCGGAAGAGGTGGGCATCGCGGGCTTCCGCGAGAGCTACTTCCTGCGTTTCCGTAAGCCCGGCTCCTGATCGCCGCCGCCCCCGCCTGGTCGGGGGCGGCCCGCGGCGCCCGGGTCACTCGGTCTCGACGACGCCGAGCATCACCGCGACCGCCTTCTCGAGCTGCGTGTCGCGCCCGGCCGCGGCGTCCTCGGGCGTGATCCGCACCTCGTAGGTGGGTTCGAGCTGGTCGTTCTCGAGGTAGGTGCCGGACGCGCCCTTGGTCCCGACCTGGGGGATCCCGAAGATCAGGTCGCCGGTGTGCAGGCGCTCCCACCAGACCGCCGTGGCGGTGCCGGGCACGGGCATGCCGATGGTGGGCCCGATCTTGAGCTCCGCGTAGGCCCACGGGAAGAAGTGGGCGTCGGAGTAGTTGCTCTCGCTCATGAGTACGGCGGAGGGTTTGGTCCACCGGCGCGCGGGCTCGCCAAAGTACTTCTTGCCCGGCGCCTCGACATTCCGCGGGTACATGTCCACATAGGGCTTGCCGGTCAGGAATGTCACCAGGTCGTCGTGCAGCCAGCCGCCGCCGTTGAACCGTGTGTCGACGACCAGCGCCTCGCGGTCGGCGTACCGGCCCAGGACCTCGGAGTACACCACCCGGAAGCTCGCGTCGTTCATCCCCCGGATATGGACATAGCCGAGCCGCCCGTTGGACAGCGTCTCGACCATCTCCCGGCGCTGCTTGACCCACCGCTCGTAGCGCAGCTCGTTCTCCTGGCCGAGCCCGACCGGCCTGACCACCTGGTCGAAGGTCGACCCGTCCTCGCGCTGCAGCGTCAGGCGGACGCGCTCCCCGGCCTTGCCGTCCAGCATGGCGAAGTAGTTCGACGAGGCGTCCAGGGGCTTGCCGTCCACCTGGGTGATCACCATCCCGGCCTGGATGTCGAGGTCGGCGCGGTCCAGCGGCCCGCCCTCCATCACCTCGGCGATCCGCATGCCCGGCCCGTCGAACCCGTTGTCGTAGAACAACCCCAGCGACGCCGTGCTCGCCGCCCCGGGCGTCGGCCCCGGCCGGTAGATCCCGCCCGTGTGCGACGCGTTCAGCTCGCCGAGCAGCTCGGAGAGGATGACGGCCATGTCCTCGTTGTCGCCGATCCCCGCGAGCTTGGGCGCGTACTGGTCGCGGTAGAACGCCCAGTCCACACCGTGCATGTCCTCCCGGTAGAACTTCTGCAGCGTCTGGCGCCACACATGCCCGAGCAGGTACTCCCTCTCGGCGTCGCCGTCCAGATCGATCTCCGCGGCGTACTTGATGGGCTTGGTGTCGCCGCTCTTGGCGTCGACCTTCGAGAGCGAGCCGTCGGCGAGCACGAAGAGCGTGTCGCCGTCCTTGTTCAGCTGCATCGACGCCGCGTCGGCGCCGAGCTTCTTGAGCATTGTGGTCTCTTCCTCGCGGAAATCACGCACCCACAGGTCGTACCCGGCCTCGAACCTCGCGAGGTAGTAGAGCCGGTCGCCCTCGGGCGACATGGCGAAGTCGCCGAGGTCCGACGAGTGGGGCGTCAGGCGCACCGTCCGCGCCTCGATCCCCTTCATGTCGATCTCGAGCGGCTCGGGCTCCTCCTCGGCCTCCTCGTCGGCCTTCGCAGCCTCCTCCGTCTGGTCGTCCGCGCCGTCTTCGGCGTCCTGATCCCCCGCCGGCGCGTCATCGGCGGCCTCCTCCGCTTCCTCGGCCTTCTCTTCCTTGGCCTTCTCCTCCTCCTTCTTCTTGTCCTCCTCCTCCTTCTCCTTGTGCTTCTTCTCGAGCTCCTTCTTGAGCTCGTACTCCTCCTTGCTCATGTGGAACTTGTCGAAGGTGTCCTGGTTCAGGAAGACGGCGAGCACATCCTGCTCGGCCCCCCAGCTCCCGTGGCTGCGTTCGCCGTACCGCTCCGACGACCACAGCACCACGCCGCCGTCCATCCCCCAGCGCGGGCGCAGGTCCTCGTACCCCGAGTTCGACAGCTCCATCGGGGCCGCGGCGGCGCTGCCGTCGCTCGGCACCAGCCCCACCTGCCCGAGCCAGAACCCGCGGGCGAGGAACTGGGTCGCGAGGTACGACCCGTCCGGGGCCCAGCGGTACCAGTGATCGCCGTCCTCGTACGAGTAGAACTGGTCCCCGTTCATCGCCGTCACGGTCTCGCCGGACTCGATGTCCAGCACATGCACCGCCGTCCGGTTGTGGAGGTAGGCCACCTTCTTGCCGTCCGGCGAGTACCTGGGCTGGAACTCCTCGGCCCCGGTCGCCACCAGCGCCCGCTCGGCGAAGCTCGTCGCGCTGAAGAAGTAGAGCTCGTCCTCGTCGGCGAGCTTGGTCTCGTAGATGTTCCACGACCCGTCCCGCTCGCCGGCGTACACCAGCGCCCGGCCGTCGGGCGCGAAGTCCACCGACCGCTCCTGCTCGGGCGTCTGCGTGATCCGGCGCGTCGTCCCGAACTCCACGCTCGTCACGAACACATCACCCCGGACGATGAACGCGACCTCCTTGCCGTTCGAGGACGCGCTGAACTCCGTCGCCCCGGAGCGGGCCGTCTGGACCACCCGCGTGTCGTGACGCCCCTCCGACCCGAGCTGGATCGGCACGATCTGGGCCTGGGTCCCCCCCGCCATCCGGTAGATCTCCCCGTGCCAGCTGAACACCGCGACCCCCCCACCGCTCACCGAGAGGTCGCGCACGGGGTGGCGCTCGAACCGCGTGAGCTGCTCGGCCTGCGCCCCGGCACGCACGGGCATCCGCCACACATTAAAGTCCCCGGAACGCTCGCTGAGGAAGTAGAAGCTCTGCCCGTCGGCCGCCCACTGGGGGTTGCGGTCCTCGCCGGCGAACTCCGTCAGTTTCGTGTGCGAGCCGGCCGCAGTGTCGTACACCCAGATGTCCCTCGCGACAGCGGAGGTGTGATGCTTGCGCAGCTCGTTCTCGTACCCCTTGCGGTCCTCGTAGAGCATCCGCCCACCGTCCGCGTCGTAGACCGCCCGCAGCGCCGGGGTGGTCAGCAGCATGTCGGGCGTGCCGCCGGCCACCGGCACGCGGTAGAGCTCCGCCAGCGCCCCGCTCGGGAACAGCGTCGAGTTCACATCGTCCGTCCGGTTGCTCTCGAAGATCACCGCCGAATCGTCCGGCGTGAAATCGCTCGGCAGGTCGTCGGCCGAGTGCCAGGTCAATCGCTTGGCCTCGCCCCCCGCGGCGGGCATCACGAACACATCCAGGTTGCCGTGCCGGTCCGACGCGAAGGCGATCCACCGCCCGTCATGGGACCATACCGGCCGGGTCTCGTACGCCCCGTGGATCGTCAGCGGCCGGGCGGTGCCCCCGGACGCCGGCACCACATAGAGGTCGCCCCCGCTGGCGAACACGATCGTGCTCCCGTCCGGCGAAACGGCGGGCGAGCGGAACCAGTTCGAGGACACTTCCTGTGCCGCCGCGATCCCCCCGAACGCGCCCCACGCCGCCGCGGACACCACCAGCCAGTGAGCTTTCGACATGACAGACTCCTCATCGCGCAGCACGGCGCGTCCTCCATCCTAACTCGCCGGAGCCCGCCCGGCGCGACACTCCCGGGATTCCCCCCGCCGCGGCCGGCGGAATCCCGAGTCCCCGCCTGCGCCCCGGCGGGGCAAACCGGGCGCGGGCCCTTGTGCCCCCCACTCCCCGGGACTAGGCTCATGACGGCCGCCAACGCCGCCAGCCTGAGGAGGTTCACACCATGGGCACCAGCACGATGACCGCACCCCGTGTCATCCGCGCCCCCCGCGGCTCCACGCGCACCTGCAAGACCTGGCAGGCCGAGGCCGCCATGCGGATGCTCATGAACAACCTCGACCCCGAGGTCGCCGAGCACCCCGAGAAGCTCGTCGTCTACGGCGGGCGGGGCCAGGCCGCCCGATCCTGGCCCGCCTACCACGCCATCATCAAGGCCCTCAAGAGCCTCGCTCCGGACGAGACCCTGCTGGTCCAGTCCGGCAAGCCCGTCGGCATCGTCCGCACCCACGCCGACGCGCCGCGCGTCCTCATCGCCAACTCCAACCTCGTCCCCCACTGGGCCACCCAGGAGCACTTCGATGACCTGGCCGCCAAGGGCCTCATCATGTACGGCCAGATGACCGCGGGCTCATGGATCTACATCGGCACGCAGGGCATCCTCCAGGGCACCTTCGAGACCTTCGCCGAGTGCGCCCGCCAGCACTTCGGCGGCACGCTCGCCGGGCGACTCTGCGTCACCGCCGGCTGCGGCGGGATGGGCGGGGCCCAGCCCCTCTCCGTCACCCTCAACGGGGGCACATGCCTCATCGCCGATGTGGACCACTCCCGGCTCGAACGCCGCCTGCACGACCGCTACCTCGACGAGATCGTCCTCGATATCGACGACGCCATCGACCATGCCGTCGCCGAGGCCGCCAAGAAGCACGCCCGCTCCATCGGCGTCCACTGCAACGCCGTCGAGCTGCTCGAGCGCCTCATCGAGCGCGACATCACCCCCGACGCCCTCACCGACCAGACCAGCGCCCACGACCCCCTCAACGGCTATGTCCCCGTCGAGTACTGCTTCTGCGAGGCCGAGGAGGCCCGGCGCGCCGACCCCGCCCACTACACCGACCTCTCCCTCGCCAGCATGGAACGCCATGTCCGCGCCATGGTCGAGCTCCAGCGCCGCGGGGCCGTCACCTTCGACTACGGCAACAACATCCGCCAGCGCGCGCACGATCGGGGTTACAAGCACGCGTTCGACTTCCCCGGCTTCGTCCCCGCCTTCATCCGGCCCCAGTTCTGCGTCGGCCGCGGCCCCTTCCGCTGGGTCGCCCTCTCCGGCGCCGAGCGGGACATCTTCGTCACCGACCACGAGCTCTTGAAACTCTTCCCGCCCGGCTCCGGCGGCAGCGCCGACGGCCTCCGGCGCTGGATCCTCTCCTGCCACGCCAACCCCCAGGCCCTCCTCGCCGGGCGCTTCGACGAGTGCGTTCCGGCCTTCGGCTTCCAGGGCCTCCCCGCCCGCATCTGCTGGCTCGGCCTCGGCGAGCGCGACAAGGCGGGCCTGCTCTTCAATAAGCTCGTCGCCAACGGCAAGGTCAGCGCCCCCATCGTCATCGGCCGCGACCACCTCGACTGCGGCAGCGTCGCCAGCCCCAACCGCGAAACCGAAGCCATGAAGGACGGCTCCGACGCCATCAGCGACTGGGCACTCCTCAACGCCATGGTCAATGTCGCCAGCGGCGCAAGCTGGGTCAGCTTCCACCACGGCGGCGGCGTCGGCATCGGCTTCAGCCAGCACGCCGGCCAGGTCATCGTCGCCGACGGCACCCCCGAAGCCGCCGCCCGCCTCGAGCGAGTCCTCACCAACGATCCCATGATGGGCGTCTTCCGGCATGTGGATGCGGGCTACGACGTCGCCGCCGAGTGCGCCCGCGAGCAGGCTGTCCCCATCCCCATGGCCCGCTGAAAACAGAGCCTGAAGCGCCAGCAAGGGTCCAACCCTGAGGCCGAGACATGCCGCGCAAGAGCCATGACTACACCAAATGGTCTCGTATAGACTTCGACGGGACGGGAGAAGGCTCCCCCCAAAGACAAGAGGCTACCAAAGAGACAAATCGAGATCTGCAGAAGTCCATTCCGCAGTTGATTTGCGATGTCCACGAGGAGGTGTCTGCTGGTCGATCGGCGGAGACCAACCTCGCTCATGCGATCAAGAGGATGGTCTCGATGATGGGGCGGGTTGCGCTCGAACAGGAGAAAAGCACGAGAACGATGATCCGGTTGACACGGTGGCTGACGGCGCTAACTGTTGTGCTCACCGTTCTCACTATACTCACCGTGTTCACAAGCCTCCGAGCTTGCGCTACCATGGCGCCGCGGGGACAAAGCCCTCAGGAAGTGGAGCACACCGAGGGAATCGACTGAGGGGGACCGAGGCGCGGCACCCCCGCCTTGCGCACTGACCGTTTTGTCACGGGAGAGCGGTAGTGTTTAGTTGCCGTCACTGCGGCGCTGCTTGAGAAAGGCGAACGCGTCCACAATCTGACGAAGACGCTCCTCGGCGGCACGCACCATCTCCGGGGGCAGGTCCATGGCGTGATACTTGTCGGGGTGGTAGCGGGCGGCCGCGGCGCGATAGGCCTTCACGACTGAGTCCCAATCGGGTGTGGCCGGTACCCCAAGTGCGTCATACGCGGATTGGACAGTCCACTCGTCAGGCCTGTCGCGGTGGTCGGAGGCTGCCGCGTGAACATTCTGTTCGAGAGCATCTTGAATGGACTTGGCCAGCTCATCCACCTTGCGATGATCTGCTGCCGTGATGTAAAGAGCCGCGCCTGTCTGAACCTCAATTGCAATGCTCGCCACGAGGGGCTTGCCATCGCTGATGTGCAGCCGAACAGTTGTCGGGTAGTGCCGGATATCGAATGCCCAAAGAGATGCCGAAGAATGGCCGCGATGAAACTCAAGGGAACCGCGCTCGCCCCCGATGAGCCTGAACCCTGACTTGCTTGCCCAATCACACGCCCGCTCTGCTGCTGCGGCCAAGTCGACATCCACTGAAATCTGCTTGGATTGTGTAATCGTCATGCTCACATCCTAACGGGAGGGTGAGGTGGCGCCAACCCGTGCCTTCGGCGGGCGGCGGGTTCAAACCCCCAAGGGTGGCATGGGCAAGGCTGCACTGAGCCTTGCCCGTGCGGATCGGCTCGCGTCGGCCGCACGCCGCACCACGGGCAAGCCGCCGGGCCGGCTTGCCCATGCCACCCCTGCCTTCCTCTGCGTTCTCGGCGTGCTCCGCGGTGAGACCACCCTCCCCAACTCTCCCGGCCCCCTCCACCCCCACCGCGCACGCTTCCACACCCCCCGCGCCTGCATCCACGGCCCCCGTGGCACCCGAAGCCCTGAGCCGGTAAACTGAACAGCCCGTGACCGAACCTCCCCGCATCATCTTCCGAGTCCACGCCGTCCAGCGGATGTTCCGCTGGGGCGTCTCCGAGACGGATGTTCGCAGCGTCCTGGAAAGCGGCGAGACCATCGAGGACCGCCCCGACGAGCTGCCCTACCCAGTCCGACTGATCCTCGGCCGGGTCGAGGGTCGGCCCCTGCATGTCGTTGCCGCCTTCGACGAGCCGGGTGGTACAATCATCGTCATCACGGTCTATGAGCCCGACCCGGCGCGATGGAGCGACGGGTTCCGACGCAGAAAGAACCCATGAACTGCCCCATCTGCCGCCAAGGCGCCACACACGCGGCCACCGTGACGATCACGCTCGACCGGCCCGCCGACGGGCCCGGCGGGTCCACCACCGTCGTCTTCCGCGGCGTGCCCGCCCAGGTCTGCGAGAACTGCGGCGAACAGTTCGTGGACGAGGCCGTCACCGCCAAGCTGCTCCAACAGGCCCAAGCCGCGGCCTCGGCCGGGGTGGAGGTGGAGGTACGCTCGTATGCCGCGTGAGTCGGCGGGTGGCCGTTTCAACCCTCCAAGGGTGACATGGGCAAGGCTGCCCTGAGCCTTGCCCGTGCGGATCGGCTCGCGCTCGCCGCACGCCACACCACGGGCAAGCCGCCGAGCCGGCTTGCCCATGCCACCCCTGCTTTCCTCCGCGTTCTCGGCGTGCTCGGCGGTGAAACCGGTTCTTCCCACCCCGCCACGCCTCAGATCGGCAGGTCCTTCGTCACCGTCACATCATCCTCCGTCTCAAACTCCCCATCCGGCCCCGCGCTGACGATGCGGATGAGCCCCTTGCCCGAGCGTTCCTCCTTCTCGCAGGTAAACCGCACCTGCAACCCGCACGGATCCACGAACGCCCCCGCCGGCGCCTCCAGATCCTCCATCGACCGCGGCAGCGCATCGTTCGCCAACTGATACTGCGTCACGCTCGTCAGCAATTGCTGGGCCTGCATGTCGAGGTTGACCTCCTGCCCCCGCTCCTTCCCCTTCTGCACCTCGTCCATGTAGGTGGTGCCGCCCATGTTGCCGAACAGCAGGTAAAGGACGATCGCCATCACGATCAGCACGCCGATCAGCCCGAACGCGGCGGATCCTCGGCGTGCCGCGGCCGGCAGACGCGTGTTGGTCGGCATGACTTGCACCTCGCTGCTCGCAGTCTAGCCTGCGTCTGGCGCGTGCCCAGGCGGCGGGTGGTCGCGCTGAAGGATCCCCCGCTGCCCCTCCCGTGGCGTCTGTCTGGATCGGCGTTGAGAGCCCACCCGCCGCCCCGGTCGGCGGCCCCCGCCGGTCAGCGCCGTGAAGCGTCCGGGCCCCGCGCGTCGGGTTGACCCCTGAAACCCGCTGGCTTAAGCTATCAGGAGGCGTAAGTCCTTAATACAGATGCCGAGACAAGGAGCAGGGAATGCGACTGACCCCGATGACCGCGGTTTCCGTCCTGGCGATGGCGCTGTTTTCCGTCGGATGCGGCAGTGAGAAGCCCGACTCCGACGCCGACAAGGCCAATACCGATGGCAGCACGCCCCACGCCGAGAGTGACAAGCCCGACGCCTCTGGCGAGAAGTCCAACGGCGAGTACGCCGACGCCGCCGGCCCCCCGTCCGAGCAGGTCAAGAGCATGTTCGGAGGCGTGAAGGCCGAGATCATCTCAGCCAAGAACCCCATCACGCCGGCCAAGGTCGAGCTTGGGCGCATGCTCTACTACGACGATCGCATCTCAGCCAACGGGACCATCAGTTGCAACAGCTGCCACAAGCTGGACAACTACGGGGTGGACAGCCTGCCCACCTCGCCGGGGCACGATGGCACGCTGGGCGGGCGCAACAGCCCCACCGTGTACAACGCCGCCGCCCATGTCGCCCAGTTCTGGGACGGCCGGGAGGCGGATGTAGAGGCCCAGGCGAAGGGCCCGGTGCTGAACCCGGTGGAGCACGGCCTGGAGGACGGCGCGCAGGTGGAGGAGATCATCAAGTCGATCCCCGGCTACGCCCCGCTGTTCGCCGAGGCCTTCCCCGGCGAGGAGGACCCCATCACCTTCGACAACTTCGCCCGCGCCATCGGCGCATTCGAGCGCAAGCTGGTCACCAAGGGGCGCTGGGACAGCTGGCTCGCCGGTGAGGGCGCCGCCCTGACCGGCCAGGAGAAGGCGGGGCTGGATCTGTTTATCGAGACCGGCTGCGTCACCTGCCACATGGGCCCCTACTTCGGCGGCAGCATCTACCAGAAGCTCGGCGCCATAGAGCCCTTCCACACCGCCGATATGGGGCGCTTCGCCGTCACCCAGAACGAGGCCGAGATGAACTTCTTCAAGGTGCCCGGCCTGCGCAATGTCGCCGAGACCGGCCCCTACCTGCACGACGGGTCGGTCGGCAGCCTTGAGGAGATGGTCACCATCATGGCCAAGCACCAGCTGGGCAAGGAGCTGACCACGGCGCAGGTGACGGACATGGTGGCATTCCTCAAGTCGTTGACGGGCAAGATCCCGGACGAGTACATCAAGCGACCAATGTTGCCCGAGGACGAAGGCTGAGCGGGCCGGGTCCCCACGAGTCAGATGTCCCCGCGAGGGCCTTCGGCGATGCCGAAGGCCCTCATTGCCGGGTCACTGTCGCCGCTCCCGCTACACATCCACCCGGTCATCGAACTCCCAGTGCAGCCCCAGGTTCACCACCCCGCTCGTCGGAGAACCCTCCAGCGCCCCGCCCATCCCCTTGAGCTGCAGCTCGCTCATCTGCAGCCGGAAGCTCCCGTCCTCCTGCTCGCTGCCGCGGAAGTGCCCCCCGCGGGCGAACAGCCCGTTCGTGAACAGTTCACCCGCCGTGCCGTCGGCGATCCGGCGCACATCGTTGGTCCCCAGGCACATCCCGAAGACCCGCACGCCGTAGAAGTCGTCGACCGCCCCGCTCCGGATGTTCGCCGCGATCCACGCCACCACCAACGCGATCCAAGCCGAGATGATCTCCCGCGTCACCCCCGCGATGATCGCCGAGATCAGCGCCGCCATCTCCGCGGCCATCTCAGCCGCGATCTCCGCCTGCATCTCCGCCACCCGCTCGCGCATCTCCTCCAGGAACGCCGTCAGCTCCGCCGCCGCCGCGTCGTGTATCATCTCCTCAGCGATCTCCGCCATTGACGCCTGCCAGTCCGCCAGCGCCCCGCCGTCGTCCTCCTCCATCACCGAGATTACCGCCGTGAACGCCCGGGGCCAGTAGGTCTGGTTCGGCGTCCCGAGGTAGAAGCTCGCCTGCTGCCCGAACGGGTGCTTCTCGCGGTCGTCCTCGTCCAGCGTGAACGAGCTCGGCCCGATCCGGATCGGCACGCTCGCCCCCTGGGGCGTGTGCTGGATGATGAACCCCGAGAGATGGAACTCCTCGTCCCCCGGGCCCGACTGGTCGTTGACCATCTGGAACCAGTCCAGGTAGAACCGCGCCCGCTTGTACACCGACACATTCTCGATCGTGAACTCCGTGATCGGCGTCTCGAACTCCTCCCCGTACCGGATGATCGCCGGGGGCGACCACGCCCCCACGCCCTCCGGGGCTTCCCGTTCCGGGGCCGGACCAACCGGCGTCAGCGCCCGACGCCCCGCGTCGCGCCCCACCGCCACCACACGCGCCCGCCCCACCGGCAGCACCCGTAGGTGATACACCGCCGCCTGATGGGGCGGCTTCGGGGGCAGGTACTCCCGCAGCGGGATGGCGAAGTACCCCCCCACCGCCGACCCGGGCGTCCCGTCCGGCAGGTGCCCGCCCGCGAGCAGTGCCCCCTCGCTCCCGGGCGTCACCGGCCCGCGAAGCTCCCAGTACCCGCGGGCCGCCTCGGCCTCCTGGCTGCTCCAACGGAACTCGAGCATCTCCACCGAGCTCATATTGATCTCGCGGCGCCAGGTATCCAGGCCCTCGTTCGAGGCCAGCCGCAGGTCCACGCGGGTCCGGGACACCCGCTGGGCCCGGGGGCGTCCGCCCCCCGCCCCGCGCAGGGCATCCCGGGCCGAGCTCTCCAGACCCGGCCGGGCGGCCTCCAGCCGGCGCCGTACGAGGCGCCGGACCTGCCCCTCCAGCCCCCGGTCGAGATCGATCCGTTCGGCGGCCCGCGCCACCCGCCCTCGCGCCGGTCGCGCGACGGCAGCGCCGACCGGCGTGCGTGCCCCCGCCGCCCCCACCATCGCGCTCACGCGAGCCTGCGCGGGGGCGCCCAGCGCGCTGAACCGCGTCCGCACCCGTGCCGCCGCCGACTCACGACGCACCGAACCCGGCGCCGCATCCGCCGCCTCTTCTGTCAGGCGCGCCAGCTCGGCCGCCACGCCGAGGGCGAACGCCTGATCCTGTTCGTCGAGCCCCACGGGCTCCGGCCGACGCCACGCCGCACGGATCCCCGCAACCTCACCCGCACTCAGTCGAGACATTGGTAGGCCCTCCCAGGCTCTGCTTCCTTGCTCCGGCCGCGGCGACCACGCCGCGGCTCTCCGAAGAGAGACGCGAGATCCAGCCGCCCGGGCCACCCCCGATGTCCAAATCCGGGCGGCATTCCGCGCCCGATTCCCGGCGCGTTTACTGGGTCGCTTCGTCCCCGCCCCTGTTCCCCCCCAACAATCCCCCATGCACCTGCTCAACCGCGCCCTCCGCCCGGCCGTCGCTCTGGAAACCACCATCCTCGTCCACGGCGTGCCCCGGCCCGACGCCCCGAGCCTGGCCGAGCGCCTCGCCGGGGCCGTCCGCGAGGCCGGCGCGTTCCCCGCCACCGTCGGCGTCATCGCCGGGCGCCCCACCGTGGGGCTGACGGATGACGAACTCCGACAACTCCTCGACGCCGTCCATGTCGAGAAGGTCAATGCGTCGAATCTGGGCGTCGTCATCCACCGCCGGGCCCACGGCGTCACCACCGTCAGCACCACCATCGAGCTGGCGGCCCTCGCGGGCGTCCGGGTCATGGCCACCGGGGGCATCGGGGGCGTGCACCGGGGTTTCGCCAGCACCCTGGACATCAGCGCCGACCTCGGGGCGATCGCCCGCACGCCGATGGCGGTCGTGACCAGCGGGGTGAAATCGCTCCTGGACCTTCGGGCCACCCGGGAGCTGCTCGAGACGCTGGGCATCCCGGTCGTCGGCTACCGGACCGATTCGTTCCCGGCCTTCTATGTGCGCGATACCGACCTCACGCTGGACGCCCGGTTCGATGATCCCACCGACCTGGGCGCCTACGCCGCGGCCGAGCTGGCGCGGACCGGGCGGGGCATCATCATCGCCAACCCCTGCCCCGCCGAGCACGCGATGAGTGCCGAGGCCTGGGAGGCTCTGCTCGTCCTGGCCCAGGGCGAGGCGACGGGCGTGCGGGGTCGTGATGTCACCCCGGCCCTCCTTGCCCAGGTTCACAGGCTGTCGGGGGGGGCGACACTTCGGGCGAACATCTCGCTGGCGGAATCCAACGCGGCGCTGGCGGGCGGCGTGGCCCGCGCGATGGTCCGGTAGCGAACCGGCCCCTGAAACCCGCTTCCGGGGCGCGCCAAGATCGCATTCAGACCTCCCCCGGGATTGGCTCTGGGGCCGCGCCGCCGTACACTTCGTGCACGAGGAGTTCGCCCCTCGCCGCTCGGGCGAGACGGCACATCACGAGAGAACGGGGCGCTCGGGTTGTCGGCAGGCCGTCTTACCGCACGCGGGGTGCGGGGGGGCGATCCGGAGCCGGACGCCGGACGCCCCACCAAGCACGCATCACACACAAGGAGCATGCCTCGATGAAGCTGACCAACCGACTGGCTCTGACGGTAGCCGCCTGCGGCGTTGCGACCACGGCGTTCGCGCAGGACTCCGTGTCCCCCACCGGGGCGCTGCCGGGCGACGCGCTGAGCGTCTACGACGCGTCCGAGTCGTGCAACTCCTATGTCATCGACGCGACGGACTTCGCGGCGTCGTGGGGCACCGCCCTGCGGATGGCGCCGGTGATCAAGAGCCCGCGCATGCCCAACACCACCTTCTTCAACAACCTGATCTCGGCGCACGCGATCAGCCACGATGTGATCACCGCCTCGGCGTTCCCCGTGTCCAGCTACCAGCACTGGACCACCCCCGGCGCCGGCATCAACAACCAGGTCAACACCACCCCCGGCTCGGTGAATGTCAGCGGCTCGAGCCTGCAGTTCGCCGTCACCCTCGCCGACTTCGGCACGAGCTTCGAGGGCTCGTCGTACAACGGCATCCACTCGGCGGTCGTGAATGTCGATCCGACCGACGACTCCCGCCTCTATGTTCACCGGGTCAGCACCGCGGTGAACGGCGTGAGCGGCACCGAGAACCGCTCGCAGTTCGGCGTGGGCGTCATCGACGCCAACGGCAACATGCACTACCGCGCCGATGACAACCTGACCACCGGCCCCAACAAGCTGCTCGAGGACAACATCTTCCGCACCCGCATCCTCTCCCGCGCCTGCGGCTCGTTGAATGTCATCGACAATGCCGGCGGCAGCGACGCGACCAACTGGCTCGTCGTCAGGAGCGTCACCGCCCACGGCGTCCCCAACGCGATCCCCCAGAGCATCGCCGGGCGCCCGGTCTACGGCGGCGTGAACTTCAATGTCCAGTACGGCTACGAAGTCGCCGCGGGCACCGTGGTCTACACGGGCTCGCACACCGGCGGCGCCGCCAACTCCCGCGGCTCCAACGGCGCGAGCATCACCCCCTGGTTCGGCGGGAACGGCGTCACCGCCTACGCTCTCCAGGCCAAGTCGGTCAACGCCGACACCGACGGCATCAGCGTCTGGGATGCGGACGCCAACGGCAATGTCACCACCGCCCGCCTCCTGCTCGTCCCCTGCGCCCCGGGCCAGGCCGGCACCGTCACCGACAACAACGACGGCTATGTGATCGGCGCTACCGGCGGCTCGCCCGGCTGGGACCTCGACGGGTACCACAGCCAGACCGCCTTCCGCGGCGGCACGGGCTCGGCGGCCATCACCGTCGGGCCCACCGGGGAGCGGCTCGTCGCCAGCACCGCCTACGACAACCTCATCGGCGGCAACGACAACCCCTCCAACGCCATCGTCGTCGGCAAGCACAACACCGGCGCCGGCACCACCGCGTGGACGCTCGCCGGCTACTACGACGCCGCGGCCGACCAGGGCAAGGAGATCAAGGACGGCCCCGGCGGCAATGTGATCGGCGTGATGACCGGCATGTTCAAGGTCAGCGGCGGCTCGCCCCTCGGCCCGTCCATCTCGCAGCCTGCGTTCGACTGCGCGGGCAATGTGTACTTCGTCGCCGCCGCGGAGCTCTATGGCGATCTGGGCAGCGACTTCGATGTCTGCCTGCTCCGCGCCGTCTACGACCAGGCCACCTTCAGCTACGAGCTCGAGCTGATCGCCACCAGCGGCGATGTGTACGCCGGCAACAACTCCGGCACCCCCTACTCCATCACCTTCATCGACCTGACCGACAGCGACTCGATCTCGTCGGGCTCGTTCTACGCCAGCAATGTCATGGGCGCCTGCTGGGGCGGCACCGACCCGGCCGACCTCGACGGCTCGACCGACCCGCGGGCCGTGGGCGGCGTGGTCCTCAACGCCCGGATCACCTACGACACCGACGGCGACGGCCAGTTCGACAACACCCTCGACGAGAACTACCGCTCGCTCCTGCTCATCACGGGCACCGGCCTCGCGAGCGACCCCTGCGACTACGCCGACTTCAACAACGACGGCGTCGTCAACACCCAGGACATGCTCGCCTACCTGAACGCATGGTCGACCGGCAACATCGCCGCCGACTGCGACGGGAGCGGCGCCGTCAACACGATCGACTTCCTCTGCTTCCTCAACCAGTGGGCCGCCTGCCGGTGATGCGCGGCCAGAGGGAATGAACACGATCTTCACGCACCCCCGTCGAGAGGCGGGGGTGCGGCTTTTGCCCGCAGACCCGCGTCACGCGACGACGCCAGCCACGGAGACGACTCATGCGTCGAACCCCAGCCCACGCCCTTCTCTGCGCTGCCCCGCTGGCCATGCTCACCCCGGTCGCCGCGGCACAGTGGGATCCCAACAGCGCCCAGTGGCGTGAGGCCGACGCCGACCACCTCCGCGTCATGACCTGGAATGTCCAGGACGCGATCTGCTCCTCGACCACCCGCAAGAAGGAGCAGCTCGGCGACTGGCATGCCATCGTCTGCATCGTCGCCTCGCTCCGGCCGGATGTGCTGATCCTCCAGGAGACCGGCGATAACTCCGGCAACGGCACCGGCTCGGGCGTCGACTCGGTCTCCAACCTCGAGACCACGATCGACCTGTTCCTCCACGGCGGGACCGACCCGTTCGAGGGCGGGGCCGTCACCTCCTATGTCCAGAAGTACGCGCCCGGCTACGACCTGCCCTATGTCTTCGTGTCCAGCGCCAACGACGGGTTCAACCGCAACATCATCCTGAGCCGCTACCCCTTCGCGGACCTCAACGGCGACACCAAGAGCCAGATCCCCGACATCGGCTTTGTCGCGCCCGACGAGTGGGCTCCCGGCGGGAACGGCGGCATCCGCGGGTTCATGTTCGCCGAGATCGACCTGCCCGACGGCACCTATGTCGGAGACGCCGTCATCGGCAACGCCCACCTCAAGAGCGGCGGCACCACCGAGGACCACGACGACCGCGTGCGGGCGGCGCAGAATGTCGGCTACTACATCTACTACCTTCTCGGCGGCGCCGGCACCGGCACGCCAGACCCCCACGGCAAGATCGCCGACAGCCCCCAGGCCCAGACCGTCCTCACCGCCGAAACGCCCGTCATCATCGGCGGCGACTGGAACGAGGACGAGGTCCGAAATGGCGGCACCGTCGGCCCGGCCGACTGGCTCGTCCGAGGCGGAAGCCTCGGCGGGACCGACGGCACCGACCGGGACACCACCGACTCCCGCTACGACTCGGCCACCGAGTACTTCACCGCCAGCCGCGTGACGCAGGGCTCCTCCAGCAAGCTCGACTACCTCGGCGCGTGGGACTCCGCGGCGACAGCCGTCAACGAGTTCGTTTTCCTCTCCTCGGCCGTGCCCAGCGGCAAGCACCCCGCCGAACTCCTGAACTTCCCGTTCCCCTCCAACCCGGTGCCCTCCCTCGCCAGCAGCACCGCGTCGGACCACCGGCCGGTCATCGTGGACTTCGTGCTCGCGACAAACGGCGGCGACCCGTTGCCCGGGGAGTTCGCGCTGCTGAGCCCCGCCGACGACGCGACGGAGGTCCCGCGCGAGGCGCTCCTGACCTGGGAGGCCTCCACCGACGCCGAGACCTACACCCTCACCATCGCGACCGACCCGGCGATGAATGATGTCGTGCTGAGCCTGCCCGGGCTCACCGACCTGTTCCACCAGCTCAGCGGCCCCGTGCTCAGCGCCTGCGACGAGTACTACTGGGGCGTGGAAGCCGTCAACGGCGCGGGGCAGACGCTGTCGACCCCCTACCCGGGCCGCTTCTCGACCGAGGGCATCGCCGACACCAACGGCGACGGGACGATCAACACGCTTGATGTGCTGACCTTCCTGAATCTGTGGAGCGCCGGCGACCCCGGCGCGGATGTCAACCTCGACGGGTCGGTCAACACGCTGGATGTGCTGTACTACCTCAACGCCTACAACGCCGGCTGCTGAAGGCCCGGGCTCAGGAGCCCTTGTAGCGTCGGAGTTCGTCGAGCGTCGAGTCGAGCTGGCTCTTGAGCCGGCGGACGCGCAGCAGGCTGCGGACGCGGGTGACCAGCTCGAGACGGTTGACCGGCTTGGTGAGGAAGTCGTCCGCCCCCGCCTCGACCGCCCGCTCGACATCCCCGACCTCGTTGAGGGCGGTGACCATGATCACGGGCACATCCCGGGTCCGCGGGCTGGCCTTGATCCGCTCGCAGACCTGGAAGCCGCTCATCCGGGGCATCATGACATCCAGGAGGACCAGGTCCGGCACCGCGGCTTCCACCGCCCCCATCGCCTCCACCCCGTCCCGGGCGGTACGGATCGAGCACCCCAGCCCGTCCAGGTAGGCCTGGAGGAGCTCGAGGTTCTGCTCGTTGTCATCCACGATCAGGACGCTGGCATGGTCCAGGGCGTCGTCGACGGTTCCCGGACTAGGGGGCAGGTCGGGGCGGTGCTGGTGGGTCATTCTCCGGACTCCTGCTCAACCATCCGGCATCTGACCGGTATAACCACGGAACTTTGCATGAGCGGTCGCGTCGAAGCCAATGATAAGCCCATTGGGCGCGCGACGCCCCTGGTACCCCGCCGCCCGAGGATTTCCGAACAATGGCTAAACGCATCCCCACCCGCCCCGCCTGGGCCGATCGATTCGCAAGCCCCACCGCCGAGGGGCTTCTCGGGGCGATCGGCGGCGATCTGGGCTCCCTCGCGGCCGAGATGCGCCAGGCCCTCCGGGCAGAGCCTTCCCTGCGGGAGTCACTCCGGTGGTGCGGGTTGCCGTGGCGGTGGGCCCTTGCGTACGCCGACGGGTCCGGTGCTGAGGCAGCCTATCTGGTCCCCAATCCCGACGGCCCGTGTGTGGTCTTCCGGCTGAGCCACGAGCAGGTGACGGAACTCCCGGCCCGGAAGCTGTCCCGCTACATCCGGGACGGGCTGGCCCAGGCCCGGCTGGTGGCCGGGGTCGCCTGGCCCCAGTGGTCCCTGCAGCACCAGAGCCACATCAAGGACCTGGGGGACCTGTTCGCGCTGCTGCGCGAGCCGGCCGCGGCGGGGGCCTGAACCCCGATCCCGTTGCAGCCCCGCGCGCGCTCCAGCCGATGGTAGCGGTGCCCCGGTGAGAACCCCCCGGGCGGGGTGGTGCATCGAGGACAGGGAGAGTTCGATGAAGACACGACCGGCGTTGGCAACCCGATCCCGCATCCAGCTTCGGGCCGCTCTGGTGGGCGTGGCGGTGGTCTTGGCGGCGGCGCCGCTGGCGGGGGCACAATCGCTTTCCCGACGCATCGACCGAATCGTTGCCTCTGGCGACATCGGCAGCGCCAAGCTCGGGGTGCATGTCCGGGAGGTGGGGGCTTCCGCGCCGCTGGTCTCGATCAGCGCGGAGACGGCGCTCATCCCGGCGTCCAACATGAAGCTCCTGACCACCGGGGCCGCCCTCGCGGTCCTGGGACCGGACTTTGTCTTCCGCACGGAGATCGCGATCGACGGCGACACGGTGATCGTCCGCGGCTCGGGTGACCCGGCCCTCGCCGACCCGGAGGTGCTCCGCAACACCGAGCCCAGGATGACGGTCGAGGACTTCTTGAACACCCTGGCGGGCGCGGTCGCCGACAAGCTCGACGGGCACTGCTCGCAGATCGTGATCGACGACCGGGTGTTTGACCGTGAGTTCGTCCACCCGAGCTGGGATCCCAACGACCTCAACAAGTGGTACGCGCCCGAGGTCTCCGGCCTGAACTTCCACGGGAATCTTCTGGCGCTCTTCGCCTCCCCGGCGCCGGAGGGCGCTGGCGCCCCGCCGCGATTGGTCCTCCAGCCGGCGTGCTCGTGGATCGAGATCGCCAACAAGGCCAAGACCGTGCAGGGCAGCGGCTCGAACACCTACTGGCCCGCCCGGTCGCCGACCGCCAACAGCTTCACGCTTTTCGGCGATGTGCGGACCACCGCGCCCACGCCCCTGAACACACCGACCCACAACAACCCCCTGCTCTTCGGCCAGCTCCTCGCCGAGCGCCTGATGAAGCGGGGGGTCTCGGTGGGCAACGAGGCGAGGCCCGGGCTCAATCCGCCGATCGCGGTCCGTGTGGCCGGGCAGGACGAAACGCTCCCCGACGGCAAGCTGGTGGCGGTGGTGACGACCCCGCTCCAGGAGGTGCTCAACCGGTGCAACACCGACTCGATCAACCTCTATGCCGAGGCGCTGCTCAAGCGGATCGGCTATCAGGTGACCCGCGAGCAGGGCACCTGGGCCAACGGCGCGAGCGTGATGCGGATGGCGATCGAAGAGCGGCTCGGCGCCGACGCCGCGATCTCGACGATCATCAGCGACGGCTCCGGCCTGTCGCACGCCAACCTCGTCCGCCCCAGCACGCTGACCGCCTGGGTCGAGAGCTTCGCCACCGATGACGACCTGCGGATGCCCTACCTGACCAGCATGGCCACACCGGGACGCGGCACCTTCGCCCGGCGGTTCCACGGCATCGACCTCGGTAACCAGGTCGCCGGCAAGAGCGGCGTCCTGACCGGGGTGCGCACGCTGTCGGGCATCGTCCAGTCCGACTCAGGACGCGAGGTGGTGTTCTCGGTCATGCTAAACGATGTGCCCGCGGCGAAGGGCCCGAATGCCTCAAAGCTCGCCGAGCGGATCGTGACCGAGATCGACGCGTGGCTGAGCGAGGTGTCGCCCAGCCCGCAGTTCGGCGGCTGAGCACCCCTTAAGCCAGACCGTACTCGGCCCATCTCGACTCGACCCTGGCCGTGACCTCCTGACACATGCGGAGCACCGGGGGCCAATCGCGGACGGGCTCGCCGTTGCGTTCGTCGCCCGGGCCCTTGGGCGTCGCGTCGAAGGCCGCCATCCCGAACCGGCCCTCCCTCCAGACCTCCATGTCACGCGCCGCGTCGAAGTTCGCGACCCAGTGAAAGAGGGCCTGGTCGGTGTCGGCGATGTCCACGCCGCGCCCGAAGATGACCGTGTACGCCGGCGGCCGGACGGCGGTCCAGTCGATCTCGGCCACCGCCCGCTGCACCGACGCGAGCACCTCGCGCCCGAGGCGGGGCTTGTCCTCCGCCAAGTCCTTGTCGGCGCGCACAAAGAGCCACCCCACCAATTCCTCGGGCAGTTTGGCGTCGAGAACGCCCCCGCACGCTCGGAGGGCGGTCAGAAGGCGGACGCCCTGGTCGTCGTCGCCCGAAACGAACGCCGGCCCATCCCCATCCCCCGGCGCACCGGCCCCCCCCACCGCCTCGGCGCCCCATCTCGGCGTGCAGTCGAAGCCGAGCTTGGTGCCAGCGCCGCAGTAGGGCGTCGCGTGGTCGAGCACATCGATCGGCCCCCGCACCCGCTCGATATCCCGCACCGGGTCGCAACGCTCGGCCATCGCCCGCAGCACCGCCAGGTGGTCGTGCACATCGACCGAGCCATCGACCACGAACACGCTCTTGGTCCAGCTCATCTGCCCCGCGCCCCACACGCCGTGCATCACCCGCCGGGCGTGCAGCGGGTACTCCTTCTCGATCCGGACCGCCGCGGCGTTGTGGAAGGCGCCAAACATGGGCAGGTCGTAGTCCTCGATGTCCGGCAGGATCGTCCGCAGCAGCGGCAGCATGATCCGCTCGGTGGCCTTGCCGATGTAGTAGTCCTCCTGCGGCGGCATGCCGACGATGGTCGCCGGGAGGATCGGGTCGCGCCGGTGCGTCAGGGCGGTGGCGCGGAGCTGGCCGTAGCGGTCGGGGAGCGAGTAGAAGCCGGTGTGGTCGCCGAACGGGCCCTCGTACGCGCCCCCGGGCCCCAGGGGGGCCCCGGCCCGGGCGTCCCAGCCCGGATCGCCGCACTCGGTCGAGACGAAGCCCTCGATCACGATCTCGGCGTTCGCCGGCACCCACAAGGGCACGGTCTTCGCCCGCACCATCTCGATGCCGCGCCCATGGAGGAAGCCGGCCATGAGCAGCTCGCTGATCCCCGGCGGGAGCGGGCAGGTGGCGGCGTAGGGCAGCACGCTCTCGCCGCCGAAGGCGATGGCCACGGGCATGGGCTTGCCGGCCTTCTTCCAGCTCCGCCAGTGGCGAGCCCCGTCGTGATGAAGCTGCCAGTGCATGGCCATGAGCCGCTTGCCGAGGAGTTGGACGCGGTACATGCCGATGTTGTGGCTGGGCGGCTTGTCGGCGTCGGCGTGATCGGCGTGGATGGTGTGGATGCCGGCGAATGTGACATACCGGCCGCGGAAGCCTGCGTCCCATTCGGGCCCGGCGCCCAGGCCGGGGATCTGGTCGTTGACGCCCGACGGATAGCCGAGGGCCGCGTAGTCCCCGTCGTGGGGCCAGCAGCGGAGGAGGGGCAGGCCGGTGAGGTCGATCTCGTCGCCCGTGCGCACGACCTGCTGGCATATGCCCGAGCGCCTGCGTTTGGGGCCGATCTTGAGGAGCGGGGCGAACTGCCGGGCCTTCTCCATCGCCTCCGTGAACGAGCGGGGCGGCTGGGGCTTGACCAGCTCGGCGATCCTGGCGCCGATGGCGTCGAAACCCTGGCCGTCGCACCCGAGGGCCAGCTCCATGCGCCGGTAGCTGCCCAGGCTGTTGATCAGGACGGGGATGTCGGAACCCGTGACATGCTCGAAGAGCAGGGCCCGCCCGCCGAGGTGGTGGAAGCGAGGGTCGTCGCGCCGAGCGGCCGGGCTGGGGGGGTTCGGGGCCGGGCGCCTGCTCTCGCGGTCGGCGATGGCCGAGATCTCCAGCACGGGCGAGACCTCCGCCCGTACCCTTGCAAGCTCACCGGCCGAAGCCAGCGCGTCCACGAACTCCCGCAGCGTCGTGTACATTGCCCCCAGCGTATGACCACCGAACAGCCCAAGCGCGTCCCCGGACAGCCCACCTACGACGAGCGGGGGCGCCCCATCTACGCCGCAAAGCGGGTCTGGCCGGCGTACTTCGATGTCGTCAGGGGCAAGCCGCCCCGGGACACGCTGATCGCCGCGTTGGAAGCCCTCGACCGCGAGGGGCTGGGGCCCGCCGGCGCTGAGGCGCCCCTTGCCGTAGACATCGGCTGCGGCGACGGGCGGGACACCGTCGAGATCCTCCGACGCGGCTGGCGGGTGCTGGCGGTTGATGGACACCCCGACGCCTTCGACCGGATGATCGCCCGGGCGGACCTGGCCGGGCGTGATCGCCTGGAATGCCTGCACGCCCCGTTCGAGGGGCTGGAGCTGCCACGGACGAGACTGATCAACGCCAGCTTCAGCCTGCCGTTCTGCGACCCCGGGCACTTCGGGGCCTTGTGGGCGGGGATCGTCGAGGCTCTCGAGCCGGGCGGGCGGTTCGCCGGGCAGCTCTTTGGCGACCGGGACGACTGGGCCAGCCTCGAGGGCCGGACCCACCACACCGTCGAACAGGCCCGGGCGTTGCTCGCCGGGCTGGAGGTCGAGCGGTTCGAAGAAACCGAGGCCGAGGGCAAGGACGCGCTCGGCAATCCCAAACACTGGCACCGGTTCGATATCGTCGCGAGGAATCCCCACCCCGACAGGAAGGGCACGCCATGAACGCGGAGGCATCGTTGGTCCCGGGCGGGGGGGCGTCCGACTGGGCGATCGACCTGTCCGATGTTGCCAAGACCTACAAGGGCAAGATCCAGGCCCTCAAGGGCATCCAGATGCGGGTGCGCAGGGGCGAGGTCTTCGGCCTCCTGGGGCCCAACGGGGCGGGCAAGAGCACGCTGGTCAAAATCCTCATGACGGTCATCCGGCCCACCCGCTGCCAGGGCACGATGCTCGGCGAGCGGGTCGGGGCCAAGGGCGTCCTCCGCCGGATCGGGTACCTGCCCGAGCACCACCGATTCCCCTCGTACCTGACCGGGGCGCAGGTGCTGGACTTCTACGCGGCGATGAACGAGGTGCCGCGGCCGGACCGGCAGGCCCGCATCCCCGAGCTGCTCGAGCTCGTCGGGATGCAGGACTGGGGCAAGGTCAGGGTCGGCCGGTACAGCAAGGGCATGCGTCAGCGCGTCGGCATCGCCCAGTCGCTGATGAACGACCCGGACATCGTGCTGCTCGACGAGCCGACCGACGGGGTGGACCCGGTCGGGAGGCGGGACATCCGCGAGATCGTCTCCGAGCTGCGCCGCCGCGGCAAGACGGTCTTCCTCAACAGCCACCTGCTCAGCGAACTGGAGATGGTCTGCGACCGCGTCGCGATCCTGGTCCACGGCGAGGTGGCCAGCCAGGGCACCATCGACGAGCTCACCGCGGGCAAGGAGCGGTACGAGATCCAGATGGCCGAGGGGCAGGCCCCGGGCCAGATCGAGGCCGCGTTGCCCGGGCTGGTCCGGTTCGCCGGCGAGGGCGACCTCGCCAAACGCGTGGGCGGGCGGGGCGAGCTGGCGACCGGCGAGTGGGTCGAGGTCGATCACGGGCTGGTCCGCGTCGGCACGACCGACCCGGCAGCGATCCAGCCCATCCTCGACCGCCTGCGCCAGCACGGCGCGGTTATCCGCTCGATCCGCCAGCACCGGCCCTCGCTCGAGGACCTCTTCATGGAGGCCGTCGGCGAGCCGGAGGGCGTCGGCGCCGAGGTCAGCGCCAAGCAGAAGTCCGCCGCGAAACCCAAGAAGAACAGGGGGGCGTCGTGATCACCCAGACCATCGCCCTATTCGTCGACGCGTACCGCGAGCTGAACGCCAAGAAGCTGTTCTGGATCACCATGATGCTCTCGGGGCTGGTGGTCCTGATCTACGCGGCGATCGGCATCAACGAACAGGGCATCTACTTCCTCTGGTTCAAGATCCCGACGCCGGTGCCGATCGACAGCACGACGCTCCCACCGGCGATCCTGTACAAGCAGCTGTTCCTGAGCCTGGGGATCCAGATCTGGCTCGCCTGGGTGGCGACGATCTTGGCGCTGGTCTCTACGGCGGGGATCATCCCGGAGATGATCTCGGGCGGCTCGATCGAGATGCTGCTCAGCAAGCCGATCTCGAGATGGCGTTTGTTCCTGACCAAGTACGCGACGGGCCTGCTCTTCGCGGCTCTCCAGGTGGGCGCGTTCACCGCGGCGTCGTTCCTGGTGATCGGCATCCGGGGCGGCGTTTGGGAGCCGGGGCTGTTCCTGGCGATCCCGCTCGTGGTCGTGTTCTTCAGCTACCTCTACTGCGTCTGCGCTCTGCTGGGAGTGCTGACCAAGTCCACCATCGCCTCGCTCCTCCTTACCGTTCTCCTGTGGTGCGGGCTGTTCATCCTGAACACAGGAGACGGCGCGGTCATGGCGATCCGCGTGCAGCTCGAAGCCCAGCGCGACGCCTACGCCGCCACGATCGACAGGTCGCGGGACGCCGCCGCTGAGATCCTCGCAGCCCGACGCGAGACCGCCGGCGAGCCGCCGCTGCCCGAGGGCTATGTCGCCACGGACGAGGACATGCTCACCATCACGCCGTGGATCAAGAATGTCCTCGACAACCGCGACGAGGCCGAGGAGTCGCTCGGCAAGCTGCGCCCGTGGGCGAGGTGGATCTACGCCGCGAAGACGATCGTGCCCAAGACCGGCGAGACCATCAGCCTGCTCGAGCGTTGGCTGATCTCCATGGCGGACCTGGAAGCGATGGCCGCGGCCGACGAGGAGGGCGAGGCGACGCGGATCGACGAAAGCTCGGGGGAGGTGACGCTGGACCAGACCGAGGTGCAGATGCGCGCCCAGGAGGCGATCCGCGGCCGCTCGGTGTGGTGGATCATGGGCACCTCGCTGGTCTTTGAGTGCGTCGTGCTCGGCGCGGCGGTGTTCGTGTTCGCCCGGCGCGACAACTAGTCGATCCGCGCTCCCTTCCCCGTGTAGTACGACCCGAGGCCCGCGCGCCTGACCGCGCCGTGCAGCTCGGCCATCCGGGCGACCCAGGACGCGTCGATCTGCGCCGAGGGCGCCCCACGCCCGCGGAGGTACTCGCGGTAGGTCTCGTCGTACTCTCGCATCGCGCCGAGCACCGCCCCATCGTCGGCGTAGCGGTCGCGCATGAGCACCGCCTCGATCGGGAGCCGCGGGCGCGTGGCGGTGGGTTTGGCCGGGTCGGGCCTGCCGACGCACATGCCGAAGAAGGGATACACCCCCTCGGGCAGCCCGAGCAGCCGGTCCAGGCGCGGCAGGTCGTTGCGCAGGCCGCCGATGAAGCAGATGCCGTAGCCCATGGACTCGAACGCGACGGCGGTGTTCTGGGCGAACAGGGCGGTGTCGATGGCGGCGACAAGGAACGCCTCGAGCCGCGTGTCGTACACCCCGCCCCCGGCCCTGGCGGCCAGCCGGTGGCGCCGAGAGTCGCCGCAGAAGAGCAGGAAGAGCGGGGCGGTCTGCACATACCGCTGGTTGCCGGCGAGTTCGGCGATCTCGGCCCGTGCCCCAGGGTCGGTGATCTCGATGACGCTGCACGCCTGAACGCCGGAAGAGGTGGAGGCCATCTGCCCGGCACGGATGGCCGCGTGGAGGTGCTCGGTCGGCACGGGGTCGGCGGTGAAGGCCCGGACGGAGCGGTGGGCGCAGAGGAGGTCGACGGTCGGGTTCATGGGCGAGGGTAGGGGGTTCGACGCACAGTGGCTCACTTTCTGATCCATGAAGGCAGGCCGGGCCGATATCCCGAAAGAGGTGCAACGCCTCCCGAGGAGTGCCGGCGCGGCCGGTGAAAGGACAAGGCGATGGCCGTGCCAAACCTCCGCGTAGTTGCAATGTGTTGCGGGTTTGTCGCGACGATGTCGCAAGCCCAGCCTGCGATTACGCTGGAGTACATCGCGCCCGGGAACATGTGGCACGCAGATATCAGCGAATCGGGTTCGATCGCGTTCGTGCGCAGTGAGGGGAGCTACAAGCGGCTGTTTCGATTCACCGATGGCCACGGTCTCGAAATGCTCGACATCGGCGATCGGGACTATCTTGCGCGGCCGAAGATCAACACCGCTGGCCAGATCGCCTTCCATGGACTAGGCGCAAATGGAGTGGCTGCCCTGCGGTACACCGACGGGGTCGGCGTGGAGTCGTTGAGTTCCCCCGAGGTCTCATACGCTCTGGCACACGCGATCAACGATCACGGCCAAGTCGCCGGAACGAGCGATACGGAGTTCGGCGATCACATGGCGTTTCGGTACTCGGACGGTTTGGGCCTGGAGGCGATCGAACTCGGCGATCCTGCCTACGACCAGGGCAGCGCCGTCGCGATAAACAACCTAGGGATGCTCGCGGGCATCGCCCATAGACGAGGCACTGGGAACTACGCCGCGTACCTCTACAGCGATGAAGGTGGGGTGGAGTTCCTCGACGATTTTGGAGGGACTATGTGGGTATCGGGGATCAACAACCGGGGGGACATCGCGGGCATGGGCTCCCTCCCGGACAACGGTGGACTCCGGTTTTTCCTGTACACCGACGAGGCCGGGCTCATGGATATCGGCAGTGTCGGACACCAAGGGGAGCTCTTTGATATCAACGATGATCGCTGGATCATTGGCTGGGACCCCTACACCGTCGAGCCGATTCTGTGGACGCCAACCACGGGCTGGTCGCAACTCGAGTCGCTCCTTCCGCCATGGATGGACGCAGATCTTGTCACCGCGCTCGGCATCAACAACGCAGGCCAGATCGTCGGCAACGGCATCATCAACGGCGAGGCGGGCATCTACCGCCTCACCATTCACTCCATCCCTACCCCCCCACCGCTCGCGGCTCTCGCCCTCGCCGCCGGCATCGCAGCCCCAAGACGCCGTCGCTAGCCGCTTACCGCCCCTGGGGCGTGTAGAGAAACCGCAACGCCTCATCGAACCGGTCGGCCCACGACGCCTCGTTGTGGCCCGCGTTGTCGACCAGTTCGAATCGCACCCCCCCGGCGCCCTGCACCTCCTGCAGCCTCCCCGCGAGTTCGGCCGCGCCGTGGGCGAACGCGAGGCTCGCTTCCTGCCCCCCGCTGTCTCCCCCCAGCTCCGACCCACCGACCGCGATCCAGGTGCGCGGGCGCCACGAGGCGACGCCGCCGAACAGCTCCTCGCGGAACTCGTTCCCCCGCACCGCCAGCGACGGGCTCTCCGCCAGCACCCGCCCGAAAACGCCGGGGTACCGCTGCCCCGCCCGCAGCGCGAGCAGGCCCCCGAGCGATGAACCCCCGATCCCCCGCGTCTGCCCTTCACCATCCGCCCGCACCGCCCGCTCCACACGCGGCACGACCTCCCGCACCAGCCAGTCCAGATACGCATCCCCCTGCCCCCGCACCCCAAGGCCGTCGGCCGGCAGGTACTCCACCAGGCGGTTGCTCCCCGAGTGCGGCACGGCCGCGATGATGATCGGCTCGATCTCGCCCGCCTCGATCAGCGCAGTCGCCGTCTCGTCCGCACGCCACTCGCCCGGCGTCGGCGGGCGGAAGTCGAACATATTCTGGCCGTCCTGCATGTAGAGCACCGGGTAACGCCGCTCGGCGTTCGCGGGGTCGTCGTAGCCGGGGGGGAGCCAGACCAGCACATCTCGCATCGCGCCGGCCGCGGCCCCGGCGCCGCCGATGACCTGCACCCGCACCGCCCGGCCGGTGACCCGCAGCCGGGGCATCGCATCATCCCCGGACCGGGGTGCGGTCGCCCCGGCCCGCTCGTCGGCGAACCGCTCGATCGTCAACTCGATCACCACCGGCTCGGCCGCCGCCACGCCGGAGAGATCCACCGGCGCGAGCGTCCGGTTGCTGATGTCCGCGAGGTCCGCAGCAACCTCGCAGGCATCCCACGCCCCCCGCGTGAACTTGAACGCCAGCGGCGGCTCGCCGACCGGGCCGGGCAGCAGGATCTGCCACCGCAGATCGGAGCGGCCGCTGAGCTTCATCCCCGCGTCGGCGGGGTTCCATGCGGCATGGTTGCTGGCCAGGTACAGCGGCGAGTCGTTGGTCACCAGCCCGGACTTATCCGTCACGACCAGCAGGATGCCCCCGGGATGGCTCTCCGGGCGCGCGGGCTGCGCCGGCGCGACACGGGCGAGGGCGAGCAGCAGCAACGCGGCGAGATTCCAGACGGTCGGCACGGCGGCACCTCCGGTGCGGATCGTATTCCCAGCGCCCCCGACCCGGTCACCGCTCTACCATCCGCAACGCCGCCGGCGCCGCCGATCGACCGAGGTCCAGCCCCGATGCACCCCAGATTCGCCGCGTTCCCCACCGCCCTGGCCGCCCAGGCCCGCATCACCCGCCTGGGCGACGGCGAGATCCCCGCGCTGCTGGTGCACCCCGACTGGCGGACGCCCCGCCCGACGCTGCTGTGGCTCCACGGCCGCACCGCCCACAAGGAGCTGGACCCGGGCCGCTACGTGCGCCTGCTGCGCGAGGGGGTCGCCTCGTGCGCGATCGATCTGCCCGGCCACGGCGAGCGCCCCGGCCCGAGGCGGCACGACCCCACGCACACCATCGACTTCGCCATCGAGGCCGTCGGCGAGATCGACGGCGTCATCGAGGCGCTGGCCGAGCCCCACATCGAGGGCGCGGCAGAGCATGTCTTCGACCTCGACCGGCTCGCGATCGGCGGGATGTCGGCCGGCGGCATGATCGCGCTCAGGCGCCTGTGCGACCCCCACCCGTTCCGCTGCGCACTGGTCGAGGCGACCAGCGGGCGGCTGACCGAGATGTACTTCCCCCCGCACGCCCCCCATGCCCCGCCCGCCGCGTGGCCCGTCCAGCACCCGCGAGAGAAGGTCGACGCCCTCGACCCCTCCCACCACCTCGACGGCTTCGAGCCGATCCCGCTCCTGGCGATCCACGCGACGACCGACCAGCTCGTCCCCTTCGGGACGCAGCAGCGGTTCA
This sequence comes from Phycisphaerales bacterium, assembly GCA_020850415.1. Lineage (GTDB taxonomy): Bacteria > Planctomycetota > Phycisphaerae > Phycisphaerales > UBA1924 > PNC22. Next base: position 108,395 of record JADZER010000059.1, read on the forward strand.
TCGACGACTTGCGCGTCCACTACCACGCCAGGGGCGCGGACCCCGCTCTCGTCGGATTCCTGACCTTCACCGACACCGGCGCCCCGCAGGAGCACGCGGGCTTCGGCAAGTTCGGCGCCCAGGCCAAGGACGCCGCGACCGACTTCCTCGTGCGCCACCTGCGCTCGTGAGCGCCGGCGGGGGCGCGCCCGGGCGTCGGGCTACAATCCGGACCGTCGCATGCAGAACCTCGACGCCATCCGATCGATCCTCGCCGACGCCGCCGCCACCCGCGGCCGCCTGCTCGAGCACGAGGTCTATCGCGTCCTCGAGCTCGCCACCGGGATCGCCCCGCCCCGCCACCGGTTCGTTCCAGCCGATGCACCGGTGACGCAGGATGTCCTCGCCCACTTCCCCCCGGGCGGCGTGGTGCTCAAGATCGTGTCGCCCCAGGTCGTGCACAAGTCCGACGCAGGCGGCGTGCAGTTCTGCGACCGCGACGGCGCGGCGGCGGCCGTTGCGGACCTGATCGCCACCCAGCGCGCCAGCGCCGTGGAGGTGTACGGCACGCTGATCGTGGAGCGGGTCTCCACCGCCCCGGGCTTCGGCGCCGAGCTCTTCGTCGGCATCCGCGAGACCCGGGAGTTCGGGCCGGTCATCGCCGCGGGGCTCGGCGGCACGGACATGGAGTATCTCGCCGGCTCGATGCGCCGCGGCCGCGCGGTTGCCAGGGCGGTCGTTGGCGACACCACCGCGGAGGAGTTCCTCGGGCTCTTCCGGCGGACGGCGGCGTACGACTGCCTGACCGGCGTCGCCCGCGGGCACGCGCGGCGCATCGGGGACGGGCCGCTGCTCGCGTGCTTCGACGGCCTGCTCGCGCTGGCGCGCTCGTGCTGCGCCGCGGACGCCCGGCCCCGGATCACCGAGCTGGAGATCAACCCGTTCGTGGCCCGGGAGGGCGTGCTCGTCCCGCTGGACGGGCGGGCCAGGTTCGACGCAGCGCCGGCCGCCCCGGCGCGTGCGCCAAGGCCCACACCGAACATCCAGCGGCTCCTCGAGCCCCGGACCATCGCCGTCGTCGGCGTCTCCGCCAAGGCCCAGAACTTCGGCCGCATCATCCTCAAGAACATCCTCGCGTGCGGGTTCCCCCCCGCCGATCTCCGGATCATCAAGCCCGACAGCGAGCAGATCGACGGCGTCCGCTGCGTCCGCGCCGTGGCGGATCTCGACCGCCCCGCCGACCTGCTCGTCGTGGCCGCGGGCGCCGACCAGCTCCCGTCGCTGGTGGAGCAATCGGTCGCGTCCGGCCTCGTCCGCTCGCTGATCGTCATCCCCGGCGGGGCGGGAGAGACCGAGGACAGCGCCGGCATCTTGCGGAGCGTGCAGGACGCCCTCGCCCGCTCGCGCTCTCGGGCCGACGGCGGGCCCGTACTCATCGGCCCCAACTGCCTGGGCGTCCAGTCCCGCCCCGGCCGATACGACACCTTCTTCATCCCCGACGCCAAGCTCGACAAGCGGCTCGAGAAGCCCGGCCGCCCGGCGGCCATCGTGAGCCAGAGCGGCGCGTTCATCGTCAGCCGCCTGAGCAACTTCGAAACGCTCGACCCCCGCTTCACCGTTTCCATCGGCAACCAAGCCGACCTGACCATCGGCGACATGCTCGGCGCGGTCGCCTCGCGCGAGGACATCCAGACCGTCGGCGTCTATGTCGAGGGCTTCGCCGACCTGGACGGTCTGGCAACCCTCCACGCCATCCGTTCCGCCGCCCGCGCCGGCAAGACGATCGTGTTCTACAAGGCCGGTCGCACCGAGCAGGGCCGCTCCGCCGCCGCGGGGCACACCGCCTCCGTCGCCGGGGACTACGACATCTGCCGCGACGGGGCCGAGGCGGCGGGGGCGCTGGTCGCCGAGTCGTTCGGCGAGTTCGAGCGGCTGCTGGAGCTGGCGGTGGGCCTGCAGGCCAAGCCCGGCACGGGGACCCGCGTGGGCGCGATCTCCAATGCGGGCTTCGAGACCGTCGGCATGGCGGACAACCTGCGGAGCGAGGGGTTTGCGCTGCAGCTGGCGGACCTTGCCGGGCCGACGCGGGACGCCATCGGCGCTGCGCTCGAGGCGAACCGGCTCTCGAGCCTGGTCAACATCCGCAACCCGCTCGACCTGACCCCGATGGCCGGCGAGCCCGCCTACGAGGCCTGCGCCCGCGCGATGCTCGCCGACCCAGGCGTCGACGCCCTCGTGGTTTCGGCGGTGCCCCTCACCCCGGCGATGTCGACCACCCCGGAAGAACTCGACGGCCGGGTCTCACTGGCGACGCTCCTGCCGGCACTCGCGGCAGAAACCACCAAGCCCATCATCGCGGTCGTCGACGCCGGCGCACTCTACCATCCGCTGGCCCACCGGCTCCGGGATCGCGGCATCCCGGTCTTCCACAAGGCCGACGAGGCGCTGCGGACGCTGGGCATCTACCTCGGCCGCCGCGACGCCCCCGCGCGGTCACGGTGAGCCATCTCCCGCGCCGTCCAGCAGGCGCCCGTACACCTCGAACTCCCAGATCGAGATCCCCCAAGGTGTCGCCCGGTTCTCCGCCGTGGCGCGCAGGTACCGAACCGGCTCGGCGGGCCCCGCGACGACATCGGGCGCGGCATCGGCCTTCGAGGCCCTGTGGATGGTCCGCCAGACCCGGCCGTCGGACGACGCGCCGAGCTCCCAGTCCCCGGGGCGGGCGTTTTCCCAGACGACCCGCACGGTCTGCACCCGCGCGAGGGCGCCCAGATCGATCGTCAGCGTCTGCGGGTCCCCGCCCGCCGACGCCCAGCGGGTGCCGGGGAGCCCGTCGACCGCGAACTCCGGCCCGACCCACTCGGACTCCGCCGAACTCGCCACCGCGCCGGCGGGCCGCAGACGCGGATGGAGCGCCGGGTCGGGCTCGAACCTCGCCGCGAGCGTCCGGGACCCATCCATGACGAGCCTCACCGACGGCCCCGCCCCGGGTCCCTCCTCCAGTCCCGCCCCAAGCCCCTCCCAGCCGGCAAACCGGTACCCGAACGCGGGCTCGGCGGTCGCGGTCACCGCCTCGCCGGGCTCAAACACATGCCGGGCGGGATCGAGCAGAATCCGCCCGTGCGGGCTGCGGGTCTGGAGCAGCGACACCTTGCCGCCCGCCCGCTCGTACACGCGCACATAGTCGATCTGGTGCGTCTGGGGGAAGACCGTCGTGTCGTCCGGGTTGCCGGGCCACTGCCCGCCCACCGCCGTGTTGAGAATCAGGTAGAACGGGATCTGGGGGACCTCCCCCATGCTCGTGAACGCGAGCTTGTCGTCGATGAACCAGTCGAGGCGATCCGGCGACCACTCCAGCGCGAAGGTGTGGAAGCCCGCGGAGAAGTCGTCCGCCTTGAGGTGCGTTCCGCGGCTGGCGTTGTCCGGCCAGGTGCCCCAATGCTGGGTGCAGTGGACGGTGTCCGGTTCGTGACCGAGCAATTCCATGATGTCGAGCTCGGGGGGCCAGGCGGGGTGGTCCTCGGGGAGCATCCAGTGCGCGGGCCACAGGCCCCGCCCCTTGGGCAGACGGGCCCGCACCTCAAAGCGACCGAAGACCTGGGCAAAGCGGTCCTGGGTGTCGACGAGGCCGGAGGTATACGCACGCCCGCCGTGATCGCGCTCGCGGCTCCTCAGCACCAGGCAGCCGTCCTCGATGTAGACCTCGTCCTCGGTGTAGAACTGAAGCTCCTGGTTCTTGACGAGCGCCGCGTACTCGACGCGCCACTTGCCGGCGTCGAGCGTCGGACCGTCGAACTCATCGTGCCAGACCAGCCGCCAGCCGGGGCGATCGTGCACCGCCGCCGGCTGCCCGGGGCACCCCGGAGCGATCGCGCCCGCCGCCGCCACCGCGGCCCACACCCGCGGGGTCATGAGCCACCCCCACGCGCCTGGTCGGCGCCCGCGGCGTTCGCCGGAACAGCCTCCCCGCCGAGCGGTCCCAGGCTGCGCCCGTTCGTGCGTATGACCTCCGCGTACCACGCCGCCGATTCCTTCGGGATGCGCTGCTGGGTCTCGAAGTTGACATAGATGAGCCCGAACCGCTGGTCGTACCCCTCGGCCCACTCGAAGTTGTCCAGGAGCGACCAGTGGAAGTAGCCCTCGACCGGCACGCCGTCGCGGATGGCCCGGCGGAGCTGCCCCAGGTGCCGCGCGGTGTAGTCGATGCGCTGCGGGTCGTGGACCCTGCCGTCGAGGTGTACCCAGTCGAGGTTCGCCAGGCCGTTCTCGGTGATGACGATCGGCAGCTTGTACCGCTCATGGAAGAACCGCGGGCCCCAGTAGAGCGCCTCGGGCGTGATGCTCCAGCCGAACGCGGTGCGGGCGCGCCCGGTCTCCTGGCGGACCGGCACGGCCTCGCCTCCCTCGCCGAGCGAGACCCGGCCGCCCTGGTAGATGTTCAGGCCCAGGAAGTCGACGGGCTGACGCATCGCCTCCAGGTCGCGCTCCCAGCCGGCCGGCAGGTGCTCGGCGACAAGACCCAGCACCTCGTCGGGGTAGCGCCCGAGCAGCACCGGGTCATTGAACCATGTGTTGTTCCAGGCCCCCGGCTGCTCGATGGCGAAAGTCTTGGCACGGGCCGCCTCCACCTCGGCCGGGCTGTCGCCCACGGGCGAATTGACCAGGCCGACGGGCGCCCAGCCGATCCGTGCCCTGGTCCGGGCGCGCTCCCGGATGCAGCGGACCGCCAGCCCGTGGGCGAGCAGCGTGTTGTGCACGATCCGCGTGATGTCCCCGATCGGCAGGCGCAGCCCGGGGGCGTTCTCCCCGGTGGTGTGGCCGTGGTTGATGAACACCTGCGGCTCGTTGATCGTGATCCAATCGCGTACGCGGTCGGAGAGCCGATCGACCACCGCGCCGGCGTACGCTTCGAACCAGGACGCGCTCGAGGGGTTGAGCCACCCGCCGCGCCGGTACAGGGCGAGCGGGTAGTCCCAGTGGAAGATCGTGACATAGGGCGTGATGCCCGCGCCCAGCAGCTCGTCCACGAGCCGGTCGTAGAAGGCCAGGCCCGCCTCGCTCACGGCGCCGTCGCCCCCGGGCATGACCCTGGGCCAGCTGACGCTCAAGCGGTACGCGCCCAGGCCGATCTGCTTCATGAGCGCGACATCGCCCCGGTAGCGAGCGACATGGTCGCAGGCAATGTCGCCCGTATCGCCGTGCTTGATCTTGCCGGGCGTGCGGCAGAACGCGTCCCAGACCGACGGCCCGCGCCCGTGCTCATCGACGGCGCCCTCGATCTGGTACGAAGAGGTGCCCGCGCCCCAAACGAATCCTGTCGGGAAGCTCACAACACGGTCCTTTCCCGAGGCCGCTCGATCAACCCCGGGCGGTCTTCCATGCCCGGGGCTCGGATCGTCGTCTCAGCCCCGGAGGATAAGCCGCGGACCGAGGCGCTTCCGTCGCCAGGCGCCGCGGGTGTCCGGGCCGCAGGCGAACCAGCCCTATGGGCCCGACGCGCTCCGCCCGGGCCGATCCCGCGGCGTAGGCCGCCAGGAACCCGGCCAGATCGTCGCGATCGGCAAGCCCGTCGCCCGTGAATCCACAAACACACCGCCCGAGCAAGGGGCCAGCATCCGCCGCAGTGCAATGCCTCTCAGGCCCTGACGAGCCTCGCGAGCACCCGCGCCAGGCGCCTGCAGAACTCGTCGCAGACCGCCTCGTCGTGCGCCAGGGAAAGATACAGCTTCGTGCCCATCGGGTTGAGGAACACCCCTTCCTCGACGAGCGCGAGCATCATCGCTCGCCCCTTCTCCCGGTCCGCGCTCAGCATCGACCGCGTATCCACGATCGACTCGGTGCTGAACACGATCTGCGCGAGCGGGCCGTCGCCGATGACCTGCCCCGGGTGACCGCTGTGCACCAGCTCCCGGCGCAGCCCTTCCCGGAAATACTCACCCAGCGCAAAGAGCCGCTCATAGGTGCCCGGCCGCCGGTACACCCCCAGCGCCGCCAGCGCCGCCGCGCAGCTCACCGGGTTGCCCCCAAGCGTCGACGCGGTCCACACATACCCCCGCTGTCCCAGCCGGTCCTCGCGGACAAGCTCCATGATGTCCGCCCGCCCGCCGTACGCGCCGATGGGCATCCCCCCGCCGAGCGCCTTGCCGTAGGCCACAAGGTCGGGCACCACCCCGTACCGCTCCTGCGCCCCGCCGTACGCCAGCCGGAACCCCGTCACCACCTCGTCGAAGATCAGCAGGATGTTCCGGCTCAGCGTCAGTTCGCGGAGCCCCTCCAGGAACCCCCGCACCGGCGGCAGGCACCGGTGGAACGGCTCCACGATGATCGCGGCCACGCGGTCCCCGTGCTCTCGCACGATGGCCTGTGTCGCCTCAAGGTTGTTGAACGGCGCCACGAGCACATCCGCGTGCGGCACGCCGGCGCTCGTGGGCTCCGGCTTCGGGAACGGCGTCCTTCCCGTCGGAAACACGCTGATCGTGCCCTCGTCGTTCGCCCCGTGGTAGCCGCCCTCGAACTTCAGGATCGCCGGACGCTCCAGATACGCCCGCGCCAGCCGCATGCAGTACATCGTCGCCTCGGTCCCCGACGCGCAGAACCTGACCAGCTGACACGCGGGGCTCAGCCTCACCAGCTCCTCGGCCAGCGGCACCGACGCCGTGTTCGTGTGCGCAAAGTTCGAACCCTGCACCGCGCGCTCCACCACCGCGTGCACCACCTCCGACCGCGCGTGACCCACCAGCGCCGAGCCCCAGCCCATCGAGAAGTCGATGAACTCACGCCCCGCCGCGTCCCACACCAGGCAGCCACGCCCCCGATCGAGCACCATGCTGTGCGATTTCGGAAGGTTGAACTCGCCGTTGCAGCCGACTGGCATCACCCGCCACGCCCGGTCCACCATCGACGGGTCCACACGCACCGCACGGTTCGGCTTCATCGCGGCGGCCTTGTCGTTCCTTTGCAAGCTTGACATTGTCCCAATCTAAGCCGCTGGATGCCCATAGCAGGCAATGCGACGAGCGCCTTCACACAATCTTCGCCGCTCGATAACACTGACGCCCGCAACCCCAGCCCCCGCCCCCGCGATACGCTCCCCCATGGACCGAACCGAGGGCGATGTCAACCGATCCCCGGCCCGGGACGCCTGGCAAGCCGAACACCTCGACGCCGGCACCCGACACCTGCTCGCGGCCGACGAGCGGGCGTTCCTCCGCCAGAGCCTCTCCACCCCCTGCCTCAACGCCCTGCGCCGCGCCGACGGCCCCTGGATCGAGGACACCCAGGGACGCCGGTACCTCGACTTCCACGGCAACTCCGCCCACCAGATCGGCTACGGGCACCCCAAGGTCATCGAGGCCGTCGAACGCCAGCTGCGGGCCCTGCCCTTCTGCCCACGCCGATACGCCAACCGCCCCGCCCTCGAGCTCGCCGAGCGACTGGCAGCACTCGCCCCGGGCAACCTCTCCAAGTGCCTCTTCGCCCCCGGCGGCACGCTCGCCATCGGCATCGCCCTCAAGCTCGCCAGGGCCGCCACCGGGCGACACAAGACCATCGCCTTCCGGGGCTCCTTCCACGGCGCCTCGCTCGACGCGGCCTCCGTCGGGGGCGAGGACCTCTTCCACGCCAGGATGGGCCCGCTCATGCCCGGGGCGCTCCATGTCCAACCCCCGGCGGCGCCCGCCTGCTCGCACGGCTGCCCCGGCGGCCGGGCCTGCGACGGCGCCTGCGCCGCCGAGATCGAGGAACTGCTGGCACGCGAGGGCGACATCGCCGCCGTCATCGCCGAGCCGGTCCGGGCGACGACCGTCGCCATCCCCCCGGCCGAGTACTGGCGGCGGGTGCGGGCCGCGTGCGACCGCCACGGCACGCTCCTGATCTTCGACGAGATCCCCACCGGGCTCGGACGCACCGGGCGCATGTTCGCCTGCGAGCACTTCGGCGTCGTGCCGGACATCCTGGTCCTGGGCAAGGGGCTCGGGGGCGGGGTCATGCCCATGGCGGCCGTGGTCGCCAGACCCGAGCTCGATATCGCCCCGGAGCTGGCCCTGGGCCACTACACGCACGAGAAATCCCCGCTCGGCGCCGCCGCGGCACTCGCCACCCTCGATGTCATCGAGGAGGAACGCCTCGTCGAACGATCCCACACGCTCGGGGAGCACGCCCTGGCCCGCCTGCGCGAGCTGCTCACCGGCCGGCCCGGCATCGCCGAGTGCAGGGGCCTGGGGCTCATGCTCGGGGTCGAGCACGCCGCCGCCGGCCCCGACTCGGCCGAGGCGGCCGCCGAGCGGACGATGTACCGCTGCCTCTCCGCGGGCCTGAGCTACAAGGTGGGCGGCGGGCGCGTGGCGACGCTGTTCCCGCCGCTGACAATCGCAGACGCCGAGCTCGGAACGGCGATGAGCGTGTTCGCCGACGCGAGCACGCGGGACTAACGGTCGCCCTGGGGTGGGACCGCGGCGGCCGTGACCTTCTCGGGATCGACGCCGCGGGACTTCAACAACGCATCCAACGCGGCGAGCCCTTCCTCGTTCTTGAGCCGGAACTCCGTCTTCGGGTTGGTCGGGGGGGTCTCGGCAAGCAGGGTCGCGAGCGTGATCCTGCGGTGGATCAGCTCTTCTGTCGGCATCTCGTCGAAGATCGACCTCATCTGGCCGTCCGACACCCGACCCGCGAACATCGCTCGGTAGAGCATGAGACCGCCGAATCCCACCGCCACAACGGCGCCGCCCACAATGATGGCATCGCGTTTGGTCATCACTCCCTCACAATGGCTCAGTAGCCCTGCTTGTCATCCTGGAAGCCGGTGTAGTAGTACCGCAGTGTGGGATTGCCCTCGTCCGTGACCACTCCGCGGCTGAAACTGCCGATGTGGCCGTCGGCGAAGTACACCTGGCAGACATCGTTGTGACGGAAGTACTCGTTGCGCCAGACCGCCTTGAAGGCGCCGCCGTAGTCGTTGTCGTACTGATAGAGACGCGTGAGCGCGTCGCCGTTGTCGTCGATCTTGTGCTCCCAGCCGTCCTGGAACGCGATGACATCTGAGGGGAACGGCATCAACTCGGTCGGGCGGGGCACGGTGATCTTCTGCTGGAACTGCTGCCCGTTGCGCCCGGTGACAGTCTCGGTCTTCCGACCCCAGAACCCGGACTTCCAGCGTCCGGCATCGTCGCCCCCGGGGATCACGCCGTTGAGGCAGTAGGTCTGGTACTTCTGGGTCTCGTAGATGAAGTCATAGTCGTACGACAGATACGGGTACGGGTCCATCAGCTCGAAATTGGGGTCCTCCCAGATCTCGAAAGCATCGTTGATGTAGTCGTCATAGGCGACGCCCCAGTACGCGTACTTGTCCGTCGCGGGGAACCGGATGCCGTTGAGGTCCAGCCGCGCGCCGTAGTTGCCCGCCGAGTTGCGGTGCAGCCACCCGTCGTTATCGTTTCGGAACATCTGCGTCGCCTGGTCGATGGACCGCATATTGACGCCGCAGAGCAGCGTCCTGGCCGCCTCGCGGGCCTTGCCCAAGCTCGGCAGCAGGATGCCGATCAGCAGGGCGATGATGGCGATGACGACAAGCAGCTCGATCAAGGTGAACGCTGCGCCGCGGCTGCGAGCCTTGGCCTGGGTTGTGCCGTGCATGTGTATTCCTTCCTGGAAATCCCCACAAGCGGGGGTCGACGACCGTCAAGTCGTCACGCCCGGTTCCCCGGGCGTGACGGGAGCTGCGAGCGCCGGCGGGCTGCGTTCGCCCCGCCGACGATTGGTGGCCGCTTACGGGCAGCCGGCGACCCACCGGTTCAGGTACTCGATGAAGTCGATGGTGTTGGCGGTGCCGTCGCCGTTGGTGTCGGCGAAGCAGGGGTTGTCAAGGACGATCCGCTGATCGACCAGGCAGCCGCGGTCGCCGGCGCTGTTGCGGGCGGTGACGCGGACGAAGTAGATGCCTGTGGGAACATTGCCCGGGATGGTGTAGTTGACGGTGGACTTGGTGGCCGAGTGCCGGACATCGGTGAACTCGGCGTCCTTGGCCAGCTCGATGATGTAGCTCGACGCGCCGCAGGCGGCGCCCCAGGTGATCTGCACGCCCGGGGTCAGGTTGAAGGTCGGCACGCTGATGGTGAAGAAGGCCGGCGGGTAGGAGGGGGCGTTGGAGGTGTTGCCGGTGACGGCGATATCGTCGATGGCCCACCACCAGTTGTTGCCGGCGTTGTAGTAGCCGAACCGGACGAGCATGCTCCCGGCGCCACCGGGGTTGTTGATGGCGATCGAGCGGGTGCCGTTGAAGATATCGTCCTGGAAGTCACCGCTGCCGCTGTCGCTGGAGTAGTGCTGGACGGTGGACCAGGTCGAGCCGCCGTCGAAGGACACCTCGACGCTGGCCTCCTGCGGGGTCTCATCGCGCCAGCTCTCGACGAAGTTCAGAGTCACGCTGTTCGCCGCGACGCCGGTGAGGCTGATCGGGGCCGTAGTGACATACGCGTTGTAGGGGCCGCACCCCTGGCGGTTGAAGTCGTCCCACTCGTCGCCGTCGGCGATGAGGCAAGCGCCCTTCTGGTAGTGGCCGTCCTTGACGGTAAAGTCGCTGCGACGCTGGTCGCCGCCGGTGAACTGCCACCAGGCGCCGCTGGCGATGTTCCAGCCCTGCCACTCGGTGACGCCGTCACCGGTGCAGGAGAAGGTGTCGGACCAGCCGGCGGGCAGGTCGGGGGTCCACACATCGTCCACCTGGCCGCCCGAGCCGGTGTCGATGCCCTCCATCACATTCATACCCAGGTCGATCGAGTCGAAGTCCTCGGCGAAGATGACCTGGCACTGCTGCGCGACGGCCGACGAGGCCAGGGCAGCGATCGCTGCGCCGGCCAAGGCCGCCAGGATGTTGCTGTTGTTCTTCATCGCTTTCTCTCTCGGGGCTGGGAGCCCCATGAACTCGCGCCCCCGTGGGGCGGAGATTGGTTCGTTCTACCCGCCGCCCGGCAACGACCGGGCGGCACGCTCTCGCCTCAGTTGCAGCCGTTCGACCAGTAGTTCAGGTACCGCAGGAAGTCCTGGGTGTTGGAGATCCCGTTGCCGTCGAGGTCCGACGGGCAGGTGTTGTCAACACCGATCTGCTTGGACTTCTCGAAGGTGCCGAGGCTGTTCTTGGCGATCACCTTGACCCAGTACACGCCGGCCTGCAGCACGCCGTTGGCGGGGGTGTACGCAAGGTTGAAGGTCTCGTCCTGGAGGACCACATCGGTGAAGGCCGCGTCGTTGGCGAAGACCACCTCGTAGCTCGTCGCGTTGAGCGACGCCGTCCAGGTGATGTCGGGCGTGGTGTCGGGGTTGAAGGTCAGGGCGTTCAGCGTGAAGTCCTGCGGCGGGTCGACGGGGTCGCCCGAGTCGATGAACACCTTGATGTCGTCGATGGCCCACCACCAGTCGTTGGCCGCGTCGAACATCTCGAAGGAGATCTCCATGGTCGAGGCGCCCGAGGGGTTGGCAAGCACGATGTCGACCGTCTCGTTCTCGGCGTCGGGGTGGAAGTTCGGGTCGTTCGCGTCGCTGGACCAGTACAGGTACTCCTCCCAGGCCCCGCCGTCGAAGCGGACCGACATGCGGCCCTGCTGGTTGCGGTCGTCCTTCTCCGGACGCCAGCTGGAGTCAAAGCGGATGATCAGGTCATCGCCCGCGGCGCTCGAGACATCGATCACCGGGCTGATGATCTCGGTGTCGAACGGCCCGACGCTCTCCGGGTCGTCGATGAACGGGTCGTAGTCGTCCCACTCGTCGGGGTCGGCGACCAGCACCTTGCCGGAGGCCTTGGTGAAGAAGCTGCGGTTCTGGTCGCCGGCGGTGAACTGCCACCACTGGTAGTCCGTGACCGACCAGCCCTGCCACTCCAGGGTGCCGATGCCGGGCAGGCTGAAGGTCGCGCTCCAGTCGCCGAAGGTCCAATCGCCGTCGAACTCGGTGTTCGCGTACCCGAAGCTCGCGCAGTCGATGAAGTCCGGGCCGCAGCCGGGGTTCTCGATGTTCGTCTGCTCGCAGAACACGCCGTCGCCGATGAACGCCTGCTCCTGGCAGCCGATCTCGCCGGTGTCGACGCCCTCGTCCTGGTTCTGGAAAAGCGGGAAGCTCTCGAAGTCTTCCTCGAACAGGACCTGTGCCATCGCCGGGGCGGCGGACAGGCCGCAGACCGCGAGCAGGATGCCCGCCTGGCTCGCGCCGTTGACTCTCCTCATGATGCTGACTCCTCGCAAAGAACTTTGCGGTGCAGGTTTGGACGCGACACGCGCCGCGGCCGCTGTTCACGCTGGTGGTGACGCCTGAAAGCGCCAGGGAGCGTACAGACGCGGCCGTCGTTGTCGAGAGGCGCAACGCATGCCTTGCGAGCATTTGACACAACTCCCGCCCGCCGTGCGCGCGTTGTCGCCGTGTCCATGCGCTAAGAATTGCACCGCGCCACCCCCACACCCGAGTGGATCGACCCGGCCGTTCTAGCGCGGAACTAGTGCATAGCACTGGTCCCACGCCCGAACGCCCCGCCCCACACCCGCCCGACGCTCGGCACATCGCCCGATTTGCCCAAGTTTGTGTTAAGGGGTAGCGAGTGAAGCGCGAAGATCGGCGGCAGCCCCGCCGAGACCGGGTGCTCCGGCGGGCTGAGTCTTAGCGCATCGATGCCGCGGAGATGTGGATTGCGCCGAGCAACGCCCGCACATCGGCGGGGAACACCCGCCCGATCGTCCCAACCCGGAAGCACCGCTCACGGGTCAGCTTCCCCGGGTAGATCAGGTACCCCTGCCCGCTCAGGTCGGCGTACAGCCGCTCAAACGAGAACCCTTGCCACGACGGGTACCGGAAGGTCGTGATGATGTGGCTCCGCAGCCGCTCCGGCAGGTAGCACTCGAACCCCAGGCCCGTCATGCCCGCGACCAGCTCCCTGTGATTCGCCCCGTACCGCGCCGCGCGAGCCCCGACACCACCCTCCGCCTCGAGCTCCAGCAAGGCCCTGTGAAACGCCGCGATCACCCCGGTCGGCGGCGTGAACCGGAACTGACCATCCCTCTCCAACCCCTCGTGCTGGGCGAGCAGGTCCATCGTGACCGAGCGCGACCACCCACGGGTCTCGCGCAACGCCTCCAGCCTCGCGATGACGAAGCTGAACCCCGGCACCCCCTCGACGCACTTGTTGGCCGAGCTGACGAGGTAGTCGATGGGCGTCCCCGCCATGTCGATCGGGATCCCCCCGAACGAGCTCATCGCGTCGACAAACAGCCTGCGCCCGGCCTCGCCGACCACCCCGGCGATGGCCCCGAGCGGGTTGAGCAGGCCCGTGGTGGTCTCGCAGTGCGTGACGACCACATGCGTCACGCCCGGGTGCTCCGCGATCGCCCGGCCCAAAGCCCCGGGGTCCACCGGCTGGTCCTCCTCGAACTCCACCGCGTGGGTCGTGATGCCCAGCGTCCTCGCCAGCTCCACATGCCGCCGGCCGTACGCCCCGTTGACCGCCACCAGCACCTCCGCCCCGCGCGCAACCGTCGAGGCGAACACCGACTCCAGCCCGAAGGTGCCGCTGCCCTGCATCGGGATCGCGGCGAACCGGTCCGGCCCCACCCCCCCCACCTCCAGCAGGCGCCGGCGGACATCCCGCACCATCTCGATGAACGCCCCGTCCCGCGACCCGTAGTCGTGGAGCATCGCCTGCTTCACGCTCAGACTCGTCGTGAGCGGGCCAGGCGTAAAGAGCAGCTTGTCCTTGGCGGCGGGCAGGGTCGCGATGGGATGGTGGTCGGGCATCGTGCCGGCTCCGGGTTGGGGGTCGGGGTGAGAGTCGAGAGCGTAGAAGCCGGCCGACACCGGCGCCCTACCAGGGCAGCGAGAATGTCTTCACGGTGGTCATGAACTTCATCGCCTCGATGACCCCCTCCTTGACGCCCAGCCCCGAGTCCTTCACGCCGCCGAAGGGCGAGCACTCGATCCGGTACCCCGGGACCTGGTTGACATTGACCGTGCCGGTCTTGAGCCGCTTGACCGCCTCCAGCGCCGCCCGCATGTCGTTGGTGACGATGCCGGAGGAGAGGCCGAAGTTGCTCGAGTTGGCGACCGCGATCGCGTCGTCAAGATCGCGCACCGCCACGATCGGAGCCAGCGGGCCGAAGCTCTCCTTGACGATCATCTCCGCGTCGCGCGGGACATCGGCGATCACCGTCGGCTCCAGCTGGGCCCCGTCCCGGTTCCCGCCCGCCAGGACCCGGGCCCCCTGGGCAACCGCCTTGTGGACCCGGCCCTCCAGCACCCTCGCGGCCGCCTCGTCGATCACCGTCCCGATGCGCGTGGACTCGTCGCCAGGGTCGCCCACCGTGTACTCGGCGGTCCTGGCGACGAACCGCTCGGTGAACTCCGGGAGGATCGCCCCCTGCACAAGCAGCCGCTTCACCGCCGTACACCGCTGTCCGCTGTTGCGGTAGCACCCCTCCGCCGCGAGCTTCACCGCCAGCTCCATGTCCGCGTCGTCCAGCACGATCAACGGGTCGTTGCCGCCCAGCTCCAGGCAGAGCTTCTTGTACCCGGCGTTCGCGGCGATCCGCCTGCCGATCTCGGTCGACCCGGTGAAACTCACCAGCCGGATCCGCTCGTCGCGGATGAGCGGCTCCACCACCTCCCCGATCCCGCCGACAAAGGTCGACAGCATCCAGCCCGGAAGGCCGGCCTCGTAGAGGAGCTCCGTGAACCGGATCGCCGTGATCGGCGTCTTCTCGGAGGGCTTGAGGAGCATGGGCACGCCCGCGGCGATCGCCGGAGCAACCTTGTGCGCGACCTGATTGAGCGGGTGGTTAAACGGGCTGATCGCGAACACCAGCTCGAGCGGCTCTCGGATCGTGAAGATCTTCCGGGCCTGCCCCTGGGGCGAGATGTCGCACGAGAAGATCTGCCCGTCGTCCTTCAGCGCCTCCATCGCGCTGAACTGGAGCACATCCAACGCCCGCCCGACCTCGTACCGGGTCTCCCGCATGCACAGCCCGGCCTCGGAGCGGATGCACTGCGCGAACTCGTCCGCCCGGGCCTTGAGCAGGTCGCGGGCCCGGTTCAGGATCTCGTACCGCTGGTATCGCGTGAGCGGCTCGCCCCCCGCGAGCATCGCCCGCACCGCCGACTCGACCCGGTCGCGCCCCACCATCGCGACCTCACCGACCACCTCCCCCGTGTAGGGGTAGGTCACGGCCAGGGTGGCGTCGGCGTGCACGGCCTCACCGGCGAGGTACGCGGGCACGCGCCCGGACCGGACTGGGGGGACGGCTGTGGTGGTGGCCGAACTCATCGCATCGATCTCCCTTCAGCCCGCGCCGACCGGCGGCACGGGGGCGTGCTCGGTGATCCCAAGCTCGAAACAGACCTCTTCCGCAAGACCAAACGACAGGGTCATGCCCGCCCCGCCGACGCCGGTGATCACCGCCACGCCCTCGGCCGGATGCCGAACAAACGGCGCCGACGGGTCGGTCAGCTTCGCGTAGGTGCCCAGCCACCGGTCGGCGATCCGCAGGTCCAGGCCCGACAGCATGCGCCGGGTGTGGTCGAGGATCAGGTCTTCGACCTCCTGCCGGTACTCGCAGTCAAAGTCCGGCCCGTACTCGTGCGAATCGCCGAGGATCAGTTCGCCTCCCTCGGTCTGGCTCGCCATCACATTCAGCCCCCAGCGGTCCAGCTCGGGCCGCTCGCGGGCGACGCGGGCGCGGAGCGCCCCAACGCTCTCCAGGCCCTCGAACGCACCGTAGAACCGAAGACTCAGGCCCCCGGCGATGTGCGGCCCCAGCGCGAACCCCTCCCGCTGCGGCACCGTGCGCATCATCTGCAGCTTGCACCGCGTGAGACCCGGTGTGGACGCGTATACCTCAGGGTAGAGCGTGCGAAAGTCATCCCCCGACGCGACGATCGCGTGCCCGACCTCCCAAGACTCCCCGGCCGCGGTCCCGATCCGCGCCATCTCAACCCGGGTCACTGTCGAGCCGAAGCAGAACCGGACGCCCAACTCACGGGCCAGGTAGGCCGTGATCCGCGGGATCGCCCGCCTGGACTCGATCCTGATCTCCGTCGCGCTCGAGAGGCAACCGAGCAATCCATCCGGGTTCGCGTGCGGCACGCGCCGGAGCGTCGCCCCCTTGCCCAGCGCCTCGACCTGATAGCCCCACCCCGGGGCGCGGGCGGCACACTCCTCCACCACCGCCATCTCGTCGGGCGCGTAGGCAAGGAAGACCGAGCCGGTCGGCTGCGTCCAGAGGCCGGCCTTCTCGGCCAGTTCCAGCCACGCGCCGCGGCTGCGCATCGCCCGGTCGAACAGCACGCCCGGCGTCTGACCGATCGGCCAGAACGCCCCGAAATTCCGGACCGACGCCCCGAGCGCCCGGGAGTTACGCTCGAACACCACCACCGACCGGCCGGCCCGCGCAGCGACAAAGGCGTGGGCCAGCCCCACGATCCCCGCTCCGACGATGCCGACATCCGCCCGCTGCATCCGCCGCCTCCCCCGTCAGCTCCCCGTGCCGTTGATCGTGAAATCGAAGATGTCGAAGTTCCGCGGATCGCCCTCGGCCTTCGCCCGGTACGCCGCGTTGAGCGGCTCGGAGACGATCATCGGCACCATCTCCTCGTACCGCCCCCCGTGCGAGCGGAGCGGGCGGTCCAGCTGCGACAGGTCGTGCTCCGCCGGGCTCGTGCCCAGCGTTGTGTCGCGCCCGCACATCACGACCAGGTCGCCGAGGCGCTCGGGGTGCAGCTGCAGCTTCTCGCACGCGATGTCCTTCTCCATCACCTCCGTCACCTCCGGCACGCCCATCAGGCCCCGCCGCACCCGCGCCAGATCCGTCCCCGGCGGCACATGCACCACCGCGAACGAGCCCAGCGACCCGTGGTGGGCCACATAGGGGTCGGTGATGGGCAGGATCACGCGGCACCCCGGCCCGACGAGCCTCAGCAGGATGGGGTCAAGGTACACGACACGGGGCCGTCCGTCGGCGCTGTGCTTGGCGTTCATGCCGTGGTCGGCCGTGATGCCCAGCACCACGCCCGCCGCGAGCAGCCGCCCGATCTGCTCGTCGAGCCGCGCGTGGAAGTCCAGGCTCTCGGGCTCCTCGGGCGCGAACTTGTGCTGCATGTAGTCGGTCAGCGACAGATAGAGCAGGTCGGCGAGCCCCTGCTCGACCATCGCGGCCCCCGCCTTCAGGACATACACGCTCGCGTCCGGCGAGTAGATCGGCGGGGTCTTCTCGCCCACCAGCGCCTCGACGCCGTCGATGCCGTGCGTCCCCCGTTCCGCCTGGCCGGCCTTCTCGGCCGAGAAGCCGATCCCATCGAGGTCGTGGGCGAGGATGGTCCGGAGCTTCTCCTTGGCGGTGACGATCGCGCACCGGCGCCCGGCCCGCGCGGCCGTCGCGACGATCGTCGGGGCCTTGAGGAACTTCCCATCGTTCATCATGACCGCCCCGCCCGACTCGGGGTCGAGGAAGTAGTTGCCGTTGATCCCGTGGACCGCCGGCGGGGCCCCCGTGATGATCGACGAGTTGTTCGGGTTGGTGAACGAGGGGATGACGCCCCGCCCCATGAACCGCTTGCCCTTGCGGATCGCGCCCGCGAGGTTGGGCATCCGCCCCCGGATCAGCGACTCGGAGAGGTACTCGTCGCCGCACCCGTCAACGCAGATCGCGGCATACACGCGTGCTCCGGGGCGGTAGGTGCGCCCGTTGACCTCGAATGTGCAGGGGACCGGGACGCTCATGAGTTGGATTCCTCTCCGGTGGGCAAAGAACGCCCGAGTGCCGCGCCCGAAGTCCTGCGGGCGAAGTACACGGCGCTCGCGGCAAACAGTATCGCCCCCAGCCCCGCCATGGCGTAGGTCAGCCCGTGGAAGAACGCCAGGCGGGTCTCGCCGCTGGCGAAGAAGTCCCTGTAGAGCTGCACGCCGATCGCGCCGGTATAGCCCAGCGCGTCGGCGACATAGATCGCGAACACCGCCGTGCCGACCACCCGCGTGGAGGCGATCATCCGGTCGAACAGGACGCTCCCAAAGGGGACATACGCCAGATACGCGCCGAACCCGTTGCAGACCATCCAGGCCAGGCCGGAGATCATCCCCGCGTCGTGCGCCAGGGTCGAGCCCAGCATGAGCAGACAGCCGGCGCCCATCACGCCGAACGCGCCGAGCAGTCCCCACCGGTTGTTCTTGATGAGGTTGAGTCCCCCCTGGACCGCCATCACGCCGAACGCGACCCACACCTCCATGCGGGCGAAGATCGTGTCGTCGTCGGCGTAGCCCAGCCCCTCGAGGATCTCGACCGCGTAGTTGTCGCGGAAATCGCGGTAGGCGGTGAGGAAAAAGTACACGACGAACAGCATGACCAGCCCCGGGAGAAACGCCCTGACGAACCCCATCCGGTGCTTACCGTCCATCGGCTCGCGCTCGGCGCGGGCCGCGATGTCGGCCGTGTTCGGCTCAGGCATGTGGTTGATAAGCCATACAGAGACCAGGAACGGGACGAGAAAGACCGCCCCGGTCGCGAACGGCATCCACGCCTCGGAGATCTCGCCGAACCCGTGGAACATGTTGGGGACGCGGACCTGGAACGGGACGCTCTCCCCGCCGGGGCCCGTGCGCCCGTAGTCGATCGCGAAGACCGGCAGCGAGGCCTGCCCGCCCATCAGCGCCTTGCCCACCCCCTTGACCACGCCGCTCGCCAGGATGAACGAGCAGCTCAGCCCCGCGAGCAGCAGCTCGCTGGTGCGCCGGCCCTCGAGATACCACACCACCAGGCCCCACACCATCCCCAAGGGGAGCCCGTTGACGAAGATCGCCGCCACCTTGAGGTTGTCGGGAACGACCGCGAACAGGAGCAGCGAGCCCTCCGCGACAGAGATCAGCACGACCAGCGCGACCGCTCGCTTCGCCCGGGTCATCTCAGAAACAAGCTTGATGCCGAGGTATTTCGAGAGCGTATACCCGAGGAGCTGGCCGATGACCAGCGCCGTCTTCAGCTCCACACCCGAACCCAGAAAGCTCAGGCCCTCGAACTTGCCCGCGCTGAACGGCTTGCGGAACGCGTACATGCAGAAGTAGGTGCTGAACGCCGTGGCCATCGCGAAGATGGTCAGCAGCCAGACCGGGGCGCGGTCCAGGGCGTTCTGCAGCGGCCGCAGCTTCATGGCGCCTCCACGGGGCGTGTCATCGCGGACCTAGCTCCCCGGCTGCGCGCCCGCATCAAGCCCCTCCCCGATCGGCCGGAAGTACAGCCCGAACCCGCCCCCGTAGTTGGCCACCTTCACCAACACCCGGTTCCAACCCTGCTTCAGCCGCATCCGCCCGACATGCTGCATCGGCTGCGCCGAGTGATCACCCAGATCGCCCACGAGACGCTCGCCGTTCACAAACAGCACCGACCCGTCGTCCGAACCGTAGGCGAACGGCACCACCCGCTCCCGGTCGCTCCGGATCCACGCCTGGGCGTACGCGATGACCCCCTCGAACGCGCCGGGCGCGTTGTCGATCTTCTGAAGGTCGAGGTACCCGTTCTCGCGCGTGGCCATCCTGCGCCAACCGACCCTCGCCCCCCCCACCCCCTCGAACTCCCCCTCGCTCGCCGTCTCAGGCCCGTACACCGCCATGTCGAGCACCCTCGGGCTCTCGCACGGGAAGTACCCGACCACCGACCACTCGCGGATCATCTCCCCCGGCAGCAACGCGTCGAGCTCGCTGCCGTAGGCCGACAACTCGACCGGGTCGACCCGATCGATCAGCTCCAGCACCCGATCCCCCACGCCCGGCCCGCCGCAGGCCGCGAGGGCCCGCATCGCCGCGATCCGCATGTACCCGTCGATCCCCTCCTCATCCCACACACGCCGGACATCGGCCGACAGATCGGCCGCCCCAAGCTGCTCCGCGCCCCGCAACGCCGCCAGCCGCACCCTGCGATCCGGGTCGAGCAGCCCCATCCGCACCACATCATCAGCCTTGCCGAACCCCGTCTCCACCGCAGCGAGCACCAGCATCGCCCGCTCGCTCCCCCCGGCGTTCGCCCACGGGTGCTCCAGATCCGAGGTCATCACCGCCGCGCCGACCACACCGGTCGCCCAGTCCGCCGCGCAGGTCACCTCCCCGTTCCCGTCCGCGTCGATCCACACCGGGTTGGTCACCGCCAGCGGCAGGATCGGCCTCCCCTGGTCGCTCACGATCGGCGAGAGCGAGGTGTCGCCCTCCACCAGCAGCGACACCCAGCAGTCCCGACGGACCGGGACCGTGAAGGACGAGTCCAGCCGCACAGCGTCCCCCGTCTGCGCCACCTCGATCGTCCGGACCACATCCCCGCTCACCACGATCTTGACCCGGTCCACCGAGACCCACGACGCGGCCTGCACCCGGACCGCCACCGACACCTCGCCCCCGCTCGCCGAGCCCTGCCCGCCCATCGCCACGCCGTTCACGCTGAACTCGACGAACGGCCCGATCGTCGTGAACACCCGGTTCTCCCGCAGCGCCCGCGCCAGCTCCGGCACATCCACCGACGCCGGGTCGTCCGCGCCCAGGCGGACGAAGTTCCGCGGGTACCCCGCCATGTCGTTGTGCACCGTGTGACTGTCGGAGTTCCCCACCGCGCTGTAGCGGTGGCCCAGGTTCAGCAGATTGAACCAGTCCTGCAGCACCGAGTGCGACTGCTGCTCGGTCGCCACGCCGTCGAGCCCGACGCGGTAGTAGCCCCACCCCTCGTTCTCGTTGAAGATCTCGATGGTGTCGAAGTCCCCCGAGTAGCTCGCGGTCGTCGCCCGGCCCGTCACCGGGTCGAGCCCCGTCCGCCCGAAGTAGTCGATGTCGCCCCAGCGCGGGTGGTTCAGCTGGATGACCGGGCGCAGCCCGAACTCGTTGGCCTGGGCCCGGATGATCGAGAACAGCGCGTTCGCGTCGGTGAGCCGCGAGGGGATCACCGGGCTCTTCGCGCTCAGCGGGAACGCGTTGAAGTGGCCGATCGGCGTCGAGACCTCGTTGCCGACCACCGCGCTGATGTGCGCGTGGGCCCCCAGGTGCCCAATCGTCGGCGCGTAGTCGGTCTGGTGGTTGTGGTCGGTCGCGACCGCGAACTCCACGCCCTCGCCGACCAGGCTGATGATCCGCTCGTTCATGTTCGAGTCGCCGTGGCCCGAGTAGGTCAGCGTGTGCAGGTGAAAGTCGCCGCTCACCCACCCGCCCGTGTCGACCTCGTGGTGCAGCGTCGCGTCCAGGGCCACCTCCCCGCCGGGCGTCACCGTCACCCGCCTGGTGTCGATGCTCCACTCCAGCCCGCGCGACGCGTGCACCGTGTACTCGCCCGCCGGCACGGTGATCGCCCCGCGCCCGTCCAGGGTGTACACCACATTCTTCCGCACCGCGAGGTGCTCCGGGTCTGCCTGCGTGTTCGGGAACAGCTCCGGGTCGGCCGCCCCGGCGACGACAAAGGTCAGCCGTCCCGGGATCGCAGTCCCCGCCGCGTCGGCGATGACGAACCGCACCACGCCCTCCGTGCCGCTGTCGCCCGCCGTGTCCGCGACGCTCTGCCCGAACGCCACCCCGAACGCCGCCCCGCTCGCCAGCAGCCACGCAAGCCCAACCGCACCGGTAGTCCGCGTCATCGTCAGGTCTCCTACCGCGCCCCGGAGGCCGGTGGTGATGGTTGCATGCCGCCACCACCCCAGCAGTCCAGAATCCGATCCTTCATCAAATCCAAACGCAACGCGCCGGGTCTATTACCAGCGGATGAAGTCTGCGCCGGCGCAGGCCCCCGGGGCCTCTGCCGTCGACCGCACCCGCTAGCGTGATCGCACCCCTCGCGACGCCCCTCACGGAGCCCCCGATGACCCGCCTCGCCGCCCCGCCGCAGCGTCAGCCCACCGAGTTCGACCTCACCGGCCGCCGCATGTGGCCCACCATGCTCTTCCTGCGCCGCTGGCGAGAGTACCCGCACCACGCGCCAGGCCTCACCGCCCATCTCCTCGACCTGCGTCGACGCGAGCCCGTCAACATCGCCAGCGGCGTCGCCGTCGCCTCCAAGCCCGAGGCCGGCCTCTTCGAGAGCCGCATGGACCTGTTCGACAACCCCGACCAGCCCGACCTCCGCGCCCTGGTCGCGTTCATCGACGACTCGCTCCGTCAGGCGATCGCCCTGGCCAACGACAAACGCGTCCCCCCCTCCGCCATCGAGATCGACTACACCGACGCCTGGTTCCATGTCACCAACGACGGCGGGTTCCACGACGCGCACTACCACGGCGGCTGCTCATGGTGCGGCATCTTCTATGTCCAGGCCGGCGACGCTCCCGCCGCACAGCCCACACACGCGCCCAACGGCGTCAACCGCTTCTACTCCCCCTTCGTCGTCGGCGGCATGCTCGACGACTTCGGCAGCAGCTACCTCCGAAACAACCTCTTCGACATCCCCCCTCGCGACGGCCAACTCGTCATCTTCCCCTCCTTCCTCCTGCACAGCGCCCTGCCCTACCGAGGCGAGAAGGACCGGATCGTCATCGCCTTCAACACCACCAGCACCCTTCGCCAGACCTAACCCCACCCCCTCCCAAAAACACAACGACCCGCCCCTGTCAACCAGGATCGGGCCCCGACGGCCACGCTCTATCCAATGGGCAGGGCCGGACTTGAACCGGCGACCCTCGCATTTTCAGTGCGATGCTCTACCAACTGAGCTACCTACCCGCTCACCCGCGGCTGCCCGCCGGTTCCCAACGATACCACCCCCCCACGACCCGTCAAGCCAACCACGCCGCAAACCTCCCCGCACCCTCCCAACCATGCCCCACCCCCGGCCGAGAACCCATTCAACCCCACGAGCCCCTCACACCTCCCGCCGCTCCTGCTCCCCAGCCAGCCCCATATCCACCCCCACCAGCTTCAGACGCAACATCCCCAGCGCTGTCACCGCCGCCCACTCACGAACCGCCTCCCGCCCCCCCGCAAACAGAAACCGGCGGCAGTCCACCGTCCCATCCCCGCTTGCGCGGCAGACCCACACCGTCCCCACCGGCTTGCCCTCGCTCCCCCCGTCGGGCCCCGCGATCCCCGTCACCGCCAGGCAGTGATCCACGCCCCTCCCTCCGCTCCGGGGCGGGCCACTAGGGGCCCCCTCCCCGTCTACCCCCCCTCGCAGCTCCCACACCCCCCGCTGCAACCCCCCCAGCGCCATCGCCCCCGCCACCTCGCCGCTCACCGCCCCCGGCGCCCCCTTCCGCACTTCCGGAAAGTACCCCTCCGGCACCCCCACCTGCCCCACCTTCATCCCGTTCGTGTAGGTGATCCACCCGCCGCAGAACACCGACGACGAGCCCGCCACCGCCGTCACCTTCTCCCCCAGCAGCCCCCCGGTGCAGCTCTCCACCACCGCCAACCGCTCCCCGCGCTCCCGAAGCAGCCCCACCACCACCTCCGCCAACCCGAGTTCGCCGTCCCCTCCCACCGGCGTCACCACCGCCGCCCCCAACCGCTCCCGCACCACCCGCTCGGTCTCATCCAGATCCCACTCACCCTCCCCTCGGGGCCTGTCACCCAGATGCGCACCAGCCCCGGCCGGCGGCCCCGCCGGCTCATCCTTCTTCCTTCCGCCTTCATCCTTCTGCCTTCCCCCCCCCTCCCACCGCATCCGCACCGTCACCACCCCGGCCTGCGCCGTCGTCCCCACCAGCGGGTTGCGGGACCGGCCCATCAGCTCCCCCAGCAACTCCGCCACCCTCGACTCCCCCAGCCCGAAGGTCCGCACCAGCCGCGTCCGCACCACCGCCCCCGGACGCAACGCCCCCGCTACGAACCGCTCAAACATCGGCCTCATCTCCCGCGGCGGCCCCGGCAAGCAAAACACATCCGCCGCCCCCACCACCCCCCGCACCCCCGGCGCCGTGCCGTTGGGGTTCTCCAGGCACACCGCCCCCACCGGGCGCATCGCCTGCACCCGATTCAACTCCGGCATCACCCGCCCCCGCGACGCGTACCACCCCTCGACCTGCGCCATCGCCCCCGCGTCGATCTCCAGCACCGTCCCCATCGCCCGCGCCAGCGCCGCCCGCGTCAGATCATCCGCCGTCGGCCCGAGCCCCCCCGTCACCACGACCAGATCCGCCTCCCCCGCCGCCCTCACTAGCTCCCCCGCGATAACCGCCTCGTCGTCCTCCACCGTCACATGCCGCACCGGCCGCACACCCCGCGCCAGCAACTGCTCGCTCAACCACCTCGAGTTGGTGTCCAGGCTCTGCCCCAACACCAGCTCATCCCCGATCGACACAATCACCGCCCGCGCATGCACCTTCGCCATACCCAAGCGTACCCGCCCCACGCCTCAACCCCCTCCCGCCAGCAAAGCAGCACCCTCCCTCCCCCTCCGAGCCCCCGTGCCTCCGTCCCTTCGTGCCTTCCACCCGTTACCCTCCCCCCAATGCCGCCCACGCCCTCCCACTTCACCACCACCGACTGGCTCGTCCTCCTCGCCTATCTCGCCCTCCTCGTCGGCACGGGCATCGCCTTCACCCGCCGCCAGTCCGGCAGCGCCGACTACTTCCTCGCCGGCCGGCGCATGCCCGTCTGGGCCGTCGCCATCTCCATCCTCGCCACCAGCCTCTCCGCCGCCACCTTTATCGGCGTCCCCCAGTCCGGCTTCACCGGCAACCTCACCTACCTCGCCACCAACATCGGCATGGTCCTCGCCATCGTCCTCGTCGCGGTCTTCTTCATCCCCGCCTTCTACGCCCACAACTGCACCAGCATCTACCAGCTCCTCGAGCAGCGCTTCGGCATGGCCGGGCGCCGCGCCGCCGGCATCGCCTACCTCTTCGGCCGGCTCCTCGCCAGCTCCTCCCGCATCTACATCGGCGCCATCCCCGCCGCCATCATCCTCTTCGGCGAGGACGCCAGCCGTGACCCCGGCGCACTCTCGGTCGCGATCGCCATCTTCTGCGTCATCGGCATCGGCTACACCCTCCTCGGCGGCATCGGCGCCGTCATCTGGACCGATGTCATCCAGACCATCGTCTTCGTCGTCGCCGCCGCCGCCGCCATCGTCCTCATCCTCAACCACATCCCCGGCGGCGCCCCCGCCGCCATCGACGCCCTCGCCCACGACGGCAAGCTCACCATCCTCGACACCACCGCCTCCCTCGAACGCCCCTACACCATCTACGCCTGCATCCTCGCCTTCACCCTCATGGGCCTGGCCTCCTACGGCACCGACCAAGACATGGTCCAGCGCATGCTCACCTGCAGGAACGCCCTCGCCGGCGGACGCTCCGCGGTCCTCGGCATCGTCGTCGCTGTGCCCACGATCCTGCTGTTTCTCACCATCGGCATGCTGCTTCATGTCTTCTACAGGCGCCCCGACATCATGGGCGACGCCGCCCCCGCCTACGAGATCGAGCAGACCGGCAAGGTCTTCGTCTCGTTCATCCTCCGCGAGATGCCCGCCGGACTCTCCGGGCTCATGATCGCCGGACTCGTCGCCGCCGGACTTTCAAGCGTCAACAGCTCCCTCAACTCCATGGCCAACACCGTCGTCACCGACTTCTACCAGCCCCTCCGCCCCGGCAAGCCCGACCGCCACTACCTGGTCGCCGGCCGCGCGTGCGTCATCGGCTGGGGCGTCCTCATGACCGCCGCCGCCTGCGCCTGCGTCTTCTGGGAAGCCCACACCCGCCAGGTCCGCGAGACACTCGGCCTCGACCCCTCCGGCTTCACACTCCTCGACTTCGCCCTCAGCGTCATGACCTTCGCCTACGCCGGCCTCCTGGCCATGTTCCTCTCCGCCATCTTCACCCGCCGCGGCAACGCCATCAGTGCCATCGCCGCCCTCGCCATTGGCTTCCTCGTCGTCCTCGCCATGCAGCCGGCCATCTGGCACTGGTGGACCGGCCACATCCCCGCCTGGGCCGCCACCCCGACCATCGACGACGGCTTCCGACTCGGCGAGCACCCCCCCGCCTGGCCCTGGCACCTCGTCGCCGGCCTCATCGCCGCGTTCACCACCTGCCAGCTCGGCGCCCCCTCCAACAGAGCCCGAAGCGCCAGCGAGGGTCCAACGCCCAGCCTCCCACCGCGCCCCGATCGTGACGAGGTCGCCCCATGACCGACCCCAAAGACCTCACCACCCTCCCCCCCCTCCTCATCCCCCGCCCCGCCCATCTGTCCTTCACCCACTCACCCCCTCACCCACTCACCCACTCACCTCTCCCTCCTCCCCCCCCTACCACCACCTCCGACCCCTCCCTCCCCCACCCCCACTCCTACCGCCTCACCATCACCCCCACCGCCATCGCCATCGCCCACAACTCCCCACAAGCCCTCACCCACGCCCACGCCACACTCGCCCAGCTCCGCACCCAATACGCCGACCGCCTCCCCCAACTCGAGATCCTCGACTACCCCGCCATCCCCACCCGTGGCCTCATGCTCGACATCTCCCGCGACCGCATCCCCACGATGCAGGAGTTCCACAGGCTCATCCCCGAACTCGCCGCCCTCAAGCTCAACCACCTCCAGCTCTACACCGAGCACACCTTTGCCTACACCGGCCACGAACAAGTCTGGCAGGGCTGGAACCCCATCACCCCCGCCGAACTACTCGAACTCCAGACCCTCTGCGCCGCACACGCCATCGACCTCGTCCCCAACCAGAACTGCTTCGGCCACCTCACCCACTGGCTCAAACACCCCCGCTACGCCCCCCTCGCCGAGACCCACGCCGACTGGATCTTCGACCGCTTCAAACGCTCCGGCCCCTTCAGCCTCTGCCCTAGCGACCCCGGCTCCATCGCCCTCGTCCGCGACCTGCTGGACCAACTGCTCCCACTCTTCCCCTCCTTCTCTTCTACGGGGCGGGGCACTGTGGGCCCCCTCTCCCTCTCCAACGCTCATACCTCCGGAGACGCGGCCATTCCAACCAGCGGCTCCATGGTCAACATCGGCTGCGACGAAACCTACGACATCGGCCAAGGCCGAAGCAAAGACCAAGTCGCCCACCGCGGCAAAGCCGATGTCTACTTCGACTTCCTCGACCAGGTCTTCGACGCCGTCCGCACCCACCACAAGCGCCCCATGTTCTGGGCCGATGTTGCTCTCAACCACCCCGACCACATCCACCGCATCGCGGGCGACGCCATCGCCCTCGCCTGGGGCTACGAAGCCGACACCGACTTCGACCGGTGGTGCAACATCCTGTGCAGCGCAGGCAAGACCACCTGGGTCTGCCCCGGCACCAGCTCCTGGCGTTCCATCACCGGCCGCACCTCAGTCCGCCGCGCGAACTGCAAGAACGCCGCCGACGCCGCCGCCAAGCACAACCTCCCCGGCTACCTCATCACCGACTGGGGCGACGCCGGCCACCACCAGACCTGGCCCATCGCCCTCCTCGCCATCGCCGAAGCCGCCGACATGGCCTGGAACGCCGGCCGCGAGCCCCAGGTCTCTGCTCCCCCTCCGCAACGCGGAGGGGGACAGGAGCCCGCCACAGGCGGGCTCCAGGGGGAGGTGCGTCCCAGCATCGCCGCCGCCATCTCCCTCCACTGCTTCCAAGACCGCACCCTCACCCTCGCCTCCTGGCTCGCCGACCTCGGCGACATCGACGCAGACCTCCGCCCCCGCGCCGGCCGCGCCTGGTTCGAAGGCAATGGCCAGCCCCTCCACAACGCCTCCGCCCACTTCGCCGACCTCGCCGAACCCTGGCACTCCGACGCGATGGATCTCACTGCCGCCGACTTCGAACCGCTCGTGGCCGATCTCCAGCATGCCCGCCGGTCACTCCCCGTGGACGCACTCCCCGTGCTGGTAGCACTCGAGCTCACCCACACAGTCAACCTGGCTGAACTAGCCGCCCGCCGCGCCATCGCCCGGCGAACCAACCGCGCTCCCGCCGATCTCAGGCCCCACGCCGCCCATGTCTGGACCGCGCACTGTTCGCTCTGGCCGGCACGCTCGCGTCCCGGGCTCGGCTTCGAAGATTCGCTGGTGCTCTTGCAGCGACTCATCGACGAGCTAGGGGAGCCCGATCGCCGCTGAGCCTCAGAACAGCCTGAACGCGTAGAAGATCGCCGTGAAAACCAGGTCCGCGATGATGATCGCCACCACGCACTGCACCACCGTCCGCGTCGTCGCGTTCCCCACGCCCGCCGCCCCGCCCGTCACCTTCAGCCCGTTCGTGCAGCTGATCAACCCGATCAGCATCCCGAAGATCGTCGCCTTCCCGATCCCCGTCGCGAAGTCCACGAAGCTCACCTGGGCAAGCAGGTTGTCCATGAACAACTGACCCGGCACACCCAGGATCGTCACCGCCACGCCCATCGCGCACGCGATCGCCACCAGATCGCTCAGCACACCCAGCACCGTCATGCTCAGGATCGTCGCCGACACCCGCGGCACCACCAGATACCGCACCGGGTTCAGCGCGTGCGCCTCCAGCGCCTCGATCTCCTCGCTCACCACCATCGTCCCCAGCTCCGCCGCGATCGACGCCCCCGCAAACCCCGTCAGCACGATCGCCCCGATCAGAGGGCCAAGCTCACGCAGCACCGCCACCCCCACGATGTTCGCCACCAGGTCCCGCGACCCGAACTGGTCCAGCGGCGGCGCGAGCTGCAACGCCAGGATCAGCCCCACGCACCCCGACACCAGCGACACGATGAAGATCGACCGGACCCCCACCCGGATGATCTGCATGATGATCGACGGCACCCCGCGCCGTGCGCGCTTCACCGTCAACCCCTTGCCCAACCACCCGAGCGTCTCCAGTCCCAGGTTCACCGCGTGCCCCGCGTGGTCCAGCGTCCCGAGGAACATCGCCCCCAGACGCTCCACCGGCCTCAGCAGGCCGATCCCGCGCCGGGCTTGCTCGTGCTGCATGCTCATCGCTCAGTGCCTCCCCGCCACGCCCGCGCTCACACGCCCCCCACCGCGTCGGACACCGTCGGCACGATCTTGAAGAAGTGGTGCAGCCGCGCGATCTCGAAGATCGCCAGCACCTTCGGGTTCAGACCGCACAGCACCAGTCCAACACCAAGCCCCCGCGCGTTCCGCATCGCCTCCACCAGCGTCGCCAACCCAGAGCTGTCCATGTACTCGACCTCCGCCATGTCGATCACCACCTGCTTGGGCTTGCCCTGCTGCGCGATCCGAACATGCTCCCGGAACGACGGCGCACGGCTCATGTCCACATCGCCACGAGGCGACAGAATCGTCGATCCGCCGCGGCTCTCCACCTGTACCTGCAAACTCGAGTCCTGCATCGGCCCTACTCCCCTCGCCCAGCGCCCGCCGGCGCCCGCTTGGTCATCGTCAGCCGCATCCCCTTCGGCGATCGCTTCTGGTAACACACCTCGTCCATCACCTCGCGGATGATGTGCAGCCCCAGCCCCCCCGGCCGCGGGTCGTCCAGATCCCGCCCGCAAAGCTCGGACTCCTCCACCTGCCGCGCCTCGTCCTCAATCTCGATCCGAAGCCCCCGACCGCACGCCCCGTTCTCCTCCCGCGGCCAGAGACTCAGCCAGATCGGCCTATCCGCCGCCCGACCGTACCCGTGCCGGATCACATTCGCCAGCGCCTCATCCACCGCCAACGCCACCTGCGAGCACGCGTGCTCGTCAAACCCGATCCGCTGCGCCACACCCACCACCAACTGCCGCACACCCGCCAACAGGCAAGGGTCGCTCAGCATCTCCACCTTGATGTGCGGTTTCTCACCCATCGGAAGCCTCACCAGCGGAAACCCCCGCCGGCCCGACCCCTCCATCGGCTCGCGCCCGCTCCCACTCCACCCAACGCCCGATAGCCGCCCCGCGTTCGCCCTCCCCCGCCGCGTGCTCATACCCCAGCGTCTCCCCCGTCAGCCGCTCCAAGCTCCGGATCGCCACCAGCCGGGTCGCAGGGTCGTCCGAGTCCAAAAGCCCGATCAGCGCCGGGATCGCCCCCACATCCCCCCGGTCCGCGGCCTCCCCCGCCGCCTCCATCCGAGCCGCCGGCTCCGGCGAGTCAAACCCCTGGGGAATGGGTGTACAGCCCCCCACCAACACCACACCCCCGACCCACAGACAGCGAACGGTCATTGCCACACCCGGATCGTACCGCCTCTCCACCCTTCGGGGCGGGGCACTCTGGGCCCCCTCCCCTTCTCCAAGCCTCAACCGCGCAACACGCGCCCCTCGGCTGCTACCCCGCTATCCTCTCCATTCCCCCCATCGCACCCCCCCGGAGGAATCGGCCGCATGCAACTGCCGCACGATGAGGTCATCCCGATCCTCGACTTCGGTTCCCAGACCGCCCAGCTCATCGCCCGCCGCGTCCGCGAGGCCGGCGCCTTCTCCATCCTCCTCCCCCCCGACACCCCCATCGACAAACTCCGCGCCCTCAACCCCAAGGGGCTCATCCTCTCCGGCGGTCCCTCCTCCGTCTACGAGCCCGGGGCCCCAACCTGCGACCCCGACCTCCTCACCCTCGGCGTCCCCGTCCTCGGCATCTGCTACGGCATGCAGCTCGCCGGCCGCATGCTCGGCGCACGCATCGACCGCGCCAACCACCGAGAGTTCGGCCGCGCCAACCTCCACATCGCCGACCGCTCCGACCTGTTGAGCGCCATCCCCGAGAACACCACCGTCTGGATGTCCCACGGCGACCAGGTCCAGGCCCTCGAAGCCGCCGGACTCGAGACCCTCGCCTCCACGCCCACCTGCCCCCACGCCGCCGTCCGATCCACCAACCCCGCCGTCCCCTTCTACGGCGTCCAGTTCCACCCCGAGGTCACCCACACACCCCACGGCGTCGACATCCTCCAGAACTTCCTCTACCGAATCTGCCACTGCAAGGGCACCTGGCGCATGGCCGACTACGCCGACACTGCACGCCGCCGCCTCCGCGAACAGGTCGGCGACGGACACATCATCTGCGGCCTCTCCGGAGGCGTCGATTCCTCCGTCGCCGCCGCCCTCATCCACAAGGCCCTCCCCGATCAGCTCACCTGCGTCTTCGTTGACACCGGCATGCTCCGCAAGAACGAGCGCCAGCTCGTCGAGACCACCTTCCGCGACCACTTCCACATCGACCTCCGCGTCGTCGATGCCGAGACCGAGTTCCTCGCCGACCTCGCCGGCATCACCGACCCCCAGGAGAAGCGCCGCCGCATCGGCCACCGCTTCATCGACTGCTTCAACCAGCAGGCCGCCCTCATCGCCGCCGAGGGCAAGCACGCCAGGTTCCTCGCCCAGGGAACCCTCTACCCCGATGTCATCGAGTCCGGCCACTCCGTCGGCGGCAAGTCCGCCGGCATCAAGCTCCACCACAATGTCGGCGGCCTGCCCAAGGACCTCGCCTTCGAGCTCGTCGAGCCCCTCCGCGACCTGTTCAAAGACGAAGTCCGCAAGCTCGGCGAGGTCCTCGGCCTCCCCGAGCAGATCATCTGGCGCCACCCCTTCCCCGGCCCGGGCCTCGCCGTCCGCATCCTCGGCGAGGTCACCAAGCCCAAGCTCGACCTGCTCCGCGACTGCGACGAGATCCTCCTCGAAGAGATCGTCGCCGCAGGCCTCTACCGCAAGACCAGCCAGGTCTTCGCCGTCCTCCTCCCCGTCCAGTCCGTCGGCGTCATGGGCGACGGCCGCACCTACGAGTCCGTCGTCGCCATCCGCGCCGTCGAAACCCAGGACTTCATGACCGCCGACTGGGCCCGCATCCCCTTCAACATCCTCGCCCAGATCTCCAGCCGCATCATCAACGAAGTCCGCGGCGTCAACCGGGTCGTCTACGACATCTCCAGCAAACCCCCCGCCACCATCGAGTGGGAGTGATCCCGGTTCCCCCACCAGGTCCCCCTCCGCGTCGCGGAGGGGGTGGCTGAAGCGCAGCGACAGCCGGGGGAGGTGCGTCCCCCTGCCCGGGGCGCCAGGGTCTGAGCGACGCCAGGAGCGAAGGCCCTGAGACCGGGTGCCGGGGTCTGAGCCACGCCAGGAGGGAAGGCCCCGCTGCCTCCCACGCCAGCGGCGTGACACAGCCGAAGCCCAGGGCACCGCCCTGGGTGAGCCAGTGCGCCACAGACATCCAAGCCCTGAAAGGGCGCCACACCCCGCAGCCCGCAGGGCTGCCATTCAATAGCCGGGGCGTGGAGAACGCGCAGCGGGCGACACCCCCGGGGCCCGACCCCCGCATCCCCGGGACCCCGGCGGGGTCCGCCTACCGCCCACCCCGCCCTCGCACCCCGATACCCGCCCCGACTTGCCGCCGGCCCCGCCCCGGTCGCCGCACGGGCGGCCACGGAGACTCACCGCCGAGCACGCCGAGAGCGCGGAGGAAGGCAGGAAAGGCGAGTCACCACCGAGACCCAGCGCCCATAGAGGGGTTCAGCCTGTGCCACGGGCGGCTCGCCCGCCCGTGCGGAGCGGGCATCGGATCAGCGCTGGCGGACAAGCCGCAAGTAGCGCAACCAGAGCTCGCCGGTGACGCCCGCCCACCCCGCCCGTGGGCATGGCATCAGTCCCGGTCCCGCCCTCCTCCTTTCAATCGAAGCGCAGTGACTCATCACGGAAGACAGCCCACTTCCCATCAAGCGAGTTGTATTGGGTCCATTGGATGCCGTGATATCCTGGATCATTCACGAATCGCGAACGGACACTTAAGTAGTATTCACTGCCGTGATCGCTCAGCACACCAAGGCGCCACTGATGATCACCCACCGTCGGCGGTTCGATGGCCGGCAGATAGCTTGGCACCAATGCGTCGAGCGAGGGGGGCAGTTCGCCGCCATTCGCCCTTCTGTAGCGGTCTACCGCCGCAACGATGCCATCGCCAATACGATGCGAGTCCGCCAGAGCGCGATCCGACCAATCCTCCCCGAATCCAATGGATGCCGTGATGGGTCCTTGGACGAGGCCGGCACATCCCAAGATGTGCACGCCGCCCCGATGGCGGCCAGGAGGAGAAGCCCGGCAGCCGGCGCGATGGCCCACAGTAGCCTCGTTCGCGGCCTGCGTCTGCCTGCTGTTGCCGGCGGACATTTACTCACTGCTGGCCCTCAACGATCAAGACAACATCGATCAGATCAGAGGAATCAACGAGCCCGTTAGCATTGAGATCGCCCGTGGCGAAGCCAGTGCCCAATGAACTTGCCCACCTCCGATGGACACGGTGAGTATATCAGCGGCGGCCCGCCTCGAACTGCTCGGGGCTGAGATAGCCGAGGCTGCTGTGAATCCTCTGGCGGTTGTAGAACACCTCGATGTACTCGAAGATCCCCGCCCGTGCCTCCGCGCGGGTCGAGAACTCACCGTTGCCCATCATCTCCTTCTTCAGCGTCGCCCAGAAGCTCTCCTTCGGGGCGTTGTCGTAGCAGTCGCCCGCGCGGCTCATGCTCGCCACCATCCCCGACGACTCCAGCGCCGCACGGTACTCGGCGCAGCAGTACTGCACGCCGCGGACCTCCTGACGCTCCTCAATCTCGACACCCGCCGGGCCCAGGCGGGATAGGCCAACCTCCCACGGATCGCCTCTCCCCCCCAGCCCTCGGCAACGCCCGCCCGCGCTCCCCCCCCGCAGCCCGGAGGGCTGCCCTTCAATAGCCGGGGCGTGGAGAACGCGCAGCGGGCGACACCCCCGGGGCCCGACCCCCGCATCCCCGGGACCCCGGCGAGGTCCGCGGATCAGACACCCCGCCATCGCGCCTCGACACCTGCCACGCCAGCGCCGAGAGCCGTCGACCCCGCCTCGGTCGCCGGGCAGGCGGCGCTGGACATTGACCGCCGAGCTCGCCGAGTACGAGGAGGAATATCACTCATGACCACCCAAAGCTGTGGCCATGGCACCCGGCATAGGATGCTCCGACTGCTGTCCAGAACAGGGGCAAGCTGTGAGTGACTTCGACAATGATCTGTGGATACCCGTCTACCTGAATCAGCAGATCGTATTTGACCTCTTGGCGGTGCTGGACGACGGTCTCAGCCAAGTGACCCAGATCTCAAGCTCGCGATCCTCCGCCACATCGGATGAATCGCAAATCGGTGCCGAGGTGGGTGCGAGCAATGTGTTCGCGTTTCTGGGTGTAAAGTTCGGCGGAACAAAGAAGGGGACTGATACCGCTCAAGAGCGCACTCAGGAGTCCGTGCAGAAGGTACACACACCTGCCTCGCTCTTCTCGAGGCTACGAAGGTCACTCAAGGAGAAGGGGATAGTGCGCTCGGTTCCGAGTGCCGCCAATTCCACTAAGGTTGGCCCCGGCGACTTTGTCGAGTTCGAGGCACAGTTGGCTAAGAGCCCCCTCTTAGAGACCATGGAGCGGATGAGAGACGCGATGAAGATGGCCGTCGCTTTCGGTGGTGGGGAGGAAACTGGAGGGCAGCCTGCAAAGCGCAGGGCTAAGAACTCACGGGATGAGATCGAGCAGTTGGCCAGCCAGATCGAGGCAATGACGCACGACCTGACCAGTAATTCAGTGGAGGTCGTCGGCACAGTGGTAGGCTCAGAGTGGGAGGTGGTCCTTCCTGCTCTGGCGAGGTACTTCGCACCGGATACAGGCGCAGACTCCCTCGGCGGCATCTACCGCGTATTCGGCAAAGTCATGGAAGTGAGAGGCAAAGATGCAGCAGAGGGGATCGACCTGCTGAAATCCACACCTCTGGGTATACTCGGCAAGTCTAGACTGGATGAGCTGCTCACGACATTGGGCAGCCTTGGCGATCAAGGCATGGATGTGCCTGAGCAGAAGTCAACGGTGGGACCACCGGCTTTGAGAGTGCTGCCCGTAGGCATCTATGTCTAGGTGAGGCAAGATGGAGGTTCTCCACCCGTGCCGCCGAGATCGGCCCGGCGCCTTGCACGGTCGGGAGTACCGAGGAGCGGCCCAAAGCCGCAGCGCCTCGGTCGTACGGCGGTCGTTCATCCCCCGCTTCCCCTCCGTGCCTCCGTGCCTCTGCCTCGACCCCGCCTTCCTTCGAGCCCTTCGCGTTCGAAGAGATGGACCCGGCGTGCGGCTTCGGCGTTGGACCCTCGCTTGCGCTTTGGGCTCTGTTTTGAGGTCTCCGCGTTCCGGCGGCCTGGCACCCCCTCAATACTCCCTCCCCCCCCCAACCCCCGGCCGCGGCCACGGGTACAACCCCTCCCCATCCGCCAACACCGGCGCCTCCGACCCCACCGTCATCTCCCCCACCCCCGGCGCAAACTCGTGCCCGCACGCCAGCATCTCCTCGAAGCTGACCTCCTGCCCCGTGTGCGCGCTCATCCGCCCCATGTTGCACACCAGGCTCGCCTCCACCCCGCGCTGCGCCTCGTTGTACTCCCGCCCATCCCGGATCGCCCCGATCAGATCCTCCCACTCGTTCTGATACGGGTTCCGCTCCGCGCCCGCCACCTCCGAGGTCCACACCGCGCTCCCCGCGCTCATGTCGCGCTTGCCGAAGATCCGCGACGGCAGCCCGCAGTCACTATTCGCCGACACGATCGCCGACCCCTTCGTGCCGTGCATGTAGCTCATAAACCGGTTGCCCGCCCCGTCCATGGTCCGCCCGTCGAAGCGCATCGTCGTGCCGTCGGCGTAGACATACTCGATGCCGTACGAGTCGAAGTTCTGGTCGATCCACGGCACGCCCCCCGGCCCATACCGGAAGTGCCGCCCGCCGACCCCCTGCGCCCGCACCGGCCACTCGCCCTTCATCCAGCACAGGTGGTCGATGACATGGATGTAGAAGTCGTTGAAGCACCCGCCGCTGGTCCACAGGAAGCTGTGGAACCGCCGGATCTGGTACTCCAGCTCGCTGACCCCCGCCGGCTTGGGCGCCGAGCGGAAGGTCACCACCGGCCCGTGCATCCGGTACCCGTGCTGCGAGACGATCTCCCCGATCTCGCCGCCGCGCACGCGCTGCTTGAGCTCCTGCATCGCCCGGCTGTGGCGGCTCATCAGCCCCACGCCGACCTTCAGCCCCTTCTCGCGTGACCTCGCCGCCAGATCCAGCATCCGCCGGCTCGTCGGCCCGTCGACCGTCACCGGCTTCTCCATGAAGACGTGGAGCCCCTTCTCGATCGCGTAGGTGAAGTGCACCCACCGGAACGCCGGCGGCGTCGCGAAGATCGCGATATCCCCCGGGCGCAGGCAGTCCATCGCGTGCTTGTACGCGTCGAACCCCACAAACCGCCGCTCCGGCGCCACATCGAGCCCCTCCTCCACCTCCCCGCTGATCGCCTCGTAGCTGGCCTTGAGCCGGTCCTCGAACACGTCCGCCATCGCCACCAGCCGCACCGGCCCCCGCTGCACGCTCAGCGCATTCACCGCCGCCCCCGTCCCGCGCCCGCCGCAGCCGACCAGCGCCACCCGGATCGTGTCATCCACGCCCCGATGCACCCCGCCCAGCGCCCTCGCCCCCAGCAGCGTCCCCGCCGCCATCCCCGCGGCCCCACCCAAAAACTCCCGACGCGTCGCGTGACCAGCCATGAATCAACTCCTTCCTTCACCACACCGCCCCCGGCGCGCCACGAGCCTACCGCAAACCCCCCGACCCGGCCACCGCATCCCCGACACCCCATCACCTCCCCGCCCGACACCCACAACCCCAACGCTGGGCTCCTGAGATCTGAAATTTGAGCTTTGAGATTTGCGCTTTGAGCTTTGAAAATCTGCCCCCGATGTCCGCGCCCGTGCGCCATATCGCGGACATCGCCGGATTCCCCCTTGCATTCCCCGCCCCATCCCCGAAAATATGGGCGAGAAGGGGGACACCGCATGCACAACCGAATCACCGAACTCGTCACCGACAATCCCCAAAGCGCCGGGCAATCCCCAGCTCCCACCTCACCCCCTCACCCCCTCACCCAATCACCCATTCATCCCACCCTCCTCTTCCGCTGGTTCCTCGACGGCACCCTCACCCTCATCGAGATCTGCGAATACGCCGAGATCTCCCTCGAACAACTCGAAG
>JADZER010000060.1 GCA_020850415.1 Phycisphaerales bacterium
TCCGGTCCCCCTCCGCACCGCGGAGGGGGACAGGTTCACGCGCAGCGTGAACCAGGGGGAGGTGCGTCCCCGGCTCCTGCTTTGCCATTTGCCCATTTGCCATTTGCCATTTCTCCCCCCTCCGGGGCGGGGCACTCTGGGCCCACTCTCCCTCTACCAGGCCTCCTCCCTCCCAACCCCACTCCACACCGCGGCGAGGCACCGCCTCACGCGCAGCACGCACCAGGCGGAAGCGCATCCCCCGCCTCTGATTTGGCCCTTTGGCCCTTTGGCGATTTGGCCATTTCTTCCCCCCACCCCGTCTCTCCGTCTCTCAGTCTCTTCGTCTCTCCCCCCGCACTCACCCGCGCCGGCGCACCGCCCGACACAAGCTGACCGCGCCTCGACCCCGGGCCCTCCGCGTGCTCCGCGGCTCACCATCCCCGCCTACCGGTCCGAAGCGCCGATCGTCAGCGGCGCCGCGCTCTCCCTGCGCTCCACATGCAGCCGCTTCAACCGATGCTCCGACCAGTCCCTCACCGCCAAATCCGGGCTCTCCGAACCCTCATGCACACGCAGGATGTCGTAGGTGTTGTTCCGCTGCGCCGGCAAGAACCCCGCCTCACGGATCAGGCGGCACAGCACCGGCTCATCAAGGCAGTAGGTCGTCCCCGCCGCCGAAACCACATTCTCCTCCATCATCACGCTGCCCATGTCGTTGGCCCCGAACGCCAGCGCCGTCTGCCCCACATGCGGCCCCATCGTCACCCAGCTCGCCCCGATCGAGTACACATTGTCCAGGAACAGCCGGCTCACCGCCTGCGTCCGCAGATAGTCCACCGTCCCGCTCGTCCGCAACCGACGCCCGAACTCCGCGTGCGACTTCGCGTCCCCATCCCCCGTCAGGTTCGCGACAACATCCCCCGGGAACTCGCCCGTATCCCCGGCCTGCGATCCCCAATCCTTCACCCGCCCCAGCGGCGTGTTGTCCCGCTGAAACGGCCAAGAAATAAACGCCTTGTAATGCCCGAAGGGCACGCCCTCCCCTTCGTCCCTCCGTGCCTCCGTGCCTTCGTGCCTTCCCGCTTCGCTCCACCCCAAGGCCTTATCCTGCCACCCCCGCACACACCCCATGTGATGGATCCGGTCCGCATACCCCTCGATATGCCCGAACATCATGCTCGCGCTCGTGAACATCCCCAGTGAGTGGGCCGCGTACATCGTCGTCAGCCACGCCTCCTGGTCGCACTTGCCCAGCCCGATCTTCCGGCGCACCGGCCCCGCGAAGATCTCCCCCCCGCCCCCCGGCAGCGAGTCCATCCCCGCCGCCTTCAGCTTCCCCAGCACCCAACGCGCCTTCTCGAACAGCGTCGCCCCCGGCGCCCCGAAGAAGCCCACGAACTCGATCAACTCCGGCGGGCTGAACGCGTGCACATGCACACGCGGGTACCGGCTCTTGATCGCCGCCAGCAGCTCCAGATACCAGTCCAGCGGCAGCCCCGGGTTCATCCCCCCCTGCATCAGGATCTGCGTCCCCCCGATCGCCACCAGCTCCCCGATCTTCGCCAGCAGCTCCTCGGTCTCCAGCGTGTACGCGTCGTGGTCCACCGCGTCCCGCCGGAACGCGCAGAAGGTGCACCGCGCCGTGCACACATTCGTGTAGTTGATGTTCCGGTCGATCACATAGGTCCGCAGCACCTCGCCATGCACCTGCCGGCACCGCGCGTCCGCCCAGCGACCAAGCTCCGCCGTCGGCATCCTGTGGAACACCTCGAGCGCCTGCGCCGGCGTCAGCCGCGCCTGCCCCGCGGCGACCGCCGAGAGCAACCCGGTGTCGAGCCCGGAAAGCGCCGCGTGGGTGGTGGGGGGGCGGTAGGGGTGGTCCATGGTCGCGTCCTGCCGGTCCGGCGTGTCGGCCCCGACCGGCGGCGGCCGGGGCCGAGGTTTCAAGAGTTCCTGAAACTTCTTGCCAAGTGTACCGGCGTCCCCAGCCCCCGTCCACGCGGGCGCCTACGCCCGCGGGTGGTACTTCGCGTGCACGCTCTTGAGCCGGTCCTTGTCCACATGGGTGTAGATCTGCGTCGTCGCGATGTCCGCGTGCCCGAGCAGCTCCTGCACCACCCGAAGGTCGGCCCCCCCGCCCAGCAGGTGCGTCGCGAAGCTGTGGCGCAGCACATGCGGGTGAACGCCGTCCAAGCCCGCGATCCCCGCGTACTTCTTGACCAGCTGCCACACCCGCACCCGCTCGATCGGCCGGCCCGTGCGGCTCAGGAACACCTTCCCCCGGTCCCGTCCGTCGGGCCTCACCAGGGCCGGGCGGCAGCCCGCGACATACTCGGCCAGCGCCGCCCGCGCCGGCCGGCCCATCGGCACCAGGCGCTGCTTGTCCCCCTTGCCGGTCACCCGGACCACCCCCAGCGTCTCGATCACCTCTGTCAGCCCCAGCGCCCCGACCTCGCTGGCCCGCAGCCCGCTGGCGTACATCAGCTCGAGCATCGCCCGGTCGCGCAGCCACAACGGCGGGCCGTCGGGGGCGTCGAGTTCCGGCGACGGGGCCGCGAGCAGGCTCCGGACCTGGCGCGGGCTGAGCACCCCGGGGATCTTCTTCCAGCGGGTGGGCTGGTCCAGGTAGTCCGCGGGGTTGGACTCGATATCGCCCCGGGCGTGGAGCCAGCGGAAGAAGACCTTGATGGTGGCGAGGTGCCGGGCGACGGACGAAGCCGCGAGCCCCCGCTCGCTGAGCCGGGCGATGTGGGCCGCGAGGTGCCGGTGGTTGACGAGCCCGACGGCGTTGACCCCCAGCTCGGCGAGGTGGGCGAGCAGCTCGTCGACATCCCGGCCGTAGGCCTCGAGGGTGTTGGCGGACATCCCGCACTCGACGCGGAGGTAGGCCGCGAACACCGCCCTGACGGTGGCCAGGGGCGGCGGCAGGGTCGGGGCGTTGTGTTTGGGTTCGGGCACGGGGTGAGCATCGGCCGGTGCGGGCGGCGGGAGCGAAAAAGAAAGACGGCCCCGGTCGGTGAGGACCGGGGCCGCGCTCAGGCTGGGGTTGGAGCCTATGGGTTCAGCGTCCGTGCTTTACCCGAGGAGCTGCAGGGCGGCCTGCGGCTGGCTGTTAGCGATCTGGAGGACGGTCTGCGACGCCTGGCTGAGGATCTGCGAGCGGGTGAGGCTGGCGGTCTCGGTGGCGAAGTCGGCGTCGCGGATCACGCTCTCGGCGGCGGCGGTGTTCTCGACCGCGATGCCGAGGCTCCGGATGGTGGCGCCGATGACATTCTGCTGGAAGGCGCCGAGTCGGCCTCGGAGGCTGGAGACCTGGCTGATGGCCTCCTCGACGATCTTCTGGGCCTGGATGCCGTCGTCGTCGACGAGGTTGTAGGCCTTGCCGCTGGCGAGGTCATCGAGGAACCCGGCGTCGCTGTTGCCGAGCTTGCGGACGGCGACATCGCCGATGCCGACGGAGACCCGTCCGCCGATGTCGACCTTGGGGGCGAGCTGGAAGTCGGCCCCGCCGCCGGTGATGTTGAAGGCGTCGATGGAGCCGAGCGACTGGCTTGCGGAGGTGGTGAGGGTCATCTCGACATCGAGGAAGTCGGTGTTGATGTTGAAGGTCTTGCCCTTGGCGGTGGCGGCGATGCCGTTGACGATCGCGCCGATGTCCTGGCCGGCGTCCTTGATGCCGTTCTCGGCGCTGTTGTCGTCGAACTCGGCGACGATGGTGGTGTTGAGGGTGGCGGCGTCGTCGTCCTCCATGCGGTAGAAGCCGAGGGTGGTGGTGCCGTCCTGGAGTCCGGCCTCGTTGACGACCTTGACGGTCGCGTACTCGTCGGAGCCGAAGTCCTCGGAGTAGAGGGCGATGCCGGTGGTGGCGCCGGCGGCGGCGACGGAGGCGACCAGGCCGGTGATGTCGGTGAAGGTGTTGATGGCGGTGACCATCTGGGCGAGGGTGGTGCCGGAGGCGAACTGGAGCTCGCGGCTGCCCTTGGAGCCGGTGATCTCGATGGTGAAGTTGCCGTCGTCGGCGCCGTCGAAGCTGAGGCTTGTGGAGCCGAAGGACATGAAGAGGATGCCCTGCTGGGCCGACTGGGTCACGAGGACATCGACCTCCTGGCTGCCCCCTTCGAACTTGGCGCCGTTGACCTTGTAGTCGGTCACGGACGCGGCGATGGAGCTGACCTGGTAGTCGAAGTTGCCGTTGAGGAGCTTCATGCCCTGGAAGCTGGTGGCGCCGGAGATCCGGTCGATGGTCTGGAGGATGGAGTCGATCTGGAGCTGGTTGGCCTCCTTCTCCTCCTGCGAGATGCCGCCGGAGCTGGCGCTGGTGGTGACCAGGCCCTGCAGCTCGGTCAGGAGGTTGGAGATCTCCTGGAGGCCGCCCTCGGCGGTGTTGACCACCTGGTCGGCGCGGGTCGCGTTGGCGATCGCGGCGTTGGTGGACTTGATCTCGGCGCGGAGGTTCTCCGAGGCAATCAGACCCGCGGGGTCGTCCTTGCCGCGGTTGATCCGCAGACCGGTGCTCAGCCGCTCGAGCGACTTGTTGAGCGAGAAGTTGTTCTGGCCCAGCACGCGCTGGGCGATCATCGACTGGACATTGGTATTGATGCGAGTCATCGCGTCCTCCGTGCCTGATCTGAGACGGCGTTCACTGTCGCCGTCTTCCAACCCCTGGTCCCGCGGTCGGGCATCCTGCCTTCTCGCGGGCTGTGACTTCCGTCACGGGACTCCCGGATCCGTCCGGGAACAGCCGCGAGGTCCTGTGTTCCTCGCGACGGATCGAGGCATCGACCGGTCCGGGGGGGTGGTTGAGTCCGAGGGTGGCACTGGGGACGGAATTCTGCTGGTCAGGCCGGGTATTACTCCCCGGGCCCATGAAAAAGGCCCCGGCGGATTGCCGGGGCCCGGAGGAAATGTTGGTCTTGCTGGTGTTATCCGAGGAGCTGGAGCACCTGCTGGGACTGTTGGTTTGCCAGCTGGAGGATGGTGGTGCCGGAGCTCGCGAGGATCTGGGCCCTGGTGAGCTTGCTGGTCTCCATCGCGAAGTCCGCGTCCCGGATGGCGGAGTTGCTGGCGGTGAGGTTCTCGTAGGCGGCCTGCATGGACCTGATGTTGGTCTCGAGGCTGTTGCGTTCGATGGCGCCCAGGCGGCCTCGGAGGATGGTGATCTCGTCGATCGCGGAGAGGACGATGTCGCTTGAGAGGGTGAAGTCTTCTCGGTCCTTGCTGGCCTCGATGCTGTTGTCGCCGCCGGACTTGAGCGAGCTGAGGAAGTGGAGGACGCCGGAGTCGAGGACGGCGCCGAGGTTGGAGGCGGCGACGGACCGGATGCCGACGCTGAGCTGCTGCTGCGCGGAGATCTCGGGCCCGACCTGGAAGAGGGCGCCGCCGCCGGTGACATGGAAGGTGGCGTTGGTCGCGGCGGGGTCGGTTGCGAAGGCCTCGCTGAGGAGGAGCTCGGTGGAGAGGCTCTGGGAGTTGACGGAGACGGTGAGTCCGTCTCCGGTGGCGAGGTTTCCGTTGACGAGGGCGGAGACATTGCGTCCCCTGTCGTTGTCGCCGTTGTCGAGGCTGCTCCAGGGGAAGCCGCCGGTGGTGTCGGGGTATGCGGCCTCCTGCGGGAACTTCCAGGTCTCCCAGGTGTCGCCGGCGCTGGGGGCGTTGAGGCGCTTGACGGAGACGAAGGCGGCGGTGCCGTACTCGACGGACCTGAAGACGATGCCGGAGTTGACATCGCCGTTGATCAGCTCGGCCTCGAGCCCGGTCTGTGCGGTGAGCCTGTTGATCCCCTGGACGACGGAGGAGAGCGACTGTCCGGAGAGGAAGGTGACGACCTCGACGCCGCTGGGCCCGGTGATCTCGAGGGTTGTGGTCGAGGTGAGCTCTCCCGGGACGGCGAGCGCTCCGCCGTTGAAGTAGAGGGCGCCGGTCTGTGCGGAGGCGAGGACATCGACCTCGATCTCGAGGCTGTCGGCGTTGAGGAGGCTCGCGCCGTTGACGGTGGCCTGTGTGATCTGGGAGGAGTCGACGCC
Organism: Phycisphaerales bacterium; assembly: GCA_020850415.1. Classification (GTDB taxonomy): domain Bacteria; phylum Planctomycetota; class Phycisphaerae; order Phycisphaerales; family UBA1924; genus PNC22. The sequence continues at coordinate 6,006 of JADZER010000060.1, forward strand.
GGAGAGGGTGTAGTCGAGCGAACCGTTGAGGAGCTTGAGCCCGCCGAAGGTGGCGGTGTTGCTGATGCGGGTGATCGAGTCGATGGCCGAGTCGATCTGGAGCTGGTTTGCGGCGCGCTCCTCCTTGGAGTTGGCGCCGGTGTTGGCGGCCTCGACCATGAGTGCGCGGATGGAGCTGAGGAGGTCGCCGACCTCGGCGAGTGCGCCCTCGGTGGTAGCGATGACGGAGCTGGCCCGCTCGACATTGCGGATGGCCTGCTCGATGCCGTTGATATCCGAGCGGATTCGTTCGGTGATGATGAGCCCCGCCGGGTCGTCCTTGCCGCGGTTGATGCGCAGGCCGGTGGAGAGGCGTTCGAGCCGCAGCTGCAGCTCTTCGTTGTTTCGGGTCAGATGGGCCTGAGCGATCAGGCTCGGGATGTTCGAGTTGATCCTCGACATGGCAATCCTCCGTGACTGGGGCCGAGGTGGTTGTTGTTCGGATCGACGATGGCGTCGGGGTTCAGCCCGTTCGCTTTGCTTGTTCCTTGTTCTTGACGACGGGTTCGATCGGTGTTGCTGCGCGGACCGGCCTTGCGAGCTGGGCGGCCCTTGAGCGGGCGGCCGCCCGTTCGGGTCCTGGCTCGATTGACTGGCTGATCATCTGGATGTCACCGTTGAGTCGCGCCGCGTGCTCGTTCTCGCGTCGGATGGCCTCGTAGACCTCCTTGCGATGCACCGCGATGCTTGTCGGAGCGGTGATGCCCAGGCGCACCTTATCACCGCGGAGGTCAACGACCGTGATCTCGATATCGTCGCCGATCATGATCGTCTCATCCCGCTGCCGTGAGAGCACCAGCATGGGTTGGCTCCTGCGTACGAAGTGGTTCCGTGTGCCGGAAGTTCGGCGGAACCTGGGGTACCGTCGCGGCCTCGAACATACGCCGCGCCGGGGGATCGTTCGGGTCATTCCCGGGGCGCACCGATCGCGCCCGAACACATCGGCCCGAACACCGTGGGGGAGCGAGAGGACTCAGGCCGAGGCGGCCTCGGTCGACGATGTGACCTTGAGCAGCGGGTGGCGGGTCGTCCACTTCTTTTCCGCCAGCACCATCTGCTCGCCGGAACGGGTGACCGTGTTGACGACGAGCGGGCCTTGGAGGTTGCCCGTGAGCGTCTGGTCGACCTTGTTGACAATGACGAACACCTGGGCGTCGGCGAGGTCGTGGAGGGAGAGCGACTCCATCTGCTCGGGGCGGATCTGCACCGCGTACTCCGAGACAAACAGCGACGGGTCCGTCACGACGAAGGCCAGCTCCGGGTCGTCCACCGACTGCAGCCAGAAGAAGCACGCGTCTTCTCCGGGCTCCAGCAGGCAGAACCGTTGGTGCTGGGGGAATCCCAGCAACCCCTTTGGGAAGGTGATCACGCGGTCCTCCGCGATATCGATCACCCCGAACCGTGTGGTCCGCACTTCCATGGTGCGCTCCAGTTCTCGGCCTACTCCTGAGAAGATCGATCCCCGGCGTTCCTTGCCGGCGGACTTCCAGTCCACGATCGGGCCCGCGGCCGAGACGGGCCCTCTGCCTTGATGTGCAAGCCCCTGCCCCGGCTTCCGCCGGGCCCGGAGCGATCTCTCCCTACGCCAGGAAGTCCAGGAGCGAGAGGCTCGCGAGGATCCCGGTGGTCTGCATGCCTGCCTGGAGCTGGGTCTGCAGGAGCGCAAGCCTGGACGCCGCCTGCGCAAAGTCCGCGTCCTGCAGGTCGCTCAGCAGCATCTCGTCGAGCAAGTTCCGATCCTCCAGGGCCGTTGTTTCCCGATCGACGCGTTGGGCGTAGCCCCCGACGAGGGCCCGCGTTTCCGCGAGAGCGTCTACCGCCGCTCCGATGCTCTCCCCCGCAAGAGCTATGCCACTCGTGTCGTCGTTCTCCAGGGCGTTGCGGAGGTCCAGGAGCCATCCGAAGATGCTTTCCGGCCGGACCTTCGCCTTGTCCAGCCCGTGCAGGGTGGAGCCGTCGGCGCTGAGGGCGCCCCCCAGCAGGCCGAGGTCCGACGCGGCCTGGGAGTTGTTTCGGGGCTCGATGGTCAGGTCGCCGGTCATCCCGGCGGCGGACGAGTCCTGGCTCAGCACGATGCCGTTGGCCCCGTCGGCGAGGGCCGCCCGGAAGAGTGTGGTGGGCTGCCCCAGGTCGGTGAGCTGCTCGGCGGCCTGGCTGTTGATCGCCTCGAGGAGGGTCTCGACGGTGACGACATCGTCGGGGGCGAGGTTGATGTCGAGCTCGATGCCGTTGCCGAGGGTGATGGTGAAGTCCACATCGAGGGTGGGGTCGGGGTCGCCTGTCTCGGGGTTGACCGCCCCGGAGATGTAGCGCACGCCGCGCCCGTCGTTGAAGTCGCTGAGGCGGGTGGTGTCGTCGAGGGATCGGATGCCGAGGGCGGAGGCGGTGCCGTCGTTGCCGGCGACCTCCTCGATGGCGAGGGCTCCCTCGGCACCGGTGGCGACCTCGCTGAGGACATCGATCCCGGTGCCGTCGGCGTTGATCTCGACCCGGACGCCGATCCCGGCGGCCTCGATGCGGTTCCGGATGTCCTGGAGTGTCTCGGCCCCGTCGAGGTCGACGATCCGGGCCACGCCGTGCCCGGCCATGTGGAACTGCCCGAGGGTGACCCCGTCGAGGCCGCGCATCGAGGAGATGGCGGTGGTCCATGTGAGCCGGGGGGCGAGGGCCAGGCCGGCGTCGGAGGCGGCGTCGAAGCTGAGGCCGGCGTCGTCGGCGAGGCCGAGGTCCTGGGCGGTGGTGCCGGTGCCCACATCGCTGAAGACCAGGGTGGGGTTGGTCCCGGCGCCGTCGTCGACATCGACCGTGAGGGTCTCGCCGGAGAAGGACACGCCGAGGGGGCCGAGGACGGTGACGCCCTCGGCGGTCTCGTAGGCGCGGATCGCGGCGGTCACGGCGTCGAGGACATCGTCGACGGTCTGGGCGGCGGAGAGGTCGATCTCGTGGGGGTCGTCGCCGTCGAAACTGAAGGTGATGACGCCGGCCTGGACGCCGAGGCCTCGGGCGCCGTCGGTGTCATCGAGGCGGGTGGTGCGGGTGAGGTCGGGGTCGAGGTCGGCGGTTCCCCGGACGCGGTTTGAGGTCTTGCCGAGGAGGGTGTCGCCGCCGATGGTGACGGGGACGGAGCTGCCCAGGCCGAGGTCGGTGACGAGGCCCGGTCCCTCGCCGCGGTACCGGTAGCCGCTGAGGAACTGGTCGATGGGCTGTCGGTTCGGGGTGCTGCCCCCGAAGGCGTAGCCGACCCGGGACTGGCGGTTTGCGATCTCGTAGAGGCCCTCGATGATGGACTCGATGACGACGGCCTGGCTGGCTCGTTCCCCGGAGCTTGCGCCGAAGTTGGCCTGCTCGCTGGCGATGGACTGGGCCTGGAGGAGGAGGTCGGCGGCCTCGCTCAGGGCCTGGTCGAGGGTTGCCAGGGAGCTGTCGGCGACCTCGAGGTTGCGGGCGATCTGGGTGGCGCGGTCGAGCCTCCCCTGGACGGCGGCGATGGCGACGGCCTTGACGGCGTCGTCGCTGGGCTTGGTGATGGCCTTGCCGGTGGCGAGCTGGTTTGAGATCCGGAACATCTCGAGGTTGGTGCGGGCGATGTTGATGAGGGAGGACTGCGAGCGGAAGAGGTCCGGGACGCGGCCGAGGTTGCTGGGGATGCTGGACATGGCTTGCTCCTTAGATCACGGCCAGCAGGGTGTCGAGCAGCTCTCTGGCGACGGAGATGACCCTCGCGGAGCCCTCGTACTGCTTCTGGTAGTTGATGAGGTTGATGGATTCCTCGTCGATGCTCACGCCGCTGACGGAGGCGCGCTGGGCCTCGAGGCTCTGCTGGACGATCTGGGTGGATTCGAGCCTGTCGGCGGCGTACTCGGCGTCGACGGCGACGCGCTGGACGCGGTCGCCCCAGTAGCCCAGGAGGCTGTCCCCCTGGAGGGCGTCGAGGCCCTGGTCCTGGAGCTGGGCGATGCCCATCGCGGTGCCGTTGGCGACCATGGCGCCGTCGACGATCCGGCCGATGGCGAGCTGTGAGGGGTCGTCGAGGAGGTCGTCGCGGACGCCGATGTCGGCGGCGGTGGCGCCCTGGAAGTAGGCGTTGACGCCGAGGACGGCGAGGACGCCGGAGGTGTCCTCGGAGAAGGAGACCTCGTAGCCGGCGTCGGCGGTGATGCGGAGGCGTCCGTCGGCGGTGAAGGCGGCGCCGAGGTTGTCGATGCCGGCGAGGGCGGCGCGGATGTCCTCGGCGGAGGTGTCGTCGTCGTAGCCCGCCTCGCCGGCGTTGGTGAGTCCGTCGAGGTCGACATCGACGCGGACGCTCTGGACCAGCCCGCTGGCCTGGTGCTTGATGTTGACGATGAAGCCGCCGTTCTGGGCGGCGTAGGGCAGGTCGCTGAAGGTGTCGTTGGCGGAGGAGTTCATGGCGACGGTGCGGTCGGCGGCGGGGATGGTGAGAAGGCCGGTCATCTGGGAGACGCCGGGCTCGGCGGCGCCGGTGGCGTGGAGCTTGTTGACCTCGAAGATGAGCTGGGCGGCGATGCCGTCGAGGGTGTCGAGGGTCTCCTCGATGCCGACATCGCGGCTGGCGATCAGGCCGCCGACGGTCCCGCCGGCGATATCGAGCGGCTGGCTGTTGCTGGCGAGCATGACGACGGTGGTGAGTCTGGAGCCGTCGGAGTCCTGTCGGACATCGATGCCGAGGCTGCTGGCGCCCATGACGACGGGGGTCCCGGCGATCATGATGTCGTACTGGCCGTCGGGCTGCTCGACGACGGTGGTGTCGACGAGCTCGCTGAGGGTGGTGACGAGGGAGTCCCGCTGGTCGCGGAGGCCGTTGGCGTTGGGCTTGCCGCGTTCGGTCTGGGCGATGGCCTTGTTGACCTCGGCGATCTGTGCGAGCAGTTCGTTGGCGCGTCCGACGAGGCCGCCGATCTGGTCCTGGATCTGGTCCCGGACCTGGATGACATCCCGCCGGATGCGTTGCATGAAGTCGGCGAGTCGCTGGCCCTGGCGGACGACGACGGTGTTGGACTGCTCGAGGTTGGCTGCCTCGGACCAGGTGCCGAAGAAGCCGGCGAGCTCGCTGGAGAAGTCGTTGCCGGTGAGTTCCTGGAGGGCGGACTCGAGTGAGCTGAGGGAGTCGAGCTGGGCGGCGGCGGCGGTCTGCTCGGATTGGCTGACCCAGAGGCGGGACTGGAGGGCGCTTGAGACCTGTCGCTGGACATTGGAGATGCTGACGCCGCGCCCGATGGTGCCGATCGAGCCCCAGGACTGCCCGCGCGCCGGGGTGAGCGACATGAGCTGCCGGGAGTAGCCGGGCGTGGAGGCGTTGGCGATGTTGTTGGCGGCGACCTGGACGCCGGCCTGGCTGGCGGTCAGGCCGCTCCGTCCGATCAGCATGGCGGCGGTCAGGCTCATGGGTTCCTCACGAGGTCATGTCGATGCCGGAGACGACGCGGGCGCCGGCGTCGACGCGCCCGGCGCGGCCGTAGGTGCCCGCGTGGTTGAGGCTCTGCTGGACCTGCTGCACGACGCCTCGGACATGGCGGAGCATGGAGTCGGCGGCGGCCCGGAGGCGTCGCTGGTCGGTGCGGGCCTTGATGACCAGCTCGCGGAGGGTCGAGGCCATGTCGAGGGCGCGGCTGCGTCCGGGCTCGGGGAGCCGGGCGGCGAGTTCGGAGAGGGTGGCGTCGGGGGCGCCGGGGGCCATCGCCTCGGCGATCTGCCTTCTCTCGGCGTCGAGGTTGGCGATGCGGACGCAGGCGTCGGTGACGAGCTCGCGTGATCGGGCGATGGCGGTGGTGTCGGCGTTTCGGATCGCCTCGCGGTGCTGGTCGGAGGCGCTGACGAAGGCCTCGTGGGCGCGGACGAGATCGGTGAGGAGGTCCTCGAGGGCGCGGGGCGGCTGGGGCGCGGGGCGGGCGGGTTGTGGTGGGGGTTGTCGTTGGGGCTGTCGGGGGGTGGGCTTTGGCATGTCGCCGGTTCCTCCGGCGTCGCCCGGCTAGGTGCGGGCGGCGGTTGGTGTCTGCGCTTCCGTGCGCAGATGGCTACGCAGATCGCGTGCCAGGCGGTCGACGAGCGGGAACCGCGCCCCGGAGGTGATCTCGTGCGCAAGTCTTGCGTCGAGCATGGATCGGAACTGCTTCTCGCCGTCGGTCGGGGCGAAGGGCGGGGCGGCCTGGCTGGTCTCGCGGAGCTGCTTGAGGATGGGCTCGACGAGGACGGCGGCGACAAGCTGCTCGGCGGCGTCGCGGGCGCGGGCGTCGGTGGCGGCGTCGGGGTCTTCTGGCCCGGCGGCGCGCTCGGCCATCGACATGATCCGCGAGAAGGCGGAGTGCTCGCGGGCCAGGCCGGTCCGGGCCGTCGGGGTGCTGAGGCCCGCGCCGGGCGTGGGGGTTGTCGGGGCGCCGATCTGCATGGCTACTTGATGATCAGTCGGGCGTGGAGCTGGCCCTGGGCGTGGATCTGCTCGATGATGGCGATCCGCTCGTCCGGGGGGACATTGAGCTGGTCGAACGCGGCGAGGAGTTCCTGCAGGCGCGTGCCGCGGGGGGAGGCGGGGTCTTCGGTCGAGAGCCCCATCCAGCTGGTCTGGCGGACCAGGGGGTCCGCGGGCGTGGGGACCGGGGCCGGCATGGTGCTGACGATGCTGATCCCGTTGGAGCTGACGGCGACGGGGCTGACGCGGACATCGCCGGTGAAGCTGATGGTGCCGCGCCGGACATCGCAGATGACCTGGGCGGGGAGGCGGAGGAGTTCGACGGCGATGGGTGTGGACATGATGCCGGCGATGAAGGGGGCCGGGTCGGCCTGCTCGCCCTGGGGGATGTCGACGGCGATGGTGCGGTCGTCGAGGGCCTTGGCGATCCGCATGCCCTCGGCGGCGGGGGTGGCGAAGTACTCGTCGTTGATGGCGGTGGCGATCTGGGAGGTGGAGCCGAAGCCGCGGTACTGGCCCTCGACCACGAGGGTGAAGTGGGATTTGGGGGTCGGCGGCACGAGGGCCCTGGCGATCTTGGCGCCGCCGGACACGCGTGCGGTGGTGGGGGTGCCGGGGTCGAGCACGGCGATGGGGCCGTCGGCCCAGGCGAAGACGGGAGATCCCTGGAGGGGGCCCTGCATGGGGGTCATGAAGAGCTGTCCGCCCAGGAGGCTCTGGGAGGTGCCGAGGGTTGAGACGGTGACATCGAGGGAGTCGTTGACCTGGGCGCCGCCTCGGGGGATCTCGCAGGTGACCATGACGAGGGCGACGCTGCGGGTCTTGGCGAGTTCTTCGAGATCGGGGACGGGGTTGCCGCTGGCCTCGAGGATCTTGGCCAGGGGGCGGGCCATGGCGGGCTCCTTGCCGGAGTCGCCGGTGCCGGGAAGGCCGATGACCAGGCCCATGCCGCGGAGCGAGTAGCGGCTGTCGGTGCTGAGCCGGGCGAGTTCCTGCACGGCGACGGTCTGGGCGCGGAGGGAACCGGTCCAGCAGGCGGCGAGGAGAATGGCGAGAGTGAGGAGTGGGCGGGACCGGGTCATCGCGGATCCTCCGCTGGGGTGGTGGTGGGGCGACGGAGTGGGGGGGATCAGAAGTTGAAGATGGCCTCGAGGACGCGGGGGATGAAGCCCTTCTTGGCGGTGTTGGTTACCTCGCCGGTGGTGGTCTGGCTGAGCCTGAGGTCGGCGAGCTGTGAGGAGTTGACGGTGTTGGCGTCGGTGATGTCCTCCTGGCGGCAGACGCCGGAGAGGACGATGGTCTTGGCCTCGCCGTCCTGGCTCTCGACGAGCTTGCGGGCCTCGACGACGAGGTTGCCGTTGGGCTTGACATCGATGATCTCGGCGGTGATCCGTGCGACGAAGCGGTCGGAGCGTTTGGCGGTGCCCTCGCCCTTGAACTTCTGCTTGCTGCCGAGGTCGAGGGCGGCGAGGCTGTCGCGATCGCCTGCCTCCAGGCGCAGCTCGAGGAGTTGGAGCAGGTCGGGGAAGGACCCGACATCGCCGGAGAGGTCGTAGTCCTTCTTGGTGTCGAGGGTCTGCTTGCTCTCGGCCGAGCTGGTCTCGTCGATGATGAGGGTGATCAGGTCGTGGACGGCGAACTTCTTGGGCTGCGGGACATCGATGTAGTAGAGGCTGACGGCCCGGAGCGGGGCGTCGGGGTCGGGCTCGCCCAGCTCGTTGGTGGGCAGCTCGACGGAGTACTCATAGAAGGATTGGGCGCCGGCGGCGGGGGCCAGCGCCAGAACTGCGCCCAGGGTGAGCAAGGTTCGCGCGTGGGTCCGGGGCATGGGCGGGCTCCTGCGGTTGGGCGGGCGGGCGCCGGGTGGGTTCACCCGGCGTCGTCACCCAACGCAAGCCTCGTGCCCGCGGGGTCGGCGAAGCCGATCGCCGCCTGGCCACGCCCGACCACCACCGCGCGGAAGCGCTGGCGGGGGTTGTCGCGAGCGGCGAACTCGATGGTCTGGCCCTGGGTCGCGTCGTCCATGGCGTAGGCCTCGCGACGGAGGATCAGCTCGCCGCAGCGGACACGGACCTGGACCCGGTCGCCCCGGTGGACGAGCACGGGCGGCTCGATGAGGTGTGACTGGACGAGCTCGCCGGGCTCGAGCCGGCGTTTGGTGACCGAGCCGACGGCCAGGCCGGGGTCGACCACGCGGTCGGTGGGGGCCACCCAGCGCTGCTCGATGGCGATGTCCGCGGCTTCGATCGGCGCGGCGCGGGGCAGGACCCGGGACACGACCGCGACGGGGCGCAGCACCTGCACGCCCACGCGGATCGTGCGGCGCTCGGACCGGCCGTCGGCCTCGTAGAGGCGCACGCCCATGGGCATGCGCTCGGAGGAGCCGACGGCGGTGACCTCCAGCAGGCGGGCGCCGGGGACGGTGTCGAGGAACTCGCGGTCCTGGGGCTCGAAGGCGAGGCGCAGGGCGGTGGGGTCGGTCTGGAGGACGCGGGCGATCTCGCGGGCGACGGCGCCGCGGATGGTGTCGAGGCCGATCAGCGTGCCCGCGTCGGGGACGGGGCCGGTCTCCGGGCGTTCCTGGTCGTCCTGGGGCGGGGTGAGGATGGGCCGGACGGCCTGGACATCGCACGCCGACCCGGAGAGCGCGACCATGCCGGCGGCCTCGCCGAGCTCGGCTTCGAGGGCCTCGCGGACTTGGTCGATCTCCACGCGGAACCAGCCGCCGGCGTCGGTGGGCTGGTCCTGGGGCGATTCGACGAGCACGAGGGCGGCGAGGCGTGCGGCGGCGGGGCCTTGGACGCGGGCGACATCGCCGAGGAGCACGGGCCGCCCGGGCTCGACCCTGGCGGTGCGCAAGAGGGTGAGCGCGTCCTGTGCCCTGGCGCCTGCGGCGGCGAGGAGGGCGACGGCGATCGAGATGAGCGTCCGTGCGTGCATGGCACCGACCTCCGGTCAGTGGGCGCGGGGGGGCGCGGGGGATTACCGCCTGAGCTGGGCGATGGAGCGGAGCGTTTCGTCGGCGGCGCGGATGGAGTTGCTGTTCATCTCGAAGGCCCGCTGGGTGCGGATCATCTCGATCAGCTCGCGGGTGGGGTCGACATTGGAGGTTTCGAGGATGCCCTGCAGGATGGTGCCGCGGCTTTCTTCGCCGGGGTTGCCCTCGAGGGGTGGCCCGCTGGCGGCGGTCTCGACGAAGAGGTTCTCGCCGACCTGGGCGAGGCCGGTGGGGTTGATGAAGGTGGCGATCTGGAGCTGGCCGATCTCGGTGGGCTCGGCGTTGCCGGGCTGGAGGACCATGACGCGTCCGTCGGCCTGGATGGTGATCTTCTCGGCGTCGTCAGGGATGACGATGTTGGGGTCGAGCCGGCGTCCCTGGTCGTTGGCGAGGACGATCTCGCCGTCGGAGTTGAGGGTGAAGTTGCCGGCGCGGGTGTAGGCCATGCCGTTGGGGCCGAGTTCGTCCTGGACGGAAACCCGGAAGAAGCCGGGTCCGTTGATCATGAGGTCGTAGGTGTTGCCGGTGGAGAGCTGGGACCCTTGCTCGAAGTTGACCTGGGTGCCGGAGACGAGGACGCCGAGGCCGACATAGAGGCCGGTCGGTCGCTCGTCGCCGTGGGCGTTCTCGACGCCGGGCTGGGCCCGCTCGATGTACATGAGGTCCTGGAAGTTGGCGCGGCTGGCCTTGTAGCCCGAGGTGTTGATGTTCGCCAGGTTGTTGGCGATGACATCGAGCTGGGTGTTGAGGGCCTTGAGCCCCGAGGCCGCGGACTGCATCGCGAGCACCGCCATGGGTCAATCCTCTCCTTACGCCACGCGGGCGAAGCGGTTGATGGCCTGGTCGAGCAGGCGGTCGTGGTAGCCGATCATGCCGATGTTCGCCTGGGCGTCCCGTGCGGCGGCCTCGATCTTCATGAGGGCGTCGATCTCGTTGACGCCGGACTCTTCGAGGGCGCCCTGGGTGATCTCGCCGCTGGCGGGGCGTCGGTTGGCCATCTGGGCGACATCGGGGACGAAGAGCCCGTCGGGGCCCTTCTTGAGGCTGTTGCGGTTGGTGACCTCGACGAAGCCGATCTTGGCGACGGCGGCGCCGCGCTGGGTGACGGTCCCGTCGGCGCCGATGTCCACGGGGGCGGTGTCGGTGAGCCGGACGGGCTTGCCGCCGGTGTCGACGAGGGCCATGCCGTTGGTGACGGAGACGAGGCGTCCGTCGGCGGCGCGGGTGAACCGGCCGTCGCGGGTGAGCCGGAAGCGTTCGAGGCTCTTGTCCTGCTCATCGACGAGGGTGAAGAAGCCGTCGCCGCGGATGGCGAGGTCGAGGTCGTTGCCGGTGAGCTGGATGTCCCCCTGGGTGAAGTCGGTGCGGGTGCGGTCGGCCATGACGCCGGCGCCGAGGCGTTCGATGAGGTCGTTGGAGGGGAGGTAGCCCAGGCCGTCCTCGATGGTGGCGGGGTCGCGCTGGCGGGTGGTGGTGAGGTCGGGCTTGAAGCCGGCGGTGTTCATGTTGGCGAGGTTGGAGGTGTAGAGGTCCTGCTTGTAGGCGGCGTGCAGGGCGCCGGAGGTGGAGATGTAGAGGCCGTAGTTCATCGGGTGATGCAACACAAGCGGCGTGCCAGGGTCGGTAGAGGGGGCTGGGGGGCGGTGGGGCGCAGGAACGGCGCGTTTGCCCGCCCAAGCGGCCCGAAAGCCAGGCCCGTGGCGCAATCGCTGACCCTTGAGCGGTGAGATGTGCGCTGCTCGCGACGATCTGTGGGGGCGGGGGCTTGCGCCGCTCGGCTTCGGCGGGGCGTCAGTTCATGCCGCAGCCGCCGCCGGGGCGGCAGCAGCCGCAGCCGCCGGGGTGGGGCTTCTGGGCGGCGGCGGGCCCGCCCTTGGTGCTGAAGGTGGAGAGCTTTCGTTTGAAGAGTCGTCCCTTGCCCTCGGGGTCGGGGAGGGGCTTGTCGGCGTCGGCCATGGGTCGCTGGACCTCGATGACGGTGCCGTCGGCTTCGCAGGTGTATTCGTACAGGGGCATGGGCGTTCCTCGCTGGGTGGGCGTGGGTCAGAGACCGTAGACCGGGCGGAGCTTGCGCTCCAGGTGGCGGAGGAGGGGGTCGGCGCTGAGGGATTTGCCGGTGATGCGCTGGCAGAGTTCGCCGGCGCGGTAGCGCTGGCCGTGCTCGTGGATGTTGGTGCGGAGCCAGGCGAGCAGGGCGCCGAACTGGCCCTTGCTCATCTGGGCGGGCAGGTCGGGGATGTCGGCGTTGATCTTCTCCCAGAACTGTGCGGCGTAGAGGTTGCCGAGGGTGTAGGTGGGGAAGTAGCCGATGAGGCCGAAGCTCCAGTGGACATCCTGGAGGCAGCCGCGGCGGTCGTCGGGGACCTTGACGCCGAGGAGCTTCTCGAAGCGTTCGTTCCAGACGGCGGGGATGTCCTTGACGGCGAGGTCTCGCCGGAGCAGGGCCCGCTCGATGCCGAAGCGGAGCATGACATGGAGGTTGTAGGTGGCCTCGTCGGCCTCGACGCGGATGAAGCTGCGCTGGACGAGGTTGGTGGCGCGGAAGAGGTCGTCGACGGCGAACTTTTCGAGGCCGGAGCCCATCGTCTTCTGGGCGTGGGGCAGGGCCCAGACCCAGAACTCGCGGCTTCGCCCGACGAAGTTCTCCCACATGCGGGACTGGCTCTCGTGGATGCCGAGGGAGACCGCGTCGCCGAGGGGCTCGCCGAAGTGGTCGGTCTTGGGGAGGCCCTGCTCGTAGAGCCCGTGGCCGCACTCGTGCATGGTGCCGTAGAGGGCGTCGGTGAACTTCTCGTCGCGGTAGCGGGTGGTGAGGCGGGTGTCGCCGGGGGCGATGCCGGAGCAGAAGGGGTGTGTGGTGACATCGAGGCGTCCGGCCTTGGGGTCAAAGCCGAGTGCGGCGATGACGAAGTTGCCGAACTGGTTCTGCTTGGCGGGGTCGATCTTGCAGTGGAGGGGGGCGTCGCTGGGGGCCTTGCCCTTGTCGAGGAGGCCCTTGATGAGGGCGCTGAGGCGGTCGCCGAGGGGGGTGAAGATGGTTTCGATCTCGGCGGCACGCCCGCCGGGCTCGTAGTCGTCGAGGAGGGCGTCGTAGATCTCGCCGCCGGGGGGGACGCCGTAGCACTCGGCCTTCTGGCGTGAGAGGTCGAGCATCTTGGTGAGCCAGGGGGCGAAGGCGGGGAAGTCGTTGTCGGCGCGGGCGACCTTCCAGGCCTCCTGAGCCTGGCTGCCGACCTTGGCGAGCTCGGAGACGAGGGTGGTGGGGAGCTTGGTCTTCTTGTCGTAGAGGCGGCGCATCTCGCGGAGGTTGCGGGCGGCGGGGCTGGCTTCGTCGGCGGTGAGGGTGCGGTCGGCCTCGCACTGGCTCAGGAGCTCGCCGATGCGGGGGTTGGTCCGCTTCTGGTGGGTGATGCCGGCGAGGGCGGCGGATTGCTCGGCCCGGAAGTCCGCCGCGGCGGGGGGCATGTAGGTCTCCTGGTCCCAGCTCACGAGGGCTTCCACGGAGCCCATGAGGGCGGCATCGCGGGCGAGGGTCCTCAACTCGTCGTAGGCCTTGGTGGGCATGGCGGCACTCCTTGGGGGTGTTGGGGATCCTACGGCCCCGATGCTCCGGATTCCCTGATGGGCTCTCCCTGGAGAAACGGATGGATTTGTGGGAAGGAATTCTCTTTGGGCAAATATCCGCAGGTCGAGGGCCGATGGGTACTCCCCCCACATCGAGTGGTTGGGTTGCTTGGAGGAGCCAGAATATGTTGCGGACCGGGCAGGAGATGTTCGTGAGTTTCGCGGGCGGCTCGAAGGTGCGGGTGCTCCACCATGCGAAGGTGGAGAGCCGGGTCGACGGTCTGCTCACGGTGAGGTTCAGCGACACCGACGGGCTGCCGAGCGAGCGGCCCGAGCAGGTGACGGTCTTCTTCGACGGCCCGAAGGAGTTCATGCAGCAGCCGGGGCAGGTTGTCGCGCTGGAAGCGCCGGAGGAGCCGGGGCAGGAGGGGCTGCTGACGGCGGTGCGCGTGCTCGGGGAGCCGGTGAGCGCCGAGACCCGGCAGTGTTACCGGGTGGGGACTGTGCTGGCGGACTACAAGGCCAAGTTGGGGCGGCTTGGGACCTGCAAGCTGGTCGATGTGTCGGCGGTGGGCGTCGGGTTTCTGTGCGAGCAGAAGCTCTCGCTGGGCGAGCAGACCACGATCGAGCTTTCGCTCGGCGGGCGGACCAGCAGGGGGCTGGGATTCATCCAGAGCGTGAAGGAGGTCTCCGGCGGCTACCGCTACGGGCTTCTGTGCCTCGAGGATCATGGCCAGGGCGGGCTGGCGAAGGGGCTGCAGCAACTGACCATGGACGCGCAGCGGACGCAGCTTCGCCGGCTGGCGGGCGCGGCCTGAGCCGACGGGTTGCACCAGATCGTGGGGTTGCGAGCGCGCGGCCGGTTCGCCGGGCGCGTGTTTGCTTGGTCAGCGGCAGGCCTGGCGCAGAGCCTCGATCTTGTCGGTCTTCTCCCAGGTGAAGAACTCGACGCCCTGCTCGGCGGCGGGCTTGCGGCCGAAGTGGCCGTGGCGGGCGGTGCGCCGGTAGATGGGCTTGCGGAGCTTGAGGGTCTCGATGATGCCGCGGGGGGTGAGGCTGAAGACCTCGCGGACTGCGTTGGCGATCTTGCCCGGATCGGCGCGTTCGGTGCCGGAGCAGTCGACCCAGACGCTCGTGGGTTCGGCGACGCCGATGGCGTAGCTGAGCTGGATCTCGCAGATATCGGCGAGTTCTGCGGCGACGATGTTCTTGGCGATGTAGCGGGCCATGTAGGCTGCGGAGCGGTCGACCTTGGTGGGGTCCTTGCCGGAGAAGGCGCCGCCGCCGTGTCGTCCGCGCCCGCCGTAGGTGTCGACGATGATTTTGCGTCCGGTCAGGCCGCAGTCGCCGTGGGGGCCGCCGACCTCGAACCGTCCGGTGGGGTTGACATGGACGGTGATGCCGGGGTTCCACCAGTCGCCGAGGACGGGCTTGAAGATCTCCTGGATGACCTGGCGCTTGAGCTCGTCCTGGCGGTCGTTCCAGGAGCTGTCGTGCTGGGTGCTGAGGACGAGCGTGTCGACTCGGACGGGCTTCTGTCCGTCGTACTCGATGGTGACCTGGCTTTTGGCGTCGGGTCGGAGGCCGGGGATGGCGCCCGCGCGGCGGGCGTGGGCCTGCTGCTCGACGAGGCGGTGGGCGAGCTGGATGGGGAGCGGCATGAGCTCGGGCGTCTCGCGGCAGGCGAAGCCGAACATCATGCCCTGGTCGCCGGCGCCGTCGCGGTCGACGCCCTGGGCGATGTCGGGGGATTGCTTGTTGAGTGCGACCATGACGGCGCAGCTCTCGGCGTCGAAGCGCATGTGGGCGTCGGTGTAGCCGATCTCGGCGATGGTGGAGCGGACGACATCGGGGATGTCGACATAGGTGCGGGTGGTGACCTCTCCGGCGACGACGACGAGGCCGGTGGCGACCATGGTCTCGCAGGCGACGCGCGAGTGCGGGTCGTCCTTGAGCATGGCGTCGAGGATGGCGTCGGAGATCTGGTCGGCGACCTTGTCGGGGTGGCCCATCGAGACCGATTCGGAAGTGAACAGGTGCGTGCCCGCCATCGGAACCTCCGTGGAGTGCCGGCAAGCCCGCGCTGCGAGGTGGCGGGCTTGGCCTGGGGTCGAGTCTAGCTCGGCCGGGGCCGGTCCGCCATGGCGGCGCGGGCGCGGGTGGCGCACGCCGGGGACAATCTCGGCGGCGGGGCGTATCCTCCATCCCGATGGCCACCACCGCCAAATCCAAGCCGTCCGGCGCGTCGGGGATGACCTACGCCGCCGCGGGGATCGACCTGGAACGCTACGACGGGTTCATCGACACCCTGGGGGGGATGCTCAAACGCACCCACGGCCCCCGGGTGATCTCGAACCCCGGCGGGTTCGCGGGTCTTTTCCGGCTGGACTACAACGAGAAGCTGTTCGCGCGCAACTACCGGGACCCGGTGCTGGTGGCGTGCTCGGACGGGGTGGGGACCAAGATCAAGGTGGCGCAGGAGCTTGGGATCCTGCACACGATCGGCATCGATCTGGTGGCGATGAATGTCAACGACTGCATCGTCGAGGGCGCCGAGCCGCTGTTTTTCCTGGATTGTCTGAGCGTGCCGCAGGTGGACCAGAGGCAGTGCGCGGCGATCATGAGCGGGGTAGTGGAGGGGTGCCGCCTCGCGGGATGCGCGCTGCTGGGGGGCGAGACGGCGGAGATGGGCGACCTGTTCCGGCCGGGGGATTTCGATCTGACGGGTTTCTGCGTGGGGGTGGTGGACCTGCACCGGGCGATGAACCGTCGGAGCCCCGAGCCTGGGGACATCGTGCTCGGGCTGGCGAGCTCGGGGATCCACTCCAACGGGTTCACGCTGGCGCGGAAGGTGATCGCCGACGCGGGTCTGCAGCTTGGGGAGCGGTACGGGGAGCTGACCGACCCGGAGACGGGCCAGACGCCGGCGCTGGGGGAGGCGATCCTGACTCCGACGCGGATCTACGCCGAGTCGATCGTGAAGCTCGGGCGCGCGTACCGGGTGAAGAAGGTCGTGACGGCGATGGCGCACATCACGGGCGGCGGTCTGGCGGGGAACCTGGAGCGGGTGCTGGGGGACAAGGTTGACGCGCACATCCGGACCTCGAGCTGGCCGACGCCCGGGGTGCTCCGGCTGCTGCAGGAGCGCGGCGGGGTGGAGGAGGCGGAGATGCGCCGCGTGTTCAACATGGGGATCGGGTACTGCGTGGTGGTGCGTCCGACCTTCGCCGAGGCGGTGAAGGAGAAGCTCGAGCGGATGGGTGAGCGGGTCTACACCATCGGCAAGATCACCAAGGGCAAGGGGCGGGTGGTCGAGAAGTGAGCGGGGCGGGCTTCAGCCGCGGAGGAACACCGCGACCCAGTCGTCGAAGAACAGCGTGAGCTGGGCGAAGGAGAAGACGACGGGGAGGAAGTTGAGGGCGACGCCGGCGCTGACGAGGGAGCGGGCGGTGGCGGGCCTGCGCCGGCCGACGAACTCGCAGATCCAGAGGACGCCGGCGATGATGGTGAACTTGAGGGCGATGAGCCCCCAGAGGCCCGCGACGCGGAGGGCGTGGTTGGCGACGGCGTTGACCTCGATGGCGCCGACGCTGAGCATGAGATAGGTCATGATGACATCGAGGGAGGCGGCGAGGACGAGCCAGGTGTAGGCGTTGGGGAAGAGGACGCTCTGTTCGTGGTGATGCCGGAGTTGCCCGACCGCCGCGTGCATGATTCACCTCGCTATCCCGTGTGCCCCAGAACGGGGCGGGACGCTCACCTGCTGAGCGCGTCACGGACGAGGCGGTCGAAGCGATCGCGGGGCGCCGGGTGCGAGGTCCACAGCTCGAACTGCCTCGCGCCCTGATCGACGAACATGGTCACGCCGTCGATCGTCCGCCAGCCCGCGTCTCGAGCCTGGCTCAGCAATCTTGTACGGACTGGGTTATAAACGGTTTCCAGGAGCGTGATATTGGCGCGGGCGAGGGCTTGGGGGGGGAGCGGGGAGTCGTCGGGGGCTGGGCCGCCTTGCATGCCGATGGAGGTGCAGTTGATGTAGGCGTCGGGTTGTGCGGCGGCGCGGTCGCTCCAGGGGATCGCGCGGGCGGTGTCGGGGAAGGCGTGGTTGATGTCCGCGGCGAGCCGGTCGGCGCGGTCGGGGGAGCGGTTGGTGACGGTGACCACGGCGCCGGCCGCGCCCAGGCCGAAGGCGATGGCGCGGGCGACGCCGCCGGCCCCGAGCACGACGACCGGGCGGCCCCGCGGGCTGCCGAGGGCGGCGGCGAGGCATCCGACGGCGGCGGCGGCGTCGGTGTTGGCGACGGACGCGCCGGTGACGGACCCCGAGGGGGCGCGCCGGATCGCGAGGGTGTTGGCCGCGCCGGAGCCGGACGCGACCTCGTCGAGCGTCCACGCCTGCTCGCGGGCGAGGCGCACCAGGTTCTCTTTGTGCGGCATGGTGACGCTGCAGCCGGCGAGGTCGAGGCGCGGGTGGTGGACCAGCTCGAGCATCGTGGCCTTGAAGCTCTCATAGGCGCCGGCGCCGTCCTCGCCGACCGCGATGGGCAGCGGCAGGTACACGCCGTCGTGGCCGATTTCCGCGAAGCCGGCGTTGTGGATGAGCGGGCTCATGGAGTGGCCGACGGGCCAGCCGACGATGCCGTAGACCTTGGTCGCGGGGCCGATCGAGCGGAAGCGGTACCTGTCGAGCAGGTCGGTGATGGTGGGCTGTCCCGGGGCGGTGGCCGCCTCGTCGCGGAGGCTGGCGAAGGTGAGGAAGGCGCCGAACTTGGGGGCGAGGACGCGGCTGGCCAGGCCGAACTCGCCCATGCCCAGGGCGATCGTCGGCTTGGTCCGCTCGGTGAGGATGTCGAACAGCTCGAGGTTGTCGCGCAGGCTGCGGGCGCGGAAGGCGGCCTTGCAGACCGAGGCGCCGGGCTCGGCCTGCATCGCGAGCATGCGCCGGGTGAGGTCGTTGGGGCGGCCGGCGAAGTCGTGGCTGGAGAGGATCAGGCGGGTGCGGACATCGCGATGCTGGCCCGGGTGATCGACGGCCAGGTCGAGCTTCTGCCGCTCGTTGGCCGAGCGTGTGTACGCGCCCAGCTCGGCGTCGATGTAGGCCGGCGGGTGGGCGGCGGCGCCGAGGGCCTCATAGAGCGAGACGCGCTGGTCCTCGTCGCCGTCGTAGTGGCCGCCCTCCCAGGTCGGGCGGCAGGTGACGATGCAGGGCAGGGGCGAGCCCGCGACAAGGCGCAGGACTTCGGCCTGGTCTTCGGAGCCGCTGAAGAACTGGTCGATGCGGAACTCGACGAGGTCGGCGCCCAGCTCGGCGGCGCGGATGGCCTCGGCACGGGCGCGGTCGACGCTCTCGACCATGATCGGCACGCACAGCAGGGTCGGCATGGGGGGAGTCTACGGCCGGGGTCGGCGGCGTTCGGCGTCGAGGATGATGCCGGCGGCGACCACGGCCGCGGTCTCGACGCGCATGACATGGACGCCGAAGCGGCAGACGGCGGCGTCCGCGCGGCGCGCGGCCTCGAGTTCACCCTCGGCGAACCCGCCCTCGGGCCCGATGAGCAGCGTGAGGTCCGGCGAGCCGTCGGGCTCGTAGACGCCGCCCGACGCGTCGGCGACGATGACCCGGGTGGCGGGCCGGGCCCCCTGGCGCCCGTCCGCCAGGGCGTCGTCGAGCGGCACTGGCTCACCGATTTCCATCGTCCACGCCCTGCCGCACTGCTTTGCCGACTCGGAGGCGATGCGCTCGGCCTTGAGCATCTTGCCCGAGCGCGGGGAGACGACCGTGCGGGTGGTGACCAGCGGCGACCAGGCAGCGGCCCCGACCTGGCTGAGCTGGTCGATCATCTCCTCGAGGTGGGGGCCCTTGGGGACCCCGGCGAGCACCCGGAGGCGGGGCTGGAGGGGGGCTTCCCGCTCCGCCGAGGTGACGAGCACCCGGAGCACCCACTCGGGCTTGGCGCCCCGGCCCTGCCCGGGCTCCCGGTCGAAACCCTGTATCGTGCCGAGGGCCCTGAGTCCCCGGCCGTTGAGCAGTTCGAGTGCATCGCCGGGGGCCATCCGCTTGACCCTGGCGGCGTGGTGGGCCTCCTGGCCTGCGATCGTCAGGTGGGTCCCGGGCTCGGGGTCGGCGTCGGGCAGAAAGAGGCGGTGCCTGGCCATGTCCGCGGAGCGTAGCGGCCGGATGGGGGGATGAGGCGGGCTGTGCCGGTTGGACTGCCGGGTGGGGGCTTGAGCCGGGGCGGGTGTCGGTCGATGATGGCCCTGGGTTTGAGCGGATGGCATCGAACACCCCCAATCCGGACGCCGAATCCAGCGAGGAATCGGCCGGCGTAGGCTCGCAAGCGGACGCCGCCGCGGAGCTGTCACCCATGGACCGTCAGGCTGACATCAGGGATCTGGACTCTTCGCTCAGTGCGATGACCGATCTGCTGCTCTCGGCGACGGACACGGACTGCGATCTGGATGGGGACTTTGCGGTGGCGGGCGCCGCCCCTTCGGCGGAGGCTCCCCGGCCTGTTGTGATGCCGGTTGCGGCCGATGCCGGGCCCGGGGTCGAGCCGTCGTCCGAGGGGATACTCGGGGCTACGGACGGCGCCGGGTCTGAGGGCGCGGCGGCGGAAGAGGACGCGGTGGGACAGGTGGAGCAGGTCCAGGCCGCGGTGGCCGCGGCGCTGAGCGAGGTTGAGGCGGACCTGGGGCGGACCGTTGGGGGAGATTCGGTCGGGGCGACGACGGGGGACACGGCGACCGACGGTCCTATGCCGTCGGACGCCAGTCCGGAGTCGGCGTCGCCGGACGCGATTCCGACGAGCGAGATCGACGAGCTGATGGCGGCGGTTTCGGCGGAGTTGGAGGAGCTTGATGCGCAGGCGGATGCCGCGGCTGAGCTCCAGGAGGCGGGATCTGATGCGGAGCCTCCCGATGCCGTTTCGGGCTCGGAGCGCGGGTCGCTGGAGGAGGCTGAGCAAGCGGTTGAGGAGCTGGGGACGGAGAGGTCTTCCGAGTCAGAGTCGGGAATAGGTGAAACCACGGGGATAGACGCGAGGGCGGAAGCCGCCGTGGAGCCGGTGCGTGCCGGGGAGGAGACGGCGCCGGCGTCGGGAGGCTCCGGACCCTCCGTGGCATCCGGGGCGGGGGCGGCGATCGGGGTTGCCTCGTCGGCGGCCCCTGCGGCGAAGGCGACGCCGGGGCTGAAGGCACGGGTTCTTGCGGCGGCGTCTCCTCTGGCGGCACGGGGGAGTGCGGTGCTGGCCGACATCCTGACCCGCGGGCTGGAGCCGCTGGCGGAGTTGCTCGCGGGGCAGTCGAAGTTGTTGCGCCACAGCCTCGCGTGGCTGGCCCTCTGGACGGCGTTCAACGCGGGGTGCATTTGGGGGTTCCTGGTGCTCTTTCGTTCCGGCGGCGGGCCGGCGGACGCCTCGCTGGTGACCCAGATCGCGGGTTCTGACGCTGCGCCGGCGGGGGGGGAAGCTCCCGCGCCGGGTCCGGCGGCCGACTGAGCCGGCGGTTACGGGGGCGTCCGCGGGCGTTCCGGAGCCCATTGTCGTGTCCCGGGGTCCCGCCCGGTCTCGGGGGGCTGGCACGGACGGCCCGGCGGTGTATACAATCGGCCCCACGCTGGCTCCGGGTCTGTCGTCAGGTCAGGAGTACAGTCGGCGTGAGACCGGAGACTGCGCGTGACCGAGCAAGAGATTGAGGCCAAGGTGATCGAGATCGTCGCCGAGCAGATGGGCGCCGACAAAGCCAAGATCACCCGTTCGACGAACTTCGTGGAGGATCTGAACGCCGACAGCCTCGACACGGTCGAGCTGGTCATGGAGTTCGAGGACGAGTTCGACACCTCCATCCCCGACGAGCAGGCCGAGAAGATCAAGACCGTCGGCGAGGCGATCGAGTTCATCGCCCAGGCGATCGGGAAGTCCTGAGCCCGACCCGGCCCCCGGCGTTGCGGTCGGGGGCTGTTTGCCTGTGAGGTCCTGATGGGTCGGATTGTCATCACGGGGTACGGCGCCGTCACCAATCTCGGCCTCAACGCCGCCGAGACCTGGGCCGCTATGCGCGAGGGTCGCAGCGGCATCGCCACGATCGAGGGCGAGGGGTTCGCCAAGTTCGACGGCAAGTGGTCGGTGACGATCGGCGGGCAGGTCAAGGGCTTCGAGCCGACTCGGACGATCGATCCCCGGGAGGTCAAGCGGCTCGACCGTTGCACGCAGCTCGGGATGGCCGCGGCCGCCGAGGCGGTGGCGCACTCGGGCATCGATTTTTCGGCGGAGGACGGGGACCGGTGCGGGGTGATCATCGGCTCGGGGATCGGCGGGATCTCGACGATCGAGGAGGGGGTGACGGTGCTGCTCGAGCGGGGCCCGCACCGGCTGAGCCCCTTCACCGTGCCCCGGCTGATGGTGAACGCCGTCACGGGGAACATCTCGATCCGGTACGGGCTCAAGGGCCCCGCGTCTGCGCACGCGACGGCGTGCGCGAGTTCCGGGCACGCGATCGGCGACGCGATGCAGTACATGCGTCGGGGCTGCGCGGATGTGATGATCGTGGGGGGCGCGGAGGCGGCGCTGACGCCGCTGTGCCTGGGCGCCTTCATGACGATGAAGGCGTTGAGCACCCGCAACGACGAGCCCTCGCGGGCGAGCCGGCCGTTCGACCGGGACCGGGACGGCTTCGTGCTCTCGGAGGGCGCGGCGATGTATGTCCTCGAGACCGAGGAGCACGCCAGGGCCCGGGGGGCGACGATCCACGCCGAGCTGGTCGGGTTCGGGAACTCGGGGGACGCGGGGCACATCACGGCCCCGGATGCTGAGGGTCGCGGGGCCTCGCGGTCGATGCTCTGGGCCCTCCAGGACGCGGGGCTGTCGACCGGGCAGATCGACTATGTGAACGCGCACGGGACCTCGACGCCGCTGGGGGATCAGGCCGAGGTGGCGGCGGTGCTGGGGGTGTTCGGCGGGCACGCCCGCAAGAGCGCGGGCGGGCGTCTGCTGATGAGCTCGACCAAGAGCATGCACGGGCACTGCCTGGGGGCGTCGGGGGCGGTGGAGATGATCGCCTGCCTCCACGCGGTGCGGGACGGGGTGATCGCCCCGACGATCAACCTGGACAACCCGGACGATGGGTTTGATCTGGACCTGGTGGCCCACCACGCACGGGAGCGGGAGGTCCGGTTCGCGATGAACAACACCTTCGGCTTCGGCGGGCACAATGTGACGCTGATCCTGGGGCGGTACGGGGGCTAGCCCGCCCGCGCCCGGGGGGTCTTCCCGGCCGAGTTCGTGAAGGTCTGGTCAGGCCCGTCGGGGTCCGTGTATGCTGTGGTGGTCTGGGGGACGGCGAACTTCCGGAGGTATCCGTATGCGATCGATGCGCACGCTGGCTCTCTCGTTTGCCGCCGGGGCAGTCCTGGCGCTCCCGTCCCTGGTGCTCGCCCAGGCGTTGCCCGAGCTGCCGCCGGCGCACGACGACCAGGGCAACGAGGTCGAGACTTACGCGGTGGTGAACGGTGAGATGGTCGCGCCGCCGGCGATCCCGATGGGCGAGCCGGCGATGATTGCGAGGATCTTCGACGAGGGGGCGAACCGGTCGCAGGTGATGGACATCCTGACGCACCTCGCGGAGGAAATCGGCCCGCGTCTGACCGGCTCGACCAACGCGGAGACCGCCAACCGCTGGGCGATGGAGCAGTTCGAGCGGTGGGGGCTGCACAACAGCTCGCTGTTCGAGTGGGGGACGATCCCGTATCGGTTCGACCGGGGCGAGTCGTGGGGCAAGGTATATCAGGGGCGCGACGAGCATGCCATCACGGCGCTGACCACCCTGGCCTGGGCGCCGGGCACGGAGGGGGCGGCGCGCGGCAAGGCGATCCGCATGCCCGCCACGCAGGAGGAGTTCGACGCGGTCAGGGAGCAGCTCCCCGGGGCGTGGGTGATCATCCCGACGGACCTTTCGGGCCGGCGGGGGGTCCGCGGCGTGACCGGCTCGGCGAACGCCCGGTACGCCGCACGCCAGGAGGCGCGCGACGGGATCGGCAAGCCGGCGCCGGAGCCCGTCGTCATCCCCGACGACCCGATCGCCGGCCCGTGGGCGGGCGAGCTGAAGGTCGGCGAGCGGGGCGGGTACCCCTGCCGCATGGAGATCACCAGGCACGACGACGGCTCGGTGACCGGCACGATGGCGTTCGGCGAGGGCGAGCTGAAGGCGTTCGAGAACGGCTCGCTGGAGGACGGCGTGCTGGCGTTCGAGTACGAGACGATGCGGGGCCGGTCGCGGTACGAGTTCCGGGTGAGCGACGACGGGCTGGCAGGGACCTCGAAGTCGATGGAGGACGAGTCGGCCCCGTTCCGGGACATCGCGATGTCGCGTCCCGAGCCGGCGCCCACGGGGCCGTCGATGCTCGAGCAGGTGGTGGCGTGCAACCCGCTGGGGTATGTGTCCAGCTCGAACGACGAGCGGGTGTGGACCAGCTCGATCAGCGGCTGGCGTGAGCTGACGGGCGACTCGATCGCCAAGGACCTGGAGGTCATCATCAGCGGGGACGATTACGACTACATCAACAGCCGGATCTTCGACGGCGCCGAGCTCGAGCTCGAGTTCGACATGAGCAACGCGCTCACCGAGGGGCCCTTCCCGGTGTACAACACCGTCGCCGAGATCCCCGGCACGGAGTGGCCCGACGAGGTGGTGATCGTCAGCGCGCACCTGGACAGCTGGAACGGCCCCGGCTCGCAGGGCGTGACCGACAACGGCACCGGGTCTTCGGTGACGCTGGAGGCGGCGCGGATCCTCGCCGCCGCGGGCGCGCAGCCCAAGCGCACGATCCGGTTCATCCTGTGGACCGGCGAGGAGCAGGGGCTGCTCGGGTCTCGGGCGTATGTGGAGAGCCTGAGCGACGAGGAGAAGGCCAAGATCGTGTGCTGCCTGGTCGACGACGGCGGGACCAACACCCAGGGCGGCATCGTCTGCATCGAGCCGATGAAGGAGTACCTCGCCGCCGCGACGGCCCCGATCAACGGGCGGATCTGGGACGAGGAGGACGGCAAGTACCTCAACTGCAATGTCCACACGGTCGAGAACATGCCGCAGGGCGGCGGGAGCGACCACGCGAGCTTCAACTCGCAGGGCATCCCCGGGTTCTTCTGGGACGAGATCGGGCGGTCGGTCTACGGGTACGGGTGGCACACGCAGCACGACCGGCTGGACATCGCGATCCCCAACTACCTGCGCCAGAGCGCGACGAACACGGCGATCGCGGCGTACAACCTGGCGTGCGCGCCGGAGATGCTGGCACGCGAGGTCAAGGAAGAGGAGCCTGCGGCCCAGTAGGCGGTCCAGTCGGGGGCCCGCCGAGCATCCCATGCACTCCGAGCCCCGGACCTTTGTCCGGGGCTCTTTGTTTCTGGCGCCGGCCGTGCGCCCCGGCAGGGCCCCGGGTCCCGGACGGGCGGCCGTCGTATATTTGCCCGCATGACCACAGCACCCCCCCGGCGGTTCGGCTTTGCGTTCGGCGGCAGCCCGTGCACGGTGTTCGTCGGCGAGGGGTTGCTCGCGGACCTGGGCCGGCTGGCGGCGGAGGCCTTGGGGCGCACGCCGCGGGCGGCGTTCCTGGTCGCCGACGCGAATGTCGGAACGCACGCGGACGCGGCGGCGGCATCGCTGCGGGCGGTCGGGTGCGAGGTCTCGCGGGCGTCGGTGGTCGCGACGGAGAAGGCCAAGACGCTGGAGACGCTCGGCGGGCTCCTCGGGGCGATGGGGGCGGCGCGGATCGAGCGGGCCGACCCGGTGATCGCGGTCGGCGGCGGGATTACCGGCGATGTCGCGGGCTTCGCGGCGTCGTGCTACCGGAGGGGCGTGCCCGTTGTGCAGTGCCCGACGACGCTGCTCTCGATGGTGGACGCGTCGGTCGGGGGCAAGACGGGGGTCAACCTGGAAGTGGGGGGGGTGCTGCAGAAGAACATGGTGGGGGCGTTCTGGCAGCCGGCGCTGGTGCTGGCCGACACGGCGACCCTCGCGACGCTGCCGGATCGGGAGTTCCGGTCGGGGCTGGCCGAGTGCGTGAAGCACGGGCTGCTGGACGGGTGCGCGGAGGGGGAAGCCCACGCCGTTGCGCAGTCGCGTGGCCTTCACTCCGCTGCGCTGCGTTCAGACCACGGCACCCCGTGTCGGCATCTTGACTGGATTGAGGCGAACCTGGACGCGATTCTGGGGCGCGACGGGGCGGCGCTGACGGAGCTGATCGCGCGCTCCGTGGCGTTCAAGGCGGCGGTCGTCGCCGGCGACGAGCGGGAGATGGGGGAGAGCGGCGGGCGGGCGGTGCTGAACCTGGGGCACACCTTCGCCCACGCGATCGAGACGCTGGGGCACCTCTCGCCAACCGGGCGGGCGGCCGACGCGCCGCTGCTGCACGGGGAGGCGGTGTCGCTGGGCCTCGTGAGCGCGGCGGCGGCGGGGGCGGCGGCCGGGCTGGTGGACGGCTCGCTGCGGGAGCGGGTGGAGGCGGTGCTGGGCCGGTGCGGGTTGCCGGTGCGGGTCGCGGGGATCCCCGACGACGCGACGCTGCTGTCGCTCATGGGCGCCGACAAGAAGACCTCGGGCGGGCGTCTGCGCCTGGTGCTGCCCGGGCCGGGGATGCGGGCGTCCCTGGTCGTCGGGGTGGATGGGGCGGTGGTGCGCGAGGGGTGGCGCGCGGTGCGCCTGCCCTGAGTCGGCGGCGTTACTTCACGCAGCGGTAGACGAACGCCGGGGGCAGGTTGCCCCAGACGACGGGGCTGATGGTGACCTCGCTGAAGAGCCGGCGCACCGTGCGGCGGAACTCCCACGCGCCGCGCATCAGCAGGCCGATGTGGTAGCCGAAGGTGCGGAACTCGCCCCCCGGGCGCAGCAGGGCCGCGGTGCGCTCGAGGATGCCGTCCCTGACCGGCGCCGGGAGCGATGGCCAGCCCAGCCCCGAGAGCACGAAGTCGAGCCCGCCGAGCCCGGCGTCGGCGCAGAGGCGGTCGACCTCCAGCGCGTCGCCGTGGTGCACACGGACGCCGGGCTCCGCCGCCGCGAGCCGCTCGGCCATGCGCTGGTTCTTCTCCACGGCGAGGAACACGCGGTCCTCGCGGGGCGCCTGGCGGCAGCGTTCCAGGACGGCGCGGGTGAAGACGCCGGTCCCCGGCCCGTACTCGACGATCGCGCGGGCCGCGTGGAAGTCGATCCCCTCGAGCATCCGCTCGGCCAGCCTGCGCGACGACGGGGCGATGGCGGCGGTGGAGCGCGGGTCGCGGAGGAACTCCAGGAGGAACGACGAGCTTGTGCCCATGGGCGGTAGCTTAGCCGGGAGGGTCGGCCTCAATCCCACCGCACCCGCGGGCAGCCCCGCAGGGCGTCGATGCACATGGCCAGGTGGTCGTTGCGGTCGACGCCGAGTTCTTCTATGCCCTTGTCGATATCTTCCCGGCTCACGGCCGCGGCGAAGGCGGGGGTCTTGAGCTTCTTGAGGACGCCTTTGGGCTCCATGCCCTCGAGACCTCCGGGTCTGACCTTGGCGCAGGCGACGATGAAGCCGGCGAGCTCATCGACGGCGAAGAGGGCGCGGGCCATGGGGGTCTGGCGGGCGACGCCGGTGCGTTCGCTGCAGTGGCCGAGGATGGCGGTGAGGATCTCGGCGTCGACGCCGAGCTTCTCGAGGTGCGCGACGCCGGGCGCGGGGTGCTGGTCCGGCAGCCGTTCGTAGTCGAAGTCGTGCAGCAGGCCGGCGACGGCCCAGCGGTCGAGCTCGGGCTCGGGCATCGCGGGGTCGTGTCGGAGGGCGGCGGCGCGCATGCAGGCGGCGACGGCCTCCATGTGCACCCGGAGGGCCGGGTTCTGGACCCATTCGTGCATGAGGGCGCGGGCCGCGTCGGTGTTCATGGGCAAGGGTATCCGCTGCGCTGTGGGTGGCGCCGGGGGCTCAGGCGGCGAGGGCGGCGACGCGCTCGCCGATGGCCAGGGCGCTGGTCGCGGCCGGTGAGGGGGCGTTGAGGACATCGATGACGGGCCCGCGCCGGCGGATAAGAAAATCGTCGACGAGCCGGCCGTCGGGGGCGAGGGCTTGAGCGCGGACGCCGGCGGGGGCCGGGGAAAGGTCTTCGGCGCGGATAGCGGGGACGAGCCGCTGGAGTGCACGCACGAACGCGCCCTTGACCAGCGAGCGGTGCATCTCGCCCAGGCCCATGCGCCAGTGCTGGGCGATCATGCGCCAGAAGCCCGGGTAGCCGAGGGTGTCGGCGAGGTCGTCGGGCTCGATGTCGGCCCAGGTGTAGCCCTCGCGGGCGAGGGCGAGGACGGCGTTGGGCCCGCACTCGACCCCGCCGGCGAGCATGCGCGTGAAGTGGACGCCGAGGAAGGGGAATCTGGGGTCGGGGACGGGGTAGATGAGGTTGTTGCAGAGACGCCGGGCGGCGGGGGCGAGCTCGTAGTACTCGCCGCGGAAGGGGACGATGCGGGCGGGGAGGGGCTGGGCGCCGTCGGTGGAGAGGGCGGCGACGCGGTCGGAGTGGAGGCCGGCGCAGTTGATGACCAGGCGGGCACGGTGCTCGCCGAGCGTTGATTCGACGGTGCAGGTGGCGTGGCGGGCGTCGGAGCAGGCGCCGGGGCGGGCGTCGATGGCGGTGACGCGGGCGCCGGTGTGTACCTCGCCGCCGGCGTGCGTGATGCATCGGGCGAGCGCCTCGCAGACCGCGCCGTAGTCGATGATGCCGGCCTCGGGGACGCGGATCGCCGCGATGCCCGCGGCGTGGGGCTCGAGCTCGCGGAGGCGCTCGGGCCCGATCCGCTCGCAGGCGACGCCGTTGGCGCGGCCCCGTTCGAGGATGCGCTCCAGGGCGGGCAGGTCGTCCTCGCAGGTGGCGACGATGACCTTGCCGCAGATGTCGAAAGGGACGGTGTGCTCGCGGCAGAAGCCTTCGAGCATGGCCTTGCCGCGTCGGCAGTTCGTGGCCTTGAGCGAGCCGGGCTTGTAGTAGATGCCGGAGTGGATGACTCCGGAGTTGCGTCCGGTCTGGTGGGCGGCGAGGGTGCGTTCCTTCTCGAGGACGACAACCCGCGCGCCGGGCCGGGCGAGCTGGAGCTGGTAGGCGGTGGCGAGGCCGACGATGCCGGCGCCGACGATGATGACCGGATCGCGGGGCATGGGGGCTCCTGCGGCCCGTCTGGGTGTTTAGGTCCCGCCGCCGCCGGCCTTGATGCGTCCGATGAGCGTGGAGGACTTGACCTCGACGCCCTTGAGGATGCTCTCGAGCGCGTCGCGGTTTGGTGCGAAGCCGCGGGCGGTCTGGAGGTCGATCCACTCCTTCTCGACCAGCTCGGCGAGGGCCATGGTGAAGTTCTGCATGCCCTCGGACTTGGAGCCGGAGATGATGGAGGGCAGGTCGGCGTCCTCGCACTCGCGGATCTTCTCGCGGACGACGGGGGAGTTGAGCAGCACCTCGCAGGCGGGGACGATCTTGGTCTCGAAGGTCGCGACCGACGGGATGAGCTTCTGGGCGCAGACGGCGCGGAGGGTGTTGGCCAGGGACGAGCGGATGAAGCTGCGCTCGCTGGGCGGGAAGAACTCGAGCATGCGGTTGAGGCTCTGCATGGTGTCGGCGGTGTGGAGGGTGGCGAAGACGAGGTGGCCGGTCTCTGCGGCCTGGATGCCGGCGAGCACGGTCTCGGCGTCGCGCATCTCACCGATGAAGATGATGTCGGGGTCCTGGCGGACGGCGTAGCGCAGGGCGGTCTTGAAGCTGTCGACATCGATGCCGACCTCGCGCTGGGAGATGATCGCCTTCTTGGGCGTGAAGCGGTACTCGATGGGGTCCTCGACCGTGATGATGTTGACATCCTCGGTCTGGTTGAGCTGCTCGATCATGGCGGCGAGGGTGGAGCTCTTGCCGCAGCCGGTCACGCCGCAGATCAGGACCAGGCCGTCGGGGCTCTCACGCACGATCTTGGCGTAGATGGGCGGGAGGTGCAGCTCGGCGTAGCTGGGGATCTCGGCCTTGACGCGCCGGGCGGCGGCGTGGATGTGGTTGCCGGAGCGGAACAGGTCGATGCGGAATCGGTCGCCGTCGGGCAGGTGCCAGGCGAAGTCCAGGTTGCCGGACTCGACGAAGCGCTTCTTCTGGACATCGCTGAGCAGCGGGTCGAACAGGTGGTCGCACTCTTCTTCGGTCAGCGGGGGGGCGTCGATGTGCTTGAGGCGTCCGCCGATGCGGTAGACCGGCGGCAGGCCGACCTTGATGTGGAGGTCCGAAGCGTCGAGTCGCTTCATGGAGGCCAGGAGGCGCTGGATGGTCAGGCCGCCGGAGATCATGGAGAGCTCCTTTCTGGATATTCAACTCAATTATTGTAGCGACTCGGAGCGCCGGGCCCGCGCGGCGCGCGAAAAAACGCCGCGGGTATGGCTCCCGCGGCGTCTGGATGAGTGGAGCGAAGGGGAGTCGAACCCCTGACCTCATCATTGCGAACGATGCGCTCTACCAACTGAGCTACCGCCCCGGCGACGACCTCTCGGTCGGGCGGAAGTATACCCCTCGCGCGGGGCGGTCCGGCAAGCTTGGGCGGATTGCGATCGGCGGCGTGGGGCGGGTCGATTGACAATGAGAATCCATTCTCAATAAGATGCCGGTGCCCCGATCGGGGCGTTCCGGGAGTGGACGGCATGCATCGAGCGGTGTTGTGGGCGTCGGGGGTGGTGCTGGTCGTGGTGCTGTTCGCGCTCGGGTGCGGGCAGGGGGCCGGTCCGGGGGAGTCGGCCCGGGAGCCCGGGCCCGTTCGGGTGGTGGTGAGCATCCCGCCGCTGGAGGGGCTGTGCCGGGCGCTGCTGCCCGCGGACGCCGAGGTCCGGGTGCTGGTCCGGCCCGGGCAGTCGCCGCACGGCTTTGAGCCGACCCCGAGCGACATCGCGGCGATCGCGAAGGCCGATCTGGTGGTGATGGTGGGGCTGGGGATCGAGGCTCGGCTGCCCCGCTCGGCCAGGGAGGGCGCGCGGGTGGTGGTGATGGCCGACGCTCTGGGCATCGGGGGCGGACACGACGAGGCCGGGCACGAGGGTCACGACCATGCGCACGGCGTGGGGGTCGAGGACCCTCACCTGTGGATCGACCCCGGGCTGGTCGGGGCGTTCCTCCCGGCGCTGGCCGAGCGGGTGCGCTTGGCGATGGAGCGGGCCGGGGCGTCGGTTGCCGAGCTGGACGCGTTGGGCGGGAAGCTCGAACAGACGACCCGTGCGGTGGGCGCGGTTGACGCGGAGTACCGGGAGAAGCTCGGGTCGCTCGCCGGGGTCGCGATCGTGACCCAGCACGCGGCGTGGTCGCGATTGGCCGACCGGTACGGGCTGGTGATCGCGGGGGTGATCCAGGTTGCGGATGAGGGCGAGCCGACGCCGGGGCACATCGCGGAGGTGGTGGGCGCGGCGCGGGCGCAGGGCGCGAGGGCGGTGTTCACGGAGGCGCAGCTGGACGCGGTGATCGCCGAGCGGGTGGCGGGGCAGATCGGGGTGCCGGTCGGGAAGCTCGACCCGCTGGGCCAGGGAGACTGGGGCGCGATGATGCGCGGAAACCTGGAGGAGCTGGTTCGGACTATTGGTGGCGGCGGGGGTGGTGGTGGGGGTGGCGGGTGAGCGCCCCGGCGGTCGAGCCCGGGGGCGCGGCGATCGAATTCGACCGGGTGAGCCACACCTACGAGGGGTCGGCGGGGCCGACGCTCCGGGAGATCACGCTGCGCGTCGAGCCGGGGGAGCGGCTGGGGATCCTGGGCCCGAACGGGGCGGGCAAGACCACGCTGGTGCGCATCGCCCTGGGCTTGCTGACCGCGAGCGGGGGGTCGGTCCGGGTGTTCGGGCGGACGCCGACGGAGGCGAGACAGGCGCGGTGGATCGGGTATGTGCCGCAGCGGTCGACGGCGGAGGTGGCATTCCCCTTCAGCGTGCGCCAGGTGGTGGGGATGCCGGCGGCGGTGGGTCTGCGCCCGTGGCGTCGGTCGGGGCCGGGTGCGCGCCGGGCGGTGGAGCACGCGCTGATGCTGACCGGGTGCGACGGCTTCGCGGACATGCCGATCGGGCGGGCCTCGGGGGGGCAGCTGCAGCGGGCGTTGATCGCGCGGGCGTTGGCGGCCGAGCCCCGGCTGCTGGTGCTGGACGAGCCGACGATCGGGATTGACGCGGCGGGGCAGCAGCAGTTCGCGGCGATGCTCGCGCATGTGCAGGACGAGCTGGGGGTGACGGTGGTGATCGTGACGCACGACCTCCGGACGATCGCGGCGGGGTGCGACAGGGTCGCGTGCCTGCAGCGGACGCTGCACGCGCATGTGTCGCCCGAGGGGCTGACGCCGGCGGTGCTGGCCGAGGTCTTCCGGCACGAGGTGGAGGGGATTTTCGGCGAGGTGCACATCGACGCGCACCGCGCCGCTGAGTGTACCGACCCCGGGCACGAGCACCCGGCGGACCAGCACGGGCACGGGGGGCACGCGGGGCACGCCCACGGGGGCGGTGGGCACGATTGCGGGTGCGAGGGGCACGGCGGGGGCGGGGCGGACGCCGGGAAGGGGGGCGGGCGTGCGCACGGTTGACTACCTCTTCGGGTCGCCCGAGACGGCGGCGTTGTTCTGGCCGGCGGTGGTGGTGGGCCTGCTGGTCGCGCTGCTCTGCGCGGTGCTGAGCCCGGTGGTGGTGCTCAGGCGGATGAGCTTCATCGGGCAGGGCGTGAGCCACGCGGCGTTCGCGGGCGTCGGCCTCGCGATGGCGATCGGGCTGGGCGCGGGCGAGTCGGGGGACTGGCGGGTGCTGGCGGTGGTGGCGATGACCTGCGCGGGCGCGGCGCTGGGGATCGCGTCGCTCTCGGACCGCAAGGGCGTGAACGCCGACACGGCGATCGGGATCGTGCTGGTGGCGGCGATGGCGGCGGGGTTCATCCTGATCCAGCACGCCAGCGCGGCGATGCGGGCGCGGGGGCAGACCCCCGGCTTCGGCGTCGAGAGCGTGCTGTTCGGGTCGGTGCTCGCGGTGCGCTGGGGCGATGCCGCGGTCGCGGGGGCGGTGGTGGCGGCCGAGCTGGCGGTGCTGTGGGCGCGCCGGCGGGCGATGTTGTTCTGGGCGTTCGACGAGGTCGGGGCGGCGTCGTGCGGCGTCCGGGTGGGCGTGGCGAGGACGCTGCTGCTGGTGATGCTGGCGATGGCGATCGTCGTGACGATGCGCCTGGCCGGCGTGGTGCTGGCGACGGCGCTGCTGGTGCTGCCCGGGGCGACGGCGCTCCGCTGCAGCGCGCGGTGGTGGCCGGTGGTGGTGGTGAGCGCGCTGGTGGGGGTGCTGGGGGTGGCGGTGGGGCTGGTGGTGAGCTTCGAGCTCGACTGGCCCCCCGGGCCGGCGATCGTTCTGGTGCAGGTGGGGGCGTACACGGTGGTGCGGGTGGTCGGGGGCCTTCCGCGCCGCGCCTGACGGGTTTGAGGGGCCCGGGGGGGGTCGGAGGGGTCGGAGGGGTCGGGGGGGTTGGGGGTTGGCCGGTTCGGCGTCGCCCGGCGGGTGGGGGCGCGGGCCTCGGGTGGGATTTCTCCGACACGGGGAACCCGGCGGGGTTCTCGCGCATTGTGTGTGGCAATGACGCAGGCAGTCTGGACCATCCAAGCCGCTTCGGAGCCCGGGTCGGGGGGCCTGGCGCCGTGCCCGGACTCGGCGTTGGCGGCCCGGGCGGCCGGGGACCCCGAGCAGTTCGGCGTGCTCTACCGGAGGCACTTTGGGGCGGTGGCCGGGTACCTCTACCGGCGCACGGGCGACGCGGCCTTGGCCGAGGACCTCGCGGCGGACACCTTTCTGGCGGCATGGGAGGCGCTGCCCAGGTACCGGGACTCGGGGGCCCCGTTCCGGGCGTGGCTGCTGCGGATCGCGACGAACCGGGCGAACCTGGCGGCCCGTCGCGAGCGGCTGCGCCGGCGGGTGGTCGGGCTGCTGGGCCGGGCGTCGGCGCCGGAGCGCGACGCCGATACGGGGGAGTTGTACGAGGCGCTGGGCAGGCTGCGGGCCGATCATCAGACGGTGATCGCGCTGGTGCATCTTGAGGGGCTGAGCGTCGAGCAGACCGCGCAGGTGCTCGGCGTGGCGGGGGGCACCGTGAAGTCGCGGCTGCACCGGGCGAGAGAGGCGCTGCGCGGCGAGCTGGCACGAACAGGAGGCCGCCCATGAGGACGCGCGCACACCACACGAACGACGGCGCCGACCGGCGCATGAACGAGCTGCTCGAGCGGGCGCGGGGGCGCGCCTGGCCGGGCCCGGACCAATCACCCAGGGTCGAGGAATTCCTGAGAGGTATCACCATGCACGCACGACCGAAGTTCACGCTCACCCGTTCGGCCATCCTCCTCGTCGGTATCGGCGCGGTGGCGGGGGGCAGCCTGGCGGCCGCCGTCACGCACACGATCATGAACCGCCGCGCGGTCCTGATCACCGACGACGGCACCCGGTACGATCTCGAGCTCGTCGAGTCGGGCGAGGGCGCGTCGGGCACCTTCGTCGCCGAGGACGGCACGGTGTTCAGCGTCAACACCGCCGAGGGGGACGGCCAGCAGCAGGTGACGGTGGATGTGAACGCGCCCAACGGCGGTACTTCGACCGTCATCCTCGACGATGGTTCGGCGCCGAGCGTGCGGACCGAGCCGGGGCAGGACGCGCAGATCCGGATCATCAAGCCCACCGGCGAGTGAGCCCCCGCGTCGGCGATCAGAGCCTTCGGCGTGGGGCGGGTGATTCGACCCTCCCGCACACGCGGTCCGGCCCGGCGGGACGAGTCCCGCCGGGCCTTGCCTTGCGCCGTACCATGCGGCGTCGAAGGGAGGCGCCCATGAAGGCCGAGACGATGCTGGCGGAACTGAACCGGCTGCGCAAGGACCTGGACGAGGACCTCTCGGACCTCGAATGGCTGACGCTGCACCATGTCTTCTGCTTCGTGAGCTACAAGATGGGGGACTTCCAGGCGTACCTGGACCAGCAGGCGTCGAAGGGGGCGTTCGAGGAGTTCGAGGGGTGACCGGGTACCCCCCGGACGGCGCCAGAACCCGGGGACAATCCGGGAACAAAGCTCTTGGCGCGGCGTACAGAATGACGACAATGGGTACATCGCTGGATGAGGCCCGCTGAGGCGGCGGAGAACCCGCGAGCTAGGCTGGGCCAGGGCCGGCGACGACCGGGGCAGAAAGGCCCCGGGCGGTGAGCCCCGGGCGACGGCCCGGGGGGAATGAGGCCCGGCGGCGGCTGGGTACAGGCCGCGTCGGCTGGGACGGCGCTTACCGAAGGAGGTGATCCAGTGATCAAGTGTGACTGTACGAGAGGGCTGCGCCGCTAAGCGGCAGCCGACGGGTTTGCCGTTGGTGCAGCCCGGTCAACAAGTCGACTCCTACGGAGATCGATCAAAGCGACCCCCGCCCGGTGAGCCGGGCGGGGGTCTTTGCGTTGGGGGGGAAGGCATGAAGGCATGAAGGCACGGAGGCACGGAGGGGGAGACGAAGAGACGAAGAAACGAAGAGACGAAGAGACGAAGAGACGAAGAGACGAGGTGTGGGCGAGGCCTGCGAGCACTTCGTCTCTTCGTCTCTCAGTCTCTTCGTCTCTTCCTGGACAATCATCCCAGCTCGGCGAGCACCTCCGCGGGGATGTCCGCGTTGGTATAGACCTTCTGGATGTCGTCGTTGTCTTCGAGGGCATCGACGAGGTTCAGGACCTTGCGGGCGTCGTCGGCGCTGACGGCGGCCATGTTGCCGGGGATCTTGGTGATCTCCGCGTCGGCGACCTCGATCCCCGCGGCCTCGATCGCGTCCTTGACGGTCGCGAAGTCCTGCGGCGTGGTGAGGATCGTCCACATGCCGGGGTCGTCCTCGCCGGGTTCGGGGCTCTCGACATCGTCGGCCCCCGCCTCGAGCGCGGCCTCCATGACCTTCTCCTCGGGGATGGCGCCGGGGATCATGATCCGGCCCCGGGTCTCGAACATGTAGCTGACGCACCCGCTCGGGCCGAGGTTGCCGCCGTACTTGGCGAAGGTGGAGCGGACATCGGGCGCGGTGCGGGCGCGGTTGTCGGTGAGGGCGTCGACGATGACGGCCACGCCGCCGGGGCCGTAGCCCTCGTAGGTGATGGTCTCGAAGGAGTCGCCCCCCGCGGCGCCTGCGCCCTTATCGATGGCCCGCTGGATGGTGTCCTTGGGCATGTTGGCGTACTTGGCCTCGTCGATGGCGTAGCGGAGGGCGAGGTTGGAGGTGGGGTCGCCCCCGCCGGTCCGTGCCGCGGCGATGATCGCGCGGGAGCACTTGGACCAGATCTTGCCCCGCTTCTTGTCCACCGCGGCTTTACGGTGCTTGATATTCGCCCATTTGCTGTGTCCGGCCACGGTGGTCTCCTCTGCACGGCCGGGTGGCGCCCTGGGAGGGCCCGGCGGGGGGCATTGTTTCCCGCCGGCCCGGTGGGGGCGAGCGGGCTTGCGGGTTGCCTGTCACGCCGGGTCAGCCGGGTGAGCTCTCGCTGAAACGCGGCGCGACGGGCGGCTCGGCGCCGGCCTGGAGGGCGTCGAGCTTGGCGCCGACGCCGGCGGCCTCGGCGGTCAGATCGTCGCGCCGGGGCGAGCCGCCGCCGTCCCGGAGCGCGGCCAGCTCGCCGACGAGCAGCTGCTGGGCGCGGAGCCACTCGGCCTCGGCGCGGTCGCGATCGCCGGCCCGCCAGAGGGCGTCGCCGAGGTGGTCGTGGACGGTGGCGCTGTCGGCCCCGCCGGGCAGCCCGGTGGCGGCGATGAGCAGCGAGACCGCGCCCTCGCGCACGGAGCCGTCGGGCTGGGGCTCGTTGTCGAGTCGGCCGAGCTTGTAGCGGAGCCAGCCGAGCGAGTCGGCGATGTTCGACTGGTCGGGCTTGAGCGCGTAGGCGTGCTCGAGCAGCCGCTCGGCCTCGTCGAGGTCCTCGTGCCGCTCGGTCAGGAAGTAGCCCAGGTCGTTGGCGGCCCAGGCGTGGTCGGGGTTGTAGCGGAGCGCGACCCGGTAGACCTCGAGCGCGGCCTCGTCCCTGCCGGAGTTCAGCAGCGAGCCGGCGAGCTGGTAGGCGATCTGGCTCCGCGCGAGGTCGAGCGTGTCGACGGGGATCTCCAGGCGGGCGGCGATGTCGCCGATGATCCGGGCGGCGACCTCGGGCGTGGTGACCTTCTGCAGGAACGACACGGTCGCGGTGGCGATCTGGTCTGTGGTGGCGTCGGGCGAGTCGGCGAGGAGGGCCCAGCGGGCGTAGCCGAGCTGCCAGTCGAGCTCGATGCCGCGGGTCTCGGCGGCGGTGAGGAGCGCGAGCGTCGCGCCGTTGAGGGCTGGGGTGGGCTCGCCCTGCACGCGCCCGGCGAGGGCGGCGGCGAGCTGGAGCACGCGGTTCTCCTGCTCGGGGGTGAGGCGGGCCTGCTTGGGCATGGCGGTCTGGGCGGCGCCGGCGGCCTGCTCCCACTGCGCGAGCCGGGCGTGGTGCTCCGCGAGGTCGAGGCTCGCGTCGATGCCGGCGCCGGCGCCGGCGAACCGGGCCTGGGCGAGGGCGTCGGCCTCGTCGGGGCGGCCGGTGGCGCGGAGCAGGTTCTCGAGCGCCCTGGAGACCGGGGGTGTCGGGCGCGAGGCGTAGGCGTCGCGCGCCACGCGTTCGGCCTCGTCGGAGCGCCCGAGCAGCTGGAGCAGCGTGGCCCGGGCCGCGAGCATCTCGCCGGTGACGGGTGGCGCCGCGCACAGGCCCTCAAGCCAGCTGGCGGCGGACTGGAGCGAGGCGCTGTCCTCGACGGCGTTGCGCTGGGCCCAGACCTGCATGAGCAGACCCAGGGCGGCGCCGGCGCCGAGAGGCGAGTCCTCGACGAGCGCGCGGGCCGACCGCTCCGCCTGGTCGATCAGGCCCCGCCGGGCCTCCTCCTGCGTGTTGACCCACCGGAGCAGCTGGCTGGACGGGGCACGCTCGCGGAGCGCCCGGATCGCCTCGCCCGCGCCCTGCGGGTCGCCGGCGGCCTGGCGGACATTGATCAGCCCCTCGTACACACGCTCGTTGAACTCATCGAGGGCGACGGCCCGGTCGAGCAGTTCGGCGGCGAGGGCCGGGTCGGCGGTGTTGAGCGCGAGCTCGGCGCCGAGCAGCAGCGTGCCGATCGACGCGCCCGGGTCGGCGAGCGCGGGCCTCAGGGCGGCGAGCGACTCCTCGTACCGCTGGGCGGCCTTCAGCGCGCGGGCCTGGGCCGGCGGGTCGCCGTCGAGTGTCCGGACCAGGGAGTCGAGCTCCTCCCACGCCCCGGCCTGTGCCGCGGCGAGGGCGAGCAGCTCGGCGGGCACGGCGCCGGCGTCCGGCGCGATCGCGTCCGCGGGGCGCCCCAGCGCCAGCAGCAGCGCCGCGCGCAGCGTGCGTCCGGCGGGCGTCTCCGGCAGCGATCGGCTCAGCGGGCCCGGGGTCGGGTGCCAGGCGGCCAGGACCCATCCGATCGTCGCGGCGTCGGCCGGGGGCTGCTCGAGGAGCCGCAGCGCGGCCGCCTCGATCGCCTCGGGGGAGTCGCAGCGGGCGAACAGCTCGCCGAGGACGCGGGGATCGCCGGGCGCCGCGAGCGAGCGAGCGGTCAGCAGTGCGCGGGCCTGGTCGGGCGGGCTGGCGGCGGCCTTGGCGAGCGTGAGGAGCGTGTCGGTGGTCGCGGTCCGCCCGTCGGCGATCGAGCGGTCGAGGTCGCCGAGCGCCCTGACGACCAGGGGCCCGACCTCGCGGTCGTCGCGGAGCAGCGCCAGCAGGGCGAGGTCGCGGGTGTCGGCTCGGCCCTGGCGCCCGGCGATGTCGTCCAGCGCGAGCAGCGCGACCGAGGCCGCCCGGCCGGCGCGGAGCAGCACGAACGCACGACGCGCGAGGATCGCGCCGGGGTCCACCGAGGGCGCGGCCGCGGCGGTGGCGTACGCCTCGGCGGCGAGCGCGTCGTCGCCCAGGCGGCAGGCGGTGTCGCCGATCCGCACCCACAGGTCTGAGGCGCGCCGGGCGATGTCGGTCGCCTCGTCGGCGAACCGTGTCGGGGTGCGGAGCTGCCGGGGCAGCACGAGCCCCTCCTGCAGCGCGTCGATCGAGGCCTGGAGGTAGCCCAGCTGCGTGAGCGGGTCGGACAGGCGCACCAGAGCGACCTGACGCAGCAGCGGGTCGGCCTGCTCCGGCTCGGCGTCGAGGCAGCGGGCGAGGTAGTGAGCCGCCAGGTCGTGCTGCCCGGTGCGGGCGGCCTGGATGCCCAGCACGCCGAGCGTGAGGGCGTCGTCTGACCCGAGGTCGGCGGCCTTGCGTCGGCTCAGCATCGCGGCGCCGGCCTGGCCCATGATCGACTGGGCTTCGGCGAGCTTCAGCCACGGGGCGGGCGAGGCCGGGTCGAGCTGTGCCGCGCCGGCCAGGTCGCGGGCGGCGCCCGGGGCGTCGCGGTCCAGCAGCCGGGCGAGGCCCGAGGTGTAGAGCTGTCGGGCGCGCAGCAGCGCGCCCTCGGTCGGCGGCGG
This sequence comes from Phycisphaerales bacterium, assembly GCA_020850415.1. Lineage (GTDB taxonomy): Bacteria > Planctomycetota > Phycisphaerae > Phycisphaerales > UBA1924 > PNC22. Next base: position 44,525 of record JADZER010000060.1, read on the forward strand.
GGGGGTGGTCCCGGCGGTGGGGCGGGGGGCCCTCAGCGCGGCGAGCACCTCTGGTAGCGGGCGCCGGGCGTCCGCGGCGGCGGGATCGTCCGGGGACATCGGGGTCAGCGCGTCGGTGTCCAGGGCGCGGAGTTGGGGGACCGGGCGGGCGATCGGGCTGGCGATCGGGCTGGGCCGCTCGGCGTCCCGGAGGGCGGCGAGCCGGGCGTAGGCGTCGGAGAGCTCGGGCCAGGCGAGTGATTGGGTCGTCGAGGGCTGTGCCCGCTGGGCGTTGGCTGCGGCGTGGCCGGTCGAGCACCCGCCGGCGGCGCCGACGAGCAGCCCCGCGGCGCAGACGGCGGCGATGTGCCGGTGGGGTGCGGGCATCAGGCGTCCTTCTTGCCGCGTGCGGGGGTGGTCCTCGGGGCTGCTTTCTTCGCGGGCTTGGTCTTCGCTGGTTTGGTGTTGGCCCTGGGCTTGGCCGGGGCGTCGCGCCAGGCCTCGAGCACGGGGACGACTTTCTCGGCGTCGCTGGCGCGGATCTGGCGTTCGAGCCAGCGTTCGGCCTCGTCGAGGGCGAGGGAGGGGTCCAGGACCCCCTCGCCGACCAGAAGCTCGAACAGCGTGCGGTCCGTGGGGATCGCGTGCCCGTGGAACGCGAAGAGGGTCACGCGGGCGGCGACGAAGGCGGGCATCCCGTCGAGGCTCTCGATGTACTCGCGGACATCGCGTTTGGGCTTGTTCTCAAGGTGGGCGAGCGTCACGCGGTGCTCGCGCTGGAAGAGGGCGTTGAGCGAGGCGCGCATCCGGTCGGCGCGCTCCAGGGCGGCGCGGTCCTTGGCGCCGGTCCACTCGACGATCTCCTGGGGCAGCGCGACACGAAGCTCGTTGGGGTCGATGATCCACGCGCAGAGGGAGTCGAACGCGGCGGCCGCGGCCTTCGGCGCCGACTCCCAGAGCAGGAAGGAGTAGATGAGGCAGCCCACGAGGGGCTCGATGCACTCGTGCTTACGCTCGGGGAACACGGGCGCGGGGTCGGTCTTGCCCAGGAGCGTGGTCAGCACTGCCGCGAGCTTGTCGCCGTCGCCGCTGGGGGATGTCATGACTCCGCGTCCTCCGTCGTGTCGGCGGGCCCAGCGGACTCCTTCGTGAGGCGTTCGTCGCGGACGCGGTCGAGGGCGGCGCGCACCTCGGCCCCGCGTTTGATCGACTCGTCGAGCTTGAACTGCAGGGCGGGGAGTCGGCGTGTCTGGACGGTCTTGCCGAGCTCCCGCCGGAGGTACCCGGCGGCGGCGCGGAGGCCGTGCATGGTGAGGTCCTGCTGTTCGGCGGGCAGGACGGAGACCGTGACGATGGCGGCGGTGAGGTCGTCGGTGACGCGGACGCCGGTGAGGGTGATGAGGCCCTTGACGCGGGGGTCCTGCAGCCCCCTGACGAGCAGGGTCTGCAGGTCGCGCTGGATGGTCGAGGCCAGCTGCTCGGTGTGGCGGCTCATCGGTCGCACTCCTCCCCGGAGATTCCTGTCATGCGGGCGAGCATCTCCCTGGCCAGGTCGTCGGTGTCGGCGAGGGTGGGCGAGGGGGCCATGGCCTCGGCGTCGAAGACGCGCCGGGTGGTGGCGCCGAGCTCGGCGTCGCGCAGGGCGTGGAGCTTGGCGCTGATGGCGTCGAGGGTGGCGGCGACCCGCTGGCCCTCGGCCGAGACGGCGGCGACGCCGAGGACCGCGACATTGAGCATGTCCATCGCGCCGACCTCGGCCACGGCGACCAGGTGCTCACGGTGGAGGCGGTCCTTGAGCGAATGGACCACGCGGCGCTTGTCCTTGAGGGACGAGGCCTGAGGGATGAGGAGCTCGAACTGCAACACACCGATGACCATGTTCGCGTACCGCGGCCGGCGCATGCCCCGCCCTGTTGTATGCCGGGCGGTTGTCAGAGCGTCCGCTTGACCTCCACATTCTTGTAGCACTCGAGGATGTCACCGTCCTTGATGTCGTCGTAGCCGTCGATCTTCATGCCGCACTCCATGCCGGCGCGGACATCCTTGGCGTCGTCCTTGAAGCGCTTGAGCTGGCTGAGCCTGCGGTCGTTCTCGATAACGATGTCGCCGCGGGTGACGCGGATGAGGGCGTCGCGTTCGATATGCCCGTCGGTGACATAGCAGCCCGCGATGGCGCCGACCTTGGAGACCTTGAAGACCTGGCGGACCTCGGCGTGGCCGAGGACCTCCTGGCGGAGCTCGGGCTCGAGCATGCCCTCGGCGGCCTTCCTGACATCCTCGGTGATGTGGTAGATGACATCGTAGGTGCGGATCTCGACATCCCGCTGCTCCGCGGTGGAGCGGGCCTTGCCCGAGGGGATGACATTGAAGCCGATGATGATGGCGTTGGAGGCCTCGGCGAGGATGACATCGCTCTCGGTGATGCCGCCCACCGCCGCGTGGAGCACGCGGACCTTGACCTCGCTGGTGGAGACGCCCTCGACCTCGTGCCTGAGGACATCGACCGAGCCCTGCACATCGGCCTTGAGGACGATGAGGATCTCCTTGACCTCGTTCTCGGACATCTGGTTGAACAGGCTGCTGAGGGTGACCTTGGGCTGGGCGAGCTGCTGGTGGCGGTCGCGTTCACGGCGCTGCTCGGCGGCCTGCTGGGCCTTCTTGAGGCTGTCGACCACGAAGACGCGGTCGCCGGCGTTGGGGATCTCGTCGAGGCCGGAGACCTGCACGGGCGTGGGGGGGTCGACCTCGCGGAGCTTGTTGCCGCGGTCGTCGGTGATATCTCGGACGCGTCCGAACGCTCGCCCGGCGACGATGAAGTTCCCGACCTGGAGCCTTCCCTCCTGGATGAGGATATTGGCGACGGGGCCGCGCCCCTCCTCCATGCGGGACTCGACGACGGTGCCGCGGGCCGGCCCGCCGAAGTCGGCCTTGAGCTCGAGGAGCTGGGCCCGGTAGTCGAGGACCTCGAGGAGCTCCTGGATGCCGGTGCCCTTGGCGGCGCTGGTCCTGATGACCTCGGTGTCGCCGCCCCATTCGCTTGGGTTGAGTTCGTGCTCGGCGAGCTGGCCGAGGATCTTCTGGATGTTGTTGTCGGTGGCCTCGGGCTTATCGCACTTGTTGAGGGCGACGACGATGGGGACGCCGGCGGCCTTGGCGTGGTTGATGGATTCGACGGTCTGCGGCATGACGCCGTCATCGGCGGCGACGACCAGCACGACGATGTCGGTGATGGTGGCGCCGCGCGATCGCATCTCGGTGAACGCCTTGTGGCCGGGGGTGTCGACGAAGACCACATGCTTGGTCTCGCTGCCGACCTCGACGGGGACGCGGAAGGCGCTGGTGGCCTGGGTGATGCCGCCGGCCTCGCCCGAGGCGACATTGGCGTGGCGGATCTTGTCGAGCAGGGAGGTCTTGCCGTGGTCGACATGGCCCATGATGGTGACGACAGGGCCGCGCGGGCGTTCGTCGATCAGATCGCGGTCCTCGAACTCGTCGCTGACGACCTGCTCGGCGCTCTTGGCCGCGACGACCTCGAGCTCGATGTCCCAGTCCATCATGATCTCCTGGGCCTGCGCGGCCTCGATGCCGGAGTTGATGGTGGCCATCACGCCCTGCAGGAAGAGCTTCTTGACGATGTCGGCGCCCTTGACGCCGGTGGCGGCGGAGAGGTCCTTGATGGTGAACGGATCGATGATCCGGACCCTGCCGCCGGAGGTCGAGGGCATCGGCGGCCGGTCGCCCTGCTGGGCGCGCTTGGCCTGCTGGCGGCGCATCTTGAGGTAGCCGCCGGAGCGTTGGAGCCGGGCCTCGCGCTCGGCGAGGTCCTGCTCGGTGAACTTGCCGGCGCTGACATCCTCGCCGGTAGTCCCGCGTCGGCGCGAGGGGACGGCGCCGTCGCGTCGGCGGGCCGGTGCGCCGGGGCCCGGGGCCGGGCCGCCGCGCCGGGGTGCGGCGCTCCGGTTGCCGAATTCCCCTTCGCCCGTCGCCGGGGCGCCGGCGCCGCGGCCGCCGTAGCCACCGCCGGTATCGCTGCGTGGGGCGCGCGGCGGGGCCACGATCTCGGGTGCTTCGATGCGGACGACCTTGGGCCCGCTGAGCTTGACGGGGGTGAGGTCGGCAAGCTGGGGCCCGGCGGGCGCGACATGCTTGGGGCGCACGGGGACATTCATGGGCGCGGGCTTCGCGGGCTCGCGCCTGGGGGTCTCGGCGCGCGGGGCCGGGGCCCTCGGGGGTTCCGGTTCGGCGGGCTGAGCCTGCGGGGGCTCGATCGGCGGCGGCGCGGGGGGCGCGATCCTCGCCGCGGGAGCGAGGGGTGCGGCCGGTGGCGGCGGCGGCGCCGGAGCCTCCGGGGCGGGCGCCGGCGCGTCCGGCGTTGCGTCCGTCTCGCCCTCGGCCGGGGGGATGGGCATGGCCCTGGGAGGGATGGGCCGGGCCTTGAGCTGCGCCGGCATCACGGCCGGTATCACGGCCGGCACTACCGCCGGCGGCGGTGACGGGGGCGCGGCGATGGCCGTGCCGCCCGCGTCGTCCTCGCCCTGCTCGTCGGCGGTCTTGGCCCTGCGTTTGGCTGGGGTGCGGACCTTGTCGAGGTCGATCTTCTCGGCCGTCTCGATGGCGGTGTGGGACTCGCTGCCCTCATCGCTGAACCACTCCCGGATCGTGGCCTCAAGCCCCACGGACACCGTGGACATGTGGTTCTTGATGCTCGACTCGGGGATCCCCTCGTCGTGGCATTTCGCCACGATCACCTTGGAGGGGATATTCAGTTCCTTCGCGATTTCAAAGACTCTCTTCGCCAAGCCCGGCTCCCGATGTTCGTATCTCTGTCTGGTTCCGCTGCGGCCGACCCCGCGCGCACCGGCGCGGGGCGGCGTTGAATCTGCTTACGACGACCCGTTCCCCCCGCCCAGGATGTCCGCGGCCCGGGCCTCGGCGTCGTGGTCGGCGGCGTCTGCGCGTGGCTCCGATGAGGCGGGCGGCGCGAGCAGGCCCGCGCCGAGGATCGCCGCGGCGGCGATCTCCGGGTCGACATCCCCGCCGCCCTCGCCCAGCTCGCCGCTGAGGAGCTTGCGGGCGGCCTCCTCGTCGGCCCTGCGCCGGGCCTCGGCCGCCTCCTTGTCCTTCTGCTGCTGCTCGGCGACGACCTTGGCTCGTTCGCCGGCGATCTGGATGAGCCGCTCGGCGCCGTCGGCGTCGATCTCGAGCTCGGTCATGAGCACTTCCGCGCCGACCTCCTCGATGTCGAACACGCTGACCATGCCCAGCGCCGCGAGCCGGTCGACCTGCTCTTCGGCGATGCCCTCGATGCTCTGGAGCGTCTCGGACATGATCTCCAGGCCCTTGTTGAACTCCTCGGGGGTGAGGATGTCCACATCCCAGCCTGTGAGGCGGGCGGCCAGCCGGACATTCTGGCCCCGCTTGCCGATCGCGAGGCTGAGCTGGTCGTCACGGACGACGACGGTCGCCCGGCCGAGCTCGAAGCACAGGCTGATCTCGGCGACCTCGGCGGGCTTGAGGGCGTTGGCGATGAGGATCTGGCTCGACTCGTTCCAGCGGACGATGTCGATCTTCTCGCCGTTGAGCTCGTCGACGATGTTCTTGATGCGGCTGCCGCGGACACCGACGCAGGCCCCGACCGCGTCGACCTTGGAGTCGATCGAGCTGACGGCGATCTTGGTGCGGTACCCGGCCTCGCGGGCCATGGCCTTGATCTCGATGATCCGCTCGGAGACCTCGGGCACCTCGACCTCGAAGAGCCGCTTGATGAAGTCCGGGTGGCTGCGGCTGAGGACGATCTTGACCTGGTTGCCCACATCGCGGACATCGAGCAGGAGGCAGCGGACGCGGTCGCCGGGCTGGAACTGCTCGCCGGGGATCTGCTCGGACCGGGGCATGAATGCCTCGGCGCGGTCGACGGTGACGACCAGCGAGCCGCCCTCGTACCGCTGGGCGACGCCGGTGACGATCTCGCCGACGCGCTTGGAGAACTCGTCGAAGATGCTGTTGCGCTCGTCCTCGCGGAAGCGCTGGATCATGACCTGCTTGAAGGTCTGGGCCGCGATGCGCCCGAACGCCTCGGGGGGCATCTCGAGCACCTCGCCGTGGCGGTAGAGGGACATCTGCCCGCTGAGCGGGTCGAGGGTGCAGGTGAACTCCTCGGTGTCGAGGGTGTTGAAATAGCGCCTCGCGGCCGAGACCATCGCCTGCTCGAGGTCCGCGATGAGCAGGGACTTGTCGATATTGCGATCGCGCGCGATCGAGTCGAGGATTCGCAGCATCTCACCGGTGTTCACGAGACTCGCTCCTGATTGTCGGGTTGTCTTCCGGGGTCCTCCGTGCGGCCCCGGCCAGGATGTCAAACGCCAAAGTCGAAACTCCAAAAACGAAACAGCCACGCGCGTCCGTGGACGCCGGTGGCCGCCAGTCGGCGGGAGAGGGTTCTCCCGCCCACCCGGATGGGCGCTCCGCCTACCGCATGGCGGAACCCTCCGCTCGGGACCGCGCCAGGGGGCGCGGGCCCGGGGAACGAGCGCACGAATGGCCCGTCAGATCAGCCACCATGATGGGACTCTGTATCCACCATGATCCGTCCATAACTCGGCCGGCGCCCCATTGCGCCGCCGTCATACCACCCCAGACTGTAGCTGTCCCCCGACGCCGGGGTCAATCCCCGGGGCCGACTCCGGGGCCCGGGCCTAGGCCGTCGGGGCCGGCTTGGTGGGCTTGGGGGTCGGGTCGCCCAGGATCCGCAGGGCCAGGCCGCCCCGGTGACGCCCGATCTCCGCCCGGAACTTGCACTCCCCCTCGATGCAGACCTGGGCCGGCTCGTCGGCGGGCACCTCGGTGGTGATGATGTCCCCAACCACCATGGTCGCCAGGTCCCGCATCGAGATGGTCGTCTCCGCCAGCAGCCCGGTCACCTGCACGGTCGCCCGGCCCAGGTTCCGGGTGATGCGTCCCTCGGCGGCCTTGGATTTCTGGCTCTTGGCGGCGCTGAACCAGCTCTGAGCGCTCAACTCCTCGACCACCGGCTCGATCACATTGTACGGGATGCACAGGTTCATCGTGCCCGCCCGGTTGCTGGTCTTGAGCTCGAAACCCAGCACGACGACCACCTCGTTGGGCGGCACGATCTGCACGAGCTGCGGGTTGCTCTCGGTCGCGACGATCGAGAACTGCATCTCCCGGACGCTCGCCCAGGCCTCGGCGAGGGCGGTCAGGCCACGCTTGGTGACATTCTCGATGAGCCGGGTCTCGATCAGCGTCATCGGGCGCTGGGGGATGAAGAGGTCCTGGCTGGTGCCGCCGAGCAGCCGGTCGATGATCGGGTAGATGATGAGCGGGCTGATCTCCATGCACATCTGGCCCTCGAGGGCCGTGGACTCGATCAGGTTGAAGCTCGTGGGGTTGGGCAGGCCGCTGATGAACTCCGAGTAGGTCATCTGCTCGCAGGTCGCGACGCGGACCTCCACGATCGTGCGCAGGAACCCCGACAACGCCGCCCCGAAGTTCCGGGCGAAGGCCTCGTGCAGGGTCTGCAGGGCCCGCATCTGGTCCTTGCTGACGCGCTCGGGACGCTTGAAGTCGTACGGGCGCACCTCGATCGGCTCGTCGTGACGGTGCCGGCTGTAGATCGCGATAGACGACTCGTCGTCCTCGACCACGGGCGCCTCGCCGGCGGCGAGCAGGGCGTCGATGTCGCTTTGGTCAAGAACTTCCATCGCCCGAGGCGTCCTCTCCGTTCGGGGAACCCCGGGCGCAGCCCCGCCCGACGGATCGGTTCCCGAGGGGTCTATCGGAGGGCGGGCGTCCGGGGCTTGAGGGGCCCGGGGATAGCTCGGCGGACCCGACCGGACGCCCACCGGAATACCCCGCAGGGTTTGGCTGTCCAATCATCTGCGATGCTCAGCACCTCCCCCCATCGTTCCTGGCGCCGGGTTATCGGGCTTTGCCTGCGCCTTCTCGCCGGCCTTGTCCTCGGGTCGCCGGCTGCGGCGTTCGCCCAGGCGGGCGGCGGCAAGGGCCTGCCGGGGTTCGGCCAGCCCGCCGGGCCGGTGACCGTCTCGGTCGAGGTGTCGGACCAGACAGCCGCCCCCGGGGCCTGGGTAGTGCTGGCGATAACGCTCGACCACCAGCAGGATTGGCACACCCACACCCACGCCCCGGTCCTGCCCGCCAGCTGGGAAGACCTCTTTGTCGCGATCCCGACAACGGTCGCGGTCGCGGGCCCGGAGGGGCTCGGCGTCGGCCCGGTGCAGTGGCCGGAGTCTCACGAACTGATGCTGGACCTCACCGCCTCGGGGACGCCCGAGCCCTACGCGGTCTATGAGGGTCGGGCGGTCGCGTTCGTCCCGGTAAGGCTGCCCGAATGGGCGTCGGGCTCCATCGAACTGACCGTCAAGGTCGGCTACCAGGCCTGCGATGACACCACCTGCGACCGGCCGCAGAAGGAAACGCACACGGTGACGGTCGCGGCCGAGCCCGCGGGGTCGGCCTCACCGACGCTGACGGGGGCCTTCTCGGGGTTCGACGCGGCGGTCCTCACGGAGGCCCCGTTGCCGACCACGGACGGGGGACCGGCCGGGGGTACCGACCCCGGGTCCGCGGCTACCGGGGAGGGTGAGACGATCACGGGCGGTTGGGTCCGGTTGGTCACGGTCGCCTTCTTCGGGGCGATCGGCGGGTTCGTCCTGAACCTCACGCCCTGCGTGCTGCCGGTGATCCCGATCAAGGTCATGACCCTGGTCAAGCACGGCGGCGAGCACCGCTCGCGGACGCTGCTGCTGGGGGCCTGGATGGCGGTGGGGGTCGTGGCGTTCTGGGTGGCGATCGGGCTGCCGATGGCGTTCCTCAACAGCGCTCTCGATCCCTCCCGCGTCATCTTCGGCAACTGGTGGGTGACGCTGGGACTGGGCCTGCTGATTGCCTTCCTGGGCGTCGGGATCATGGGGCTGTTCGTGATCAACCTGCCCCAGTCGGTCTACGCCGTCAACCCCAAGGCCGACACAGCGCACGGCTCGTTCCTGTTCGGGGTGATGACGGCGGTGCTCGGTCTGCCGTGCTTCGGCTTCGTCGCGGGGGGCTTGCTGGCCGGCGCGGCGACCATGCCCGCGAGCCAGATCATGGCGGTGTTCGGCGGGCTCGGCGTCGGGATGGCCGCCCCGTACCTGGTGCTGGCGGCGTTCCCGCAGCTGGTCAAGCGGATCCCTAGAACGGGCCCGGCGAGCGAGCTGGTCAAGCAGGTGATGGGCCTGCTGATGCTCGCGGCCGCGGCGTTCTTCATCGCGGTGGGCATCTATACCCTGATCGCCGAGAAGCCGTGGTTGGCGACGAATATGAAGTGGTGGGGGGCGGTGCTTTTCATCGCCGCCGCGGGGCTGTGGCTGACGCTGCGGACCTTCCAGATCACCAAGCGGCCTGTGCGCCGCGCGGTGTTCACGCTGATCGCGCTGGCGGGCACGCTCGGCACGGGCTGGTTCGCGGCCGACTCGACTTCCAGGGCAAAGGCCGACCACGAGCTCCTCGCGTCCACCACGGACAGCAGCGACTATGTGCTCGGCGCGTGGAACCACTACACGCCCGCGAAGTACGAGAAGGCCATCGCCGACGGCAAGGTGGTGGTGGTCGACTTCACCGCCGAGTGGTGCCTGAACTGCAAGGCCTATAAGCGGTCGGTGCTCGACCGCGACCCGGTCAGGTCGCGGTTGGGCCAGGGGGATGTGGTCGCCTTCGAGGGGGATGTGACCAGCGGCGAGGACCCGGCGAACAGGCTGATGGAGGACCTGGGCATCACCGGGATCCCCCAGCTGGCGGTCGTAGGCCCCGGGCTCGCCGAGCCGATGCTCTCCAACGCCGCCACGGGGTCGGAGGTGGTCCGGAGAATAAACCTCGCCGCGGGGGCCACGACCCAGGCCGCGGCGGACCCGGCCCGGAAAAACTCCCGGTAAGGGCCGACTCCCGGGGGGTCGCGTGGTTCGGAACCGCGGTTTGGTTGACAGCCCCGCCGCTTGGGGCTACTTTCTGGGGCTCCCGAGGCCCCGGCCGCGGGGCGACAACTTGCGGGTGTAGCTCAGTGGTAGAGCGTCACGTTGCCAACGTGAAAGTCGAGGGTTCAAGTCCCTTCACCCGCTTTGGCGTCCGCCGGCGAGATCCTCGCCGGCGGCTGTCGTTTTGCACCGGTGCATCCCCGAGGGCGGTCTAGGGACGCTCCGGATGGCGGCTTTCGCCCCCGGCTCCGCCCTAACCTCTCCCCGTGCAACCGATAACCCCATCCCCGGAATAAGGGGGTCCAACCCTCCGCCCCGGTGTGTGGCGGGGGTTGTCCATTCGAACGGCAAGGAGACACTGATGGTCCGCAGATCGCCCCGATCGTCCCGCCTGCTGGCGGGGGTGTTGTTCGCACTGGCAGGCGCCGCGGCGGGCGCGCAGGAGACCACCCCCCACGCCGGCATGCTCCGATTCCCGGACATCAGCCAGAGCCACATCGTGTTCGGGTACGCCAACGATCTGTGGATCGTGCCCAAGACTGGCGGGACCGCGACCAAGCTCTCGAGCCCGGCGGGGACCGAGGCGTTCGCCAAGTTCAGCCCCGACGGCCAGTCGGTCGCCTTCAACGCAAACTACGACGGCGGGCGCGACCTCTACACCATCAGCGTGCTCGGCGGCATCCCGCAGCGGGTCACCCATCACCCGTCGGCGGAGTGGCTGACCGATTGGACCGGCCGGGGCGAGCTGCTCTTCTTCCAGAACGGCCTGGCGGGCCTGGCGCGCCAGACCCAGATCTTCACCGTCCCCCCGACGGGCGGCCTGCCGACGAGGCTCGCCGTCCCCTACGGGGCCAACGGCTCGATCTCCGAGGACGGCCTGTGGCTGGCCTACACGCCGCACACCCGCGACACGCGCACCTGGAAGCGCTACCGCGGCGGCATGGCGACCGACATCTGGCTGTTCAACCTCCAGACCAACGAGAGCCGCAAGATCACCGACTGGGAGGGCACCGACACCATCCCGATGTGGCACGGGTCGAAGGTGTACTACCTCTCGGACAACGGCCCGGAGCACCGGCTGAACATCTGGAGCTACGACAGCGCGGGCGGGCGGCGCGAGCAGGTGACCGACTTCGCGGCCTACGACTGCAAGTTCCCCTCCATCGGGCCGGGCGACAAGGGCGAGGGGGAGGTCGTCTTCCAGAACGGGTCGGGGCTGTATGTGCTGGACCTCGGGACCAAGCGGAGCACGCTGGTCAATGTGACCGTGCCCGGCGACCGGCCCAAGCTCAAGTCGCACACCGTCGACGCGGCCCAGTTCGTGGAGGACGGCGGCGTCTCCTCGACCGGCAAGCGGGCGGTGGTCTCGGCGCGGGGCGACATCTGGACGGTGCCGGCCGAGCACGGGGCGCCGCGCCAGATCACCGACACCTCCGGCGCGGCGGAGCGCACGCCGGCCTGGAGCCCCGACGGGCGGTGGATCGCGTACTTCTCCGACGAGTCGGGGGAGTACGAGCTGTATGTCACGCAGTCCGACGGCAAGGGCGAGCCGCGCCGGGTGACCACCGGCAACAAGACCTACTTCTTCAGCATCAGTTGGGCGCCCGACTCCGAGAAGCTGATCATCACCGACAAGGCCGGGAACATCATTCTGGTGGAGGTGGAGAGCGGGGAGCAGCGGGTGCTGGACCGCGACACCTGGGCCAACCAGCCGGGCGTCAGCTGGGCCAAGGACTCGCGGTGGATCACCTACGCCAAGCAGGGCGACCGGGCGATGACCTCGGCGGTCTGGATCTACGACCTCGAGAGCAACGAGGCGCACCAGGTGACGAGCGGCTTCTTCAACGACGGCAGCCCGGTGTTCGACCGCAAGGGCGACTACCTCTACTACACCTCCAACCGCGACTTCACCAGCCCGACCTACGAGGACATGGGGACGACCTTTGCCTACAGCAAGACGGGCAAGCTGCTCGCGGTGCCGCTGAACGGGGAGGTGGAGAACCCCTGGGAGGTCGAGGCCGACGAGGAGACCTGGGAGGACGAAAAGGCCGACGAGGGCGAGGACGAGAAGGCCGATGACGCCGGGGACGAGGCGGGCGACGAGGCGGGCGATGAAGACCAGGCCGACGACGGGGACTCAGAGGAGGCCGACGACGACGGGAAGGCCCCCGGCGACGAGGCCGAGGAGCCCAAGAGCCCGATCCACGGCGTGTGGGCGGGCAAGGCCAAGGGCCTCAGCCAGATCCCGGGCATGACCCAGGACGAGATCGAGTTCAAGATGACGATCATCGCCCGCGAGGACGGGTCGTTCGTCGGGTCGAGCGAGTCAATGGGCGAGAGCTCGAGCTACGACGCGGTGACCTTCGACGAGGCCAGCGGGAAGTTCACGGCCACGCGCTCGCAGGGGCCGGTCACGCAGAAGCTCGAGGGCACGCTCAGCGGCGACACGGTCACCGGCACCTGGACGATCGTCGAGATGGGTGTCTCCGGGACCTTCGAGGCGACCCGCACCGACGAGGAGCCCGACGAGTCCGAGTTCGAGGAGGAGGAGGCCGACGACGCGCCGGTCGAGATCGACTTCGAGGATTTCGAGGCCCGCGGCATCGAGCTGCCGGTCGGGGCGGGCGCCTTCGCGGGGCTCGTCTCCAACGACAAGGGCCAGCTCATCTACATGAGCATGGGCGACGGGATGCCGACGATCAAGCTCTTCGATCTCTCCGACGACGAGCCGAGCGAGAAGACGGTCATCGCGGGCGCGCAGCTGGTGGACATCTCCGGCGACGGCAAGAAGCTGCTGGTGGCGCAGGGCCCGGACCGGTTCGGGATCATCGGCGCCTCGGCCGGGCAGTCGATGAGCAGCCCGATCTCGGTCGACGGGCTCGACAAGATCGTGGACCCGCGCGAGGAGTGGGAGCAGCTGTTCACGGACGCCTGGCGCCGGCACCGCGACTTCTTCTATGTCGAGAACATGCACGGCGTGGACTGGGACGCGGTGTACACGCAGTACCACGCGATGCTCGCCGACGCCGCGAGCCGCGAGGATGTCAGCTTCATCATCGGCGAGATGATCGCCGAGCTGAATGTCGGGCACGCGTACTACTGGGGCGGCGACGGGGAGGAGGAGTCCACCCGGAATGTAGGCATGCTCGGGGCCGACTTCGAGCTGGCCAGCGAGCCCGGCGAGGCCGGCGACCCGGTCACGGCGTACAAGATCGCCAAGGTCTACGAGGGCGCGCCATGGGACTCCGACGCCCGGGGCCCCCTGAGCGCCTTCGGCATCGACGCCGGCGAGGGCGACTACATCCTCGCGGTCAACGGGAAGAAGATCGACGCCTCCGACGACCCGTGGGCGGCGTTCGCCGACACCGCCGGCAAGGAGACCACCGTCACCTTCGCCGATGCCCTCGTCGGCGACGACGAGACCCGCAACGAGCGCGACATCACCATCACGCCGCTGGGCTCGGAGGGCGACCTCCGCTACCGCGCCTGGATCGAGCACAACCGCAGGTATGTCGACGAGGCCTCGGGCGGCAAGGTCGGGTACATCTATGTCCCCGACACGGGCATCGACGGCCAGAACGACCTGTTCCGCCAGTTCTACGGGCAGATCGGCAAGGAGGCGCTGATCATCGACGAGCGGTGGAACGGCGGCGGGCAGATCCCGACGAGGTTCATCGAGCTGCTCAACCGCCCGCGCACCAACTACTGGGCAAGGCGCGACGGCAACGCCTGGCCCTGGCCGCCGGACTCCCACCAGGGGCCCAAGTGCATGCTCATCAACGGCCTGGCGGGGTCGGGCGGCGACATGTTCCCCTGGCTGTTCCGCTACAACAAGGTCGGCAAGCTCCTCGGCACCCGCACCTGGGGCGGGCTGGTCGGCATCTCCGGCGTGCCGGGGCTCATCGACGGCGGGTATACCGCGGTGCCCACCTTCGGCTTCTACGAGACCAACGGCACCTGGGGCATCGAGGGCCACGGCGTCGATCCCGATATCGAGGTGATCGATGACCCGAGCAAGCTGGCCGCGGGCTCGGACCCGCAGCTCGACGCCGCCGTCAGCCTGATGCTCGAGGAGATCCAGACCCTCGGCTACCACCCCGCGCAGCGCCCGGCCGATCCGGACCGCAGCGGGATGGGCGTGACGGAGGATGACAAATAGGCGCGGGCAGACGCCTGAAATCGTACGAGCCGGGGTGGATTCACCCCGGCTCGTGCCATTTTGAGGGCCCGCGCCGTGCTTGGTGCGCACGCGCCCGGGGGGGTACACTTGTGGCCGGTGGGGGACCGGGCCCAGCGGCCCGGGGACGCGGCCGGGCGCCGGGAGCATCCGGACGCCCGCGGGCGCCGAAGGAGAGTTCAGAATGGCTGTGCAGCTTCCCCGTGGCGGTGGTTCTCGTGGTGGGTTCGCTCTCGAGTCGCTCGAGGCGCGGATCGTCCTGGCCGCGGCCCATGACCTCGCGGTCGTCGGCATGACCTACAACCCGACGGCGGGCTATGTGCCCTACGCCGCCGAGCTGTTGTGGGCGGAGGACAGGTCCGTCACCGGCGTGATCACGCGGGCCGGAGAGTCAGGGCCCGGCACCCCCGGGCCGACCAACTTCACGGACCTGATCCAGGGCCCGGCGGGGTCCCTGGTGCCCTTCTTCGAGATCGAGCCGTTCACGACCGACCCGCTGGGCGCGAGGTTCCTCGACGCCGACGGGTACCCGCTGGGCTGGGTCGGCGGGGCGCAGGGCGCGGGTGCGACGGCCAAGGCGGACATCGGCGCGGTGATCGAACGGTCGTCGACCGCGACCATCGCGGACCTCGCCGGGGCGTGGTCGTTCCAGATCACCCACATCGAGGGGGGCGGTGTCTACACACGCCACGGCCAGGCGTCCTTTAACGCGGCCGGCGGGTTCTTCAGCATCGCCACCGGCGCCCTGGGCGACCCTGTCTGGGCTGGGGAGGGATTCGAGTTCGACGGGGCGCCCGACGATGGCAGGTTCGACATCGGCCTGGGCAGCGGCGACACGGCCGTGATGTACCTGAGCGCCGACGAGTCGACCCTGCTCATCGCAGACCTGGACGGGCGCGACGGCGACACCTGGATGGGGATCGGCCTGCGCCAGGGATTCGACCTCACCGACGCCCAGATCGCCGGGAGCTACCGCGTCGGCGTGCTCTACGAGGGGCAGGACCTCGTCGACGGCGGCAACATGAGCGACCTCGACGGCGGGCTGCCCACGCTCACGGCGAGGCTCGATCTCGACGCCAACGGCACCTTCAAGCTCTACACGCTCGCCGACGCCGACAGGGGCGATCTCGGCGAGGTCAACGCCTCGGGTTCGTGGTCGAGCGCGAGCGGGATCGTCACCGCCACGGACTCGAGGACCGGCATCGACATCGTCATCAAGCTCAGCGAGAACGGCAGGTCCGGCATGGTCTCGAAGTTTGAACAGACCAGCGGCCTGTTCGAACGCCCGATGTCCGTGGTGACCAGGGTCCCGACCGACCCGACCGACGGCCTCGACACGGTGTTCTCCGCGGCGATCATAGACTCCGACGGCCGGCCCCTGCTGTTCGACCTGCGGGAGGAGTCCGACGAGTGGAGCGTCGTGGACTTCGAGCGCTACGGGCTCCCCGACCTGGCCCACTGGGCGGAGGGCGAGCTGGGCGCCAATCCCGAGGACATCGAGTCGTTCGAGACCTCCGACGGCCGCCTGGTCGCGGCGATCACCACCGACGACGGCCTCATCGCCGTCGAGCGCGATGACGCCGGGTTCTGGCGGATGCGGAACCTCTCCACCAGCCTGACCGGCGCCGAGAACATCGTGAGCACGATCACCGTGTTCGAGGACCGACCCGGGGTGAGCTACGCGGCCGGCCTCACCGAAGAAGGCGACATGGTCACCTACGAGTACGACCCCGACGCCGAGGACGACGACGACCGGTGGTCCTTCACCAACATCTCCGCCGACCACCTGGCGCCCCAGGGCGAGGAAACACCGGTGTTCGTCGGCCCGATCATCAGCTATGTCACGAGCTGGAACGGGCTGAACATCGCGGGGCTCGCGGCCGACGGGAGCATCCAGGCGGTGTGGTCGGGCAACGGCGGTCAGCAGTGGCACGCGAGCGACCTGAGCGCGATCACCGGCGCGCCGGCGATGACCTCGGGGCTCACCGCCTATCTCACGAGCTGGGGCGGGATCAACATCGTCGGGCTCGACGGCGACGGGAAGGTGCTGGCCACCTGGTGGGTGCCGTCCTTCGGGGGCGTGTGGGAGATCGCCGACCTGACCGCCGTCGCCGGAGGGCCGACCCTCACCGGGGACAGCGTGACCAGCTTCGTCGCGCCCTGGGGCGCGCTGAACATCGTCGGCCTCGACCGGTTCGGCGATGTGCAGGCGTACTGGTGGACGCCCACCACCGAGCAATGGCAGGTGGCCAACCTGACCGCGTCGATCGACGACACCGAGCCGCGCCCGGAGACGCAGCTGCAGAGCCAGGCCAACCTCACGCACGGCGGGGAGCTGAACATCCTCGGCGCCGACGCGACCTCCGGCGACCTGATCCGGCTGTTCTTCCGCGTGGACGACAACGAGTGGGTTGTGCAGAATGTCTCGGAGGACGCGTTGTGGGTGTGACGCTCGCGGGCGCACCGCGCTGATCGGTCACCCGGCCCGGCGGGCGTCCAGCTCGGGGTCGATGTCGAGCTGACGCATCTTCTTGTAGAGCGTCGTGCGGTTGATCCCCAGGTCGTCGGCCGTCTTCTGGCGGTTCCAGTCGTTGCCACGCAGCGCCCTGAGGATGATCACCCGCTCGGGCTCGCGCAGCGCCTCCTCAAGCCGGATCGGCTCCCACGGGGCGCCGTCGTCCAGCGCCGGCAGACCCGCCGGCGCGCCCCCGGGCGCCCCGCCCGCCCGGCGAGCGAGCACCCCCGCCTCGGCCTCGCCGGTCACCTGGGGAGGCAGGTCCTCCGGTGTGATCGTCTGCCCGCGCGTCAGCACCACCGCCCGCTGGACCACATTCTCCAGCTCCCGGATGTTGCCCGGGAACGGGTACCGGCGCAGCGCGTCCATCGCGACGGGGCTGAACCCCACCACCTGCTTGCCCATCTCCTGCGAGTACCGCCCGAGGAAGTGCTCGGCCAGGAGCGGGATGTCGCTCACCCGCTCGCGCAGCGGCGGCAGCTCGACCATCACCACATTGATGCGGTAGAACAGGTCCTGCCGGAACTCCCCCCGCGCCACCAGCTCCTCCAGCGGCTGGTTGCTCGCGAGGATCACCCGGACATCGATCTCGATTGTCTTGCTCGTCCCGACCGGCTCGAACTTGCGCTCCTGCAGGACGCGCAGCAGCTTGAGCTGCATCGCCGGGCTCGCCGAGTTGATCTCGTCGAGGAAGATCGTCCCCCCGTCCGCCGCGAGGAACCGCCCGGGCTTGTCCGCGTGCGCCCCCGTGAACGCCCCCTTCACATGGCCGAAAAGCTCGGACTCCAGCAGCGTCTCGGGGATCGACCCGCAGGACAGCTCGACAAACGGCCCGTCCCGGCGCGGCGAGCGGTGGTGGATCGCGTGGGCGATCAGGCTCTTGCCCGTGCCGCTCTCCCCGGACATCAGCACCGTCGTGCGGCTGGGCGCGACCGACTCGACCAGGTCGTAGATCCGCAGCATCCGCGCGTCGCCCCCGATGATGTTGTCCAGGCCGTACCGCTCGTCGAGCTGGTGGCGCAGGCGGCAGTTCTCGGCCTTCAGCGCCTGCTGTCTCAGCGCCCGCTCCAGCGCCAGCCGCAGCTCCTCATCGACCACCGGCTTGGTCAGGTAGTCCACCGCGCCCAGACGGATCGACTCGACCGCGCCCTCCACATGCCCGTACCCCGTCAGCATGATGAACGCGGTCTCGGGGTGCTGCGCCGCGGCTTGGCGCAGCAGCTCCATCCCGCTCTCGTCGGGCAGCGCCACATCGCTGATGACCACGGCAAACGGGTGCGGGGGGTGCGAGGTGTCGCCCCGGGCCGCGTCCGCCAGCGCCCGCCTGGCCTCGTCGGCGTTGTACGCGGTGCTTGTCTGGTAGCCCTCGGCCGCGAGGAACTCCGAGAGCGAGTCGGCCACGATCGGGTCATCGTCGACGACGAGCACCGCGGGCGAGCGCTTCGCGGGCGTGGCGGCGCCCATGGCTTAGGCCGCCCCCGCCGTGCCGCCCGCGACCGCGGTCGGCCGGAAGGTGACCTCGAACACCGCGCCCGGCCGGCCCGTCCCCGGCCGATCCGTGCGCCCGAACAGGCGGAGCATCCCGTCGGGCATCTCCTCCACGATCGACCGCGCGATCGCCAGGCCGATGCCCGACCCGCGCCGCTTGGTCGTGAACCCGAAGCGGAAGATCGTCTCGGTGGCGGCGTTGGGCAGCCCCACGCCGTCGTCGCGGATGGTCAGCCGCACCCGCCCGTCCTCGGTCCACCCCGCCGAGATCTCGACCAGGCCGCCGCCGGACCCGCCCGAGCCCGCCGCCGCGCCGATCGCCTCGATCGCGTTGGTCAGCCCGTTGACGATCACCGGGTACAGCGTGCCGGCGGGTACGCCGCACAGCCCGTTGGAGACGATGGTGTTGATCTTCACCCCGTGCTCGGCCGCGGCGGGGCTGAGCACATCGACCGCGTGAAAGATCGCTTCGCCCAGCTCGATCGGGGTCGCCGGGACCGACAGGTGCGCCCCGCCGTTGCCCGCCGCCCGCATCGCCGCGTCCACCAGCTCGGCCATCCGATGCAGCGACTGGCGGACGATCTCCAGGCGCCGCCGGGCCTCGTCGGGCGTCTCGCCCGGCCGGGGCTGCTCGGCGTCGTCCAGGGCCCGCTGGGCGAGCCCGAGCGAGCGGAGCGAGCCGTCGAGGATGTTGCCCAGCTCGTGCGCCAGGATCGTCAGCCGGTCGGCGCTCTCGCCCGATGCCCCCGCCGAGCGCGGGAGGGGCCGGGAGGCCTGGCGTGCACCGGGACGGCTCTGATCGCGCTGCGGCTCGTGGGGCTGGTCCATGTTGCCTGCAATCGACACGCGAGGCCCGCGCCTGAAGGCGGTGTTGCCGCGACGCCACAGGCCGTGGCCGTCGGGGGTGGCGGGCCGGATTCTCGGACCCTCGCCCGTCCTCCGGGCCGGCTCCGCTCCCGGGCGGGGCTCAGCTCACACCCACCGCGACCGCGTCCCGCTCGCTGAGCATCCCGCCGTCGGAGCGCTGCCTGACGGTGCCGTCGCGCTTCCAGCTCCGCTCGCAGCGCGGCTCGCCCCGCAGGTCGAGCAGGCGAGGCTCGGACGCCGAGCCATCGAGCCCGACCCGGCTCACGCCCAGCAGGTCCGCCAGGTCGGTCGGGTCGAACCCCGCGAGCACGCCATCCGGATCGGGCAGCACGAGGCCCGCGTCGAGCGGGTTCTCGACGCCGACCGCCGCCTTGCCGCGCTCCATGGCCAGCAGACCCGCCTCGCGGGCCGCCATCACGCGGGACCACCGCTCGTCGGCCCCGACGCCGAACCCCGCCGGCGAGCCCGCCGTGACGAAGCACTCGAGGTGCACGCACCGCGCGCGGTCCGCGCTGTCGGCCCCGACCAGCTCCCGCCACGCCTCGTCGGCCGTGTGCGGCAGCGCGGGGGCCAGCAGCTTGCACAGCCCGTCGGTTAGGTCCCAGAGCGTCGCCTGCGTCCGCCGCCGCCGCGGGGAATCGACCGCGTCGCAGTACAGCCGGTCCTTCACGGCCGCGAGGTAGACGGCGCTGAGCGTGTCGTTGCAGAAGTCGTACAGGGAGGTCTGGACGGTGCGGAAGTCGTACCGCTGGTACGCCGCGACGACCCGGCGTTCGAGTGCGTCGAACTCGGCGAGCACCCAGGCATCGATCGAGGTTGGCGGCATGGCCCCGCGCACTTCGTCTCTCCGTCTCTCCGTCTCTCCGTCTCTGCCCGACGCAAAGTCAGAGAGATTGCTCAGCATGAACCGCAGCGTGTTCCGCACCTTCCGATAGCTCTCGCCGGCGAGCTTGAAGAACTCGTCGTCGACCTTCATGTCGTTCTCGTAGGAGAGGCTGCACACCCACCAGCGGACGACATCGGCGCCGAAGAGCTTGAAGAGATCCTCGACGGTGTGCCCGGCGCTCTTGCTGAGCTTCTTGCCGTCCTTGTCGACCATGAACCCGTGGGTGAGGATGGCCTTGAACGGCGGGCGCCCGCGCGAGCCCAGGGCCGCGAGCAGCGACGACTGGAACCACCCGCGGTGCTGGTCGGACCCTTCCAGATACAGCTCGACCGGGAACCCGTCGTCGCCCAGCCGCTCGCGCATGCACCCGTTCCAGGTGCTGCCCGACTCGAACCAGACATCGAGGATGTCGGGGCTCTTGGTGGAGGAAGCGACGGAGGCACGGAGCGACGAAGCGACGGAGGGGGGGCAGTCGGGGTCGGCCGCGGGGTCGTAGTACTTCAACAACTCGGCCGGCCCGCTCTTGAACCACACATCCGAGCCCTGCTCGCGCACCAGCCTCGCCACCGCCCGCACGCTCGCGGCGGTCATCAGGCACCCGCCCTCCGGGGTGAAGAACGCCGGGATCGGCAGCCCCCACGACCGCTGACGGCTGATGCACCAGTCCGGCCGGCTCTCGAGCATCCCCCGCATCCGGTTGCGCCCCCACTCGGGGACGAACCCGACACCGGTGGCACGGCTCTCCGAGCCGTGAGTCTGATTGCCTTCGGACACCTCACACGGCTCGGAGTGCCGTCCCACCGAATCCAGCGCGAGGTGGCGGAGGGTCTTGCCCTCGCGCTTCGTCGCCATGTCCACCCCGACAAACCACTGCTCCGTGCACCGGAACACCACCGGCGTCTTGCTCCGCCAGTCGTGCGGGTAGCTGTGCGTGAACTTGTGGCTGTAGAAGAGGTGCCCGCTCGCCCGCAGCCGCTCGGCCACCTGGTCGTTCGCGGTCCAGATGTCTACGCCCCGCAGCCACTCGGGCACGGTCGTGTCGTACTTGCCGTCGTGCAGCACCGGGCAGTAGACCGGCAGGCCGACGCGCTTGCCGGTCTGGAAGTCCTCCGCGCCGTGGCCGGGCGCGGTGTGCACCAGCCCCGTGCCATCCTCCAGCGTCACATAGTCCGCATCGACGATCGTGTAGCACACGGAGGTGTCCGCCCCCGGCTCGTGCAACGGCTTGGGCGCCTCGTCGATGAACGGGTGCTTGTAGCGCAGCCCGAGCAGGGCGGCGCCCCGCGTCGTGGCCAGCACCTCGACCTCTTCGGCCTTGGCGGCCTTGGTCACCTGCCCGACCAGCTCGGCCGCGAGAACGGTGATATTGCCGTCCACCCGCACCAGGGCGTACTCGTACCCGGTGTTGACCGCGATCGCGAGGTTCGCCGGCAGCGTCCAGGGCGTGGTCGTCCAGATCATGAAGCTGGGCGTCTGGCCGAGGTCCCGCTCCTCGCGGGCGTCCTCGTCGATCCCGAACGCCGCGTAGACCGCCGCGCCGTCCGCGGCCTCGAAGTCCACATACACCGACAGGTCCTCGCGGTCCATGTACTCCAGCTCCGCCTCCGCCAGCGCCGTCTCGTTGGCGACGCTCCAGTGGACGGGCTTGAGCGCCCGGAACACCAGCCCCTGCTCGACCAGATCGGCGAGCGTCTCCAGCACCGCCCCTTCGAATGAGGGGTGCATCGTGAGGTACGGGTGCTCGTAGTCCGCCAGCGTCAGCAGGCGCAGCATCTCGCCCGCTTGGAGCTTGACATACTTCTCGGCGTAGGTCTGGCACTCGCGCCGGACCGCGGTCTTGCGGACATCGTCCGGCAGGGCCGCCAGCTTGGCGAACTTCCCGCTCTCGACCAGCCCGGTCATCACCTTGTGCTCGATCGGCAGGCCGTGGCAGTCCCAGCCGGGGACATACGGCACATCGAAGCCCATCATCGTCCGCGAGCGCACGACCAGGTCCTTGAGCGTCTTGTTGAGCACATGCCCCAGGTGGATCGAGCCGTTGGCGTAGGGGGGCCCGTCGTGGAACACGAACCGGGGCCTGCCGGCCGAACGCTCCCGGACCATCGCGTAGAGCCCCATCTCCTCCCACCGCTTCGCGCTCGCCGGCTCGTTCTGCACGAGGTTGGCCTTCATCGCGAAGGCGGTCTTCGGCAGGTTGAGGGTGTCCTTGTACTTGTTGCCGGCCTTGTCCTGCTTCCCCTTGCCGGCGGGGGCCTGGGTCTCGCTCATGGGTGCTGCGCTCGCTCTCGGAGTGCTCCGCCGTCCGAGCGGGGGCTCAGGACAGTTCGGGCTGGGTGTTCGGTGGATGCCAAGGGTAGCGGGGGGGTGGCGTCGGTGGGGGCCCCTGCGCGGCTCCGGGAAGGCGATAGCCCTCCCCGCCGCGCGGGGCTAGCGAATTCGCCCGCCCGGAATCAGGGGCGACGGCCGGCGGCTGACCTGGCTCACGCTCGACACCATGCGCCAATCATCGGCCGCACACCGGCGTCGGGCAAGCAGTTCCCTGGGATTTTGGGGGCGCCTAGCGACGCTGCTCGAAGATCGTCTGCGTCCGCAGCACCACGCCTTGGTTGGCCAGCAGGTGGTACGCCTGCACATGCATCTCGCGGCTGTAGCGCTGGGTGTCCAGCATCGAGAGGCAGGGCCCCACCTCGTCCTCCCACTGGTGGATGACCGCCTCGCCCTCTCGCCCGAACGCGAGGAGCTCCTCAAAGGTCGAGAGGTACAGGTTCTCCGCCAGGGTCTCCGTCTGGACCGTCGTGATGTAGTTCACCGGCCCGGACTTGAAGGTGTGGTCGTAGTCCCGCTCCCCCGCGCACAGGAACGCGGCGACCACCCCGGCGTCGGGCAGCCCGCGCTCCTGGTCGGTCACCAGCTCGCACGCGCAGACCCCACCCAGCTCGAACCGGAGCACATGGCCGCCACGCATCAGCCAGGCCTCGAACTCGAACCCGTTGAGCTGGTCCACCCGGCGGGCCTTGAGATCGAAGAACTCCGGGTGCAGCGCCCGGTCGTAGAGCACCACCTGATAGGTTTGCAGACTGTTGACTTTGGCTGGCGTTTCCATGCGGGCCCTCGGGCGGTGCGGCGTGCGGGCGGCGGCGGAGCGTCCAGCACCGCCTGGATGTGGGAACAAAGGCAAGCCGAGAAGGTCGCCGATGTTTGTGGCCACTCTAGCCCACCAGTCATGGCCTGACGCCCCCCCGCACACCGGTTGGGGCGATCCCACGAGCACCCACAACATATCTGGTCCTCCGCGGACGAGTCCAGCCTATTTTCATCAGAGGTCCGGAAAATCGGGTACCTTACCCACACCGGCCCGGAACCCGGAGCCTCTCGTATGGATGCGAAGGACAACCAAGCCCGACGCCAGGAGGGACTCCTCCGGAGACTCCCTCCGGACGAGCGCTTAGCCGCCATCGTGGCGGTGTTCCCGCACGCCCCGGCGGAGGAGCGAATCACACTCACCGTGCTGCTCGCCGAACTGGCGGCACGCTCCCATTCCGAGCCGGTGGTTTGGCTGGGTCGGTCCCGGATATCAACGGACACCCGTCTCGCCGAGGAGGCCACCCTCGCCCTCGCCGGGCTGTGGCGCGAGGTGCCCCGGCCGGTCCGACAGCTCGCCCTGGCATCCTGCCGCGGGAGGTGGGGCGAAGCCATCGTCGCCCTCGGGGAGGGCGCCGGCGCCGCCGCGGCATCGCTGGCCGAGCTGAGCCTCGACGCGGGGGATCCCGCGACCCTCGCCGTCCTGCCGGGTCTCCTGGGGACCGCAGAGCCCCGGACCTCCGCGATGATCGGGCAGACGCTGCTGGCCCACGCGCTGCGCCTCGCGGACCCGGCCGACCCGCGACTGCTCGGGATCGACCCAACCACGCCGGCGATGCGCCCGGTGCTCGACGCCGACCCGCCCGCCTGGGCCCCGGCGGATGTCCACACGCTTTTCGAGGCGATCGCGGCGTCGGTGGACGGCTTCGAAGGACATCGGCGCAAGGAGGTGCTCTTGGCGGCCCTGCTCCTCCTCGAGGGCCCGCGCAGGACGCTGGCGGGGCGGGATGTGCTCGCCGAGATGATCCGAGACGAGAACGCCCCCGCCGGCCGGACCCTGCGATCGGCCTTCCGGCGGGCCAAGGCCCCGATCGCCAGGCAAAGGGCGTGGCTGTGGGCGCGGGAGCGGGTCCTGGCGGCGGCGTGTACCGAGCGGATCGCCCGGGCCCCGACGCTCGCGGACCACACGGTGGTGCTGGAGCTGGCGCACCTGGCGCTCGCGCCGGCGCGGGGAGTGCACCTGGCCATCGTGCCGATCGCGACCATCCCGGCCCCCGGGGCAGAGCTGCCGCCGGGGGTGACCGGCGCCCGGCGCCTGCACCCGTCGGGCCCGGTGCCGGACCGCGCGACGATGGCGCTGCTGCCGACGGCGCTGCGCCGGCAGACGCCCCGTCTTGTGCGCGCGCTGGAGGCCGACGCCCCCACACGGGCGATGGCCCTTGAGCCCCTGCTCACCGACGGCGACCCCCTCGCCCGGTTCGGCGCGCTGCGGGCCCTCTGCGCCGACGATGCCCGCGACTACTGCTTCGACGCCGACGGGCGGATCGCCCGGCACGCGGCGCTGGGGGCGTCGTCGATTGGGGTCGCCGAGAGCGGCAGGCTCCGCGCGGGGCACGGCGCCCGCCGGCGGGCGGCGTCGGTGCTCGAGCGATCACCGCACCCATGGGTCCGGGACATCGGGCGCGATGAGCGAGAGCGGGTCACGCCCGGATGGGGGTCGGCGCTCCAGCTTCTCGCGGCGCGCCGGCTGCACGCCCAGGACCCGACGGCGTTCGCCGACCTTGTGCGCACGGCGCGGGACTCCGGCAGTATCGGGGCCCTGGTCGGCTGGCTGATGGTCGCGCGCCGGATCGGGGCGGTCGGCACGATCGAGCCGCTGGTGCTGTCGCTGGTGCGGGACTCGCTGTCGGTCGGCGTGCCCGGGGAATGCCGCGCGGCGGCGACGGCGGTGGCGTGTCTGGGTGAACTGGGGGAGACGCGCGGGCGCAGCGTGCTGGTCGAGTGCCTGCGGAGTCACCCGGACGCGCGGGTGCGGGCGAACGCGGCGGAGGCCCTCGGGCGCGCGCGCGCCGGCGGCGTTGGCCTGATCGCCGGGGTCGTCGACGAGCACCACCGCGTGCGGGCGAGTCTGCTGCGGGCGATGCTCCAGCCGTGGGGCGAGCCCAAGCCGGCGGGGGCGGCCGGGGCCGCGGACCGGCTGGGGGAGATGTTGGTCGACCCGCGTCCGCCTCACCGGCTGGCGGGGGTGTGGGTGGTGCAGCGGTCGCTTCGGTCGGGTTTGGAGGGTCGGATCGGGGCGAGGTGGGAGCGCCTGGCGGGTCGGGTGCGGTGGCTGGCGGAGGAGGACACGGACGCGTCGGTGCGCGCGCGGGCGGCGGTCGTGACCACCCGGCTGGACGCGGCGATGGCGGGCCTGGGGCCGCGTGCGGCGCAGGGGGTGGGGGCATGATCGGGGGCCAAATCGGCGGCATGCTCGGGCCGTTGGTGTGGGGGGTTCTCGCGCAGGCGGGTAGCGCGGGGCGGAACACGCCGATCCGCACCATCATCGAGCAGAACCGGGAGGCCGGGGTCGAGCCCCTGCGCCGCGTGGAGCTGCCCATGGGGCTGCTCGCGGTGATGCTGGGGGTGGCGTTGGCGGCGGGGCTCACGGCGTGGTGGATCAACCATCAGGCCCGGCACCGCCCGGCGCCGGAGACGCGGGCGTTCATCCGGCTGGCGCGCGGGCACGGGCTCGGGAAGCGGTCGATGCATCTGGCGGCCGAGCTCGCGGCGCAGGCGGGGCTCGCGCCGGTGGCGCTGCTGGCGAGCCCGGCGCTGCTGCGGGCGGCGGTCGAGGGGGCTGATCAATCGACATGGTCGCGCCGGCCTGGCTGGGACCGGCTGGCGCTGGCGGCGAGGGGCGGCGGCTGAGGCCGGTCAGCTTCCGGCGCGGAGGGTGCGCAGGCCCTTGGCCTGGCGCTCGGCGTTGCAGCGGGTGAGCGCGGGCGGGTGGTCGCCGAGCAGGCGCACGAGCTGGGTCTGCGTGCAGCAGAGGCGCGTGGCGGCTTTGGCGGCGTCCCACGAGCAGGCGTCGAGAACATCGAGGGCCTCGGCGATGAGTGTCGGGTGGTCGCGGTGGGCGGTCGCGCAGATGATCCGGCCGGCGGCGTTGCAGCGGGAGGCCCAGAGGGCGGTGCGGGCCTCGCCGGGGGGCACGGGGGTGCGGTGCTCGACGGCGAGCAGGTAGCGCAGGCGGTGGAGGGCGACCTTGCGGTTGGTCTCGGGGCTTCGGGCCTCGCCGGCCTGGGCGGAGAGGCCGGTGGGGGTGTGGGTGAGGATGACCTGGGTGTGGACGCGGTTTCGGTGCTGGCCCCCGGGGCCGCCGGTGCGACCGCGGTCGAGTCGGCACTGGGCGAGCAGCTCCGCGTCGTCGAGCGCGGCGGGGTGGGTGCTGTCCCGCCACGCGGGGGCGCCGATCGGGTCGGGGCGTGGCGAGGTCATGGCGGGGTGACCAGCCCGGTCTCGGTCATGCGCCGGGCGATCTCGGCGGCGGGGAGGTTCCAGAGCGTCTCGGCCATGGCGAGGCCCTCGGGGTCGAGCGTGGCGAGCTGGGCGCGGGTGTAGGGGGCGAAGTCATTGAGCGCGAGGTACGCCTCGGAGACCTCGGCGAAGTACTCGTTGGCGTTGGTGGCGGCGTAGGCCCGGACCTTCTCACCGAGGGCGACGGAGTTGCGGTCGAGCCGGTCGTAGAGCCCCGCGTCGATCGCGTGCCGGTAGGCGCTGAGGATCTCGGGGGTCTCGGCGCCGAGCATGCGGTGGTAGGCGTGGGCGAGCTCGTGGAGGAGCATGTAGGGCTGGGTGGTGCGCCAGGCGAGGTAGTCGTCGGCGTTGACGATCTCGACGCCGCCGGCCTTCGCGGCGGGCATGGCGTGGGCGACGACCCAGTCCTCGGACCAGTGGCAGCAGAGGCCTCGCCCGGACATGCCCTCGTTCTGGGCGCCCTGGAGCTCGACCCAGATCGTGGTCTGGCGCAGGGCCGCGAGGGCGGGGGCGGGGACGAGGTGGGCGATCTCGTCCAGGTCGGCGCCGAGGTGGAGCAGGACGCGGTCGAGCCGCGCGGGATCGGCGACGAGGTCGGGGCTGATGAGGCAGGCAAAGCCGGCGATGTCCCGGGGGTCGTAGTCGGAAGCGGCCCGGGGGCCCGCGGGGGCGGGCGTGGCGCCGGATGGGGCCTGGGATGAGGGCTGGGCGCGGGCGGGGAGGGCGGCGGCGAGCGCGCCGGTGATGAGGGCGGTGAGCATGCTGGCGAGAGGGACGGTGAGCCGGGCGGCGGGCGTTCGGAGGGGCATGGGACCCAGTGTAGTGCCCGTTGGGGGGCTCTAGGCCGGCGGGCGTGGGGGCGCAACGCCGCCCGGGCGTGGGGGCTCTACGCCGCCGGGCGCGGCCCGGGGTGGCCCCGGCCGCCGGGCTGGACATCGGCGCGGGGCGGGCGGATACTTGGGGGCTGAGACCGGCGGGCGCTGACGGCGCGCCGGCGAGGCCACCTTAGCTCAGTCGGTAGAGCGGAGCTTTCGTAAAGCTCAGGTCGCGAGTTCGAGTCTCGCAGGTGGCTCTTTGGGGGCGGCGGGGCGGGTCTGGCGCCGGCTGGTCCGGGGCGGGCGCCCCGATCCCGGGGCTTGCGGGGGCCGGGGGAAGCCCGTACATTGACAGCGTGGCCCTCCTGTCACCCCATCGCAAGCGCATGGGACACCGCGAGATCGACGCCCCGATCCTCGCCCGGATCACCGACGGGCAGGGGCGCCCGCGGTTCTGGCAGACTGGCGGCGGGTTCGACCGCAATGTCCGCGACGAGCACGAGTTTCGGCGCCCTCAAAGCAAGCAGGGTGCGGTATATTCACCGCAACCCCGTGGAGCGGGGGCTGGCCGAGCGGCCGGAGGATTGGCGGTGGTCGAGCGTGCGCTGGTGGATGGGGCGTCGGGACGGGGAGTTCCCTTGCGACCCGCCGCCGGGGGACCCTGCCATGTGGGCGGGATGGGAGGGGTTCAAGTGAGCGTGCGACGAATCAGGGAGGGAGGCACCGACCTCCCAAAGCAGAGGTCGGCGGCACGAGTTCGGTACCACCCCGCCCGATTTGCACTGCTGATCGGGATTGTGCTCGTGCATGGAGGCATCATGGGATGCTCAACGAGCGAAAGCAGTACCTCGGTCATCGGGGAACACATCTGTGCCGATGATGTCAAGCGGAGCAGTTCAAGTGCCGCTACATGGACTATCTCGTTTGCGCCAGACCCACACGACCTAGCACATTTCAGTGAATGGGAGTCTTTATCTGCGGTGACCGAGGCAAATCCTGACTACCTCGCGCAAGCTCGCGCAGCTGTAGAGCGAGGCTTGTGTAAGTATAGTGTAGGGCTAAGGCAGCGGATGGAACTGCGGGTGCTATGCGTGGCGACCATAGCGGTCAATGAGCGGAGGGTGTCTGGACTCAACGCTAAGGAAAGTGGGATCATACTTCTATCGATACGCAACCAAGAGGACCAGCTCGATTCCGAACGAATCGAGCAAATACTGCATAGTGAACTTTCATCCATTCTCGTGTGGCAGAATCTGGACAAGTTTCCAGCAGAACTGTGGGCAAGTGCTAACCCTGAAGGGTTCGAGTATTCGGGACAGGAATCGCTCGACTTTGCCGGCGAGCGGGCTGTCGCAACAGTAGAAGAGTTGAAGAACGGCTTTCTCGGCAAGTATGCGCAGATTGATCCGACCCAAGATATGAATCGAGTGGCGGAGCAGCTGATGATGGAGAATCCGCGATATGCGGCAGCAATCAGGGTGTATCCTCGTCTGAGACGCAAAGCACTGGCATACGCGATATTCTTGACGAGAGTCGATCCGCCGCTCGGTCATAGGGCAATGGCATTCGTACGAGCGGCGACGGGGAAATAGCGTGATGGCGCGAACTACGAAAGGCCGGTTCGGCGACGTCGTGGAGGCATTACCCCCGTACTATTCCACCGCTCGGCGTAGATGTTGAGGTTGGGGCTCCGAGGTGGCGTCCGGACTGGGTCTATCCCGGCCGACCGCAGGAGGGCTTGAACTGGCCGCCGAACAGCGGGTCCCGGTCGTGGATCAGGTGCCGGTGCTTCAGCAGGAACCCGTCGAAGCCGTCCACGAGGGACCCCCACGAGAGACCGCCCGACGCGCGTCACCCATTTGCCGGTCGGGTTCTCGGTGATGCGGGCGGTCCGTCTCGCCGAGACTCGGGCAATCGGTGGGTGCGATCGGCGGAGGTGATCCGTGGGAATGATCGGTGGGAGGCCCGCCCTCTGCGCACGCGTCCGGGTTCAGAACGCCCCGACCCCCCGCAGCTGCCAACCGATGAGCAGCAGGCCGAGGGCGCCGATCCAGCTCGCCAGGACGCGGACCCCGATGCGCGCCGGTCGGGCGCCGAGCCACACGCCGCCCGCCAGGAGCAGGGCCGCGAGCACCGCCGTGGAGCAGCCGTATCCCAGGAGGTGCTTCCACCCGAGGCCCGCCGCCGCGGCGTCGGCCCCGGCGATCGCGCCGCGCGACAGGCCGAGCAGCACCGCGATCACCGCCATGGGCTCCCGGTCCATGCGGGCGTTGCTGGCCCCGCCGACGCCGAGGGCGATCAGCGCCAGCGGCCCAAACACCGCGAGCCCCGCGGGCGCGGCGCCGGCCAGGTACCCGCCCGGCGCCCCCACGCCCCACCCGGCGACGAGGGCGAGCAGGGAGGCCCGCCCCGGGCCCGGCCCGCCGAGCCCCGCGATCGCCGCGACGGCCAGGACGGTGAGCACATCGAGCGGGGTGACGAGGGCGTGGGCGACGCCGTCGTAGAACGGCCCGAGGTCGGTCGAGACCAGGTGGGCCTCGGCCGCGGGGGTCAGGCAGGCGCAGACCGCGGCCGCCGCGACGACGGCCCGGCGTGCGTTGCTCACGCGAAGACGCCCCAGGCAAAGTAGACGCCGGCCATGGTGACGAGGCAGCCGGCGAACCGCACGGCGATCGCGCCGCGCTTCCAGTGCTGCAGCAGGCCGATGCCGATGCCGGTCGCGTGCAGGAGGCCGGTCGAGATGACAAAGCCGATGCTGTAGAGGGCGGCGCTGGCGCTCTCGGGCAGCTCGGTCCCGTGCGCGTGGCCGTGGAAGACCGCGAAGCAGCCGACGATCAGCATCGCCGCCCAGAGGGGCAGCTTCGCGTTGGCCAGCACGACCGCGCCGAGCACGATCGCGGAGAACGCGATGCCCAGCTCCACGGCGGGCAGCGGCACCCCCGCGAGTCCGAGGAAGCCGCCGACGGCCATCATGAGCGGGAAGGTCACGGGGAGCAGCCACACGCCGGGCTTGCCGAGCTGCGCGCCCCACAGGCCGACGGCGATCATCGCGACGATGTGGTCCAGGCCCGAGACGGGGTGGTGCATGCCGCTCAGGAGCCCTCCCGCCGCGCCGGACTCGTCGTGCGCGAGCGCCGCCGCGGGCAACGCCAGCATGGCCGCGCAGGCGGGCAGGAGCATCCGAACACCGGGCCGAGTTTCCCGATTCATGCCAATCCTCCGATCCCGAGCAGGACGATGAGCCTGCCGACGGTCCAGCCCGCCCCCAGAGAACCGACCACATACCCGGGCGCCAGGCGCTGCCACCGGGACCACCTGAACTCTAGCACCCTCGCCGCAACCGCCAACGCCAGAAGCACCGCCACGAACCCGAGCTGCCCCACCTCCACACCAACATTGAACGCGAGCAGGGCGGTGACCAGCTCGTCCCGCGGCACACCGATCGCAGACAGCCCGCCGGCGAACCCGAACCCGTGCAGCAGCCCGAACGCGAACGCCACCAGCCAGGGCCGACGGATCGTCAGGCTCGTCTCCCCCCTCGCGACGCGGACGATCTCCGGCCCGAGGAACAGGATGCTCATGGCGATGAGCACATTGAGCGTGGGCCCGTCGGGGTAGATCAGGCCGAGGGTCGTTGCGCCGAGCGTCAGGCTGTGGGCGACGGTGAAGGCGGTGATGGTCTTCACCAGCGTCGCGCGCCCCCGCACGATGAAGAGCAGCCCGACGACGAACAGCAGGTGATCGACGCCGCCAAGGATGTGCTGCACCCCCAGGCGGAGGTACCCCATCGCCGTGTCGGCGAGCGTCGGCGACGCCTCCACCACGAACGACGGCCGGTAGGGCTTGAGGCTGGCGAGCTGGGTCGAGCCGTCGAGCCGGCGCACGCGCACCATCGCGTCGGTCGTGACGCCGTTGAGCCCCTCCACCCGCACCGTCCGCCCCACCAGCCCGCCCTCGCACCGCACGCTCCACCGGTCGAACCAGGCGTCGCCGATCAGCTCGCGCGTGACGGGCCCCGCCGCCACGCACTCCGGCGGCAGGAGGACCTCGACGGGCAGACGCGCGGCGCCCTGGGCCGGCGCCTTCCACAGGATGTCGTAGGTGTCCGGGCCGGTCTGGCGGATCTCCAGGTACGCGGGCATCAGCTCGTGCCCGGAGGCGAGCCGGGGGACGAGCGCCAGCAGCAGGGCGACGCACCAGAACAGCCGGGCACGCATCACGGCGCCCCCCCGGGCGGGGTCGATTGCTGGCCCGATTGCTGATCCGATTGCTGATCCGATTGCTGGGCCGATTCCGGCGCGGGTTGCTCGATCACGACCCGGTACTTCCCGAGCAGCTCGTCCTCGAACGCCGCCGTCGCCTCGGCCCGGCGCTGCTCCCGCCACGCGATCGCGACGCTCTCCCGCACGGTGTCCATGGGCAGCAGCTCGCCCGGGGCCCGGGCGGTGACGCGGACAAGGTGCACGCCGTAGACCGAATCAACCGGGCCGACCCACTCGCCCAGGGGCGCGCCGCGCACCAAGGCGCCGAAGGCCGAGCCGTAGGTCCTCTCGACCACATCCTCCGCGTAGAGGTCGTAGTGGTAGGGGCGCCGGAACGGGTCGCTGTACCGCTCGGGGTCGGCGTCGGGGCCGAGGCCGCGGAGCGTCTCGAGCAGTTCTGCGCTGCGGGCGTCCACCCGCGGCCCCCACACCTTCCCGTCGAGGAACACATGATCGAATGTCGCCCGGCCGGGCGAGGTGAACATCTCCGGGTGTCCGACCCGGAATGCCTCGAGCTCGTCCTGAGTGGGGATGCTCTCGTCGGCCGCGGCGGCGCCGAGGAAGCGCATCCGCTGGGCCAGCCGCGCGCGCACGACCGTGTCCTCGCGTGCCATGCCCGTCGCCAGCGCCTCGCGGACGAGGGCCTCCTCGCGCACGAACAGGTCGATGATCGCCCCGTCCTCGGCCGGCGTGGGGTCCCGCCCCCACGCGCCGCGGAACGACGCCCGGAGCGATTCGGCCTGGGCCTCGGAGACGCGGAGCTCGTCCTGCGGGGGAGCGCCGGGCCGGCGCCCCCCGGCCGCACGCCCCAGCACGACCAGCGCCGCCCCGATGAGGACGAAGTGCACCAGCGGTTCTCGGAGGAGCGTGCGTGGGGTCACGGTTCGGTCCGGTGGGGTGCAACGGGGCCCGCGCCGGGCCCGGCACGAAGGGTACGCACCGGCCACGCGCGGGCGTGGCCCGGGGGCGTGAACATGATCTGCACACGCGGCTCAGTAGACCGGGTCCCACATGGCGGCGCGGACGGTGGCCTTGATCTCGTCGTCGCTCTGGCGTCGGCCGAGGTTGAGCCTCCTGGCCTCGCGCATCACCGAGCAGGCGATCTCGCAGGAGACCTCGCGGAGGCGGTTCTGGGTCGGGAAGAGCGACCCGGTGCGGACATCGTCGGCCGAGACGCACCCCGCGAGGGTGCGGGCGGCGGCGAGGAACATCGAGTCGGTCACCTGCGACGCCTCGGAGAGGATCACGCCGAGCCCGACGCCCGGGAAGATGAACACATTGTTGCCCTGCCCGATGACCATCGTGCGTCCGTTGTACTCGACGGGTGCGAAGGGGCTGCCCGTCGCGATGATCGCCCGCCCGTCGGTCCAGGCGATCGCCTCGGCGGGGGAGCACTCGCTCTTGCTGGTCGGGTTCGAGAACGGCATGATGATGGGCCGCTCGGTGTGCCTGGCCATCTCGCGGATGGCCTCCTCGTGGAAGGCGCCGGCGGTGGCGCTGGTCCCGATGAGGATCGTCGGTTTCACGGCCGAGACGACCGCCAGCAGCTCGTGCTTGGCCTCCGGGGCCAGGCCGAGCTCGGCCATGTGGTCGGGGCGCAGGGCAAACTCCCGCTTGTTCTCGTCCTCGATCGGCACGCCCTCGTGGAGGAGCCCCCGGCTGTCGAGGAAGACCAGCGAGCGCCGGATCTGGTCCTCGCCGGCGCCCTCCTCACGCATCGCGGTGCGCAGCAGCCGGCCGATGCCGATCCCCGCCGACCCGCTCCCGACGAACACGACCCGCTGGTCGCCGAGGCGCTGGCGCGAGTGCTGCATGGCCGCGAGGATGCCGCCGACCGCGACGCCGGCCGTGCCCTGGATGTCGTCGTTGAAGCAGCGGAGGCGCAGGCGGTACCGGTCGAGCAGGCGCATGGCGTTGCGCTTCGAGAAGTCCTCCCACTGCAGGAGGGCCCGCGGGAACACCTCCACCACCGCCTCGACGAACTTCTCGATGAACTGGTCGTAGGCGTCCCCGCGCAGGCGCCGGTGGCGCCAGCCCGAGTAGAAGGGGTCGTCCAGCAGGTCTGGGTTGTCGGTCCCCACATCCAGGCTGATCGGCAGGCACATGGAGGGATGGATGCCCGCGCCGGCGGTGTAGAGCGCGAGCTTGCCGACCGGGATGCCCATGCCCCCGGCCCCCTGGTCGCCCAGGCCCAGGATGCGCTCGTTGTCGGTCACGACGATCAGCCGGACATTCGGCGCCGGCGCGTGGCGCAGGATCGCCGGGATGCAGTCGATATCCTCCGGCGTGATCCACAGCCCGTAGGGGTGGCGCACGATGTGGCTGTACCGCTGGCACGCCTGGCCCACCGTCGGCGTGTACACGATCGGCATCAGCTCCGTGATGTGGTCGATCAGCAGCCGGTAGAACAGCGTGATGTTCCGGTCACGCAGCGCCTCCAGCCCGATGAACTTCTCCAGGTCGTCACGCTTGTGCGACAGGTGCTCCAGCTCGAGCGCGACCTGCTCCTGCAGCTTCAGCGGCGTCGCCGGCAGCAGGCCCCGGAGCCCCAGCCGGTCGCGCTCCTCGAGCGTGAACCCGCGCCCCCGGTTGAGCATCCGATCA
The DNA here is from genome assembly GCA_020850415.1 of Phycisphaerales bacterium. GTDB lineage: Bacteria > Planctomycetota > Phycisphaerae > Phycisphaerales > UBA1924 > PNC22. The sequence goes on from JADZER010000060.1 coordinate 78,704, forward strand.
CGCAGGATCTGGGCGCCGGTCAGCCCGGCGACGGCCGGCGCCGGGACGGCGCCGAGGTGGTTGATGGTGGCGGGCATGGCTCTTCCCCGCGGGGGTCGCCCGTGGTCCGTCGCGGTCGGCCCACCGGCCGACCCCACGACCGAGGCAAACTCCGTGCCCCGCGTGGCCCAGACAACGGATCGCAAAGGCGCTCCTTCTGGATAGATATGTCTATATTAGGGGGGTGACATCCGGGGGTCGAGCCCCCGACGCCGGCCGTCTGCGCCGTCGAGCCCCGGCGCCCTTGGGCCCCGCCCGGCCTCATTCCCGGCGGGGCGGGTGCACGATGGTCAGCCGCCCGGCGAGCCCGCTCGACACGGATACCCCCCCGGTCTCATCCACAAACACCGCCTCAACACCCCGCAGCGACTCTACCACCGCCATGCCTCGCTCCACGCCCAGGATCATCAGTGCCGTGGAGAGGGCGTCGGCCAGCGTTGCATCCGCACAGACCACCGACACCGCCCGCACCCCCCGCGACGGCCTTCCCGTCCTCGGGTCCAGCACATGGTGATAGCGGACCCCGCCGACCTCGAAGTACCGCTCGTAGTCGCCCGTGGTCGAAACCCCAGAGTCGGTCAGCTCGAGTGTCGCGAAGATGTCATCCGCCCGCCCCCGTGGGTCGCGGATGCCGACCCACCAAGGTCGCCCGGCGATTCCGGCCCCCGGCCCGGCGGGTCTGGCCCCGCCGACCACGATCTGCCCCCCGGCCGACACGAGGTAGGACTCGATCCCCGCTCCCCGAAGGGCGTCGGCGGCTCGGTCCAGTGCGTACCCCTTGGCGATCCCCCCCAGGCCGATCAACATCCCCGCCTGCGGCAGGTACACGGTCCCCGCGTCGTTGTCGATCACCACCTTGCGGTAGTCGATCAGGCTGATCCGGGAGGCGATTTCCCCGTCGGTCGGGACCCGCGGCTGTGCGGCCTTGAAGTCCCATAGCCCCCACATCGCCGCCCAGGTCAGGTCAAACGCCCCGTCGGTCAACACGCCTATCTCGACCGCGCGGGCGATCACCTCTCTGAGTTCGTCGGGCACCGCCACGGGCTCGATCCCGGCGGCCCTGTTCACCCCGGAGAGCGGCGAGGTGTCCTTCCACTCGCTCATCTCGGCGTCCACGCGCCGGAAGGTCTCGAACACGATCCGGGCCGCGTCCTCGATCCGGTCGGCGGGGGCCTCGACCGTGATCGGGGTCGCCATGATCTCCTCGGTGCGGGAGATGAAGGGCGCGGGATCGGTCGCCACGGGGGCGTTGGGGGGGTGCCTCCGCGGCCAGACCGCGCGCCCGAGGCCGGCGCCGACGAGGAGCCCGACCGCCAATGCCGCGATGAGCCGCCCACGCCTCAAGAACCGGGCCCGCCGCTGTGCCGCCGCTCGTACGCGTCGATGTCGTCCGGGAGCGAGCATTTGCCCGCGGGGGCGCGGTCGCGCATGCCGGCGTCGAGGCGTGCGGCGAGGCGCTGCCAGAGCAGCCACCCGACGGTGAGGGCCGCCATCGCCACGCCTCCGACCAGGATCTGCGTCCAGTCGATCACGCCCACAGCCTACGACGCCGAGAACATCCCCGCAAACCCCATGAACGCCATCGAGAGGATCCCCGCGATGATCATGCTCAGGGCGGTGCCCTTGATCACGGCCGGGATCGTCGCCAGTTCCAGCTCCTCGCGCAGCCCGGCCATGAGCACGAGGGCCAGGGTGAACCCGCCGCCGGCGCCGACCGCGAACGCCAGGCCCTGGATGAGGCTGTACTCCTTGCTGGTCTGCGTGAGCGCCAGGAACAGGATCGCGCAGTTGGTGGTGATGAGCGGGAGGTAGATGCCCAGCGCCCGGAAGAGCACCGGGCTGACCTTCTTGATCAGCATCTCCACGAACTGCACCGTCGAGGCGATCACCACGATGAAGCTGATGAGCTTCAGGTACGGCGCGTAGGGGAGGACGAATGTGGTCAGCGCCCACGACGAGAGCGAGGTGATGACCATCACGAAGGTCGTCGCCATCCCCAGCCGGAACGCCACCTGCAGGCGCCCCGAGACGCCGAAGAACGGGCACAGCCCCAGGAAGTAGTACAGCGTGAAGTTGTTCACCAGCATCGCGCCGACGAAGATCCAGACCAGGTCGCTCATGCCGACGCTCCCGCCCTGCGGGCGAGCTTGCGCTGCTTCACCCAATTGAACAACAGCAGGATGCCGCCGAGCACCAGGAACCCGCCGGGCGGCAGGACCATGATGACCCACGGCTCGTAGCTCGGGCCGAAAAGGGGCACGCCGAAGATCGAGCCCGAGCCGAGGATCTCCCGCGTCGACCCGAGGCACATCAGCGCGATGAAGAACCCCACCGACATCCCCGCCGCGTCGAGCACCGCGGGCAGCGGCGGGTTCCGCCCCGCGAACGCCTCCTGCCGGCCCAGGATGATGCAGTTCACCACGATCAGCGCGATGAACGCCCCCAGCTCCTTGTGCACCGCGGGCACGAGCGCCTCGAGCACCATGTCCGCGATCGTCACGAAGGTCGCGATGATGACGATGTAGGTGGTGATCCGCACCTGCTTGGGGATGTACTTCCGCAGCGCCGACACCAGGAAGCACGACCCGATGAGCACAAAGGCCGTCGCCGCCCCCATCGCCACGGCGTTGACCGCCGAGTTGGTCACCGCCAGCGTCGGGCACATCCCCAGCACCTGGACGAACACGGGGTTCTCTTTCCAGATGCCCTTGGTGAACTCGTCGTACATCTTCTCGGGCGTCATCTTCGGGGTGCTCACGGACGGCCCCCCTCTCGGGCGCCGGGCTGCGCGGCCGGGGCCGGCGCGGGCGGCTCCTCGCCCGCCGGCGGCAGGCTGCCCAGCCAGAACGCGTTGCCCTCGTTGATGATCCTGGCGACCGCCTTGGACGAGATCGTCGCCCCCGTGATCGCGTCCACCTCGAACGGCTGGTCCCGCCCGTCCTTGACCACCGTGATCTCCGGCTCGACAGCAAGGTCGTTGAAGTTGGCCACGAACGAGTCGCTCTTGAAGATCTTGTCGCCCAGCCCGGGCGTCTCCCGGCTGGCGAGGATCCGCATCCCGATCACACGCTTGGTCGCCGGGTCGTAGCCGTAGAGCAATTGGATCTCGTCCTGGAACCCCGCCCCGGCGTTCCGGACGGCGTAACCGCGGAAGTTCCCCTCGTCGTCGTACCCGCCGTAGATCACCGGGTCGGTGGTCTTCTCATCGGGGCTGATCGGCACGAGCACCCCGGCACGGAGCGCCAGATACGACACCGCACTCGAGCCGGGCACGACCTCCAGCACCGCCGCCTGCAGGGCCTTGGCCTTGTTGGCCGCGATAATCGGCGTCGTGACCTGGTACGCCCAGCTCAGCAGGAACCCCGAGAGCATCCCGGACAGCGCCAGCGTCGCCGTCAGGCGCACGCCGCTCGGCTCGTTGCCGCGCCCCTTGATGGTCAGTTCGACCTCACTCATGCTCGATCGCCCCCCGCCCGAAGGGTCGCGGCTGGGTCACACGCTCGATCAGCGGCGTCGCCGCGTTCATCAGCAGGATCGCGTACATCACACCCTCCGGCAGCCCGCCCCACAGCCGGATCAGGACCACGATCACGCCGATCCCCGCCCCGAACGCCCACGCCCCCCGCGGCGTCACCGGGCTGGTCACCGGGTCGGTCGCCATGTACACCGCGCCGAACAGCAGCCCGCCGCTGGTCAGCATCGCCCACGGCGCAGGGAACTTCTCGGTGTTGAACGCCCAGACGACCGTGCTGAACACCGTCACCGAGAGAAGGATCGCCGCCGGGATCCGCCAGTCGAACGCCCGCCGGACCGCCATCACAACGCCGCAAAGCAGGATGACGATCGCGCAGGTCTCGCCGAGCGACCCGGCCGTGTTGCCCAGCAGCAGGTCTGTCAGCGGCGTGGTCTGGTGCTCGAACTTCATCAGGCCCAGGGGTGTCGCGGTCGCCACCGCGTCGGGCGTGGCCTGCATGAACGGCGCCGCGAAGTTCGACGCCCGGACCGTGAAAAAGCCCCCGATGTCCCCCTGCGCCGACCAGGTGGTGATCGCGCCGGGGAACGCAGCCTGCAGGAACGCCCGCCCGACCAGCGCCGGGTTGAACATGTTCTGCCCCAGCCCGCCGAACGCCAGCTTGCCCAGGCAGATCCCGGCCGCCCCGCCCAGGAACGCCATCCACAGCGGGAAGCCCGGCGGCAGGCAGAGGGCGAGGACGATGCCGGTCAGGATCGCGCTGCCGTCCTTGAGGGTCCGGCCGCGGGGCCTGGCCGGCCCGAGCAGCCACTCGGCCCCGGCCGCCCCGGCCGTCGTGGCGAGCATTACGAAAATCGCGCTGATCCCGAAGAAGTAGACCGCCGCGAGGATCACCGGCCCCATGCCGATGATCACCTCGGTCATCAGCCTCGGCGTGGTGATGCCCCGCCGCAGAAACGGCGCCGACTGCAGCAACAGACGCGGATCGCCAGCCATCATCCTTGCTTGGCCTTTCGCTGACGGATCGTGAGCTTCGCAGCCCGGATCAGGTGCACGATCGGGACGCTGGAGGGGCAAGTGTATGTGCACGCCCCGCACTCCATGCAGTCCATGACGAACGCCCCCTCGAGCTCCTCGTAGCGCCCGGCCCTCGCCAGCCGCGCGAGCCGCGAGGGGTTCAGGAAGTTCCCGCACGCCTCCAGGCACGACCCGCACCGCACGCACGCGTACTCGGTCGGGTGGTTGACCATGTTGTCGGTGAACGCCAGCAGACCGCTCGTCCCCTTCACCACCGGCGCGTCCAGCGTCGCCAGCGGCATCCCCATCATCGGCCCGCCCATGACCACCTGGCGGGTATCCCGGTTGATCCCGCAGTGACGCAGCACATCCCGGATCGGTGTGCCGATCGGCACGATCAGGTTCGCCGGCCGGTCAACCCCCGGACCCGCCACCGTCAGCGCCCGCTCGATCAGCGGCTGCCCGCGGTCGAACCAGTCCGTCAGGCACGCCATCGTCGCGACATTGTTGACGACCACGCCGATATCCAGCGGCAGGTGCCCCGCCGGCACCTCCTCGTTGAACACCGCCTTGATCAGCATCTTCTCCGCGCCCTGCGGGTACTTCACTGCCAGCGGCGCGACGGTGATCTTCGAGCCCGCCGGCAGGTGGGCCCGCAGCGAGTCGATCCCGTCGGGCTTGTTCATCTCGACGCCGATCCACGCGCCCCTGGCCCCCAGCTTTTCGGCCAGGATCGACACCCCCCGCACGACCTCCGCCGGGCGCTCGACCATCACCCGGTGGTCGCAGGTCAGGTACGGCTCGCACTCGCACCCGTTGATCACCAGCCGTTCGCACGCCTTGCCCTCGGGCAGCTTGTACTTCACATGGCTGGGGAACGCCGCCCCGCCGAGCCCGACCAGCCCCGCCCGCTGCACGCTCGCGGCGAACTCGTCCACGCCCATCGCGAAGGGGTCCACCGGGTCGCGCTCACGGAACTGCTGCGAGGAATAGGGGTCCGCCTCGATCTGGATCGCCGGGACCAGCTGCCCGTTGCCCTGCCGGTGAGGCCCCACATCCACCACCCGCCCCGTCACCGGGCTGTGCAGGCTCGTCGAGACGAACCCGCCCGGCTCGGCGATCAGTTGCCCGCGCGTGACCTTCTCCCCCGCCCGCACCACCGCCCTGCACGGCGCCCCGATGTGCTGACCCAGCGGCAGCACATACCGCCCCACGAACGGCATCCGCTCGAGCGGCAGGTGCTCGGTCTCCTCCTTGTGCTCCAGCGGGTGCACGCCGTGCCGGAAGCTCTTTCGGTTGGGGAGCGACGACACTTAGGCACGCTCCCCGCCGTACCCGGCGATCGCCATCAGGCGGCTGGTGATGTTGTCGGTCGTCTCGAGCGCGAACTGGGACCGCAGTTGGGCGAGCTGCGCCTCGTGCTGGGCCTTGAGCGCCGCGACCTCGGCCTGCCGTGCGCCCGCCACGCTCTGCTCGATTTCCTGGCGCACCTTCTCGGTGAAGGGCGTGACCTCACCGGCCAGCTCTTGGAGCGTCCGCCACAGCCGGGCCCGGTCGGCGCCGTCGCGTGCAAGCGTTGTCCCGACGGCGAACCGGGACTTCCCGCCCTCGGCCCCGAGCTCGACGAACGGCGTCTTGCTCGCCCTCGCCTCCGCGTCCAGATCCAGGTACTCGGACATCGCGACCGGGTTGTTCGCCTCGCGCCCCATGGGCGTGAGCTGCTCGGCGAACCGCGCCTCGCTGGCCGCCCAGTGCGCCGGCGTGATCGCCGCGCCGTGCTCGCCGTACACCCACTTGTCCCGGGGCGACGGGTTCATCGAGATGTCGATGCACGAACCGAACACCCCCGCCCCCGCCGGGTCGAAGGTCGCCAGGGGCCAGGCCCGCGACGCAACGGCCAGGGCCGCCTGCTCGAACAGCCCCGCGACGCCGAACCCGTGCCGCTCCGGGCTCGGGGCGTGCACATGCACCAGCGCCGGTCCGGCCGTCGCCAGCGCCCGCTCGACGCTCGCGGCGAAGTGCGCCGCGTGCGCCACCGAGCACTGCGTCACGAACGCCTTCCGCGACAGCATCGCCAGGAGCGCGATGTCGTACCGCTGCGCCGGCGGGTAGCTGCCCATCGAGTCCAGGCTCAGCGCCCCGTCCGCCTTGCCGCCGATGTCGCTCAGCACCACCGCCTTGATCGGCAGCCCGCTCTCGAACAGCCACACGAGCTGGCTCAGCCCGCGAGCGCCGAGCGACTGCCCGTCGCCGACGAGCACCATCGGCGGCACGAGCTCGCGCTCGTCGGCCGTGAGGTCCGCGTAGGTGAGACCCGCCAGCCGCGCCGCCGCGTGCGGGGCCTCGTTCGGCCGGTCGATCTCCAGCCGCGCCAGCCGGATCAGCCGGAACCCGTCGATCACCTCGCGCAGGTAGCCCTCAAGCACGCCCCGCGCCAGGCCCCCCGCCTCGCCCGCGGCGTCGATCGCCACCGGCGAGAGGAACGGGTTGTACGGGTAGGCGCCCGCCCAGGCCGCGACCGACCCGGCCGCGAGCGTGAGCCCGACCCGGGCCCGGCCGAGCCCCAGCGGCCCGCGTGTGAGCTTCCACTCCAGGTCGGCCAAGCCCCTGGCCGCGTCGACCAGCCGCGCGAGCAGCTCGCCGTCCACATGCCCGTTGACGATCGCCGAGTCGATCTTCGACGAGAGCGCGCCGAGCTCGACATCGCCCCGACCGAGCGTCTCGAGCCCCGCCGAGAGCGCCTCGAGGTCCGCCGTCGGCAGCGCCGCCGCGAGCTGCTTCTGGATCCGTTCGCTCAGCTTGCCCCGCAGCCCGTTGATCATCCCCACCAGCCTCTGCGTCCGCGGCTGGTAGTGGAACTCCGCGACCGCCAGCACCTGGCGCAGCGCCAGCTTTGCCCCCGACCCCGCCTCGGCCCCGTCGCCCGGCGCCATCGCGTGCAGGCAGTGCCGGCTGAGCATCATCGCCGCGAGCGGGCCGATGCGGTCGTCCTTGCGCACCCGCTCGATGATCTCTCCCGGGGTGTCCGGTAGCGACTGCCACAGCGCCCACCCCTTGCGGGCCCGCTCGACCGCCTCGGGCGTGCGGGGCTTAAGCGCGATGCCGTGCCCCGCGCCCCGGGCCCCGATCAGCTCCGGGCACTTGCACGCGTCGGGGTTCACCGCCAGCGACAGGAGCGCCCCCGTCCCCGGCGCCGCGTGCTCGGCGTCGCGGAAGAACAGATCCGTCACCGCGATCGGCAGCCCGCCGATCTGCGCCTTCACCGCCTCGAACGCCGCGCCGACCGCCGACGCCCGCGTCGCATCCAGCTTCGCCGCGATATCGCCGATCGTCGCGCCGAACAGCTCGCCCGCGGTGGTGGGGGGGTTCTCGCCCATCGCCAGCTTCGCCGCCCGCTTGACCATCTGCCCGATGACCGGGCGCAGGGCGTCGGCCTGGGCCCCGGCCCGCGTCGCCATGTCCAGCCCCGCCTCGAGCAGCGACTTGGGCGTGATCGCCAGCGCCGCCACCGACCCGTCCGGGCAGCTCGTCCACAGCGCCGGCGAGCCGTCGCACCCGCCGGGCACGAACACGGGCAGCAGCCTGCAAGCCTGCCCTGCGTCGCGGAACACGCTCGACAGCGCCGGCGTCGAGCCCAACGCGCAGGCCGGCTCGCCCACCAGCTCGTCGAGCTCACCGCTCTTGTAGAACACCCCCGCGTGATCCCAGAACCGAGGCAGGCTCGCCAGCCCACCAGTCCGCGCCATCGCCATCACCTCCGCCGGAGGCGCAACCTCACCGCGCGCCGCACCGCGCCGAGCACCGGGCGTCGGGCTCGCGTCGAGCGCCGACTCCCCCTCGCCCCGGCTGACCCCTTCGAACCCGCCGGCGAACGCGTCCAGCAGCCGCTCACGCTCGCCCTCGGCCAGCTCGCCGAGCATCTCCGCCCGACGCGAGCGCACCTGCGCTGCGCCCGGCGTCTCCACCCCCAGCCGGATCAGCAGCGCGTGCAGCGCCCCCCCCAGCAGCCGCTCCCGGCGCACACCGGCGTCCGGTCCCTCGGGCAGCACGAGTTCGACCGCGTGCGCCTTGGCCTCGCGGGGCGCCCCCGCGCCCGCGTCGGCGAGCACCACCAGATCGGCCGCCACATCGTCGCCCGGGTCCGTGAAGGGCTCGGTCGAGAAGCTCACCCGATCGGTGACCACCTCCCCGGCCCGCTGCCAGCTGATGCCCGGGCGCGAACGCACGAACAGCCCCGGCTTGGACCCAGCCAGCCCGAACGCCAGCGTCGCCAGCTCCCCCGCGAACGACTCGAACCCCCGGCCCGCGGGGCGAAGTACGACGGCGGTGGTCAGCTGGTGCGCGGTCGGGGCGCTCTCTGCCCCGCGGTCCCGCAGCCCCAGCCCCGCCGCCTCCGGATAGTCCCGGCGCACGGCGTCGAGCAACGCTTGGTGTTTGGGGTACGCGCTCTTGGCGTGCACGAGATCGAGGCCGACATAGTGGAACGCCCGCGTCGGCGACGCCAGCTCGCGCACCAGCAGCGCCAGGTCCGCCCCCCGCACCGGCAGACCGCCGAGCCCCGCCGCCGCTCCGATCAGCCGGGGCATGTCGTTGGGCGACATCGGCGGCAGGCCCCGGTGGGTCTCCGCCCCGAACCGCCCGTTCTCGCGGCACTTGTCGAGCAGCCCGCGCACCTGACGCATCAGCGGGCCCTCGTCCGCCGGCGAGCACGCGATACGCTCGAGCACGCACACCACCTCGTGCCCGCGCAGCGCCAGCGCCAGCGCCGACCCGTGCACGGGCCACGCCCGCTGCACGCCGACAACGCCGACCTTCAGCCTCTGCGCCCGCGCCCAGTCCGCGATGCTGACCGCCTGCTCGACCAGCGACCCCTGCGCCACCAGCACGATCTTCGCGTCCCCGGTCCTGTGCGTCCGCACCGCGAGGTGCTCGCGCCCCGTCAGCGCCCCGTACCCCTGCACCGCCCCGGCCAGCACCCGCTCGATGTCCGCGTCCAGGAACACCCGGCCCGCCGCCGCCCCCAGCGCCCACGACTCCGGCCCCTGCGGCGAACCCAGGGCCATCGGGCGCTCCAGGTCGTACACCGCCGGCACGCGCCGGCGCGTCTCGCCGAAGATCGTCCGCTGGGCCGCGCTCGCCGGCGGGATCACATCCGTCGCGCTGCCCAGGAACTCCCGCACCAGCCCGTCGCCCGGCATCGCCACGCTCTGGACCGCCAGCGCCGTCTGCTCGGCGTCCATCGCCACGACCGCCGGCACGAGCGCCAGCTCGCTCACCCGGCGGGCGATCACCGCCAGGTCCACCGCCTCCTGCACGCTCGCCGCGAGGAACCGCACCGCCCCGACGCCCTCCAGCGCGTGGTACGCCTCGTGCCCGCTCCCCAGCGCCGGCGCGTGCCCCGCCCCCGCCCGCAGCACCAGGTGCACCACCAGCGGCAAGCGCCGCCCCGCCGCCTCGGCGAGCAGGTCCCGGCACTGCAGCGCGTCGGGCCCGGAGAGAAATACCGTCGCCCGCCGCCCCGCCATCGCCGCGCCCATCGCCGCCGCGAGAGCCGCCCGCGGGCTGTCCGCGTCCACGCCCGTGATCGGCGCGTTGAGCGCGTTGAGCCGGAGCCCCGCCTCGTGCCCTCCCCAGACCCTCGCCGCCAGCGCCGCCGGGTAGCTCGCCCCCAGGCCCGCGACATCGCACACCCGCGCCTCGACCGCCGCCACCGCCGACACGCCGTCGAGCAGCTGCATCTTGCCAGCGTGCGGCGCGGGCGCGGCCTTGCCGCGGATCATCCGCCGGAGCACCCGCAGCGATTCGGACGCAAAGCTACTCACGGTCAGCCTTCCCTTCCGTCAGTCGTCAACTGGACGAGGCGCACCGTCTTGAACTGCTGCCCCTCGATCCACCGGATCGCCCCCGTCGGGCAGCGGAATGTCGCCTCGGGCCTGGCCGGCCCGCCCGCCGAGTAGTCCACCACCGGCAGGTTGTTTGCCATCGTGATCAGACCCGGCGCCGCGTCCTGGGCGCACCGCCCGCACGCGTCGCACGCCACCGAGCACACCGCCCGCGCCTCGTCGCCCTCCAGCGGCGCCTTGCACTGCACGACCAGGTTGTGCCCGATCGGCATCAGCTCGAACAGCCCGCGCGGGCACGCCTCCACGCAGTCCCCGCACGCCGTGCACCGGTCCGGGTCTACCACCGGCAGCCGCTGCCCGTTCATCGTGATCGCGTCGAAATCGCACGCCGCCTCGCAGTCGGCCAGCCCCAGGCACCCCCAGCTGCACCCCTTGCCCCCGCCCCCGACCAGGTGCGCCGCCCCGCAGTTGCCCCACCCCTCATACTCGGCGATCTGCCGCGCCTGCCCGAGCCCGCCCGCGCAGTGCAGCCGCGCCACGCGCTTCTCCGCCGCTCCCGCGTCCACACCCAGGAAGTTCGCGACCCGCTCGACCCCCTCCGGGCTGTTGACCGTGCACCCGCTGGGCTTGTTCCGCCCGCCGAGCAGCGACTCGGCGAACGCGCGGCAGCCCGCCTCGCCGCACGCCCCGCAGTTGGACCCCGGCAGCATCCCCTCGATGATGTCCAGCCGGGGGTCTTCCTCGACCTTCAGGAACTTGTTCGCGATCGCCAGCCCGGCGCCGAAGAACGCGCCCAGCCCCGTCATGATCAGGATGGCTGTCAGGATCGTGCCCACAGCGTCCCCCGTCAGTTAAAGGGCTTGGCCCGCGCGATCAGCTCCGCCAGCCCCGGTTCGCCGGGGTTCTGCGGCTTGCCCGGGTGGATGCACCGCGCCGGGCACTTCTCCGCCGCGCTCACCAGCTCCGCGAAGGTCCCGGCCGACGGGTCGGCGATGACCGCCTGCTTGTTGGCGTTGTACTTGAAGAGCCGTCCGTTCAGGTTCGTGCAGTCGTTGCAGCTCGTGCACAGCGCCGAGTCGATGTACGGCTCCTCGACCCCCGCGTCCTCTTCCGCGACCGCCGGCCCGGGGGCCGCCGGCTCCGCCGCCGCCCCGGCCGCCACCGCCGACGACGGTGGGGGGGCGGCCGCGCGTGACGCCGGCGCCGTCGCTCCGCCCGCCAGCGCCGAGAGGTCGGCGTTGACCAGCCCCTCCGCCAGGCGGCGCAGCGCCTCGCCCGCGGCCTCGGTCCGAACACGCTCGACCTCCGCCGCGTGGCGTGACTCGAGGGCCTCGCGCTCGGCCGCGAACTGGGCCTCCAGCCTCGCCCGCTCGCCGGCCACCGCCTCGCGGACGAACTCGTTCCGCACGCCGGAGAGCTCCTGCAGCGTGTGCCAGTAGTCCAGCCGGTCGCGGCAGGCGAACGCCAGGCGGCGCGTGAACGCGAGCCTGCGGAGCCGACCCTCGCCGTCGACCGCCCAGACGAACGGGATCATCTCCCCGGCCGCCTCGGCGTCGAGGGCGAAGTACCCGGGCGCATCGACCAGCGTGTCGCACCCGAGCCCGTCCGGCACGACCCGGAACTCGGCGAGGAACGCCGCCTCGAGCAGCGCGAAGTCCGCGAAAGTGAACCTCGTGACGATCGACCGCTCGACCCCGCCCGCGTCCACATGGGACACGGTGCAGGCCGGCCAGTCTTCTTCGGCCGAAGGGTTCGTCGAGAAATCAAGGCGCGCCGCCCAGGTTTCGCCCGCCTCGGGGTCGTAGTGGAACAGCGGGTGCGCCCGCCCCTCCAGCGCCGCCCCGCCGTGCAGCCATGCACCGAGGCGCGGCTCGGCCCCCTCGGCCGTCAGCCCGCTCGCCACCACATGCAGCGACGCGTGCATCGCCCCCAGCCCACGCAGGAAGCCCTCCAGCATGTGCGAGGGTCTCGCCGCGGTCGTCTGGTTCACCAGCGCCTCGCGGTGCCCGATCCCCAGGTACGCCAGCTCGAGCCGGTACCGCGTCAGCGCCTCGCCGGCGGTCGAACCCGGGTCCCCCGCCGCAGGCACATCGACCAGCACATCGACCGGGCGCCCCGAGAGCAGCAGCCGCGACAGCGAGACCATGTCCGGCCCGCCGAGCCGCTCGTGCGTCTCGAGCGCGAGCACCGGCGGCAGCAGCAGCAACTCGTCCTTCGAGAACCCCCGCCAGTCCAGCGACCGCACCAGCGCGTCGTGGCGCGTCGGGTCGTACCCCCGCGCCAGCTCCAGCCGCGCCGTCCGGATCGCGGCGATCAGGTCGACCCGCTCGGCCGCGAGCCTGTCGAAGATCGCCGCCGCCTCGGCGCACGCATCGCCCTCGACACGCGCCCAGTGCACCGACCCTTCGAGGTCTGCCGGCGCCGCCAGCCGGCTGACCACCTGCAGCTCCGCCGCCCCCGGGTCCGAGAGGAACCCGTCGAGCGCCGCGATCGTGCGCTCCAGCCGCTCGGCCCGCGTCGGGTCCCCCGGCTCTCCCTGCTTTACCTTGCCCAGCATCCGCGACAGCACCGCGGGATCGAAGTGCCCCGCGTCCGACGCGCCGACGCTCCCGGCGAGCTTCTTCTCGTCGCGTCCGGCCTGGCCCCGTCCCCGCTCGGTCGCGAGCAGGTCCCTGAGCCTGGACCGCAGCTTGGTGACCTCGGCGTGCAGCGCGTGAGCGCGCCGGTCCGCCTCGGCCTCGGCAGCCACGCAGTAGAGCCGCAGCGCCGCTTGCTCCGAGATCGGGAGGAACACCCCGTCGACCGGGACCGCCGCGATCAGCCTCTCGAGGTCGGCGTGCAGCAGCCTGGCGCTCTCGCCCTTCAGCGCCAGGTGCTCCTCGAGCGCCCCGCACGCGCCCTTGACCGCCCAGCCGGCCTCGACCGGCTCGGGGCCGAGCCCCGCGAGCCGCGTCCGCACCTCGACCTCCAGCCTCGCGAGATTGTCCTTGAGCACCCGCGCCTCGTCGCCCCCCGGCGCGAACGACTCGACCGCCTCGAACAGCAGGTCCACGATCGGCCGGCACGAGGGCGCGCCGCCAGGGCCGACCGACACGAACAGCGGGTAGTCCTGGCGCAGCGACTGCTGGTGCCGGTACGGGTACAACGCCGCGGGCAGCCACGAGGGCTCCGGCGGCCGGAGCCCGTCGTCCGCGCCGGGCTCACCCAGGCAGAACCGCCGAAGCGCCGCCAGCGCGCCGGCGCTCTCGCCGGCCGACAACGCCGCCGCCGGCTCCCGCAGCGGCAGGCGCGGCCCGCGACCCTCCGCCCCCGACCGCTCGCCACGCCGTTCGCTCACTTGGGTCTGTTCCATCACACACCATTCAGATGGCAAAGCGGCCCAGCTCCTTGTCGAGCGCCGCGAGCTTGTCCTCGATCGTCACATCCACCCCCACGCTGCTCATGTCCTCGTACCGGGGGTTGTCCGGGTTGGCGTAGAGGAGCCCGATCGGGATCACATCCTCCCGCGACGCGACCTCCCTGGCCCGGTTGATGTCGCCCGGGTCGTGCGCCAGACGGTTCTTGTAGATTTTCGTCCCCGCCTCGTCCGCGACCACGCCCTTCGGATCCTCGAGCAGCAGGATCAGCGACGGGTCGCGCTGCGCGTCCTCGAACACCATCGGCGTGAACTGCGGGCAACGCTGCATGATCCGAACGAATGACAGCCCCGGGTGGTCGTACGCCCGCTTCAGCGTCGCGTACACATGCACCGGGTTCCAGTCCACCGTCTGCGCCACGAACGACACATTCGTGATGCTCAGCGTCGTCAGCGTCGGGTTGAGCGGCGGCAGGAACGCCCCGCGCGGGTGGGTGTTGCTCTTGAACCCGGGCCGGGTCGTCGGGCTGGTCTGGTTCTTCGTCAGGCCGTAGACATTGTTGTCAAACAGCATCACGACCATGTTCATGTTGTACCGGATCGCGTGCACCCAGTGCGCCGCGCCGATCGAGCAGCAGTCGCCGTCGCCGGTCGCCACCCAGATCTTCAGATCGGGCCGGCGGCTCTTGACCCCGCACGCCACCGGCAGCGCCCGCCCGTGCAGACCGTGGAACCCGTAGGTCTTCATGTAGTGCGGGAACCGGCTCGAACACCCGATGCCCGACACGCACACCGTCTGCTCCGGCAGCAGCTGCTCGTCGCGGCAGATCCGCTGCACGGCCGTCAGCACCCCGTGGTCGCCGCAGCCCGGGCACCACCGCGCCGTCCCGCCCTCGTAGTCCTCGAGCGTGAAGTACCGCGGCAGAACATCGAGTGACCAGTCAGTCTTCAGTCCGAACATTCGTGCGCTCCCAATCAGGCAGGCCCGGGGCGCAACCCCGGGCGTTCTGCGTCTCTTACGCCGTCGCCACCGCCGCCCCACGCTCCACGACGCCCATCTCGCCCAGCTTCGCGAGGATCACCCGCTCGATCTGCCCCGGCGTCAGCGGCTGGCCGGGAGTGATCGCGAAGTAGTCCACATCGTGCAGCGTCTGCGCCCGAAGGTGCTGCGCCAGCTGGGCGCGACGCGCGTACTCCGGGTTCCCCCAGAAGCCCTGGGGCGGGTCCGAGTAGTTCAGCTCCACCGTCATCACCCGCCCGAAGCGCCCGAACATCTCCGTCAGCCCCGGCTCCATCGGAGACAGGAACCGCAGGTGCACGCTCGAGACCCTGTGCCCGGCGCCACGCACCCGGTCCACCGCCTCCTCGATCGAACCGATCGTCGAGCCCCAGCCGACCACCAGCAGGTCGCCGCTGTCGTCGCCGTGGATCTTCGGCGCCACCAGCGTCTGCGCCAACGCCGCGATCTTCCGGCTGCGCATCTCGCACCCAAGCTGGTTCGCGTTCGGGTCGTACGCCACATGGCTCTGCCCCGTGTGCGCCAGGCCCGTCAGCACATACTGCCCGCCACGCTGCCCGGGGACCGGCCGGCGGCTCAGCCCCGTCTCCTCGTCCCACGCGTACGGCGCCAGGCCCTCCGGCCACGGCGACCGGTCGATCGGCGCCTCCATCCAGTCCTCCACCGGCCTCGGACGCGGGAACGGCGTCTGGCCCGTCGCCAGGTTCGCGTCCGTCAGCACGATCACCGGCGTGCGGAACGCCTCGGCCAGCTTCCTGGCCGTGATGATCATGTGGAAGCACTCCTCGATCGTCGCCGCCGCCATCACCACCTTCGGCGCGTCGCCCGGCGAGGCGTACAACGCCGCGAACAGGTCGCCCTGCTCGATCTTCGTCGGCAGGCCCGTCGCGGGCCCGCCCCGCTGGACATCGACGATCACCAGCGGCACCTCGGCCATCACCGCCAGGCCGATGAACTCGGTCTTGAGCGCCAGGCCCGGGCCGGAGGTGATGGTGCACGCGGTCTTGCCCGCGTACGACGCCCCGATCGCGAACCCGATCGCCGCGATCTCGTCCTCGGCCTGGTGGATGAACCCGCCGGCCTTCTGGAACACGCCCGACAGGTAGTGCGTCGCGCTGGTCGCCGGCGTGATGGGGTACATCGAGACCAGGTCCATCCCCGACGCCATCACGCCCAGCCCCACCGCCTGGTTGCCGTTGGTGACGATGAGGTCCCGCTTGGCCTTCATCGCCGGCACATCGAAGCAGTAGGTCAGGTTCTCCCGGGCGAACTTCATCCCGCCCTCGAGCAACGCGATGTTGGAGCCGATGACCTTCTCGCCCTTCTTGGCGAAGATCGACACGATCTCCTTCTTCGCCAGCTCGACATCGCGCTGGTAGATCCAGCACAGCATGCCCAGCACGAACATGTTCTTGCCCAGCTGCGGGTTGGGCGTGTACGCCAGGCACGCCTCGTGCATCGCCAGCTCGTGCACGATCAGCCCGCGACGGTGGAAGTCCTCCACCGCGCTCGCGTACATGTCGCGGATCTGCTCGTCGGGATCCGTCGCCCACTTGCTCTCGAGCAGGATGATCGTCCCCTCGCGGAACGCGCTGTTCATGATCCGGCCGTACAGCACCTGCTCGTTGAACCCGACGACAAGATCCGCCTCGTCGCCCATGTTCGTGACCGTCTCAGAACCCAGACGGATCCGGATCCCGCTCGCCCCGGCCCGCGAACGCGCCGGCGGCTTGATCTCCGCCGGGATGATCTCCACCGTCCACACCCCGTTGCCCGACTTGGCGCACACCGTCGCGAAGCTCTGCCCCGCCTTCTGCGCCCCCTCCCCCGAGTCGCTCACGATCTCCACGATCGCCTCGCGCAGGACCTTCGGAGAGTGGGCCGCCCGCCCGCCGCTGTTGCTCGTCTGACCGTCATTCATGGCCGTCAACCCTCGATTGGACACTCCCGTCCGGAGATCCCAGGCTTCGACCGCAGTACGGCGTGCAAGTCAAGTCTCGCCGAGGACCGCCGGGCCGGGGCGTGTGCGTCCGCCTCGAACTCGGTGGTGAGATTCCGACCGCTCCGCCCGCGCCCGCACGCGGGCGAGCCTCCTTCCGTCATCCGTGCCCGCGCCGAAAGGCCGCACCAACCGACGCGATGCCCTACATTCCGGACCAAGAAGTATACCAACCATGTTGTCCGATTTACAGGAACAACCACCCTTCTTGTACACTTTTGTGACCAGGCCAGAGCTTGAGGTTTCGGAACCCCTCGGCGCGGGGCGCAAACACCCCGATCCCAGCGCAAATCCCCAGCCCCCAGCCCCAACCTCAGCCCCGACGCGCCCTCCCGCGCACCCGCCGCCCGGACACCAGCAGACGAACCCCGTACCCGGCCATCAGCCCGAGCCCGACCGCGTACGCCAGCACCGCAAACCCCGCGGCACTCATGCCGACTCCCCACATTCCCGGCCCACCGAGAGCTGCCGGTACCGGGCCCCGATGAACCCCACGCACAACAGGCCCACCGGGACCATCCAGAACAGCAGGACCCGGACCATCGCCGGCGCCAGATCGACCCGCCCCGGGTGGATGTCCTCAGGCATCAACCGCACCGAGAAGTACACCAGCGGCACATCCAGGAACGCCATCACCCCGTACACCGCGCACACCACCGCCCGGCGCTGCGGCGACCCGATCAGCGGCCGGACCACCACATACACCACATACAGCAGCCACAGCACCAGGCTCAGCGTCAGGCGCGGGCTCCAGGTCCACCACTGCCCCCACGCCTCCTTCGCCCAGATCATCCCCGTCAGCAGCACCACCGAGCAGAAGAGCACCGCCACCTCCGCCGCCGCGTGGGCCAGGTCATCGCACCACGCCGACCGGTGCCAGAGATAGACCGCCCCGGCCGCGAACACCACGAAACAGGGCACGAACGCCGCGACCGCCACCGGAAGGTGAAAGTAGAAGATCTTCTGAACCGCCCCCATCTCGGCCTCGACCGGCGTGAAGAACGCCACCAAGACCAGGCCGACGACCACCAGGAGCCCGGTCAGCCCCCAGTAGACCGGCCCGAACACCCCGGCCCAACGCCGGAGCAACGCCCCGCCCGTCCCGCCGCCAGCCTCAACACCCGAAGCCGCCATCCGAGCCCTCTGCTTCACAGATCGACCACATGCTCGAACGCCAACCAACCCCCGACAACATACACCACATCGAACGCCACCAGCACGCCGAGCCCCGGCCCGCCCCCACCCGCGGCGAGCGCCGCCGCCGCACGACCCGACACCACCACCACCGGCGCGCACAAAGGCAACACCAGCAGCACGAGCAGGCCCCGCCTGCCCGCCCCCCCGCCGAGAACCGCTGCGAACAGCGTGCCCACCGCCGCCACCCCCACCAGACCAAGCCCAATCGCGCCGGCGAAGCCCGCCGTCCCGCCCCCGATCCCCAATCCAAAGAGAACCATTCCCACCGCCGAGACGGCCAGGGCCGTGACCGCCAGCAGCGTCAGGTTCGCCGCGAACTTCGCCAGGAACACCACCCCGCGATCGACCGGTGTCAGCAGCACCCCCGCCAGGGCCCCCCCCTCACGCTCGATAGCCATCCCCCGCTCGACGCCGAGCACCGCGGCGACCAGCAGCGCCCCCCACAGGATCGTCGCCGCGCCCTCCCCGGACCTGTCGACCCCTCCCCCCATCGCGAGCACGACCAGAAACAGCACCCCCCCGACCACCATCGTCGGCAGCGCCGCCCGAGCCCGCCCCTCAAGGCGCAGGTCCTTCCACGCCAGCACCAGAATGTCCGCCGGCGCTCGCATCATCCCGCCGCCCCCACCGCCACACCGCTCCCCGATCCCACCGCCGCCGCCAGCCCGGCGGCCGTTAGCCCCTCACTCGGCGCGTCGAGCACCACCTGTCCCCCCCGGAGCCCGACCACCCGCCCCGCCAGGCCCAACGCCTGGCCCAGGTCATGCGTCGAGAGCACCACCGTTCGCCCCAGCTCGCGCCACCTCGCCAGCACGGCGCCGAACGCCCCCGACGCCGCCCCGTCCAAGCCCGTCCACGGCTCGTCGGCCAGCAGCAGCTCGGGCTCGTGCACGACCGCTCGCGCGATCGCCGCGCGCTGGGCCATGCCGCGGCTCAGCGAGCCGGCCCGTGTGTCCGCGACCTCCCCGAGCTCGACCATGTCGATCAGCTCGGCCGCCCGCCTGGCCGGCGCCGCCACGCGATAGAGCCGTCCGAACAGCTCGAGGTTCTCCCGGACCGTCAGCCCCGCGTAGAGCATCGGCTCGTGCCCGAGCAGGCCCAGGCGGGCGCGTGCCGACGCCCCGGCCCGGTCCGCCCGCACGCCAAACAGGCGCAGCTCCCCGCCCTCGGTCCGAAGCAGCGTCGCGAGCACGCGCAGGAGCGTCGTCTTCCCCGCGCCGTTAGCCCCCAACAACGCCACACACTCCCCCTCGCGGACGGCCATGCAAACCCCGCGCAGCACCTCGCGTCCGCCCACCCACGCCCCCAGCCCGGACGCCTCGATGACCATCGCCGGCTCAGCCCCGCCCGCGCATCATGACGACCACCAGGACCGCCAGCACCACCGCGCCGACCAGCCCGGCCGCCATGACCCACGGGAACGGCGCGCCCACCGACGCCGCCGGCGTCTGCACCTCCGCCGCCGTGCGGAGCGTGCGGAGCACCACCCCCGCGCGCTGGCCCGCGTCCACATGCTCCGCCGTGAAAGTCCGCATCCGCTGGCGCCCGGTGTCCTGCGTCCCCCGCGCCGCGAGCGTCGTCGCCTCGGTCTCCGTCCCGTCGTCGGGCACGAACACCACGATGCTGTCGGTGGGCGCGACCGCCGAGAAGGTCAGGTCCACCTGCTCCGGCTGCGTGGGGATGAAGTAGGTGTACTTGTACGGCGTCTGCCCCGGCATCATGGGCATCTGCACCGTCAGCTCGCCGTTCTCGAAGGTTGTGCAGCACCAGCCGTGGAACCCCGAGTCCAGGTGCACATCCTGCTGGGTCACCAGCGCCGGCAGCCCTACCCGCACCGTCGTCCCCTTGTCCTCGCGCAACGGCTCGCCGCCGAACCAGGTCTTGTCCGTGGGGTTCTCGACCACCAGCGTCTCGTTGACGATCGTGCCGTCCTTCACGCGCTGCACCATGATGTGACGCATCGCGACGCGCCACGCCGGCTCCTCGTGCGTCGTCTGGTACACCGTAAGCTTCACCGCCGCGTCGGGGTGCTCGGCGTCCATCGACGGGCCCAGCTCGACATAGCTCACGCCGTCGTACTCGATCCGCACCACCGGGCGCACCGCCAGACCCACCGGCAGATCGCCGAGCAGCGCCGTGCCGTTCTCTTCCAGCGTCCGGGTCATCTGGTACACCGCGAGGCTCTGGTGATACAGCTCGATCGACAGCTGCGCCGCGCCGACACCCGGCCCGCCCGCGGTCCCCTGCTCCACCTGCACCGCCAGGCTGCCCCGCGCGCCCTCGGTGATCATCCGGCGCATCTCGTCGGTCATCTGGGCCGGCCCGTCCTGCCCGAGCGCCGGGCCCGACACCAACACCACAGCCGAGGCCGCAAGCCCGAGCAGTCTCGAGAGCATCCCGCTCATGGTCGGGTCGATCCTTCCTATGGCTCGGTGACTCCGTCAGAGGGGGCTACGCCCCACGCCCCGGAGGCCAACTCTGCCGGGGCGCTCCCCTCATTGTTCGCACCCCGACGGCCCAGGGGCAGCCACGCGAGAAATCCCCCCGCCGCCATCACCCCGCCCCCCACCCAGACCCACACCACCAGAGGGTTGATAACCACCACAAACCCCGCCCGCTCCCCGCCCGGAGACCACCACGCGAGCACCACATACAGGTCGCCCCCGGCCCGACGCCACACCGCGACCTCGCCCATCGGGTCCATCGCCCGGTCGTAGTACCGCCGCTGAGGCCGCAGCTCGCCCACAGCCCCCCGAGCGTCCGTCGCCCGGAGTCTCGCTTCCATCGCGCTGTAGTTCGCCCCCCTCAACTCCGTGAGTTCCCCGTACGCGATCCGATAGCCGCGAACCTCCACCTCCTCCCCCCGGCCGATGGTGCAGTGCTCCCGCGCCGAATAGAGCCCGGACCCGCAGACCCCCAGGAGCAGCAGACACAGCCCCGCGTGGGCAAGCTGTCCCCCGTACCGCCGCCGGTGCGCGCAGAGCGTGCCCCAGGCCGCCCCTGGCCACCCCTCCCCGGGGCCCCGTCTCGACCGCACGGTGTCGGCGAAGCGCAGACCGATGACCCCGGGGGTGACCGTCGCGATCGCGATGCAGACGAGCGACGCAGAGTGCGTGATCCCCTGGATGAGCGCGGCCGTCCCCGCGGCCAGCGCCAGGGCGCCCGGCAGCACCAGCACCCGGCGCACTGCACCAGCGCCACCCTCCCCATACCCAAGCGCCGGCCCGACCGCCATCACGCACGCTCCCGCAAGCCCCAAGGACCCCACGACGCGGTTGTAGTAGGGGGCCCCCAGGCTCACCTGCTGCCCCAGGAGCAGCCCGCTGACCACCGGGAACAGCGTCCCCACCAGCGTGGCCACGAGCATCGCGCACAGCAGCAGGTGCAGCACAACCACCGCCCCGTCGCGCCCCAGCAGCCCGCCGATCCCGGGCCCGGACCGCAGCGTCCCGCGCCGCGCCCAGAGCAGCCCCACCGACCCACCCCCCAGCACCACGAGCAGCCCCAGCAGGTACACCCCGACCGTTGTCGCCCCGAACGCATGCACCGACACCAGCAGGCCGCTCCGGGTCAGCGTCGTTCCTAGCACGCAGAGAGAGAAGGCCAGGCACGCCAGGCCGGCCCCCCAACCCCGCAGGCTCCCCCGCTCCCTCGTCACCAGCAGCGCGTGCAGCAGCCCCGTCACCGCGAGCCAGGGCATGAGCGAGGCGTTCTCGACCGGGTCCCACGCCCAGTACCCGCCCCAGCCGAGTTCCACATACGCCCACCACGCCCCCAGCAGGATGCCCCCCGTCAGGAACACCCAAGACGCCAGCGCCCACCGGCGCATCACCGCGAACAGGCCCGGCCCCAACTCGCCCGTCACCAGGCCCCCGATCGCGAGGGCGAACGGCCCCGCGCTGCAGGCGTACCCCAGGAACAGCGTCGGCGGATGCACCACCATCGCCCAGTGCTGCAGCATGGGGTTGAGCCCCACGCCGTTCTCAATCTCGGGGCGTGGGTTTGGCGCGAAGGGGTCCGCGACCATCAGAAGGATCGCCGCGAAGAACAGCCCCAGCGCCGCGAGCACCGCCCCGGCCAGCGCCGCCGGCGCGCCGCGGCCCGGGCGGACCGCCCCGATCGCCCCGACCCCCGCCAGCAGGAACGCCCAGAGCAGCAGGCTCCCCTCCTGGCCCGCCCAGACTGCGGCGACCTTGTACGCCACGGGCAGCCCGCGCTCCGAGTGCAGCGCGACCGCCCGCATGCCCAGGTCATCGCGCACAAACGCGGACATCAGGGTTCCCAGCGCGAGCGCCAGTCCCGTGAGCTGCCCCCATGCCGCCGCACGGATGAGCCCCGCCCCTCTGCCCCGCCCCCGGGTCATCAGCCCGGCCAACACCCCGACCGCCGCCATCCCCGCCGCGAGGACCAGCCCCGACTCGCCGATCCACCGGGTCACCCGCCCGCCCCGGCCGGCTCGTACTTGCTGCCGCATTTGGTGAGCAGGACATCGGCCACGAAGGTCCCGGCCTCGTCGGTGGTTCCCTCGACCACGACCTCGCGCCCTTCTGCGAAGAGGTCCGGCACCGCCCCGCGGTACTCCACCCGGATCACTCGGGCCTGACCCCGCAGGTCGAACCGGGCGCCGAACGCGATAGGGTCGGCCGTCGCCCCCGGCCCCACCGTGCCGTGCACCCTCGACCGGGCCCCCTGGGTCTCCGGCCTCGAGGCGTACTCATCAACAGAGAGGTAGTAGACCCAGCCATCCCGTGCGCCGGTGACCCCGAGGTACAGCAGGGCGGCCGCGATGGCCCCAACCCCGACCACGAGCTTGAGCCGAGCCTTGCGCACGCGAACTCCCGCCTGTCCCGAAACAGAGAATAGGTAGGTGAATCGCGCGGCACGAGCCAGTGCAAACCACTGGATCTGAGCGGTGTCGGTCCTCGGACGGGGCGGAAGCCGGGACTCGGGGCCGGAAACGCCGGGGGGAATTCCTCACATCTGGGATGGTAATTGGTCCGCGTTCTCAATTTTCGGAACCAAATTGTACTTCCGGGTATTCAATACCCCTTTGGCGCTATCAAGGATCAGGTCATCCACATCTCCGCTTTGGCACGGGCGTTGCTTCTCCGAGGGGTGCACACAACACGCGGGTGAGTTCGACGGCCGGGTACGCCGCCAGTCAGGCCCGCATGAGAAGCGAAGGAGAAGGCTATGAAACGGCACCATCTGGTCGGTGCACTGGCAGTCGCGGGCCTGGCGCTCCCGGCGATGGCACAGATTTCGGGCTCGGGCCACGACTTCAGCGGCTGGGCCTGGTCCGGCGGCGAGATCTGCAAGCCCTGCCACACCCCCCACAACGCCATGCCCGACCTGCCCCGGCTGTGGAACCACGAGTTGACCACCGCCACCTACGACATGCACGGCGGCACGGGCACCGCGGAGGATGACTTCGATGTCGTCAGCCGTCTGTGCCTCTCCTGCCACGACGGCACGGTGGCCCTCGACAGCTTCGGCGGCCAGACCGGCACGAACTTCATCAACCCGGGCAAGAGCCTCGGCACCGACCTGACCAACGACCACCCGGTCGGCAGCGACGCCGAGTATCCCCCCGACCCGCCGCCGAGCTGGTGGAGCCACGCGTTCCGTGACGCGGCCGACCTCGATGTGCCGCTGAAGAACTGGGTCAACGACACCGGCGCTACCCGGAAGGTCGTCGGCTGCACCACCTGCCACGACGAGCACGCTACGGGCGGCTATGACCACATGCTGATCATGAGCAACGCCGCGTCGAGCCTCTGCCTCAACTGCCACATCAAGTAACCCGCAGTATTCCGTCCAGGCCGGCTCGCTCGACGGGCCCGGCCTGGGCGGGACTTTCTCTCTCCGCGCCTCGGGCCCGGCGGGTGCGTGTTCCCCGGCGTGCGATGAGGCCGATCAGAAGGCCGGAACGAGCAGCGCTCCCTGCCTCCAAGGGGGAGCCAACTGAAACCGGATGGTTGCGTTGCGCGCCGGCGGCTTGGGGCCTTCGGCGCGTTTTTTCATGCGACCACAGGGATTGATCGACCGATTTCTCTACAATCCGCCGCGAACCAAACTCCAGATGAGGGCCACGCCATGCCTCCACGCGTCCGCTCGATCGCCCGTCTCGCCGCCCCGCTCGCCGTGGGCATGATCCTGCTCGCCGGCTGCGGGGGAGGCGCCCCGGCCACTTCGCGCAAGCCCTCGGTCTCGGGGCTCTACGCCTTCTGGCCCCGGCCCCCCGCCGACCCGCACATGCAGTTTCTCCAGCCCATCGCCTCGCGGGAGGATGTCTCGCCGGAGAAGCGCAGCGCCCTGAGCAACCTGGTCTTCGGCGAGGACCAGGAGCTGCAGAGCGCGATCGAGAAGCCCTACGGCGTGGACATCCGCGACGGGTGCATGTATGTCTGCGACATCCGCAAGAACACGCTCGTCGTGCTCGACTTCGCCAAGCAGCAGATGCGGCTGGTCGGCGCGACCGGCTTCAACACGCTGGTCAACCCCGTCGATGTCCATGTCGCCGACGACGGCATGATCTATGTCGCCGACAACGAGCGGCTCGCGGTCTTCGTCTTCGGGGCCGACGAGCGGTTCCAGCGCGTCATCGGGCACGACGAGTTCCGCCCGGTCGGCGTGGTCACCGTCGGCGACAGGCTCTATGTCTGCAACATCGAGCAGCAGGTCGTCGAGATCTTCAACCGGTTCACCGGCGAGCAGATCGGCTCGATCGGCTCGGTCGGGGATCAGGACGGCCAGTTCCGGCTCCCGATCGGGATCGACGCCGACGGCGAGGGCAACCTCTATGTCGTCGACATGATGCGCTGCCGGGTCCAGAAGTTCGGCCCCGACGGGGCGTTCCTCGCCTCGGTCGGGGATGTCAGCGACAACGCCGGCTCGTTCGTGCGACCCAAGCAGATCGCCGTGGACAGCGACGGGGTCGTCTATGTGGTCGACGCGGCGTTCCAGAATGTCCAGATGTTCGACTCGGAGTTCCGCCTGCTGATGCACTTCGGCGCCGCCGGCGACTTCGCCGGAGCGATGAACCTCCCGGCCGGCATCTGCGTCGACGACACCTCGCTGCGCTACTTCACCGACGAGCTGCACCCGGGCTTCCGCGCCAAGCGGCTCGTCCTGGTGACCAACCAGTTCGGGCTCGCCAAGGTCAACGCCTACGCCATGGGCGACCGCGACGAGGGATGGACCATCTCCGAGCTCACCATCAACGCGGCGGATGTCGGGGCGGGCGTCGGGCAGAACCCCGAGATGACCAGGCTTCAGGACCCCGGAGAACTCCCGGACGACGAGCCGCCGGTCGAGACACCGAGCCAGGGCGGCGGCAACTAGCCTGAGAACCGCGGAGGTTCCGTGACGGACCGGTCGCCAGCTCCCAGACGAGCCATCCGTCGCCCGGCGGCGGCGGCGCCCTGCGCCGCGATCGTCCTCGCGTTCATCGTCTGGGCCGGATGCACCGTCACCCCCGAGAACTACGAGGTTCTCAGCTACTTCTTCGACGGGGTGCCCGACCCCAACGCCCCGATCGGCTCGCCCGGCGTCCCACTCCGCCAGAGCCCCACCTACTCCATCCACGAGCCCTACGCCGACAAGAAGTGCGTCGACTGCCACGGGCGGCGGTTCCAGATGTCGGCCGTCGAGCCCGCGGTGTGCCTCCAGTGCCACGAGACGATCACCGACGCCCAGCCCCTGATGCACGGGCCGGTCGCCGCCGTCGCCTGCCTGTGGTGCCACACCCCGCACGAGTCGCCCTACGCCGCCCTGCTGAAGGGCCCGGACCGTGAGGTCTGCGGCGCCTGCCACACCCCCGAGATGCTCGGGGCCGCCAAGACCCCCGAGCACGAGCCCGATTCGGCCGTGAGCTGCCTCGAGTGCCACTCCGGCCACGGCGGCACCTCGCGGTACTTCCTGCACGGCGAGGCGCTCCTCGACCAGGCCCGCGCCGGGCGCCCCGACCCCCAAGCCGCGCCGGACCCCACCGCAGAGCCGCGCCTCCAGAACCCCGGAGAGGAGCCCACGCCGTGAGCGGCCAGCCGGTCCGGGTTGCGTTGCTCCTGGCGCTCTGCGGCTCGGTGGCCGGTCTGGCCTCGCGGGCCCGGGCCCAGCAGACGCCCCCGGCGCAGGAGGGCGAGCCCATCATCATCGGCGAGGAGGAGGTCTACGACCCCTGGAAGCTCGATTCGTTCGGCGCGGCGCTCAACACCGAGGCCCGCTACCGCCGCTTCCGCCGTTCGACCGCCGGGCAGCCCGATCAGGTCGACACCGAGCGGTACCTGCTCGGGCGCCTCGACCTCTCGGGGCGCGCGTTCATCGGGCACGAGAACCTCATCGACCTCAACGGGCGGGTGGGCATCGGGTGGGAGGAGACCGACTTTGACAGCGACACCGCCGGCGCCTCGCAGACCGACAGCGGCCTGACCTACCTGTACGATGTCTCCGCGCTGATCCTCCGCGACGGCCCGGCGCCGGTCACGGTCTACTCGCGCCGGGAGGAGCAGCGGCTGGAGCGTGAGTTCTCCGGCTCGATCGACGGCACGACCGAAGAGCACGGGGCCATGGCCCGCATCCAGTCCGAGGACTGGCCCACCTTCATCCATGTCTACCGGCGGGAGGCCGAGCAGCAGGACCGTCTGGGCCAGATCGACTACGGGCTCAGACAGGACTCGCTGAACATCCGCACCAGCCCCGAGCTCGGCGAGAACCAGGATCTCATGCTCGAGTACGCCCTGGACCTCGTCGACGAGCACCAGAGCAGCTCGTTCAAGAACAGCTTCACGCGCCACGATGCCCAGGCGGTCCACACGGTCAACTTCGGCGCCGACAACCAGCACAACCTGCGGTCGACCGCCCGCTTCTACGACGAGTCGGGCCTGGCCGATCTCCGCCGGTACCGGCTCGACGAGGTGCTCCGGCTCAAGCACACCGAGGACTTCGACACCCGGTGGGACGCCACCGCCGAGGAGAACACCCGCTCGGACCAATGGCAGCGGTTCGTCAAGGCCCAGGGCCAGGCCCGCTACAAGCTGTTCGAGAGCGTGGTCGCGATCGCCACGCTCGGCGCGGACCGGCTCGATGTCGCCGGCGGGTTCAACTCCACCCAGTACTTCGGCGACGCCCAGCTCGAGTACACCAAGCGCGTCCCCCTCGGACGCCTCTTCGCCTCCGCCGGCGCCGGCGCCAACCGCCAGGAGAACAGCGAGCAGGGGTCACCGCTTCTCATCGCCGATCAGCGGGTCACCCTCACCGACCCCCAGCCGGCGCTCATCAACCGGCGCAATGTGGTCGACGGCTCCCTGCTCGTCACCAACGCCGACGGCACCCGCATCTATGTCGAGGGGCTCGACTACACCGTCACCGTCTTCCCCTCCCATGTCGAGATCCGGCGCGTCGTGGGCGGCGCCATCGCCGAGGGCGAGACCGTGCTGGTCGACTATACCGTCGGTCCCGAGCCCGCGAACACGATCGACAGCGTGTCCGCCAACTTCGGCGTCCGGTATTCCCTGGAAGAAGGGGCGCTCCAGGGCCTCGGCACATTCCTCAATTACACCACCGTCGACCAGTCCGTGGACGCCGCCGATCCCTCCCGCTTCATCCTCGACGACAGCAGCGACCTCCGCTACGGTGTCGAGTACCACCGCGTCGGCGTCACCCTCCAGGCCGAGCGGCGCCACCACGACAGCACCATCTTCCCCTACGACACCTCCCGCCTCGAGGCCCGCTACGACACCCGGGCCGGGCCCCTCGCGTCCCTCTCGGCCGGCGTCACGCACGACATCTCCGACTACCCAGACACCGGCGATCAGCTCCAGCTCACCCGCGCGACGATCCGCATCTCCGGGCGCGTCGGCGACAGCCTCGATATCAGCGGGCGCGTCATCTACAGGGACGAGCGCTCCCGGCTCTCCAGCGACCTCGCCGGCTTCGAGCAGGCCATCGATGTGGCCTGGCGGAAGGGCCGGACCACTGTCACCGGCTCGCTGTTCAACGGGTTCCTCGACGCCGAGACCACCGACTCGCTCAGCCAGACGATCAGCATCGGCGTCCGCAGGACCTTCTGACACTCCCTCGGAGCATCCACCGTGCCCACCGGCAACGCCCCGAACCCGAGCCCCGCCGCGCCGCACCGCCTGCCCCGCGCGCCCCTATGCCGCGCGGCGCTGGCCGCCCTGGCCGCCGGGCTGCTGCTGCCCGGCTGCGCCAAGCCCGCCGGCGTGCTGTTCGAGACTGCCGACACCCTGATCGTCTGGCCGCCCCCGCCGGACGCGCCCCGTGTGCGCTATGTGGGGCAGCTCCGCTCGGCGGACGACCTCCGCGCCAGCCGCAACGCGCTCCAGGAGCTCGGACGCACCGTGTTCGGCCCCGGCGAGCCGGTGGGCGTCCTGCTCGGCCCGATCGGCGTCTGCACCGACAACGCGCGGCGCGTCTTCATCGCGGACCGTGCCGCGGGCCTGGTCCATGTCTACGACCTCGACTCCCGCCGCTACGAGAGCCTGCGTCCCCCCGCCGGCGAGCACACGCTCTTCGAGCCGGTCAGCGTGGCGTATGACCCCGCGGGGCGGCTGTTCGTATCCGACCCCGGCGCGGGCGTCGTCCATGTCTTCCAGGACGGCGGGGCCTACCTCGGCACGCTCGGCGACGGGCAGATCGCCCGCCCCGTCGGTCTGGCGTTCGATGCCGCCCGGCAGCTCCTCTACATCGCCGACCCCGGCGACCACCGCGTGGTCGTCCTGACCATGCAGGACACGGTCGAGGCCTCGATCGGCTCGCGCGGCAGCGGGCCCGGGCAGTTCAACTTCCCCACCTTCGTCAGTCTCGGCCCGGACGGCCGGCTCTTCGTCGCCGACACGCTCAACTGCCGCGTCCAGGTCTTCGGCCCGGACGGTGCGTTCGAGCGGTCCGTCGGCTCCCGGGGCGACCTGCCCGGCTATTTCTCCCAGCCCAAGGGCCTGGCCGTCGACGCCGAGGGGCGCCTGTTCGTCGTGGACGCGAACTTCGAGGCGGTCCAGATTTTCAACGAGCAGGGCCAGCTGCTGATGAGCTTCGGCCAGGAGGGCCACGGCCCGGGCGAGTTCTGGCTCCCGGTCGATCTCCGAATCGACGAAAGCGGTCGCCTCTGGGTGGCCGATTCGTACAATCGGCGGGTGCAGGTCTTCGAGATCATCCCGCCCGAGGCCACGCCCGCCCACGAGCCGACCGAGCCCGCCCCGGAGGAGCAGACGCCATGAGACCGCTGCTGTGTGTGATCCCGCTGCTGGCCTCCCTCGCGACATCCGTGGCCGGCCAGCCCGAGTCCATCGTCGGCAGCCCCCACGACCTCTCTGTCGGCGGCCCGGGCCCCGTCCGGGCCACCTTTGAGGACCAGGTCTGCATCTTCTGCCACACCCCGCACAACGCGAGCCCCATCCGCCCGCTGTGGAACCGCTACCTCCCGGTCGATAACTACCGCATCTACGCCAGCCGGGCCCTCGACGCCGAGCCCGGGCAGCCCACGGGCACCTCGAAGATGTGCCTCTCCTGCCACGACGGCACCATCGCCCTCGGCGTCGTCTTCTCCCGTCAGACGCCCATCCCCATGGCCGGCGGCGTGACCGTGATGCCCGACGGGGCCGCCAACCTCGGCACCGACCTCTCCGACGATCACCCGATCAGCTTCCGGTTCGACTCGGCGCTGTCGGCCCAGGACGAGCACCTCCTCGACCCGGCCCTGCTGCCCGACGAGCTGCGCCTCGACGCCAACGGCGAGCTGCAGTGCACCACCTGCCACGATGCCCACGACGACTCCCGCGGCAACTTCCTGGCGATGCACAACTTCGACTCGCAGCTCTGCAACGCCTGCCACCAGATCTCCACGACCACCATCGCCGAGCACGAGTCCTGCAACGCCTGCCACCAGCCGCACACCGCCCCCAGCGGGCCGTACCTGCTGCGCGGGCAGAATGTGGTCGAGACCTGCCTCGCCTGCCACGACGGCGGGTTCCACGGCGCCGCCAACATCGCCAACGACCTTGGGAAGCCCTCGATCCACGAGACCTACAGCCAGGTCGACCCGCCCGACCCGCAGTTCATGCACACCTCCTGCACGAGCTGCCACGACCCGCACAGCATGCATGCCGGCTCGGCCGAGCCGCCGCTGGTGCACCCGAACATGGGCGAGATCGACGGCGTCAACGCCTCGGGGTCGCCGGTCACGGTCGCGAGCTATGAGTATGAGGTCTGCTTCAAGTGCCACGCCGACCAGCAGGCGACCCCGCCGTTCATCCAGCGCCTCGCCCCGGCCAACAACACGAGACAGCAGTTCAGCCCCGGCGCGATCAGCTACCACCCCGTCGAAGCGCCCGGGCGCAGCTCCGATGTCCCCAGCCTCCGCCCGGGGTGGACCACCTCCAGCCTCGTCCAGTGCTCCGACTGCCACGGATCGAACTCCGGCTCGGCCGGCGGCGGCAGCGGGCCCGACGGCGTCCACGGCTCGATGTTCTCGCCCCTCCTCGTCGCCCGCTACGAGACCTCCGACTACACCACGGAGAGCGCCGGCGCCTACGCCCTCTGCTACCAGTGTCACGACCGCGCCAGCATCCTCGGCGATGAGTCCTTCCCCGGGCACGACAAGCACATCCGCGACGAGCGCACCCCCTGCTCGGCGTGCCACACCGGCCACGGCATCGCCTCCGGCCAGGGCTCCAGCACCGGCAACTCCCACCTCATCAATTTCGACACCGCCATCGTCTTCCCCAACGGCGCGGGGCGGCTGGAGTTCCGCGACACCGGCTCCCGCAGCGGCGAGTGCTTCCTGAGCTGCCACGGCGAGAACCACGACCCCGCGAGCTACCCGGACGATTGAGCCGCGGGACCACGCCATGAAACAAGCCCCGCGCCGGGCGCGGGGCTTGTCGGTGCTCGGCGATGGGACCGGGCCGCTACTTGATGATCAGCATCTGCTGGTAGGTCGGCATCGGCCAGTGGTCCGCCGCGACATGCTGCTCGAGCTCGTCAACCGCCTGGCGCAGCGCGGCCATGGCGGGGACGACCTTGGCGCGGATCGCCGCGGCGTGCTTGGCCGGGCCCCCGTGCTCGCCCTTCAGCGCGGCCTCCAGCACCGCCAAACGGCTCTGGCAGGCCCGGGTCAGCCCGACGACCCGCTCGACCTCCTCGCGCAGCTCCGGGTTCTCGATCTCGACCGACTCGCTCGCGCCGAGGGCGTCGATGACCTCGGTCTGGTGACGCCAGGCCCCCGGCAGCACCTTCGTGCGCACGAGCGAGACCATCGTCTCGGCCTCGATGAGCAGCTGCTTGCAGTACTTCTCGAAGAAGATGGTCGACCGGCTCTCGACCTCGGCCTTGCTGAGCACCTTGTGCCTGAGGAAGACCGCGACGCTCTCCCGGCCCGTCAGCACGCCCAGCGCGTCCACGCTGTCCCGCAGGTTGGGCAGCCCACGACGCTCGGCCTCGTCGTGCCACGCCTTGTCGTACCCGTCGCCGTTGAACAGCACCCGCTTGTGGTCCTTGACCACCTGCTTGAGCACTGTCTTCACCGCTTGCTCACGCTTGGCCGGCGTGGGGCTCTTGCCCATCGCCTTCTCGAGCCGGTCGGCCATGACCGTCAGCGCCTCGGCCACGATGGTGTTCAGCACCGTCGTCGGCCAGCTCACCGCCGCCGACGCGCCGACCGCCCGGAACTCGAACTTGTTGCCCGTGAACGCGAACGGGCTGGTGCGGTTGCGGTCGCCGGTGTCGCGGGGGATCTGCGGCAGGCTCTTGGCGCCCAGATCCAGCTTCCCGCCCTTGATGGTCTTCTTGGTCTCGCCGCTCTCCAGCTGCTCGATAATGTCCATGAGCATGTCGCCCAGGAAGATCGAGATGATGGCCGGCGGGGCCTCGTTAGCGCCCAGGCGGTGGTCGTTGCCCGCGCTGGCCACGCTCGCCCGCAGCAGCGTCGCGTAGGTGTCCACCGCGTAGATCACCGCGCACAGGAACACCAGGAACTGCATGTTCGTGTGCGCCTCGTCGCGGGGGTCCAGCAGGTTCACGCCCGTGTCGGTCGCCAGCGCCCAGTTGAGGTGCTTGCCCGACCCGTTGATCCCCGCGAAGGGCTTCTCGTGCAGCACCGCCCGGAGCCCGTAGCGGATGCCCACCCGACGCAGCGTCTCCATCACCAGCATCTGGTGGTCGCACGCCAGGTTCGCCGTCTCAAAGTAGGGCGCGATCTCGAACTGCCCGGGCGCGACCTCGTTGTGGCGCGTCTTCACCGGCACCCCCAGCCGGTAGAGCTCCCCCTCGCACTCGGCCATGAACGCCAGCACACGCTGCGGGATCGACCCGAAGTAGTGGTCCTCGAGCTGCTGGCCCTTGGGCGGCTGGGCCCCCAGCAGCGTCCGGTCGCACATCACCAGGTCCGGCCGCTGGTAGTACAGCTCACGGTCGAGCAGGAAGTACTCCTGCTCGGCGCCGACCGTCGCCAGCACCCGCCCCACGCCCTCCGCGGCGTCAAAGAGCCGGAGCACCCGCAGCGCCGCCCCGGACAGCGCGTCCATCGACCGCAGCAGCGGGGTCTTCTTGTCCAGCGCCTCGCCGTTCCACGACACGAACGCCGTCGGGATGCACAGCGTCACATGGTTGGGCCCCCGGACCAGGAACACCGGGCTCGTCGGGTCCCACGCGGTGTACCCCCGGGCCTCGAAGGTGGCCCGCAGACCGCCCGAGGGGAAGCTCGAGGCGTCCGGCTCGCCCTGCACCAGCATCTTCCCGGTGAACTCGTTGATCACCCCGCCGTGCCCGTCGGGCGTGATGAAGCTGTCGTGCTTCTCCGCCGTCGAGCCCGTCAGCGGCTGGAACCAGTGCGTGTAGTGGGTCGCCCCCTGCTCGACCGCCCACTCCTTCATCGAGGCCGCGATCACATCCGCCACCTCGTGGGCCAGCTGCGACCCGCTCTGGATCGCCCGCATGAACTGGCGGAAAGTGTCCTTGGGGAGCCGCTGCTGCATCAGCCGCTCGTTGAACACATCGCAGCCGAACTCCCCGTGTACATGGCCCTGCCGGTTGTAGACCCCGCTGGGCTGGCTCGGGGAGCGCAGCCACGGCTCCGAGCTCTGGTGGACGACCCCGACTCCGTTGTTCAGCCGATGCATCGCGCGTGTTCCTTCCTGTGCATACGGGCGGATATGCACGCGGGGACCCGGCGCCCCGCGCCGCTCATCGGTGCGCATTGTGACAACCTCGGACCCGGCGGCAAGCCGGGCCCGGGCCGCGGGGCAGAAATCCCGCGATTTCGCCGAGCAATCAGCCGCCCCGGGAGGGGTCCGGCGCCGCCGCCGCCCGCGTCCCGCGGGCCGCCGACGCCAGCTCGCCCACGAAGGACCCCGCCTCGGCGATCGGGTCGGCCCCCTGCTCCACCGCCTGATCGATGCGCCGGACCAGCGCGCTGCCGACGATCGCCGCGTCGGCGTGGGCGACCACCGCACGGACATGCTCCGGAGTCGAGACCCCAAAGCCGCACGCGATCGGCAGCTCGGTCCACTCCCGGAGCCGGGCCACCCGCCGGGCGACATCGGGGGCCTCCCCCCGCTCGCCGGTAATCCCGGTCCGGGCAATGAGATAGACGAACCCCGTGCATGCCCGGGCGATCGCTTCGGCCCTCGCGATGGAGGTCGTCGGCGCGATCAGCAGCGTCGCGGTCAGCCCCTGCTCCCGCGCCGCGCCGAGCAGCGCGTCCGACTCCTCCAGCGGCACATCCGGGTAGATCACCCCATCGAAGCCCGCCCCCGCCGCCCGGGCGGCGAACCCGTCCGGCCCGCCCGCCCTGTACACGATCGAGGCGCTGACCATCGCCACCAGCCCCAGCCCGGTCGAGCCCCGGGCCCGCGAGACCTGCTCGAACACCGACTCGGGCGTCGCGCCACGCTCGAGCGCCCTGTGCATCGCCGACGCGATCACCGGCCCGTCGGCGATCGGGTCCGAGAACGGGATCCCGATCTCCGCAATAGACCCGCCCGCCCGCTCGAGCGCCCCGAGGAGATCGGGCAGCGAGTCCGGCGCCGGGTGCCCGGCGCACACGAAGGGCATGAGCAGCCGTCGCTGCGACTGGCGGGCGTCCTGAAAGATCGCGTCGATGCGGTTCATGGCGGGAGCGTATCGCCCGTTCTTCACCGTGTGGCGCCCGACCGCCCAAACGCTATTGACCACACTGGGAAGCCGCGGTATCTTGGGGTATCAGGTATTTGGGTGTTGTTGCCTAAGAGTTCGGGTATTCGTGTTCACAACCGAGCGGCCCCGGCAGTGTTTGCCCGGGGGCCCTGAGCAGCCGGCGCCGAGCGAGCCCGGCCCCGATCGATGCGCGGCGTGGGTGTCCCCACGGCGCGCCTGTCGCGTCCAGTCTTGAGTGAGGAGAAACACATGTTGGACCGCTGGTCTAGGAAACTGTCCGCCGTCGCCCTGCTGGTGGCGGCGATGGGTGCTTCGGCGGGTGTCGGCGCCCTCGAATCCCCGGGTGCCGCCTCCCAGCCGGAAGCCGCTCCGGCCCTGTTCGTCGAGATCCCCGGCGTCATGCTCTTCTCGGGGCAGGTGATCGCCAAGCCCCTGCAGTTCGACGACATGGCCGACCGCGGCATGAGCCAGCAGCAGATCTCCGGCGTCATCGCCCAGACCGACGCCCTGCTCGCGCAGTTCGTCGAGGTCTGGTACGAGCCGCTGGTCGACCACCATGTGCTCCGCGTCCCCGCCGGGATGACCGACGCCCAGTTCGTCGCGAGCCTCCTCTCCACCGGCCTCTTCGAGTTCGTGGAGCCCGACTGGACCCTCTTCCCCATCGCCAACTGCACCACCGACACCAACCTCCCCAGCCAGTGGCACCACAACTCCAACCGCATGGCCTCCTGCGAGGCCTGGGGCATACACACCGGCACCCCCGCCGTCACCGTCGGCATCTGCGACACCGGCGTCCAGACCAACCACCCCGACCTCCTCCTCAACCGCAAAGAGGGCTACAACGCCGTCAACCGCGTCTGGGAGAGCAACGGCGGGCAGATCGGCCCGGTGCACTCCCACGGCACGATGACCACCGGCTGCGCCGCCGCCAACGGCAACAACGG
This sequence comes from Phycisphaerales bacterium, assembly GCA_020850415.1. GTDB lineage: Bacteria > Planctomycetota > Phycisphaerae > Phycisphaerales > UBA1924 > PNC22. The sequence goes on from JADZER010000060.1 coordinate 113,737, forward strand.
CAGGGGCGTCTCCGGCTCCGGCTGGAACCTCAGCCACCGCATGATGCGGGTCTCCAACAGCTCCAGCGGGAACGCCAACCTCAGCGACCTCACCCACGCGGCGCTCACCAGCATCCAGGCCGGCGACAAGGTCGCCAATGTCAGCTACTCCGGCGTCAACTCCTCCTCCGTCCGATCCACCGCCACCCAGATCAAGAACCTCGGCGGCCTGCTCACCTGGTCGGCCGGCAACGACGGCGCCAACCTCAACTGGGGCAACCGCGACGCGGACGATGTCATCGTCGTCGGCGCCACCACCAGCGGCGACTCGAAGTCCAGCTTCAGCGCCTACGGCCCCAGCGTCGACCTCATGGCCCCCGGCAGCGGCGTGTACACCACCAACAGCAACAGCGGCTACGCCGCCGTCGACGGCACCAGCTTCTCGGCGCCCCTCACCGCAGGCCTCATCGGGCTCATCTGGTCCTACAACCCCGGGCTCTCGCCCGACGAGGTCGAGGCCATCCTCAAGGCCGGCTGCGACGACCTCGGCTCCGCCGGCGTCGACAACACCTACGGCTACGGGCGCATCGACTCTTACGAGTCCCTGCTCCTCGCCGGCGGCTCCGCCAACACCCCGCCGGTCATCACGGTCGTCTCCCCGGGCAACGGCTCGGTGTTCACGCAGGGCGCCACCATCGTCTTCGACAGCAACACCGTCGACGCCGAGGACGGCGACCTCTCCGCCCAGGTGACCTGGACCTCCTTCACCGACGGCCTCCTCGGCACCGGCGATTTCTCCTCGAGTTCCCTCTCGGTCGGCATCCACTTCATCACCGTCGCGGTCACCGACTCCGGCGGCCTGACCGACAGCGAGTTCCTCTCCATCTCCGTCGAGGCCCCCGCGCTCCCCGCCGCGCCGACCCCGATCGCCACCACAGAGGGCCAGCCCGGCGCCCTGACCTTCACCTGGACCGACAACTCCAACAACGAGACCGGCTTCACCGTCCAGCGCCAGCAGAAGGTCGGCTCCACCTGGACCAACACCACCACCGTGGGCACGCTCCCGGCCAACGCGACCTCCTCGACCGACTCGCCCGGCTCTGGCGCCTGGCGCTACCGCGTCCGCGCCAGCAACGGCGCCGGCAACTCCTCCTGGACCGCCTTCAAGATCGCCAAGCCCGCAACGCCCACCGGCATGACCGGCAGCGCCGCCGGCTCCACCGCCAACCTCGCCTGGAATGACAACTCCGGCATTGAGAGCGGCTACACCGTCCAGCGCCAGCAGAAGGTCGGCTCCTCGTGGACCAACACCACGACCGTCGCCACCACCGCGCAGAACGCGACCTCCTACGCCGACACCCCCGGCTCGGGCGTGTGGCGCTACCGCGTCCGTGCCGCCAACGCCGGCGCCGCCAGCTCCTGGTCCTCGTGGTCGGGCAATGTGAACATCCCGTAAGCCCGCCCGCACACTGACAGCACACGACGGCCGGGTCCGAGAGGGCCCGGCCGTTCCTTTTACACCGCCCCGCGTGAGAGAAAGCCCCCGCCCCGCCCTACCGCGTCACCACATCCGGCAACGCCTCGAGCCCCTCGGTCAGCACCCGCGGCCCGTCCTCGGTCACCAGCACATCGTGCTCGTAATGCACCGACATCGAGCCGTCGGCCGTGTGGATCGGCCACTGGCCCCGCTGCTGGGCCGTCACACCAGTCCCGATCGCGATCATCGGCTCGACCGCGATCAGCGTCCCAGGCGCCGCGTGCTGCAGCGCGTCCGGCCACTCGCCCGGGAAGCTCGGGACCACATTCGCGATGAACGGCGGCCCGTGCAGCTTGCGCCCGATCCCGTGCCCCCCGAGCCCGCGCACCATGTGGAACCCGCAATCCCCCTCGACATACCCCTGCACCGTCCTCGCCCACTGCAGATACCGGTTCTCCGGCCGGAGCGTCGCGACGCCCCGCCGGATCGTCTCTTTCCCGCAGTCCATGAGCCGCCGGATCCCCGCCTCGGGCTCGCCGATCGCGTAGGTCCACGCCGCGTCCCCGATCCAACCCTTGTGCCATACCCCGATATCGACCTTGAGCAGGTCGCCCCGCTTGAGCGGCGCCGTGTACGACCCGGCCGTCCCGTGGACGATGCAGTCGTTCACGCTCAGGCACGCGTGCGACGGGAACGGCGGCAGTCTGGGGATCTTGTACCCGAGGAAGCACGACCGGCACTTCAGATCCGCCAGCGTCGACGCCACGAACGCGTCGATCTGCGCCATCGTCTGACCGATGCGCAGGAACTCCGCCACCCGCCGGTGGGTCTCCACCACGCACTGCGCCGCGGCGTATGCCGCCTCGGCGTCGGTCTGGGCTCGGCCGGCCACGGGGTGCATGGGCCGATGGTAGCCCGCCCCCCGCGATGCCGCGCCCGTCCCGCCGGGCCGGGCCCGTCCCGGGGCGCGCATACGCTCCGGGCGATGCCCATCCTCTTTGTCGTCAACCGGTCCTCCGGCGTGGGACGAGCCGAACGACTCAGCCGCCACTTCGCCCGCGCCCTCGACGCCGCCGGGGAGCGATACGAGTTCTGCGACGCGAGGAACGGCACCCCGACCGGTCAGACGCGCGAAGACTACTACCGCCGCTTCGACGCCATCGCGGCGGTGGGGGGGGACGGCACCCTCCACCACCTGCTCGGCCACGCCTGCCGCGCCGGCGTCCCCGTCTACCACATCCCCGCCGGCAACGAGAACCTCTTCGCCCGCGAGTTCGGGATGGACGGCGACCCCCAGCGACTCCTCCGCGCCCTGGAGCGGGCGCGCACCCGGTCGGTCGATGTGCCGAGCCTCGACGGCCGGCCCTTTGCCATCATGGTCTCCTTCGGGCCCGACGCGGGGGTCATCCACCGCCTCGACGAGGTACGCGCCCGGGCCACCGGCCACGCCATGTACCTGCGCCCGGTGCTCAAAGAGGCCCTCGGGCCGCGCATGGCCCATGTCAGCCTCCGCGTCGACGGGCGCGAGATCGTCGCCGACGGGCGGGGGTTGCTCGTCATCGCCAACAGCCCGCAGTACGCGACCCACCTCAACCCCGCCCCCCACGCCGATATCGCCGACGGCATGCTCGACGCCGTCTTCCTGCCCGCCCGCTCCACCGCCTCGGTCGTGCTCTGGGGCCTGCGCTGCGCCACCCGCGACCAGCTCCAGACCAGCGGCGCGATCTCCGCCCGCGGCGAGCGGATCGAGGTCCTCGCCCACGCCCCCACGCCCATCCAGTCCGACGGCGAGGCCGCCGGCTGGCTCGAGGCCGGGCAGACCGCGAGCCTGACCATCCGGCCCGGGGCCCTCCGCGTCCTCGTCGCGCGCTGAGATCCGGCAACGCCAACGAACGCCCGGCGGTACATTCCTGCGATGTCGCCGGTCAACCCCAACTCCATCCGACCCGCCGACCGCCACGACCCCGTGCCGCCGGGCACGCTCTGCCCGAACTGCGAGTACCCCCTCGAAGGCCTTCCCCGCGGCGGGCGGTGCCCCGAGTGCGGGACCCCGATCCGCGCCAGCCGCCGGGCCGGCGTCCAAGCCCGAGACAACCTCACCGACGCGCCGGCGCCCTACCTCAACCAGCTCCGCTGGGCCGCGACCTCCCTGGCGATCTTCGGCATCATCAACGGCCTGCTCCAGGGCGTGTCATCGGTCTTTCAACACAAGGTCATCGGCGCCCTGCTCATCGGCGCCGGCCTCGGCTGGGCGGTCGCCGTGCACTTCGCCTGCCGCCACCGGCCCTTTGTCGAGGCCATGCGCTCCAACCCCGCCCGCGAGTACGCCCGGACGCGCCTCGCCGCCCGCCTCAGCCAGTGGGCTTGGCCGCTGCAGGGTCTCCTGTTCCTCGCCTGGCTCGACGCCGCGAACACCGGCGGCCCCGCCGAGCCGGCGTTCCGCGCGGGGATGCGCCTCGCCCAGCTCGCCGGCATGCTCGGCTTCGCTCCGCTCTGCCTCTGGCTGGCCACCCTCGCCGACTGGGCCCAGGACACCGGGCTCGCCGGGCGCCTGCGCATCTCGGCGGTGCTGGTCGGCGTCGGCGGCACGGCGTTCTCCGCCACGCTCTGGCTCATGGCGGTCCTCGCCAACACCGGCCTCGCCGCGCCCCTGAGCCTGGTCGCCCTGCTGACCCTCCTCGCCTACGAGATCGGGATCCTCGTCTTCCTCGTCTCCCAGTTCCAACTCGCCCACATGGCCAACTGGGCCGTGGTCAACAGCAAGGCCGCCGCGGAGCGGGACCTGCGCGTCCTCGAACGCCGCGCACGCCGATCGTTCAGCGGCCAGGCCGCCGAAGGCTCCCCGCTCGCCGAGCTCGCCGCCATGCGCGGCGAGCGCGTCCTCGACCCCTGCGCCCACTGCGGGTACGACCTCACCGGACTGCCCCCAGGCGCCCCCTGCCCCGAGTGCGGCACAGCGCCCGTGCTCGACGATGTCACCGTCCGCATCGTCCGCCCCGCCCCGCCGCCGGTGCAGCTCGAGGACATCCCCCTCGTCGGCGATGAGCCCGAGGATCCCGTCGGCAAGAAGTAGCCTCACTCGGTGTCGAGCAGCGCCGCCGCCAGCCGTGCCGCGCCGTCCACCGGCCCCAGCGAGCCGAGCCCCGCGCGCATCGCCCCCCGCGCCGCGCCGTCGCGCACGAGCGCCATCACGCGCCCGCCCGCGTCACCCAGGTTCCGCGCAGGGTCGATCAGGTCCTCAACGATCACCGCCCCGCCCGCCCGTTCCAGCGGCTCGGCGTTGAACCGCTGGTGCTGGTCCCGGTGGTAGGGGTAGGGCAGGAAAACCGTCGGCACACGGTTCGCCCACGCCTCGGCCACCGACCCGGCCCCGGCCCGGCTCACCGCCAGGTCCGCCGCCCCCCAGCACGCGCCCATCGCGTCGAAGAAGGTCTCGACCACCGCCGGCACCCGCTGCTCGTCGTACGCCGCGCGCCACGCCCCGTTGTCCTCCGCCCCCGTCTGATGCACCACCTGCCATCCCCCGGCGCGCAGCTCCTCCCCGTGCGCGCGCACCAGCGCCGCCGCGAACTCGTTCACACTCCGCGCCCCCTGGCTCGCCCCCGTCACGAACAGCACCGGCCTCGACGGGTCCAGCCCCAGCCCCGCGCGGCACTCCCCCGCGTCCCCCGGCGCCAACGCCGCCCGACGCACCACAGGCCCGATCCGCTCCCAACCACGCCCCCCGACCGCCGCCGTGCTGAACACCCGCCCCGCGTGGCGCGCGATCCACCGGTTCGCCTTCCCCGGCGGCGAGTCCTGGTTCAGCAGCACGATCGGCACGCCCTCAGCCCTTGCCGCCTGCGCCACCGGCGCCGAGACAAACCCCCCCGTCGAGAGCACCCGGACCGGCCCGCCCTCGGCCCCCCGCACCCGCCGGAGCTCGGCCCGAGCCGCCCGCACCGCGCCCCCCCAGCTCGAGACAAACCTCGCCAGCCCCCCCGGCCGCACCGACAGCGGCGCCGCCGGGATCGGCACGAACTCAACCCCCGCCGCGGAGAGAATCCGCTCGTCGATCTGGCGCGTCGAACACAGGAACACCGCCCGCACCCCCGGCGCGCGCACGCGGAGTTCCTCCAACACCGCCAGCATCGGGAAGATGTGCCCCCCCGTCCCGCCGCCGGCGAAGACGACGCCGCCCCCGCTCATGCCGACGCGACCGGTTGGCCCCGGACCGCCCCAGGCGCGAGCGTCGGCCGGGGCTCGGCCGAACCCGCCTCGACGGGCGCACCCTCGGGCAGAGCGTGCCTCGCCTGCGTCCGGTCCATCGCCACCAGCACACCGAGGCAGGCCGCCGTCAGGATCCACCCCGTGCCCCCCGAGCTCATCAGGGGCAGCGCGATGCCCTTGGTCGGGGCCATGCCGGTCACCACGAAGAGGTTGATCACCGCCTGCAGCCCGATCGTCGTCATGACCCCCAGCCCCACGAGCCGCAGCAGCCGGTCGGTCTCCCGACGCACGATCCCCAGCCCCGTGAAGAGCAGCAGCCCGTACAGCGCCAGCACCATCGCCGCCCCGGCGATCCCCAGCTCCTCGCAGACGATCGCGAACAGGAAGTCCGTGTGGTCCTCGGGCAGATAGCCGAACTTCTGGAACCCGTGCCCCAGCCCGCGGCCGAACCCATCGCCCCCCGCGATCGCCGCCATCGACTGGATCACATGGTACCCCGAGCCCTGCGGGTCCGCGAACGGGTCCAGGAACGCCAGGATCCGCTGCACGCGGTAGGGGCTCGTCACGATCGCCGCCCCGACCCCGACCAGCCCCAGCGGCAGGAAGGCCGCGATATGCCAGATGTTCGCCCCCGCCGCCAGCATCACCAGGCAGCACGACCCCGCGATCAGCACCCCGGTGCCGAGGTCCTCCTTCACCACCGCGATGCACACCACGCCGACCGCGAGGAGCGCGGGCAGCAGCCCGTGCCTGAAGCTCAGCATGTGCGGCGCCCGGACGGCCCCGTACCACGCGATCAGCGCGACCATGCCCCACTTGACGATCTCGGAGGGCTGGAAGGTCTGGCCCCCGATCCGCACCCACCGCGCCGAGCCGTTCACCGAGTGCCCGATCACCGGCAGGTACACCGTCGCCAGGATCACCAGCATCCCCAGCACGCACACCGTCAGCGTCCGGAGCCCCGCGTACGGCGTCCGGTCGCGCAGGACCAGCACCGTCGACACCCGCGACAGCAGCCGCACCGGCAGCACCGAGCTGACCACCAACGCCCCCAACGCCATCGCCATGTACACGGTGGACCGGCTCGTCAGGATCGACTCGGCCGTCACCCCCGGCAGCTGGTTCCCCACCCCATCGATCGGCGCCACACTCATCAGCGCCGAGTTGACCATCACCACCCCCAGCGTGAGCAAGGCAAGAGCACAGAGCGTGACGATGTGACCGGGGCGCAGCATGACCGGCAAACACTATCGGCACCATCGCCCGCCTCGCTCGAAAGGTCCGTGCGCGGCCCTCCCCAGCCAGCATCACGCCGGCGGGATCTCAGCCTCCGCGGGCCGTTGAGGCGCCACCAAATGACCCCGACGGGATTCGAACCCGTGTTACCAGGATGAAAACCTGGTGTCCTAGACCTGGCTAGACGACGGGGCCTTGAGCCGATGGCGGGTTGGGGGCAAGTGTAGCCCAAAGCCCCAGCCCCGACACCCCCGCCTCACCAGTCCCGACACGCCAGCCCCGCGTCCCCCGTCACCCCCGTACCATCAGCCACCCATGGACACACCGGCCGACTGCGAAGACCCAGCACCGCCCCCCGGACCGCCCTCCCTCCTGCCCCTCCCAGCCGGGGCCGACCGCGTCGTCCTCTTCGGCGGCAGCTTCGACCCCCCGACCCGCACCCACACCGCCGTCGCCGACCGTGCCCGGGCCCTCGGCGCCGGCCCCGACGCCTGGCTGGTCCTCGTCCCCGCCGCCCGCTCGCCCCTCAAGGACCACGCCCCGACCCCCGACGCCCACCGGCTCGCGATGCTCCGCCTCGCCGCCGCCCCGCTCGACCGAGCCGCGGTCTGGACCGACGAACTCGACCGCGCCCATTCTGCCCTCCACACCGCCTCCCACCCCGCCGCCCCCTCCTACTGGATCGACACCCTCCGGCGCGCCCGCGCCCTCCTCCCCGACGCGCGCCTCTGGTTCATCCTCGGCGCCGATCAGGCCGCACAGTTCCACCGCTGGCGGGCCCCACACGAGATCCTCCGACTCGCCCAGCCCATCGTCGTCCTCCGCGGGCCCCTCGCCACCATCGACGCCCTCCAGCACACCATCGCCGAGACCGGCGTCTGGTCCGACGAGGAACTCGCCGAGTGGTGCGGCTCGGTCGTCGATCTTCCTCCCACGCCCGGCAGCGCCACCGAAGCGCGCGAGCTTCTCGCCAGCCCAAACCCCGCGCCCGCCGACCTCGCCGAGCTGCTCGACGACGCGGTCCTCGCCTACATCACCGAGCACCGTCTCTACCGCGCCTGAGCCCGCGCGAGCGCCCAATCCCACCGCGCGGTACCATGCCCGCATGCCCCGCCCCATCCCGCACACCAACCACCCCCGTTGGCCCGACCGACCGGAGGGGCGATTCGCCCACGCCGTCAGCACGGGCCAGCCCGACGGCTGCGCCATCGGACTGCTCGGAATCCCCGACGACACCGGCGTCAAGCTCAACCGCGGCCGCGCCGGCGCCAACGAGGGCCCCGCCGCCTTCCGCCGCGCCCTCGCCCGCTTCGGCGTCGCCACACCCGACGACCGCGACTGGCCCCGCGTCTACGACGCCGGCGACATCCAGCCCGCCGGTACCGACGCCAAGGCCATCGCCGAGACCCACGACCGCGTCACCGAAGCGGTGGGGGCCATGCTCGACCTCGGCCTTTTCCCCGTCGCCATCGGCGGCGGGCACGACCTGACCTTCCCCTTCGTCCGCGCCCTCGCCGACCGTACAAAGCCCCTCGAGGTCGTCTACTGCGACCCGCACCTCGATGTCCGCCCCGAGGTCGGCAGCGGCATGGCCTTCCGCGCCCTCATCGAGCACTGCGCCGTCGCCCGGCTCCACAACTTCGGCGCCGCCGACCTGGTCAACAGCCGCGAGCACATGGCCTACTTCGCCGACCACAACGGACGCATCCACCGCGACGGCGACCCCGCCGCCTTCTTCGCCGGCGCGACCACCGACCTGGCCTTCAGCTTCGACCTCGATGTCCTCGACGCCGCCCACGCCCCCGGCGTCAGCGCCATGAACCCCTGCGGCTGGACGCCCCAGCAGGCCACCGCCGCCGTCCTCGCCGCCGGACGCTGCCCCCGCGTCCGCTGCTTTGACATCATGGAGCTCAGCCCCCTCCACGACCACAACGACCGCACCGCCCGCCTCGCCTGCCACCTCTTCCTCTCCTTCCTCTGGGGGTTCACGGAGCGCACCGGGTGAGCATCGTCATCCACAACGCCCGCCTCCTCACCCTCGCCGGCGACCCCGACCGCCGACGCGGCAAGGCCACCGGCGACCTCGGCGTCATCGAGCGCGGCTGGCTCCGCGTCCGCAACGGACGGATCGCCGACCTGGGCCCGGGCGACGCCCCCGAGCCCACCACCCAGTTTGAATTCGCCCAGCGCCGCATCGACGCCCGCGCCCGCGTCCTCATGCCCGCGTTCATCGACTGCCACACCCACCTCTGCTGGGCCGGCGAAAGACTCGCCGAGTGGGAGGCCAAGCTCCGCGGCGCCACCTACCTCGACATCCTCGCCGCCGGCGGCGGCATCCTCGCCACCGTCCGCGCCGTCCGCGCCGCCACCCGCGCCCAGCTCACCGACCACCTCGCCGAGCGCCTCGCCTGGCTCCTCCGGGAGGGCACCACCACCGTCGAGATCAAGAGCGGCTACGGCCTTGACACCGAGACCGAGCTCAAGATGCTCCGCGCCATCGCCTCCGCCGCCCGGCGCTGGCCCGGCACCGTCGTCCCCACCGCCTGCATCGGCCACGCCATCGACCCCGAGTGCCGCACCGACCTCTCGCGCGAGGCCTTCATCCGGCGCACCATCGACGAGACCCTCCCCGCCGTCACCGCCGAGTTCCCCGGCATCGCCATCGACGCCTACTGCGAGGAGGGCGCATGGACCCGCGCCGACTGCGAGCGGCTCTTCGACCGCGCCCTCGCCGCCGGCCACCCCGTCCGCGCCCACGCCGACCAGTTCAACAGCCTCGGCCTGATCCCCGCCGCCGCCGCCCGACGCTACCGATCCGTGGACCACCTCGAGGCCACCACCCCCGCCGACCTCGCCACGCTCGCCCGCTCAAACACCTTCGCCGTGATCCTCCCCTGCGCCGGCTTCCACACCGACCACCGCTACGCCGACGCCCGCGCCCTCCTCGACGCCGGCGCCCGACTCGCCATCGCCACCAACACCAACCCCGGCAGCGCACCCTGCCAGTCCATGCCCGCCGCCATCGCCCTCGCCGCCCGCTTCTGCGGCCTCACCCCCGCCGAAGCCATCGCCTGCGCCACCGCCACCCCCGCCGCCCTCCTCGACCTCCCCGACCGAGCCCGACTCGAACCAGGCCGCCGAGCCGACCTCATCCTCCTCCGCCACCGAGACGAACGAGCCCTCGCCTTCGAGTTCGGCGGCAACCCCGTCGACCTCACCCTCTGCAACGGCGAGATCGTCAACTGACGCCCGGGCCCGCCGCCCGCCACAACAGAGCCCGAAGCGCCAGCGAGGGTCCAACCCTCAGCCACCCGCGCCGCCCGGATGCGTGAACGCGAACGCCGCGAAGACCGCGAAGCAAAGGCAGTTCACCACAGAGGACACGGTGGGACGCAGAGGTAAGGCAAGACCCAATCGTGCCACCGACCTGCTGCCCTGAGCAGGTCGGTGCGAGGGCTGGCAAGAGCCCCGACCTCGCAAAGCCGAGGTCGGCGGCACGGGTTCACTCTCTCGTGGTCGGTGCCACCCCGCCTATGTTGATTCGCATCGGGTGGCCGGCTCAACCCGCCGAGGGTGGCATGGGCAAGGCTGCTCTGAGCCTTGCCCGTGCGGGATCCTCACCCACCCGCAGCACCCCACTCCACGGGCAAGCCGCCGAGCCGGCTTGTCCATGCCACCCACTCCACACATTCCCCTCTGCCTTGCCACACCATCTTCTCTGCCTCGCCTCTGCGAACCTCTGCGTCCTCTGTGGTGAAATGTCTTGTCCGCCTTCCTTCGAGCCCTTCGCGCCCTTCGCGTTCACGGATCGGACCCCCTCGGCGGCTGGGCGCTGGACCCTCGCTCGCGCTTCGGGCTCTGTTGGTGCGGCCGCGGGGATGGACTGCCAGCTATCCTCCCCCCATGCCCCTCACCCTCAACCCCTTCCGCAACCTCCCCAACGGCCGAGCCGTCTGGGCCTGGGGCATGTTCGACCTCGCCAACCAGTCCTTCCAGCTCCTCATCAACACGCTCCTCTTCTCCATCTTCGTCCAGCAGGTCGTCGTCATCGACGACCCCGCCCGCGGCTACTCCCTCTGGCAGTTCATGACGGTCGCCGGCCTGCTCCTCATCGTCCTGCTCAGCCCCATCCTCGGCGCCCTCGCCGACCACAAAGCATGGAAGCGCGAGCTCCTCCTCACCACCGGCGTCCTCTGCGCCGCCCTCACCGCCTCCCTCGCGCTCCTCCAGCCAGGCCAGGTCGCCCTCGCCTTCGCCCTCTATGTCACCGCCGCCCTCGCCTGCGGCCTGGGCGAGAACTTCCTCGGCTCGTTCCTCCCCGAGATCTCCACACCCAAGAACATCGGCTACATCTCCGCCCTCGGCTGGACCATGAGCTACATCGGCGCCCTGCTCCTGCTCGGCATCACCGCCGCGTACGCCTTCGCCTTTGACCGGGCCGAGCCCGCCGAGGCCCGGCCCCTCTTCCTCTTCGCCGGCCTCTGGTTCGCCGGCGGCATCCTCCCCGCCTTCCTCTTCCTGCGCGAGCGGGCCACCCCCCAGCCCGGTGCCGCCCACACCGTCATCGGCCAGGCCTTCAAGCGGCTCGCCGCCAGCGCCCGCGAGACCCAGCGCTACCGCCACCTCGCCCGCTTCTTCCTCGCCTTCTTCGTCTACAGCCTCGGCACCCAGACCGTCATCTACTTCCTCGGCCTGATCTCGAGCGAGCTGGGCAACTCCCTCGGCCAGACGATCCTCTTCGCCCTCGCCGTCGCGCTCACCGCGGGCGTCGCCTCCGCCCTCGTCGCCAAGTTCCAGGACCGGCTCGGGCACACCCGCACCGTTACCATCTTCCTGGTCACCTGGATCGTCGCCACCGCCGGCCTGGCCCTCACCCAGCTCCTCCACGCGCCCCCCGCCGCGTTCTGGGCCATCGCCGGCCTCATCGGCGTCGGCCTCGGCGGCATCGGCACCGCCAGCCGCGCGGTAGTGGGGGCCTTCAGCCCGCCCGACAAGTCCGGCGAGTTCTTCGGCGTCTGGGGCACCTGCTACAAGCTCTCCGGCGTCGTCGGCGTCGTCGCCTTCGTCCAGGTCCGCAACGCCCTGGGCCTCCCCCTCAGCCTCCTGCTCCTCTCCGCCTTCTTCGCCGCCGGCCTCCTCCTCCTCCGCCGCGTCAACGAGCAAGCCGGCATTGCAGCCGCCCAGAGCCCGCCCGCGACGGTCGCCTAGTCCCCGCGCGCCCGTCCCCCTTCCGGTTCATCCTTCATCCTTCATCCTTCATCCTTCCGCCCTTCTCCCTCTACACTCCCCCCATGCCCACCGACACCCCCATCAAGGTCCGCCTCGCCGAAGTCCCCACCCCCGAGGGCCGCTTCGGCCGCTTCGGCGGCGCCTACATCCCCGAGACCCTCGTCGCCGCCTGCGCCCAGCTCGAGGACACCTACAACCGCGTCCGGCGCGACGACCGCTTCTGGGACGAGCTCCGCGACCTCCACACCTACTACACCGGCCGCCCCACACCCCTCTTCAAGGCCGCCCGCCTCACCGCCAACGCCCGCGCCCGCGCCAGCCACGGCCACGGCGCCACCATCTGGCTCAAACGCGAGGACCTCGCCCACACCGGCGCCCACAAGATCAACAACACCCTCGGCCAGGGCCTGCTCACCAAACGCATGGGCAAGCGGCGCATCATCGCCGAGACCGGCGCCGGCCAGCACGGCGTCGCCAGCGCCACCGCCGCCGCGCACCTCGGCCTGGAGTGCGATGTCTACATGGGCACCGAGGATGTCCGACGCCAGCGCCTCAATGTCACCCGCATGAAAATGCTCGGCGCCAATGTCATCGAGGTCGACGCCGGCAGCAAGACCCTCAAGGACGCGACCAACGAGGCCATGCGCGACTGGATGGACTCCGTCGAGCACACCCACTACATCATCGGCTCGGTCGTCGGGCCCCACCCCTTCCCCATGATCGTCCGAGACTTCCAGGCCATCATCGGGCACGAGACCAAGGCACAGTGCCTCCGCCACATGGGCAAGATGCCCAACGCCATCGTCGCCTGCGTCGGGGGAGGCTCCAACGCCGCCGGCATCTTCTACCCCTTCATCGACGACCTGCCCGTCCGCCTCATCGGCGTCGAGGCCGGCGGCACCTCCAATGACCCCGGCAAGCACGCCGCCCCCCTCGGGCTCGGCCAGCCCGGCATCCTCCACGGCTCGCTCAGCTATGTCCTCCAGGACGAGAACGGCCAGACCAGCCCCGTCCACTCCTGCTCGGCCGGCCTGGACTACCCCGGCGTCGGCCCCGAGCACGCCTACTGGAAGGACGCCGACCGCGTCAAATACACCAGCATCACCGACGACCAGGCCCTCGACGCCTTCCTCCACCTCGCCCGCTCCGAGGGCATCATCCCCGCCCTCGAGTCTGCCCACGCCGTCGCCGAGGGTGTCCGCACCGCCATCGAGATGCGCGACGACGAGAACCTCGTCATCAACTGCTCCGGCCGAGGCGACAAGGATGTCGAAGAAGCCGCCCGCCTCCTCGCCCTCCGCGCCTCCCGCTGAAGCGACCAAACACTCCGCGCGACGCGGTGGTCCTCCCCGCGCGTGCCACTGGTCGGCTTCGGCTCTGCGAAGCCGACCAGTGCCGACCTGGCAGCGACCCCCGAAAGTCCAGTGCTCCATCTCCGGGGCGGGGCACTCTGGGCCCCCTCTTCTTCTCCAAGCCTCCTCGCGCAACCAACCCAGTGCTGCCAAACAACACACCACCCACGGCAGCCGAAGCTGAGGCCCTGCGAAGCTCCGGATCGACTCCCTCCCCGCGCCACCACTCCTCCGACGCCCCAACCTCCGGGGCGGGGCACTCCGGGCCCCCTCCTCTCCTCTACGCCTCCTTGCTCCTCAGCCAACAACACACCACCCACGGAAGCCAAAGCTGAGGCCCCGCGAAGCTTCGGATCGACTCCTCTCCGCGAGCTCCGCGGTTCATAGATGGCGCACCACTCACCCCGCCAGCTTCCCAATCGCCTCCCGATACCGCGCCAGCGTCCCCTCGATCACCGACGCCGGCAGATCCGGCCCCGGCGCCGTCTTGTCCCAGATCCCCCGCGACACCAGCCCCTCCAGATACTCACGCACGAACTGCTTGTCGAAGCTCGCCTGACTCCGCCCCGGCTCATACTTGTCCGCCGGCCAGAACCGCGAGCTGTCCGGCGTCAACGCCTCGTCGATCAGGATCGGCTCGCCGCCCACCGGCTCCCCGTCCTCCCCCAGCGGCAGCCCGAACTCGAACTTCGTGTCCGCGATGATGATCCCACGCCCCAGCGCGTACGCCGCCGCCTTGTTGTAGATCTCCAGGCTCTTGTCCCGCAGCCACCCCATCAGCTCCGCCCCCGTCTCCGCCGCCGCACGCTCGAAGCTGATGTTCTCATCGTGCCCCTCGACCGCCTTCGTCGCCGGCGTGAAGATCGGCTCCGGCAACCGCTCGCACTGCCGCAGCCCCTTCGGCAGCCTCACCCCGCAGACCTCCCCGGTCTTCTGATAGTCCTTCCACCCCGACCCCTCCAGATACCCCCGCACCACGCACTCGATCGGCACCACGCGGCACAGCCGCCCGATCGTCATCCGGCCCGCCAGCTCCCCCCGCGTCGTCGTCCCCGCCCCGAACGCCGATCCCGGAACACCCGCCGGGTCCGTCGAAAGCAGGTGCGTCCTGCAGATCCCCTGGCCCTCGATCCACTTCAGCCAGAACGACGCGATCCTCGTCAGCAGCACGCCCTTCCCCGGCATCGCGCACGGCAGTACCACATCGAACGCGCTGATCCGGTCGCTCGCCACCATCAGCATCCGGTCCAGCCGCGCCGGGTCGCCCCGCGCCGCCCCCGGATCCCCCGGCAGCGTGAAGGTGTCCCGCACCTTTCCCGAGCGAGCCCCGGGCAGGTGCAGCGTGGTGCGAAAGACCGCGGACCCCGAATCGGAGGAAGTAACGGTGTGGCTCATGCCCCAACCATACCGCCCCGCGCCGCGAGGGCAACCCCCTGCCGCCCACACCACCCCGACCCCCACCCGCAACGCCCCCCGCCGCACGCGCACACCACCCCACAATCGCCTATTCTCGTCACGGGCACACCCCAGGGAGGAAACCCCCCAGCATGCTCCGATTCGTCGTCTTCAACGGTGAGAACCCCGGGCCCGCGTTCCCCCTGCGGCACGCCATCCTCCTCGGGCCCGACGGCATCGGCCTCGGCACCGATATCACCCTCACCGACGACGGCCTCATCGCCAGCCGCTTCCCCGACCGCGCCAGCGCCGCCCTCGCCCTCCAGATCCCCTTCGACCGCGTCAGAGACCTCGCCGCACAGCCCGACCTCCCCCAGCTCGGCGCCCTCACGCTCCGCACATGCCTCCTCCCCATCCGCGAACGCCCCTACCTCCTCAGCCTCGAGCTCGCCCGCCACCGAATCATGCTCTTCCTCAACAAGCTCGAGGACTGGGCGCTCTTCGACCTCCCCGCCGGCGACCCCATCATCACCCAGTTCGAGCGGGCACGACAGACATTCACCGAAGCCCTCGTCGCCGAACGCTCCGGACAGCACTCCAGCGACGCCAGCGGCTCCCACACCGTCGCCGCCGACAGGCTCGCCTGGCGGTCACTCGCCCTCGCCATCGACGCCGGAGAGCAGCTCGCACTCCGCGACGCCGCACGCGACATCCTCCCACGCCTCAGCGGCCAGACCTACCAGGACGCCGTCGACGCCTACACCCACGCCAGCGGCGAGAAGCCGCCCCCTAATGTCCCCATCATCGTCCAGAACCACCTCGGCGTCACACTCCCCGGCCGACCCGTCCTCGGCTGCTCGGTCTCGCCCGCCCGCTTCTCCGAGGCCCTCCAGCGCTGCGTCGCCAACGCCTGCGACTTCGTCAACCTCCCCATGCGATGGATCGACATGGAGCCCCAGGAGGGCGCCTACAGCTTCGCCGGCACCGACCGCTGGATCGAGTGGGCCGTCCGAAAGGCCCACCTCCCCGTCCACGCCGGACCCGTTATCGACTTCCGTGCCGCCGATGTCCCCGAGTGGATCTACATCTGGGAGAACGACTACGAGACACTCCGCGAGCTCGTCTACGAGCATGTCAAGGCCATCGTCACCCGATACCGACGCACCGTCAGCCGATGGACCATCGCCTCGGGCCTCCATGTCAACAGCAACTTCCGAATGAGCTACGAGCAGATCATGGACCTCACGCGCCTCTGCGTGCTCCTCGTCAAGAAGCTCCAGCCCTCCGCCAAAATCCAGGTCGAGATCGACCAGCCCTGGGGCGAGCACTACGCCCACTCCCGCCAGTCCATCCCCCCCGTCCTCTACGCCGACACCATCACCCAGGCCGGCATCCCCATCGACGCCTTTGCCCTCCGCCTCACCATGGGCACGCCCCACCGCGGCTGCTCCACCCGCGACCTCATGGAGCTCTCCAACATCCTCGACCGGTACGCCGCCCTCGAACGCCCCATCATGGTCACCGCCTGCGGCGCCCCCAGCGCCGCCGTCCGCGCCAAAGAAGACGGACCCGAAGCCGAACCGGGCTTCTGGCGCGAGCCCTGGTCCGAGCACATCCAGTCCGCCTGGCTCGCCAATGTCGCCTCGGTCGTCCTCGCCAAGCCCTTCGTGCTCGGACTCAACTGGGCCGACCTCGCCGACGCCCCCGGCGCTGCCCCCAGCCTCGGCCTCGTCAACGCCGACGGCGCCCCCAAGCCAGCCCTCGACCGCCTCGCCTCCATCCGCAAGGCACTCCTCGAGAGCCGAAGCTGGATCAACCCCAACTAAGCCCCCCGCCGGGCGCCCCGCGCCCACCCCTACACCACGCCAGACCAAGCCGAACGCCGCCCGGCCAGGCATCCCGCGCCCTCTGGTACGCTCCCCCCATGCCCGAAGAACACCACACCATCCCCCCCGCCGCCCGCTGGGCCGCCGTCCTCATCCTCGGCGCCGCCGGTCTCACCGGCATCGCCCGCGCCCTGCTCTCGCCCCAACCCACCCCGCTCCCGCCCCAGCCCGCGGCCTTCTCCGCCCACACCCCGCCCCCCACTCTTCAGCCCACCGCCCAGCCCACCCCCCAGCCCATCCCGTCTCCCGCCGAAGCCCGATCCGCGCCGACCGAGCCCGCGCCGAAGTCACCCCCGCCCGCCTCCTCCCCCTCCCGCCGCATCAACATCAACACCGCCACCGCCGCCGAACTCGACCTCCTCCCCGGCATCGGCCCCGCCCTCGCCCAACGCATCCTCGACCACCGAGCCTCCCACGGCCCCTTCGCCACCCTCGACGACCTCGACGCCGTCTCCGGCATCGGCCCCAAGACCATCGCCAAACTCGTCCCCTACGCCACCACCCAATAACCCCTCCAAAGCCCCATCACCCCTTCACCCACTCACCCAATCACCCCTTCACCCACTCACCCACTCACCCCTTCACACCCCACACCCCACACTCCACACCCAACACTCCCCACCCCGCCCCACCCCTACCATCCCCCGCAACCAGGCCCCCATGCCCGACTCACCGCCCGCCCCAGCCTGGCTCCCAGCCATGGCGTCGGACGAAGCCGTCGCCGGGCTCGTGCGCGCGCTCGCCGAACGACGCCGCGCCGTCGTCACCGGCGCCGTCGGCAGCTCCACCACCCTCCTCGCGGCCATCCTCGCCCGCGCCCTCTCCCGGCCCGTCATCCTCGCCCTCGCCCACCTCGACGACGCCGACGACGCCCTCGAAGAGCTCGACAGCCTCCGCATCCCCGCCCTCCGACTCCCCGCCCTCGAGGTCCTCCCCGGCGAGACCGACATCGCCCTCGACCTCTTCGCCGAACGCATCGCCGCCCAACGCCAAGTCATGGCGCTCGCCACCGACTCACCCCACACCCCACACCCCACACCCCACATCCCCCCCGTCATCCTCGCCCCCATCCAAGCCCTCATGCAGGGCGTCCCCACCCCCGATCACCTCCCCGCACTCGCCCGCACCATCCGCGTCGCCGACCGCGTCACACTCGCCGACCTCACCAACTGGCTCGCCGACGCCGGATACTCCCGCGCCGACGCCATCGAAGAACCCGGCGACTTCGCCGTCCGAGGCGGCATCCTCGACATCTTCCCCCCCGGCGGCGCCGTCCCCGTCCGCCTCGACTTCTTCGGCGACGAGATCGAACGCATCAACGAGATCGACCTCGACACCATGGGCTCCGACCGCAAGGTCGACGCCGTCGAGCTCATCGCCTCCCGCATCGACGCCGTCCGCTCCGACAAGGCCACCATCAACTTCCTCGAACTCGTCCCCCACACCGCCATCGCACTCCTCGCCGAGACCCTCGAAGTCGTCGAGCAGGCCCGGGGCTACTACGAACGCGCCACCGACTCCCGCGGCCTGTTCGGCCCGCCCGCCGTCCTCAAGCTCCTCGAAACCCGCTTCCACGCCTTCGCCGAGATCAACCAGTTCTCCGCCGGCGCCTCCAACGCCGACACCCGCGTCGAACTCCCCGTCGCTCCCCTCCCCGAATTCAGCCGCGACCTCACGACAGCAGTGGGGGAGCTCACCGAACTCGCCCGCACAAACCAAATCATCGTCGCCTGCCAAAAAGAAGCCGAGACCAACCGCCTCACCGAACTCCTCACCGAACCCCCACCAGCACACCCCACACCCCCTCACCCCCTCACCCCCTCACCCATTCACCCCCTCATCCTCTACCTCCACCGCGGCTTCACCTGGCAACCCGACTCCCCCGCCCCCCTCACCCTCCTCCCCTACCACGAGCTCCTCCACCGCGTTGAAGCCCGACGCGGCTCCGCCCGACGCCTCCGCGCCTCCCGCGCGATGGACACCTTCCTCGACCTCACCGTCGGCGACTTCGTCGTCCACGCCGACCACGGCATCGCCAAGTTCACCGGGCTCCAACTCATGAAGCCCAAGCCCCTCCCCGGCAAGCTCGCCGTCAAGCACCCCGAGCCCGAGGAGTTCCTCGTCCTCGAGTTCTCCGGCAAGGCCCGCTTCTTCGTCCCCGCCACCACCATCGACCAGGTCCAGAAGTACATCGGCGGCTTCCACGGCAAGCCCCCCCTCTCCACCCTCGGCGGCAAGAAGTGGCAAGCCCAGAAAGACCGCGTCTCCGAGGGCGTCAAAGACCTCGCCGCCGAGATGCTCCGCGTCCGCGCCGCCCGCGAATCCATGCCCGGCGTCCGCTACCCCGCCGACACCGCCTGGCAACGCGAGTTCGAGGCCGAGTTCCCCTTCGACGAGACCGAGGACCAGCTCGCCGCCCTCGGCGAGATCAAGGGCGACATGTCCGCCGAGCGCCCCATGGACCGCCTCATCTGCGGCGATGTCGGCTTCGGCAAGACCGAGGTCGCCATCCGCGCCGCCTTCAAAGCCTGCGAGTTCGGCAAGCAGGTCGCCGTCCTGGTGCCGACCACCGTCCTCGCCGAGCAGCACGAACGCACCTTCCGCTCCCGCTTCGCCGACTACCCCTTCCGCGTCGAGAGCCTCTCACGCTTCAAGACCCAGAAGGAAGTCAACGCCACCCTCGCCTCCCTCCGCCGCGGCGAGCTCGATGTCATCATCGGCACCCACCGCCTCCTCTCCAACGACATCCGCTTCGCCGACCTCGGCCTGGTCATCGTCGACGAAGAACAGCGCTTCGGCGTCGAGCACAAAGAGAAACTCCTCCGCCTCCGCCTCACCGTCGATGTCCTCACCTTGAGCGCCACCCCCATCCCCCGCACCCTCCACATGTCCATGCTCGGCCTGCGCGACATCTCCAGCCTCACGACGCCCCCACTCGAACGCCGCGCCATCGTCACCGAGGTCATCCCCTACAACGCCAAACGCATCGCCCAGGCCATCGCCCGCGAGCTCGCCCGCGACGGCCAGATCTACTTCGTCCACAACCGCGTCCACAACATCCGCTCCGTCGCCGACGCCGTCCAACAGCTCGCCCCCGACGCACGCATCGTCATCGGCCACGGCCAGATGCCCGGCCACCAGCTCGAAGAGGTCATGCTCAAGTTCATGCGCCGCCAGGCCGACATCCTCGTCTCCACCACCATCATCGAGTCCGGCATCGACAACCCCGTCGCCAACACCATGATCATCAACGACGCCGACCGGTTCGGCCTCGCCGACCTCCACCAGCTCCGCGGCCGGGTCGGCCGATCCAAGCACCGCGCCTACTGCTACATGCTCCTCCCCATCGACCGCCCCGTGAAGGAAGTCGCCCAGAAACGACTCAAGGCCATCGAGCAGTACTCCAGGCTCGGCGCCGGATTCAAAATCGCCATGCGCGACCTCGAGATCCGCGGCGCCGGCAACATCCTCGGCGCCGAACAATCAGGCCACATCGCCGCCGTCGGCTACGACATGTACTGCCAGCTCCTCGAGAAAGCCGTCCACGAGCTCAAGCACGGACGCGAGCCCGACCGCCCCAGCGCGACGAAGGTGGATATCGGCCTCACCGGCGTGCTGCCGAAGGCCTACATCCCCAGCGACCAACGCCGCCTCGAGGCCTACCGACGCATCGCCACCGCCGCCAACCACGCCGAACTCGAGACCGTCCGCGCCGACCTCACCGCCGCCTACGGCACCGTCCCCAAACAGGCCGAGAAACTCCTCGAACTCGCCGAACTCCGCATCGCCGCCGCCGCCCTCGGCGTCAACACCATCACCGTCCGCGAGCGCGATGTCGTCTTCCGCTGCGCCGACCCCGCCCCCCTCGCCGTGAAACTCCGCGAGGCCAAGGGCCAGACCACCACCCTCGCCCCCAAGAGCCACGACACCCTCCACGAGGTCTACTACCGACCCCCCGACACCTACCTCGCCCCCGAGACCCTCTGCACCATCCTCCGCGCCCGCCTCGCCTCCCGCTGACGCAATCAAACAACCCTACGCGACGCGGTGGTCCCCCCCGCGGGTGCCGGGGTCTGAGCGGAACGCAGTGCAGCGAAGGCCCCGCGCGTGCCGCTGGTCGGCTTCGCCTCTGAGAAGCCGACCAGTGCCGACCAACGCCGTGAACTTCGGACACCAAGCCGGTGTTCATCAAGGGTCGCCATCCGGCCCCCTCTCCCGCCCCCGGCGGGAGAGGGCTGGGGAGAGGGCTCTTCCCCTCCTTCTTCTTCAACGCTCGAACATGCCGGCGCTGCAATCACACCAAGAACGCTGGAAGTTCACGGCGTTGCGTGCCACTGGTCGGCTTCGGCTCTGAGGAGCCGACCAGTGCCGACCCCTCACCAACCCCACAAAGGTCCGATGCCCCATCTCCGGGGCGGGGCACTCTGGGCCCCCTCCTCTTCTCCACGACTCATTTCGCAACCAACGCCCGTGCCGACAAACTAATCACCACCCACGGAAGCCGAAGCTGAGCCCCGCGAAGCTTCGGATCGCCCGCTCCCAACGCCCCGCCCCAACCAACCCTCGCGCCCCCGTCTCGCGCCCCGAAGAGCCTGCGCCGCTTGCCTTGCCCCCTCTCCCGCCCCCGGCGGGAGAGGGCCGGGGAGAGGGCTCCGTCCCTACTGACTCTCCAACGCCCGCGGACCCGACGCGCCCGGCAACGCCTCCATCTTCCGCGGCACAACGGTGACATCGGGTAGCTCCGGTACATCCTTCCCCGATCGCACCCCCGACTCCTCGAATCGCCGCAGCGTCACCGCCAGACGCCCCTCCATCGACCCCGCCAGGTCGTTATATCGATCAACCGTTGCCTTGATCGCACGCCCAAGGCCCTCCGCATACTCAAACACCTTCGCGGCCCGCTCATGTAGCTCGGTCCCCAGCCGCTGCAACTCCAGCGCGTCCTCCGCTAACCTCGCCTCCCGCCACCCCACCGCCACCGCCCGCAGCAGCCCGATCAGCGAGCTCGGGCTCGCCAGGATCACCCCGTGCTGCGACGCGTACTCCAGAAGCTCCGGCCTCCTCGCCAGCGCCGCGTCGATGAAGTGATCACCCGGCACGAACATCACCACGAACTCCGGGCTCCCCTCCCACGCGCTCCAGTACTTCTTGTCCCCCAGCTTCTTGGCCTGCTCGGCCACATGCCGCGCAAACCGCTCCAGGTGCGCCTCACGCTCCGCGGCATCCCCCGCGTTCACCGCCTCGATGTACGCGTAGGTGTTCGTCTTCGCGTCCACCGCGATCACCCGCGCGTTCGGCAGCGTCACCACCATGTCCGGGCGCAGCAGGTTGTCCTCACCGTCCCGCACGCTCACCTGCTCCGTAAAGTCGCAGTAGCTGGTCATCCCCGCCAGCTCCGCCACCCGCCGCAGCTGAATCTCCCCGTACTGCCCCCGGATCTCCGGCCGGGAGAGCGCCTTGGTCAGCCGCGCCGTCTCGTCGCGCAGCCCCGTGCTCGCCCCCGCCATCTGCGTCATCTGCTCGTGGAACCGCGCGAACTGCTCGCCCCGCGCCCGCTCGATCGACTCCAGACGCTCCCGCGTCGCCGCCAGCGTGTCCCCGATCGGCTTGACCAACTGCTCCACCGCCGCCCGCCGCTTCTCCAGCTCCGCCGCGTCCTCCTTCTGCTGACCCTCGAACTGCTCCTTCGCCAGCTTCAGAAAGTCCCCCGACGCCACCCGCAGCGACTTGGCCGACAGCGCCTCGAAGGTCTCGACCATCCGCGTGTCCATCTCGGCGATCCGGGCCTCCAGCGCCGCCCGCTCCCGCGCCAGCGACCGCTCCCGCTCCGCGAACTCCCGCCCGACCGACTCGATCTCCTTCCGAAGCTCCGCCTCCACCACACGCAGCCCCGAGATCTGCCCGGCCAGACCCTCCGCCCGGGCCCGCGCCTCCGCCCCCTCCCGCGCCGACGCCTCCGCCGCCCCCAGCGCCGCCGCCAGACGCCCCGACGCCTCCTCAGCCTCCCTCCTCGCCCCCGCGGCCTCCGCCCCCAGCCTCCCCAGCCCACGCCACAACCAAGCCGCCACCCCCGCCAACACCACCGCCGCCAACCCAAACACCACAGCCAATATCGTTCCCATGCCCCAACTCTACCCGAACTCTCCCCCCAGCACCCACCCCCGCGTCCTAAGTCCCTCCGTCCCGTCGTCCCTCCGTGCCTTCGTCCCTTCGTCCCTCCGTGCCTTCGTGCCTTCGTGCCTTCGCGCCTTCGTGCCTTCTCCCCCCCCTGCCACATTGGCACCCCCAACCCCATCCCCCGCCCCGATCCCTGTCATCCCTCGCCGCCCCGGCCCCACCCCGGCCCCACCAAACCCATACCCACGCCCCGCCCCACTCGCCCGGACCGGCACGCGGCTTGCCCTGCCCCCTCCATGCTCAACGCGCGCCCCAACCACCACGCCCCCAACCAGCCCCAGCCGGGCTCGGGCGCGGAGGGCTCGGGCGCCAACCCCAACCGCCTCAACCTCCTCCTCTCCTACGCCGGCTGGCAGCACGAGTCCTGGGCCGACCGCCTCCCCCGGCTCCTCGAGCCCATGGGCGTCACCAGCCTCCGCGCCGGCACCGGCCGCGAGGCCACCCTGGTCATCGACTCCTTCCCCATCCACATGGCCGTCGTCGACCTCTCCCTCCCCCTCGACGCCAACCCCGACCCCGCCGGCGCCCCCGAGGCCGGCCCCAAGCTCCTCGAAATCCTCCGCCGCCTCGACCAGCCCCCGCCCACCGTCGTCATCAAGCGGGCCCGCTCCCACCGCGAGGACTGCCGCGAGATCAACGCCGCCCTCCGCGCCGGGGCCTTCGCCGTCATCGACCGCCCCCACACCCAGACCGACCTCGAGCGACTCCTCGAAGTCCTCCGCCGCTGCCTCACCCGCTACTACCAGGGCCGCTGGCCCGGAACCCTCGCATGAAGAGCAAAGCTCAAAGCGATAGGCTCAAAGCTCACCTCAAGGCGCCCGCGGGCGAGCGCCCAGGAGAGCCCCGTCGAGCAGTCGCTCTGAGCATCACCGTGCCCCAATCTGAGTTTTTCGCTTTTCGCTTTTCGCTTTAGGAGCCCCCCATGGCGACCGCAACCAAGACCCCCGCGAAGTCCACCACCCCCTCCAAGAAGAAGTCCACCACCGCCGTCCGCCCACTCCACGACAAGATCATCGTCCGCCGCGACGAGGCCGAGAGCCAGACCGCCAGCGGCATCTTCCTCCCCGAGTCCTCCAAGGACCGCCCCAAGTCCGGCGTCATCGAGGCCGTCGGCGACGGCAAGCTCAACACCGAGACCGGCGAACGCATCGCCCTCACCGTCAAGAAGGGCGACCGCGTCATCTTCTCCAGCTACGCCGGCACCGAGATCAAGCTCGACGGCGACGAACTCCTCATCATGTCCGAGGACGAGATCCTCGCCATCATCGACTGATTGTGGTGCGGGCTTCCAGCCTGCACGCCCTGATGCCTCGATGCCCCATCCCCCGATGCCCTCTTCCCCATGAACACCGACCAACTCCGACAAGTCCTCACCGAGCTCGACGGCAAACGCGCCGCCCTCTTCAACTTCACCAACGCCCCCGAGTGCATCATCCCCAACGCCATGCTCATCCCCGACGAGGCCGACCACATGGTCAAGGTCACCGACGGAAAGCATGTCTACATCATCGACGCCGCCCAGCTCGTCTGGATCCGGATCGGCTAGCTCCCAAGGGGACGCCCCGACCCGCTGTAAGATTTGAGATCTGAAATTCGAGATCGTTCCCTGCCCCCGATTTGAGCTTTGAGCTTTTCGCTTTGAGCTTTGAACCCAACCCCACGCCGCTCCCAATCCACCTGGAGATTCACATGGCAACCAAAGACATCGCCTTCCACGCCGACGCCCGCGAGCGCATCCTCCGCGGCGTCCAGAAGCTCGCCCACGCCGTCAAGGTCACACTCGGCCCCTCAGGCCGCGTCGTCGTCCTCGAAAAGTCCTTCGGCGCGCCCACCGTCACCAAGGACGGCGTCACCGTCGCCAAGGAGATCACCCTCGACGACCCCTACGAGAACCTCGGCGCACAGATGGTCAAGGAGGTCGCCTCCAAGGCCTCCAAGGACGCCGGCGACGGCACCACCACCGCCACCATCTACGCCGAGTCCATCTTCGCCGAGGGTCTCAAGAACATCACCGCCGGCGCCAACGCCAACGACATCAAACGCGGCATCGACCTCGCCGTCGCCGCCATCGTCGAAGAGCTCCACACCATGTCCAAGCGCGTCGTCTCCTCCAAGGAGATCGCCCAGGTCGGCACCTGCTCCGCCAACCAGGACGAGAACATCGGCAAGATCATCGCCGACGCCATGGACAAGGTCGGCAAGGACGGCGTCATCACCGTCGAGGAAGGCAAGTCCCTCGAGACCGAGGTCGAGCTCGTCGAGGGAATGCAGTTCGACAAGGGCTACCTCTCCCCCCACTTCGTCACCAACCCCGCCACCATGGAGACCGTCCTCGACAAGCCCTACATCCTCATCCACGAGAAGAAGATCTCCTCCGCCAAGGACCTCCTCCCAATCCTCGGCAAAATCGCCGAGTCCGGCTCCAGCCTCCTCATCATCGCCGAGGATGTCGACTCCGAAGCACTCGCCACCCTCGTCGTCAACAAGATCCGCGGCGTCCTCAAAATCGCCGCCGTCAAGGCCCCCGGCTTCGGCGACCGACGCAAGGCCATGCTCGAAGACATCGCCACCCTCACCGGCGGCCAGGCCATCATGGACGAGCTCGGCATCGAGCTCGAAAAAGTCGACCTCTCCCACCTCGGCCGCGCCAAGAAGATCACCATCGACAAGGACAACACCACCATCGTCGAGGGCGCCGGCGCCTCCGCCGCCATCAAGGGACGAATCGACCAGATCCGCCACCAGATCGAGATCACCACGAGCGACTACGACCGCGAGAAGCTCGAAGAGCGCCTCGCCAAGCTCGCCGGCGGCGTCGCCCAGATCAATGTCGGCGCCGCCACCGAGGTCGAGATGAAGGAGAAGAAGGCACGCGTCGAAGACGCCCTCCACGCCTGCCGCGCCGCCGTCGAAGAGGGCATCCTCCCCGGCGGCGGCGTCGCCATCCTCCGCGCCCGCAAGGCCCTCGACAAGATCTCCAAGAAGACCGACGGCGACACCAAGGTCGGCATCGACATCGTCCGCCGCGCCGTCTCCGCCCCCATCAAGCAGATCGCCGCCAACTGCGGCCTCGACGGCTCGGTCATCGCCAACAAGGTCGAGGAGTCCACCGAAACCAACTTCGGCTTCAACGCCCTCACCCACGAGTACGGCGACCTCGTCAAGATGGGCGTCATCGTCCCCACCAAGGTCGAACGCGTCGCCCTCCAAAACGCCGCCAGCATCGCCGGCCTCCTCCTGACGACCGATGCCGCCATCGTCGAGAAGAAGGACAAGGCCACCAAGGCCGCCGTGGGCGCCGGTGACGACTTCGACTACTAGGCCCGCGCCCGCTCCCCACAATCCGCTACACTCCGAAGGCCCGGCGCAAGCCGGGCCTTCGCCATATAGGTCCCATAGGACCTATTCGACCTATGACGCCGGTGCCCAACCCCTCACCCACCCCACCCATGCCCGACCGCATCATCCCACCCCAAGGCAACTACAAGGAACTCCTCTCCTACCAGAAGGCCGAGGTCATCTACGACATCACCCACCGCTTCTGCAACCGCTTCCTCAACCATCCCGACCGCACCATCGATCAGATGATCCAGGCCGCCCGCTCCGGCAAGCAGAACATCGTCGAGGGCAGCGCGGCCTCGCGCACCTCCACCGAGATGGAACTCAAGCTCACCGGCGTCGCCCGCGCCAGCCTCGAAGAACTGCTGAACGACTACCAGGACTACCTCCGCGTCCGCGATCTGCCGCTCTGGCCCAAAGACTCCAAGCAAGCCCTCTTCGTCCGCAACCTCAGCCGCCAAGCCCATAAGTCCCATGAGTCCCATTCGACCCATAACGCCGGCGCCCCCACCCCCCAAGCCCCCGCCCCACCCGAAACCTACTCCCTCTACCGCGACTTCAACGAAACCCGCCCCGCCGAAACCGTCGCCAACATCGCCATCTGCCTCATCCACCAGGCCAACTACCTCCTCGACCGCCAACTCCAACGCCTCGAAGCAGACTTCCTCGCCAACGGCGGCATCCGCGAACGCATGACCAAAGCCCGCCTCCAGCACCGGCGCCATCCCCCGCCCTCATGAAGTCCCTTTCCATAGGTCGCATAGGACCCATTCGACCCATCCAAGCGACCTGCCGGCGGGTAGCCTGAATCCCCCACCCCCGGGTGCCATCACCCGCGCCCTCCCCCCCATATCCACACCCACCCCCGAAAGCCCCTCCGAACCCACCCCCTCCCCGGGTACCCTGCACAGAACCATCTGTGAACGGACCGGCCCCATGCACACCCCCCTCCGCCCGCACTCCCCCGTCGTCATCCTCCCCGTTCTCCTCGCCGCTCTCCTCGCCACCGGCGCGCCCGCCGCCCACGCCCAGGACACCCGCTTCGTAGATGCCGGCCGCGGCGATGTGCCCGTCTACCTCCCCTCCACCTACGACGACAACACACCCATGCCGCTGATCGTGATGCTCCACGGCTACGGCGCCTCGGGCGCCGTCCAGGAGTCCTACTTCCGATTCCTCGCCCACCAGGAGACCTACGGCTTCATGCTCGCCACGCCCGACGGCACCGTGGACAGCTTCGGCAGCCGGTTCTGGAACGCCACCGACGCCTGCTGCGACTTCCTCAACTCCGGCGTGGACGATTCGGCGTACCTGCTCGCCCTCATCGACGCGATCAAGTCCGAGGTCAATGTCGCCCCTCGCCAAGTGTGCCTCGTCGGCCACTCCAACGGCGGGTTCATGTCGCACCGCCTCGCCTGCGATCACGCCGATGTCATCGCCTCGTTCGCCAGCCTCGCCGGCGCCACGCACGACGACCCCGACGACTGCGCCCCCGCCACAACCGTCCACGCCCTCCAGATCCACGGCACCAACGACACCACGATCCGCTACGGCGGCGGGAACATCAACGGCGTCCCGTACCCCGGCGCGGTCGAGTCCGTCGAGATGTGGGCCGCCAACAACGGCTGCGCGATCATCCCCGACAACTCCTCACCCCCGCTCGACCTCGACCGCTCACTCCCCGGCGACGAGACCCTCGTCACCTCCTACCCCCAAGACTGCGCCCGCGCCGGCTCGGCCGAGCTCTGGACCATCGTCAGCGGCGGGCATATCCCCAACCTCTCCTCATCCTTCGCACCCAGCGTCATCGAGTGGCTGCTCGACCACCCCAAGCCATGCCGCGCCGACTTCAACGACGACGGCGCCGCCAACACCCAGGATGTCCTCGCCTTCCTCAACGCCTGGGCCGCCGGCGACCCCGCCGCCGACTTCAACGGCGACGGCGCGGTCAACACGCTGGACATGCTGGCCTTCCTCAACGAGTGGGCCGAGGGCTGCTGATCCGAGCCCCTTTCCCGGTGCCCGCAGCCCCAGCTCCGGCGGGTGGCACGCAACGCCGTGAACTTCGGACACCAAGCCCGTGTTCATCAAGGGTCGCCATCCGGCCCCCTCTCCCGCCCCCGGCGGGAGAGGGCTGGGGAGAGGGCTCTTCCCCTTCTTCTTCTTCAACGCTCGACCATGCCGGCGCTGCAATCACACCAAGAACACTGGAAGTTCACGGCGTTGGGTGGCACGGGCAGTCCATTTGCGCCACTGGCGGCTCGCCCGCCAGTGCTTCTGCGTTTCCCCAGCACCGGCGCCCAACCCACCCGCGGCTCAGCGTGAGCCCGCCCCACCGGCGCGCGTGCCTGCGTGAAGCCGACCCACCCTCCGGCGCACTACCCACCCAACACCCTTCCCCCAAACCCCACCGCCCTGCGCACCCCCTCGCTACCGCCGCCGCCGCAGCACGAGCCCGCCCAGCCCCAGCACCGCCAGCCCCGCCGGCGCCGGCACCGCGACGCGGGTCCGGAACACCATGTCGAACTCGGTCTCATAGCTCCCCGAGGGGTCATTGATCCCGAACACGCCGCGGGTATACGGGTCATACGCCCCGATGCACACGCCGTACGGGTCGGGCAGGGTGTCGGCGTTCGGCGTCAGCTCGAAGGTGTACTGCAACCCCGCCGTCACCTGAGCGTTCACGGCCCACAGGTTCCAGGTCGGTCCCTGCTGCGTGATCCCGACGACCGGCACATTGAGCTGCTGCAGCAGCGCCCCGTGCGTGCCCCGCCCCTCATAGATCCGGAGCACACCGTCCCCCGACATGTCGTTGAAGAACCCCATCTCGATCGTGTCGAGGGTCCCGGTCAGCCCCGCCGTGAACGACTGCCACACGGTGTACCCCGGGAGCGTCCGCGCGCTCGTGCCCCCGTTGTACAGCAACTGCTCCTGATCGAGGACCCCACCCGCGCTCGCGCCGGCGAGCACCGAGACCAGCACCGCCACCGACGCCAGCCCCGCCCGACACTCCATGCACCGATTCATACCCAACTCTCCTCGCGTCTATGGGCACCGAACCGGCTCCGCGCACGCCGCGGGCCCAGCCGGCAGGTCCACCCCAACCCGCCCTGCTACTGCATTCTGCATGCCATTGGCCGCAATACGCCCCGGCGCTCAGAACCCCCGCCGATCCCCAGCTCGCCGGCCCCAATAGCCGCCAGCATTGGCCAGGGACGGCCAATCCCCAGCGAGCCAATGCCGGCTGCGCCGTCGCCACCATCCTCCCGACACCCGCGCTCGCCCCCGGCCCCGCCCCCCTCCCGACCCAGCCGCATGAAACCAGGGGGGCGGGCTCTCCAGCCCCCGGCACTAACCGTCCTTCCCTCCCCATCCGCCACCCCGACCTCACGGCCGCAGGGCTGTCCCCTAGGCCGAAGTCTGTCACGCAACCGTCGGCTTTCTCCCCTCCCGATGCACCAGGCGCGTCGCCGCCGCGCGCGCCCACGGCGTGCCGAAGCAACCACTGCACGCACCGGGCAACTCAAGCAATAGGAAGGGCGGCAGTCGGCGGTGCCACCCTCTCGAAGCCCGCTTGGCGATTCGGGTTACCGCTCGCTCGCGACGGTGATCGCCCGCCGACGGGCGTACTCATCCCGCACGGCCGCAGAGAACTCAACCTCAGAGACCTTCGCCAGCTCGTACAGCTTCAGCGCGAAGAGATGCGAGTCTTGGTAGGTCGGTGCCTCCTTGCCCGCGAGCTCGTTCAGCATCGCAATCACGGGATCAACCGCCGCGCGATACTCGGGGCGCTGGTGGATGCTGACCCCCTTCGCTTCCAAGTCGTGCTCCACAACCTTGACATCCTGGAGGAAGACGGGCAACCGCTTGGAGAAGGTGTCGCGGTACTCCACCGCGGTCGAGGTCATTTCCTCCCCGCTTGACAGGCGGTTGATGATCAGCTTCTGCGCTTGCTCCATGATCCCGGCGAGAGCCTCCGCCTGCACACGCCACTCCATCACGACCTGATCGACCTCGTTCTTCCAAGCCCCCAGTTCGACCCGGTCAAAGGTCTTCCTGGTATGCGAGTCAATCCGATCCACCTGCTCATCCAGTCCAGCGGGCAGTGGAGTCCCGATCGAGACCGGGGAGTGGTCCCCGGTCGTGACATCATGCGAACTGATCCGAACATCCGAGGGGGGCGTGACCTGCGCCCTAGCCGGGACTTTGCCGATCACCGCGGCGATAATCACTCCCGAAGTGGTAATCGCGGCGGCACCAAGCGCGATCTGGGCTTTCGTGTTCATGCGGGTCTCCTTGCAAGGGCACATTAAGCTAGTTGGTACTCACAAACATACTCGGAATCTGACGCCGTTGATTGCGATCGAGTTCGCGCCAAGAAAAAAAATCTCGTTCGCACTCAGTCAGGTCAGGTTTGCCAAGTTGTACCGCTCAAAATGCGATCATACCCCTTGACAGCCGCCAATAAACCTATTAAACTCCGTACATACCACCATGAACCCCACCCCACCCATCCCCTCCGCCATAAACCCACCCCAGGACCCCCATCCCCCCGCTCCCCCTTCATCCTTCATCCTTCCTCCTTCATCCTTTCCCACCCCCCTCTCCCCCGACGACCACGCCACCCTCCTGGCCATCGTCTCGCCCGACCCGAACCCCGAACCCGACACTCCCCCCGACCCCGTCCTCCAGGCCGCCTTTCTCGCCCGCCCCGACATCCAGCCCCACCTCGCGGCACTCGCCCAGCTCCGCGCCCTCCGCGACGAGATCACCCACCAGCACCGGATGGGCCAGGCCGCCGATCTGCTCCTCGAGATCGCCCGCAAAGCCGAGGACATCGTCGAAAAACGCCGCGCCGCCGACGCCCTCGTCCGACTGCTCCTGGGCCCATCCAACCGCCGCGCCCGAACCGACAACCGGTCCGACAACCGAACCGATAGCCGAACCGATAGCCGAACCCACAGTCGGTCCGACACCCGCACCCCCAGCCGCCCGCCCTCGCACGCCGCGCCCCCCGCGCGCCCCACCAGCACGCCCGCCGCGCCCCCGCCCATGCCGCCCCTGCCCGATCCCCTGCCCGACTCGTTCCTCGCCCTCCTCCCGCCCGACCACCCCCTCCGGCAACCCTCCCCCAAGCCCCATCCTCCAACCCCCGCCCCCGAGGCCCCGCCACCCTTCACGCACACCTTCCTCACCCCGCCCGGGCTCGACCCCGTCCCCAGCACACCCCACAACCACCCCCCGGCCACCCACGCCCTCACCCTCGCCGCCGGCGCCCCCCAATCCAACAACACCA
>JADZER010000061.1 GCA_020850415.1 Phycisphaerales bacterium
CCCGCTTGAAGCGCCCGTCCTGCGTGAGCCGCTGGGACACCATGCTGCGGAGGTTGGGTGAGTCGGATCTGTACCCGGCCTTGCGCATGGCGGTGATCAGGTCGGGCACCCGCATCGGCCCGTGCTTCGAGAGGGCGTCGGTAACGGCCTGGGCCAGGGGCACGCCGGTGCCCCCACGCCCGCCCCGGCGGGCGCCTGTGCCCCGGCTCCGGCGCGCGGCCGAAGCGGCGGGTGCCGGGCGCTTGGGCCCGCCCCCGAGGGCCGCCAGCGCCCGCTCAATCTCGTCGAGATGCTTTCGGGCCGCTTGGGCCTGCTGCTCCAGGAGGGCCCGACGCCGGTCCCGCTCCGCCACCAGGGCGGCGGTGCTGAATCCCTGGAGGCTGCTCACAGATCGCCGGCCACGCTTGCTTCGCTTCGCCATCGGTAGGTCTCCGAGCTTGGTTGGGCCGAGAGCATAACTCAAGGCGCTGGAGGCCGCCCCGCCCGGCGTCGTTCCCCCAGCCGCCCCTCGATCCGGTCCAGCTCCGCCAGCAGCGCCCGCTCCTCCTCCCCCACCGCGTCGCCCTCGGGGGGGCGGGTGCGGCCCGCAGCGATCTCGGCCAGCCGCCTGTTCACGGCGTCCCAGCGGACGGAGAGATGCTCGGGCTCGGTGGTGAGGCGCACGGGTGCCTCCCCGATCAACATCCGGCGACCCAGTCGTTCAGGTAGGCGATGAAATCGAGCGTGTTGATGTCGCCGTTCCCGTCCCAGTCCGCCAGCGGATTGTGCTGCGCCCACGCCCCGAGGAAGAGCAGGAAGTCCAGAGTGTCCACGAGCCCGTCTCCGGTGAGATCCGCTGCGCACTCGCAGGCATCCGGAATCCAGTTCCCGTCAGCATCTATCAGCGAGCCATCCAGGATCTGACCATAATCCACGATGCCATCGCCGTTGCAGTCCGCGGACCATTCGACGATCCCGGGCTGTGCCAGTTCGATTGCCCCATCGGGGGGCTCGACGAGGCGAATGCTCTCCAGCGTGACCAGATCGATGTCGTAGAGGTAGTTGCCGTTCGGATCGAAGTGATCGGTTACGGGGACATGGGTGAAACTGCCCCCCAAATTGGCGATGCGGAGCGCTCTGATCTCGTTGATGGGAGCGAACCCACCGACAACCCGAGCGAATACAGTGAAGCCGCCGTTCTGGTGGTCGAGGTTGTCTGAGTTGTCCGCGAGGTTAATGAACCACTCGCTCGTCGCCGAGTCGGGGTCACCGGTGAGCTTCGCCATGGCCACCGTCCAGGGCGTGTTTGACCGCTGGAACTCGTTCTCTATGGGGTCCTGATGCAGGATGTGCTCAAGATTCTGCTCGTCCTCATGCCATATCCACCCCCCGCCCTGTAGCACGAAATCTGGCACATGGCGGTGCAGAAAGGAAGCGTCGTAGTCGCCCCGTGTCACATATCCGAGGAAGTTCTCGACCGTACCGGGTGCGCACTCCGGGAGCAGTTGGAAGTACACGATCTCGGTTGGGCCATACCGGAGGGTCAGTTCGACTGCCTCGCGCACCGTGGACAGCTCTCTCTCATCCGCCCACTGCCCCGTGGGCAGCATCTCCGCCCGGTCGTGAGTGCCGTCATCGTCCAGGGGCTCACCCGACGCCCAATCGGTGAAACCAACCGAGGAACCATCGACCCAATGCCAGGTGCCCTCCACCGCGGAGTCCGTCAACCCGATCCAGCCCTTCTCGCCGCAGATCTGGCCGAGAACGGATGCCACGATGAAGTCGCCCTCAGCCGCCGAGTGCAAGGTACAGAGATCCGCACCGCGTGCGACCGCCCATGTTCTCGCCTCGGACCACGAACCGGCGTCGGTCAACCCGTACCAGTGTCCGTTGCCGCCTCCATCGACAGGCCATTCCACCGCATCCTGGGCACAGACCGCGGCAGGGAAACACAGACTGAGTATGGGCCACCCAAAGCTCTTGATTCTCATGAGTCTCTCCCGCGGACGGTCGGCAATCCGTCCGGTAGGACGGTCACTATGTCCCAATCGGAATCCACTTCAACAGCGGCCCAGATGCTGGCCCGGCCTCCCTGCCTCCGCCCCGTGCAAGATACCCGACAATCGCCCTTCACACAACTCATTCGACTTCGACCTGGCAGGCGCTCATTCCTGCTATCTCCGAAGAGCGGGACTGGTCAGCAACCGGCCACCCAGTCGTTGAGGTACGCGAGGAAATCCAGTGTGTTCACCACGCCATCATCGTTCCAATCAGCCAGCTCGTCTCCAGCCGTCCACGAATTCAAGAAGAACAGGAAATCCAGCGTGTTGACTTGATCATCAGCGTTGAGATCCGTGGGACAAGCGATCGCGAACTGAACGGTGCCCGGGATTCCGTAGTAGCCCCTGGCTGAGCCAAAGATGTCCGTGTAGACATCGTTGTTCAAGTGGTTGGTGTCCCCGAGCGACACCACTCGAGACCGGTAGTCGCCATCGGGATTCCATGTGATGCTGTACAATGCGATCGGATTGGAGGCATCGAATTCTGGGTCAAAGAACGGCGGGAGCTGGAAACTCTCGATACTAAGGATGTCACCATTACCTTGCAATTGTCCGTCATCTGTGAGATCGTCCAAGCGATTGTCGTACGACGCGACCGTTCCGGTCGCCCAGTTGCTCCCTCCCAGAATGTCGTAGATGGAGCCGGCCAACCCTACCGCCCCCGGTTCCATCGTCCCCATCATCGTCAACACCGCCGACTCGCCTGGCTCGATCACTCCATCGCCGTCGCCGGTATCGGACACGGTCCAGTCGTATGTTACTGTGGGCGGCGCTTCCTGATCAACTCTGAAAATGCACACGCCGGGCACCCCCGCGTAGGACTCGCTCGATCCGAAGTTGTCCGTGTACACATCGTTGTTCAAGTGGTTGGTGTCACCGACTGACACCACTCGCGCGCGGTAGTCTCCATTGGGATTCCAAGTGATGCTGTACAATGGGATCGGGTTGGAGGCATCAAAGCCGACATTGAAAGCGGGCGGCAATTGGAAGCCCTCGATATGAAGGATGTCACCATTGTTCTGCAACTGCCCGTCATCGGTAAGAGCGTCCAAGCGATTGTCGTACGACACGACAGTACCAGTCGTCCAGTTGCTCCCTCCCAGTATGTCGTAGATTGAGCCGGCAAAACCAGTGCGTCCCGGCGACATGGCCGCCCACATTGTGACCAGCGCGGACTCGCCAGGCTCAACGATGCCGTCGCCGTCGCCCGTGTCTGACACTGACCAGTGATACGACATTGTCTTGATGATGATGTCATCAATGTACACCCTGGCCTCTTGGCCGCCCTGGTGCCTTTGCTCAAGCCAGAGCAGACACGGGGCTCCTTGGAAAGCGCTCGGGACACCCCACGAAAGCTCTGTGAAGCTCGCCGATAGCTGCGAGAGCGGAACCTCTCCCAGCACCACAAGGTTCCCGAAGGTTTGCAGCGACACCCGAAGGGCGTCCTGCCCATCGTATCCGGATGATTTTGCCGCTTTCAGCGTCACTCTGCATGACGCAGCGGGCACGCTAACGAAGTTGGAGATCTGGACCGCTCCCTGACCCAGTCGCAGCGCGGTCTGCCCCTGCCATACGGCAATCTCACCAGCGCCGCCGCCGCCATTTCCCATCCAGCCCGCGAGTGACCCCCACCCAAAGTCCCCATTCAAGACCACCGGCAGCGGGTTCGCCAGTGGATCGAGCCGGTTCGAGTCTGTGGGAAAGTTAGACGGGTCGGGGAAAACAAAGCGATCGGCAGACACACCGAGGCCGGCGATCAGATAATCCCAAACCGGAGGTTCGGTGTACGGCTGGCGGCAGACAGCTAGGTAGGAGAACGGCGTGTGGGCAAACTCCTGGGCGAGGTCAGTTTGATGACAGCGTTCGAGAGCGTGCCCGCCAAGGTCCATGCTCAAAGGACATACAACGTAGCAGGAGTGGTACTCCTCGTTAAAGCGCTCGTAGACATTGTCGAATCGGATTGTCCCGCCGAATGGGGCGTCCCATGCGTCGAATCTGCCGTCGAGATAGAGGTTACATCTCTCCGTACCGCCTTCCGTACTGCAGCCCTCACCGTCGAGAAAGATCACTTGCCCAGGATTGTATCCATCTCTGAGGAGACGGCGCGCCGCCTCGCTCGCGACGACGGCACCGCGGCTGTACCCGATAATGGAAAACAGGTCTTGCTCAATGCCCCAGGTCTTCAACATCGTGTAGAGGGACTCCCCGGCCGCGAATGCAAATCCGTCATTGCTCCCACTCGGCGCGTTACAAACTAAGCAGTTGTCGATGCCGGATGTGCGTGCCCAGTCGAACAGGAGAACATGATGGCGCGTGCTATCGAATGGGTCGGTCCCGTCAGGATTGAGCGTTATGAGCCCGAGATCGGCGGCGGACATCCGGTAGATGTTGGCGTTCCCACCCGCAAGTTCATGAATGGTCCACCCCATGTCGTACATCCATCCGTCGGGGGGTTCGGCATCCGGGTCTGTGAGGGTCAGGTATGTCTCGGGATAGTCGCAGTTTCCGTCAAGGGACCAACCGGCTGTGCGTCCGTGGATGATCACGGTCCACATCCCGGGGGGTGGGGTATCGGCCGCGGAGGCAGGACTCGCGTCCACCAGCATGACGAGCAAGGGCGCGGCGGAAATGAGAAGTCGCGAGAACTGCCGGAACATGGTTGACCGCCTTTCCTCCGGGCGTCGGGGCGACGCCCGCTCCGCGTCGATCGGCGCATGAAGTGAAACTGCCGCACGGCTCCAGCCGTGTGCGTTGGGACTGTGGGGTTGGGTAGCTAGCGCTCGGAATGCGGACCGAGATTCGGAATCGGGCCGAGGGCAGCGCTCACTGCCGCCGATCTTGCTCGGCGAGCGACAAGAGTGGTTGCGGAGGCGCGTGTCCGCGGCCGAGAAGATCCACGGGGTGCCGAGAAAGGAACCAAGTGTCGAGGGAACGGCCGTGAGTGTGCGAAGACACGAGCACCCTCGACGCTCGTCGCGCCCTGCATTTGTGCCTGATTCCGCGCGAGGAACTCGCATCCCACCGGTCTCGTTGCAGCGTTAGCCAGAGTATATCGGGCGGTACTGGGCTGCACAATGCTGCCCCCATGTGGCGGCATCACCCAAACCGACGGGCAGCCCCGCAACCCCACGCAACCGGGCCTGCTCAGGCCCCCGCCCGGGCCTCGGGGAACCGGACAAACACCTCGGTGGGCCGCCCGCAGAGCCCGCAGCGGCGGGTCTTGGGGGGTTCCCCCCGGTCGGCGACCCGGCCCACGGCCTCCGGCACCACGACCCGGAAGGTGACCGGCCCCGGGCCGCCGCCCCCGCAGGCGGGGCACGCCGGGCCCCCGGCCCGCTCCAGGCGGGCCACGCGGCGTGCCAGCGGCCTAGCCACGGCGCTGGCCCTCCCCCGCCCCCAGGACGATGAGCTTCGACACCCGCCCGCACGATGGGCAGCCCGCGGCGTCGGAGATCGTCTGCCCGGCGCCTTCGTCCACGAGGGCCACGCCCCCGATCCCGCCGCAGCGGCGGCACGGCCCGCGCGGCCCGCCGGGCCGGGCTTCGAGCCGTGCGACGCGGCTGGCGATCGACCGGCGCGGCATCACCCGGCCCCTTCGTGCTGCTGCTCCTCTTCGAGCTGGTCCACCCGGGCCGCGAGGTCGTCGAGCTCGATCGACTCGCGCCCGTAGCGGAGCAGCGCCACCGCCGCCGAGACCCGCGCGGTGTTGTTCGACGAGGGGTCGTTCATGATCTTGGCGAGGTTGTTGACCGCGACGGCGCTGTACCGCTGGGTCATGGCGATGGACAGGCTGAACGCCTCGCGCCTGGCGCGGCGGTAGCACTTGTTGAAGGTTCGCTCCTTGAGCCATCGGTGCAGCGTGCGCTCGCCGATGCCGCTGGCGCGCGACGCGCCGGCGACGGTCGTCTCGTTGATCAGCGCGATGATCGCCTTCTCCTGCCGGACGGTGAGGCCGTCCTCGTTCACGCGGGTTCCTGAGATGCCGCCCATGGGGGGCCTCCTTGCTCACACAGGGCTTGTCCCGGGCGCCACAGGGCTTGCCCTGGCATGGGCGCGGGGGCCGCCGGGAATCATCGGAAACATCTGGAAATGCAGGCCGAACGGCCTTGCAATGCGGCCGGGTCCATGCCACATGTGTGTCACCCGGCGGGGGAACCGACCGGGGCAAGGAGCAAGGCCATGTTCATCAAGCGGATCGTTCTGGAAGGGGCCGACGGGGATGTGGAGATCAGCCGCACCGA
>JADZER010000062.1 GCA_020850415.1 Phycisphaerales bacterium
CACCCCTCGCGCCCGAACTCCCCCCCTCCGGGGCGGGGCACTCCGGGCCCCCTCCCCCCTCCAAGCCTCATTCCTCCCAGCCTGACCCCCACCAAAATCCCAAAGCTCCAAACAAAAACCTATTGACACACCCACAAATACCTACTACACTACGATCAACCGCCCATGCCGACCGTCCAAACCAACCCCACCACCCCACAGACCGCCTCCCCGGCGCTGCAGTCATTCCTCGACCTCGCCGACCAAATCAGGCGCGACCGAGAGGCCTTCCAGCTCGTCGACACCCTCCTAGCCACCGCCAAGGCCGCCACCGATCCCCGGGAGAAGCGCCTCGCCGCCACCGCCGCCCTCCGCGTGCTCGAATCCCACCGATGCGGCCGCCCCCTGCCCAAGAGCGCCACCGACGCCAGCGAGCCCCGCCCGCACGCCCAGCGCCCGGCCCACCCCGTCGCCACCACCCCACCCTCAAGGCCGACCCCCGCCACCCCAGCGCCCCGCCCGGCCGCCTCGTTTCTCCATCCCCTCGTCGCGACCCCATGCTCCACGAGCGCGCAGCCCGAGCCCCCTCCCGCACCGCCGGGCGACCCCACACGGCACATTGACGCCCCTCGCCCCGTCGCCCACCCGACGCCGCGCAACCAGCCACCCGCCGCGCGCAGCGCCGTCGCCTCGGACGCACCCCGGGCCCACCCGCAATCCCCTACCCCTCCTCCAACCCCAGCGCCGCCCGCGCGCCGGCCTCCCCCACACCAACCACCCGCACGACCTTCTCCGGGCTCGTTTGCCCGCGCACGACTTCCACATCGCCCGCGCGCACCCCGAGCGCCGACGCCAGCAGCGCGCAGATCGCCCTATTGGCCCTGCCCCCCTCCGGCGGCGCGCTCACCCGCACCTTGAGCCGGTCGCCCAGCGCACCCGCCACCACATCGCGCTTCGCCCCCGGCACCGCCTTCACCCGGATCAGCACCGAGCCGTCAGACTCGGACATCACAACCGGCGTGGGGCGATCCCCGCTCACGACCCCTCAACCCCGACCGCCGGCGCGGGCGTGGCGCTTTCGCCATGCCCCGAGGTCATCTTCAGCACCACCACCGCAACCACCACCAACGCCATGAACGCCAGCGTCAGCAGGTTGAAGTACTTCTCCACGAACCGCTTCGCCGGCGGCCCGAACTTCCACATGATCGCCGCCACCAGGTAAAACCGCCCCGCCCGCCCCAGCACCGACCCCAACACCAGCACCCAGATCGGCAGACCGAACACCCCGGCCGTGATCGTGAACACCTTGTACGGGATCGGCGTGAACGCCGCCGCCAGGATCGTCAGGAACGCGTACGCCTCGTACTTGCCCTGCACATAGTCGAAGTGCTCGTGCGTGAACCCCGGCACATGGTCGAAGAAGAACGGCGCGAGCCCCTCCCACGCCAGCATCCCGATCAGGTACCCCGCCACCCCGCCCAGCACCGACGCCACCGTGCTCACCCCCGCGTACCACCACGCCCGCTCCCGACGCTCCGCCGTCAGCGCGATCTGCAGCACATCCGGAGGGATCGGGAAAAAGCTCGACTCCGCGAAGCTCAGCAAGAACAACGCCGTCGTCGCGTGCCGGTGGTGCGCCAGCGACAGCACCCAGTCGTACAGCCGCCGGTGGATATGCCACCCCGGCACATGACGCTTGGCCTCGGCCGGCGCGCCGGCCCCGCCGGCGCCCCCCTCAAGCAAGGGGCTCGCGCCCACCTCGGTCGTCGGATTCGGCTGGGGTGTCTCAGGCATCGGCGGGGACTGTATCGGACGGGCCGCCCCCGGGCTGAACCCCGGACGCGCTGTCCGGGCCCGACCGGCCCGCCCGGCCCGGCCGGCCCGGTCCGCCCGGTCTTCCCCTACACTCCCCCGCATGCCCCTCCTCGAGGCCCAGAACCTCCGAAAGCTCTACGCCGGACGCACCGTCGTCGACGGCGTCTCCCTCCATGTCGAACGCGCCGAGATCGTCGGCCTCCTCGGCCGCAACGGCGCCGGAAAGACCACCAGCTTCCGCATGACCATCGGCATGATCGACGCCGACGACGGCCGGGTCTTCTTCGACGCCCAGGAGGTCACCCGCGAGCCCATGTTCAAGCGGGCCCGCCTCGGCATGGGCTACCTCAGCCAGGAGCCCAGCGTCTTCCAGCGGCTCACCTGCGAGCAGAACCTGCTCGCCATCCTCGAAACCCTCCCCCTCGACCGCGCCACCCGCAAGAAACGCGCCGCCCACCTCCTCGACCGCTTCGGGCTCGCCCACAAAGCCAAGCACGCCGCCCGGACCTGCTCCGGCGGCGAACGCCGCAAGCTCGAGATCGCCCGCGCCCTGGTCACCGAGCCCCGCCTCATCCTCATGGACGAACCCTTCAGCGGCGTGGACCCCATCGCCGTCGAAGACCTCCAGAAAGAAATCCGCGAACTCGCCGACGCCGGCATCGCCTTCCTCATTACCGACCACAATGTCCAGCAAACGCTGCGCGTGTGTGATAGGGCCTACATCATCGACTCCGGCAAAAAGTTCGCCGAAGGCCCCCCCCGCGAACTCATCAACGACGAGATGGTCCGCCGCGTGTACCTGGGCTCCCTCTTCCGAGGCGACGAGTTCGACCACCTGCCGGAGCGCGAGCGACACCAGCCCTCGTAGCCCACCGCTGGCCCAAACCGAGCATGCCCACCCTCCGCGAAGAAATAAACAAGCTCCGCGCCTTTGAGAGCCCGGCCGTCGAGGCGTTTCTCAACCTCGAGCGGACCTCGGCGCTCCTGCACGCCCAGGCCCAGCGGCTGTTCCGCCCCCACGGCCTCTCCCCCGCCACCTACAACATCCTCCGTATCCTGCGGGGCCACGCCCCGGATCCGGCCAGGCCGAACCCCCGGACCTGCTCGCAGGTCAAGGCCGACATGGTCACTCCCGTGCCCGACCTGACCCGCCTGGTCGAGCGGCTCGGGGCGGCGGGGCTGGTTGCGCGTGCCGCCTGCCCGGGCGATGCCCGCTCGGTCCATCTGACCATCACCGACGCCGGGCGCGCCCTGCTGGCGGCCCTTGACGGGCCCGTGGCCGCGCTCCACGCCCGCCAGCTCGGGCACCTGTCGGAGCGGGAGCTCCGGCAGCTCAGCCGCCTGCTGGAGAAGGCCCGGAGCGCTCCAGACCCGGACCAAGGCCAGGACCAAGGCCAAGACCAGGACCGGGCAAGCCCCTAGCCGCCGGGCGGGGATGGGAGCCCGGCTGGCCCGCCCGCGGCCCGGGAATAGTCCGTCCCGGCATATAGTTGTTTCAACAACTATATCGCACCCGGCCCCATCGCACCCGGGGGGGCCGGCACGAGGAGCACGACGATGCTGACCATCCGACACGCCGAGACCCGAGGCCGCACCAGGATCGACTGGCTCGACGGGCGCCACTCCTTCAGCTTCGGGGGCTACCACGACCCCGAGCACACCCACTTCCGCGCCCTCCGCGTCATCAACGACGACCGCGTGGCGCCCGGGGGCGGGTTCCCGAGGCACCCCCACCGCGACATGGAGATCATCACCTACATCCTCTCGGGCGCGCTCGAGCACAAGGACTCCACCGGCGGCGGCGAGGTCATACGGCCCGGCGATATCCAGCACATGTCCGCCGGGAAGGGCGTTTACCACTCGGAGTTCAACCACTCCAAGACCGAGCCGGTGCGCCTGCTTCAGATCTGGATCATGCCGACCGAGCGGGGCATCACGCCGGTCTACCAGCAGACGCACTTCCCCGAGGCCTCCCGCGCGGGCGTCCTCCGGCTCGTGGCGAGCCCCGACGGGCGCGACGGTTCCATGCCCATCAATGCCGACGCGCTGATGTTCGCGGCGGTGCTCGGCGCGGGCCAGGGCGCGGCCCACGAGATCGCCCCCGGGCGCGGCGTCTGGATTCAGGTCGCCACCGGCGGCGTGAGCGTCAACGGGCAGGCCCTGACCGAGGGGGACGGCCTGGCCGTCGAGGACGAGGCCGCCGTGAGACTCACCGGCGCCGCCGACCGCAGCGAAGTCCTCCTCTTCGACCTGGCCTAACCGACCACGCCCCACACCCCACGCCCCACACCCATTCACCCATTCACCCATTCACCCATTCACCCATTCACGCTACCCTACCCCCATGCCCCGCCCGATCCCCCCCGCGCTGGTTGCCCTCGCCCTCCTGGCCCTGCCGCTGGGTCTGGGGGGCTGTGTCGAGCGCCGGATCGAGATCACCAGCGAGCCCTCCGGGGCGCTGGTGTGGCTGAACGACCAGCAGATCGGGCGGACGCCGACGGAGGCGGGGTTCACCTACCACGGCGTGTACGACCTGCGCCTCGAGCTTGAGGGCTACGAGCCGCTGCGGACCGAGGCGACCGCCAGGCCGCCGCTGTACGAGCACGCCCCCCTGGACCTCTTCGCCGAGGCTCTCCCGGCGCGGATCGACAACATCCAGCGGTGGCACTTCGTGCTGGAGCCGTCGCTGGAGTCGACGCTGCCCAAGGAGCAGCTGGAGGCCGACCTGCTGAGCCGGGCGGCGGGCATGCGCGGCGAGCTGGAGGCGACAGCGCCGGCCGAGCCCGATCAGCCCGGGGACGCGCCCGGGGGTGAAGAGCCGCCGGACGACGAGTAGCTCTCACGGGGTTGCTCGAAC
This sequence comes from Phycisphaerales bacterium, assembly GCA_020850415.1. GTDB lineage: Bacteria > Planctomycetota > Phycisphaerae > Phycisphaerales > UBA1924 > PNC22. Next base: position 4,652 of record JADZER010000062.1, read on the forward strand.
CACCACGCGTCTACGAGCACCAAGCGCAATACGAGCCCCGAGCGCAAGCTCGGGGTCTTTCGTTTATGCAGGCAGCTGCGGGTCCAACCCTGTGCTTGCGCATCGGTCCGACATTGTGCTTGCGCACAGGGCTCGTCGATCCCCAATCAGCTACGCGCACCCGGCGCTCCACGCGTTCAGGAAGGCGAGGACATCGAGGGTGTTGATGGAGCCGTCGCCGTTGAAGTCGGCCCGGGCATCGCCCGCGGCCCAGGCGTTGAGGAAGGCGAGGACATCGAGGGTGTTGGCGGCGCCGTCGCCGTTGAAGTCGGCGGGGCAGGGGTCCTTGAAGGCGTAGAGGTAGGTGTCCGAGCAGTTGACATAGAGGGTGCCGTCGGGGGCGAGCATGGGGCTGGAGGCGACGCGCTCGGGCATGTCCTTGATCCACAGCACGCTGCCGTCGGGGTTGAGGGCGTGGACACGGCCGATGGGGGTGGACGCGGTCTTGTAGCTCGTGAAGTAGATCGTGCCGTCGCCGTCCACGATCGGCGGACTGGAATTGGTATCGTCCGTGGCGAACTGCGTCTTCCACAGGAGTTGGCCGTCCGGGTCGACCGCGCACATGCTTCTGCTCTGGAAGTCGTACACCCCCGCGTAGAGAGTGCCTTCGTGTCCGACACTGACCCCCGCCATGCCCGCGGAGGTATTGCCCAGCTTGATGGTCCACGCTTGGTCGCCCGTGAGGCGGTCGAAGGCCGTGAGATTCGCATTGCGATCCATGTAGTAGGCCCGGCCGGCCGAAGCGGCATCGAGGTCAACCGGCATGGTGGCCTGCGTCCGCGCAGGGAGCTGCCGCACCCAAGCCTGCGCGCCATTCGCCGACAGAACCGCCCAGGCCTGGGTGTGAGACCACGAGCTGGAGAACACCTGGCCGAGCTGATCGGCCGCCGGGGCGGAATATGCGCTCGTGCCCATCTGAATCGCCCAAAGCAGTGAGCCATCAGCGATCGCGCGGGCCTTCAGGTCGCCGAACTGGGTGATGTAGTACACCACGCCGTCGGCGGCGACAGGCGAGAGATTGGGCCGCCCGGGCTCCGGGAACGACCAGAGCCCCTGCCCGGTCTCGGCGTCCACGCCGTAGACATAGTCCGTGGCGCTGCCGAAGACAACGACGCCGGAGTCGTAGGCGGGCGTGTAGCCGCCGTTGTCCGAAATTACAAACGACCAAGCCACCTCACGCGCGTCCGTGTCGATCGCCACAAGCCCGTGGTTCACGCACAAGTACACCCTCCCGGTCGCGTCCATGATGGGAGAACCGTTGTAGGCGATGTCGTAAGAATCCGGGTCGAACTGCATCGACCACCCGATCGTGGGGGTCTTGGGGCCTACGGTGGTGGTATTCCCCAGGCGAGTCGGCGTCCGCTGCCACACCGGCCACGCGCCGTCCTGGCCCGTCGCGGGCAGAGCGCAGCCTGCCAGACACACAAGCACCGCGGCCCCGGGCGTTCCTCGCATCGCGCAGCCCTCCTTCGCCCCGGATTGCCAGCACCCCGTACTCTCGGCCAGTCTCGCATACTGGTGCAACCTCGTCAAGGGGCTTTGCATAAGAAAGAGAAGATCGGTAGTCTGGGACAACTCCCCTCAAGAATGGAGGCAAGCCACCATGACATCAAGAATCGCTCTCGCCGCCCTCTGCGCCCTCGCCTCGCTGGGGACGAGCACTTGCCTCGCCCAGCCGGACTTTGAGTTCACCCGCGTTGTCGACCCGCTTGCCATGGACTCGGCGAACTTCAACACCATCCAGGGCGCTGTCGAGGACATCCCCAACGATCCGTCCGTTCGCTACACCGTGCTCATCTACGCGGGGGTCTACGAGGAGGAGGTGACTCTCGATGTCGACCACAGCAATGTCGACCTCGTCGGCGTGGACCCCGACGCGGTGATCATCAAGCCGCCGCTGGGCGACAACGGCGTGGTCATCAGCGGCTTCGGTGCCCGCAACAACACCATCCGGAATCTCACGATCCTGATCCGAGATTCCACGCCGGCGCCCAGCGACCTCGACGGGATCCTGATCACCAAGCCGGGCAGCGGGACCGACCCGAGCGGCGTCACCATCGACAATGTGAAGATTCGGCTCGAAGCCGACGGCAGCCGCGCCGTCCGCGCGGCCGTCCCGGTCAGCGGTGTCGTCATCACCGACGCCACGATCGAGTGCATCGCCAACGCCGGGTCCGGCATCGTCTTCGAGGACACGGCGACGGCGGTGACAATCACCGGCTCGGCGATTCGCACCACGGGCGACGACGCCCCGGCGATCCACTTCGAAGGACGCGCCGTGGAAGCGTCTGTCACCGACTGCACGCTGGACACCGCCGGAGACGACAGCATCGGCGTCTGGTTCGCGGGAGATACCTCGGAGGAGTCGGCGAACTCAAACCTCCACATCAGCGGCGTGCGGTTCCACTCGACTGGTGTGGACGCGCACGGCGTGCAGATCGATGACTACGCCGACGGCGTGCTCTTTGAGCGGAGCTCGCTGCTCATCGAGAACCCCGACCCACAGACCAACTCCGGCACCTGCTTCCGGGTGCCGCTGTCTGTCGCGCAGGACGCCGTGACCAATGTCGAAGTGCTCGGTGTGGTAGGGCGGGGCACGGGGCATGGCGGCGGCGCTATCTACGCGCCCAGCACTGACGGGATGCGCGTAGTAGGCTGCGACTTCCTGCTCCACGACGGCAACTCCCTCAGTGTCGGCAATAACGCGACTATCGATAGCTCGAGTTTCATCACACGCACGGTGAGCACAGTGAACGCGGGCAACGATAACGCGGGTCTGGTCGCCGATGAGGTGACAGGCCTTGTCGTTCGGAACTCTCTGCTGGAGGCGAGGAAGTACGGTGTCAACCTGAAGGGCGACTGCGACGCCGTCCGGATCGAGGGGTGCGTGCTCAGGGGTTCTCACTTCGGGCTTCGGACCCAGTGCGGCGATGGGATCGAAATCGTCGGTTCGATGATCTTGGGAGATAGTAGTCTGGGGGTAGAGAGCAGCCAGAACCCCCCGGATGTCCATGGCGTCTGTGTCGAGACGATCTCCGGGTGCGACCCGGGCGTCATCCGGTTCACCAATTGCGAGATCGTCGCGAACTCAGGGGACCGCAGGTTGAGCGCCTACGGCGTGTATGTCAAAGCCGCCCCGTCTCCGACCGATGGCCCGGTGACTTTCGAGAACTGCACGGTCTCCTCATCTCAGGCAGCCCCCGCCGGGCAGGTAGACATCGCCCAGTGCTACGGCGTCGCGGCTGATGAGGCCGCCTCGATTGAGATGATCGGAGGGTCCGTCTCCGCCGCGGACGGCGACGAGCGGGAGCACGAACAGTACGACCTCCGGTGCCCAACCTCGGGGATCGCGATCTCCGGCACCGAGTTCTCCAAGTGGCTCGGCCCCATCGGGGCCGCCGTCGCCCCCTCGCCGATGGTCCAGCGCACCATCGCCGTCCCCGCGGCATCTAACACCGCCGTCAACGGCCCGACGACTCTCACCGGTTCCGAGCAGACCATCACGGGGTTCATCACCCAGCCCCAGGGCTACCGCGTGCTCAAGCTCACCCTCAGCCAGACCCAGGGCGCGGACTACACCGCGATCGTGATCGGCGACAACGCCGCGGGCGAGCGCATCGCCGACGCCATCAAGGTGTCGGCAGGCCAGACCAGCGCCCAGGGCGCCAAGCCCTTCCTCGGCGTCACCAAGATCATACTCCCCGCCGGCAGCGGCACGGCCTCGATCGGCACGACCGACATCCTGGGCCTCGAGTTCCCCATCGCCTCCGGCGCGGCCGTCCAACAGCAGGGCAAAATGGCCCCGGCCGGGACCGCCTACACGATCGGCGCCCCGGGCACGGTCGATGACCTGTACGCAACGGTGGATGTCTCCACCATCACCACCGGCGACAGCTTCGAGTGGGCCGTCCGGGCGAGCAGGTAGGGGCTCGCGCCCCGCTCACACGCACCCGGCCCCCCACGCGTTGAGGAAGGCGAGGACATCGAGGGTGTTGATGGAGCCGTCGCCGTTGAAGTCGGCCCGGGCGTCGCCCGCGGCCCAGGCGTTGAGGAAGGCGAGGACATCGAGGGTGTTCACCGACCCGTCTTCGCTGAAGTCGGCGGGGCACGACGACCCCACGATTGTCAGCGGGCCGGTCAGCCCCTCGGCCTCGGCGTGGGAGCCGGTTGTCAGGCGGACGCGGAGCTCGACGCCGGGCCCGGGCAGCAGGGCGTCGAGGGTCAGCTGGTGTCGCCCGCTGTTGGGCACGCCGGACGCGAGCGTGCGCCAGGGGCCGCCGTCGCGGCGCAGTTCGAGGGTGGCGGTCCCGACATCGCCCGGGGGGACGGCGCCGAGCCAGTCGACGAACAGGACCGAGCCTGCCCGCAGCACGCGGTTGGCTGGCGGGCGCGTCACCAGCACCGACGGCTCGGTCGCGACGCTGGTCTCGGTGAACAGGTGGAGGTGGTTGTAGTCGCTCGGCCAGTTGCCCTCGCGGCTGACGACGGCGATATCGGGGCGGCCGTTGTGGTCGGCGTCGCCGGTGGTCAGGCCCGCGTACTCCCCGGCGGTGGGGGTGCGGAACTCGGCGGCCAGAGCCCAGCCCGAGGCGCCGTCGCCTTTCCAGACCTTCCCGGCCGCGTCGCCGAAGGTGACCAGGTCGAGCAGGCCGTCGGCGTCCATGTCTACGAGGAGGGTGGCGTCGATGGCGCCGGAGGCGGGGAGGGAGCCGGAGATGGACTGCCATGTGCCGCCGGGAAGGCTGCGCCAGACCTGGGCCCCGCCGGCGCTGGTGGCGAAGGCGAGGTCGTCGCGTCCGTCGCGGTCGACATCGCCGACGCTGGGGCGCCGGCGTCCGCTCGACCCGCCGGCGGGGAGGTTGGCATCGCCGAGCACGAAGCCCCCTGCGCCGTCGCCGAGCCAGACGGTGCCGGACTGGTGTGCGGTGATGAAGTCCGGGGCGCCGTCGTTGTTGACATCGCCGGTGTCGGTGTCCATGGTGCAGTTGCCGCCGGCGAAGCCGAAGGTCCGGGTCCAGGACCCGTCGCGGTCGTTGCGGTATACCCAGACGCCGTCGTCGGCCCCGAAGGAGACGGACCCGACATCGAGCCAGCCGTCGGCGTCGAAGTCGGCGAACTCGGTGCCGAACATGCCCCAGTTCTGCCCGTCGGTGGCGAGGCCGTCGTCCCAGGCGGTCCAGAAGCGGCCCGTGCCGTCGCCGAGGGCGACTTCGAGAACCTGGTTGCCCAGGTCCACGCCGCTGTAGTTGTGGTGGATGCCGTAGGCGACATCGGCGAGGCCGTCGTTATTGGCGTCGCCGACGACCACGCCGCCGTAGCCGAAGTTGCCGTATTGGAAGAGGGACCAGTGGTTGGCCCCGTCGCCGAACCAGACGGTGACGCCGTGCATCTGGGTGTTGATGTATGGCGAGCCGTGGTCGCCGACGGTGAGGAGGTCCTGGTGCCCGTCGGCGTCGAGGTCGGCGAGGCGGAGGACGGTCCGGCCGCCGTCCCAGGCGAGGGTGTTGAGGCCGGTTGAGCGCTCGGCGTAGGCGAGCTGGGCCCAGGCCGGTGCTGAGGATGCCGCCAAGCCGACTGCCGCGATCAATCGCAGGGAACCCATCGCGCACCTCCGCTCCTGAGCCCGGCGCGGGGGCCCACGCGGGCGCCCGCACCCGGGCAGCCTACCACTGCGCCCGTGCGGGTCCAACCCCGCGATCCACCGGCCGTCCACACGGTCCACATACGCCGGCGCGGCCCGGGGTCGGGGGGCTGCCCATAATCTGCCGACGCCGCCCCGGCCCGGCCGATACGCCCTGTGGAGCCCGCATGCATCTCACCGACCTCGTCCACCTTGCCGGCCTGTCGCCGACCGGGCCGATCGATCCCGGCGCGGTGGTTGTGGGCGTGACGGAGGATTCGCGTCGGGTGGGGCCCGGGTGGGTGTTCGTCGCCCGGCCGGGGCTGAAGGCGGACGGGAGGCGGTTTATCCCGGACGCCGTCGGCGCGGGTGCCGCGGCGGTCGTCACCGACCGTATGCCGGACGGGGGGACGGGCCCGGGCGGCGCGGCGATTCTCCTCACGGCCGACCCGGCCCGCGCCGGCGCGGTGCTCGCCGAGCGTCTGGCCGGTTCGCCGTCGGCCCGGCTGACGCTCGCCGGCGTGACGGGGACGAACGGCAAGACCACGATCGCGACGCTGATCTGCCGGGCTGCCAAGGGGGCGGGGCTGGCGTGCGGGCTGATCGGCACGGTCGAGATCGACGACGGGACGGGCCCTGTGCCGTCGGACTTCACGACGCCGCCGGCGGAGCGTCTGAGCGAGCTGCTGGCGCGGATGGTGGGTAACGGGTGCGGCGGCGCGGCGATGGAGGTCTCCAGCCATGCGTTGGACCAGCACCGTGCCGCGGGGCTGAGGTTTGCGGCGGGGGTGTTCACGAACCTCACGGGCGACCACCTGGACTATCACGGCGACATGGCGAGCTACGCGGGGGCGAAGGCGCGGCTGTTCGAGGGGCTGGGCGGGGACGCGCTGGCGGTGGTGAACGCGATGGACCCGTGGACGGAGCGCATGACGCGGGCCTGCGGGGCCCAGATCCTGCGCTGCGCGTTGGCCGGGGCGCCGACGCCCGCGGGCCCGGCGCACGCGACGGTGTCGGCCGCCAACCCGACGGCGTCGGGCATGGACATCCGGCTGGCCGGTCCGTGGGGCGAGGTCGTGACGCGGACGCGGCTGGTGGGCGCGCACAACGCGATGAACCTGCTGCAGGCGGCGTGCGTGTGCGTCGGGTCGCTGGGGATCGAGCCGGCGCAGCTGGCCGAGATCATCCCGACGCTGGCCGCCCCGTGCGGGCGGCTGGAGGCGGTGCACACGGAGGGCGACGATATCGCGGTGCTGGTTGACTTCGCCCACACCGACGACGGGCTGGCCAACTGCCTGCGGGCCGCGAGGCTGGCGACGCCCGCGGGCGCGCGGCTGTGGGCGATCTTCGGCTGCGGCGGGAACAAGGACCGGGCCAAGCGGCCCCGGATGGGCGCGCGAGCGGCGGAGCTGGCGGATCGTGTGATCGTGACGAGCGACAACCCGCGGCGCGAGGATCCGGAGGCGATCATCGACGAGGTGTTCACGGGGATCGACGGGGCGCACGGGGGCCGGGTGGGGCGCGACGCGGACCGGGCGCGGGCGATCCGGGCGGCGGTGGCGGGGGCGGAGCCCGGGGACCTGATCGTGATCGCCGGGAAGGGTCACGAGCGTGAGCAGATTCTGCCCGACGGGCATGGCGGGACGCGCACGATCCCGTTCGACGACCACGAGATCGCCCGGGAGGCGCTCGCCGAGCGGCGGGCCGCACGGGTCCCCCACGGCGCGAGGTGCGCACGATGAGCCCCGCGGAGTTCTGGACACACGAGACTGTGCGCGCCGGCGTCGGCGGCTCGTGGCTCGCGAGGCCCGACCGGCTCCCCGCGCTCACCGGGGGGGCCGCGATCGATACGCGGGCTCTGGCCCCGGGCCAGGTGTTCTTCGCGCTCCGCGGCGAGCGCACGGACGGGCACCGGTACCTCGGCGCTGCGTTTGAGGCGGGGGCGGCGCTCGCCGTGATTGACGACGCGGGCGGGGCGGGCGAGCTCCCGCCGGGGCTGCCGGTGCTGCGCGTGCCCAACGCGCGGGCGGCGTTGGGGCGTCTGGCCGGGGCCTATCGCGCGACGCTGGGCTCGATCCGGGCCATCGCGGTCACCGGCTCCAACGGCAAGACGACGACGACGCGGATGATCGACGCGTGCCTGGGCGCGCACCTGCGCGGGCACTGCTCGCCCAAGAGTTATAACAACGACCTCGGGGTCCCTCTCACGATCCTCGGCGCCCGCTACAACGACCAGTACCTTCTTTGCGAGGTCGGCGCCAACGCCCCGGGCGAGATCGAGCCGCTGAGCCGCATGATCCGGCCCAACATCGTCGTGATCACCAGCATCGGGCGTGCCCACCTGGAGGGGTTCGGCTCGCTGGAGGGGGTCGCGGCCGAGAAGGCCTCGCTGGCCTCTCACCTCGAGCCCGGCGGGGCGGTGGTGCTGAGCGCCGACGCTCCTCAGCTCGCGCCCTGGCGGGCCCGGTTCCCGCGGGTGATCTCCTTCGGCATGAGTCCCGACGCGGACCTGCGGGTGTCGGCGGTGCGGCAGAGCACGGCGGGGCTGGCGTTCACGCTCAACGAGCAGCACGCGTACTCGCTGCCGGTCCTGGGCGCGCACAACGCCTCGAACGCGGCGGCGGCGATCGCCGTCGCCCGGCGGCTGGGCGTGCCCGACGACGCGGCCCGGGCGGCGCTGGCGGCGTTCACGCCGCCGGACATGCGTCTGGCCCGGACGCGTCTGGCGGGGATCGACATTATCAACGACGCGTACAACGCGAACCCCGACTCGATGCTCGCGGCGCTTCGGACGCTCCGCGCGGTGGCTCCGGCCGGCTCGCGGCGGGTCGCGGTGCTCGGGGACATGCTGGAGATGGGCGCCGGCGGCCCCGAGGCCCACCGCGACATCGCGGACGCGGTCGCGCACGAGCGGCTGGCGACGGCGGCGATCCTGGTCGGCCCGCTCGCCGGGCTGATGGCCGAGCCGCTGGCCCGCGTCGGCATCCACGCGACGACGCTGGACTCGGCGGACGGGGACAACGCGCTCGCCGCGGCGGGGCTGCTCCGCGAGGGGGACACGGTCCTGCTGAAGGGCTCGCGCGGGGTGGGGCTTGAGCGCATCCTCGCTGCGCTGCGCGGCCGCGCGGCGAGCCCGACGCCCGGGGGCATCGCCTGAAGCCATGATCTACCTGCTCTTTGACAAGCTCCGCGAGTGGATCCTCGAGCACCTCAGCCCGCTGGGCGTGCTGGACCAGATTGAGTTCCGTGCCCTGGCGGCGGCGGGGCTGGCCTTCGCGGTCGTGCTGCTCTCCGGCAAGCGTGTCATCGCGATGCTGCGGCACCTCAAGATCGGCGACTCGGGGCTCACGGACGCCGAGAGCCTCCGCGCGGTGTCGGGCGGGAAGGCCAACACCCCGACGATGGGCGGCGTGCTGATCGCGGGCGCGATCTTCCTGGCGACCTTTCTGCTGGCGGACCTCTCGGAGCGGTGGGTGCAGCTCGGGCTGATCGTCCTGGTGTGGATGGCGGCGGTGGGCGCCGCGGACGACTGGTTGAAGATGACCGCGGCGCGGCGCGGGGGGTCGCGCCAGGGGCTCCACGCCTGGGAGAAGCTCGTCTTCCAGCTCGGCGTGGGGGCGATCGTCGGCTACTTCGGCTACCGCGCCGGCTTCTCCAACGCCCCCGTCAGCTTCGCCCATGTCCTCAACTTGCCCTTCCAGAAGACCTACGAGTCCGCCCTCTCCATCCACCTGGGACCGGGGGTCATCGAGCTTTCGATGCTGGCCTATGTCGTCATCTCCATCCTCATGGTCGCCGGGATGAGCAACGCGGTGAACATCACCGACGGCATGGACGGTCTGGCGTCGGGCGTCTCCGCGGTGGTCGCGCTGGGCCTGGTTGTGCTCACGCTGATCGCCGGCAACCAGAGCTGGGCCCAGACCCTGCTGGTCCCGTCGGTCGCGGGCTCGGGGGAGCTGGCGGTCCTCGCCGGCGCGACGGGCGGCGCGTGCCTCGGGTTCCTCTGGTTCAACTGCTCGCCGGCGCAGGTCTTCATGGGCGACACCGGCTCGCTCTGTCTCGGCGGGCTCATCGGCTACACCGCCCTGGTCGTCCGGCAGGAGATCGTGGTCCTCGTGATGTGCGGCGTGTTCCTCGCCGAGATCGGCTCGGTGGTGATCCAGGTCGGCTATTTCAAGGCCACGAAGGGCAAGCGGGTCTTCCGCTGCGCCCCCTACCACCACCACCTGCACCTCGGCGGGTGGAACGAGCAGCAGGTCGTAAGCCGGCTGTGGATCATCAGCGTGATCCTGATGGTGGCCGCGCTGGCGTCTATCAAGCTGCGGTGAGCGCGCCGGCGCGGTAGCCGAACCGCTCGGCGAGCGCCCCGGCCGACGCCAGACAGGCGGCGCCCTCCGACTCGCTGAGGTGCGACGCCCAGTCGCCGACCACGCCCTTTCGGTAGAAGCTCCCGCGGTCCTCCCGGCCCGGCGCCCGCCCGCCCGAGTGGTGCTCGAAGCGGCCCGCCTCGAGGCACGCCCGGAGCGGCTCGGCCCCGGCGTCGACGCCGAGGAACTCCAGCAGCCCGGCGAGCGTCTCTCCGCCCGACCCGTGCAGGTCCTCGTAGCGGACATGGCGCACGCGTCCGGCGAGCTGCGCTTCGGCGGCACAGACCGCGCCCACGCCCTTGGCCCACGACTCGCGCGCGAACTGGGCGCCGTACGACCCGATCGACTGGCCGTCGGGTTGGCCGCCGGGCTGGCCGTCGGGCTGGCCGGAGCCGCGCCGGAAGTGGAACCATGCGCTCACCGCCGCGTCCCGGGGATCCCGGACGACATGCACGAACCGCGCCTCGGGGAACAGCTCGCCCAGCGGCCCCATGACGACGGAGTGCTGCGGGGTTTTGTCGCCGATCACCCGGACCTCGGCGAGGCTCCTCCGGGCGCGCTCGGCGTACGCCGCGAGCCGCTGGCACGCGAGGAATCGGAACGCCGCGACGGCCTCGCGGTCGGGGATCATGGTGTGCTCGCCCAGGGCGAAGCGGGTCTGGTGGGCGTTGAACCTCGTGACCGCGGCGAGCAGCTCGGGCAGGAGCTGCCAGCCCAGCGCCCCCTCGCCGTCGAGCACGATGTGCGGGTGTGCCGCGAGCATGTGCATCACCCAGGTGGTGCCGCTCTTCGGGCAGCCGACGACGAACACTTTCGGCATCGCGCTGACCGCCGACACCCTGGCCATCTGGGCGCGGAAACCCGCCTCGCCAAGCCTGAGCTGCATGGAGCCTCCCGGGCGATCGCCCCTGGTTCTATCGGCCCGCGTGGGGGCGGCTTGTGAAATACCCCGGATCCGTGGTGCATCCAGAGCTCCGGCGCCCGGTCCGCGCCCGCCGTGCCCCTCTCGGCGGCCCGCCATCGCACCGGGACCCCCTCCGGCCGCGTCCCCCAGGCCGCGGCCCGCCTGCCAGCTTCGCAATCACCCGGATTCCCCTCGGCGCCATCGCCCCGGAGGAGTATGCTGGGAGCCTCGGAGGTTCTGGCCGCGGAAAGGGGCATGCCGATGGCGCGAGCCGATGTACGGGTGGTGTTGACCTCGACCGGCACGCTTCAGGAGACCGACATCGGCCTTGCGACTGCGGTGACCAAGGTCATACTCGACCGGCGATTCAATGTCATCGGCCCGACCGGCTTCTGCGCGATCGAAGGGGGTGGCCCTGAGAGAGCCGGGTCGCTGGAGGTAGCATGAAGCCGACGCGTAAGGTAGTCATTGTCGGATTCGCATCGGTGGTGTTGCACCCTTGTGACGCTGCTTCCGCCGATGTCATCTGGGACAACGGTGGCTATGCGCAAGAGGCCGCGTACAGCTCGGAGCGCGGCACCCTCGTCCCGGAGAGCTGGGCCGTCGATGATGTTGTGCTGGGTGATGAGGTTGCGGTCCGGGAGTTTCAGTGGACATCGCTCATGAGTCTTGACGATCCGATTGGCGCCGACTTCTTGGTGCTCACGGCGGACTTCCAACCGGTCGTGGAGTTGCGCGACCTCGCGTACACCCGCGAACTCATCGGGGGATCGTTCGGGTTTGATCTGTACCGAGTCACGCTCTCGGATCTCGGGGTGCGGCTTGATCCTGGGCGGTATTACTTGGGGGGCCGCATGGTCGGGTCGGGCGACGGGCGGGCGTTCGCCGCGTTGCGTCGCGAGATCCGCGGCCAGACGCAGGCGTACATCCGTTCCGAGTACTTCGGATTTCCGGACTGGACGCCGGTGATCGAAGGGCTGGGCGGTGCGTACGACATGGTGTTCACCGTCTATGGCGACATCATCCCCGCCCCGGCCACGCTCGCCCTGCCCTGCCTGCTCGCCTTCCGACGCCGCCGATGATCCGGAGCCCCATGTGACAGCCACCCCTCTCGTCCTCGCCACCCTCGCCCTCGCCGCCACGGCCAGCCGCGCCCAGCCGGACCTCCTTTGGGACAACGGCGAGTACGACACCTGGGACCACGGGAAGCTCATCAGCTCCGAGCGCAACACGATCGTCCCGGACAGTTGGATTTTCGACGACTTCACGCTGCTCGAACCGGCGTCCCTGCGCCGGCTCGAGTGGCTCGCGGGGAAACGGGAGGACCTCGACCCCGTGGGCGCCGACTTCATCCTGCTCAGCTCAGGCTTCGGCCCGATCGACGAGTACTTCGACCACGAGTACACCTCGGAGTTCAAGGGGACCGCGTACGGGCTGCCGGTGCACCTGCTCACGATCGCCGGGCTCGATATCGAGCTCGCGCCGGGGCGGTACTTCATCGGGGCTCGATTCGTCGGGAGCGGGTCCGAACGCGCGTTCGCAGCGGGCCAGTACAGGGTGCTCGGCGAGACCGAGGCGTACATCAAGTCCGACTACTTCGGCTATCCGGACTGGACTCAGACAGGCTACCGCGTCGATGCGGTATTCCAGGTCTACGGCGACATCATCCCCGCTCCGCCCACGCTCGCCCTGACCGCCCTCGCCCACCTCGCCCTCCGCCGCCGCCGATGACCCGGAGCCCCATGTGACCGTCACTCCCTTCATCCTCGCCACCCTCGCCCTCGCCGCCACAGCCAGCCGCGCCCAGCCGGACCTCCTCTGGGACAACGGCGAGTGGGACGGTGCCAAGGCGATCAGTTCCGAGCGAGATACCTGGGTCACCGAGAGCTGGGTTGTGGATGACTTCATGGTCGCTGATGGCGCGGTCGTGCGCGAGTTGGAATGGCTCGCATTGTGGTACCCGGGATTCGAGCCGGTCGCCACAGATGTCATCCTGCTGACGGCCGATTTCGAGCCCGTTGCCGAGCTGTTCGATCTCGGATTCGCAAGCGAGTTCGAGGGCACCGCGTTTGGCGATATCGAGGTCTATCGACTCACGATCTCAGGCCTGAGTCTGCACATCGAATCGGGTCGTTACTACATCGGAGCCCGCTTCGTCGGCGACGGGGAGGGGCGGGGTTTCGCAGCAGGCCAGTATCCGATCTCCGGGGAATCTGAAGCATACTTCCGGTCGGCGCACTTTGGGGAGCCGGATTGGGTTCCGGTGAGCGAACTGGGTGTGTCCCCACTCGACACCGTCTTCAAGGTCTACGGCGACATCATCCCCGCCCCACCCACGCTCGCCCTGACCGCCCTCGCTCCCCTCGCCTTCCGCCGCCGTCGCTGATCCACCGCGGCCGCGGCGTCGTCGCCCCGCACCGTCCCCCGCGGCCCGCTACGGGTCCATGCCCATCCAGAACTCCATCGCCGAATCCCCGACCACTGTTCCGCCGCGCGCGGAGCCGTCCAGGAAGAGCAACTGGCCACGCCCTTCGCCGTGCCACCAGCCGTAGGTTGCGTACTCGAACACCTGCCGGTCTCGGGCGACTGTCATGCTGCCCAGGTCTCCGGCGACCACGAAGCGCGAGGGGCTGACGGTCACCCGGCCCGGGCCCCACCACGGCCCCGTGACGGGCTTTCGGTTCACGAACCGAATGTACATCTCCAGGTTCGCCGAGTAGCTGTTCCCCAGCATCCCGAAGACCGTCTCATCGCCCTCGCCCGAGCGGTTGCCTGCGCCGAACTCCTTCCACCAGATCTCCTGCTCGGGGTGGCCGTAGACGCCCACCCCGTTGTCGCCCGGGCACCGGAACACCCGGGCCACGGCCTGGGCGACGAGGTCTTCGCCCAGGTAGGGGTTGAGCGGGCGTTCGGCGGCCATGAACTGCGCCGGGCTGTCGGGGTCGTCGCCGTCCCAGCCGTACCAGTGCACGCCGCCCCAGCCGGTGCGGGCCTTTTTGTCGTACTCCTCCTCCTCGCCCCAGGGGAACCTGTCGAAGTCGCCGGTGTAGGCGCCCCAGGCGATGCCGATCTGACGCTGGTTACTCAGGCACGCCGCGGCACGCCCGGCGTCCCGCGCCCTCTGGAGCGCCGGCAGCAGGATGCCGATCAGGAGGGCAATGATGGCGATGACGACGAGCAGCTCGATGAGCGTGAACCCGCGAGTTGCTGTCCGCCTGATTCCCATGCGCACAGCGTACCGCGGCGCGGTACAAACACGAAGCCCCGACGCCGCCGCCCCCGGCTGAAACCGGCCGAACCTGGCCACAGCCCGACGCACAGCCTGACGCACAGGCCGACCGACAGACCGACGGACAGCCCATGCCCGGCCACCACCGACCCACCCCGGGCCCCTCTGCCCCCCTCCGCGTCGCCATGCTGTGGCCGGGCCGGGCCGGGGACGCGGGCGCGCTGTCGGGGATGCCGGCGGGCATGGCGGGGGCGCTGGAGCGGCGCGGGGTGGAGTTCGTGCACATCGAGACCCCGGCCCCGGGGCCGCCGCCCGTGCCGCGGCGCTTCCGCGCCCACGCCCGGGCGGCCCGGCACGCGCTCCGCGACACCCTCGAGCACCTGGCGCCGCGGGCGACCCACTCCCGCATGCTGGACCGGGCGCACGCCCGGGCCGAGCACCTCGGGCGCGAGCTGCGGCGGTTGCGTCCTGACCTGCTCTTTGGGTGCTGCATCTCGACGAGCCTTGCCTTTCTTGAGACCGACACGCCGGTGGTGTACTTCTCCGACGCCACGCCGCGGCTGATCAACACGACCTACCCCGCGTACGCGCGGCGGACCCGCGCCTACCACGACGCGTGCGACCTCTTCGAACTTGGGGCCCTCCAGCGCACGACGCTCGCGGCGTACGCCAGCGAGGCGGCGCTGCGGTCGGCGATCGACGACTACGCCCTCGACCCCGACCGCGCGGTCCAGATCCCCATGGGGGCGAACATCACGCCCGAGCGGCCGGTCGCCGCACCCCACGAGCCGCCCACCCGGCGCCGGCTGAACCTCGCGTTCATCGGCGCCGACCCCGCGCGTAAGCGCCTCGACCTGTGCGTCGCGGCCGCGGAGCTGCTGGGCGCCCGTGGCTGGCGGACGACCCTCCGCGTGATCGGCCCGCTTACCTCGCGTGCCGCCCGCTCGCACGCTGTCGAGCCGCTCGGGCGGCTGAGCCTGGCCGACCCTGGGGACCTGGCCCGCGCCCGGGCGGCGATCGCGGGCGCCCACTTCCTGCTGCTGCCGTCCGTTGCCGAGGCGTTCGGGATTGCGCCGTGCGAGGCCGCACACTTCGCAGTGCCCGCCATCGTCTCCGACGCGGGCGGGCTGCCGTCGGTCGTGCTGGACGGGGCCACGGGCCGGGTGCTGCCCACGACGGCCGGGCCGGAGGCGTACGCGGACGCCATCGAGCAGCTCGCGGCGGACCCTGACGGGTACCGGCGCTGCTCGCTCGCGGCCCTCGCCCGTGCGCACCGGACGCTGAACTGGGACGCCTGGGCGGGGCGGATGCACACGCTGTTTCTTCGTGCGGCGGGGCGCCCGCTGCCGAGCGTCACTGTCCTTCCCGCGTCTCCGGCTCACCAGCCGGGCTGAGGGGCGGGGGGCGACGCCTGTTGGAGCCGCGGCCCGCGGGTGGTATGCTTCGTGTTGCGCCCTGCTCCGTCGTCGCGGACGACGGCTCCGCGCGTTGCTCGCCGCGACCCGGTGGGCCCGCGGCGAGCCCGACGAAAGGACGATCATCATGCGCACGAACCGCACCAACCGCGCGAACCGCGCGATCCTCGCCGGCGTGGCCGCCGCGACCGCGGCGCCCGCCACGGCCCAGTTCATCGGCTTCGACGAGTTCACCGGGCCGGTCACCGACCAGTACGCCGAGCTGGCCCTCTTCTCCTCGGACCCCGGCGCGCACTGCGTGGCGGTCCCGTTCGGCACGACGCACTCGCCGCCCAACGCCCTCTCGAGCGCCCTCGACACCGGCGAGATCACCGGCGCCGAGAACCTCTACATCGACTTTGCCAACCCGATCACCGGGCTCTCGTTCTGGGCCATCGACGCGAGCGTCCCGGGCGTTACCGCGCGCTTTGTCGTCTGGGACTTCCACACCGTCTCTGTCACCGACTTTGTCAGCACCGGCGACCCGCTCCAGCGCATCGACCTCACCACCTACCCGGTCATCACGCGGCTGGAGATCATCGATATCACGCGCGACCCCGCGGAGGCGGGCATCGCGTGGGACAGCTTTGAGTTCATCATCGTCCCTGCCCCCGGCCCCGCCCCGCTCGTGCTCGCCTGTGTCGCCGCGCGCCGACGCCGTAGAGCCGGCCCGAACTGCCCCCCGGAAGGTGGATCAGCCTGGCCGCTCGCTCGTTCGCGCGGAAAGCCACGATCGTGCTCCCTCAGGCTCACTCGGGTCGCCTGAGGCACGCCGGAATCGTCCTGGGCCCTTGAAGCCCCGGTACGGTGTCCGTACACTGGCTAAAGGGCCGGCATGGTGGGGTCGTTGCACTGCTCGGCACAGGAGAGTTCCATGAGAGGCATATTGGCACTGCTCATCGCCGCAAGCTTCGCCCCGGGCGCCGCACAGGGCGACATCATCGAGTATCGGATGACCGGCACGATTGGCCTCCTCTCCGGCCCCGACGACGGCCAGCTCAACCACGCCGCGCTCACCATGACGACGCGGTATGACGCCGGCGGCGTGTACGAGGACTACTTCGGGCACCCCGGCGTGTACGGCACCGGGACGATCACAATCGCCGGCGCCGGCGATGACGCGAACAACACGACGGTTCAGTTCGATCAGGGCGTGGTCTGGGTGCCCATGCGGTATCCGGGTACGCATGGTGCCGATGGCTCAATCCTCAACTTCACCATCGGCAGCGGGGAGACTTTCATGTTCAACGGATTCACCCGGGAGACACCGGGCTCCAGCGACGCAGGCATCGGGCTCCCGATTGAACTCGACGACTTCTACCCCGGAGGGCGCCTGCTGAACGAGGACGGCGGGTTGGTCTTCCATGAGGGGCCTTGGGAGGGCGACTGGTACACGCTCAACAATGTGGAGATCGTGGCAGAGTTCGTCCCGGCCCCCGGCGCCGCGACATGCCTGGTCCTGACGGGCATATTTACCCGCCGGCGCCGGCGCTAGTCCCGCTCCCTCAGCCGGCTCACCAGCCGATACCGCCGCCATCCCGTCAGGCTCCTCGTCGGCTGCGCTGTCGTACACCAGCTCCCCGTGGGGCGTCTGCAACACAAGCCGGACCGTCTCGAACACCGGCGCCAACTCAACCCCGCCACCCTCACGCTCCAAGACCTCGCCGGAGATCGACGCTTCCTCCCGCATCGATCTGGTTGTCCTCGCCTCGCCCCCCTCGCACCCGCCCGCCCGTTCACCCGCCCACCCCCCGGCTACGATCCCCCCACATCCGATTTCCCCGGGAGCCGCACATGAAAGTCCACGAGTACCAGGCCCGCGACATCCTCCGCTCCTACGGCATCCCGGTGCCCCCCGGCGAGGTCGTGACCAGCATCGACCAGGCGGCGCAGGCGTACAAGAAGGTGGTGGCGGAGGCGGGCCTGGGCGAGCGGGGCCTGGCGGTGGTCAAGGCCCAGGTCCACGCGGGCGGGCGGGGCAAGGCGGGGTTCGTCAAGCTGGTCCGCTCGGCGCAGGAGGCTGAGGACGCCGCACGCTTCATGCTCACCAATAAGATGGTGAGTGTGCAGACGGGGCCCGAGGGGCTGCAGGTCACCAAGCTGCTGGTGGCCGCGGGCGTGGATATTGCCCACGAGTACTACCTCGCCATCACGACCGACCGCAAGAGCCGCCGGAATGTGCTGATCGCGTCGGCCGAGGGCGGGGTGGAGATCGAGACGGTCGCGCACAAGAACCCCGAGGCGATCATCAAGACGCCCCTGCACCCGCTGACCGGCCTGCAGTCGCACCAGGCCCGCACCATCGCCTACAGGCTCGGCTTTAAGGGCAAGCAGATCAACCAGGCCGTCAAGGTCATGACCGGCCTGGCCAAGGCGTTCGTGGACAAGGACTGCACGATCGCCGAGATCAACCCGCTGGTGCTCACCCCCGCCACCGCCGACAACCCCGAGGGCCAGGTGCTGGCGATCGACGCCAAGTTCAACTTCGACGACAACGGCCTGATGCGCCACAAGGACATCCAGGAGCTGTTCGACCCCACCGAGGAGAACCCCGCCGAGCTGCAGGCCCGGAAGTTCGACCTCTCCTACATCGCCCTCGACGGCAACATCGGCTGCCTCGTCAACGGCGCCGGGCTCGCCATGGCCACCATGGATGTCATCAAGCTCGAGGGCGGCGAGCCGGCGAACTTCCTCGATGTCGGCGGCAGCGCGAGCGAGGAGGCGGTCACCGAGGCGTTCCGGATCATCCTGTCCGACGCCCGGGTGAAGGGGATCATGGTCAACATCTTCGGCGGCATCATGGACTGCGCGGTGATCGCCGCGGGGATCGTGAACGCCGCGAAGCAGATCGGGTTCAAGGTGCCGCTGGTGGTGCGGCTGGAGGGGTCGAATGTGGACGCGGGGCGGGAGATCCTGAGGAAGGCGGCGGGCGAGCTGCCGACGCTGCAGGCCGCGACGGATCTGGGGGATGCGGCGAGGAAGGTGTGTGGGGCGGTGGGGTGACCTTGTGGTGCAGGCTTCCAGCCTGCATTTCCCCCTTGTGGTGCAGGCTTCCAGCCTGCCTTCCATGCCTTTCAGCCCCGGACGGGGCGACGGTCTGTAGCCCCGGGTGAAGCGCAGCCCGCCCCCGCGGGCGAAGCGCAACCCGGGGAATGCTCTCCGCGCGGGACAGAGCCCCGGATGGGGCGAAGGAAGGTCGAGGCCGCACCATGCTGACCCCAGCCGAACTCCGCCGCCGCGCACTCGAGATCCTCGTCCGCGAGATGGGCTACGCCGACGCGATGCGGTTCATGCACCTCTACGAACTCGGCCAGGGCGACTACTCCCGCGAACGCGACACGATGCTGCCCAGCTGGTCCGCCGAGGAACTCCTGCGCAGGGCCGACGACCAAGGCCGCCGCAACTCCGCCTGAACGCCCGCCCGCTGCCTCCCAGCCCCCAAAGGGGGGCGCCGGAATGTAGCCCCGGGTGAAGCGCAGCCCGCCCCCGCGGGCGAAGCGCAACCCGGGGTAACCCTCTCCGCACCCCCAGAGTCCCGGACGGGGCGAAGGAATCGCCCGTGTGCCCAACCTCGCCACCGTGACCCGATTTACACTGATCGCCGCCCCGCCGCCGCCTCACCCGCACTGCATCAGCCACCCGACACGCCCGCCGCCCTTGGCGAACAGATAGAGCGTGCCAACATCACCAAGCATCAAGAAGCCCTGGTCATACGGCAGCCGGCCCCATCCCGGCTTGGGGACATTCGGGAACGGGTACTCGTCCTCGGCAGGGTTGATCGAGTGCAGGCTCGCGAAGTATCGACCGAGGCCGTCGGCCTCGCGCTCGTCCTGCTGCCACACAGGCCGGCCGCCAATCTTGCTGGCCCAATACGCGCCATGCACCTCGATCTCGAACTGTCGATGACGCACGCTCGTGGCCCCCGCGTGCTCGGTCGACCGGTGCAGTTCGAAGTAGGTTGGCGTCCAGGGGCTGCACCTCGCCGGGACATCCTCGGCCCGCATGAGCGCGGCCTCCGGAATACCCAGCGGCTGCCACTCGAAGTGCAGCGGTGACCCGCTCGTCTCGTCCCAGATCATCTCATCATCGTCCTCATAGAAAATCAGAAGGACATCGCCATGCAGGTCGTCCGGGCCGAGCGTCGGCAGCGTGCCCCGCGAATCGGCAAGACACAACTGGGCAAGGAACACGAGGGATCGCCCCGCCGCGTCGGTCGGCCACGGCGCCCGGGCCCGGTACGGCACGCCGCCCACCTTCGAGACCTCCGGGCGGGGCGGCTCCCCGAGCGCCGGCAGCAGGACATCGACCGGCACCCCCGGACCCAGCGCGCCCGACCCGCCCGCGGCCGCACGGAACTGCTCGGTGAGCGCGAGATCGCGGGGAGAAAAGACATCCGAAGGCATCTGGTAGAGGAAGTCCATCGCCCCCTGCTCATCCAGCCGTGCCCAATCCGCGTCGAGTGGGTAGCGCTGCATCCAGCGGTCGATGTCTACAACGGGGTGGATCATCCCCTCAGCGTACCGGCGAACGCCGGGTGGCTCAAACCCCACACCCGGCGGCAAGGAAGGTGCGGGCTCCAGCCTGCGCTCCCCCCCCTTGTGGTGCAGGCTTCCAGCCTGCACGCCGTGCCTTCCAGCCCCGGACGGGGCGTCGGTCGTTAGCCCCGGATGAAGCGCAGCCCGCCCCCGCGGGCGAAGCGCAACCCGGGGTACCCCTCCCCACACCCCCAGAGCCCCGGACGGGGCGAAGGAACCGCCCCTGCGAACCTGTATACTCCCCCCGATGCATCACCCCGACACCACCAACGCCGCCACGCAGATCGGGTTCAAGGTCCCCCTCCTCGCCCGCCTCACAGGCTCGAATGTGTACGCGGGGCGGGAGATCCTGAGGAAGGCGGCGGGTGAGCTGCCGACGCTGCAGGCCGCGACGGATCTGGGGGATGCGGCGAGGAAGGTGTGCGGGGCGGTACACTAGCGTCGGCTTGCACCAACCTTGCCAGTACACTGCGCTAGAAAAAAGGGGGCATTCTTGCTCGAGCCAAGACGGTTGCCGGTTCGTGACCTCTCCCAGAGCCCGTTGGGAGTGCTGACACTCTTCATCCTGTTGGTTGAGGCCCTTGCCGTAATAACCCTGGTATGGGGGTCTGCCCTGACCGACGGGCAGCGGTGGGTTGTGGTCATCGCGATCTGCGCTCTACCCGCCGCCGTGGCCTGCCCCCCAAATCCTGATCCATGTGCTATGAGAGTCCCGAGGGGCCCCGGCAGGGCCCAGGAGACTCTCGATGAAGCGGACGAGACACACCCCTGAACAGATCGTGACCAAGCTGCGGGA
>JADZER010000063.1 GCA_020850415.1 Phycisphaerales bacterium
ATCGTCCTCGCCGTCGCGGGGATCATCGGGACCCGGCTCTGGTACCTGGTGGAGAATGACCCCGGCAACCTCCTCACGCCGTGGCGCGGCGGACGCGAGGGATTCTCCTTCTGGGGGGCGGTCGTCGGAGGTGGCCTCGCCGCCGTGCTCTACCTTCGGCGGCGACGCCTTCCGCTGATGGCCCACCTCGACCTCGTGGCCCTGGCCTTTCTCGCGGGAATGGCGGTGGGACGTGTCGCGGACCTGCTCAACGGCGAGCACTACGGTCCACCGACGGGCCTGCCCTGGGGGATCGCCTACAGCGATCCCGCCGCCCACGTGCCCGAGGTGGGAGTCATGTACCACTCCGGTGCGCTCTACGAGATCCTCGCCGCGCTGATCCTGTTCACCACGGGCCTGGTGATCGCCCGACGGCTCACCACGCCGGGCCTGCTGTTCTGGCTGGTCCTCGCCGGATACGCCGCATCCCGGTTCCTGATCTTCTTCGTGGTCCGGGATGCGGATGTCGTGGCATTCGGGCTCCGTCAGGCACAGCTCACGGGCATCCCGGTGTTCCTCGTGGCGGCAGCGGGACTGGTGTTCACCATCACCCGGCGCGAAGCGTTCGGAAGACGTGCCCCGGCGCCCCGATGATCCCCGGCGACCCCGCGTCGTATGGCTCGACGTCCTCAGGACCGTGGCCCTCCTTGCCATGGCCGCCTACCACGTCGTTTACGACATCGAGTTGCTGCTGCCGGGCGCCGGCCCGGACCCTTTCGGGGGCGTCTGGGGTGCTCTGCCGCCGCTCATCGCCTCGTCGTTCCTCGCGCTGGCCGGCGCCGCCGCAGTCCTCGCTCAGACGCGCTCACCCAGCCGACGCGGGAGGTACCTGCGTCGAGTGACACTCCTGGCCGGCGCGGCGCTCGCCGTGTCGCTGGTCACCGCCATCGCGGTTCCCGACCGCTGGGTGCGCTTCGGGATCCTTCACCTGATGCTTGTCTGCGCCCTGCTCACGCCCCTGCTCATCCGGCGCTCTTCCGCAACGCTGGCCGGGCTGGGCGCGGCGCTCCTAGGCGTGGGCGTCGTCATCGACTCCCTTCCCGGCAACTGGGCCCTTCTGGCCGTGGGGGCGCCACCCCCCGGGTTCAGGTCCGTCGACTTCTGGCCCGTCGCACCATGGGCGTCCGCGTACCTCGCGGGCATTCTGCTCGGTCGGTTCATCTTCGGCGAAGGGCATCGCGCCGGCCGGCGAGCGCTCCTCGGCGACGCCCCCGCCCGGTTGCACCGGCTGGTGGCCGCCCTCGCCGCCCCCGGCCGGCACTCGCTCACCTTCTACCTCACGCACCAGCCGATCATCATCGCCGTGGTGTGGGTGGTCATCACCACATCCGGGCGCCGGCCCGCCTGGCCCTGAGATGTCGACCCGCCGTCGTATTGCGCTGTTCGGGATGGCCGCCACACTGGTCGTGATCACGGGGTGGCTCGCCGTCTCGCTCGCGTCGCGCCAGGACCGCCTGCCCGACGGATTGCGGGTGGGGACGATCCCCGTCGGTGGCCTCACGGTCGAGCAGGCGACGCGACGCATCCGCACCTCGGCCGAGCCTCCCCCGCGTCTTCGGCTGGGTCTTCCGCCGGCCCCGCCGATCGTCGTCTCCTCCGCGGGTCTGGCACCCACGCCGGATGTCGGGTCGGCCCTGCGCGATGCCGCCGCCCGTGGATGGCGCACTCGCGTGTGGGAGGTCCTGGGGCTCGGCCGTACGGATCAACTCCCCCTGCGGTTCCGGCTGGACCCGGGACGACGGGCCGCCCTCATCCGGATGCTGCGCCGCCGCGTCGACCGACCGCCGGTTGACGCGACCGTCAGCATCGACGCTGGGCGTGCGAGCGTCGAGCCGGCGAGACCGGGTCGGAGGCTCGCCACGACGCGTCTCCTCGACACACTCGCCGGGATGCCGGCGGCGCTCACGGTTCCCACACTGGCCATCGCGCCCCGGCTCGCCACCGCGGAGGCGAGGCGGACCGCCAACCGCGTTCGGCGGATCACCTCCGGCCCGGTCACGGTCGAGGTGGCCGGACGAACCACGCGAATCTCCCCCCAGCAACTCGCCGCGCTGATCGGCATCGAGGCGCGTGGCGCGACCATTTCGGCGACGATCGACGCAAACGCCCTGTCGTCGCTGGTTCACGGACGTCTGCCCGGGCTCGCCCAATCGCCCCGCGACGCCGGTTTCGGCGTGCGGAACGGCGTCGTGAGGGTCATCCCGGCGCGGCCCGGGCGGGAGCTGGATGGGCCGGCCCTCGCGACGGCGATCCTTCGGGCCGACGGGGCTCGGCCCATCCGTGGGAGGCTTCGTGCCGCCAAGCCGGCATTGACCACGGCACGGGCGCGACGTCTCGGTGTGCGCGAACCGATCGGGACGTTCCGAACGCCGTACGAATGCTGCCCCCCGCGAGTGACGAACATCCGACGCGCGGCGGCCATCCTCGACGGGATGGTCATCATGCCCCGCGCGCGTTTCTCACTGAACGAGGCACTCGGCGAACGCACCACGAACCGGGGGTTCGTGCCCGCGCCCCAGATCAACGCGGGCCGCCTGGAGGACGCAGTCGGCGGAGGTGTCAGCCAGATCGCCACGACGCTCTTCAACGCGGCATTCTTCGCCGGGCTGCGTCTCGACCGGTTCACACCGCACGAGTTCTGGATCCGTCGATATCCGCCGGGACGGGAGGCGACCATCTCGTGGGGTGGCCCCGAGCTGGTTTTCACCAACGATTGGCCGGCGGCGGTCCTGGTGTCCGTCCGGGCGGATCGACGGGGCGTCAGCGTGCGGCTCTACTCCAGTCGCCTCGGACGACGGGTCACGACGACCTCATCGGTGCCACCGGACACGCGCGGAGCGTTCACGACGACCTTCACCCGCCGGGTTTGGGTGGGCGAGCGCCTCCGGCGCAGCGAGACCTACCGGTGGGCGTACCGAGCCCCGCCGAGTGACGGTTGATCCCCGAATGGGAATGCCACGTGAAGGGACGGGACGTTTTCCGGGATGGCCAGACCCCGGTCGCCTCGACCGCCGACGCCGTCCGGTATCCCTCGTGCAGGACCACTGAGTCTGAGGAGAGGCGATACGGACATGGGACTCGAGGAACAGCACTGTGGCCAAGGCGACGGGTCCGGGGGGCATGCCGCGAGCCACGGCCCCGCCCCCCTCGAGTCGGTGGTGCTCGAGGTCGGGCCCCTCTGGCGCGGCTCCGAGGCACCGGGCCTGGAATCGGCCCTCGGAGGTCGCCCAGGCGTACACCGGGTCGCCGTCAATCCCATTTCGCAGACCGCTTCGGTGGCCTTCGACCCATCGGTGACGTCGGCGCTCCAGCTGGGGCGGTGGATCGAGGAGTGCGGCTACCACTGCGCGGGCCGTTCGGTGCCCGAACACGTCTGCGACAGGCACCTCGCCGATCCGGTCGCCCCGAGTCCGGAGGCCCATCAGGAGGTCCACGACCAACGCCACCAGCCGGTGCCGGGCGGCTCCCCGGACGCAGTGATGGGCCACGGGGGGCACCAGCACATGTCCATGGCGGAGATGGTCACGGACATGCGCAACCGGTTCCTGGTCGCGGCGGTCTTCGCCATTCCCACGCTGCTCTGGTCACCGATCGGCCGAGACGTACTGAGTTTCGACGTCGCCGTCCCGTTCGGGCTCTCGGAGGAGGTCTGGGGGCTCTTGCTCAGCATCCCGGTCGTCTTCTGGGCCTCCTCGATCTTCTTCCGCGGTGCGCTGCGGGCCCTTCGCGCAAGGACGCTGGACATGATGGTCCTCGTCGCCGTGGCCATCGGCGCCGGATGGCTCTACTCGGTCGTGGTCACCCTCACCGGGGGAGGCGACGTCTTCTACGAGGCCGCCGCGGTCCTCGCGGCGTTCGTGCTGCTCGGGCACTGGTTCGAGATGCGGGCGCGCGGAGGAGCCAACGACGCCATCAGGACGCTGCTGGATCTGGCGCCACCGCGAGCCGTTGTGATCCGCGACAGCTCTGAGGTGGAGGTGCCTACGTCCGAGGTCCTTCAGGGCGACGTCC
This sequence comes from Phycisphaerales bacterium, assembly GCA_020850415.1. Lineage (GTDB taxonomy): Bacteria > Planctomycetota > Phycisphaerae > Phycisphaerales > UBA1924 > PNC22. Next base: position 4,051 of record JADZER010000063.1, read on the forward strand.
TCGTGATCCGCCCGGGCACGAAGGTCGCCGTCGACGGGGTCGTGATCGAAGGGCAGAGCGAGATCGACGAGTCGATGGTCACCGGAGAGAGCCTTCCCGTGCACAAGGC
>JADZER010000064.1 GCA_020850415.1 Phycisphaerales bacterium
ATGCGCGCCGAGTACTTCGGGCGGGCCTCTTACGGCACGATCATGGGCTTCTCGTCGCTGGTCGTGATGCTCGGCATGTTCATTGGCCCCGTCTTTGCTGGCCTCATGTACGACAGCAGTGGCAACTACGAGACGGGATTCACGCTGCTCGCCCTCATCGCCGGCGCCGGCTCGCTGCTCATGCTCCTTGCCCAGAAGCCCGGCTCAGGCAACGCCGCTCCTCCCCTCCGTGCGACAGCCTCACCGCCCGCGATGGCGGGCGGCGGTGGCGACGGCGCCTGAGGATGCACGCGACCTGCTGGCACGCTCACGCCTTGCGGTCGGCCCGGTGCGGAAGCCGGCCCGCGATGGCGAACAGCGCCGCCGCGAGCAGCGAGGTCGCCGTGAACAGCAACAGCGCCGCGTCGTAGCTGCCCGCCTGGGCCCTCCCACGTATCGTCGAGCCCGCTCCGCTAGACTGAGCCGGCCCGAAAGGAGAGTGGGAATGGACCTCGCAGGCGTCAGGGCATCACACCTCATCGCCACCATCGTCGGCGCGGCCTTCGCGGCCGCCGTCATCGGTGGAGCCACGATCGTGAGCGCGCACGGCGGCAACGATTCGTCGGCCGCCGTCCACCTCTGCGCGTCCCGGATTACCGGCGCCCTTCGAGCCGTGCATGCCGAGGGCAGGTGCTTCGCAAACCTCGAAACGCCGCTGCACGTCTCCGGCACGACCGGGTTCTACCGGGTCACTGTTCCCAACCCGCCCAGCGCCGCCACCGTTGCGTTCTGCGATGAAGGCGACGAGGTCAGCGGCGGCGGCTTCGCCTCGCCCGGCGGCGCCGTCGTCGCCCAAATGTCCGCCCCCACCGATGAGCTCGTGGCGCCCTTCCGCGAAGGCTGGATCGCCGGCGGTTCGGGCGTGTCTCAGGTCTACGCCATCTGCGCGGACCATCCCCCGGCACACTGACCCCGGGTGGGGGCCTCTCGCCACCTCCGCCCCGAGGTCACGCGCTGCGGTCGGCCCAGTGCGGCATCCGGCTCGCGACGGCGAACAGCGCCGCCGCGAGCAGCGAGGTCGCCGCGAACAGCAACAGCGCCGCGTCGTAGCTGCCCGTCGCGTCGTAGATCGCGCCCGCCACCGTCGGACTCAGGATCTGCGTCACCGTCTCGATCACGATCACGGTCCCGAGGATGCTCGCGAAGTGCGCCACCCCGAACGCGCGCGTCAGCAACAGCGCCTCCACCATCGGCCCGCCGCTGCCTCCCACCGTCCAGAACAGCAGGAACAGCGCGATCGCCGGCGCGCTCGTATCCACGAACAGCACCAGCAGCCCGATCGCCCCCGCAACGGCCATCACCGACGCGATCGGCTCAAACCGCCCGAACCGGTCCGCCACCAGCCCCGCGCCGAGGCGTGCCACCATCGTCAGCGCCGCGCTGACCGCGACGATCTGCGCCGCGCTCGAAGGGCTGATGCCCACCGACTCGTAGAACGGCACCTGGTGCACGAGCCACCCGAAGAACCCGAAGAAGAACGCGCTCAGTCCGAGCGTGATCATCCAGAACAGCGGCGTCCGCAGCGCCGCCCGCAGCGGCATCCCGTCGTCGCTCGCCGCGACCCCCCCGCCCTCAGCCGGCCGCGGCGGGTCGCGCAGCACGAACAGCCCCACCGGAAGATAGACCAGCGTGATCGCGACGCCCGACGCGACGAAGCCGGCGCGCCAGCCGAACGACTCGACGACCCACGCCATCGCTGGCAGCACCGTGAACCCGCCGAGTGAGAAACCCATCCCGAGGATGCTCGTCGCCAGCCCCCGCCGCTCATCGAACCATCGTGTGATCAGCGTCATGAACGGCATGAAGATCATGATCTGACGCACGATCCCATGCACCGCCGACACCGCGTACCACTGCCAGGCGTTTTGCACGCCCGCGAGCGCGAGGTACGACAGGACCGTCAACACCGCCCCCACGAGGAGCACGCGACGCGCCCCATGGCGGTCGATCCACCGTCCCACGAACGGCCCTGCGAGCCCGCCCGCGGCCAGCGAGATCGACCACCCGAGTGTGACCCCCGCCCGCGTCCACCCGAAGTCGTCCTCGAGCGGCTGCACGTACAGCCCGTACGACCAGAACCCGACCCCCCCGCCGACGGCCACCGAGGCCACGGCGCACGCCAGCAACACCCACGGATACCCGATCCGGCGCCGCCCGCTGATGACGCCTCCGACTTCTCGTGCCGACCGTCGTACCGCCTCCGCGTTGAGCATCAGCCGAACACCCGCTGCACCTCCGGATCCGCCATCGCTTCGCCCCTTCCTCGGCCGCTCGCCGTGGATGCTACCCGAGGCGCAGAGGACGCGTACGCGCCCGGCCCGGATCACACGCACACCACGCCCGTGATGCAGCCGCTATGATGCCCCCGACCGGTGTCCCGAGGCGAGCGAGCGGAGGTGAGAAGTGGTGCGACCGCGCTGGTTAGCCCCCGGCAACCGATCTGCTGGTTCGCCCGCTTCCGTTCTCCCCGTGGCGAGCCCGGCCCCCGCCGCGACCAGGCACGACGCCCGGGTCCTCGGATGGGAGCCCCCGTTCTTCTACGGCTGGGTCCTTGCCGGCGTCGGCTTCACCGCGAACATGCTGAACGGCGCACTGCTCTTCCACGCCTTTGGCACCTACGTCGTGCTGCTCCGCGACGACTTCGGCTGGAGCAAGACGTCCTTCGCCCTTGCCTTCGCCCTGATGCGCGTCGAGAGCGGACTCCTCGGGCCAATCGAGGGCTGGGCCGTGGACCGCTTCGGCCCCCGTAAGGTCATGACGCTCGGCACACTGATCTTCGGCCTCGGCCTTATGTTGCTCAGCCTCGTGGACTCGCTGCTCACCTTCTATCTCGTCTTCCTGATGATGGCCCTCGGCTCCGCGCTCGGCGCGTTCCTCCCCATCTCGGTCGCCCTCGTCAACTGGTTCGACCGCCGTCGCGCGCTCGCCCTGTCATTCCTCTCCCTCGGCTTCTCCGCTGGCGGCCTGATCCTCCCCGCCGTCGTCTACGGCCTCGAAACGCTCGGATGGCGCGAGATGTCCCTCGTCGCCGGGATCATCGTGCTCGTCGTCGGCCTGCCGATGGCGCAGCTCGTCCGCCACCGCCCCGAGGACCACGGCTATCACCCCGACGGGGCCAGCGACGAGCAGGTCCGGCAGGCCCGCGCCGCCGGCCGCCGCGAGGTCAACTTCACCGCCCGCCAGGCGTTGCGTACTTCCTCCTTCTGGATGATCTCGCTCGGCGCTTCCGCCTCATTGCTCGTCTTCGGGGCCGTCGCGGTCCACTTCCAGTCCCACCTCAAGGAGTCCATGGGCCTGTCCCTCGGCACCGCCGCCTTCGCCACCACGGTGATGACCTTCATGATGGTCATCGCTCAGGTCACGTTCGGTGGCTTTCTCGGCGACCGCGTGAACAAGCAGCGCATGATCGTGATCGCGATGTTCGGGCATACCGTCGCCCTGCTCTTCCTCGCGTTCGGCTCGAGCCTCTGGGCCGTCCTGGTGTTCGCTGTGATCAACGGCCTTGCGATGGGCACGCGCGGCCCGCTCATGCAGGCCCTGCGCGCCGACTACTTCGGCCGCGAGAGCTTCGGCACGATCATGGGCTTCTCATCGCTCGTCATGATGTTCGGGATCGTCACCGGACCGCTCCTCGCCGGACTGTCGTTCGACATCCTCGGCGACTACCGGCCCGCCTTCGTACTGCTGGCTGTACTCTCGGCGCTGGGTTCCATCTTCTTCATGCTCGCCCGGCCCCCCGCCCCGCCCGACGGCGACGACCCCGTACCCGTCGAGGCCGCACCCGCCCCGCTGGCCCCGGCTCCCACTACCGCCTGAGCCGGCCCCCCAGCCCCGGGCTCAGTTGGTCGAGGCGATCCGCCGCCGCACTCAGCCGTGGCGCGCATACGCCCGCTGGCCCGGCCTATTCGCTGGCGAGCCCCGCTGCAGCCAGTGGAGCGATGATCTCCGCCCCGAACTGGTCGAGCTGCGCCGCCGCCTCGCGGGGATGCTCCCACGGACGCACGAGCAGGCGGTCGACGCCCGCTTCCGCGTACGCAGCCACGTCGTCCAGCGTCGCCACCTGCCCGCCGACCGTGACCTCGAACGGCGCGTCGCCCCGCCCGGCCTCGGCTCGCAGCTCGGCCAGCCGCTCGACATGGCCCCGCGCCTGCTCGGGTGTCGCCCCGAGCCCGATCCACCCGTCGCCGAGCGCTGCCGCGCGTCGCATCGCGGGCGCCGACTCGCCTCCGATGATGATCGGCGGCCCGCCCGGATGCACCGGCTTCGGGTCGAAGTACACCGGCGGGAAGTCGAGGTGCTCACCGTGGAACTCCGGTTCCTCCTCGCGCCACAACACCCGCATGGCCTGCACATACTCGTCCATCACTCGCCCGCGATGCGCCCAGTCCCGCCCCGCGAGGTCGTACTCCTCACGCATCCAACCCACGCCCGCCCCGAACAGCA
>JADZER010000065.1 GCA_020850415.1 Phycisphaerales bacterium
CTGTACGTCGGCGCCGAGCAGTCTCCCGTCGTGCGGACCGGCGACGGCGTCCTGAACGGGGTCGTGCCGATGTTTCTCGACCCCGAGACGAGCTGGTCGGCACCGCCGGCGGGGCCCGTCGACGTGATCCTGTACGCGGACGGCAGGCCCGTCGCGGGCGCCCACCATGCGCTCGCGATCACCCCGCTCGAGGAGGCGCCCGGCTCGGCCGAGAGCGCCGTGGCGAGCCTGTCGCAGATCGCGACCTCGCTCGATCTGCTCGCCCAACGGCTGGCAGGCGAGCCCGGCGTCGACCAGCAGTGGCTGACCAGCGTGGCCGGCGCACTCGACGAGCTGATCAACGGCGACAACCCGAACTCGTTCGCGGGCGCGCTCGCCGCCGCCGACCCGCAGGCCCGGCCGCTGCTCGACGCCTGGTTTGCTTCCAGCGGCATGCTGGCCGCGCTCGAGCAGTACGAGCAGCAGCTCACCGCCCTCGCCGATGGGCTGCCCGCCGGGCCGGCCTCGCGCACCAAGGCTCGCCTCCGCGCCCTCCAGTCGGCCGTGATCCCGATCTCGGACGCCGCGCTCGCCCACAAGATGCAGGTCTACGAGCAAGTCAAGCTGTTCGGCGAGCAGGTGATCGCCGCCACCAGCTCCACCTGGAGCACGTACCTCGGCACCGCGGCGGGCGCTCTCAACCTCGTCTTCAACATCCCGGCCGCGCGCGTGCCGGCCGCGATTATCGGCGTCGTGCTCGGCCTCACCGACTTCACGCTCAACAAGATCGTGCTCGGACTGATGCCCGCACGGATCTCCAGCCTGGATCTCGCCGTCGCCAACCCGACCCCCAAGCCGGGCGAGGCGACCAACGCGACCCTCGACCTCGAGGTCGTCAACGACCCGCCCCAGATCGGCATCCAGGACGTGACGAGCGCTCTGCTGGCAGCCGGCGGCCTCGGCGATCTGGGCAGCTGGGGACCGAAACTCTCGGACGTCGTCTCCTTCTTCTTGAACGCGATGCAGGCCCAGGTCGCCGGCTACGCAGCCCAGCACCCCGAGCTCAACCTCGACATCAACATCAGCCCGATGCCCGACAAGACCTGGCGGGCCCCGATCACCAACCGCAACTTCGTCACCCTGATGAGCGGCAACACGAACGTGCTCGCCCCGCTCGCCTACAACGTCGACTGGCAGGCCTCCACCCCCAGCCAGAACTGCGGCGACGACATCGACATCTGGGCGTTCACGGCCGCCAACACGTTCGGCACCCAGGCGGCCCAGTCCAACCACCTCAGCGTCCACGTCGACCCGACGAACCCCCAGGTCAGGGTCAGCCCCGGCTTCGTCGACCTGCTCCCGGGCGCCAGCAAGCAGTTCACCGTCACCGGCGCGACCAGCATCCAGTGGACCGCGACCGCCGGCACCATCGACCAGAACGGCAACTACACCGCCCCCGCCACCAAGGGCACCTACACCGTCACCGCTACCGACACCAACAACCCGAGCTGCAAGGGAACCGCAACCGTCAACGTCCGCCCCAAGGTCGTGGTCACCCCGGCCGCGGTCTCGCTCTCCCCCGGAGACACCACCGCCTTCACCGCCACCGTCACCGGCGCCACCGACACCGCCGTCACATGGAGCACGAGCGGGGGCACGATCGACCAGCAGGGCAACTACACCGCCCCTCAGAGCTCCGGTACCTACACCATCACCGCCACCAGCAACGAAGACCCCACCAGCCTCGACACCGTCACCGCCACCGTCTTCCAGGGCGGGGCCAACATCGAGATCGAGACCAGCCTCCCGGACGATACGAATCAGCCTACGATCTACGGCCCGTGGCAAAACGCCACGAACCTCACCCAGGTCTACGATTACGGCTCGGGCGATGTCCTGCTCTGGATCGCCGTCACCGTTCCCGGCGCCACCCCGTCCGACCCGCCCCAGCCGGCCCCCGCCGGCATCGTCGTCGAGGTCGAGATCGTACGCGGCGGCGGGTACCTCTGGGGGTGCAACTACTCGGTCGAGCCGTGGGACTGCACCCCCGAAGGGGCAACCCGGATCCTCATCCCCACCGACGCGGACGGCAAGGTACCTGCTGCATGGCTCCCCTCGAATGTGGAGGTCGACACCACGATCCGCGTCAGCCTGGCGAGCGGCGCCAGCGCCACCGTCACGTTCGACGTCGTGCTTCCTCCTCCCACCCCCTGTAGCCCGCCCCTTTGTGGCGTCTTCTGACCTGCGTCTGCGGCCGGCCGGAGCTACGGCCCCGGCCGGCTGCGGGCCTCGAGCCGGGCAACCCGCGCAGGCGAGGCAGGCCCCTAAGTCGAGCGCGGCCAGTGCTCGGCGTCGAACGGCGTCGGTCTACGGAACACAACCGCCCCGAACGGCAATCCCCGGTCACGTCTCGGGCGCTCGCAGGCAACCGGGTGCCATGAGCACCGAGCCTCCCTCCGGCTACGGGCCTCCCCAGCCACGATCCGCGTCAGCGCGGGCGGCGCCAGCGCCACAACCGCGGAAGCGGGTCGCGTGCGCCGCTCAGGCCAGCTCGAGATCCGTCTTTGCGAAGTCGTCGCCGAGGCAGAGCAGCGGCTCGCCCGCGACGCGGGCGACCGCGTAGGTGAGGCAGTCGCCGAAGTTGAGCGCGGCCGGGTGACGTCCCCGCCCGAAGCACCGGTACGCGTCGAGGGCAACCGGCCAGTGCTCGGCGCCGAACGGGACCGGCACGAGCCCGAGCTCGTCGACGGCGCGCGAGAGGAGCGTCCTGCCCGCCACTCCCAGGCGGCTCGTGAGGACGATGCCGGTCTGGGCCAGCGTCGGGGTGCCGATCCCCGCGCTCGGGGCGTCGCGAAGCTTCGA
>JADZER010000066.1 GCA_020850415.1 Phycisphaerales bacterium
AGGCATGTTCGGGGAGCCACCGAGTCTCGAAGACCTGGTCGACCGGGGTAACCTTGGTTATACAACGGACTTCCGGTCGGTCTATGCGACGGTTGCCGAGCGCTGGCTGGGGGTACCGGCGAGCGAACTTCTGGGTGATTCCTGGCCACAGTTGGGCTTCATCCCGGCCGCGTAGAGCGACTGTATGGGCGAAGCCTAGAATGGCCCGGTGAACCTTGCAGACTACGTGCGGGCCGTACCGGGTTTTCCGCAGCCGGGGGTCCTCTTTCGTGACATCACACCGTTGCTGCTCAACGCGGAGGCGTTCCGCTACGTGCTCGACGCACTGGTGGAGATAGCAGAGAGAGCGGACGCGGAGTCGATCGTAGGGATTGAGAGCCGGGGGTTCATCTTCGGGACGCCAATCGCGGACCGGATGGGTCTTCCGTTCGTGCCGGTACGCAAGCCGGGGAAGTTACCGGCGGCGCGGATGAGCGTGGAGTATTCGCTGGAGTATGGCGAGAGCCAGCTGGACATCCACGAAGATGCTGTGGCGCGCGGCCAACGCTGTTTCATCGTTGACGACTTGCTGGCAACCGGCGGGACCGCGCGGGCCGCGGCGAAACTGGTGGAGTTGATCGGCGGTAATGTGGTGGGTCTTGGATTCGTCATCGAACTGGATGGGCTCCAGGGTCGGCGGCAACTGGAGGGCTATGCCGTGCACAGCCTGCTGCACTACTAAGGATGGAGACGTACCGGCCGATTGAGGTGCTTGCAGGGCGAGGGATCAGGGTGTTGGACCAGACGGCCCTGCCGCACAGCGAGCGTTACCTCGAACTACGGACGGTGGCCGACCTTTGCAAGGCGATTCAGCGCCTGCAAGTACGCGGAGCGCCGCTTCTCGGCCTCTGCGGGATTGCCGGGGTGGCGATAGCGGCGAGCAACGATGCCAGCGACCGCGGCCTGCAGATAGCGGCGGACAGGATCTCTTCTACGCGTCCTACAGCGGTCGACCTAGGCGCCGGAGTCCGCAGGGCGCTCGCCGCGGCGTTGGCCACTGGGACAGATGGGCGAAGTGAGCGACTGTGGAATCTCGCGAATGAGGTGACCGTCGCACAACGGGCGGTCGACGAGGCTCTCGCTGCTCATGGTGCACCCCTGCTCCAGGGGGCAGGGGCTGTGCTGACGCATTGCAATACTGGCGCACTGGCAACCGGGGGCAGGGGTACCGCGCTGGCCGTCATTGATGAGGCGTGGAAGGCCGGCCACATCGACCGGGTGTTTGCGACGGAGACGCGGCCGCTCTTGCAGGGCGCCCGGCTGACCACGTGGGAGCTGCAAAAGCTCGGGATTCCCTGCACGCTCCTGCCGGACAGCGCGGTAGCTTCGCTGCTGGCATCCGGCGCGGCAGGTGCGGTCGTGACCGGGGCCGATCGAATCGCGATGAACGGCGACACCGCAAACAAGATCGGCACGTACGGGATCGCACTGGCTGCTCGGGAGCAAGGGGTGCCGTTCTTCATCGCTGCCCCAACGACGACGATCGACCCGGGTGCAGGCGACCAGCGGGCGATCCCGATCGAGTTTCGGGCGAGCGAAGAGGTGGGCGGCTACGGGAAGACGCGATGGTCGCCCGAAGGAACGGAGGCGTACAACCCTGCGTTCGATGTCACGCCTGCACGATTCATCTCAGCCATCGTGACGGAGCTGGGGGTGGCGAAACACCCGTTCGATGTATTGCTCCGCGGGCTGCTGGAATCCGGATAGGCGCATGCCGATACAATGTCCGCTGTGAGCGGGATGCAAAGGATCGGTCTCGCGGTGATCGGGGGGTCGGGCTTCTACCACCTCCCAGGGATCGAGGACGTGGAGGAATTCCACGTGGACACGCCGTTCGGGGCTCCGAGCGATGTGATTCGCGTTGGCCGGCTGGGTGGGGCGCGGGTCGCTTTCCTTGCGCGGCACGGGCCGGGCCACCGGTACCTGCCTTCGGAATTGCCACAAAGGGCAAACATGTGGGCGTTGAAGTCACTGGGCGTGGAACGCGTGCTCGGTGTATCGGCGGTGGGGGGACTTCGCGACGAATGCGGCCCGGGGACGGCGGTACTTCCCGACCAGGTGATCGATCGCACTCGTGGCGACCGCCCCGAGACCTTCTTTGGTGGGGGCATCGTGGCGCACGTGGGCATGGCTGAGCCAATGTGCGCGGCTCTGCGCCGGGCGGCCTACGAGGCAGCTTCGGCGGGTGCACAGCCGGTAGTTGATGGGGGCATTTACGTGGTTATCGAGGGTCCGGCATTTGGGACACGAGCAGAGAGCCACCTGTACCGGGACTGGGGGGCCAGCGTCGTAGGGATGACCGCATTCCCCGAGGCGAAGCTGGCAAGAGAAGCCGAGCTCTGTTACGCGCTGCTCACGACAGTGACCGACTACGACTCATGGCATCCTGAGGAGGGTGCTGTCGACGCCATGGCGGTGCTCTCGGTGCTTCGGGCGAATGTGGCGCACTCGCGGGACGCTGTCGCGAGGTTGGCCGCCCGGCTCCCCGGCCGTGACCGCTGTGGCTGTGCCCATACCCTGGACGCTGCCCTCATGACCGATCCCGGTAGCATGCCAGTGGAAGTCCGGGAGAGGCTTGAGCCAATCCTTCGCCGGCGCCTGGGCAGGCCATCGTGACCCTCCTGGTGACCGGCTGGGTGGCCCTCGACGACATAGAGACGCCATTCGAGAGCCGAAAACGCGTGCTCGGTGGTTCGGCGGCGGCGGCAGCCCTGGCGGGTCAATTGTTCACCGACACAAGGCTGGTGGCGGCGGTGGGCGAGGACTTTCCCGAGGAATACACCGCCCAGCTTGCCGAGTCGGGTGTCGACATTGGCGGGCTGGTGACCGTACCCGGTGAGACGAGCAAGTGGGGTGGGAAGTACCACTACGACATGAACACGCGGGACACGGCCTACACGGTGTTGGGTGTCAACGAGACGTGGCAGCCGGTTCTTCCGAAGGGCTGGGAGCACTCACAAACCGCATTCCTCGCCGCAGACGACCCGGTGATTCAACGGAAGGTGATCGGAAAGCTCCACAACCCACTGGCCACGA
>JADZER010000067.1 GCA_020850415.1 Phycisphaerales bacterium
AGGCCCAGGTCTTTCAGCTCCGCCAGCTCGACCGGCAGGAGTTCGAGGTCCCAGGTGGCGATGGACGCCGTCTGGTTGTCGGCGATGCGGTAGGCCCTCGCCTGCTCGGGGGTGAGCCCCTCGGCGACATGGACGGGCACCAGCTCAAGCCCGAGCTTGCGCGCCGCCTTCCAGCGGGTGTGGCCGACGATGATGACGCCGTGCTCGTCCACGACCACCGGCTGGCGGAAGCCGAACTCGGTGATCGAGCGGGCGACGGCGTCCACGGCGGGGTCGTTGTGGCGGGGGTTCTTGTCGTACGGCTTGATGTCGTCGGTCGACCGGAAGGTGATGAGCATGAGGGGTCCTCCAAGACCCGGGGCGGCGTCCGTGCCTCGCGCGTATGGAGGCGTTCGGTACGCGCGCATTGTATCGGGGCCGTTGCGGCGCGCGCACACAATGCCCTTGTTTTGCAGGGCCTTTTGGCGTGCTACGCATGGGAGCGCACCCGCTTGCATCGTCGCGCACGGATCAGGCCGTCCGAGGTCCATCACGCGGGGGGACCAACGGATCGTCCGTGACCGCCCGGGACACAGCCCCGGGCAGATGGACCGCCGCCGATGTGAAGCCCATCATGCTCTTCCATGTAGGTGACGCAAGCCCCCCGCGCCCATCTACACCCAACCGTCGCTGCGTGCGTCCACCGCCGCGATCTCAATCCCAGCGAGAATGCCTCTTGCCGCCGAAAGGTGGCTCTACAATTTTCTCTGAAGGGACAATGTGGCACTCCTCACGATCTCATCGACCACACGACTGAACTCGTCGGGCTTCTTCTCTCGAACCCGCACATCAAACTCCCGCTCCAACTCTGCCAAGCCGTCTTGTGCCTTTGCCGGCAGTGACCGCAACACCCCCGCGTCATCTCGCAAGTTCATGGTCACAACATAACACTCCCAAATCGCATCCAGATTTACATCTGGCGAATACTGGGACAGCACGATGACCGGCAGTTTCAACCCGTGGTTCCGCACATCCTCCAGGATGTATGCCCCGACTCGGCGCGAGTGCAGCCGCCCCGGAGGCAGCCTGCTCCGATACCTCTCCTCCTTCGGCACAGACATCTTCATGTCCAGAACAAGCAGGTCGCACTCCCACAGCCGCCCATCCGACATACGGTCGATGAGGTCCATCGCGGCGTCGGCGGTGTTGGCCTGCTGGACCTCCAAGCCGCGTTCCTGTACCTCAAGTACATACGGTTCCAGTTCGTTGATCTCGTCATCGATAAACCAAACGACAGGCTTGTGATTACCGTTCATCAACCGCTCCTGACACCATCATGGATGGCGGAAACACCAGTGCAAACGACGTTGGAAGCGAACCGCGAACCAATACAAGCCGCAGGCCGTGTCGCTCCGCCAAGCCTTTGGCCCTCGCCAACCCCATTCCGCTCCCCAACACTCCCGCTCTCACGGCGCCGCGGCCTCTGCGGCGAGGGAGGAAAACCGTCTCGGCTTCATTCGCTTCGATCCCCGGCCCATAGTTCGACACCACGACACTACACCCAGCTACGCTGCCCGGACGATCGGCTTGTCCTCGCACGTAGGTTATCTCGACCTCCTGATCAGAAGCAGAGTACTTCATGGCGTTGTCCAAAAGCTGATGCAGGATTGCGCGAATATACCGAGGATCTGCTTGCACATATTCATCCGCAGGAAAGCTGGACACATTAGAGCTCAACTGTTCGTATGAAGTCATCCCATGAGAACGCGATGTCCTTGAGAAGTAGTCAACTAGGGTTACCACAATATTCCGCAATCTGATCCGACGGGGCTCCAACGCGACATCCTTGGTGGCTTCAGGGTCATAGCCGAGTCTCGCGATGTCGCTTGCAAAGATCAGATCGCCACCAAAGTCCTGCACCCTCTGCAAGGCGCGTCGTATATCAGGGACATGAGACTGGAGATAGGCATCCTCTTTATTCAGAAGCCTGGCTACAGCGATTCGCATCTGTGTGGCGGGCGCGCGGTAGTCATGGCGCACGGATGACAGTAGCGTCTCCTTCTCATCTAGCATGCGCTCGACATGAAGCAGAAGTCTGGTGCTGCTCGCGACTCGTGCTGCTCGCAACACATCCAATGCGTGGAGTGGAAAGACAACGGAGGGAGACTCATCGGTAGCAGGTGCAACTGCACGGTCGAGGACCTTCAGTACGCCGAACACCTCTGCCTGCGCGTGTGGCGATGTGACAACGATGGGTGCCGCGAGAGCCTGATGCCGATCCTTGTCGGTTACTCGTTCGTCAGGGCATGGGTGTTCAGACCATGTCTCATCAGGAAGCCCCAGATCTCCGCCGTACTGCTCGGCAACTACCAGCTGACATTGTCGCGCAGCCGTTGCTGCCGGACCTTCGCTTTGGGGCAAGAGGCTCACTCGCCCGATCGGACCGTCCCAGAGCATGCCGGTTGTTCCCACTACCTCAAAGGCGTCGGCGCTGGGGATCTTGCCGAACAGCGTGCATGCCTCGAAGCCTAGGACTTCGGCGCATCGACTCACATACTGGTCGATTGCGGTTCGATCTCCACCACGCAACTGGTCGAGCGTTGTGGTCGCAAGTCCTTGTACGAACTCTGACTCGATCCAGAGCGATCGGTCAATATGGGTGCCGCAGAGCGACACCCAATCCCTCATAGGCTCAGTGAATTCGGAGTGCATCTTCCCAGGCGTGCCGTCAAGCGTGACGATGATGGCGCCCGGCGAGTCCTGGACCTCTGAGCTCTGGCCGGAGCTTCGCTCGGAGGCACTGGCGCTGATCGTTAGTGGGATATGGATGCACCATGTCGAACGCAGGCCAGCGCCCTTGAGCACCCGATCTTGTGAGCACCCGCGTGGCCGAAGCAGTTGAGCCGACTCCTCGCCTGAGAGCTCGCGCCAAGCGTGCCCAAGCATGGGCGCGCACTCATCCAGGTCGTCATAGTAAATGCATGCCGCGTACCTGAAACACACACCGATCCGCGATGACCCGGCACCGATCGCCTGCTGAATCAAACTTGAGTCGGGCCGACCCGGCACCGAGATGTACTCAGGGGGAAATGTGGTCGCGGCCATGACGAGGGGCGCAGCAGCATCTATTCGTCCTGAGTCGAAGCTGAGCCTCGGAATCCAGACTGTCCCCTGATCTGCCTTGAACACCGAGATCAGCGTATCGAGCAGAGTCTTCAGTACCTGGTCGACCGGCTGGGGCGAGGTAGCCGACGGCCGAAGCAGATGAAACGCCACCAGATCTTGGTAGCCCTTGAGTATTCGTTCAGTCTCGGACAACTGCGAGCCCCCCCCAGCCTCGGCGCTCGCAATTCACTAGGCGGGCGGGCACGAGCCGGTCATGGATCGAGGAAGCAGCAGTCTAGCATCCTCTGGATCTTCCGCATCAAGAAGTTGGGCCAGCCTATGCCGCTCTAGTTCGACCACGGAGGCCCGGACGCTTTCCAGGGACTTCCTGAGATGGACTGCGAGCACCCAGAGAGAAATGGGAGGGCCGTCCGCCACCCGTTTGGAGCCCACGAGATTGAGTACCGCGAGCGCACACTGGGAGAGCGCCGCAGACGCCGTCTCGCCTGAGTTTCCATTCGGATGCCCTGGCTGGCGGCGTCCAATGTGCGGTGTATGATCGGTTTGCTGGCCGGGCATTGCAGTTCCCTCGAAGTCGTTCGGGAAATACACCCGGGGCTTCATCGGTGCAGAAGCACCGGGGCCGTTAGCGGATACTAGAGAAGGCTTCATCTGATCCATCCTAGCCCTATCTACCCGCGTTCGTCCGTTTGGGTTCTGTATATCTAGTGATTTCCTTGAATACCGAGGGCTACACCGCCGTCACTGCCCGTTGGGCACAGTCCAAGACACTGTGTCCAACGACGGGCGGCTGCCGGAACCCCCCCACTCCCCGTCGTCCGTACCCGCCAGAGGGCCGCATCCGAATGTGGTTGTGGCCCACTGGTCATCGCGGGGAAACCCCTCGGGGGGTCGCCCGGGCCCGATACAAGGCGACTACGCAAGGGGTAGGGACTCCCTTTGCGGCTGTAGCTGTGATTGGTATGCGTTCGGGATCGGCTACGGCGGGCTATCGGTCCCCCTCGGAGCCTCAGGCCGCCCCCACCGTGACTGCCACTAGAACCGAATCCGAAGGCGTTGTGGCCAACTGGCGGCTGCCGGAACCCCCCCACTCCCCGTCCGCCGTACCCGCCACAAGGCCACAACCGAAGGGTGTTGTGGCCAACTGGCGGCCGCGGCCGTCGTCGCCCCGTGCCGCGTTGGCGAGCGGCTTGGCCCCGTTGGTCCCCTCTTCGGCCGGGACGCCGCACGGGGCGTCGTGGGGCGGCAGCGAGGCCAACGCCCCGGCGGCGGGAGGGCCGGACGGAGCGGCAGGCGCGGCCTACGGGGTCGGTTGCGGCGCATGCGGAGCATGCGGCGCGTCTCGTCCCTATCTACTCCAAATGGGGGTGGCGCGCACGCCCCCTTGCTACTCCTCGTGCGCCCGGTGGAAACCTGTGCGTCACATTTTGCGTCGCGCGACTTTCGCGCCTTGTGAGAACCGCTTGTTTTCCAGGCAAAACGCAAAAGTGCCCGGGGGTTCGATTCCCCCCGGCTCCATTCTTCGAGGCTTGCGCACCGGGTTGCACCGGGGCGCAAGCCTTTGCTTTTGGCACCCTTGCGCGCGATGCTCGGAACCGGCGTTCACGCGGATTGCTGCGCCGTGCGCCCCGGTGCGGGCGTGTGCTTCGTCACTTTTTGCGTCACTTTTCGGCCCGTCACCCTCGCCACCACCTCGTCGGGGATCGCCAGCGTGTAGTGCCGCAGGCTCACCGACAGCGTGTGGCCGACCCACCGTGCCGCGGTCGTCGGCGCGATGCCGTCGTTGACCCACTCGACCTCGCGCGAGCG
>JADZER010000068.1 GCA_020850415.1 Phycisphaerales bacterium
AACGGAGCTTGGACTTCTCGCTGAAGCCGCGGAAGGAGATGGAGTTGCGGCGTTCGAACGGCTCGCAGTTGTAGAAGAGTTCGCCCTTGGCACTGAAGGGGAGGACTCGCTCGGTGCCGTCGGGCTCGATCAGGCCGACCTGCAGGTCCAGCGGCACATCGAGAAACCGACCCAGCGCCGAGTGCATCACCCGCCGCTTGTACGGCTCGAACAGGAGGTTGAACCGACTTCCCAGCCGCGAGAGCGTCCAGGTCATCAGCTGCATGCGCGGACACCTTTCACATCACCCCGGACCCGCGTGCATTGTGCGAAAAATGCCCCGGGATGTAAAGTCGCCCCCGGCTGCAAACTCCCCTGCCATCCCAACTTGACACCTTCCTCTGATGCCGAGGAAGGCCGGCTGAGCCTCTAGTGGCGCGGGGACAGAGGCAGCGTTTTCGCGAGCTTGCTGACGACCTGGACAACAACCTGCGCAGCCTGGTCCATCTCCTGGCCCGTGGTCAGACGGCTCAAGGAAAACCGCACGGAACCGTGCGCCACGGGCTCGGGAATGCCCATGGCCAACAGCACCGGCGACGGCTCGAGCGATCCACTGGAGCAGGCGGCCCCAGCGGAGGCGCAGACGCCACGCTCAGACAGGCCCAGGAGGATGGCCTCGGCCTCGAGGTGCTTAAAGCCGATGTTGGTCGTGTTCCAGAGTCGCTGCGCCGCAGCGGGCTGATCGGGTCGCGGAGCAGCGTTAACCCCGGCGTAGGGCAAGGCGTCGAGGATGGATCGCTCGAAGCGGTCGCGGAGGCCGGCCAGCTCAGCGATTCTCGGGGCGTCGGCGAGGAAATCCTTGGCCAGGTCAGCGGCCACGCCCAGGCCGACGATGCCGGGGGTGTTCTCCGTGCCGCCGCGACGGTCGCGCTCCTGAGGCCCGCCAAGGAGCTGCGGGCGGAGCGATAGGCCGGAGCGCACCCAGAGCACGCCAACACCCTTGGGCCCGTGGAACTTGTGGGCGGCGAAGGAGAGCAGATCGGCGCCGCAGGTGGTGACGTCGATGGGGATCTTGCCCACGGCCTGGGTGGCGTCGACGTGGAAACGGCACACGCCGCGCGTCATGCCGGCTGCTTCCTCGGCACGGCGGATGGCATCGGCCAAGTCACTGACGGGCTGAATCGTGCCGACCTCGTTGTTCGCCCATTGGAGGCTCACGAGGACGACGGCGTAACGGCGTGAGGCGAGCTTATCGTGCAGAAGGGATTGCAGGGCGGCGGGCAAGACGGCGCCGCGGTCGTCGATGGGGACATACGCCACGTCGAAGCCGTCCTTGGACATCACCTCGGCGGGCTGGAGGATGGCGGAGTGCTCGACGCGGCTGGTGACTAGGAGGCGGTCCGGCTGCGCCGACGCACCCAGCACGCCGCGCAGGGCGAGGTTGTTTGACTCCGTACCCCCGGAAGTGAAGATCAATTCTCGGGGCTTGGCGGCGATCAGGCCGGCCACGGCGGCGCGGGCGAGCTCGATCTTGTGCCGGACGGACTGGCCGAAACGGTGCACACTCGAGGGGTTGGCCCAGTCTTGCTCAAGGATCTGCCGCATCGCTCGGACCACTTCCGGGGCCGGCTGCGTGGTGGCGTTGTTGTCGAGGTAGATCCAGTCCATCGCGGGGTATTGTAGGGGCGAGGCGTGCGTTGATGCTTTGGGGCATGCCCCCCTTCCGCTACACTTGGGGCATGCCCGGACCTGCCATTCGAACCGACATCGTGGACGTCTACGTCTTCCGCCGCCCCGGGAAGGGACAGGACGTGGAGTTTCTCCAACTTCACCGGGCGTCGGGTGCGATGACGGGGACGTGGCAACCCGTGATGGGACACGTCGAGGCGGGCGAGACGGCCATGCGGGCGGCTGTGCGCGAGCTGAGGGAGGAAACGGGCTGGCAGATTGGCACCGACACGCTGGGTTTCTGGCAGCTCGAGTCGCTTAACAGCTTCTTCCTGGCGGAGCAGGACGCGGTGATGCTCTGTCCGGGGTTTGCCGTAGAGATACCCCCCACCGCCGAGCCGACGCTCGATGCGGCCCACGACGACCACCGCTGGGTCCGACGTGACTCAACGGATCGTCTATTCCTCTGGCCGGGCCAGCGACAGGCGATCGTACAGATCGTCCGGGACATCCTGCCCGTAGACTCACCCTTGCGTGAGATCCTGCGGCTCAAGGCCCCGTGACGACGGCTATTGCCCGACGTAGAATCTCGCCCCTACGACACTTGGAACACATTCCCATGGACGACTTTCAATACAAGAACGGCCAGCTTCACTGCGAGCAGGTGAACCTCGACGAGCTGGCGAATCGGTTCGGGACGCCACTGTATGTGTACTCGCGGCGGACGTTCGAGGATCACTATGACCGGATCGCGCAGGCGTTCGCGGCGCTCGAGCCGGTGATCTGCTACTCGATCAAGAGCTGCGGGAACGTGCACCTCTGCAAGGTGCTGGCCGAGCGCGGGGCGGGGATGGACGTGGTCAGCGGCGGGGAGCTGCACCGAGCCAAGCTGGCCAAGGCGGAGATGGGCAAGGTCGTCTACGCGGGGGGGGGCAAGACGGACGCGGAGATCCGCCAGGCGCTCGAGGCGGGGATCGGG
>JADZER010000069.1 GCA_020850415.1 Phycisphaerales bacterium
GGCCCGCGGTGGCTAGGCCCCTGGCACGCCGCGTGGCCCGCCTGGAGCGGGCGTGCCCCCGCCCCTGCCCCGCGTGCGGCTGGGGCGGCCCCGGGGCCCTCTACGAGGTCGTGGTGCCCGTGGCGGGGCGGGTGACCGACCGGGTGGAACCCCCCGAGAACCGCGTCTGCGGGGCCTGCGGGCGGCCTACCCGGGTCTTTGTCCGGTTCCCCGACGCCCGGGCCGGGGCCTGAGCAGGCCCGGTTGCGTGGGATTGCGGGACTGCGGCGCATGTTCGGCACTTCAACCGCGATCGTGCGCCGGAGCGGAGAGCAAAGCCGGTCTCGCGGGAGCGCACCCTCGTGCTCGGATTCCACATTTCCTCGAACCGCGATGCGAGAAGTCGTCCCTTCCTCCGTAGTTGAGTACGAGACGCTCTGTGCCTTTGACAGCACCCAGCCTCCGGCTGGCTCGAGTCGTCTCAAGGCTCTCGGGGCTGGCAGTTGCGTTCACAGCCACGGGCGGCAGGCATCGCACTCCCGTTCGCGGAATGGGAATCGGATTCGCACGCCATTTGGGAGGTCCAACTCATGTACGAGAACATGCGCCACCATCGTCAGACATCGCCGGCCGCCACCCTCGCCGCAATCGGTCTCGTGGCGGGGCTGGCCGCGTCGAAGGGATACGCCCAGGTCGACGATTTCGATGTGCACCATGACTACACCCTCGTGATCCCCGCGAACCCATCGGATATCTCCGCGCGCATCGACTGGAAGAACTGGGCCGCCGCCCAGAGCCGGAAGAAGTGCAAAGCGGGGTGCCACACCTGCTCTGATTCCATGGAAGCCGGCTATCCGGTCCCCTTCGCGGTCGGGGGGATCAGCATGCCGGACCCCGTCGAGCTGGTCTCGGCACCCGACTCGTATGCCAAGTGCCAGTCCCAGATCAGCATCGCGAGCATCGTGTCCGCGGGGGGCCAGACCACGGTGACGGGTCAGGTGCGGGGGTGGGGCGAGGCCGAGGCAACCAACACCGGGTGCACGAAGAAGCGTCGCAAGTGGTACGGGTACGCATACGCCGAGGCGTCGGCAAAGATCAACTTCGGCTGGAACTACTCAAGCGCGCTTGGCCTGTATCTCGACTGGATGGGCGACTATGTCACCGGCGGGCCTCTCGAACTGTCCACGGACCCTGTGATCGCCACGGTCATCGATCGCACCTCGGGAGTGACGACCGAGTACCCCCTGATCACGATCAAGACAATGGAGCAGGGCGGGGTACTCAAGTGGGGTCCCGACGGCGGAATCGGGTTCCTGTCGAACACGGCCCCGACCATGATGTTCGACGCCGTGGTCGGCGGGAACGCCGCTGTGCCTCCCTCTGAATCGGGCGTGCTGCGCATCACGGCGCGAGACGGCGTCATCACCGAGGTCAATGAGACCGGAGTGTTCTTGGGGCAGTCGGGGTTGAGTGTCGGGGACGGATCGTCCTTCATCTTCAGACTGGATGCGATCTCGTTGAATCCGACCCTGCCCATCGATCCCACACACGATGTGGAAGTTCAACTGTCGCTCGGCGGCGGCGGGCATGCGAGCCCCTTCCCGGATTCAGCCATCGCCAGCTGTTCGCCGCTGAGCGAGTTGTTCGGGGGCGCTTTGGGGGCTGATATCAGCGCCCCGTACAAGGACTTCGCCACGCTCGGGCTGCCGGCTGAACTCGGCGTCGCACACGCCGCAGACGACTTCGACATTCCGGAAGGACAGTCTCTCTACCCGGACACCGTTGTGGTGCACGCCTACCAGGACGGCGCGCCGGCCGCCGGAGGCCCGACCATTACCGGGGCCTTCGCCCGAATCTGGGACGGCCCGCCCGGGGCTGGCACCGTGGTGGCAGGGGATCTGGTGACCAACCGTCTGGATGCGGCCACCTTCAACGGCGCTTACCGGGTGGACGCCGCGGATCCCGACAACACCTCAAGGTTCATTCAGGATCTGGAGCTTGACCTCTTCGGCATGCCCGCACTCCCGTACGGCACCTACTGGCTCGAGATCGCGCTCGTAGGCGCTCCAGCGTACGGCCAACCGAATGTCATCCCGTCCCCGTGGCCATCCGCGAGCGACAACGCCGCCATCAACAGCGGAGGCTCCAATATCTGGGACTCGGCGGTCGACTACCAGAGCCAGCAGGCGCTCGGTCTGTGCTTCTCGTTCTTCGCAGGCGAGACCCCGTCCGAGTGCGACGCGGACTTCAACAGCGATGGCGCTGTGGACACTCGGGACTTCATCTCGTTCCTCACTGCCTGGGGCTCTCACGATGCGGCGACCGACTGGGACCTCAATGGTGTCATCGACTCGCGCGATGTGATCGGCTTCCTCAACGACTGGGCGGCTGGCTGCTGACCAGTCCCGCTTTTCAGAGATAGCGGGACTGAGGCCGGTCGCGGCGGGTCGTGGTAGGCTCGCGATGCCCACAAGGAGTCGCGCCGTTCCGAGTGCAGCCTTCGCGGGGTGCTGCGAATCGGGGGCCTCGAGACCGAGAATCGGGACACAATGCCGCGTGCCCGAAAGGCCGCTGGCGACGCGCGGGATGGGGCGGGCGACCGGTAGGGGTGTGAGGCCAGAAGCGCGGGGCTCGACGCGGTCGCCGCGAAACCGAACGCGCTGAAGGCGAGGGTCCCACAACCATCTGCGTGCTTCGGCGGTCGGTGGTGCGAACGGCGTCGTGGGCCTGCGGGTGCGCCGCCGATCGGCGGGCGAGGTTCTCAAGGTTGGGCTGGCAGGGGTCGGTTCCCTCGGGAGCGATTGCACCTGCCGCGGTAAGTCCCGAGTCCAGGACGGAGAAGGGCGGGCGGGACCTGTGGTCGTTCGGCACGGCCTTGCCGAAGTCGTGCGGGTGGTCTCACGGGCTTTCGTCCGATGCATCGCCGGATTCGGAGCTGGCAGCTCCCGGGCTGTGACCGCCGGACCCCGTGGACCCGAGCCGTTCCCACAGCGATGCGAAATCCATCAGCTCACCGGTGAGCTCGGCCTTCGAGGCCTCGGCATCTGACGCCGTCGCAAAGGCCGCGACCTTCGAGCTCATCGGGGTCCTGAGCCGCGGGGACAGCAAGAAGGTGCCGTGCTCGGTGCGGAGCCACTCTCGTGTCTTGTGGCAGTGCGACCAGCGCGCCAGCATGCGGGGTTCCGGGTGGGCCGCTTCGTAGTCGACCTGGCAGTTGAAGTCGTCGAAGAGCCGCGGGTCGGGCCCGCGCGGGCCGTCCACGATCGTCGAGGTGGCCCAGCGATCATCGCTGATGATCATATTGCAGTACTCGCAGACCGACTCACCCAGAAGCACACGCGGCGGGCCGTCCGGAGTCGTCCGGTCGCACGCCGCGAGCGGCGCGAGCAAGGCGACCGCTGCGATCGCCGGCCATCCTGCGTTCATACCGAGCCCCTCCTTGCGAAGAGCACGACGGCCGCCGCGAGCGGGACCGTTGCCCATGTCACCAGCGACGCCGTCAGAACGAGCGGCAGCGCGCCGCCGAGGGTGTGCGAGGCATAGGCGCCGACCGGGCCGAGCACATCGAGCGAAGCATTCATGCTCACGATGACGGCCATCTTGAACGACTGGAGCGGGTTGGCCGAGGCCAGGCCGAAGATCTCCTGCACCCGCAGCTTGAAGAGCACCGAACCGGCCATGAGGCCAAGGTCGCTCAGGAAGACCAGCGTGAGCCAGGCGAACAGGGCCGCGCCGGTCGCGACGGCGGTCCGTCGGGAGGTGACGGAGATCAGCACACCGACCGAGAGCATGGCGAGCGCGAGCAGCGCCGTGAGCCCGACGAGCATCGCGTAGGACCCCACGCCCACGCCGCCGGTACGCCACGCCAGCATCCCGGCGCTGACCCCGAAGCCGATGCACAGCGAGCAGACCAGCGCGATGGCCAGGCCCAGATACTTGCCGAGGAGCACCTGGGTCCGGGACACGGGCTGCGCGAGCAGGTACAGCAGCGTGCCCCGCTCGCGCTCGCCGGCGATCGACCCCGCGCCGGCCGTCAGCGCCATGAGCGGGACGACGAGCATGATGAGGTTGAGCAGCCCCGCCGCGGTCCGGCCGAACCCCGCGAAGCCGTGCGATCCGATGCCGCTGAGCGACAGGAAGGAGACGCCGACCGCGAGCACCGTGAACGCGATGGTGTACAGCAGGAACCACTTGCTCGCCAGCGCGTCGCGGAACTCCCGCAACGCGAACCTCCCGATGCCGCCCAGGAGGCTGGGGGCCGCCGGGAAGGTGTCAGGACCTGCGTGTGCGTGCGCTGTACTCATCGGGCAGCCTCCGGGATCTGCACATCCTCGAGCACCTCGATGTCGCGGACCTCGATCCGTCGACGCGCGAGCGTGGCGATCGGCTCGGCCTTGCGGTCCCGGGCCACGGCGACGCACAGCCCGTGCCCGTTGAGGTGCACGGCGTGACCGGCCTCGCGGAGCGCCTCGGCGGCGTCGGCCTCGCTCGCCATGGTCAGGTACAGCCGAACCAACTGGACCGGCTTGGTCGTCGGCCACAGCTCCCCGGGCGTCGTGTCCCGGAACAGCCGCCCCCGCTCCATCACGAGCACCCGATCGGCCAGCGAAACTACCTCGTCGGGCCGGTGCGACGCGAACAACAGCGTCTTCCCGGCGCTCCGGAGCCGCAGCAGCGTCTCGACCACCTCTCCGCGTCCCGCGGCGTCGAGGTTCGAGGTCGGTTCATCCAGGATGATCAGCGGCGGGTCGCTCAGCAGCGCCACCGCCAGCGCGAGCCGCTGCTTCATGCCGCCCGAGAGGTCGCGGACGCGCTTGCGCTCGTGGCCGCTGAGCCCCACGGCGTCCAGCGACTCGGCCGCCCGCCCGGCCGGCAGCCCGCGCAGCCGGGCGAAGAACATCATCGCGGCCCCGAGTCGGGCGTCATCGTGAAAGGCCAGCTCCTGGGGCACATAGCCGACCAACGCGCGGGCGTGCCTCCCGTGCCGGCGCACATCGACGCCGCCGATGCTCGCCCGCCCCCGGCAGCGGATCACCCCCAGGAGGCATCGGATGAGGGTCGTCTTGCCGGCCCCGTTGCTGCCCCACAGCGCGAGCGACCCGCCGGCCCCGAGCTGGAACGACACCTCGGAGACCGCCTCGGTACGCCCGAACCGCTTCGTGATGCCCGACGCGAGGATCATGACCGACCTCCTGACTTCGCCGCGGGGAGTCCCCGCTCGATCCCCATCCCGAGGACGCACGCCCCGGCCATCGACAGCAGCACGGCCGCGACGACCGCCATCCGCACCCCGTCGGCGCCGGGGCCGGCGGCAGCGGTGCCGATCGTGGGTGGCAGGGCGAGCGGCGACGGATCGACCAGGACGGACTCGGGGCGCAGCTCCGGCAGGGCCCGCCCGGTGAACTCGATCGCCTGCTGCGCCGGGCTGTGGACGAAGAGGCGCAGGTTCGGCTCGTTCGCGAGCATGGCTCCGAACAGGCTTCTCGGCTCGTGGGCGAGGTCGCCGATCCCGTCGGCGTCGAGGTCGAACCCCGCGTAGTCGGACCAGTAGTTCCCGACGCCCGCCCGGGCGAAGGCGTTGCTGGCAAGACGCCCACGCCCGTGCGTGGCGGCGCCCTCCTCGTTCTCGATGAAGGCGTTGCCCGTGAACACATTCTCGTGGGTGTTCGGCGTGGCGAGAAGGCCTATCTCGTTGAACGCGATCGTGTTGGACTCGAACAGCCCGGAGGATCCAATCGAGGAAGGGCTGTTGTCCACATAGACACCAACGCGGTTCGCGAGCAGCGCGTTCCGCCGGATGACGATATCATCACAATCCTTCAGCCCGACGCCGTATCCGCTCGCCCCCCGGTTATTGAGCATACTGTTACCGATCAGCGAGATGCGGTGGCTGTACATGAGGTAGACGCCGACGGAGTTGTGAGAGAGGCGGTTATCCTCCAGCGTGGTGTCGTGGCTGTACATGAAGTGCAGGCCGTAGCGGCTGTCGGTCACGGTGTTCCGCGTCAGGCGGAGGTTCTCGGAGTACCAGAACACCATGTCGCGCACGCCTCGGACGGTGTTCCCCTCAATGACGCAGTTGTGGCTCCACCACAGGCGGACGCCGTCGCCCCGGCGCCCCGGCTCCAGCTCCTTGCCGGTGATGGTGTTGCCCCGGACAACCGAGTCGGGCGCCTCCCGCAGATCGACCCCGAACAGCGTGTCCTCGATGATGTTCGATTCGATGGTGGCCGACCCGGCGAGCACCCGGACCCCCGCGGGCTCGCTGGTGACATCGGCCCCCGAGGCGCGGACGGTGCACCCGCGGATGGTGACGCCCTCGGCCCGGACCTCGATCACGGTGCCCTCGCCCAGCCCGTCGAAGACCGCACCGGCGCCGCCGTCGAGCGTGACGGGCTTGGACACTATGAGGTTGCCCTGGTACACCCCCGCGGGGACCCGGACGACCTCCCCCGCGCCCGCCGCGTCGATCAGCGCCCGGACCTCGGCGACCGGCCGGGGCTCCGGCGGCGCGGCCTGCCCCCGCGCACCGCGGGCGCTCAGCAGGGACAACACGATGGCTCCCGCGGTCCGGTACACGGTCGGCCCCCTCATGCCCGAGCGCCCTGCGCCCTGACCAGGGGCAGGTACGCGCGGCGGTGGAAGAACAACGCCACGATCAGGACCGCAGAGGCGCCGGCCGCGAGAAGCAGGCCGGCCCCCGGGGTCGCGATCGTCACGAACTGCCCGATGCCGCCCTTGCCCAGCGCGGTGGGCACGAAGGGCTTCACCGCGTTGGAGAGCGGCGCGGTCGGGTCCAGGTTGAGCCCGAAGTGACGCATCCACAGGTGGAGGTCGATCAGGAACACCGCGGGGAACAGCGCGACCGGGGCCACCAGCAGGGCCGCCCATCGGGTGTGGATGTACGCGGCGAGCTCCAGCATCACCACGAACGCGATCATGAAGAACACGCCGACCGTGCGCTCGAGCTTGGCCGCCTCGTACAGCGAGCGCATGCCGATGTAGTGGTTCAGCCCGTCGATCTCCGCCACATCGCCGGCCAGCGTGTTCATGTAGGCCGTCATGTGGAGCCCGCCCGGGTACTGCGGCGCCTGGAGCTCCATGTGCCAGTACGGCATGAACAGCGATACCAGCAGCAGCACGCGGGCCACCAGCAGGAGGAACCCCGGCGTGCCGTAGCGCAGGGAGTGGCGGACGGCCTCCTGCGGCCCAACGCGGGGCCCGAGAATCCGATCAACGATCGAAGCACCCACTGCCAGCTCCTTTCTGCCCGCGCCCCGACCGGCATGCCGCCGGGGGCGCCAATGCGCGGCGGGCGCTCTCACGCCCGCCGCGCGGCGTGTCAACCGATCACTTGGGCTCGACCATCAGGTAGCCCATCATCTCCAGATGCAGCGCCGAGCAGAACTCGGAGCAGTAGAACGGGAAGGTCCCCGGCGTGTCCGCGACGAACTCGATCGTCACGCTCTCGCCCGGTTCCAGTGACGCGGTGATGTTATAGACCGGCACGGCGAACCCGTGCGTCGCGTCCACGGCGCGCTCGGTGTTGGTGATGTGCCAGCGGACCCTGTCGCCCTGCTTCAGGTAGATGTGCTCGGGGTTGAAGTGGCTGCGGATCGCCGTCATGAAGATGTCGACCGTGCCGTCCTCGTTGCGCTGCACACGCTCCATCTTGGGCTTGGGCGCCATCGGGTTGATGTTCTGCGCCTGCGGGTCCCACCCGACCTCGGGGTAGATCGACCAGGCCTTGATCTTGTCGGCCTTGATGATCTGGGCGTAGTGCGGCTCGCCGACGCCCATCGCCATGTCGTAGATCACCGGGGCGTTCGTGCCCTGCCCGGCGATATCGATGAGTTGGAGGTTCTGCGGCAGGAGCGGGCCGGTCTGGATGAACCGATCGACCGACCACTTGTTCAACGCCACGAGGTACTTGCCGTCGGGGCTGACCGTATCGCCCTCGGCCGCGGCGATGTGGCCCACATTGTAGTGGACCGGGGTCTTGTGCACCAGCGTCCAGTCCGGCTCGGGCGTCTGCGAGCCGTACGACCCGCCGATCGTCCACCGTGCCACCGCCGAGTCGAGGTAGAGGGAGGTGTACGCGTACCCGTCGGGCCCGAACTGCGTGTGCAAGGGCCCGAGGCCCAGCTCGATCTGCGTCTCGACCACGCTGTCGAAGTCGAGGATCGGGACGCCGAACTCGTCCGACCCGGCGAACGACTTGCCCGCGATCGCCTTCCGGATCTTGTCCATCGAGTAGATCGTCACATGCGGGTCGAGCTTGCCGGAGACGACGATGAAATCGCCCTTCGGCGCCACATCGACGCCGTGCGGGCTCCGCGGCTCGGGCGTGACATGCAGCAGCCCCTCGGCGATCGCCGTGTCAAGCGTGATGACCGGGAACCCCTCGATCATCGCCACCTTGCCGGCCTTGTAGACCTCCTCGGCCTTCTTCCAGTCGATGATGTGCAGGAAGTCCGTCGCGTTCTTGCTCACCCCGGCCTCGAACGGGGGCTTCTTGTCTTGGATGCCGCCGGTCGCCATCTCGGTGTTCAGCGAGTTCATGAAGAAGAACCCGTCGCTGGCCAGCTTGCCCGCGTCGGAGAGGTCCTGCCAGTAGGGCGGCAGCTCGATCGCGAACGAGTTGTCCCTGTCGATCCGCCCGCGGGTGCGGTCGAACTTCCACAGCGTGACCGAACCCTTGTACTTCTCCTTGTACTCTGAGATCGGCACATAGTCGGCGCCCCACGGGCAGGCGTACTGGCCGCCCTCGATGATGTAGTCGGTGTTGGGCGTCACAAAGGTGCCGCCGTGGTCGCTGAGCGTCAGAGGGTTCTTGACGATCTGCTTGGTCTCCCAATCGCGCAGGTCGATCACCGCGACCCGGGCGTTGATCTTGTCGTTGATGAACACGAACTGCCCGTCGTATTCGCCGTTGGTCTCCGACAAGGCCGGGTGGTGCGTGTCGCCCCACAGGTTGGCCTTACCCTTCGGGAACCCCTCCGCGATGACCTCATCGCCGACCCCGTAGCCCCAGCCCTGCCAGGGCTCGGGTGTGAACACCGCGATCGAACGCAGCAGGCGCATGCTCGGCAGACCAACCACGAAGATCTGCCCCGCGTGCCCGCCCGAGGCGAACATCAGGTACTCGTCCTTCTGCCCGCTCGGCAGATAGGTCTTCGCCGCGGCCAGCAGGTCCGCGGTCGTCAGGCCGCGCTCCTGAGCGATCTTCTGCACATCGCCGATCGACTGGGCCCGCGAGGCGGCCGCGAGCCCGCACAACGCGACGAGCGTCACGGAGACTGGAAAGCGACGGAGACGAAGGCGTGTTCTGGTCATCGTGTGTCCTCTGAGCTGCGCCGACTCGGGTTGCGGTCGAGGTGCGGCAGGGTGAATGAACATGGCGGCGTCAGGAGCCCATCGCTGCTTCCTGCAGGGCGCGGATGTACGCCACGATGGACTGGAGTTGCTCGTCGGTGATGGCCGGGTTGCCGCCCTTCGGAGGCATGTCGATCCCCGTCGTGTTGCCCCCGTCCCAGCTCGGACGCCCCGACTTGATGAAGTCGATGAGCTCCCCGTCGCTCTTGCCGCGGACGAACCCGCTGGTTGTGAGCGGCAGGCCAAGCCCCTCCATGCCCTCCGCCCCCGCCCCGTGGCAGGCGGTGCAGGACGAGACGAAGAGGTCGTACCCGGGGTGGTCGGTCAACCGGATCGCCGTCACCGGCGGGCCGCCGCCCTCGCCCGGCGACCGCTCCCATGGCGCCACCGATGCGAGCGGGGCGCCCGGGTCCTGGATCGACCGCAGGTACGAGACGACGCCCCGGATCTGGTCATCGCTGAGGCCCTGCGCGCCGCGCGGCGGCATGAGGACGCCGGTCGTGTTCGCAGGATCGGTCGGCGCCCGCCCCTCGGCGACCAGCGCGAAGAGCGACTCGTCCGTCTGGGTCTGCACGAACCCGCTGTTGCGGAGCGGCTTGCCGAGCATGGGCACGCCGTCGGCGTTCGGGCCGTGACATACCGTGCAACTGGTCTGGTAGACGCGAGCACCCGCCGCGACCCGCCCGGCGTCGTCGTCCGGACCGTCCCCGCCAGCCCCGCGCCCCCCCTCCCCCGGTCCGCCAGCGGTCATGGCGATCATCGTGATCACGACGGGAAGGGTCATCCCCAGAACCGTCATGAACCCGAGGGAGGACCACCGGTACGGATCGGGATGGGTGGCCCGAACCGCGGGGCAGGCGTCCGGCAGGGCTGTTCGGCTGCGGCTGGTGGTTTGAGGTGTCGGGCTCATCGGCCTCTCTCCCCTCGCGGTCCACGGCGAGTAGTGTACAAAGCGATAGATAAGTGACTATTCAGCGTAGCCCGGAGGGTTGGCCGGATCAAGCGGATAGGCAAATCTGGATTCAGCGTTTTTTGGGGCGGGGCGCCGCCGCCGAGACCCGGAGGTCCTGCACGCCCGGCGGCGCCGCCGTGGCGTCGCACATCGGCCGGTTGTCCCCCGGGCCGTCGAGCAGATCGGCCAGCGTCGTGGCCGCGAATGTCTGCTCGGATCGGGCCATATCCGCATCCAGCATCCGGTGCAGAGAGCAGAGGCGTCGGTGTCCCGGGATGCCCAGCGGACAGCGCTGGATCCGCGGAATCTGCATATCAGAAGCGTGCAGCACATCGAGCACACTGATCGCAGAGGGCACCTTCGCCAGGGCGAATCCCCCCCCCGTGCCGCGCTGCGCGGTCAGCAGTTCGTGCCGGGCCAGCATCCGCAGCACCCGCTGGAGGTATCGGACCGGGACCTGCGTGGCCTCGGCGATCTCGTTTGCGGACGCAGGCCGGTCCGATGGCCGAGCCGCAAGAAAAAGGGCGGCCCGGAGCGCGTATTCGGAGGTCTGGGAAATCAAGCGAGACTCCGGGCCGACAAGTGTACCGGCAGGTACAGTATACGAACTGATCGCGTCTGACAAGCCAAGACGGGGGATCGTAAGCCGCCACCGCGGGGCCCAATCTACCCCGGTCCCGCCGCCGCACCCCGATCGGATCGAGCGGGGCCCTGCTCCGGCGGCAGGATGGCAGGCTACAACCTCTCCCGTCGCGTCGGAGGGGGAACATACGGGTCAAATGGTCCGCGGAAAGCCAAAGCAAGTCGACCGGACCGACTCCTGACCGGCAGTCGCGCTCCGGTGGCAACCCGCAACTGTTTGTCGGAAAGGCGTTTACGGCCTTGAGCCCTGACGCCGCCCCGAGGTACTGGTGCCCAGGCGCCCGCGCGAGCGGGCCTGAGCACCACCCGGGAGAACCGCCATGCCCCGTAGAACCGCCCGAGGGGAACCACCCATTTTCACCAACGCCGGACGCCGCTTCCCGCCCGAGGTCCTGACCGACGCCGAGGTCCGAGCCCTCATGGACGCCTGCGGCGACGGCACCCCGACCCACGCCCGCAACCGCGCCCTGATCGCCGTGCTCTACCGGGGCGGGCTCCGGGTGTCCGAGGCCCTGGCCCTCTACCCCAAGGACCTCGACCCCGCGACGGGGGCGGTGCGGGTGCTGTGGGGCAAGGGCGGCCGGGCCAGGACGATCGGCCTGGACCCGGGGGCCTTCCGGCTGGTGGGGGAGTGGATGCGACTCCGGGCCGCCCTGGGCCTCGACGCCCGCTACCCCCTGTTCTGCACGCCCAAGGGCGGGGCGGTGTCCTCCTCGTACATCCGCAGGCTCTTCAACCGCCTGGGCGAGCAGGCGGGGATCGGCAAGCGGGTCCACCCCCACGGCCTGCGCCACACCCACGCCGCCCAGCTCCGGGCGGAGGCGGTGGACATCGGGATCATCTCCAAGCAGCTCGGGCACCGGTCGATCGCCACGACCGCCCGGTACCTGGACCACATCGCGCCGTGGGCGGTGGTGGAGGCGATCAGGGGGAGGGAGTGGTAGATCCGCGTCAGTCCACTTTCCGGTATGCTCAAGTGCCCCTAGAACTCTGCCCCTGCCGACCGTCCTGACCCCGCGAACTCGGAGGATTGCCTGTGCCTGCTCCGCACACCGAGTGTCCCCTCCAATTACAGCCGATCGCCCATGAAGTAGTTCGAGGGTCTCTCCTTGATCTGATCGACGATCATGTTGCGGCAGGTCATCATGCAGTCCTCATTGACGGCGAACCGGGTGTGGGAAAGTCTGTATTTGCTCGTGCATACGCGAGGAGACACTTTGAGCGAGCGTTGTGGCTACCGCTCTCGGCGGCCAGTCGTTGGGGTCATGACCCACACTACGCCATACACACCATCTGTATGGAGGCACACCGCGTGTTGGGGCGCAGAACAGAGCTTGCCCCAAACACCTCCGATCACGCATTGCTTCACCGTCTGTATGTGCAGCTAGCCAGACGCGGAACGACTCGTCGTCCAATCCTGTTTGTGATTGATGGCATTCATGAGGTCCCCGATGATGAAGAGCACCTTCGCCAGCGCCTCCTCGATTTACTCCCCCTCGGCATGACTGGCCTCGTCGCAGTAATCACGGATAGCGCACCATCATGCGTGACTCTCTCATCCGCTGCACGCACCAAGTCATGTCGGTTGCCTCGTTTTGATCTGCATGAAACTCGTGAGTACCTACAGGATCTCACTCTATCCTCAATCGACATCCACGCACTCCATCGTCTGGTAAACGGTCGTCCCGGCAGTCTCGCCGTGCTGCGCCGCATTGTCCTCGGTGGGGCTGCGCCGGCGACGTTAATCGCTAACTCGGATGGCCATCTAACTGATCTACTTGACTACGAGTGGCGAGCATGCGGCCCGCCTGATGACAATGCTCTCGCTGCACTCGCACTCCTGCTCTACGCCCGAACCTCGCTCACTGTGGCAGACATGTCGCGCGTGCTACACCTTCCCACCACAACCATCGAAGAATGCCTTCAACGTCTTCCTTTTGTTCAGAGGGCCCCCTCCTCTGTGCTCTCATTGGAGGGGGAACCCCTCCGACGATTCATCGACAGCAAAGTCCAACATCTCAAGACCGAGTCCCTGAATGCACTCATTGAGGACGTTCGCCAGCATCCGGACATTCGACAGGGGCTTGTGACGCTTCCTCGGTACTTTCAAGATGCCGGCCGGCTGGAGGATCTGCTCAATTACTTGACACCGGAACGGCTCAGCAGTTCGGTTGGTGCGGCGTCGTCTCTTCAGGAAGTGCTTGATCTACTCGGAACGGGCTCTACCGCCGCAGCAAATCTCAATCGCGATGGTGACCTATATCGTTTTTCTCTCCAAACCTCGACGGTGCACGAACTGGGAAACGCAGCAACGTGGGACCAGCATCTGGATGCGGCGCTTGCACTGAGAGCTTTCGACGAGGCCCAACGCATAGCCGACAGTGTACCCCTTGCGACGGATCGTCTTCTTCTATTAGCGAGCATCGCGCGAGCGCAACAAGCTGACGGCCTGAGCGCTGAAAGCGAACTGGTGGAGCGAATCATCCGACTGCTGGATGACTCCATGGCCGCACTAACTGTTGAACAAGCAATCGAGTTGGCTAGCCGTCTGATGACTGTCCTTCCAGGCCGCGCCACTGACTTGGTGCAGCGTGCAATCGAACTTGAGGAACCAAGACGCACCGTTGACTGGGCTATTGCGAGATTGGCGATCGAGGCCGCTGTCACGCAGTCTCTGGGAGAGCAGAGCGGTGCGGCATTTAAGGATGTGGCGGCATCGCTGCGTGATCGCATTCAGGACCCGAGCATTCAAAGGGTGTCCACAGCCCTATCGAATAGCCTCGCGGGGATTGCGGCATCGGATGCCATTGCCCAGGGAAGGACAATTGCTAATGCTCGCGATCAGCTCTTCTTCTTGCGCCAGTGGGCGGAGTTTAATGCGCGCCGCTCGGATGCTATTCTTGTGTCGGAACGAGCCATCGACCTCCTCATCGAGACTACCGAGTACTCGCCGAATGCGAGTGATGTGCTCCGCATCGCTAGACCTCTGAGGTATGCCGATGATGTCGGCAGAGCCCTCAAGTGCGCGAGCAGGATCACCGCTCTTCTCGGAGACTTGGCTGAGAGGGGTCCCACAGCTGAGCTGCACCGACTGCGCATTCTCCTCGCCGCCACGTCGTTTCGGGCTGATTGTGATGGGGGACGCGAACGCTATGTCGAAGAGTATCTGGCGATACACGATATTCCCGATCTCGCAATTCGAGTAGAGTGTTTTGCTCGATTTCTAGCGTCTATCACCTCCAGTGACTCGGAGCGCGTGCTGGAACGAGTGGATGGACTGCACTCACTTGTGGAGAGCGACCTAATTGAGTCGATCTCGTCAACGCTCGGCTGCACTGGCAATCATCAGGATGTACTGGAGCCCGCCGTGCGTGCTCTTGCATCAAGGAAGGGCATGCTCGTATGCGATCTGATCGCTATGGCCAACACGCTCAGACGACGAGACGCATTGAGAGTGATTGCATGCGACCACATTGGGCGTGGTGTACTGACGACTGAGACAGCCGATGTAGTGGAGGCTCTAGTACAGCGTTGTGAAACGTCAAGCGCCGCTAGTCAGTGCGTCAGCCATGTGTGGAAGAGCGTCCATACGCATCATATGCATGACGAGTGTGGACATGACGTCCTTGAGCGCCTTTCCGCTCTGGTCGATACCTGCGAACATCCATCCGACCGTGCCAGGGCGTGTGCGCGAGCCTACGCGATGTATCTGCGAACGGGAGGTGCGGTGGTGGCATCGCGCAGCGACTGGGCGCACGGGTGTGTGGAAACGTCCTTAAGAGAAATAGACGATGCGTGGGACACCGTGCAGGTCGCGCTGGATGCTACTGTTGTGCTCGCGCAGGGTGATGTTGAGTGTGCTCGGAGCTGCGCCGCTATAGCCAAGACAGTTCAGGAGGAACGACTAGGAGGTCACTATGGTACCTCCTGGGTTGTTCTTGCCCCACTGCGACTCACAATCCTGGCATTGGCGGGACTGATGCGAGGATCACACGACAGCACGAACGACTTGGAGCGGGTCGTTGCAATGGTACGGGCGGTGCCGTCTACTACGACACGCATCCGTCTGTTGGCGGATCTTGCCATGTGGTATGTCGCTGGGAATCGATTCGGGGAGTGTCGGCGCATCGTGGATGAAGAGATTCTCCCTGACTTGCGGAAGATCCCTGCGCACACGCAGTGGTTGCGCGACGAAGCGACAGCTGCCGCCGCGGATGCCGTGTTCGCGGCGCGGCCGAGTGTTGCGATGTCTCTCTTTAGGGACTTGGGCCGCGAGTATCGCGATCTTGCTGTATGGCGTGCGGCCCAAGGAAAGCTGCGCAATCTGCCAGCCCTGGAGCCCGTCGAGTATGACGGCCGGTCCAACACAGAGTTGTCGCCGGAGGACGTTTCCGAGCTACTGGATTTGGTTGTACTGGCAGATGCGGATGCAACTGCGTGGGCAGTAGCAGACAGCATCGTGTCATGTCTCACGGAGGGTGGTGGCACAGGTGCACCCGCACAGCAGAGAGCGGCAGTCGGACTGCGAATGGACAATATGGCAGGACGGCTGTTTCCCAAGCCGGAGTGGATTCAGCACGACGGTTATCTCCTGCTCTGGCAAGCATGCAGTGAGCGTCTCAAGACCCGCAAATGGGATGTCAACAACGTCGTTGTCCAGCGATCAAGGCACATTTCGAATGCCACCGACCGTGCGTTTATGCTGCTTCAGCTCGCCAGTCTGGTTCATGGAGACGGACGACGACAGTTGATTGAGGAGGCGGCTGCGATAGCTCGCACAATCAGGGTGGACGCTGAGGGCATTGAGATTCTCAAGCAAGCGGCGGAGTGTGCCGCACGGGTCGATCGCAAGCTCGGTTGCGAACTAGCGAAAGAAGCACTAGGGCGTGCATCGCTGTGTCCCCGCGGGGATATGGCTAGTGTGCAGCGAAGCGCGATGGATGTCGTTTATCGGATCGATCGGGACATGGCGAGTGCGCTCGCGTGGCCTGCCCCCCAAATCCTGATCCATGTGCTATGAGAGTCCCGAGGGGCCCCGGCAGGGCCCAGGAGACTCTCGATGAAGCGGACGAGACACACCCCTGAACAGATCGTGACCAAGCTGCGGGA
>JADZER010000070.1 GCA_020850415.1 Phycisphaerales bacterium
ATAGAGCGGCGGTTTCCTAAGGCATCGTGCGGTCCGTCGCTGGAACCGCGTTTCTGGCCCAGAATCGGCGGTTTTGGGCCCGCCGGGCCGCGCTCGACGACACCCGGGATCGTTCCGTTCGTGCCCAGTCGTACCCGCTTGCGGGTGTCGGCGCACCGCGGCGACACCCGCGCGGGGACCCCGATCTCAGGGGTGCGGAAACCCCGCCCCCCCCCACGAGCCCTGCCAGGACCCGCGCCCACCGGAGGAACCCCCGATGCCCACCCTCCGCCGTCTGGTCGAGCCGCTGTACCTCCGCCTGATGCAGGCGACCCACGCCGACCTGGCCCGGCAGGTCGAGTACCTGCGCGCCGAGAACCGCGTGCTGCGGTCGAAGGTGGAGGGGACCGTCAAGATCAGCCCGGTCGAGCGGCGGACCCTGATCGAGTTGGGCAAGAGGGTGGGCCCGGCGCTGCGGGACCTGATCTCGATCGTCCACTACGACACCTTCCGGCGCTGGGTCAGGGAGCTGCGCGGGCCGCGGCGGGCCCGCCGGCCGGGCAGGCCGCGCAAGCCCGAGGCGGTCCGGGCGCTGGTGATCAGGATCGGCGCCGAGACCGGCTGGGGGTACACCCGCATCCACGGCGAGCTGGCCAAGCTGGGCATCACCGACATCAGCCTCACCACCGTCCGCGAGATCCTCCGGGAGGCCGGGCTGCGGCCGAGGTCCCCCGCGAGCTCGGGCTGCTGGGACCGGTTCCTCCGGGCCCACGCCGAGACGCTGTGGGCCTGCGACTACCTCAGCAAGCCGGTCGTGACCCTCCGGGGCATCCGCACCTGCTACATCCTGTTCTTCCTGCACATCAGGACGAGGACGGTGATCGCCTGCCCGGCGACGGAGCGGGCGGGCAGCGCCTGGTCCGGCCGGCAGGCGCAGGTCTTCATGGCCGAGGCCGAGCGTCGCGGGTTCGCGGCGCCGGGGATCGTGATCCACGACAACGACACCAAGCTCGGGGGCGGGTTCGACGGGGCGCTGCGGGCCCGGGGGTGGCGGCCCAAGCGGATCCGGGTCCGAGCCCCGAGGCTCAACGCCTACGCGGAGCGGTGGGTCGGCTCGGTGAAGCGCGAGTGCCTGGACCACTTCGTGTGCTTCGGGAGGAAGCATCTGGACCACCTCGTGGCGGAGTACCTGGAGCACTACCACGCCGAGCGGCCCCACCAGGGGATCGGGAGCCGCACCCCCATCCCTCAGGGTACCGGGCCGCCGGGTCCGGGGGGTGCCGTCGTCTGCCGGGAGCGGCTCAGGGGCGTGCTGCGGCACTACGAGCGGGCGGCGGCGTAGCGCCCACCCGCCGACCATCCCCCCACTCCCCCCACTACCCACGAGAACCGCCCCGGCGAGCGCCAGGGGGGGAGGAGAGCGTCCACCAGCACAGGCTCCGCGAGATCGTCGCCTGCCCGGTTGGCGCGAGAGGCGGCGGCGGTGGCGCGAGATCCCTGACGGCTCGCCATCAGCGCCGTGACTGTCCATCCCTCAGTCGCGAGGCCGCACGGGCGTCGGCGCTCGGCCAGCTATGATCGTGTGCCCCGCGCCGATGCGGGGCCGGACCACCGTGTGTGGTCCTTACGCCCCGCGGGGTTCCGATGACCATACAGGCAGACAAGGAACGTCTCTCGCAGGACCGCACCCTCGCAAGGCTGCGCAGTGACCTGGGCTTCACCGAAATGGTGACGGTGTACCTCACCGAAAGCCAGGGGCACCACAGCCACGGAATCTACTGTGCCCTGATCCCGACCGCGAGCATCGAACGCACGCTCGCCTCGCCCTCCTGGGACCTCCACCACGGGGAGGGGCTCCCTGGGGCCGTGCAGTACCATCGGGACGGCAAGCAGCGCGTGGAGTACCTCCGGTTCGGCGGCGACAGCGGCGTCGAACCGCTCGTAATCGATCGGGAGTTCCACAAGATCCGGCCCGACTACGTGGAGTTGAGCGAGGAGTTCCGCCACTTCCATGACCTCTACCACGACCGCCAGCTCGACCAGTACATCAAGATCGACGACGACGGGAACGAGCAGCTCGTCGCCGTCGTCGAGCCCCACCGGGTTCAGGTTCGCCTCAAGGAGATCCGGCAGTTCCTCGCGATCAAGGAGATGCACCTCTCGATCCAGTTCGACGCTCGCGAGTACTCCGAGCTCACATTGGAGGAACTCGGCCTCAGGGAGGGCGGCGGCGACCACCGCGAGGGGCTTTGCTGCTGGAGCCTGCACTACGACGACTTCAGGGGGACGGACCGCTACAGCGCGTTCAGCCGGCTCCTTGGCGTGCGGCTGATCGAGCCGCTCCCCAAGGCAAAGAGCGGCTTCTGGGGGTTCGCGGAGGAGCGTGAGAAGCAGTATGCCGACTTCATCATCGGCGTAGACGAGCACGGGGAAGAGGTCTTGCACACCTCAAACCCGGATGTGCTCGCGGACTACTTCGGCGGCAACCGTGGCGCCCCGCACTACCTCACCCCAGTGCACTTCCGCAAGGAGGTGCTCGACAGGTACTACCAGCAGCCGGGGAAGTACTCGGTCGGTGACGCGATCCTGCGGTGTGGATCGCTGTGGAGTATGTACCTCGACAACCACCACGACGATAAGGTCTGCGCCTGGCTCGGAGATCTCGGCCGTGATCTGCCCTACGAGCACCAGCTCCACTGGCGCGCCCACAACATCCCGCCACACGGCGGCATGAGCGAGACATTTGTGCGGAGACAGATCCTCGCGCAGTCCACCGACTCGGATCGTCCGGAGCACAGGTTTCGGGTGCGGTACAATGAACTGGCGAGAGCTTGCTCGGAACGCCTCGGTTGGCGACTGCTCCTCCCACTCGACCCCGGCGACGAGCACCACTTCCAGTGCGTCCGCGTGCCCGCCACCGACGAGCAGCGCGACTTCGATGAGCTCATCCTGGGTCTCACCAAGGTCCTCATCGACTCTCTCAATGAGAAGCAGCTTAACGAGATGATCCCCGAGGAGCGGAGAAAGGATCTCAAGGGGAGCATCTCCCGTCTTGAAGCGGCCCTCGCCGCGTGCGGCGCGCCCGACGCCGAAGAGCACATCGCGTTCCTGCGCAGGCTTCAGAACCTGCGCTCGAGCAGCGCCGCCCATCGCAAGGGCAGCAACTACCGGAGGATCGCCAGCGAGTTCGGTGTCGGCGGTCAGAACCTCCGCACAGTCTTCGCGGGGATCCTGCGGCAGGCGCTGGAGCACCTGGAATTCCTCGTCGGCGTCGTGGGGAGCGGCCGGCTCGACGGCTCACGGGGGGACAGCAAGTCAGATGAGCCGAAGACGGCCGCGCCGGTATCGCGGTCGTGACCCGCCGTAAACGAACCGGAACCAGGGGTCGTCGGGCGTCCCGGACCTGTTAGGCTCCACCGTCCCGTCCCCGTCCACATCTTAGTGCCAGCTGGTGCGGTACCCTGACCCGTTATAGGTTGACCACGCGGACCAGCGCGCCGTCGCGGCGCACGTTGAACTCGTCGCTCCGCACCGCTCAGGCCCGCTTCCCGTTAGCGGCGAACATCCCCTTGCCCGTCTTCCTGAAGCGGCTCTGTTTCCCCTTGGCGGCGATCTCGCGGGTGATGGCGCTGTAAAGCGTAGCGTGAGGGGTCTTGCCGCCGGGGCTGGTCCACAGGCCGCGGGTACCCATGACCTGCACCAGTTCGCGGGTGCTCATCTCCTTGCCGGCGT
This sequence comes from Phycisphaerales bacterium, assembly GCA_020850415.1. Lineage (GTDB taxonomy): Bacteria > Planctomycetota > Phycisphaerae > Phycisphaerales > UBA1924 > PNC22. The sequence goes on from JADZER010000070.1 coordinate 3,712, forward strand.
TGGCGACGACCTCGGCCGCGGCGTCGAGGGCGCTGCGGCGCTTGGGGGCATCGGGCCTGTCCGGGGACTTCCCCTTGCCGTCCGGCTTGGGCGCATCGGCCCGCCGCTGTGCGCGTGTCGCGGCTGTGGGCTTGGCGGGGGCCTTGCCCGCCTTGGACCCGCCCTTGGCGGCACGGGGCGTCGTGGGTGGCGTGGCGCGCGTCGTGGGGGCGTCGGCCGCCTTGGCCCGCTCCGCCGCCTTGGCCTTGTCCTCGGCGGCGACCTTCTTCATGGTGGCCGAGAGGCCCTTGGCCGTGGCCGCTACCGCCCGCTCGCTGGCGGTCATGCCGTCTGGGGCCGCCGCCCGCGCGTCGCGGGCCTTGGCGTTGGCCTGGTCGGCGGCCGCGACCGCCTTGAGGTTGGCCTTGCTGGTCTTGTTCTTCGCTGCCATGGTGTTCTCCCGGTCTGGGGTGTAATCCGCCGCCGCACATCGCGGCGGCCAAGCGCGGGCCGCCCGGTTCCCCGGCCGTCCGCGTGGTGGTGGGGGTGGTCAGTCGCGGGGCACCGCGTAGATGAAGCCGCAGGTCTGGCACTGGACCTGCTCGTCCTCGTCGTTGAGCCATTCGAGCTTGTCGGCGTCGCGCTCCCGGCACTCGGGGCAGGCGTCCTTCTCGGCCACCAGGTCCGGCGC
>JADZER010000071.1 GCA_020850415.1 Phycisphaerales bacterium
CCCCTCCGCGGTGCGGAGGGGGACCGGAGGGGGGCCCGGAGTGCCCCGCCCCGGAGGCGTGCAGGCTGGAAGCCTGCACCACAAGGCTGGGACCCTCGCTGGCGCTTCGGGCTCTGTTTTGAGGCAGGCGTGAAGGGGGGTAGAGGGCTCGGAGGGCGGCGGTGGCGGCGAGGCGTTTGTCGGTGGGGTTGGTGGCGGCGCGGGCGGCGTCGAGGAGGGTTTGGGCGAGGGTGAGGGAGATGTGGTGGGACTGGAACTCGTGGTGGATGGCGTGGAGGTTGCGGAGAGCGTCGAGGAGGGGTTGGGCTTCGGGGGACTCGAGGATGCGGGCGAGGTCGGCGCGGGTGAGGTTGTGGGATTGGGCGATGGCGTCGAGGTCGGCGTTGGGGGTGGCGAGGTCGGAGAGGAGGGAGTCGAGGGAGGATGAGTGGGTGAGGGGGTGAGTGGGTGAGTGGGTGTGGGAGGGGGTGTGGGAGGGGGTGTGGGAGGGGGTGAAGGGAACGGAGGGGATGGGTGGGGCGGTGGGCATGGGTGTGTACGGAGTCTACACGGTGCCCTGGGGTGTGTAAAGGTTTTTGTTTGGGTTTTTGGAGGAGATTTTGGGGTGGGGAGGGGGTTGATGGGTCAGATGGGAGTTATGGGACCTGTCGGGCCTATGGGATTTGCGATGGAGGCGGGCTTGGTGGGACGGGTGGGGGGAGGTGGCTTGGGGCGGGCGGGGGTGCTGACCGGGCTTGCAGCATCTGGGGTTGAGCGTGGAGCGGGTAGAGGAGCTGGCCGGCGAGTGTCTCGGGGAGTTTGGCCTCGATGCCGTAGGACTTGGGCCATTGGTCTTTGGGCAGGTAGTGGGTCCTGAAGATGCGATCGAGCCAGGGGAGTGTCGAGGAGTAGTTCCGGTTGATCGGTCCGTCGAGCGTGTGGTGCCAGTGGTGGAACGCGGGTGTGGAGATCAGCCACTCGAGCGGGCCGAATCGCCAGCGGACATTGGCGTGGATGAAGAAGCCCCATGTGGTGCTGATGAGGGTGACGATGACCGGCACGGCGCTGCCCGCGGGGCCGGCCGGGCCGGCCAGCCCCAGGGCGTAGATGGGCACCAGGCCGCAGAACCGGCTGAAGACCATGTCGAGCGGGTGGGCCCGGGTGTTGACGAGGAAGTCGACATGTTCGGCGCTGTGGTGGACGGCGTGGAACCGCCAGAGGAATGGGATCTGGTGGCTGAGGCGGTGCCCCCAGTAGTAGCCGACCTCTCCCGCGACGAGCCCGGCGATCGCGCGGACCCAGAGGGGTAGGGCGGCGGTGAAGGCCAGGAAGTCGTCGGGGAGCACGCGGAGTACGGCCCACGCCAGCCCGGCCGCGGGGATGCTCAGGAGCGCGGCGGGGAGCAGGCCGTTGAGGAAGTAGTAGCCGAGGTCGGTGACGAGGCCCTTTCGCAGGACGGCCTTTGGCTCGATGGCGAAGAGCCTCTCCAAGGGCACGAACACCGCGACCAGGATGGCCAGCCACGCCGCGAGGCGCAGCACGGGCAGGAGCGATTCTTCCATCGGGAGTTGGCCGATGAGCAGCGGCATCTGAGGTCCTTGGACGGGGTCGGGCGCGGGGGCGGGCGTGGCGGCGGCGGCGGAACGCTGTGCCGCAGCGAGGGGGACGGTGGTCCCCCTCGCCGCGGCCAGCCTATCGACCCGACCACGATCGCGTTCAGTTGGAAGTGGGCGCGGGTTCGGCGCTGCGGCGCCTGCGTCCGACGGAGCCGAGGAGGGTCACGCCGAGCACCGCCAGGGTGGCCGGTGTCGGCACGACGCAGACATTGTCGAGGAAGCAGACCGGCGGCACACCGGAGGGCGTGCCCTTGGCCAGGAACTCGAGGAGGTAGCTGCCGGCGGTGGGGACATTGAAGGTGAGGGACTCGGACTGCCAGGGGGTCACGCCGTGAGAGGGGGTTGACATGAGCGAGGACAGCTGGGTGCCGGCGCTGCCGAGGGTGACCTGCCACTGCTCGGTGGTGGGGCCGCTGTAGTTGATCTCCTGCCCCGCCGCCTGATCGAAAGTGACTTGGTAGATGCCGGGGGTGGGGATGGTGAGCATCTGCGAGAAGGCGCCGGACCATGTGGGGTCGCCGTCGGCGAGGACGAAATTGCCGCCGCTGTCGCCCGGGCCGCTCGACCACGGGAACGGTCCCCAGACCGAGAGCCAACCGGTGTCGTCGGCTGTCCGGGACGCCCCCAGGAAGGTCAGCCCGCCGCCGCCGTTCCAGTGGCTGGGCTTGGCGCTGGTGAAGAACATCTTGTCGCCGTTGGGGGCCCCGTTGAAGGGGTTGTCGGTGAGTTCGAATCCGCCGTTGAGGACCAGATTGCCCGCGGAGGCGCCGCCGGGGGCCCACAGGGCCGCGAGTGCTCCGGCCAGACAGACCAGGGTGCGCGAGGAGTTCATGACTGGGATCCCTTCCTTCAGTGTGGCCTCGTGTCGGCGCTGCACGCGAGCGCCGGCGTCGTGGCTGGTTCTGCGTTCCGCTCGGTCGAGGTTTGCCGACTGGAGCGGGATCGCGCTACACGGGGGATCCGAGGCTGGCGGCGGGATCTCGCAGATGGTGGGGTGATTTTGATGGGGGCGAGGCAGCGAGGCAGCGATGAGGGGGAGAGGGGCGTTCGGGGTGGGGGATTGGGGGGTGTGGGGGCGCGGGGCCTTCACTGCGCTGCGTTTGGACCCCGGCACCCGGGGAGGGGTTGGTGTGGGGGCGCGGGGGTTGGTCGGCGCAAGGAAAAGGCGGTCGCATGTTGCCATGCCACCGCCCGGAGGGAGATGAGAGAGACCAGCTCTCTCGTGTGGGTGGGGTTGGGCCCGGGGTTCAGCCGAGCATGGCGCTGAGGTCCTTGGCGGAGGCCTTGAACCGCTCGCGGATGCTGTTGAGCTGCTCCTCGGTGAGCCGGAGGGTTTCCATGACGGCCTTGTCGACCTCGAGCGTGGTGAGGTCAAGTCGGTAGGGCGGGACGGCGAGTTCGCCGGTGATCCGGTCGGCGAGGTAGACGACGCAGGGGAGGGTTCGGCTGTCGGCGTCGCAGTTGAGCGGGTTGTGGTGGTGCCCGGAGACGAGCTCGAGGCAGCGGGGGAACTTCCACTTGGCGCACAGGGCCGAGCCGAAGTGCTGGTGGTTGGCCTGGAAGACGGTCTCCTCGGCCTCGAGCATGCTGAGGAGGGGCACGCCGGCGTTGTTGACGCCGAGGGACTCGACGACCTGGATGAGCTTCTGGCGGTCGTACTGCATCTCGACCATGATGCCGATGTCGTGCATGAGGCCGGCGAGGAAGGCCTCGTCGGCGAGGCCCATCTTGAGGGTGTCGACGATGATCTTGCACGCGGCGGCGCAGGCGTTGGAGTGCTCCCAGAGCTGCTTGGCGCTGAAGCGGGTGGTGAGGTCGCCGCCGCGGAAGAGTTTGGCGAGGCTTGCGGCGATGGCGATGTTCTTGACGGCGTTGAGGCCGAGGAGGACGATGGCGCGGTTGATGGAGGCGATCTGGCCGGGCAGGCCGTAGAAGGAGGAGTTGACGACCTTGAGGATTCGGCTGGAGAGCGCGGGGTCTCCGGCGATGACCTTGTGGAGGTCGGTCGCGGTGCTCTTGGGGTCCTCGACGAGCTCGATGATCTTGAGTGTGACCTCGGGGAGGGTCGCGATATGGCTGATCTCGCGGATCGCGCCGTTGACGATCTCATCCCGCTGCTGGGTCGTGGTGCTCATTTCCGGATGCTCCCTGCCTTGGTTTCCGGACAGCGACATCGGCCGCCGGGGCGTCGGACTTTCCTCACAGAGGGGCGCAGGCAGCAAAAACGCCCCCGGCGGCCGGGGGCTTTGGGGGGACGGGCTGTGGGGTCTGCGCGGGGCGCGCGGGGGCGGGTGTGGGGGCCGCTAGTAGGCGCAGTGTTTGCGCGTGAGGTCGGCGGCGTAGGGGTCGGTGGCGGCGAGGAGGTGGGCGATGCGTTCGCCGGCGTGCCCGTCGCCGTAGGGGTGCTGGAAGAGCGAGCGGTCGAGGGTCTGGGCCTGGGCGATGGCGGCGGCGAGGGCGTCGGGCGACTCGCGGGGGACATCGACGACATTGGGCGCCCGTTCGCGTCCGGCCTGTCGGGGTCCGACATTGACGGCGGGGACGGCGAGGGCGGCGGCCTCGATGAGGCCGGCGGAGCTGTTGCCGACGAGCACGCCGCCGGACTGGGCGAGGCGGCGGAGGAGGCCGACGAACCGGTCGCGGGGCATGTGGTCGCCGGGGGTGACCTCGCTTCGTGCCGCGGCGGCGTGGATGGCACGGAGGATGCCGTCGCGCCCGGGGTCGGCGTTGGGGGGGAGGGCGAGGACCTTGGCCTGTCCGACGGCGCGGCGGGCGCCTTCGAGGACGGCGGTGGCGGCGGCTTCCTCCTCTTCGGGGTGTCGTCCGATGGGGTGGAGGAGGACGACGGCGCCGGGCGCGGCGCAGTCGGCCCAGGCCTGATCGCTCAGGGGGCCGAAGCTGTCGAGGTCGTCGATGGAGGGCGAGCCGACGGTGTGGATCGTGTGCTCGGGCTCGCCCATGCGTCGGATGCGTTCGGCGCTCTGGGGTGTTGCGGCGAGGTGGAGGTGGGCGAGCTTGGTGATGGCGTGGCGCATGGCCTCGTCGGCGATGCCCTCGGCGCGGTCGCCGCCGTGGATGTGGGCGAGGGCGATGCCGCCGACGCTGGCGGCGGCGGCGGCGGCGAAGGCCTCGATGCGGTCGCCGAGGACGACGACCCAGTCGGGCCGGTGGGCGGCGAGGGAGCGGGCGAATCGGGCGACGCCGCGGCCGAGTGATTCGGCGTCGTCGAGCCGGGTGGCGGGTCCGACCTTCTGCATGGGGATCGAGTCGGCGACGGGGAAGGCGCGTTTGACCTCGCGGAAGGTGAGGGCGGGCGGGATGAGGTGGGAGCCGGCGGCGATGACGAGGAGCTGGAGGTCGGTGCGGGCGTCGACGGCGGCCATGACGGGGCGGAGGAGGCCGAACTCGGCGCTGGATCCGGTGACGATCGCGACCTTGCGCAGGGGGGCTTCCATACTGGACTCTACGAGGGCCAGGGGAAGGGGGTGCGTCGGCGCGGGACGGACGGGTGTGCGTCAGCCCGCGAGCTCGCCGGCCCAGAGGTGGAGCTGGTCGTGGCGGGTGAGGTCGTATTTGAGGGGGGTGATGGTGATGCGCCCGGCGAGGAGCTGCTGGACATCGCTGCCGGGGTCGGTGTGGCGGAAGTCGAGGCCGGAGCGGTTGGCCCAGTAGTAGACCTCTCCGGAGGGTGCGACGCGGCGTTCGTAGCCGTCCATGAGGCCGTGGGTGTTCATGGGGCAGACGGCGAGGGGGAGCGGGTCGTGGCGTCGGGGGTCGGCGAGGTCGCGCGGGGGGATGTTGATGGAGAGGCAGGTGTGGGGTTCGAGCGGGCCGTGGGCGAGGATGGCGTCGATGGCACGGCGGGCGTGGGCGGCGCCGCAGGCGAAGTCGGGGTCGCCGTCGCCGAGCATGAGGCTGACGGCGATGGCGGGGACGCCGAGGAAGGCGGCCTCGAGTGCGGCGGCGACGGTGCCGGAGTAGATGACATTGATGCCGCAGTTGGCGCCGGCGTTCATGCCGGAGATGACGAGGTCGGGGCGGGAGCCTTGGCCGAATCGTTCGGGCCAGAGGCAGGTGAGTGCGAGCTTGACGCAGTCGGCGGGTCGGGCGTCGACGGCGATGCCGCGCATGCGGTCTGTGACGCGGGCCTCGCGGGTCATGAGTGGGGCGTGGAAGGTGACGCCGTGGCTGGTGGCGGACTGGACGGTGAGTGGTGCGACGGGGAAGACCTCGCCGCCGTGGCCGGCGATGGGGTTCTCGGCGGTGAGGGCGTCGTAGAGGGCGACGATTCCGGGGGCGCGGATGCCGTCGTCGTTGGTGAGGAGGATGCGCATGGGCGAGGGTAGCGGTGCCCGCGGGCGGAATCCTCGCTGGGTGGAGGCGCGGTCGGTGGGGACGCGGTCCGGGCCAGGAGCGGTCGGAGCGCGCTCAGCGGGCGCGGCGGCGGCGGAAGGCGCAGAGGGCGCAGGTGAGGGGGGCGAGTGTGGCGGGGGCGGGGATGTACTCGATCTCGATGCGGGAGCCGTCGAGGATTTCGCCGTCGAAGTCGAAGCCGGGGGTCTCGCCGCCCCAGCGGGCGGGGACGAAGTGGCCGTTGAGCATCGTGGTCTCGAGGAAGTAGCTGAAGGTGCCCGAGCCGGACCAGCCGAGGTCGGAGCCCGCGAGGTAGAGGGAGTTGGTGTTGCCGCCGAAGGGCTCGATGGGGAGGGTGATGTCGGTCCAGAAGTTGGCGGCGTCGGAGCCGGGGAGGCTCTCTACGGTGAGGTAGATGCGGGCGGAGATGATCTCCTTGCCGACGAGGGGGTCGTCGCCGGCCAGGAAGGCGCTGAAGGAGTTGCCGACGGGGGCGAAGAGGAACTCGACGGTGTCGGCGGGGGCGGGGGCCGCGGCGGCAAGGCTGGCGGCAAGGGTGGCGGCGGTGGCGGCGGTGGCGGCACGCAGAACGCAACGGGGCATAGGGCTGTCCTTTCCAAGGAGGGTTGGGTCACGCGGGGTCGGGGCGCGTGGGGTCGGGCCGGCGCTGGAGGCGCGGGCCGCGGGGGCCGGCGGGGCGACCGAAATCGCCCGGCGCCGGGGGCCGCAGGGAGCTTACGCATGGTCGGGCGTGGCGGTTGCCCGGTGCGCGGGGGAGAGTGCGCGCCCGCATTCGGGACAGGTGGGGGTGGTGAGGCCGCGAAGGTCGTAGTTGCAGGCGGCGCAGCGGTTGCGGCGGCGCCGGCGTGCGCGGCGGGCGTAGGCGGTGAGTTGGTGGAGGGTGGCGAGGAGGAGGGCGTAGAAGAGGGTGTTGGCGAGGAGGCCGGGCCAGTAGGGGATACAGGGGAGTAGCGTTGCCGCATAGAGATCGTCGCTGTGACTGGATATGGCGATTGCGCCGAAGGCGCAATCTTGCGCAGAACCAAACGGGTAGTAGGGAGCGAGCTTGCAGTAGAGCGCGTAGCTTGGCCACCCACGGCATTCGACCGCCAGACCACCGGGTTGACCGGATTCCTTGAGCTCTGGTAGCGGACGCGCGGCCGCACGAATGATCCCTGGTAGCTCGCGCACCTCCAGTCTTTCGGGCGAGGCTTGCTGGCGCCAGTGCTCCACTGCTCCCGGGTCCGCCCATAGCTGCACTTGAGACGCGATCGTCGCGGGGAGAGTGTCCATTGTGACGACGCGGTAGGGTGGAAGCGGCTCGAGGTATGCCCGCCCCGCGCCGCCATCTGGTTTCCAGAGCATCACCGCGCCCCAGGCCACCGCCCAAGTCGTCACGAGCCCGAGCAGGAGGTAGAGGGCGGCGAGCTTGGTGAGGCGGCGGGTCATGGGTTGTGGCCGCATTCGGGGCAGGGTGAGTTGTTGGGCAGCCCTCCGAGGTCGTATCCGCAGCGGGCGCAGCGGTGCCGGCACATGGCCTCGATACGGCGCGCACG
>JADZER010000072.1 GCA_020850415.1 Phycisphaerales bacterium
CCGACGACATCCCCGAGCCGCCGGACGAGCCGACCACCAAGCCCGGAGACCTGTGGGTGCTGGGCGAGCACCGACTGCTCTGCGGCGACAGCGCCAGCGCCGCGGATGTGGACCGGCTGATGGATGGGCACACGGTGCAACTGATCAACGCAGACCCTCCCTACAATGTAAAAGTCGAGCCCCGGAGCAACAACGCCATCGCGGCGGGCATGTCCTCGTTCACCAGGACCACCTCCGGCGAGCCGACCGGGACGCAGCGCCGGGGCCACGCGGGCAAGCCCACCGGGAACCCCAAGGGCAAGCCCACCGGCCAGCTCCGCCCGAAGGACCGGCCCCTCGTCAACGACTTCGTCACCGACGAGGAGTTCGCGGCGATGTTGCTGGCATGGTTCGGCAACGCATCAAGGGTGCTCGACCCCGGCCGCGCCTTCTACATCTGGGGCGGCTACGCCAATGTGGCGAACTACCCGCCGGCGTTGAAGGCGTCGGGGCTGTACTTCTCGCAGACGATCATCTGGGACAAAGAGCACCCGGTTCTCACCCGCAAGGACTTCATGGGGGCCCACGAGTGGAGCTTCTATGGGTGGAAGGAGGGGGCCGCGCACAAGTTCTACGGGCCCAACAACATCCCCGACCTCTGGCATGTCAAGAAGGTGAACCCGCAGAGCATGGTCCACCTGACCGAGAAGCCGGTGGAGTTGGCGGCGCGGGCGATGGCGTACTCGACCAAGCCCGGCGAGCGGGTGATCGACTTGTTCGGGGGATCGGGCTCCACCTTGATCGCGGCCGAGCAGCAGGGCCGGCGCGCGTACCTCATGGAGATCGACCCGGCCTACTGCGATGTCATCGTGCAGCGGTGGGAGACCTTCGCGGGGAAGAAGGCGGAGCGCGTCGCCGCCACTGAGAAAGCCCCGGCACCTGCCGGGGCGTAGGGGGTGGGGGTGATGCGTGCGTCAGCCGGAGGCGGCCTCCCGCAGCGCGTGGTACTCGGTCATGGCGTCCTCGAAGACCCCGGGCCCGGGCGCGTAGCTACGCCTGCCCACGGTGATGACGCACCCGCGCTCTTTCAGGAAGGCCAGGGCGGTCGCCACCTGCGAGAAGGGCAGGCCCTCGGCCTCGACGATCTCCTCGAGGGTGAACGCGCCGCCCGCGGCCTCGTCGATGGCGTGGGCGACCGCCTGGAAGGTCTCGGCCAGGCACCGGTGCTGGTAGGGCTCGCCCCGCCTGGGCGTCACGGACCGCACCAGGGCCCCCCCGCGGTCTACGGCGTAGGACTCGGCCCTCGGGGCCCTGGCGGGCGTGCAGGCAACGACGGCGTCGCGGAGGGCGTCCCACTCCTCGCTGGTGAGCATCTGGTCCTCGCGGGCCTCGAGCAGCCGCTCGGCGGCGCGGAGCAGGGCTTGGTAGTTGGCGCTTGGCATGGCTCAGCCCACCTTCCTGCGGACGGCCCGCGCGCCGGGGGCGGGGTCGATCCCCGCCTCCTCGCAGTCCTCGGCGTACCGCTCCAGCGCCTCGGCGTTGCTCTTGGCCAGCACCGCGCCGAGGTAGCCCTCGGCGTTGACGATGTGGTACATGGCGGGGGGGTTGTCGGGCAGGGCCGGGAGCGGCACCGCGGGCTGCCCCCGCATGGCCCGCGACCGGTTGCGGCTGGCCTCCTCGGCCCGGAGCATCTTGGCGCGCCGGTAGGCGGCCAACTCGGCCTCGTAGGCGGGTCTGGTGGCGTCCAACGCTCAGTCCCCCTTTCCGTTGGAAGCGAACCTGCCCCGGGCGGTCTTGCGGAACCGGCTGTCGGACCCCTTCGCGCCGATCTCGCGGATGATCGCGCTGTAGAGCGTGGCGTCGGGGGTCTTGCCGCCGGGGCTGGACCACAGGCCCTGCTCGGTCATGGCGGCCACCATCTCGCGGGCGCTCATCTCGCCGCCGTGATCAGCGAGGACCCGGGCCGCGGCGTCGATGGCGCTGAGGCGCTTGGGGGCGTCGGGCGTGGCCGGGGCCTTCCCCTTGGGCTTGGCCTTGCCCTTGTACCACTGGGCCTTGGGCTTGGCGGGGGGCTCGCCGCCCGTGGCCCCGTCGTTGGCCGGTGCCGGGGCGTTGGGCTTGGTCGCCCCCTTGCCCGCCTTCCTGCCGCCCTTCGCGGCACGGGGCGTTGTGGGCGTCGTGGGGGGCGTGGGGGCGTCGGCCGCCTTGGCCCGCTCCGCCGCCTTGGCCTTGTCCTCGGCCGCGACCTTCCGCATGGTGGCCGAGAGGCCCTTGGCCGTGGTCGCCATCGCCCGCTCGCTGGCGGTCATACCGTCGGGGGCCGCGGCCCGCGCGTCGCGGGCCTTGGCGTTGGCCTGGTCGGCGGCCGCGACCGCCTTGAGGTTGGCCTTCGTGGTCTTGTTCTTCGCTGCCATGGTGTTCTCCGAATCAGGGGTGCAATCCGCCGCCGCACATCGCGGCGGCCAAGCGCGGGCCGCGCGGTCTCCCGCCCGGCCGCGTGGCGGGCGTCAGGCCATCTCGACCCACATGCGCTGGTGCGGGGTGCCGTCCCACTCGACCGCCAGCCCGGCCCGGCGCAGGGCGGCGGCGATCTCCTCGCCGTCCCCGCCCCAGGCGAGGTAGCACCCGCCCTCGCTGGCGAGGTCGGGGGTGTCCTGGCGGTGGTAGAACA
>JADZER010000073.1 GCA_020850415.1 Phycisphaerales bacterium
CAACCTGGCTCCGGTCCCCCTCCGCAACGCGGAGGGGGACAGGCTCATGCGCAGCATGAGCCAGGGGGAGGTGCGTCCCCGCTTCCTGCTTTGCCATTTATCCATTTGCCATCTGCTATTTCTCCCCCCTCCGGGGCGGGGCACTCCGGGCCCCCTCCTCTTCTACCCAGCCTCCTCTCCCCCGAGCCCCCCACACCACGGGCGCAGCCTCTCCAGCCCGCCCCTGCTTCACACCCCACACATCACACCCCACACCCTCCCTACCCCACGGACGGACGAGCGAACACGCCAGCGGGGCGGCCTTCCCAACCCGCGCCACCCACAGCCCATTCCCCAGCGAACGGCCTGCCGCACTGGATGCAACTCACGCCACCCAACACCGACCCTTCAGGCGGCGCTCTACCAACGACCTCCCCCGTCCTCCTCACCAGCAACCACCCCCTCTACACCCCAGCGGCCCACGACACAAGCTGACCCCATCGCCGCGCCGGCCAGCGGGACATCCGACGACCACGCCCGATGCCCGGCATCGCCGGTTTGCCATGCGCACGCCACAGCCCAGAGCCCCCACCCAAACCGCCCTACCCTCACCCGATGCCAGACCGGGATCCCCTCGTCACTGACCTCACCGGGATGCGCCTCGCCACACCGGTCATCCTCGCGGCCGGCACGGCGGGCACGCTCGACGAGCTGGCCGATGTGCTCGACCTCTCGAAGGTCGGGGCGATCGTGACCAAGTCGATCACGCGCCTGGCGCGCGAGGGCAACGAGACCTGGCGCATCCTCGAGACCAAGGCCGGCATGCTCAACGCCATCGGCCTGGCCAACATCGGGATCGAGGCGTTCGAGGAGCATGTCGGGCCGCGGATCGCCGGGGTGCCGACGACGGTCATCGGCTCGGTCGCCGGGTTCAGCGTCGAGGACTTCGTGCAGGTCGCGGCGGTCATGGACGGGATCGGGGCCATGCCCGCGGTGGAGCTCAATGTCTCCTGCCCGAATGTGCGGGGCGGGACGGAGTTCGGGGGCGAGCCGGGGCTGCTGCGCGAGCTGGTGCGCGCGGTCAGGCCGGCCCTGCCGCACACCAGGCTGATCGTGAAGCTCAGCCCCGCCGTGGTGGGGCATCCCGGCGGCATCGCCGAGTTCGCGCGGGCCGCCATCGACGCCGGCGCCCAGCCCGCGGGCCCCAACCAACGCCCCGGCGCCGACGCCCTCGCCATCGGCAACACCATGCCCGCCATGGCCATCGATGTCCGCACCCGCCGCCCGCGCCTCGCCAACACCACCGGCGGCCTCAGCGGCCCGGCCATCCACCCCGTCGCCGTCCGACTCGTCTACGACGCCCACCGGCTCGTCTGCCGCGACGCGGGGGTCCCCATCATCGGGGTCGGCGGCGTCGTCGCCTGGGACGACGCGGCGGAGTTTATCCTGGCCGGCGCGACGGCCGTGGGCATCGGGACGGGCCTCTTCGCGGACCCGCGCCTGCCGATCAAGATCGCGCGAGGACTGGCCAAGTGGGCGGCCTCGCACGGGGAGACGGTGGGGGGGTTGGTCGGTGGCGTGCGGCTGGGGGAGTAATCAAACTCCGGGGCGGGGCACTCTGGGCCCCCTCCTCTTCTCCAAGCCTCCTTTGTCAGCGCCCTCCCGGAAAGCAACGGATGCGCGGCAGCACAGGCCAACGAGGCATGGAGAGCAAGAGGGGGCCCACAGTGCCCCGCCCCGGAGTTGGGCCGGTCGGGCGCGATGGTCGTGGTATCCTGCCGCCCGCATGACCACCGTCCTCATCGCCCTCGGGTCGTTCGTCCTGTACCTGGCCGCGTACCACACCTACGGCCGGTACCTCGCCCGCCGGGTGTTCCGGATCGACCCCGGGCGGCTGGCTCCCAGCGTCGAGTTCGAGGACGGGGTGGACTATGTGCCGAGCCGCCGGGAGTTGGTGTTCGGGCACCACTTCACGAGCATCGCCGGGACCGGGCCGATCGTCGGGCCGGCGGTGGCGGTGGTGTGGGGGTGGGTGCCGGCGCTGGTGTGGGTGCTGGTGGGGTCGATCGTGATGGGGGCGGTGCACGACTTCGGGTCGCTGGTGGTCAGCATGCGCAACCGGGGGCGGACGATCGCCGACCTCGCGGGCGATGTGGTCACGCCCCGGGTGCGGGTGCTCTTCCTGATCGTGGTGTTGCTGGGGCTGTGGATCGTGCTGGCGATCTTCGGGCTGGTGATCGCGACGATCTTCAAGCTCTACCCCGAGAGCGTGTGGCCGGTGTGGCTGCAGATCCCGATCGCGGTGGGGCTGGGCGTGTGGTTCAAGCGGGGCGGCGGGTTGATCGCGGGGACGGCGGTGGCGGTGGGGCTCATGTACGGCACGATCGTGATCGCGTCGCAGTACGCGTGGGCGAGGCCGGAGATGCCGGCGTGGATCACCGATCACCTGTCGGAGGTGGGGTTCTGGACGCTGCTCCTGATGGTGTACTGCTTCGTGGCGAGCGTGCTGCCGGTGCAGGTGCTGCTCCAGCCGCGGGACTTCATCAACGCGTGGCAGCTCCTGATCGCGATGGGGCTGCTGGTGCTCGGGCTGGTGGTGGCGCACCCGCCGATCGTGGCCGACGCGGTGAACTTCCGGCCGGCGCCGGCGGCGGAGGGCGGGTTCGTGCCGCCGTTCGTGCCGTTCCTCTTCGTGACGATCGCGTGCGGGGCGATCAGCGGGTTCCACTGCCTGGTGGCGTCGGGGTGCTCGAGCCGGCAGCTCAAGAGTGAGAGCGATGCGCAGTATGTGGGGTTCGGGGCGATGCTGACGGAGGGGTTTCTGGCGGTGCTGGTGATATTGGCGTGTGTGGCGGGGATCGGCTTGCACGCGACGCGCACGCTACCGCCCATTGCGCCAAGTGCCCCTGTCCCCATCGTCGAGCAATATGTGACCGATGCCATGAGAGCAGATGCGAATGGCGTCGTGACATTGACGGGTCGGGAGGCGTGGCTTCACCACTACGCCACATGGGGCGGCGACTCCGGCCTCGGCAAGAACCTCGAGCCCTTCGTGGTCGGCTCGGCCAACATGATCGAGTCGATCGGGATCAGCCACGCACTCGCCGTCGCGATCATGGGCGTCTTCGTCGCCAGCTTCGCGGCCACCACGCTCGACTCGGCCTGCCGCCTCCAGCGGTATGTGATCGCCGAGCTGGCGGGAGCGGGGACGATGACGCTGACGAGCGAGGAGGTGTGCGCCTCGTGCGGCTATTCGCTGCGAGGCGTGGCCGCGCCCGCGCCGTGCCCGGAGTGTGCCACGACCGACCGGCGCCACGCCCCGGCGCCGCCCAGGAACGGCTTCGCCCGGGTCGTCGGCAACCGGTTCGTGGCGACGGGGATCGCGGTGGTGACGGCCTCGGGGCTGGCGTTGTCGGACGCGTTCGGCACCAACCCGGCGACGCAGCTCCCCTACGGCCTGGCGGGGGCGGGCAAGGGGGCGCTGATCCTCTGGCCGATCTTCGGGGCGACCAACCAGCTGCTCGGCGGGCTGGCGCTCCTGGTCGTCACGGTGTGGCTGGTGCGGCAGAAGCGCCCGGCGTGGGTGACGGCCGTGCCGATGGTGTTCATGCTGGCGATGACCGGGTGGGCGATCGCGGGCCTCATCGAGCAGTTCGCGTCCGGGGACGGGCGGAAGCTGCTGCTGGGGGTGAGCGTGGCGATGCTGATCCTGGAGGTGTGGATCGTGGTCGAGGCGGGGCTGCTGCTGGTGCGCCGGGCCGGGCCGCTGACGCCGGAGCGTGCTGGGTGAGGGAGGAACGCAGAGGGCGCGGAGGGAACGCGGAGGACGCGGAGGCGGGGAAAGAAACTTGGAACGCGAAGCACGCGAAGGGCGCGAAGCCGGAGATGAGGGGAATGTCGCTATAGTCCGCCCGTGCATGAACAGTCAGCAAATCCGGGTGTGGTGAGCCTGCCGGTTTTGGACCCTGGGGGGAGCGAATTGGAGCGGCTGTTGCGCGCGCGGGTGCGGGGGGATATCCGGTTCGGGCGTCACGACCGGATGCTGTACGCGACCGACGCGTCGATGTATCAGGTCGAGCCGCTGGGGGTGGTGATCCCCGCGGGTGTGGACGACGCGGCGGAGGCGGTGCGGGTGTGCGCGGAGCGGGGGGTGCCGGTGCTGCCTCGCGGGGGTGGGACGAGCCTGGCGGGGCAGTGCACGAACCGGGCGGTGGTGGTGGATGTGTCGCGGAGCTGCTGCGCGGTGCGGGAGGTGGATGCGGCGGGCGGGCGGTGTGTGGTGGAGCCGGGGATCACGGTCGACGATCTGAACGCGCGGCTGGCGCCGACGGGGTGGTTCTTTGCGCCGGACCCGGCGACGAGCCGGCACGCGTGCATCGGCGGGTGTATCGGGAATAACGCCGCGGGGGCGAGGTCGGTGCGGTACGGGCGGACGAGCGAGAGCGTGCTGGCGGTGGAGGCGTGTCTGGCGGATGGGTCGAGGGTGTGGTTCGGGGGGGATGGGTACTCACTCATGCAACAGGGGGGCGGGCTTTCCAGCCCGCGGCACCTCGCGTCGGCGGTGTCGGAGATCGTCCGGCGGCACGAGCGGCTGATCAGGGAGCGGTTCCCCAAGACGATCCGGCGGAACGCCGGGTACGGGCTGGACATGGTCCTCGCGCAGCTCGACGCGGAGGTGGCGCCGGGGGCGGTGAACCTGGCGCCGCTGCTCTGCGGCAGCGAGGGGACGCTGGCCTTCACGCTGGGGGCCGAGCTGAAGCTGCACAGGATTCCCGCGGCGCGGGGGCTGGCGGTGGTGGCGTTCGACGACCTCGACGCGGCGATCGCGGCGGTGATGCCGATCCTGGAGACGCGGCCCACGGCGGTGGAGCTGCTGGACGACCTGGTGATCGGGCTGGCGCGGGCGAACCGGGAGTACCGGCGGGATGTGGAGCTGCTGCCCACGCTGCCGGGGCGCGAGGTGCGGGCGGTGCTGTATGTGGAGTATGCGGCGGAGCGGGAGGCGGGGGAGCTGGAGGCGTCGTTCGCGGCGTTGCGGGGCGTGGTGGGGGGCATGGTGGGGGGCGTGGCGGGGGGTGTGGCGGGTGGCGCGGCGATCAAGACCTATACGGATGCGCCGGCGATGCTGCGGGCGTGGGGGCTGCGGAAGGCGGGCGAGCCGCTGCTGCACGGGATCGCGGGCGACCGCAAGCCGGTGACCTTCGTCGAGGACAACGCGGTGCCGGTGGAGCGGTTGGGGGAGTTCGTGCGCCGGTTCCGGGGGATTGTGCACAGGCACGGCACGATCGCGGCGTTCTTCGCGCACGCGTCGGTGGGAGTGCTGCATGTGCGCCCGCTGATTGATCCGCACCGCGCGGGAGACCGGGCGATCATGCAGGCGATCGCGGTGGAGGTGGCGGACCTGGCCAGGGAGCTGGGCGGGGTGATGTCGGGCGAGCACGGGGACGGGAAGGTGCGGTCGCCCTTGCTCGAGCGGTTCTACGGGCCGGAGCTGATGGGGGCGATGCGGGAGGTCAAGACGCTGTTTGACCCGCGGAACCTGATGAACCCGGGGAACATCGTCGAGCCGGCGGGGTTTGCGCCGGTTGACCGGCGGATCGAGTCGATCAGCGAGCGGACGCGGATCACGCCGGCGGGCGAGGCACCGGTGCCGCGGGTGTGGACGCATTTCAAGTTCGCGGATCAGCACGGGTTCGGCGGGGCGGTGGAGATGTGCAACGGGGCGGGGGTGTGCCGGAAGCGGAGCGGGGGGACGATGTGCCCGTCGTACCAGGCGACGCTGGATGAGCGGCACTCGACTCGGGGGCGGGGCAATGCGCTGCGGCTGGCGATTACGGGGCAGTTGGGGGAGGGGGGGGGGAGCACGGCTCATAGAGCCGTGGCACACGGGGCCGGCGCACACGGGGCCGGGGCAGCGGGCGCGGGCTGGAACGATCCGGAGACGCTGGCGACGCTGGACTTGTGCCTGTCGTGCAAGGCGTGCAAGGCGGAGTGCCCGAGCAATGTGGATGTGGCGCGGCTGAAGGCCGAGTACATGGCGCAGAGCTACCGGCAGCGCGGCGGGGCGCCGCTGGGGGTGCGGGCGATGGGGGAGAT
Source organism: Phycisphaerales bacterium (assembly GCA_020850415.1). Lineage (GTDB taxonomy): Bacteria > Planctomycetota > Phycisphaerae > Phycisphaerales > UBA1924 > PNC22. The sequence continues at coordinate 6,076 of JADZER010000073.1, forward strand.
CCGCACGGTGAACCGGCTGGGGTCGATCGCGCCGGGGTTGGCGAACGCGGTGGGGCGGTCGGGGCTGGGGAAGGCGATTGCGGCGCGGGTGATGGGGGTGGACCGGAGGCGGGCGTTGCCGGCGTTCGAGAGGTCGCTGGCGCGGCAGGTGGATGGGCGGGTCGCGCGGCGGGTGTCGGAGTTGCCCGAGGGCAGGCCGGCGGTGGTGCTGTTCGGGGATTGCTTCACGATGTTCAACGAAGCGCGGATCGGGCTGAGCGCCGTGCGGCTGTTGCGGGCGTTCGGGTATGAGGTGGGGCTTGCGGACGCGGGGTGCTGCGGGCGGTCGAAGATCTCGCTGGGGTTGCTGGGGGAGGCGGCGAGGGGTGTGCCGCGGACGGCCGAGCGGCTGATGGGGTGGGTTCGCGACCCGCGGGTTCGGGCGGTGCTGGTGCTGGAGCCGTCGTGCCAGTCGGCGATCTGCGATGACTGGCTGGACCTGCGGTCGGCGGCGCCGGAGGGGGACCTGCGGGCGATCGCGGCGAGGACGATGAGCGTGGAGGCGTTCCTGGAGCGGGGGTGGGGGGAGCACCCGCGGCGGCCAAGGTGGCACGGCGCTCCGAGCCGTGAGTCGGATCGGCATGCCTCGGAAAGCCCTGCCATCTCAGGCCAGATCGTCTACCACGGGCACTGCCACTCGAAGGCACTCTGGGGAATGGAGAGCGAGACGGCGATCCTGCGGCGGGTGCTGACGGACTCACGGCTCGGAGAGCCGTGCCACCAAGGGGACTCACGGCTCGGGGAGCCGTGCCACCAAGGGGACTCACGGCTCGGGGAGCCGTGCCACCAAGGGGACTCACGGCTCGGAGAGCCGTGCCACCCAGAGCCGTGCCACCTGCGGGTGCTGGACACGGGGTGCTGCGGGATGGCGGGGGCGTTCGGGTATGGGGCGGAGCGGTACGACCTGTCGATGGCGATCGGGGAGCTGGCGCTGATGCCGGCGGTGCGTGGGCGGGCTGAGGGGGCGGCGGTGCTGGCGCCGGGGACTTCGTGCCGGCACCAGGTGTCGGACGCGACGGGGGTTCGGGCTCTGCACCCGGTGGAGTGGCTGGCGGAGCGCGTCGGGGGTTGAGGCCGGTCAGGCGGGGGCGTCGCGAGAGGGGTCGAAGCGCTGGAAGAGGAAGGAGAGCCACGCGCCGGCGCCGAGGCCGAGGGCGGTGAGGGCGCCCGCGGTGAGCAGCAGTGTGACGAGGATGGTGTGGGTGACGACCCAGGCGAGGGTGGTGACGAGCCCGGCGAGGATCGCGGCGCAGGTGAGCAGGAGGAACCGGAACATGCCGCGGACGATCTGGCGGAGCATGAGGTTTGAGTCGGCCGCGGAGCCGGTAGGGCGGCTGGTGGGCATGAGGAGGAAGACGGCGTTGTCGATGGCGACGACGGTGAGGGCGAGGGGGATCGCGCAGAGGAGCGTGGTGGGGAAGGCCCATCGTCTCACAGCGGGGTCGAGGTTGGGGATGGCGAGGGCGAGGAAGAGGCCGGAGATGATCGCCGCGGTGCTCAGGAGCAGGACGGGTGTGGCGAGCTGACCGGCGACGACGGCGGTGGGGCGGAGGGGGAGGAACTTGAGGGTGTCGATGTGGTTGATGTCGGTGCGGAAGTCGAACTGGACGGTGCTGGAGAGGAGGATATAGAGGGGGAAGGCGATGGGGATCATGACGACCGCGCCGCCGACGGTGTCGCCGGCGAGCCAGCGCGTGAAGACGAGCATGCCGGCGATGACGAGCGCGAGCACGGTGAGGTTGCGCCAGGCTCTGGCGGCGGTGGTGAGTTGGCGCCAGGCGACGGGGCCGGCGCCGGCGAGGCGGGGGAGCGTCGGGATGCGGAGCGTGGAGCTTCTGGCGAGGTAGACCGAGCCGGATCGTCGGGCGCGGTCGAGCCTGGCGGCCGATCGGGAGCTGGCGGCGATGGCGGCCTCGGTGTAGGCGGAGTCCATGCGGAAGATGGCGCTCAGGATGAGGGCGAGCATGCCGACCGTGGCGCCGAGCCAGCCGAGCAGGGGCAGCCCGCTCGGGGCGACGAGGACCCGGGCCGGGAGCTCGAACGGGGAGAGGACGGCGCGGGCGATGGGGGAGGCGTGGGTGCGGGCGGCGATGGTGCGCAGGATTTCGACGGGGTCGGAGACGCTCGTCTCGCGGATGGCCGGGACGACGGCGATGGCGGCGGCGAGGATGACGATGGCGACCAGGGCGAGGGTGACGCGCCCGAATCCGCTCTGGCCTAGGCGCTGGCGGGCGAGGGCGGCGAGGGTCCCGACGAGCTGGATGAGCAGGAGGGCGCAGAGGAGGGCGAGGTAGGCGGAGAGCCACGAGGCGCCGAGGCGGGAGAGGCTCGCCGAGAGGAACACGGCGATGATGAGGCTGCCGAAGCTGCCGAGCGCGATCTTGAAGGTCAGGAGCTGGCGCCGGGTGAAGGGGCCGGGGAAGAGCAGGTCCATCTCGGCGGGCGTGAACTCGATGGCGTGGCTGGACGCGACGGTGGCGAGACGGACGGCGGTGATCAAGGCCAGGACGAGCGGGGCGGCTTGGAGGACGAGGGCGGGGTCGACTTGAGGCGCGTCGCGGGAGACGGCGGTGAAGATGATGGAGGCGACCCAGCTGATGAGGAAGTAGGCGAAGACGATGGCGCCGAGGATGCGTCGGGCGAGGCTGCCGCGGGTGGCGAAGCGGCGGAACCAGGCCTTGACGCGGAGGCCGATGAGCTTGAGGAGGGCGGGGTGCATCTAGTCTTGGCTCGGGGCGTTGGCGTCGGGTGGGGTTGGGGATGGGGTTGGGGGCGGGGGTTCGGTGGCGCGGAAGAAGACTTCCTCGAGGGAGGCGGGGACACCGGCGGCGCTGAAGGCGGTGCGGGCCTCGGTGAAGGGCCCGTAGAAGACCTGGCGGCCTTCGAGGACGATGAGGAGGGAGGTGCAGAGGTCTTCGACGAGGGCGAGGAGGTGGCTGGAGATGAGGAAGGTGGTTCCGGCGGCGGCGCGTTCGCGGATGGAGTCTTTCATCTCGCGGATGCCGCGGGGGTCGAGGCCGGTGAGGGGCTCGTCGAGCATGACGAAGGCGGGGTCGTGGAGGAAGGCGCAGCAGATGGCGACTTTCTGGCGCATGCCGCGGGAGAGCTCGCCGGCGAGCTTCCTGGCGTGGTCGGTGAGGTCGAACCGTTTGAGGAGGGCTTCGGCGAGCGGCTTCCAGGGGGTGACGCGGTAGGCGGAGGCGATGAAGCTGAGGTGCTCCCAGACGGTGAGGGAGTCGAAGAGGCGGGGGTCGTCGGGTACATAGGCGAGGCGGGCCTTGGCGGCGACGGGTTGGGCGGCGAGGTCGTGGCCGGCGACGGTGATGGCGCCGGAGGTGGGGGGGATGATGCCGGCGATGCAGCGCATGGTGGTGGTCTTGCCGGCGCCGTTGGGGCCGACGAGGCCGATGACCTGGGAGGGTCCGGCGGCGAAGGTGAGGGCGCGGACGGCGTGGGTGGCGCCGTAGGACTTGTGGAGGTCGGTGACTTGGATGGCCACGGGGCGTGCTCCTGGGGGAGGGCATTGTGCCAGAAATCGGGGGTTGGGGGCGCGGGGCGGTCCGCGGTAGACTGGGCTCCATGCGCCGAGACGCCCGCCTGCCCGCGTTCACGCTGATCGAGCTGCTGGTTGTGATCGCGATCATCGCGATCCTGATTGCGATCCTGCTGCCGGCGCTGGGGAAGGCCCGGGAGACGGCGCGGACGCTGACCTGCGGGTCGCAGCTGCGGCAGATTCACACGCTGATCGAGCAGTACCTGGTGGACTCGAAGGATGTCTACCCGCCGCACCGGTCGCCGGACAGCGGGACGCCGGACTCGCAGTGGTGGTGGGCGACGCTGCTGTACCCGACGGAGTTTGCGACGCGGGACGACCGGCGTCGGATGGACTGGGATGTGATGGCGGCGCGGTACAAGCTGTTCAAGTGCTCGGAGGTGGGGGAGTTCAACCAGTGGGAGGGGATCAAGTGGGAGTGGCGGTTCAATGTTCACAAGGTGAGCTACGGGTACAACGCGTTCTGGCTGGGGTTTTATCCGTACGGGGCCGCGGACGCGAGGGGGATCGATAACTGGTGGGGGATGCGGGACGGCAAGCACCTGCGGACGGTGCAGTCGATGCGGGCCGATCGGGTGTTCCGGCCGTCGGAGGTGATCTCGGTGGCGGACTCAAACCCCAAGCCGGACGGGCGCTGGTCGATGAGCCTGTGGCACCCGTACATCGACGCGGCGAAGGAGGGGGTGACGGTGCGGCATGGCGGGCGGGGGAATGTGATGCTGCTGGACGGGCACTACGAGACGGTGAGTGATGACGAGGTGAATGACCCGGTGACGCGGCGTGACCGGTGGGATCCGCATTGGCCGGGGGAGGTGGGGCAGTGGTGGTGAGGGGGGCCAAAGGGCCAAAGTAGGAAAGCAGCAAAGCAGCAAAGCAGCAAAGCAGCAAAGCGGGAAAGCAGCAAAGCAGCAGATGAAGACGGGTCAGGTCCAGGTGTTGACGGGGCCTTCGCCTTTGTCCTTTGCGCCGGCGGCGCGGACTTCGCCGGGGGCGTGGTGGTCGGAGCGCCAGCTCTCGGGGTAGGCGGGGTCGTCGATCTGGAGGGCGTACTTGGTGGGGAAGAGGGGGCGGAAGGTGTCGCACATGACGGCGAGTTCGTCGGTGGCCTTCTTGCCCAGGCTGGCCTCGACGGTGCCGGGGTGGGGGCCGTGGGGGATGCCCTGGGGGTGGAGGCTGACGGAGCCTGACTCGATGCCGCGGCGGGCCTTGTAGTTGCCCTCGACATAGTAGAGGACCTCGTCGGAGTCGATGTTGGAGTGGTTGTAGGGGATGGGGATGGCCTCGGGGTGGAAGTCGAGGACGCGGGGGCAGAAGGAGCAGATGACGAAGTTGTGCCCCTCGAAGGTCTGGTGGATGGGGGGCGGCATGTGGACCTTGCCGACGATGGGGGCGAAGTCGTCGATGTTGAAGCAGTAGGGGTAGTAGCAGCCGTCCCAGCCGACGACATCGAGGGGGTGGTAGGGGTAGGTGTAGCCGTGGACGGTGTCGCGGGCCTTGATGCGGACCTCGAAGCTGCCCTTCTGGTCGAAGGTCATGGGCGTCTCGGGGATGCGCAGGTCGCGCTCGCAGTAGGGGGCGTGCTCGAGGAACTGCGCGGTCTTCTTCGAGACATAGCGTTTGGGCGGGAGGAAGTGGCTGGTGTTCATCGTTTCGAAGAGGAGGAACTTGCCCAGGGGCATCGCGTCGGCGGCGATGCCCTCGGGGCGGTCCTGGTCGCGGAGCGTGTTGAACTCGATCCTGTAGATGACGCCCTTGGGGATGATGATGTAGTCCTTGGGGCGGAACTTGAGCGTGCCGAACATGGTGTGGACGGTGCCCGAGCCGTAGTGGATGAAGTAGAGCTCGTCGCCCTGGCCGTTCTTGTAGTGGTAGGTCATCTGCTCGGCGGGCTGGCAGACGGACATCTCGACATCGGCGTTGCCGAGGATGACGCGCCGGCCCTTGACCGGGTCGCCCTCGGCCCTGATGGGGGCGGTCTTGAGGTGCATCATCCGCATGGTGTTCTGCTCGACGAACTCGGTCTTGGTCGAGTAGAGGGGCTTCCAGCCGGCGACCTGGGTGGGGGGGTGGATGTGGTAGAGCGTGCTGGTGGGGCCGTCGAAGCCTTCGGTGCCGAAGACTTCCTCGGAGTAGAGGGCGCCGTCCGGTCGGCGGAACTGGATGTGGCGGGTCCGGGGGATCTCCCCGAGCTTGGTGTAGTACGGCATGGTCGCGGGTCCTCGTTCTTCCCCGAGCCGCGGGGGCTGGGGAGGGGGTTCGAGGGCATTGTATGAGGCGGGCGCGGAGGATGTCCGTCGGCCCGGGCGGCGCGGCGGGGCGGGGGGAAATCCGCGGGATTTGACGCCCGAGCGGTGCGTGTCAGTGGTGGGCGGAGGGCCTGCGGGGGCGTCGGGCCGGGACGAGCATCGCGGGGGCGAGGAGGGCGAGGCTCATCGGCGCGGGGAGCTGGAGGGTGAAGTCCCACGGGGTCCAGGCGGCCTGGCCGGAGCCCGAGCCGGAGTCGAAGTCGTACTCGATCGCCCACTCCGCGAAGAGGGTGTAGACGCCGGGGTCGAGCACGCCGGACTCGGCGTGGTGGCCGCTCGAGACCCCGAAGGACACTCCGGGGCCTGAGACCCACACGGTCGCGGGCTCGGTGACGGCGCCTGTGAAGTCGTAGGGGACCGACTGGTTGACCTGGAACTCGACGGACATGTACGAGGAGAGGCGCAGCACGCCGGTCGCGAGCCCGCTGGAGACATTGTACTGGAAGGCGGCGGTGGTCTGGCCCCGGAGGTCGAGCGGTGAGACCAGCGAGGCGTGGCCGGCCTGTGCGGCTATGAAGAACGGGTTGATCGGCTCGGCGGCGATGTCGATGGAGGCGGTGAACGGCCCGGCTTCGTTGGTGCCGAACGACTGGGTGTCGGTGTCGAACGCGTCGTCCCAGTAGAGGTGGACATACCCGTCGATCGAGCGGGTGGTCGAGAGAATGTCGACGATGTCGGCCTGGGCGGCGGTGCAGGGCGCCAGCAGGGCGAGTGCGAGAACCGTGCGCATGACTCTCCTCCTTCGGGTCGTCTGACGCCCGGCTGGCCGCGGGAGGGGTGCCGCTGACGGATCACGAGTCCGACGGGGAGCCCGGCGGATCGGGCGTCCGGATCCGGCGCCATTGTATGGCGCCGCGCGGAAAAGAAACCACAAATATCCGGAATACGCCTGAGGGGCTGGGGCGGGGGGCGGCTGCTGTCAGGGCGATGGCGGGTGCCTGGGGCGTTTGGCGCGTGGGTCGAACAGGCCGTCGCTGAGCGCGAGCAGCCCCGTCACGCCGAGGACGAGGGCCATCAGTTGGTTGTGGATGACGAGCCACATGACGGCGGCGAGGGCGAGCAGGGCGGCGCTGGCGGTGAATGGGCGGGCTCTGGCGGGCGGGAGGGTGGCGATGGGGATTGCCGCGAGGATTGCGAGGTTGACCCAGGCGACCTGGGGGAGGGGTCTCCAGACGCCGAGGGTCCAGACGAGGGCGTAGGCGGCGAGCCAGATGGCGCAGGTTGCCGCACGCTTGGGGAGGGGGTCGGCGGAGCGCGGCGCGCTGGCTTGGGGCCGGTCTGGTGGGGTCGGCTGTTCTGTCATTCGGCATCCCCTGCGGTGTTCGATCAGCCTACCGCGCAGCCTGCGCTGGGGTTGCGGGCTGGCAGGGCGTCACGCGCGGGGAGCGGGGCGGAGATCCGGGCGGCGAGGGCGCCGAGGAGGTCGTCGATCTGGCGGGGCGTGTGCTCGGCGTTGACGGAGAGGCGGAAGAAGGTCTCGGCGGGGCCGCCGGGGTAGCGGATGAGGGGCAGGGCGAAACCGTCGGTGAGAAGGGCGGCGTTGAGCTGCTGCATCTCGGCAAGGGGGCCGGTGATAAAGGCGGCGATCTGGGTCGGGGGGGTGCCGACCCGGGGGAGCAGGCCCATGGAGACGAGCCCGGCGCGGACGCGCTTGGCGTTGGCGGTCAGGCGGTCGACGCGGGTGGGGTCGGCCTGGAGGATGGCCAGGGAGGTGCGGGTGGCTTCGGCCATGGCGGGGGCGATGGGGGTGGTGCAGACATAGGCGACGGCGCGAGCGCAGCGGGCGATGTCGTCGTGGCGCCCGGCGACCACGCCGCCGGCGGCGCCGAAGCCCTTGGCGAGGCTGGAGGTGATGACGATGCGGGGGTCGTCGATGCCGGCGTGGGCGACCGAGCCGCGCCCGCCGGGGCCGATGGCGGCCAGGCCGTGGCAGTCGTCGACGAGCAGGCGGTCGTCGGGGGCGAGCTGGTTGAGCAGTTCGTCGAGGTGAGCGGGCTCGCCGTCGGCGGTGAAGACGCCGTCGGTCATGACGACGGCGCGGCCGGGCCTGATGGCGGCGAGGGCGCGGGCGAGCGAGGCTTGGTCGGCGTGTTCGAACCGGCTGATGGCGAGGCCGGCGGTGCGTGACGCGTCGGGCATGCTGGAGTGGGCGCGGCTGTCTATGACGGCGTGGGTGCAGCCTGCCGCGGCGAGGCCCTGGCAGGCGGAGATGTTCGCGAGGTAACCGTCGGGGACGAGGAGGGCCCTGTCGACGCGGAGGAAGTGCGCCAGTTCGGCCTCGAGGAGGTCGTGGGGGACGGCGTTGCCGGTGGTTTCGCGGCTGGCGGTGGAGCTGAGGCCGTACCGCTCCATGGCCTCGGCGGCGGCTCTGCGGACGCGGGGGTGGTTTGAGAGCCCCATGTAGTTGCAGCCGCCGAAGGCGGTGACGGTGCGTCCGTCGGCGAGGGTGATTGAGGTGGCGTCGCAGGCTGCGAAGGGTGTTGCGGGCATGGGGCGTCCGTGGCGGGTCGGATGGCGGTGCTGGTCGGGTGGTCGGCGGGTGATCGGCGACCTTGGGGGCTGATCCGTCAGCCCGGCAGATGGTATCGGCAGGATGGCATCCCGATCGTTCGCATTGTGTGCAAACCGGGCGGGGCGGCCATCAGCGGCTCGATGACATTGAGGGTGGTGGCGCAGGTGGCCCGATCGCCGTGCAGCCCGCCGCGGAGCATCAGGTCGATCGGGGGGTCGGAGTCGAGGCGGACGCGGTCGTGCGGGTCGGCCTGGCCGATGGCGGCGACGAACTCGAGCCGGACCCGCTCGAGCCCGGCGGCGTCCCAGCCGGTGGCGACCTGGCGGACACCGGCGATGCCGTCCATGCCGATGTCGCCCAGCTCGCATCGGAGGGGCTGGGCGGTCCGGACCGGCTCGAGCGACTCCTCCCATCGGGCGATCGTCCAGCCGAGGGCCTCGGCGAGGAAGTGGAGGCTCTCCCCCAGGCCGACATGGCGGAGGGAGCCGTCGGCGACTCGGGCGGCGAAGCGCTCGTCGGTGTGGCCGGCGCCGATCTTCTGCTGGAACCGGACGCGCCGGGTGGAGGCGTCCTGGACCCGCCAGACCTCCGCGTGCCGGACGGTGCGGCAGGCCGCGGAGGCGAGCGCGGGGAGCGTGTCCATGAGGAAGCCTGGGTTGACGCCGGTGCCGAGGAGTCGCCCGGCGTGTGCCTTGGCGAGCTGGTCGAGCTCCGCGGCCAGCTGGGGGTGGCGCAGCCCGGGGTGGATGAGTTCCTCGCAGGTGCTGACGACGGTCATGCCGTGGGAGAGCAGGAGGCGGAAGGTGGGGGCGCACTTGGCCAGGTCGGAGGAGGTTGTCACGATGGCCGCGTCGATCGGCCGGGGGAGGTCTTGTGCGTCGAGGCTGGGGGCGACGGTCACGGCGGGGTCGGCCCCCTCGACCAGGTCGGCGAGCGGTCGGCCGGCGAGTTCGGGGTGGGGGTCGATGGCGGCGACGACCCGGCCGAGGGCGCGGGTGTGGACATCGCGGGCGATCATCCGTCCGAGTGGGCCGAGCCCGATGTGCAGGATCCGCATTGGCTCATCTCCCGTGTGCGTCTGGCGGGGTTGTGAAGCTCGCGTCGTGGATGTCGTAGACCTTGAACCACTCGAAGCGGTCCTTCCATCTGGAGACGAGCGAGGTGTGCTCCGGATGGGTGAGGTAGGCGGCGTAGTCCCCGGCATCGGCGAAGCCGACATAGACGCAGGCGTCGTACGCGGTCTCAACGGAGGGACGGCCGGCGTCGAGGTGTCGGCCGGCGAAGAGGCTGATCACACCGGGGATGCGTCCGAGCGTCTCGCGGCTCTCGGTGACCAGGGCGTCGGCCTCTGCGGGGTTCTTGAGCTTGAAGAAGACCAGGTGGTTCAGCGACGCGGGGGTGGCTGGATGCGCGATGGTGGTGGGCGGCCCGGACGGATGGTGTGAGCCGCAGGCCGCGAGGGAGAGGATGAGGGCGGTGGGGGCGAGCCAACAGAGCCGTGATGTCGGGCATGATGTGCGCATGGCTGCTCCCGTGCGGGGGGCAGGGTATCCGGAGGTCTGGGGCTTTGCGCGGGTGTGGCGAGCGGTGAGGGGGCGGTTAGGGCGCCGAGATGCGATCGCCATAAAGAAAAACCCGGTCACGGTCTTTCGTCCGCGGCCGAGTCAAAGGAGGAGAGAGAGACAAGACAATGGAAAGGTGCCACGGAATCGGACCTGTGCAAGGGAAGTGGGGGAGTTTTTCTGATTGTGGTGGTTGTGGCGGTTCCCGGGGGCTCTGGTTGGGGTTGGTGGCGTCGGTGGTGCGTGAAAGAAGCCCCGGGGGCGGGCCCGGGGCTCGTGGGGATTCGTGGGGGGCGTGAGCCCTTCGGGGGGCGGTCAGCCGGCGACGCGTGCGAACAACGCCTCAACATGGGGCCAGTTGATGACCTTCATGAACGCGGCGACATAGTCGGCCCGGCGGTTCTGGTAGCGCAGGTAGTAGGCGTGCTCCCAGACATCGACGCCCAGCAGGGGCACGACGCCGGTCATCAGGAGCTTCTGCTGGCTCTCGCCCTGGAGGATCAGGAGGCGCCGGGAGATCGGCTCGAAGGCGAGCCAGCCCCAGCCGGAGCCCTCGACGGCGACGGCGGCGGCCTGGAACTGCCAGGCGAACTTGTCGAAGGAGGCGAAGTCGCGGTCGATGGCGGCGGCGAGGGCGCCGCCCGGCTGCCCGCCGCCGGTGGGCGACATGCCGAGCCAGAAGAGCGTGTGGTTGACATGTCCGGCGCCGTGGAAGGCGGCCTGCCTGGTCCAGTGCTGGATGAGGGAGGCGTCGCCGGCCTGGCGGGCTTCGGCCAGCTTGGCGAGGGCGGTGTTGAGCCCCTTGACATACGCGGCGTGGTGCTTGGTGTGGTGGATCTCCATGGTCTGTGCGTCGATGTGGGGCTCGAGCGCGTCGAAGGCGTAGGGGAGTGGGGGAAGGACATACTCGCCCTTGGCTTGGTCCCAGCCGAGGGCGAGCATGTCGGTGGCGGGCTCGGGCTGGTTGGCGGCGAACGCGGTGGCGCCGAGCAGTCCGAGGGCTCCGAGTGCGCTGCGACGATCGATCGATGGCGAATTGTCCATGGCGTGGTCCTCTTTGCCGGTGAATGGTGAAGCCCGGGTGAGGCTAGGCGCGTTCGTTGGGCGGCTTTGGGATTGGTGTTTGGCGCGGGTTCGCGGCGTGGGTCAGCCGGACTGCTGGCGGCCCTCGATCGCGGCGATGAGGCACGCCGCGGCGAGGACCAGCAGCTCGTCCATCTCCGCGTGGTCGGCGTGGATGGCCACTCCCATGCGGTAGACGAAGGGGTTGATGTGGGTTCGCAGGGTCGCGATGTGCAGGCCGTCCTGGGAGGCGACCTCGAACTTCTGGGGGCTGAGGATGGCGAAGGCCTCGTGGAGCCTCCGGAGCACGGCGAGCATGGAGGAGTCTTCTGTCAGGGTGGCGAGCTGGGTTCCCGAGGGGCTGAAGATCATCCAGGAATCGCGGATGAACGACCTGAGGCCTTTGCGCCGGAGGGAGCCGATGAGTTCGCCGGAGGGGAGGGCGACATCGTAGGTGGCGCCGAAATCCAGGATGCTGCGGGTCTTCATCGTGAGCAGCTCGGTGGACATGGACTCGTCGGTGTAGAGCCTGATGTCCTCGCGGAGCTTGAGGGCTTTCTGTCTGCAGAACGCGACGACATTGCCCGCGTCGTCGTAGACATGGAACGAGGCGCCGAAGATCTGGAAGACCTTGCGTCTGACGGTGTACTGCTCGCCGGGTGCGGGGGTGAAGGCCATGCGGGGTTCTCCTGCGCCCGACGGCTCGGGGCGGCGGGCGGGAGCCTAACAAAGAGGGCAGCCCTTTGGGCTGCCCTGGCGGTGTGGGGTGTGCGAAGGGTGGGGCGGGTCAGGCCTCGGCGCCGACCATCCAGCGGTGGAAGCTCTTGAGGGTCGCCTGCTTGCCGACGACCTCGGCGATGGTGCGGCTGGGGTCTTTGACGAAGGGCTGGAGGGTGAGGGCGACCTCTTCGTAGTACTTGCGCATGCCGCCCTCGACGATCTTCTCGGCGATCTCCTTGGGCTTGCCGGACTCCATGGCCTGCTGGATGCGGAAGTCTCTCTCCTTCTGGATGGCCTGGGGGGGGATGGAGTCGGCGGTGACGCCGAGGGGCACGGCGGGGACGCCGGCGGTGATGTGCATGCAGACCTCGCGGAGCACCTCGTCGGGGACGGTGCCCTCGGCCTCGACCAGGGCGGCGGTCTTGCCGTCGTGGTGGAGGTAGTAGCCGAACTTGCCCGGGGTGGAGAACTTGACGATGCGGGCGATCGAGCAGTTCTCGCCGGTCGAGATCCGGACATCGTCGATGAGGGCGTTCATTTCGTCGGTCGGGGCGACGGGCCCGTTGGCGGCCTTGAGGGCCAGCTCCGCGACCTTCTGGGCGGCGTTGGCGAACCGCTCGTTCTTGGCGGTGAAATCGGTCTCGGCGCGGACCTCGGCGAAGACGATGGAGTTGCCGCTCTGGGCGACGGCGATGACCCCGTCGCCGGCGGCGCGCTCGGTGCGCTTCTCCATCTTGCCCTTGAGGTGGAGGCGGAGGATGGTCTCGGCCTTCTCGGGGTCGCCGTCGGCCTCGGCGAGGGCCTTCTTGCAGTCCATCATGGGCAGGCCGGTGGCGTTGCGCAGCTTCATCACATCCTTGGCGTTGATCTCGGCCATCTGTCGGGTCTCCCGTTCGTGGGTCGGTGTCGTTCGGGTCGTTCGCCCAGCTCCGCGGCGTCGGTACCGGGATCGGTCCTCGCGTGGCGCCGGGCGAGCGTCGGGGTGGGTGTCTCGGGTTGTTCGGTCGCGGCGGGCGGCCCGTCGCGGGGTTTAGTTGGCGTTGCCTGCGACGGTCTCGGCGGGGGCGGGGCCGCCCTCGTCGCCCTCGGCGCGGAACTGGGCCCTGCGGGAGCGGCGGCGGGGCTCCTCGCCGGCCGGGGTCTCGCCCTCGTCGCGGCCGGCGTCGCTGGCCTGGCGCTGCTGCTTGCCCTCGGCGATGGCGAGGCAGAGCTCGCGGAGGATGACATCGATCGACCGCATGCTGTCGTCGTTTCCGGGGATGGGCAGGTCGACCATGTCGGGGTCGCCGTCGGTGTCGATGAGTGCGATGGTGGGGATGCCGAGCTTGCGTGCCTCGCGGAGGGCGGTGGTCTCGTGGCGGACATCGATGATGACGACGGCGCCGGGGAGCTTGTCCATGCCCCTGATGCCGTCGAGGTTGCGCTTGATCTTGCGGAGCTCGCGCCGGAGCTGGCTCTCCATCTTCTTGGAGTAGCTGGCGAAGTTGTCGGCCTGCTCGATGGCCTCGAGCTCCTCGAGCCGCTTGAGCCGGCTGCGGATGGTGCGGAAGTTGGTCAGCGTGCCGCCGAGCCAGCGCTCGGTGACGAAGTGCATCTTGACATCGGCGACGCGCTGCTGGATGACATCCTTGGCCTGGCGCTTGGTGCCGACGAAGCAGACATCCCTGCCGTCGGCGACGACGCGGCCGAGGAGGCGCTTGGCCAGCAGGAGCCCCTTGACGGTCTCCTTGATGTCGATGATGTGGATGCCCTGGCGCTTGGCGTAGATGTACTGCTGCATCTTCGGGTTCCAGTTGCTGGCCCGCTGGCCGAAGTGGATTCCCGACTCGATGAGGTCTTGGACGAGCGTGTTCGACATGGCTTCTTTCCTGGCAGCGACACCGGCGGGAACCGGCCGTCCCGGCGCCCCGGGGTGAGACCCCGAAGAACACCGGCGGCCCGCGACAAGGGCGCTTGGGTGGTGGGCGGCGAGACGCCCGTTTGACCTTTGACAACAACGCGGGAGCGGCCATCATGGCCACCCGGCCCCCGCCGACGGCCGGGCGGGGAGGACAACTATAGAACCGGACCCGGCCGGGGCAAGAATTTGCGTTGGCGAACCATCCCGCCCAAATCCCCCATTTCGTCTTGTGCCGGGTGGCTCGTCACACTAGGGTGTCTGCCGGGGAATACATCACCTGACAGGGAGGAGATTGCCATGGCCTACGAGCGATTTGTCCGGAGTATGTTCTGTATGGGGTTGATGGGGATGGCGGCGGGGGTGTGCTCGGGGCAGGACACGCTGACCACCGAGGAGGTCGCCGGCGGGCTGGCCCGGCCGATCGCGTTCACCCACGCGGGGAACCCGGACCGGGCGTACATCGTGCAGCAGCGGGGGAAGATCATGGTCCTGGACCTGACCACCGACACGGTGCTGGCGACGCCGTTCCTGGATCTGACCGGGATCGTGAGCGTCTCGGGCAACGAGCAGGGGCTGCTGGGGTTGGCGTTCCACCCGGACTACGCGACCAACGGGCTGTTCTATGTGAACTACACGATGGCGTCGGGGGGGGACACGGTGATCGGCCAGTTCAGCGTGTCGGGCGACCCCGATATCGCCGATGCGGGCTCGTTCATCCAGCTGCTGACCTACGACCAGCCGTTCTCGAACCACAACGGCGGCTGGATCGGGTTCGGGCCCAACGACGGGTACCTGTACATCTCGGCGGGCGACGGCGGGAGCGCGAACGACCCCGGCGGCCGGGCGCAGGACATCGAGGACATGCTGCTGGGCAAGATGCTCCGCATCGATGTCGATGGGGATGACTTCCCTGCCGACCCCGACCGCAACTACGCCCTGCCGCCGACGAACCCGTTCGTGGGGATCGTCGGGGACGATGAGATCTGGGCGTACGGGCTGCGGAATCCCTGGCGGAGCAGCTTCGACCGGGCCACGGGCGACCTGTGGATCGCCGATGTGGGGCAGAACAACTACGAGGAGCTCGACTTCCAGCCGGCGAACTCGCTCGGCGGCGAGAACTACGGGTGGCGCTGCATGGAGGGGTTCCACTGCACGGGCCTGACCGGCTGCACCTGCAACGACGCCGGGCTGACCCTGCCCATCCACGAGTACACCCACGCCGAGGGCTGCTCGGTCACGGGCGGGTATGTGTACCGCGGCGCGTGGGCGCCGCACCTCCGCGGCACCTACTTCTTCGCGGACTACTGCTCGGCGCTGATCTGGTCGTTCCGGTATGACGGGTCGGGCATGTCGGAGTTCACCGACCGGACGGCGGAGCTTGCCCCGGATGTCGGGGGGATCGGCTCGATCGCCTCGTTCGGCGAGGATGCCAACGGCGAGCTCTACATCTGCGACCTCGGTGGCGAGGTGTACCGCGTTCGGCCGCGGTGCCGGGCCGATGTGAACGGCGACGGCACGGCGGACACCCAGGATGTGCTGGCGTTCCTGAACTTCTGGAACGCTGAGGACCCGGCGGCGGACTTCAACGACGACGGGACGGTGAACACGCAGGATGTCCTGGCGTACCTGAACGCGTGGAACACGGGCTGCCCGTGAAGACGGGGGCTCGGGGAGCCGGGGCATAGGGCGCGGGGAGCGGGGCACAGGGCGCGGGGAGTGGGGCGGTGGGCCCGGCGTGCCGGGTCTGGCCCCACCCCCGCTGGCCGCCGGCCGGGCGCCGGGTATACTCTGGACCCGACCGGCCGCCTGGCCGGCGCCGGGCGCATAGCTCAGTTGGCTAGAGCGCATCCGTCACATGGATGAGGTCACAGGTTCGAGTCCTGTTGCGCCCATTGGTCCCTGCCGATATGACCCGCCGATACCCTCCTGAGGCGTCAGGAGCGGGCCTTTGCGGCTTGCGTGTCGGGCTCTGTCGGGTAGGGGCGGGGTCTGGCGGGGAGCGCTCCGGGGAGCGGGGTTGCTGCGGTCTGGCGGGCGGCGTGCTCAGGGCCGGACGGCTTGATCTCCGCCGCCGGAATGCCGGGGTGCCTGACTGGCGGAGTGGCTGACCGCATGCTTGAGGGCGTCGCCCCGGATCGGGTGCGTGACCAATCCAGTGGGGGGCGGGTCAGGCCATGGCCGGGGTGCTCAGGACCTTTGCTTCGACCTCCGCGGCCGGGCCGGCCAGTGCCTCAAACTCGCGCAGTGTGAGTCGGGTGCCGGAGCAGATGCGTTCCCGGTGGCGGCGCAGGTCGGGCATGCGGCTGTCCAGCCAGTGCCTGGCGAGCACCTTTCTCGCGGCGTCGGCCGCGGCGTGATTGCAGAACAGCGCGCCGACGAGGAGGATGATCGCCATGTCGGTGAGTGCGCGGGCGCAGAGGCGGCGGTAGTCCGGGTCGGGGTCGTCCTTGGCGAACGCGCTCGCCGCGGAGAGGCTCTCCAGCCCTGAGCGCAGCTCCTCGACCATGGGGGCGATATCCGCCGGCCAGTCGCGGTCGAGCAGTTCGAGGAGGATGGACTCCGCGACGCCGGTGGTCACCGCGCCGACAGCGGCGACGATCTGCATCTGGGTCGTGCCCTCGTAGATGGTGGTGATGCGGCTGTCGCGGAGCAGGCGTTCGAGGGGGTAGTCGTGCATGTAGCCATTGCCGCCCATGACGGAGATGGAGTTCATCGCCACGCGCATGCACATCTCGGAGGCGTAGTACTTGCTCAGGGGCGTGAGCAGGCCGTTCTCTTTCTTGTACTTGCGTGCGTCGGCCTTGGCCTGCTTGCGGGCGTCGTCATCCGGGGCGCGCTCCGCGGCCCGCTCGGCGCCGTACTGGAGATCGACGCGGCTGCTGGAGAAGTAGGTGAGGGCCCGCGCGGCGTGGAGGTCGAGGCTCGATTCCACCAGGAGGTCGCGCACGGCGGGGAACGACTCGATCTCGGTGCCGAACTGTCTGCGCTCGTGGGCGTACTGCCGGGCGACGCGGAAGGCGGCCTCGCCGATGCCGCAGGACTGGGCGGCGATGCCCATGCGTGCGCCGAACATCAGGGCCATGACATACTTGATGAGTCCCTGCTGGCGTTCGCCGATGAGCCTCCCGGGGGCGTCGTCGAAGAGCAGCTCGCATGTTGGGCTGCCGCGGATGCCGAGCTTGTGCTCCATCCGGCGCACCTGGACTCGTGGGCCCTTCTCGACGAGGAACAGGCTGAGTCCCCGGCCGTCGGTGATGTCGGGCTCGCTGCGGGCCATGACGAGCAGCACATCGCCGCCGCCGTTGGTGATGAAGCGTTTGACGCCGTTGATGCGCCATTGGCCGTTCTCGTCCTGCCGGGCGCTGACCTTCACGGACTGGAGGTCGCTGCCTGAGTTCGGCTCGGTCAGCACCATCGCCCCGGTCTTGCGTCCGGCGGCCATGTCGGGCAGGTATTCCTCACGGGTCTTCTCGTCGGCGAAGGCGTTGATCGTCTCGCCGATGCCCTGGAGGCCGTAGAGGTTCATGAGCGAGGCGTCGGCCCTGCTGATGATGTCGTTGGTGGCGGTCAGGATGAGGTTGGGGCAGTTGAGCCCGCCGTAGCGGTAGGGGAGCGTGCAGCCCATGAGGCCTGTCTCGCTGATCCGTCGGAGGGCCATGTCGAGCCCCGGGGCGTAGGTGACGGCGCCGTCGGGGCCGAGCCTGCTGCCCTTCTCGTCGGTTTCCTTGGCGGTGGGGGCGATCTCTTCGGCGGCGATGCGTCCGAGTTCGGTCAGGATGCGCCGGTACTTCTCGCTGGCCTCGGCGCCGTTGCGCGGGGCTGCTTCGAACTGGCCGGCGTAGACGAACCCGTCCTCCATGATCTCCGCGAGTCGCGGCAGGTCGTGGTGGTTGAGCAGGAACTGGATGTCGTGGTTGTCGGTGAAGTAATTCGCCACGGCGATTTCCTTCTTCCTGGGCGGCCCGCGGGTGGGGCGCGCGGTCGGCGCATCGTAGTCGGGGCATGGCGCGGGCGCGGGGGTTTGGGGCCCGTCGAACGATGTCTTGTGCGGCGCAGGCGGTGGGGCTGCGGGCACCAGTGGATCGCCCTGTATTGGGCGCCGAGCTATAGTCCTTACCGACACCCGGCCGGTGGGGCGTGGCGCGGCGCCTCCGGGTGACGGGGAACGCTGATCCGGACGGCGCACGCTCGTTCTGCGCTCGACCGGCAGAGAGGTGGTCGATCATGGATTCGCTCTTTGGAACGCTCCTGCAGCCGCGGTCGTGGGATCGGTGCGACATTGCCCCCGCGTCGAGGGTGACCATCGGCGAGGACGGCAAGATCGCGGCGGTGGGCGCCGGTGCGCCCGCCGGGAGCGACGCCGTTGGCGGTGAGGGATGCTGGATCCTGCCGGGGTTCATCGATGCGCATCTGCACCTCCCGCAGTGGGACTGCCGCGGGCTGGACGGGCTGTCGCTCTTTGACTGGCAGAAGCAGGTCGCGTACCCGGCGGAGGAGCGGTTCGCGGACCCGGATTGTGCGGAGCGCGTGGCCGAGGAGTTCGTGGGCGGCATGATCGCGCACGGCACCACCACGGTGGCCGCGTTCGGGAGTCCTTTCCCCGAGGCGACCGACCGCGCGTTCCGGGTCTTTGAGCGGCGCGGTCTTCGCGCGGTCTTCGGGCTGATGCTCAACGACATGCATGTCCCCGAGCGGCTGAGCACGCCGGCGGGGCGGGCTCTGGAGTCTGCCGGGGCGCTCGCGGCCCGCTGGCATAACCAAGGGGGCGGGCGGCTGCAATACGCGCTCTGCCCGCGCTCGGCGACATGCTGCAGCAAGGAGTTGCTCCGGGGCGTCGCCGCCCTCGCCGAGTCGATCGGCGCCCATGTGCTTACGCACATCGCCGAGTCCGAGGCGGTCGAGTCGGCGGTCCGGGACATGTACCCCGACCTGCTCGACGATGTCGATCTGTTCGCGGAGACCGGCCTGCTGACGCGGCGCACGCTGCTCGGGCACGGCGTGTGTCTGAGTGATTCGCTCCGGCGCCAGGTCGCCGAGACCGGGGCGGCGGTTGTCCACTGCCCGACGGCCAACCTGTTCCTTGAGTGCGGCCTGATGGACTACCTCGGCGAGCGCCAGGCGCAGATCCCGGTGGCGCTGGGCAGCTCGGTCGGCGCGGGGCCCGAGCCGTTCATGCCGCAGGTCGCGGTGGCGTGTCTCCAGACCGCCAAGGCGCTCAAGGTCCGGGCGATCCCGCGGGGGTCGTACACGGCGCCGCGTCCGGCCGAGGGCTGGTGGTTGCTGACGGGCGGGGCCGCGCAGGCGCTCGACATGGGTGACCGCATCGGCGCTCTGGAGCCGGGGTACGAGGCTGACTGTCTGGTGGTGCGCCCGGAGCCGTGGATCGCCGGGCTGGCGCCGGAGCAGCAGGTCTCGGCGCTGCTGTACACGCTGCGCCCGCACCACATCGAGCATGTCTACATCGCCGGCCGGCGCGTCGGCCCGTAGGCGGCGGGCGGGGTCACATTGGCGCGGGCGTCTTCACAGGGCGCGGACGAATGGGTTTGTCGTCATCTCCCTGCCGATGGTCGTTGCCGGGCCGTGGCCGGGGAGGGCCCGGGTCTCGGGCGGCAGGGTGTAGAGGTGTGTGCGGATCGAGTGGGCGAGGGTCTCGAAGGAGCTTCCCGGGAAGTCGGACCGGCCGATCGAGCCGGCGAAGAGGGTGTCGCCGACAAGGGCCAGCCCGGCCTGCTCGCAGTAGAGTGTGATGCCGCCGGGTGAGTGGCCGGGGGTGTGCAGGACACGCCATGTCGAGCCGTCGAGTTCGAGCTGCTGGCCGTGGGTGAGCGTGGCGTCCGGGTCGGGCGTGGTGACCGCCATGCCGATCGCGGCGGAGAGGTTGAGCTGGGGGTCTCGGAGCCACTGGCGTTCGGCTTCGTGGATCCAGAGGGGCGTGCCCGGGAAGGCGTCGAGGACCTCCCGCACGCCGGCGATATGGTCGGCGTGGGCGTGGGTGAGGACGATCGCTCTGGGGGTGAGGCCGGACTGGCGGGCGTACCCGATCAGTTCCCCGGGTTCGTACCCGGCGTCGACGATCCAGCAACCGGTCGACTCCCCGACCCGAACCACATAGCAGTTGGTCTCGAAGGGCCCGAGAGGGAACCCCCGGACGCTGACCTGGCATGTTCCGGGGTTGTTCGTGCCCATAGGCCCTCAAAAATCCCTACAATGGGTGGAGGAGCATCGCATGGTCATCCGCAACATCGACCAGGTCCCCCTGCAGCCGGTCCAGATGGCGGGCGTCAACGGCGCCACCATGGCGATCATGGTAGGGCGTGGGGACGGGGCGCCGAACTTCGCCCTCCGTCAGTTCCGCGTGGAGGGCGGCGGGAACACCCCCCGCCACGCCCACGACTACGAGCACGAGGTTTTCATCGTCAGCGGGTCGGGCACCGTGCTGCTCGGCGGCACGGAGCAGCCGCTCCGCGCGGGCGATGTCATCTATGTCCCCGCGGACCACGAGCACCAGTTCAAGGCCTCGGCCGAGGGGCTGCGGTTCCTGTGCCTGGTGCCCGTGACGCGCAACTGCGGCGAGGACACGCCGGGCAGCTGATCGCGCCCGAAGGAAGGAGCACACCATGGATCAGCAGGACGCTCCCAAGCCGGCCCGCGGCAATGGCCCCGGGGAGTTGGTGGTCCGCCTGGCTCTGGCCTACGGCGCCGCGGCCGTCGGGGCGTTCGCCCTGGCGATCTACGGCTACGCCAACGCGAACCCGGGGGTGCTGGCGCTGGGCGGTCTGGCGGTGGTGCTGGTGCTGGCGGTCGCGCCGGTGAGCTTCATCAGCGTGTCGCGCACCAGCTCGGGTTTGACGGGCCTGGACGCGGTCCTCGACGAGATGCGCACGCTGCGGGGTGCGGTGGACCGGCTGCGGGAGTACCAGGCGCTCTCCGACGACGCCCGGCGGGTGCTCAACCGCGCCCGCGAGCGGGACCTCCTGCTCCGCGCCATCGAGGAGGACATCGCGGCGGAGGACTGGGACGCGGCGGTGGTCCTGTGCGAGGAGTTGGCGGGGAGGTTCGGCTACCGCGAGGACGCCGAGCAGTTCCGCCAGCGGGTCGAGACGGCCCGGTCGGCGACGCGCGACCGGAATGTCGGCGCGGCGATCGCCGCGCTCGACGGGCTGATCGTCCAGCGCCGGTGGGACCACGCGGTGAACCATGCGTCGAGCATCCGGCGGCTGTACCCGGACTCGCCCCGGATCAACGGGCTGCACCAGCGGGTCGAGAACGCCCGGGAGCGTTACAAGACCGACCTGGAGCGACGCTTCCTGCACGCGGCGCAGGGCGAGAGCGTGGACGAGGCGATGGACCTGCTCAAGGAGCTCGACGCCTATCTGAGCGAGACCGACGCCGAGCCCTTCCGCGAGCTTGCGCGGGGCGTGATCGGCAAGGCCCGCGAGAACCTCGGGGCGTCGTTCAAGCTCGCCGTCCGCGATAAGCGGTGGAGCGACGCCTCCAGGCTCGGCGAGCGGATCATCGCCGACTTCCCGAACACGCGCATGGCCGAGGAGGTCCGGTCGCTGATCGACAGCATCCGCGAGCGGGCGAGGGTGCCGGTCTAAGGCGGCCGCTACGCGCCCAGTTCGGATCTGGCCCGCGCGAGCGCCGCCCGCACGCGCGCGGGGGCCGTCCCGCCGGTGACATCGCGTTTGGCGAGCGTGGACTCGAGCGTGAGCCGCCCGAAGACATCGCCCTTGACGGCCGGGGCGTGGGCGCGGAGGTCGTCCAGCGGCAGGTCCTCGAGGGTCACGCCCCGGGCAAGGGCGAGGCGCACCAACGCCCCGACCTGTTCGTGCGCGTCGCGGAAGGGCACGCCCTGGCCGACGAGGTAGTCGGCGAGCTCGGTCGCGTTCGCGAAGCCGGCGAGGGCGGCGGCGCGGCACCGCGTGCGATCGAACGAGCAGCCGTCGATGACCCTCGCCGCGATCCGCAGGCACACGCCCAGGTGGTCCAGCGCGTCGAAGAGCGGCTCCTTGTCCTCCTGCAGGTCCTTGTTGTACGCCAGCGGCAGGCCCTTGCAGGTGACGAGCAACGCGACCAGGTCGCCGATGATGCGCCCGGCCTTGCCCCGCAGCAACTCGCAGGCGTCGGGGTTCTTCTTCTGGGGCATAATCGAGGAGCCGCTGGTGACGGCGTCGTCCATCTCGACCATCCCGAACTCGCGCGTGGAGTAGATGATGAGCTCCTCGCCCAGGCGGGAGAGATGGATCGCGCAGACGGCGCACGCGCCGAGGGCCTCGAGCGCGAAGTCGCGGTCGGCGACCCCGTCGAGGCTGTTGGGCGTGGGGGCGTCGAAGCCCAGGTCCTTCGCGAGGGCCTCGCGGTCTATCGGGTAGGCCGTGCCCGCGAGCGCCGCCGAGCCGAGGGGGCAGCGGTTGAGCCGGGCCCGCGCGTCGGCCAGGCGGGTCCGGTCGCGGTCCAGGGCCTCGAAGTGGGCGAGGGCCCAGTGCGCGAGCAGCACGGGCTGGGCGGGCTGCAGGTGGGTGTACCCGGGGAAGGGGGTGTCGATCTCGCGATCGGCGAGGCGGATAAGCGCTCGTTGGAGCTCGCGGATCTCGGCGGCGCGCTCGTCGATCGCGGCCCGCGTCCACAGGCGCAGGTCGGTCGCGACCTGGTCGTTTCGGCTGCGTCCGGTGTGGAGCTTCTTGCCGAGCGGGCCGAGCGCGGCGACGAGCTTCTGCTCCACCCAGGTGTGGACATCCTCGGCCCCGGAGTCGACCGGCGGGGCGGCGAGGCTCATCGCCTCCGTTTCGAGGGCCGCGAGGGCCCCGTCGAGCCTCGCGACTTCCTCGCCGGCCAGGACCCCCGCCCGTGCGAGGGCCTTGGCCCAGGCCCGCGAGCCCTCGATGTCCTGGCGGACCAGGCGCCAGTCGAAGGGCAGGGAGTCGTTGATCGCGCGGAAGAGGGCGTCGGGGCCGGAGGCGAATCGGCCGCCCCAGAGCGAGTGCGGTGCGTGGTCGGTGTTGGTCATGGCCCGGATGGTATTGCACCGCCCGGGCCCTATCCTTGCTCGCATGCACCCCCAGCCGTCGAAGACGCAGACCGCCCCGGCGATTCAGGACGAGCTCGCGTTCGTCCGGAGGGTGCTCGCGGCCGAGGTCGGCGCGATCGAGGCCACCGGCGCACTCCTCGGCGAGGCGTTCTGTCAGGCGGTCTCGCTGATCGTCCGCTGCGCCGAGGCCGGGGGGACGGTGCTGGTCACCGGGCTGGGTAAGAGCGGCCTGGTCGGGGCGAAGATCTCGGCCACGCTCTCGTCGCTGGGCATCCCCTCCCACCCGGTCCACCCGACCGAGGCCGCCCATGGCGACCTGGGACGCTTCCGCCCCAGCGACACGGTGATCTGCCTGAGCCGCTCGGGCGAGACCGATGAGGTGGTCAACCTCGCGGCCATCCTGAGGCAGGACCGGCTGCCGATCATCAGCATCACCGGCGGGGCGCCCGGCGAGGGGCACAGGCCCTCGAGCCTGGAACGCCTCGCGACCGTGTGTCTGCATCTCGGCGAGTTCGACGAGGCGGGCGAGGGCCCCGAGGCGCCGACCGCGTCGACCACCGCCACGCTGGCCCTTGGCGACGCCCTCGCGCTCGCGGCCGCGAGGCGCCGGGATTTCACCGACGCGGACTTCGCCCAGCGCCACCCCGGCGGGACGCTCGGCGGCCTGCTCCGCCCCGTGACGGATGTGCTGCGCTCCCGGACCAACGGCAACTGCCCGGCGATCCCGGAGTCCACGCCGATCATCGAGGCCGTCGGCGCCGCGCAGGGCCGGCGCGCCGGGGCTGTGCTGCTCATCGACGGCGAGGGTCGGCTCAGCGGCATCTTTACGGACGCCGACCTGCGTCGGAAGCTCACCGAGCGGGGCCCGGGCGACTGGATGCGCGAGCCGATCGCCACGGTCATGACCCGCTCGCCCACGACCCTGCCCGGGGACGCGCTGGTCCGCGACGCGGTCCGGCTCACCCGCGAGCGGCGGCTGGACGAGATCCCGATCGTCGATGCCGACGGCAGGCCGGTGGGTATTCTCGATGTTCAGGACCTGATCGCCATGCGGCTGGTCAAGGACGAGGATCATCGGTAATCCCGGGCGCACGCCCCGGTTACGGCGGGGCTCGTGTGAGACCGGCGCCTCGCCGGGCGGCCCCGACGGCCCGCTCCGCGGCGCCCGAACGGGGTCCAGCGCTGGATGAAGCCCCGGCGCGATACGATCCACTCCCATGCCCAAGGCCAAAGCCCCCCAGCCGCGCCCGCTTAGTTTCCACCTCGCGATGGGCGTTGCCCTGGTGTGCCTGCTCGCGGTGGCGTTCATCGTCTTCCGCGCGGTCACCGCGCCCCCCGCGGCCGGGCCGGCCTCGCGCGACGACGCGTTTGCCACCGGCACCGACGAGGGCGTGCTCGGCCAGGACAGCGGGGCCAGGGGCCTGCATATCCAGATCATGGACCGGGAGGCCAAGAACCGGCTCAGCGCCGAGCTGATGTCCGACACCATCGACCCGCTCCAGGCGCAGCGCTACCAGGTCACCCAGCCCCGCGCGACCGTCTACCTGGAGGACGGGCGTGTGATCCACATCACCGCCCGCGGCGGGACGCTCGTCATGCCCGACCGCGCCAAGGCCCCCGAGACCGGCACCCTCACCGACGATGTCGTCGTCCGGCTCTTCAACCGACGCGTCGACGGCTCGGCCCCGGTGATCGAGGCCGACGAGCCCGCGTTCACCTGGACCGGCAGGTCGCTGACCTTCGACTCGACGCTCGGCGAAGCGTCCACCGACGAGCCGTTCGTGCTGGCCTCGCGCGAGTTTGAGTTCAGCGCCAAAGACGCCAAGCTGCTCATCAACCAGGCGCTCGAGCGGTTGGAGCGGTTCACGGTCCGCCAGGGCGGCACGCTCGTGTACACCGATCGGCCCGACGAGCAGGCCCCGACGCCACCGCCCGCCGGGACGGCGACGGCGGGCGCGGGGGCGGCCCCCGAGCGGGGGGGCGCGGCCGATCCCGGATTGCCCCCGCCACCCCCGGTGACGACCTACTACCAGGCGGCCATGCGTGACGGCATCGTGCTGACGCGGGCCGGGCAGGAGGTCCGCAGCGACCGGATGGATGTGTTCGCGCGCACGATCGATAGCCGCCTGCCGCCGGGGGCGATCGCCGAGTTCCGCACGGGGCCGGTGGAGCCAGACGGGGACGCGGCGGAGGGCGCCGACGGCGCGCCCGCGGGGCTAGGGCAGGGGGCCCCGGCGGGATCTGCCGGCGATGGGGTTACGGGTCAGGCGGGCGCACCGCCCGACAGCACGCTCACGCCGCCCGCGCCGACCGAGGCCACGGCGCCGGAGGAGGACGGGCCGACCACCCTCACCTGGACGGGCGTGCTCGAGGTGCGACCGCTCTCGGCCGAGCCGCCCGAGCTGGCGAAGAACCATCTGCTCGCCAGGTTCACCTCCGAGGAGAGCGGGGTGGTGACCTTCGCCGATGCGGCGTCGGAGGCGAGCGGGCGCGCGGCGGTGGTGGAGTACGGCTTCACGGGCGCGGAGCTGGTGCTGAGCGGCCCCTCGCAGGGCCGGAGCGTGCTGGTGAGCTCGCCCTCGATGGGCGAGGCGAGCATGGGCCGGTTCGAGCTGCCGCTGAAGACGGGCGAGGCGACGATCCCCGGCCCGTTCACGGTCATCGGGGCGGACGGCATCAGCCGCATCGACTCGGGCGAGCGGGCCCGCCTGCTCTTCGCCGTCGAGGACGGGCGTCTGACGGGCCAGCTGCTCGAGGCCGAGTTCATCGGTACGGCGAAGGCGGCGGACGCGGACGCCTCGTTGGAGGCCAACCGTCTGCTGGCCACCTTCGAGCCCGACGCCGACGGGCGGTCCCAGCTCGCGAGGTTGGTCGCGGTCGAGAGTGTCCGCCTCGCCGACGGCAAGGGCGCGACGGGCTGGTGCGACATGCTCGATACGCGATTCGCGAGGGGCGCCGACCAGCCCACGCCCGAGTCCTTCACCGCCGAGGGCAACGCGAGCTTCCGCGACCAGACCGCCCGGGTCGACGCCCAGCACCTCCACGCGATCCTCCGCGCAACCGAGTCGGGAGGGATCGAGGTCGCCAAGGCCTGGGCCGAAGGGGCCGTCGAGTTCCGGCGCCACGGCGACCGCATCGCCATCAACGGCGAGCGGCTCTTCGCCGACACGGACGCCCAGTACCTGGAGGTTGAGAGCGACGCGGGGCAGGCCTCCGTCGCCCGCGGCCCCACCCGGATCGCCGGGTCGAGCGTGCGACTGAACGGTCTGGAGCGCACGGCGTTCGTGCAGGGCGTCGGCAGCTTCGAGCACCGCGCCGGCAAGGGCGATCAGGCCTCACGCGTCTTCGCGGGTTGGACCGAGGGGATGGCCTTCGACGACCTCGACGGCAAGCTCGAGGCCGTCGGCGCTGTGGAGGCAGACCACGAGCCCGACGCCTTCACCCGCGAGCACATCAGCGCCTCGGTGCTCCGGGTCGAGCTGGAGCCGGGGACGCCGGGCGAGGAGGTGCTCGCGACCGACGAGCCGGCCGAACCGACGGCGAGCGAGACCGACCGGCCGATCCGGACCGTCTATGCCGCCGGGCGCGAGCCCCGCGAGGGCGAGGAGCCCGACGACGCCTGGCGTCTGGCGCGGGTCGAATCGGCCAGGTATGTCGCCCCGCTGGAGGCGGTCGACGCCGCGATCGAGAAGGGCTCCGAGGCCCAGCCGGCGCTCGAGCGGGCCTTCCGGCTGAGCGGGACGGAGATCTTGGCCGACAACACGGCCGGCACGCTCGATGTCCCGGGGCGCGGGCGGCTGGTCATCGCCGACCTGCGTCCGCAGCCCGAGGGCGAGCCCAGCGAGGAGCGGGGGGCCGCGTTGTTCGACTGGTCCGGCTCGCTCCACGCCGACCGCAACGCGGGTGAGGCCCAGATGGTCCAGGGCGTGCAGATGGTGCACCACCGCACGCTGGACGGCACGAGGACCGTTCTCGACTGCCAGTGGCTCAAGGTCCGGTTCACCCCCGGCGAGGGCGCCGCCGGCGCCGAGCCGGAGAGCCTGTTCGGCGGACTGCGGTCGGCCATCGCCGAGACGCAGGTCTACCTGCGGACCGATGCCCGCGAGATGACCGCGAGCCTGCTGGAGTACAACCCCGACACGGGGATCGCCCGTGCGGTGGGCGAGTCCTTCGACGGCGTGCGGATCCTCGACCGGAGGACCGGCTCGCCCATGACCGCCTCGGCCATGATCTGGGACCTGACCACCGACCGGGTCGATATCGTGGACCCGAGCACGATCACGATCATCCGATGAGAAAGGGTGGCCGGGGCGAGCCCGACCACCCTCTGAGTGTCGCGTGTATCGGCGCGTCGGGTGCTAGTTGCCGAGCACCACGATCTCGACCCGCCGGCTCTCGGACTTGGAGCCCTTGGGCCTGTCGGGCCCGAACGCGGCCGCGTACATCCGCCGGGTGGCCACGCCCTTGCCGATGAGGTACTTCTCGACTGCGTTGGCGCGCTCGAAGCTCAGGTGCTCGTTGCTGGGCCACTTGCTCTTTCGGATGGGATCGGTGTCGGTGTAGCCCTCGATGCGGATCTGGTAGCTGCCGAACTGCCCGTTGAGCATCTCGGCGACATGGTCGAGGGTCCGCTTGGCGCCGCTCTTGATGCTGATCTGTCCTGAATCGAAGAGCACATCGCCCGCGACGGAGACGACCAGGTCGGAGCCGCGCATGGAGATGGTGGCCCCGTCGATGCCGCCGATCTGGCCGGCGCCGCTCACCTGCCCGCTGGCCTTCATGTCCTCGAGTGCCTTGGCCAACTCGGCGTTCTCCTGCTCGAGCTTGCCCTTGGTGTCGAGCCACATGGCGCGCTCGCCCTCGAGGGCGGCCATCTGCCCGCGCAGCTCGTTGTTCTCATCCAGCAGGGCGTCGTAGTCGGTCCGCTTGACATTGCCGCAGCCCACCGCCGAGAGCGCGACCGCCGCCGTGAGCATGCACGCCAAGACCCGCTTGATCCTCGACCCGTCCATGTGGCTTCCTTCCTGAGGTTCCCGCTTCCCGAGAGGCGAATGTACCCGGTGTTTCCGGTCTCTTCGGGCGCGCGTCGCGCGCCGCCCGACAGGGTACTCCATCGAGCGCCGGATCGCATTTTCATCACGGGAAATTCAGCGATCCCGGGGCCCCGAACATCCGTCCGAGCCCGGCCTCGAACGCCGCCTTGCCCAGGACGACCACGAGCGTCGCCACCGCCAGATAGGGCCCGTACGGCATCGCGCGACGCCCGTTGCCGGTCCAGCAGGTCTGCACCAGCACGATGTACAGCGCGATGAAGGGGGCGACGAAGAACGCCAGCACCGCGTCGATCCACCCCACGCACGCCCCGACGGCCGCGAGCAGGTGGACATCACCCAAGCCCATCGCCTCCTTGCCGAAGCCGAGGGTGCCGAAGATCCGGATCGCCCAGACGATCCCGCCGCCGGCCAGATACCCCATGCACACGCCGCCTAAGACGCTGAGCCACAAGGGGATAGGCTTCGACGCGACGAGCGCGAAGGTGACGGGGTGCTGGCCCCAGGGTTGCCCGAGCCGCTGGCCGATCAGCCATCCCACCACTGCCAGCGCCAGGCATGGGGCCAGGAACAGCAGCTCCTTGCTGACCTCGCGGCGGGCGTGCGGGTACTGGATCCACATCTCCGCGGGGCTCCCCTCGTCCGGGTCGGTCGGTGGTGGGGGCGTTCCCGCGATCGCCCGGAGGATGACCCCGGCCAGCGGCACCCCCGCGAGGACACCCGCCAACGCCCCAACGACTCCGGAAAGCCCCAGCCGGGGCATCATCCACGCCCCGGCGACCGCGCATCCCGCGGTGCACGCCAGCACCACCCCGACGGTGCGGGCACGCCCGTCCGGTTGGGTTGGGGCGTCTGGGGGTGGGGCTGCGTCGGGTTTGGTCTGGGCATCGGGGTCGATGCCCGCCTCTGCCAGGGCTTTGGTTTCCCACTCGTCGTAGTCGGCGAAGCTCCGCCGGAGCAGCCCCAGCCCCAGGAGCGCGTTCGAGATCAGCAGCCCGGCGATGGCCCCTAGGGAGGCGCAGAGGATCGGCCAGCCGCTGACCCCCGGGGTTGCGATCGCCCACCAGTCGCCCTCGGCCACATGGCGCCAGGGCTTGCCCCGGATTTGCACCCATGCCGCCCAGAGGGGGTGGGCGAGGAAGCCGACCAGTGTGGGGGTCCAGGCGAGCGCCAGCGGGATGGTGAAGGTCCTCGCGTCGATGATGGTCATGGCGATGAGTGCGCTGACCATCATCAGGAGGGCGACGAAGACCGGCCATGTGCGCGCAAAGCCGTTCATCGCCCACTCGGGCTTGATGAGCGACCAGTCGAAGCCGAGCCAGTCGGCGTTGCGGTCGGGCACGAGGAACCAGAGCGTGTAGAAGCCGACGAAGACCAGCCCGACGATCGCCTCGACGATGGGGTACTCGGGGGAGATGGGGTTCTTGCAGAACCGGCACTTGCCCCGGAGCATGAGCCAGCCGAAGACCGGGATGTTCTCGCGCCAGCTGAGCAGGTGGTCGCACTTGGGGCAGCGGGAGGGGGGCGAGACGACGCTGAGGCCCAGGGGCATCCGGTAGACCAGCACATTGATCAGCGACCCCACGCACGATCCGAACGCGAACGCGAACAGGACCTGCGTCGCGGCAAAGAAGGCCATGAGCATCTGGTGGTTCATCCGCCGCGACGCCTCCCTGCGTCAGTCGCCCGCCCCCGTATCGGACTTCGGCCCGGGTTTGTCCAGCTTCGCGGTGATCTCCTCCACCCGCTGCTCGCACCTGTCGAGCACCTCGCGGCAGCGTCTGAGCATCTCCGCGCCCTTGGCGTACTGCTCGATCTGCTCCTCGAGGCCCATCTCGCCGGACTCGATCTGCTCGATGATGGACTCGACCTCCGCGAGCGACTCCTCGAACGACGGGTTGGCCGGTTTGGGTTTCTTGGTGGTCACGCCGGACACATTACCCGGCCCCGCCGAAGAGGTCCAACTGGTCCCTTGCCGGGGGTCGTGGGGAGCCCGAGGGGCGCGTCGGACCGGGCTTGGGGGCGCGCGGGCGGGCAGGGGTCGGGGCGGGCGGCGCCCCGGGCTGCGTGCCGGCGACATCGGACTGGAAGGACCCTTGTGCCAGGTGGGTCGTCAGGCGATCTCCGATCGAGAGTTCCGCGGCGTCGCGGACGACGCGCCCGTCGGGGCGGACGGTGCAGGAGTAGCCCCGGCCGAGCACCGCCCCGGGGCCGACCGACTCGAGGTGCTGGGAGCACGCGCCGACGCGGGAGGCGCGGGCGGCGAGGGAGGTCGCGACGGCGCGCCTCAGCCGGATCTCGCCGGTGTCGGAGGCGGCGCGGGCCGCGTCGAGCTGCCGGCGGGGCTGGACCCGCGCCAGGGCGCCGTGGGAGCGTTCGGTCCCCCGCTCGGCGTGGTCGAGCGCGCGGTGGATGGCATCGGCGAGGCGGTCCCGGGTGCGCCCCAGTTGTTCGCCGGCGAGTCGTGTGGCGCCGCGGGGGTCGGCGAGCACGGGGTGGCGTGCCGCGGCGGCGAGGCGCTGGCGTTCGAACCGGATGGTGCGGGCCAGGTCGGTCCTGCAGCGGTTGGCCAGAGCGTCGAGCTGTCGGTGGAGGGCGTCGCGGTCGGGGGTGAGGCGCATGGCGGCCTGGGTGGGCGTGGCGCAGCGTTCGTCGGCGACGAGCTCGGCGATGGTGGTGTCGGTCTCGTGGCCGATGGCGGCGACGACGGGCACGGGGCACTGGACGATGGCGCGGGCGACTTCGCGCTCGTTGAAGGCGGCGAGATCCTCGGGCGAGCCGCCGCCGCGGGTGACGATGACGGCGTCGATGCCGAGCTTCTCGTGGTTGGCGGCGAGGTGGGCGAGCGCGCGCACAACCTGTTCGGCGGCCCCCTCGCCCTGCACCTTGACCGGGACGAGGACGACGCCCACCGCCGGGCAGCGCCGGGCCATGGTGTCGAGGACATCCTGCAGCGCAGCGCCGGTGCGGCTGGTCACGACGGCGACCTTCCTGGGGAAGGTCGGGAGCGGGCGTTTGCGTTCTGCGGCGAACCAGCCGAGCTGGCGGAGTTCCTCACAGAGCTGCTTGAACCGCAGCTCGTGGGCCCCCTGGCCGACGGGCTCGAGCGCCTCGACGATCAGGGTGACGCGGCCCTGGGGCTCGTAGAACTCGACCCGCCCGGTGGCGACGACCTGCTGGCCGTCGCGGGGCTCGAACGCGAGCTTGCGGAGGTTGCTCGCGAAGACGGCCGCGCTGATCAGGGCCCCGGCGTCCTTGAGGCCGAAGTAGAGGTGGGTGCTGCGGCGTGCGCCGCTGACCTCGCCGACCACGCGGACCCTGGCCGGCAGGTGGTCGTCGACCACAGCGCGGATCATCGCGGCGAGCCGGCTGACGGTGAGCACACCGTCGGCGGGCGCCGGCTCGGCGGCTTTGGGGGGCTTGGCGCCCCGCATCTTGCCCGGATCAAACGGCAATCGGCCCATGATGGGCCGATTATTGCCGATCCCAGGATGTCGTGCCGGGTGGCTACTCCTTTGACGCGGTCCGACGAATCTCCGTCTCCTCCGACTCGGCCCACCCGCGGGCGTCAGCCCGCCGCACGATCTGGGTATTCGTGGTCATCGGGAAGGGCAGCCCGACGGGCTAACTCCCCGAGACGATCTTGATCCCACCGGCCACGCCCGCGTCGACCTTCTTGATGGTGCCGCCCTGCTCGAGGGGCTTGCGCAGCCGGATGGTCGCGCTGGGCTCGGGCAGTGCGCCCGTGGGCTTGCCGGCGTCGGCCTCGCAGGCCGAGCCGCACTCGGCCTGCATGGCGCGGAGCCTGGCGGGGTTCACGAAGGTCCGCACGCCGCCGGTGTAGCCGCGCTCCTTGAGCCACTGCTGGCGTCCGGCCTCGAAGTTCTTGAAGGTCTCGCCGCCGAAGTGCTGCCAGGGGCTGATGGTGACGACCTGGTTGTAGACGCGGAGGTGGACGCGCTCGGTGTCGCAGCCGTCGACGGCGCCGTAGGCGACCCGTCCGGGGTTCTCGCGCCAGGCGCGGCGGCTGTCGATGTCCTTGACATCATCGCCCACCCAGACGCGGGCGTGGTTGGGGGAGTGGCGGGCGGTGTAGACGCGGGACTCGTCCTCCGGCGGGGGGGTGACGAGGCGGCCGTTGTGGATGTTGGGGGCGAATCCGCGGTGGCAGATGATGCGGTGATCCGTCTGGCCCAGGCCGCCCATCGAGGCGGCCAGCGCCGCGGCTGCGAGGAGGGTGTACATCGTCTGATCTCCTAATGTGTGGGCGAGGGACGACCCCGCGCCGGCAAACCGAAACCCCACCCCGACTTGAACAGCATGCTCCATTCCGGGGCCGGTGCAAGGGGATTTGCCGGTTGTGAGGGCGGAACTGGTCCGGGGGCGTCCGGGAACGGGCGCGGGGGCCGGCTATCGGACGGGGTCGGCCGGCCGGGCCCGTTGCCCGGTCACGATCGGGACGAACCCGACCTCCATGCCCGGGGGAGGGGTGACCAGGAGGGCCGGGTCGAGCGCGACGAGCCCGCCCGTGCGCAGCGGGGCCATGTAGTCGCGGTCGATGGGCCAGGAGGCGTGGAGCTTCTCGACCAGAGCCTGGAGGCTCGCTTTCTTCTGCTCGTCCCAGTCGTACTGCTGGAGCGACGGCTGATCCACGAAGCGGTACCAGCGGTAGGTGACCACCGAGCCGTCGAGGAGGTCGGCGGTGAAGGCCGGGCTGGCGGGGCCCGGCTCTGCCCAGGCGCCTTCCCGCGGCGAGGTGTAGGGATCCCCGGGGGCGGCCGTCGGGAATGCGGCGTCGGCGAGGCCGGTGTCGGCGGGGACCTCGGCCTCCGGTATCGCGACCCGCGTGCCGTCAACCTCCTTGAAGTAGCGTGGGAAGTGTCCCGCGGGGGCGATGTCGCTGTCGAGCCACTTGAGCCCCCAGGCCCCGTCGTTGAAGACCCTGGTATCGAAGACGCTCTCGACGGCCGCGACGGGTGAGCCCGCCTGCTCGTACTGCGTAGTCTGCGTGGTCAGCTCGCACCGCCAGGCTCCGGCGGGGTCGAACCGGCCGGAGCATGCCGCGCCCTCGTCGCGCCAGGCTTTGAGGGCGTCGTAGAGGGCGGCCTTGGAGTAGTAAGTGACATCCTGGACGAGCCTCGCCTCGCCGTTCTCGTCGACGGGGAACCGGAGGGCGGGGATCTTGGTGTAGGTCGCGCCGTCGTTGGCGCGGGCCTCAAGGCGGGGCACGGTGTTGATTTCCATGGCGCCGCCGCCGGCGACGCCCGGCCGGGTGTCGAGACCGCGCCCGTGGACGAAGGGGTAGTTGAAGAGCGCGCCGATCTTGCTCCATGTCTCGGGGATATAGAACGCGATGGGGCCCTTGAAGTTGGCGGTGTTCAGGAAGCAGGTCCAACTCTGATCGCCGGTTGGGGGGTTACCGGTGGGGGTGTCGCCGGCGGTGGGGCCGGTGAAGGGGAGGGCCATCCAGGCGTAGCCGAGGAACTGGCCGTCGGGCTCGCCCTCGAAGGGCAGCCCGTCCGGCGGGATGAGCAGCCGGTTGGAGAGTTGGGCGATGCCGAGCCGGTCGTCGGGGAGCGCCTCGTTGCTGTAGAAGAACGACCAGCCGGGCGAGCCGACCTCGTAGTCGTAGCACTGGGGCGTGGCGTTCATGCTGAACTTGGGCGAGCCGTAGCGGAAGTGGTTGCGGGCCCAGTAGCCCAAGCCGCCCTCGACGGTCTGGAAGACGCTGGACCAGGTGGGGCCGCGCTCGGGCCATTGGCGGGCGAGGGTGCCCTCCGGGGCGAGCGGGGTGTCGGTGTTGTCGGCGTTGTCGGGCAGGATCCAGGTGCTGGCCAGGCCGATCTGGAAGTCGGCGAGCGGCTCGTCGATGAGCGGCCAGACGGCGGAGTAGAAGCTGATGCCGGCGCTGTACTCGGCCCGGTCGGGCGGCTGGTCAGCGGTGAAGCCGATGTAGCCGTGGAGGCCTTGAGAGTGCAGGGCGACCTGTCCGGGCGCTTGGGCGGGCGCACCGAGGCACGCGATGCCGATCACGATGGTGGCGGGGATCCTCACGCGGCGGCTCCTGACGACGACCGCTTCGGCGGTGGGCGCCGGGGCGGTCGGTCGGAAGGACACCATACCAGCCTTGCCGGTCCCGTCGGCTCTGTCAGGTGCGTCGGGCGCGCCGGGAGGCGGAGGAAAGAGCGGGTGAAGGGAGTCGAACCCTCGACATTCAGCTTGGGAAGCTGACGTTCTACCACTGAACTACACCCGCGTGGCCCGGTGGGCCGGGCATCAGAGTCTAGCCCGGGTCGGCGGGTCCGCCAAGCGGGCGGGGGTGGGGGGGTGGTCAGGGTCGCCGGTGCGGGGCGGTGGAGAGCAGGAGGAACTCGCTGAGGTTCTCCCCGGTGAGGAGGCCGACGGGCCGGCGTCCGTCCAGCACCGCGAGGGCGGGGCCGTGCTCTCGGAGGGTTTCGACGGCGACGGGCAGGCTGTCGCCTGGGCTCAGGGTCGGCAGGGCGCGGTCGACAGCCCCGGCGAGAGGGGC
This sequence comes from Phycisphaerales bacterium, assembly GCA_020850415.1. Taxonomy (GTDB): domain Bacteria; phylum Planctomycetota; class Phycisphaerae; order Phycisphaerales; family UBA1924; genus PNC22. The sequence goes on from JADZER010000073.1 coordinate 40,341, forward strand.
GGTGGGGCCGAGCTGGGTGAAGGCCTGGATCAGGCGGTCGCGCCGGAGAAGCCCGGCGTACATCCCCTCGGCATCGACCACGGGGAAATCCTGCTGGGCGCCGGCGATCAAGAGGTCGGCGGCGTCGCCCAGGGTGGCCCCGGCGGGGAGCGTTCGGACATCGGTCTGCATGGCGGCGGCGACGGTCAGGCCGGTGACCGCCGAGCGTTCGGCGGCGGCGTTGGCCTCGGCCTGCCCGCCGAAGTAGACGAACACCGCGATGAGCAGGAGGAGGGGGCTCTCGCCGAAGAGGGCGGCGGCGACGAAGAGCAGGGCCATCGCCTTGCCGCAGTGGGCCGCGATGGCGGTCGCGCGTGCGTAGTCGAGTTTCAGGGCAAGCAGGGAGCGGAGGACTCGTCCGCCGTCCATGGGGAAGGCGGGGAGCATGTTGAAGGCGACGAGTCCGAAGTTGAGGATGGCCAGCTGCAGGAGCACTCCGCCGCCGCGGATGGTGTACATGCCGGCGGGGGTCCGGATGTCGCCGATGGCCAGCGCGACGCCGAGGAGAGCGGCCCCGATGACGACATTGACGGCGGGTCCGGCGATGGCGATGAGAAACTCCTCGCGGGGCCGGGTCGGCATGCGTTCGAGTGCCGCGACGCCGCCGATGGGCAGGAGGGTGATGTGGCGGGTCTGGACGCCGAAGGCGCGGGCGGTGAGCGCGTGGCCGAGCTCGTGGAGCACGACGCAGAGGAAGATGAGCAGGACGAAGGCGATGGCGACGAGGGTGGGGACGAGGCCCATGCCGGCGGACCGGTAGGCGATCCAGGCGATGAGCAGCGGGAAGGTCCAGTGGACCCCGATGTCGATGCCGAAGATCCTCGCGATCCGCAGGCTGCCTCGCATGCCGGATGGTAGGGGCGGGAGGCCCGGGGTCCGGCCGGGCCGTACGCTATGGGCCGATGGCACGACGCCGACGCGAGGAACCCCGGACCGTCCCGGCGATGCGAGCGCCGCCGGTGGGTCGCGACAACCCGCTGACGCGGAGCGTCCCTGGGCTGGTGGGGGTCGTGTTCCTGGGGCTGATGCTGCTCGCGTGCGTCGCGACGCTGCCGTACACGCTCGGGACCGCCGGCGGTGGTGGGGACGCGCCCGGGGCTCCTCGCTACAACGCGGGGGACTCGAACGCGGGGCGCCTGGCGCCGTTCTGGTGGCCGGCGGACGCGGAGCAGTCGGCGCGGGTGGACGCGGCGGAGGCGCGGACCGGGGAGCGGGCGCGGTACCTGCTCGGCACCGATGTGCTCGGGAGGTCGCTGCTGGTGCGGTCGCTGGCGGGGGGAGGGATCTCGCTGGGCATCGGGATCTCCGCGGCGTTTATCTCGGTCCTCATCGGGACCCTGTACGGGGCGGTGTCGGGGTATCTCGGCGGGAAGGCCGACGCGCTGCTGATGCGGGTGGTTGATGTCCTTTACGGCCTGCCGTACATCCTGCTGGTGGTGCTGCTCGCGGTGGCGAGCGAGGCGGTGATCGAGCGGCAGGTGTCGCGGGCGGGGGCCCGGGAACGCTGGGCGGCGGGCGTGCTTCGGGAGGTGCAGGCGCCCGACGGTGTCGAGCGGGGGGCGTGGCTGGATGCGCCGGCGGAGGCGTCTTCCTCGCTGGTGCGGGAGCTGGAAGCGCGTCTGGCCAGGGACGCAACGGACCCTGAGGCCGCGGGCGCGAGGATCCGGGCGCTGGTGGCGGCGGGCGAGCCCAACGGGGCGGTGCTCCAGGGCGCGGCGATGGCCGCCCGGCCGCCGCGGGAGCTGCGGGACTCGACGCGCCTGCTGCTGGATGTGGGGACGCTGCTGCTGGCGATCGGCGGGGTGAGCTGGCTGACGATGGCCCGGGTGATCCGGGGGCAGGTGCTGAGCCTGAAGCAGCAGCAGTTCGTGGAGGCGGCGCGGGCGACCGGGGCGTCGGCGCCGCGGATCTTCCTGCGTCACCTGCTTCCCAATCTTGTGGGGCCGATCATTGTGTACGCGACGCTGACCGTGCCGCAGGCGGTCCTGCAGGAGTCATTCCTGAGCTTCCTGGGGATCGGGGTGAAGCCGCCTCTGCCGAGCTGGGGGAACCTGGCGGCGGAGGGGTTGGGGGAGCTGAACGGCTACCGGAGCAATTGGTGGCTTTTGCTTTTCCCGTGCGTGCTGCTGGGGGTCACGCTGCTGGCGCTGAACTTCGTGGGCGAAGGACTGCGCGAGGCGTTCGACCCCAAGCGGTCGAGGCGGTAAGGTGTGTCGTGTGGCGGGAGGTCCCGTCGCGCGTTGACCCGATCAATCTCCGACCTCAAGAAGGGTGCTCGATGCAGAACCGGTTCGGACTGAAGGACTTCGTGATCATCCTGGGGCTGGTGGTCCTGGTGGTGAGCGTGTGGCTGAGCATGGCGCAGGACGACCGGCGGTGGAACGAGACCCAGCGGGTGGAGGCCAAGCTCGCCGACCTCGAGAGGCAGCTGTCGCGGATCGAGGCGGGGATCGAGGGCGGCGTGCGGGTGGCGGGCCCGGCGGCGGGGTCGGGGGTCGGGTCGGCGCCGGAGCGCGACACGGGGTGGGCCCGCCCGGGCGAGCCGATCGCGTGGCAGGAGCCGTGGGAGTACGCGACCGATCCCCGCGGCGCGGCGGGGTTCACGATCGGGGGCGTGTTCACCGAGTGCTTCGAGTCGCAGCCGGCGAAGCTGACGCCGTTCATCCAGACCGATGTCTACGGGCGGCGCGTGCTGGACCTGGTCTCGGAGACGCTTGGGGCGTACGACCCGGAGACGCTGGAGCTTCGCGGGCTGCTGGCCGACGCGTGGCAGGTCGATCCGGCCGGGCTGTGGCTGCGGGTGCATATCAACCCGCGGGCGCGGTTCAGCGACGGCGAGGCGGTCACGGCCGAGGATGTGCGGTGGACCTTCCACGACTTTGTGATGAACATGGAGATCGAGGCGGAGCGGTCGCGGTCGATCATCGGCGATGTCATCGAGAGGGTCGAGGTGATCGACGAGAAGACAGTGGAGTTCACCTTCCACGACGCGTTCTTCTCGAACATGGACTCGGCGCTGGTCATGAACATCCTGCCCAGGCACATCTTCGAGCGGCTGACGCCGGCGCAGATCAACCAGGGCACGGGGCTGCTGTTCGGTTCGGGGCCGTTCAAGCTCAAGACCTTCGATGTGGACCGGCAGTGGGCGCCGCCGGACACGGTGGTGCTGGTGCGCAACGAGCAGTACTGGGGGCCCAAGCCGCCGCTCGAGGAGGTGCGATTCATGGCGATCAACGACGAGCAGTCGCGTCTGATCGCGTACAAGTCCGACGAGGCGACGATGATCACGCCGTCGGCGCCGCAGTTCGTGTCGGCGATGGAGGACGACGCGTGGGTCGCGGGCAACCAGAACCTGGACTGGATCAACATGCGGTCGGGGCGCTCGGGGATCATCTGGAACTGCGGGCCGCGCCAGGGCAAGCTCACGCCCTTCCACGACCGGCGCGTGCGGGTGGCGATGACCCACCTGCTCGACCGGGAGAAGATGATTCGTGACCTGTGGCAGGGGGTCGGGCAGGTGTGCAGCGGGTTCTTCAACCCGGGGACGCTGGGCTTCGAGCCCGGGCGCGAGGCGTGGCCCTACGACCCCGCGGAGGGCAGGCGGCTGCTCGCCGAGGCCGGGTGGGCGGACACCGACAACGACCGGGTGCTCGAGGACGCGGAGGGGAACGAGTTCGTCTTCGAGCTGACCTACTTCGGGGGCGGGGAGATCGCCGAGCGGATCGCGCTGTTCATCAAGGACGCGTGCGCCGCGGCCGGTATCCGCTGCACGCTGCGTCAGATGGACTGGTCGGTGGGCGACCCGGTCCGCAACCAGCGGGACTTCGACGCGATGCTGATGGGGTGGGGGGCCAACGCGCCGGAGTCCGACCCCAAGCAGATCTTCCACTCCGACGCGATCAAGGACCAGGGCGACAACTTCGCCCAGTGGAGCAACGCCGACGCCGACCGGAGCATCGACCTGGCGAGGAAGGAGCTTGACCCGGTCAAGCGCAGCAGGTTGTGGTGGGAGTTCGAGCGCGCGATGCACCAGGACCAGCCGTACACCTGGGTGCGGGTCACCCCCTGGCTGCGGTTCGTGAAGCAGGATGTCGGCAATGTGCACACCTACCCGCGGGGTCTGGAGCCGTGGGAGTTTTTCCGCGGCGGGTCGAGCGCGCCGACACCGATGAACTAGCGCCGAACCACGCCGATCCACGCCGACCGAGGCCACGCCCCGCCATGACCACCTACATCATCAGGCGACTGCTGCTGATGCTCCCCACGCTGCTGGGGATCACCTTCCTGGTGTTCATGATCATCGCGCTCTCGCCGGGCGGGATCGGGGCGGCGCTCAAGGTTCAGGGCGGCGGCGGCGGGACGATGACCTCGCAGCGCAGCGTGGCGGTGGTCGAGGCGTATCTGCAGGACCGCTACGGTCTGGACGACCCGGCGCCGGTGCAGTACCTCCGGTGGCTGGGGCGGGTCTCGCCGGTCAAGTTCGGCCAGCGCGACCAGATCGCGCCCGACGGCAGCAAGATCCGCACGCCGCGGGACCTCCGCGAGCCGCCGCTGTGGCGGTGGTACGCCGAGAGCATGCCCGAGACGGCCCCGCCCGCGCCGCTCCCCTCCGGGGTGAGCGTCGAGGAGCACTACAAAGCGACGAGCCAGGCGTACGCCGCGGCGAGGGCGGCGTTCGTGGAGCAGCGGACGCTGCTGGAGCAGGCGATCGGCCGGTATCTTAAGGGCGCGGGGCTCGGGCACGCCGTGGACGCCGACGGCAAGCCCAAAGCGGGCAGGGCCCGCGGGCACACGCCGGACACCTCGCGTCCCGAGTGGGCCGAGGTCGCGGAGCGCGGGCCGATGGCGGTTGAGGCCTATGCGCGGGCCCGGCAGGCGCGGGCCGAGCTGGGCGCGGCGTTCGCGGCCAGGCCGTACAAGCAGGCGGGCTTCCCGGTCATCCCCGGCGTGCTGAGCGTGGCGGCGCCGGACTTCGGCACCGCGTACAGCCGGGGGCGCCCCGTGGCCGAGCTGATCTCCAAGGCGCTCCCCATCACGCTCATGATCAACCTGATCGCGTTCCCGATCATCTACCTGATCGCGATCCCCGGGGGCATGCTCGCGGCCACACACCGCGGCTCGGTCTTCGATGTCGGCATGGGCGGGCTGTTCATCGCCCTGTGGTCGGTGCCCGTCGTGCTCGCGGGCACGCTCGCGGTCGGCTACCTCGCCAGCCCGGACTACCTGGGCGCGTTCCCGGTCGCGCAGCTCCACAGCGCGCACGCGGGGGAGATGCCGTTTCTGCCGGGGGAGGACGCTTTCGGGAAGTGGCAGCCGGGCTTCCTGCTGGACACGCTCTGGCACATATGCCTGCCGGTGCTGTGCCTGGTCTACACCGGGTTTGCGATCCTCAGCAAGCAGACCCGCGCGGCGATGCTCGACAACTTCAACGCCGACTATGTGCGCACGGCGAAGGCCAAGGGGGTCAGCGACAAGGACATCGTTTTCCGCCATGTGTTCCGCAACAGCTTGCTGCCGCTGATCACGATGTTCGTGAACATCTTCCCCGCGAGCCTCGCGGGCTCGATCGTGGTGGAGCGGATCTTCTCGGTGCCGGGCATGGGGAGCCTGATCCTGGAGGCGATCAGCCTGCGCGACCGCGAGCTGCTGCTCGCCAACACCCTCATGATCGGCGTGGTCAACCTGCTGGCCCTGCTGCTGGCCGACATCCTGTACGCCCTGGCCGACCCCCGCGTCGTGTACGACTGACCCCGGAGCGCCCGCCCAGACATGCCAAGGCATACCGACCAGCTTGAGTCCGTGACCGGCGTGCAGCTTGCGCGGGGCATCGCCGTGCCCGAGGCCAAGGGCTTCTGGGCCGAGGCGTGGGGGCAGGTGCTCCGGCGGCCCACCGCGATCGGGGCGATGATCTGGCTCGGCGTCATCGGCTTCTTCGCGGTCTTTGCGCCGGTGCTCGCCAGCGGGCACCCGCTGATCATGCGTGCAACCGAACCATCGACGGGGCTCGTGGACACGAGTTCCCCGCTGCTGGAGCACCTGCGCACCTCCGACCGCCTGCTGCTGATGGGCGTGCCGCTGGGGCTGCTGTGGGTGCTGGCCCCGATCGGGGGCACCGCGCGGATGGCCAAGCTCGGGGCGTGCATCTACGGCGGGGCGCTGTCGATCCTGATGGTCGTCGCCGGGGGGATCGTCCACATCCAGACCGGCCAGCGGGACCCCTCGCCGTTCTTCCGTCAGATCCGCGATTCGTCGCTGTCGCACATCACGGCGCCGGCGGTCATCGCGCTGGCGGTGGGCGTCGTCGGGCTGCTGCTCCCGGTGATCGGCCCGTTCCGGCGGCGGGTGTTTGTGGTGGCGGCGACGATGGTGTTCGGCGGGCTCGCGATGGGCATGTCGTGGGACCGCCCGGCGCTGCAGGTCTACGACTACCTCCAGCGCGAGCGGGCCGGCGAGATCACGGCGGGCTACACCGTCGTGCCGTTCTCGCCCAACCAGCGGTTCTCCGAGCTTGACCGGCGCCCGCCGATGTCCACGCTCGCGGAGACCTTGGGCTACGAGCCCGGCACCCCCGGGGCGAGCCGCCGGTTCCTGCTCGGCACCGACGCCCTCGGGCAGGATGTTCTCAGCCAGCTCCTCGCGGCGGCGCGGCTGGCGATCTCGATCGGGCTGGTCTCTACCGGCATCGCCGTCACCATCGGCGTGACGATGGGGTCGGTCATGGGGTACTTCGGGGGCAAGGTGGACCTGCTGCTGTACCGCGTGGTGGAGATCTTCCAGGCGATCCCGGTGCTGTTCCTGCTCATCATCACCGCCGCGGTGACGCCGCCCGAGCTGCGCAGCACCTACACCATGATGGCGATCATCGGCTGCTTCACCTGGACGACCTCGGCCCGCTTCATCCGCGCCGAGTTCATGAAGCTGCGGGGCCAGGACTTCGTCCAGAGCGCCAGGGCCGTGGGCCTGCCGCTGCGGTCGGTGCTCTTCAAGCACATGCTCCCCAACGGGGTGACGCCCGTGCTCGTCGACGCCTCGTTCGTCATCGCGGCGGCGATCACGATCGAGGCGACGCTCAGCTTCCTCGGCCTGGGGCCGGTCGACCAGCCCAGCTGGGGGAAGCTGCTGTCCAACGCGACGAACTCGGAGGGGGCGTTCAAGTGGGGGCTGGCGATCTTCCCCGGCGGGACGATCTTCCTCACCGTGCTGTCGTACAACCTCATCGGCGAGGCCCTGCGCGACGCGATCGACCCCAAGCTCAAGAAGGCCCGCGTCTAGGCGCGGCACGCGACCGCGGAGGCTCACACCGTGCCCAACACCCCGAACACGCCCGGCGCCGAGTGGCCCATCGTCCGGGTCAACGATCTGGCGGTGTCCTTCGACAACGGGCGGGGCCCCCGCGTCCAGGCGGTCGACGGCGTGCGCATGAGCATCTACCCCCGGCAGACGCTCGCGGTCGTCGGCGAGTCCGGGTGCGGCAAGAGCGTCACCGCGATGAGCATGCTCCAGCTCATCCCGCGCCCCCCGGGCCGGTTCGACCGCGGGGAGATCGTGTTTGAGTCCGAGCGAGGGCCGGTGGACCTGCTCACGCTCGGCCCGCGCGAGATCCGGGAGGTCCGTGGCAACGAGATCGCCATGATCTTCCAGGAGCCGATGACCAGCCTCAACCCGGTCTACACCATCGGCGACCAGATCATGGAGGCGATCCTCCTGCACCAGAAGGTCGGCCAGGGCCAGGCCCGCGAGATCGCCCTCAAGGCGATGCGCGATGTCGGCATCCCGGAGCCCGAGAAGCGCATCGCGGCGTACCCGCACCAGTTCTCCGGCGGGATGCGCCAGCGGGTGATGATCGCGATGGCGCTGGCCTGCCAGCCCAGGCTCCTCTTGGCCGACGAGCCCTCGACGGCGCTCGATGTGACCATCCAGGCCCAGATCCTCGAGCTCATCACCGAGCTCAAGGAGTCCCGCGGCATGGCGGTGATGCTCATCACCCACGACCTGGGAGTCGTGGCGGAGAACTCCGATGTCGTCTGCGTGATGTACGCCGGGCGCGTCGTCGAGTACGCCAAGGTGTACGACCTCTACGACAACCCCATGCACCCCTACACCCGGGGTCTCCTCGCCAGCATCCCCAAGATGCACGCCCGGAACGACCGGCTCGTGACGATCCGCGAGATCGTCGATGACGACGCCCAGTTCAGGAAGCTGCCCGAGGCCGGGCTGGGGGTTCGGCCCTGGTGGCCCTGGCACGATCCCCCCGCCGACCTGGCCCCCCGTCCCGGGCCCGCGGGGGACTACTACCTGCAGGAGGTCGCCCCCGACCACTGGGTCGGTGTCTGGCGGACCGGGGCGGTGGGGGACCACGAGAGCCGGGCGCCGGACCTGGCCTACCGCATCCCGCCGAAGGCCGAGCCGGCGGGCGTGTAGACTCTGGCGCCCCGCCGCCCGGAAAGGAGCCCGATGCGCGTCGTCATTCTCGCCGACCGCAAGTTCGCAAGCCGCGAGCGATCGATGCTCGCCCGGCTGCAGGTCGGCCTGGCCGACGAGGGGGTTCGTGTCGTGCAGGCGCTGCCCGACGGCGTCGAACCGACCAGCGGCGGGATGCTCTCCGAGGTGGTGCGGTTCGAGGAGGCGGGGTTGCCGCTCTCGCTGGGGTGGCGGGCCGCGGCGACCGCCCGGGTGCTGGCCGACGGCGCCAAGGGCAGCCAGGCCGAGCCGCCGGAGGTCGTGCACGCGTTCGGGGGGTTGGTGTGGGGGTTCGGGCTGGCGCTCGCCGAGAAGCTGGACGCGGCGTTGGTCGTGGAGGTATGGCGGACGGGGATGGAGCCGGCGATGCACCGGCTTTTTGCCAAGAGTCAGGGGCGGGCGGGCCTGATGGCGCTGTGCCCGGACCGCCGCATCGCCGAGCGTCTTGGCACGCAGGTCCCGGGCATGAGCGTGCGTCACTCGCCGTGGGGCGTGTACGCCGGCGACCGGCCCCGGGAGGTGCTGCGGCCCGGGAGGGCGTGGTCGATCATGGTCGCCGGCGCGGGTCACGACCGGCCGGCGTTCACCGCGGCGTTCGAGGCGATCGCGGATGTCGTGCGGACCCGGCCGGACACCCTGGTGTTTGTGGACGCGGTGGCGGCACAGCGGACGGACCTGTGGTCCCTGGCGGCCAAGCTCGGCGTGCGCGAGCGGGTCTCGCTCGTCGATGAGATGGACGCCAACCGCGAGCTCGTGCTGCGCGGCGATCTGCTCGTGCTGCCCGAGGCCCGCGGGGAGCAGCGGACGCTGGTGCTGGAGGCCATGGGCGCGGGGATGCCCGTCATCGCGGCGAGCGACCCCGGCAACACCACGCTGATCGACCGGCGCTCGGCGTTGCTCGTGCCGTCGGGCGATCGGGCCCGGTGGACGACCCTGCTGGAGTCGCTGCTCGGCGACGCGAGGGTCCGGACGGAGCTCGTCGAGTCCGCCAGGTCCTATGTCGCGGCGGAGCACCGGCCGAGCCGGCAGGTCAGCGGCGTGATCAACGCGTACGAGGCGGCGGCCGGGAAGCAGCCCATCCCCTTCCCCGGCTGACCGGGCCATCGGCCCGGAGGTCTACCGGCTGTCGACCGTGGCCAGCTTCAGGATGTTCGCCTGGGTCATCTCCTTGCCCCGCAGCTCGCCGGAGATCCGCCCGGAGCACATGACCAGGATGCGGTCGGAGAGCGCCAGCAGCTCGGGCATCTCACTTGTGACGACCAGCACCGCCACGCCCCTGTCGGCGGCCTGGCAGATGAGCCGGTAGACCTCGGCCTTGGTGCCGACATCGATCCCCCGCGTGGGCTCGTCGAGCAGCAGCACGCGGGTGTCGTGGGTCATCCAGCGGGCGATGAGCAGCTTCTGCTGATTGCCGCCGGAGAGCGAGCCGGGGGGGCTCTTGGGGCTGGCGGTCTTGACCTGGAACTCGCGGATGCGCTCGGTCGCGGCGGCCCTCTCCCTGCCCAGCCCCCGCACGCCCGCGGTCGCGAGCGTGGGCATGATGGGCATGAGCAGGTTCTCGTCGACGCCGAGGTCGAAGAACAGCCCCTGGGTCTTTCGGTCCTCGGGGACATAGCCGACGCCGGCGCGGATCATGGCCCGCTCGGCCCCGGTGCCGATGGAGGCGCCTTCGATGATGATCTCGCCCTGCGCCCGCCGATCGATGCCGAACACCGCGTCGAGGAGCTCGCTCCGCCCCGAGCCCACCAGCCCGCCGAGCCCGACGATTTCGCCGGGCATGACATCGAGGCTGACCCCCTCGAGCTTCCCGGGAGAGGAGAGCCCGCGGACGCGGAGCGTGGGGCGCCGGCCCTCTGACTCCACCGGCTCGCGCTTCGCGGCGTGGGTGATCCGGCGCCCGATCATCTGCTCGATCAGCGTCGCCTCGTCGATATCCGCGACCCGGCTGGTCGCCACGAACTTCCCGTCCCTGAGCACGGTGACCCGGTCGCATACCTGGAAGATCTCGCCCATGCGGTGGGAGACATAGAGCATCGTGAGCCCCGTGGACGCGAGCTCGCGCACGATCCCCAGCAGGCGGTCGACCTCGGAGACGCTCAGCGAGCTGGTCGGCTCGTCGAGCACGATGACGCGGGCGGGGCGGCGCGCGGCGTCCCCGCCCCGGTGCTGCTCCTCCAGGCTGCTGGCGATCTGGACGATCTGCCGGCGCCCGGGGGCCAGGCTGCCCAGCGGCGCCTCGACATCGATGCCCGGCTCGAGCCCCGACAGGAGCCGGGCCGCCCGGTCACGCATCGCCCGGCGGTCCACCAGCCCGAGGCGCGAGCGGGGCATGTCGTGCAGGCACAGGTTCTCAGCGACCGTCAGGTTCGGGCACTGGGCCAGCTCCTGGTGGACGATCCGGATCCCGGCGTCGAACGAGTCGTCGATCGAGCCGGGCGTGAGCGTCCTGCCGTCGATCGAGACGACGCCGCTGTCCTGCCTGTGCAGGCCCGAGATGACCTTCCCGAGTGTGGACTTCCCCGCCCCGTTCTCGCCCATGAGGGCGTGGACCTCGCCTGGGAGGAAACTCACGGACACATCGTCGAGCGCCTGGGTGACGCCGAACCGCTTGGAGATGTGCTCGCAGACCAGCAGCGGCGTCGCGTGCGAGGCCGGGCCGGCGTCGGGCGTGGGGGACGGGCTGACCATGCCGTAGGGTAGCAGACGCGGGGGAGTACTACTCAATCCCCGCGGGGCCGCCGGGCCTGCCGGAGGAAGCCTCGCATTCGATTGAAGCCGCCGGGGCCGTCGGCCCGATTTGACTTGCGTCCACAACCGACTATTGTGATCGCACATGCTCTTCTCCACCAAAGCCAAAGCCGCGAAAGCCAAAGGCGCCCTGGGCGTCCGGGCTGTCGTGGTAGGCTTGGCTGACGAGAGGTAGCCCCCTCAGAGCCAGAGCACAGCACCACAGGCACCCCCGGACCGTCCGGGGGTGCTTTCTTGTGTTGATCCCGAGTTGTCCGCGAGTTTCAGGAGATCCAGACCATGTCGCAGACCACGACCACAGCCGCCGTCCAGTCCGCCTGCCCCGAGTGCGACGCCTCCGTCTCGTTCAGCCGCGCTCCGCTCAACGGCCAGGTCACCCGATGCTCGGACTGCCGGGCCGAGCTTGAGGTCACGAGCGTGAGCCCGCTGACTCTTGAGCTGGCCCCCGAGGTTGAGGAGGACTGGGGCGAGTGATCCGCCCCGCGCTCCCGCCCGCGCCGGGGGAGGGCCGGGGAAATAGCTCCTGCCGTCCTGCATCCCCGACCCGCGATTACGCCACAACCTGCCTGAGAGGACACGCCACGCCATGCACATTGCCATGACCTACACCCGCCTCAGGGCCGAGGAGCGGCTGCTCCTCGACGCCTTCGAGGCCATGGACATCCGGATCACCCCGATCGACCTCCGCACCATCGTTTTCGACCCCGCCGAGATCGGCGAGTGGGCGGCCTACGACGCGGTGCTCGACCGCTCGGTCAGCCTCACCGCGACCAGGACCGCCGTCGCCCTGCTGGAGGGCTACGGCGTCCGCTGCATCAACCCCCTGCACGCCATCGAGACCTGCTCGGACAAGCTCGCCACCACGATCGCTCTGATCCGCGCCGGCGTCCCAACCCCGGGCGTGCGGGTGGCCACCAACGCCGAGTCCGGCCTCACGGCGGTGGAGCGTATCGGGTACCCGGCGGTGCTCAAGCCGACGGTCGGATCGTGGGGGCGCCTGGTCGCCCGCGTGAACGACCGCGACGCGGCCGAGGCGGTGCTCGAGCACCGCGAGACCCTCGGCTCGGTGCAGCAGGGCGTGATCTATGTGCAGGAGCACATCGACAAGCCGGGGCGGGATATCAGGGTGTTCGTCGTGGGCGCCGAGCCGATCGCCGCCATCGCGAGGTCAAGCCCCCACTGGGTTACCAACACCGCCCGCGGCGCGACGGCCAGCGGGCTGGAGATCGGCCCCGAGTTGCGTCGGCTGTCCATCGACGCCGCCGCGGCAGTGGGGGCGGACATCGTCGCGATCGACTTCCTTGAGTGCCCGCGCCGGGGCCTGCTGGTCAACGAGCTGAACCACTCCATGGAGTTCCGTAACAGCATCGACACCACCGGCGTCAACATCCCCGGAATCGTCGCCAGGCATGTGGCCGCCCTGGCGGAGGGGGTGGCGGCGTGAGCTCGGCCGACCGGACCTTCACCGCCTCGGTCGTCGGGGGCAGCGGGTACACGGGCGGGGAGCTTCTCCGGCTCTTGTGCGCACACCCGGGGGCGGAGATCGGGCAGGTGTCCTCCCGCTCGCTGGCCGGGCAGCCGGTTCACGGCGCTCATCCGAACCTCCGGGGGCATGTCGATCGCCTGTTCTGCGTGCCCGAGGAGATCGGGGCGTGCGATGTGCTGTTCCTGTGCATGCCGCACGGGAGGGCCGGGGCGGAGATCGGGCGCTGGATGGGCCTCGCGCCGCTGGTGATCGACCTCTCGGCGGACTTCCGGCTGCGCGACCCCGCGCAGTACCGGGTGTGGTACGGGGCCGATCACCCCTCGCCGAGCGTGCTCGGGGAGGCGGTCTATGGCCTCCCCGAGGTCTCGCGCGGGCGCCTCCCCGGGGCGGGGCTGGTCTCGGGGGTCGGGTGCAACGCGACGGCGATGACGCTGGCCTTGCTGCCGCTGGCCCGGGCGGGGCTCATCCGGCGGGCGATCGCGGACATCAAGGTCGGATCATCCGAAGCCGGGGCCGAGCCGAGCGCCGGGTCGCATCACCCGGTCCGTGCGCGCGCGGCGCGGACCTACAGCACGGGCGGGCACCGGCACCTGGGCGAGGTGTTCCAGTCGCTGGGAGAGCTGGACCTCGACGCGACGCTGACCGCCGTGGACATGGTGCGGGGCGTGCTCTGCACGGCGCATGTGGAGCCGACCCGCCCGGTGGAGTTAAAGGAACTCTGGAAGCTCTACCGGGGGGCGTACGGGGGCGAGCCGTTCGTCCGGATCGTCGCCGAGCGGGCCGGGGCGAACCGCTATCCGGACCCGCGGGTCTTGGTCGGATCGAACCATGCCGATGTCGGCTTCGCGATCGACGAACGGTCGGGGCGGATTGTCGCGCTGTGCGCGATCGACAACCTCGTCAAGGGGGCCGCCGGGTCGGCGGTCCAGTCCATGAACATCGCCCTCGGTCGCGACGAGACCGAGGGCCTGACATTCCCGGGCTTGCACCCGGCCTGATGGGAGGGAGCGCTGTGGCGACGATTGTCATCAAGATCGGAGGCGGGGAGGGGATCGATCCCAGGCTGGCGGCGCCGGAGATCGCCGGGCTCGTTCGCGCGGGGGAGCGCGTCGTGCTCGTCCACGGCGGGTCGCACGAGACCAACCGGCTGGCATGGGCGCTGGGGCAGCCCTCGCGCACGATCGTCAGCCCCGGGGGGCAGCAGTCGCGCCGGACCGATCGGCGGACGCTCGAGATCTTCATGATGGCCTACTGCGGGCTTGTGAATAAGACGCTCGTCGAGGCGCTGCGGGGCGCGGGCGTGGACGCGGTGGGGCTGAGCGGGCTTGACGCGGGGATCTGGATCGGCTCGCGGAAGGGGGCGATCCGGTCGGTGGAGGCCGGGCAGACGGTCATCATCCGCGATGATCTGTCGGGCAAGGTCGAGTCGGTGGACACCTCGCTGCTGGGCGTGCTGCTGGACGCGGGGCGGGTGCCGGTGCTGACCCCGCCGGCGGTGACGCCGGAGGGCGTGGCGATCAATGTCGACGCGGACCGGGCCGCGGCGGCGACGGCGGCGGCGCTGGGGGCCGACGAGCTGCTGCTGCTCTCGAATGTCCGCGGGCTGCTGCGCGACCCGGCCGATCCGGGCTCGCTGTTCGAGGAGGTCGGGCCGGAGACGATGGACGAGGCCCGGGGCGCGGCGAAGGGGCGGATGAAGAACAAGGTCCTCGCGGCCGAGGAGGCTCTGGCCGGGGGCGTGGGGAGGGTGGTGATCGGCGAGGCAGGGGGCGAGGGGGCGATCGCCCGCGCGCGGGGCGGCGCGGGCACGGTGTTCCGCCCCCAGGCGGTGCTCGCGTGAGCCCGACGCGGGCCCGACTGACCGACGACCAGCGGGTGCTCGCGGACCTCGTCGCGACGCCGAGTGTGTCGGGGGGCGAGCGGGGCGCGGCCGAGGTGTTCGTGCGCCACGCGGCCTCGATGGGCTTCGAGACGGAGATCGACGAGGCGGGCAACGCCGTCGCCCACCGCGGCGCGGGCGCGACCGGGGCGGCCTCCGGCGGCGTCCACATCGTGCTGCTGGGCCACATCGACACCGTGCCCGGCGAGATCCCCGTCCGGATCGAGGACGGGCTGCTCCACGGGCGGGGCAGCGTTGACGCGAAGGGCCCGCTCGCGGCGATGCTGTGCGCCGCCGCGCGGGCGCCGCTCCCCGGGGGCGTGCGCCTCACCGTCGCGGCGGCGGTGGGGGAGGAGACGACCGGCTCGCCGGGGGCACGGTTCCTGGTCAGGCAGTATCGCCCGGACGCCTGCATCATCGGCGAGCCGAGCGGGTGGGACGGTGTGACGCTCGGATACAAGGGGCGCCTCATCGCGACCGCGACGGCGACGGTGCCCGGGGCGCACTCGGCCTCGGGTGCGGCGTCGGCGGGCGACCTGGTGCTCGGCTGGTGGCGGGCGGTGCTGGGCCTCGTCGCGGAGCGCAACGCCGGCGCGCCCGGCGCGTTCGACACCATCCAGGCGACGGTGCAGCAGCTCCGCAGTGCCTCGGACGGGCTCGCGAGCACGGCCACCCTCGAGGGCGGGTTCCGCCTGCCCGTGGGGGTCGCGCCGGACGCTCTGGCTGCCAGGCTCCGCGAGCTCGCCCCGCCCGGCGTTTCGCTTCGGTGCGCCGGCGCCGAGCACGCGTATGAGACCGACCGAAACGACCCGGTCGTGCGGGCGCTCTCGGGAGCGATCCGCGAGGCGGGGGCCCGGCCCCGCCCCAAGCGCAAGACCGGCACGGCGGACCTCAATGTCGTCGCGCCCGTCTGGCGCTGCCCCATCGGCGCGTACGGGCCGGGCGACAGCGCCCTCGACCACACCCCCGACGAGCGGCTCAGCCTTGAGGAGTTCGATCGCTCGGTCGTCGTTCTCACCCGCGCGATCGCATCGCTCGCGGCCGAACTCCTCGGCGCCCGCCCGCGCATCGGCGCGCAGACCCCCTGCGCCGCGCTGGGCGCGGCCGAAAGGCAGTAGCCCATGACCGCGACCACACCCACCGGTTCAACGCTCGTCGAGGACATCACGGGCGTCGAGCGGTTCGACGGCCCCAGCCTGGTGCGCGACGGCGAGATCCTCGCCCGGGGCGTGCCGGTCGGCGAGCTGATCGACGGCGTGAGCTTCGTCGAGATGCTCTTCTTCCAGCTCCAGGCACGGCGTCCGACCAGGGCCGAGCGGGTGATGATGAACGCCTACCTCGTCAGCCTGTGCGAGCACGGCGTGACCTCGCCCTCGACGCACGGGGCCCGCGTGGCGGCGAGCGTGCGGGCGCCCTTCGCGGCGACCGCCATCAGCTTCGTCGCCGGCGCGTGCGGGCCGTACCACTTTGGGGCGCTCGAGCGGGCGATGGAGGAGCTCCTCGAGATGGAACGCCGGGGCGAGACGCCCGAGCAGTTCCTCGGGCGCCACAGCGCGGCGGGCGTGCGGGTCTGGGGCTACGGCCACCGGTTCCACAAGAGCGTCCCGGGGCCGAACACCGCCGACAGGCACCACGAGTGCGCCGACCCGCGCGTGCGCCGGCTCATCGGGTTCGCCGACGAGCTCGGCTGGCGGGGGGTGCATCTCGCCCGGGTGCGCGAGGTGGGCAGGCTGCTCTGGGAGCGCAAGGGGGTGCCGATCAATATCGACGGCGTCGCCGCGGGGCTGCTGCTGGACATGGGGTTTGCGCCCGCGATCGCGATGCTCTTTGTGATCCTCGGTCGCTTGCCCAACATCGCCCGGCTGCACCTCGAGGAGCAGGACGAGACGCCCAACCGCTTCACGGCGCTCGCCACCCGCGAAGACCCCGGGTTCGACCGGACCGTGGACCGCGACCAGCCCGTGGCGTGAGGCAGGCCGGCGAACGCCTGCAACGCGCCCGTGGGACTGTTATGCTCTGGGTGGGTCGGCGTTCGTGCCGCCGGCCGCGATGACCGGCTCACCCCGGGGACAGAACCACGAGGAGTCTCATGAACACCAAGTCGATATGGAAGGCCGCGATGATGGCGGGCGTGGCGGTTTCGGGAGCGTTCCTCACCGGGTGCACAGGGAGCCGATCCATGGCCGACAGGACCCTCTACGGCCGGGCCGACGATCGGCCGGTCCATCTCTACACGCTGACCAACAGCACGGGCGCGAAGGTGCGGATCACCAACTACGGCGGGATCGTGACCGAGTGCTGGATGCCCGACGCGGCGGGGAATCTGGCCGACATCGCCGCGGGCTTCGACACCCTCGCCGAATACCAGGAGAAGAGCCCCTACTTCGGCGCGATGGTGGGGCGCGTGGGCAACCGGATTGCCAAGGGCAGGTTCACGCTCGACGGGCAGACCTACCAGCTTGCGACCAACAACGGCGAGAACCACCTGCACGGCGGGCTGAAGGGCTTTGACAAGGTGGTGTGGGACGCCGAGGAGATCGACACCGACGCTGGGCCCGGGCTCCGGCTGACCTACACCTCGCCCGACGGCGAGGAGGGCTACCCCGGCTCGCTGCATGTCACCGTGCAGTACATCCTCACGCAGAACAACACACTGAATGTGATCACCGAGGCGACCGCCGACGAGGCCACGCCGGTGAACATCGTCCACCACTCCTACTGGAACCTCGACGGCCATGACTCGGGCACGATCCTCGGCCACGAGCTGATGGTCAACGCCGACCGGTACACGCCGACGGACAACACGCTCATCCCCACCGGCATCGCGTCGGTCGCGGGCACGGCCTTTGACTTCCGCACGCCCAAGACGATCGGGCGCGACATCGGGCAGCTCCCCGGCGACGGGGCCGACAACCCCGGCGGGTACGACCTCAACTTCGTCGTCCGCGGCAACCCCGACGAGTACCGCCTCGCCGCCCGCGCCAAGGGGCCGGGCTCGGGGCGCGTGCTCGAGGTCTGGTCCAACCAGCCCGGCGTTCAGTTCTACTCGGGCAACTTCCTTGACAATCTCCCCGGCAAGCGCGGCGCGGTCTACCCCAAGCACGGCGCGTTCTGCCTGGAGACGCAGACCTTCCCCGATTCGGTGAACCACCAGGGCGACCCCGGCTGGCCCGGCGTGATCCTCCGCCCCGGCGAGACCTACCGCCATGCGATGGTGCATGTGTTCAAGGCGGAGTAGGGGAAGGGACGGAGGCACGGAGGCACGGAGGCACGGAGGGTGGATGCGCCGGATTCTCTGAACGCGAAGGGCGCGAAGGGCGCGAAGGAAGGCAGGCAAGGCAGTTTCACCGCTGAGGACGCAGAGGTTCGCAGAGGCAAGGCAGAGAAGAGAATGCGGTAAGGCAGGGGAGCGCGTGTGGCATGCCCTCGGCTTTGCGAGGGCATGGGCTGGTAGGACGACCACGGCGTCCGATGATGCTCGCCCAAAGCGGCGAGCATGCCACACCTCGGGGAGCCACGCGGCAGGAGTGCCTGTCCTTCGCGGTCTTCGCGCCCTTCGCGTTCCCGTTTCCGGATCCGGCGGTCAGGCCGGCCGGATGCCGCGGTAGAGCTGCTGGACGCGTTCGGCTTCTTGCTTGCGGACCTGCTCGAGGACCAGGCGGGGGACTCGCCACTCTCCCTGGTCGGCGGTGACATTCGAGCAGTGCTCGCTGAGGCAGCGGTAGAGAAGTTTGAAGGCATCGCGGGGCTGGTGCATCTGGTCGAGGGCGTCGACCACATCGCGCCCGGCGACATCCTCGGCGAAGAGGTCCATGAGGGTCATGGGCGGCGCGTCGGCGGCGCGGCAGGCCTTGAGCCGGGCGTCGCACAGGTCGTAGAGCATCGAGCCGGTCCAGCTCAGGCGCTCGATCAAGTTCTGCTTGTCCAGCCGCGCTTCCTGGAAGAACGCGCTGGACTCCTTGAACAGCGCGTACCGCAGCTCGATCGGCAGGAGCATCTTGATCGCGAAGCCCTCCTGCTGGAGGAACTTGTTGTTGAACATGGGCCACACGATCGACCGCATCCGTTCGGGGTCGCCGTTGACGAGCGTCGGCTCGTCCACGCGGTCCATCAGCACGAAGACGCCGCGGTAGCCCAGGGCCGCCAGCACCCGGCGCAGGCGGTCGAGCATGGCGTAGCGGTTCTCGTCGGAGTCGGTGAGCGGCAGGATGAGCGGGGTCTGGTCGTCGCGGTCGAGCCCGGCCGCGGCCCCGGCGAAGGAGTGCTCGCTCCGCCGGCCCGTCCGGACCTGCTTGAACAGCCGCCGCCCGAGGCGGGCGATGCGCCAGCGTTCCAGGAGGAACTGCTTGCCCGCGACCAGCAGCCACGCGGCCGCGAGGATCGCGCCGACGATCTGGAGGGCGGTGCGGAGGCGTTCGGCGTCGTCGGGCACCTGGAAGTACGCCCAGTAGGCGGCGCCGGCGGGCAGGAGCCAGCCGGCCCAGGCGAGCCCGCGCCAGAGCAGGCTCTTGCCGCTGGGCCAGACGCCGAAGCGCCGGCGCAGGGCGCGTGCCCTGCGGGGTGCCTGCTCGGCGTCGTCGTAGACGGCCTGGAGTATCCGAAGGTCCCGCACAGACTGCTGCCCGGCGCGTCGGAGCCGTCGCCTTGCGTCGGCGGGGACGGGGCAGGGTGAGTCCGCGAGCGGGCGGTCGAGGAGTTGGGTGACGATGGTCGTGGTCGCGCGCCCGAGCATCGCGTCGATGTGGTCGACCAGGCGGATGGTCCTGAGCGAGTCGGCGGGGTTGGCCTTGCCCCCGTGGTCGTGCAGGCAGTCGAGGATGGCGTTGAGGTCGTCGTACGCGATGATCCAGACGGCGCGGTCGGGGTGGTCGAGGTTGTGCCGGCGGATGTGGTCGGCGAGCTGCATGCGGATGGCGGTCTTGCCCGAGCCCTTCTCGCCGAAGACGACGGCGGTGGAGGGGCGTTCGAGCGAGCCGAGGACCTTCTCAAAGTCCGAGTGCGTGGCGGTGGGGCGCGCGGGCGATTGGTCGGCGATCCCGTGGAGCCCCAGGCGGGCGAAGACCGCGTCGTCGCGGGCCTCCTCCCCCTTGAAGGGGTTCTCGGTGATGGCCCAGTGCTCGAAGAAGTGGGTGAGGTTCATGGCAGGCCGAGGCACGAAGGCACGCAGGGAAGGATGCACGAAGGGGATCCCGAACCAGCCATCGCGCACCTCCGCGCTCCGAGTCTACCACCTCCGCCAGCGGCCCGCGCCGCTCCAGCGCTCTCTGGCGTCGGTCTCCGCGTCCCTTCGTGCCGCCGTGCCCCCGTCCCTCCGTGCCTTCCCCTAATGCGCCACCCGCGTCCCCAGCTTGGGGGCCAGCTCGGCGAGGAGCTTCTCGAGCGTGGCGGCGTCCTTGGCTTCGGCGTTGAGGCGGAGCAGGGGCTCGGTGTTGCTCTTGCGGATGTTGCACCACCACCCGTGGCTGGCGAAGGCGTCGATCGTGATGCCGTCGAGCTCGTCGATGTCGGCGGTCTCGACATAGTCCTCGTGGACCGCCTCGAGGGCCGCGTCGGGCTCCTCGATCTGGAAGTTGATCTCGCCGGACTGGGCGTACTTCTTCGCGGGGGCGACGAGCTGGCTCATCTTCTTGCCGCTGCGGGCGAGGACGGTGAGCACGGTGGCCATCGCGATCGCGCCCGAGTCGGCGTTGAAGTTCTTGCGGAAGTAGAAGTGGCCGGACAGCTCGCCGCCGAACGCGGCCTTGTGGTTGGCCATCTCCTGCTTCATGAACACATGGCCCACGCGGGAGCGGACCGGCTTCCCGCCGTGCTCGCGGATCGTCTCCTCGACGGCCTTGGTCGAGCGGAGGTCGTAGATCACCGCCGCGCCCGGGCGTTCCTTGAGGAAGTGGGCGGCGAGGGCGGCCGTCAGGTGGTCGCAGCCGATGGCCTGGCCCTTCTCGTCGATCACGACGCACCGGTCGGCGTCGCCGTCGAAGCAGATGCCCAGGTCGGCGCCCTGGGCGACCACCGCCTCCTGCGTCTGGACGAGGTTCGAGGCCACGAGCGGGTTGGGCTCGTGCACGAACTCGCCCTTGGAGTTGTCGAAGTTGATCTCGGTGATCTCCAGCCCGGGGATGTTCTTCCCGCCCTTGCCGAAGATCTTGGGCACCATGGTGCCGGCCATGCCGTTCGAGGCGTCGATCACGACCTTGAGCGACTTGCCGCCGAGGTCGAGGAAGGCGAGCACATGCCTGGCGTACGCGTCCCAGAGGTCTCGCTTCTCGATCCGCCCGGTGCTCTGGCCGGTGTTTCGGTCGGCGGTGGCGGCGAACTTGCGGACCTCGGCCAGGCCGGTCGCCTCGCCCACGGGCTTCGCGCCGATCTTGGAGATCTTGAACCCGTTGTACTGGGGCGGGTTGTGGCTCGCGGTCACCATGATGCCGCCGGCGCAGCCGAGGTGGTTGACGGCGAAGTAGACGAAGGGCGTGTCGACGAGACCGACATCGATCACATGGCCGCCGAAGGCCTGGATGCCGTTGACGAGCTGCTCGGAGAGCGCCGGGCTCGACCGGCGCATGTCCCGTCCGACCACGATGTTCCGCATCATGGGGGAGTTCTGGCCCTGGCCCTCGGCGTTGGCAAAGAGGAACCTGGCGGCGCCCCAGCCGATCTGCCACGCCATCTGGTCGTTGAGCAGGTCGGGGTAGGTGCCGCGGATGTCGTAGGCCTTGAAAACGCGTCCGAGCATCACATTCTCCTTACAGCGAGCCGGGACGATAGACCGGCCGCCGGTCGTGGTGATCTTTGTGCGGCGTATGTTCGGCCGGATTTCCGCGTCCCGCGTGCGAAACAAGATTGCCGCCCGGACGGGCCGCTCCCGGTCGGAGCATTCAACCCGGCCGGGCCTCAGGACCGATGGAGTGGCATGGACCAGCACCAGCCGCAAAGCCCCGTCGCCGCGCCCGATCACCGCGGGGACATCGGCGCGAACTATCTCTGGTGGCAGAAGAACGGGGCGTTCTGGGTCGAGCGGTACCCAACCAACAAGCGGCAGACACCCAAGTATCACATCTCCGAGTTCATCCTCTGCGAGTATGTCGCCCAGCACGCGCCGGCACGGGTTCTCGAGTTCGGCTGCGGCACGGGGCGTCACCTGCGTTACCTCCGCGACATCCCCGGCGTGGATGTATTCGGGTTTGATCAAAGCCCGACGATGGTCGAGGGCATCCGGCGCTGGGCCGATCAGGAGTGGCTCGGCTCGCATGTCGCCGTCGGCGCCCCGCTCGGACCGCTCCCCTACGAGGACGGGTCGTTCGACCTGGTCTTCACCGCCTCAGTGCTCGTGCATGTCAGGCCGGAGGATCTCCCCGGCATCCTGCAAGAGCTCGCCCGCGTCAGCCGCGGCCATGTCCTGCATGTCGAGAACCGTCTCGGCTGGAGCGCGCCCTACGCGCCGGACCACGACGGCTGCTGGACGCATGACCTGCCGGGCGCCTATGCGGCGTCGGGCTGGGAGTGCCAGGACATCAGCGGGGGGGATCCGACGCCCGCGCTGTTCCGGGCGTTGGCGCCGGGCTGCGCCGCGAGGTACACGCCGTCGCCCCAGCTCCTGGGGTTGTACGAGGGCATGGTGCGATCGCTCATGGGGCCGCGGACCCCTCCCCGCTACGCCTGAGGCGCCGATTCAGCCGCCCGTGGTCTCGACCCGGACCCCCTCGGGCAGGGCGTTGAGGAAGCTGCGCCCGTAGCCGGTGGTGAGGACGCGGGGGTCGAGGATCACCACCCGCCCGGTATCCTGGCTCGACCGGATCAGCCGCCCGAACCCCTGCTTGAACCGGATCACCGCCCGCGGCAGCGAGTCCTCCTTGAACGGGTCCCCGCCGCGCTCCTGGATGCGCTCGGTCCGCGCCTCGGTCAGCGGCCGGTCGGGCGGCTCGAAGGGCAGGCGGGTGATGATGACATTCCGAAGCGCCCGCCCACGCACATCGACGCCCTGCCAGAAGCTCGCGGCCCCGAACAGCACAGCCCGGTCGTGGTCGCGGAACTGGCGGAGGATCTCCGAGCGCGGCCCATCCTGCCCCTGGCAAAAGAGCGGGTAGCCGTCGAACTCCAGATCGGGGCGCGCCAGGCCCGCGACCTTGTTGAGCGTCGCGAAGCTCGTGAACAGCACAAACGCCCCGCCCTCGGTGGCCCGCGCGTGGTGGAGAATCCGTTCGGCGAGTGCTTGCTCGTACGAGGGCGTCGGGGCCGCCCCACCCCGCGGGCCCGGCGATCGGGAGCCGGAGGGCGAGGGCATGGAACGGTCGACGAACACCTCCACCTGGCGCGCGTACTCGAACGGGCTGCCGAGCTGCAGGGTGTGGGCGCCCTCGCAGCCGAGGCGCCCGATCGTGTGGGCGAAGGCCGTCTCGGCGTGCTCGGTGGGCTCGTCCGTGCGCACGGTGCGCGTCGCCAGCGTGGCGCTCGTCAGGATCACGCTGTGCTCGCGGCTGAAGAGGTACTTATCCAGCAGCGGCGCGACATCGACGGGCGAGGCGGCGATGGAGACGCGGAGGCCCTGGTAGCCGCGGGCGCCGTCCTCGCCCGGCTCCCGCGCCTCGATCCAGTACACGCACTGCTCGGCGGTCTGCTCGACCCAGGCCTCAGCGACATCGGCGATCGAGACGGCCCGCTCGATGTACGCGGCCAGCTCGAAGCGGTCGGCCTCGTTCTTGGTGTCCTCGCGGAGCGAGCGGAGGCGCATCCCCAGGTCGTTCATGGCGGGGGTGAGCGGGTTGGGCACGGCCCGGGCCTCGCGGACCCGCCCGTTGCGCACCCCCGACGACCGCTCGAGGTTGAGCAGGGCCTCGAAGTAGTCCCGCGACGCCTGCTCGCACCGGCGCACCAGCGCGATCGCCCGCTCGACCGACTCGGTGTCGCCGTGCAGGTTCATCAGGTTCGCGAGGTACCCCCGCTGCGTGCGGGCCTGGTAGAGCGTCGCGAGCAGGTGGTTGACTCGGCCCTCCGAGAGCGAGAGACCGAAGTGCTCGGCCGCGACATCCTCGACGCAGTGCGCCTCGTCGAGGATCACATGGTGGTACTGCGGCAGGAACCCGACGCCCTTGGCCCGCAGCGCCAGATCCGAGAAGAACAGCGCGTGGTTGCAGATGAGCAGGTGCGACTTCTCCATGGCCCGCCGGGCGGACTGGTAGAAGCACTGCTCGTAGTGCGGGCACTTGCGCCCCATGCAGTTGGTCGAGTCCGACTGCACCTTGTCCCACACCCCCATCCGCTCCACCGTTGGCAGGGTGCTCAGCGTGCCGTCGGCCGTGTCATACGCCCACTCCTCGATGATGTGCAGGCTGCGCCGCGCCGCGGCGTCGGTCAGCAGCTTGTCCTGGCGGGCGCTCGCGAGCTTGAGGCGCCGGATCGACACATAGTTGCCGCGCCCTTTGACCAGACAGGCGAGGAGGTCGCCGGCCCACTCTCCCGGCTCCCCGCCCTCGGCGACCGGCTCGAGCGTCGCCCGGAGCAGCGGGATATCCCGCTCAATCAACTGCTCCTGGAGCGCGATCGTGTTGGTCGCCACCACCACCGTCTCGCCCCGCCCCAGGCACCGCTGGATGGCCGGGACAAGGTAGGCGAATGACTTGCCCACCCCGGTGCCCGCCTCGACGAGCAGGGTCTCCTTCCGCTCCATCGCCCCCGCAACCCGCTCGGCCATGCGGAGCTGCTGGTCGCGGGGCTCGTACTCGGGCCCGAGGGCCCGGGCGATGGGGCCGTCGAGACCCAGGATGGCGGCGGGGCCGGGGGGCATTGTTTGGAGTTTATCCGGAAGAAGGCACCGAGGCATCAAGGCACCGAGGCATCAAGGGAGAGGGAGGAGGTCGCCCTCGAGCAGCGGGTCAGGAAGGGCCTCGAGGGTGGATGCCCGGTCGATGGTGAACTCCCCGACGGCCGTGCGCCGGAGCCCCGCCAGCATGCCGCCGGTCCCCAGGGCGAGGCCGAGGTCCCGGGCGAGGGAGCGGATGTAGGTGCCCTTGCCGCAGCGGATGTCGAGCACCAGGCGAGGGAAGGCGTACTCCAGGATCTCGATCGCGTGGATGATGACCGGGCGGGGCTTCATCTCCGGGGCCTCGCCGGCGCGGGCGAGCTTGTACGCCCGCTCGCCGTCGATCCAGATGGCCGAGTGGGCGGGCGGGGCCTGGGCGATCGTCCCGACGAACCTCGAGCACGCGCCCCGCACCTCGTCGCGCGACGGGGCGCGGAGCACACTGATCTCGGTCAGCTCGCCCTCGCGGTCGTCGGTGGTCGAGCGGTGGGCGAGGTCCACCTCGGCCAGATACCGCTTCTCCCCCGCCATGACCTGGTCGCACAGGCGGGTCGCCTCGCGCCCGATGAGGACGACGACCACGCCGGTGGCGAGCGGGTCGAGCGTGCCGCCGTGGCCGACCTTGGTGTTCTTGGGCGCCCCGCCGCGCCGGAGCTTGGCCTTGATCACGCGGCAGACGGACATGGAGGAGACGCCGAGCGGCTTGTCGATGACGAGCAGACCGACGGGGGTGGTGGGTTGGCGGGGGTCGGTCATTCGGGGGGGAGCCTCTCGACGAACGCCAGCTTCTCCGAGCGTCCTTTGGTGTAGTGGTATCCGGATGCGTACTCCACCGCCCACAGGTCCTCCGGGTGCGAGAGATAGCTGTCTTCGGCGTAGACCGAGACCACCGCCAGGCCATCCGGGTTCGCGGCAAACCACGCCATGAGTTCTTTCGGCTCGGTGTAACTGGGCCGCCCTCTCCCGAACCAGACCAGGCTGTCCTCGCGCAGGCCCACCCAGGTCACTGGGCCGCCGTCGGCCAGCTCGGTCGCCCGATGTTGCGCCCATTGCGTCATGCCGAAGAAGCCGGGGGCGGCGGAGGCGAGGAAACTCACGAGCAGCAACACGGCGATAGCGACCGACCAGCGCTGTGCGCCCGGGAGGTTTTTGCGAATCAGCTCTCTCACGCTGGCAATGCCCATGATGAGCGCGAACGGCAGCAGCAAGCACGCCACGAACGCTGATGGGGCGCCGATCGAGACGAGCGCGCCGAGGCCGACCACGGCAATCAGCACGACGCCCACGACCGCCCAGATCCACGCACCGCGTTGCGCCCGTGTTCGTTGCGCCTCACGCAGCGATGACCACGCCATCAGCCCCCGCGCCGTGAGTAGCGCCACCGCCGGATACAACGGCATCGTGTAGTGCGGCAGCTTGGTGCCGACGAGCTCGAACACCAGCCAGGAGGGGAGCATCCAGGCGAGGAGGAAGGCCTCGGGACGGCGGGTGACGCGGAGGGAGCGCAAGGTAGCAAGCGACGAAGCGACGGAGCGACGGAGCGACGGAGGGACCCGCGCCCCTCCGGCCCCCTCTCCCGCCCCCGGCGGGAGAGGGCTGGGGAGAGGGCTCTTTCTTCTACGCTTCTCTTCTCTGCCTCTCTTTCCTTCGATGCTGCCGAGCCCGCGCCGCCACGCGCGCCCAATCGACAGCCCCGTCAACAGCGACCCCGGCCAGAACAGCACCACTAGCAGCACGATGTGATACCCCGGCGGCCCCCAGTGCCCCTCCTTCGCGCCGCCCGCCCGACCGAACACCTCGTCGTACACGATCGACCAGTACTCCCCGAACCCCTCCTGCCGCGCGACCGCCCAGACCCAAGGCGCTACCGCCGCGACCACGATCATGACCCCCAACACCGGGCGAGTTGCCCGCAGCCACCGCCAGTTCCGCGAGAACACTGATAGCCACGCGGCGGTGAGGACGATCACCATCGGCGTGATAGGCCCCTTCGTCAGCACCCCGAGCGCGACGAACACCCAGAGGAGAAACGACGGAGCGACGGAGCGACGGACCGACGAAGGGAGTTGGATTGAAGACAGAGAAGGGGTAGGAGTCGGAGAAGAAGGAGCCCTCTCCCCAACCCTCTCCCGCCGGGGGCGGGAGAGGGGGCAAGTCAGGGACGATCTCTGCGAGGCGCGGCGCCAGAGTCGCCAGAGCTGGCCCATCGCGAGCGTCGTGCATGCGACCATGACCATGTCGGCGCGGGCCTGGTGGGCCTCCCACACGAACACCGGCGACACCGCCAGCAGGCACGCCCCCACCCACCCCACCCGCGGATCGAACATCGAGCAGCCGATCCGCCAGGTCGCCAGCACGATCACCAGCCCCGCCACCAGCGACGGCACGCGGTACATCCAGATCGCGTCCTTGAGCGGGTCACCCCCGGTGAAGACCGCGGCACTGGCCGCCTGCAACCAGTAGATCAGCGGCGGCTTGTTGAGCCGGGGCTTGCCCCCGACCATCGGCACCGCCAGCCCGCCCGAGTGCAGCTCGGGGTCCCGCTCGGCCTCCGGAAGCGCCACGCTCTCGTACATCTGGCGGCTGGCCTGGGCGAACCGCGACTCGTCCCGATCCACCGGCGGGATGCTGAAGAACCCGGGCAGATAGACTGTGCAACAAAGCAGCACCAGCGCCAGAGCCCCCAGCGGGCCCGAGGCGTGCTTTCGGAGGTTGTCGCGAGCGAGCATGGCGCCCAGATCGATCCGCATCTCGTGGGAGCATAATCACAGCCTGGCGCTGCCGATCAGGGCGGGCCACGCGATCTGGTGGCTCTGGTCCCCCGTCCACCGCTGGGCCGGGACCGACCGACGCCGCGCCTGGGCCATGCCCGGCCTCTACGGCCTGATCAGCGTGCTGGTGCTCTGGCCCCTCGATGCATGGGTGATGGGGCTGGTGACGGCCGGCGGCACGCGCGGGTCGCTCCCCATCGGCGGCGACATCCGGCGCGAGCTCGAGGCCCTCCAGCAGTTCGGCCAGGGGGGGATGACCGTCCTGGTCGCCCTGGCGATCTGGCTGCTCGACCCGCCCAACCGCCGGCGCCTGCTGGACTGGCTGGGCGCGGTCGGTGCCGCGGCGGTGCTGTCTTTCGGTCTCAAGATGCTGCTGGGCCGACCCCGGCCGGTGCTCGACGAGCCTGACCTGCTCCTTGGGCCGCTGGGCATGTACCCCCTCCCGACCGACGATGGGCCGGTCGTCTCCCGCGCTTGGGCGTTCTGGCAGGAAGGGGTCGGGAGGCTCTGGTCAATGCCCTCGAGCCACACCGTGTACGCCGTGGTAGCGGCGGCGATGCTCGCCGGGTGGTATCCCCGGCTGCGGTGGCTGATGGTCGTGATGGCCGGGCTGGTGGGATGCTCGCGGGTGGCGTTCGGGGCCCACTACCCGTCCGATGTTGCCGCGGGGGTGGCGGTGGGGCTCATGGCGGTGGGGTTTGCCCGGCGATTGGGGCTGTCGGGGCCGCGGGCCTGACTTCGGGCATCGGCCCGGTTACACTTGCGGCCCAGCCGGAGAGGTGTCCGAGCGGCTGAAGGAGCACGGCTGGAATCCGTGTTGTCGGGGCAACCCGGCACGGGGGTTCGAATCCCCCCCTCTCCGCTTTTCCAGTTCCTCCCGGTTTGGCCGGGGAGGGATCGAGCCCCCGCGTCAGGCAGTGACGCCCGGGGGCTCGTTGGCCGTAGCGGGACGCGGCCCGGGTTTGCCAAGCCAATCGGTTGCTCTGCGCCGTCCCGCTTGCGGAAGCCACGGCCGGTCTCGGGCTGCTTACCCTGCATTATGGACAATGGCATCTCCAAACTGCAGGACCGGATCGGGCGATCCCGCGGGGAATGGACGGCCGGCGAGCTTGCGCCGGTCGCTCTCGATCTCGGGGTTCGGCTGGTCAGCCTGCTGCATGTCGGGAGCGACGGGCTGCTCAAGACCCTGGACTTCGCGGTCAGGAGCGAGGCGCACCTGCGCCGGGTCCTCTCGTGCGGCGAGCGGGCCGATGGCTCGAGCCTCTTCACGGGTCTGAGCGCTGGCGCCTCGGACATCGTGCTGCGCCCCCGCCCCGAGACGGCGTTCCTCGATCCGTTTGCGCAGGACCCGACGCTGTGCGTCCTCTGCGGCCACGACGGCCCGGACTCCCGCCCGCTGCCGGAGTCGCCGGACACGGTCGTCCGCCGGGCGTTCCAGCGGGTCGACGAGCAGACCGGCATCCGGCTGGAGGCCCTGGGCGAGATCGAGTTCTTCCTCGGCCGGGCCGCGACCGACGCCGACGCGCACTGCGCCAACGACGGGGGCTACCACTCGACCTCGCCGTTCGTCCACGGCGAGCAGCTGCGCCGGCGCGCGCTGCTCTGTCTGGCCGAGATGGACATCCCGGTGAAGTACGGGCACGCCGAGGTCGGGTACATCGACGCGCCGGAGCCGGGCGGGCTGATCTGGGAGCAGCACGAGGTGGAGCTCGATCTGCTGCCGCTGCCCCGTGCCGCGGAGGCGATCGTGCTGGCGCAGTGGGTCATCCGGAACCTGGCGCGGCGCGAGGGGCTGCAGTGCAGCACCGAGCCGATCGTCGGCGCGGGCCACGCCGGGAATGGGCTTCATGTCCATTTCGCGTTCGCCAAGGCTGGGCGCCACCAGGCGGTGCTCGAGCCCGACGGCCGGATGGGTGAGTCGGCACGATGGCTGACGGCGGGGCTCACGGAGATGGCCGGCGCCCTCATGGCGTTCGGCAATCGGAGCGCCGGGTCGTTCGTCCGGCTCAACCAGGGCAAGGAGTCGCCAACACGACTCGGCTGGGGCGTGCGCGACCGCGGGGCACTCGTGCGAGTCCCACTCCTGCCGGCCGGTGAGTCCGAGAACTCCCCGCCGCCGACGGTCGAGTTCCGCCTGCCCGACGGCTCGGCCCACCCCCACCTGCTCCTGGCGGCCGCGGCGCAGGCCATGGCGCACGGGCGTGAGTCCGGAGCGGGAGATGCCCCGGGGGCAGCCGCCCCGACGACACTGCCCCGAAATGCGCTGGAGATCGGCGAGGCGTTGGGGCGTCATCGCGTGGCGCTGGAGCGGGGCAGCGTGTTTCCCGGCACGCTGATCGACGCGCTCGGCGCCCGGCTCCGCGGCGCCGCGGTGAGGTGATCCCGCCCGCGCGGGATCCGGTTTCCGGCGGTACGCTGGCTGCGGTGCAGGCCCCAAACAGGGGCTCCGGCGCGGCTGGGGCTGCCCTGGGGTGTGCCTCGCGCGCTCTGACCCCGGGAAGGCGGGCAAATCCGGACCTTGCGGTTTGGAGATCGCGGGGGTTCGCCCTACCCTGTAATTGCGCTGCGGCGGTGCGGCAGGCGTGCTGCGCTGCCCTCGCAGGAGGTGCCGAGATGAGTACGCGTTGTGTGCGTTGGGCCGTCCTCGCGGCGATCTGCTCCGGTGCGGCGCTGGCCGGGCCGCCGCCGGCTCCGGACGAACTCACCGAGATGGCCTCGGGCCGGTGGGACGCGGAGGCGGACGGGTCGTGGGCGACCGTGACCGACGACACTTCGCTCGCGGTCGAGGGCGACGCCTCGCTGCGGTTTGAGACCGGCGGCGGGTTCGACACCTGGCTGTGGTCGCCGGGCGCACGCAACGCCTCCTGGGATGTCCTCTCCGGCGGCGCCGGCGGCATGAGCTTCTGGGCGATCGTCGAGAACGACTTCCCGTTCCAGAACGCGAGCCCGTGGGTGCGTCTGCACTCCAGCGCGGGGTATGTCGAGTACAGCCCCGCCTATGACATCCTCAACGACGCCATCGGGCAGTGGATCGAGATCGAGATCCCGTACGCGGGGGACTCGTTCTGGACACGCACCGAGGTGGGGAGCCCGGACCTTCACGCCGTCAACGCGATCGAGATCCACGCCGACACCTGGGACGCCGGGTTCGTGCTGTGGCTCGACGGGCTGCGGTTCGATCGGGCGCTACCGGCGCCGGACGGCGTCCGCGCCTACGCGGGCAACCACTCGGTCTCGCTGGCGTGGGACGAGTACCCGGACCCGATGGATCGGGTGACCGGCTTTGCGGTCTATCGCGAGCCGGCGCCGTTCGATTCAACGCAGGGGCTGACGGCGATCGGCGTGGTGAACAACCCCGACGCGACGACCTACACCGACGGCGCCGCGCAGAACGGCGTGTCGTACCACTACGCCGTCGCCGCGAGGTTCGAAGGCGGGTCGGAGACGACCGAGGTCGAGAGCATCGGGCCGCGAACGCCGCGGGACGAGACGGACCTGCAGGTGGTGAGCATCTCGCGCACGGCGCGGTACCCGCGGTACGACCCGCAGTACTCGTACCACGAGATCACCGAGCCCAACGGCTTCGGGCCGTACGCCTTCACGGCCGCGACGGGCCTGGGCTCCGGGCAGAACGGCAACACCCAGCGCTGGCCCGGGCTTGGCGAGCAGGTGACCTACACCGCGACGGTCCGGAACCGGGGCACGCGGGTGGTGGGGACGACGCTCACGCGGGGCTGGACGCTCGACGGCGCGGTGGTGGACTCGACCTCGGGGGTCGTGGCGCTGCTCCCCGGGCAGACGACGACTTTCGCCTGGTCGATGGCGTGGGACGGCGCGGACCACGAGATCGGGTTCTCTTTCAGCCTGGCCGACGCCCGGGCCGCCAACAACGCCCTGGCGATCCGCAGCAAGTCGGTGGCGTTCCTCTCGTTCGCCGACCGCACCTACGCGGAGAACTTCCGCGAGGAGTCCGCGGGCTACGACGCGATCAGCGACGACCTCTTCGACTGGCTGAACGCGCACATGGCCCGGTTCAACCAGATGTTCGCCGACGCGGGGACCGACAAGCGCGTGCACTTCGATGTGCTGGAGATGCTCGAGGACGACGACCCCGATCCGGTGGTGAACCGCATCGAGTTCGCCATCTTCCCATTCCGCTACCGGGCCGCCGACGGAACGCTCCGCCTGAGCGGCTACTACGACCCGGCCGAGGACCTCGACTTCGGCCTGCTCCACGAGATGGGCCACCAGCTCGGCCTGATCGATCTGTACCGGCTCGACCTCCCGGCCGAGCGCAACTTGGTCTCCGGGCAGGCGTACTGGGCGATCCCCGATCTCATGCACGGCGTGTCGCACTTCCTCTCGCCCCACAGCGCGGACGCCATGACCCACTGGCTCGACAAGGCCCACGGCTACTACGGGCAGTACCTCTACAAGCTGCCCGAGCATGTGCGCGTGCGCCTGGTCGGGTTCGACGACACGCCGCTGGCCGGCGCGACCGTCCGGGTCTACCAGCGCACCGAGCGCCCCGGCCTCGGCGACATTCTGACGACCCAAGTGAAGTTCGAGGGGACCACGGACGCGGGCGGCGAGTGGACACTCCCCAATGTGCCGATCGACACTAACCTCGTCCCCGAGACCTATGCCGGCGATGCGCTGGCGGACAACCCGTTCGGCTACATCGCGGTCGTCGGCACCAACAGCCTGCTCCTGCTCGAGGTGACCCACGAGGACCAGACCGACTACGCCTGGCTCCCGATCACCGAGGTCAACGACGCCTACTGGGCCGGGCAGACCGGCACGGCGGTCATCGAGAAGACGCTCGCCCTCGGCGGCGGCTCGCAGCACTTCCCGCCGCCCGAGCTCACCGAGATGAACGCCGACGACTGGAGGCCCTGGGCGCAGGACGGCGTCCTCACGCTGACCGACGACCAGGCCCGCGTCGCCTCCGGGGAGGGGTCCCTGAGGTTCGACGCGACGGGCGGGTCGGACAACTCGGCGACCTACCCGGCGCTGGGGATATCCCGCTGGGACCTCTCGGCGGTCGAGAGCATCCACCTCTGGGTGTACGCGGAGAACGCCAACGGCGGGTTCCAGGGCGGCAGCCCCTGGGTGCGCCTGCGCGGCACGAGCGGGTTTATCGAGCTGCGGTCGACGACCGAGGTGCTCAACCAGGCGATCGGGCGGTGGGTCGAGCTGTCGATCCCCATTGACGGTGACGCGAACTGGGCCCGCTCGGTTCAGGGCAGCGTCTCGATCGACGACATCCGGGGCGTCGAGCTTCACGCCGACACCTGGGGCGCCGGGTTCACGGTCTGGTGGGACGGCCTCTGGTTCGACCCGCCGGTCTGCCCGGCCGACTACAGCGCCGACGGGCTGGTCGATACCCGCGATGTGGTCGCGTACCTCAACGGCTGGGCGGCCAAGGAGGACCGGGCCGATCTAACCGGCGATGGGGTGGTCGACACCAGGGATGTCATCGAGTTCCTGGGGTCTTGGGTGGCCGGCTGTTAGGGCGGAGCTGCAGGATCGCAGCCTAACCGTCAGCCCAGCGCAGGGTACGCGGGTTCTACGAACCCCGGGCGCACGCTCAGAGTTGCTCGTGCGCGTCGCCCCACAATGACGGCTCCGATCTCGCCTTCGGAGTTCGTCGAGAACGGGACCGGATCACGCACTGTGGTTCGACCATTTGATCTGCCCCGGGCTACCAAACGAGCCGGGAGGATGGGATCAAGCCGGTGACTTCCCACGCCATCATGAGCCCGTACAGCGCGAGCATGACCACGGCCGCGCCCCCGGCGGCGACCGCCCAGCCCCGGCGCATCCGGAACCCCACCTGGAGCGCGCACGCCCAGTAGACGCCCAGCCAGACGAACGCCGCGATGGTGGCGTAGGCGTACCACCGGCTGGTGATGTCCAGGCCTTCCCAGGCGAGGTGACGAGCCCACGCGGGCGGCGGCCGTCCCGAGCGCGAGATGACGCCTCCGGCGGTGCGCACGAGCGTGTCGAGGGTGCTGAACGCTACCCATACCGGCAGCCACGCGAGGCTGTAGACCGCCGCTCGGGCAAGGTGGCGCGGGGCGACCTTCGACTTACCGAGCGTGGTCGGAGCGAGGCAGACAGCGAGCGGCCATAGCGCCGTCGCCGCGTACAGCACGAGCAGCCCCTGGGGGCACGGCCCGCGGGCCTAGGGTTTGTCGAGCAGGTAGTCGGGATCGACGAGCGGCTGACACGCGGTATCGAAAGCCATCCGGGTCAGGCTCACCCCCGACGCGAAGCCAAGTCGCCTTGCCGCCAAGCTGCCGTAGACCTGCGCCACATCCGCCGGGATCGCCAAGACCAACAGCACCGCAGGCAACCAGACGAGCAACCCCAACCACCCGACCGGTTGGTGGAGCTTGATCCGGCCCCAGAATCTCCAGGGAAGGAGCACCCACCACCAAGTGCGCAGGGCGCGAACCATGCGGCTGAAGATCACGCGTTCGCGCCCGATCCACCGCCGCTCGACAAACCACCTGGGAGTGTCGAGTTCTGGTCGGAGGACATCCCGCCAGCGGAAGTCAATCCCGCACTCGGGACATCGGCCGCGGAGCGGGCAGCGGTCGGTCCAGGCCGCGACCGCGCCGGTCTGGTCGTATCCGCATCGGGGGCAGTCCGGCGGCGGTGATAGCACCCCGCGAGCATACTCGCGGGCGGGGGGCGGGGGTCCGCGAGCAACCCCTGCCCCTGCAACCGACTACCCTGCACGGCCAAGAAGCCCTGCACTGCGAGCTCAGATGATCCGTTGCACCGATGTCCGCAAGACCTACCGCCTCGGCGACCGCCGGGTGGAGGCCCTGCGCGGGGCCAGCCTGGAGATCGCCCAGCCGGGGTTCTACGCGATCATGGGGCAGTCGGGGTCCGGCAAGTCCACCCTGCTGCACCTGCTCGCGACGCTCGACCGGCCGGACTCCGGGGAGATCCATATCGGCGGGCGGGCGGTCCACAACCTCTCGGAGCGCGAGGCGACCGAGTTCCGCCGCCGCGGCCTGGGGATCGTCTTCCAGCAGTTCAACCTGATCCCGACGATGTCCGCGGCGGAGAATGTCGAGCTGCCCGGGCTCCTCGCGGGCGATCCCCCCCACGCGTTGCGCAGGCGCGCCGAGGAGCTGCTGGGCATGCTCGGCCTCGCCGACCGGGCGGACCACCGGCCCGAGGCGATGTCCGGCGGCGAACAGCAGCGGGTGGCGATCGCCCGGTCGCTGCTCTACTCGCCCCCGGTGCTCCTCGCCGACGAGCCGACCGGCAACCTGGACTCGGACAACGCCGAACGACTCTGGACGCTCCTGGGGAGCCTCGCGGCCGAGCGTGAGATGACCGTGCTGATGGTGACCCACGAGCCCGCGGCGGCGGCGCACTGCAAACGCGTGTTCATCCTGCAGGACGGGGCGGTGCGGGGCCAGATCGAAACGGAGGGGCTCGATGCGGCCGGTGTGGCGGCTCGCTATCAGCAGACTCTCGGCTAGGCCGTCCCGCACGGCGCTGATCGTCGCGGCGGTCGCCCTGTCCGCTGCGCTCATCACGGTCGTCTCCAGCGCCATGGCCTCGCTCAACGGCGCGATCCGCGAACGCCTCAACGCCACCGTGGGCGCCGCCGACATCGTCCTCAAGCCCGAGAGCATGCTCCGGTCCGTGCCGGGCGAGTGGCTCGGGCGCGTCGAGGCGTGGGAGGGCGTCGCGGTCGCCTCGCCGGTGCGACAGGAGAGCGTGCGCTTCGAGCTCTCCACCCCGGCGATGGTCCCGTCGGTCGAGGGCAGGGTCGAGGGCGAGGGCGGGGGCCAGGACGGGGACGGGGCGTGGGAGCGGGGCGCGATCGCGCTCGAGCTCTCGCCGGTGGTGTACGGCGTGGACTTCGCGAGGTGGCAACGGCTCCGACCCATCGAGCTGCTCGCCGGACGCATGCCGGAGAAGGCCGGGGAGATCGTCGTCGACGGGCTCTTCGCCGAGCGGATGACCGCGCCGTACCAGGCGGTGGAGCGGGGGACCGGCTCGTACGGGGTGACCTTCGGCTCGGCGGTGTACGACGCCCCGGCCCCGGCGCTGCCCGAGCGGGCCGCGTCCGCCTCCGAGGCCGGCGCGATCAACGCCGGCGTGGGGCTGCGCCTGGGGGACACGCTCACGGTGCGCCAGCTGCTCCGTCAGCCCGGTGAGGTGGTGGTGGTGGGCGTCGCGCGCCAGCCGCCGCTGGGCGGGCGGCCCCAGGCGTTCATGACGCTGGAGACCCTCGCGGGGCTCATCGGCGGCGGGGGCAAGCTGACGGAGATCGAGGCGAGCCTGTCGCCGGGGCTGGACCCGGACGCGTTCGCCGGCGGGCGCCGGCCGGAGGTGCCCGACGGGTTCCTGCTGGAGACGACCGCGAGGGTGACGGCCAATGTCGAGAAGAACCTGGCGTCGAGCCAGCTGGGGCTCGTGCTGGCGACGGTGCTGGCGTTCCTGACCGCGTCGTTCATCATCTTCACGGGGCTGACCGTCGACGCGGCGCAGCAGCAGCGGGAGCTGGCGATGCTGCGCTGCATCGGCGCCAGGCGCTCGCAGCTGGCCTGGTCGCAGCTCCTGGTGGGGGCGTTGATCGGCCTCATGGGGGCGGCCGTCGGCGTGCCGCTGGGCCTGGGGATCGCGGCCGCCATCGTGCACGCGTTCCGAGAGTATGTGCCGCAGGGGGCGGTGGTGAACCAGCTGGGGCTGATCCTCGCGCCGGCGGGCAGCGTGTTCGCGGGGGTGCTGGGTGCGGCGTGGCCGGCGTGGCGTGCCTCGCGGTCGAGCCCGCTGAAGGCGCTGGCGTCGCGGGCGGCTGCGCCGAGCCGGCGGGCGATCGCCGGGGCGCTGCTGGTGGCGGTGATCGGGCTGGGCGTGCACCTGCTGACGGTGCTGGTGACCGACGACGCGCAGCTGATGTTCTGGGGCTACGCGACGGTCGGGCTGCCGGCAATCTTCGTGGGGTACTTCTTCCTGGCCGTGCCGCTGATCGGGGTGGTGACGCGGTGGCTGGGGCCGGTGGTGGTGTGGGTGCTCGGCGTGCCGCGGGGGGTGGTGGAGCGTCTGGTGGCGGCGACGCCGTTCCGGTACGGCTTCACGGCCGGGGCGATGATGGCTGGGCTGGCGTTGATGGTGGGGCTGTGGACGCAGGGCGGGGCGCTGCTGCGCGACTGGCTGGGCAAGCTGCGCTTCCCCGACGCGTTCGTGAGCGGGCTCTCGATCCCGGCCGAGGCGCAGGAGCGGCTCGACCGGCTGCCCTTTGTCGAGGGCACCTGCGCGATCACGCTCCACCCGGTCGAGACCGACGCGTTCGGCGTGCGGGCGCTGCAGCAGTACTCGACGAGCTTCATCGCGTTCGAGCCGGCGGAGTTCTTCGGCATGGCGACCCTGACCTGGGTCGAGGGCGACCCCATCACCGCGCAGCGCCGGCTGGAGCAGGGCGGGGCGGTGATCGTCGCCCGGGAGTTCCAGACCGCCCAGGGGCTGGGCGTGGGCGACACCTTCACCTGCCGCGACGAGGGCGTCGAGCACCGCTTCGAGATCGTCGGCGTCGTGACCAGCCCGGGGCTGGAGATCGTGAGCAAGTTCTTCGACATCGGGAGCGAGTACACGACCCAGGCGCTGCACGCGGTGTTCGGCTCGCGGGCCGACCTCGAGTCGAGGTTCCACACCGACGCGATCAACCTGATCCAGATCGAGCTGACCGACGATGTGCCCGACGCCAGGGCGATCGACGAGATCTGGGAGGCGATGGCGCCCTACGGCATCCTCGACGCGGGCAGCGGGCGGATGATCCTGGCGAACATCACCGAGTTCATGCGGGCCATGCTGCTGGCGACCTCGGCGGTGGCGATCATCAACATGCTGATCGCGAGCCTCGGCGTCGCGAATGTCATCATCAACTCGGTCGAGCAGCGCCGGTTCGAGCTGGGCGTGCTGCGGGCGGTGGGGGGGCAGCGGGGGATGCTCACCCGCATGATCGCCGCCGAGGCGGTGCTCATCGCGATCACCGCGGGCATCCTCGGGACCCTCATGGGCACGCAGCTCTCTTTCGCCGCACAACGCCTGCACCGCGCCCTGCTCGGGCTGGTGTGGGACCTGCGCCCGCCCGTGGGCCCGATCGCGGCGGGGT
The DNA here is from genome assembly GCA_020850415.1 of Phycisphaerales bacterium. Taxonomy (GTDB): domain Bacteria; phylum Planctomycetota; class Phycisphaerae; order Phycisphaerales; family UBA1924; genus PNC22. The sequence continues at coordinate 77,664 of JADZER010000073.1, forward strand.
GCGGGATCGTGCTGGTCATCTGCCTGGCGGCGAGCGTGCCGGCGGTGATCCGGCTGAACCGGCTGCGCCCGAGGGAGCTGCTGAGCACGAAGGGGTAGGGCGGGCATGAGGGGGTGAATGGGTGAATGGGTGAGTGGGTGATGGGGCGCCCGCCCCGGAGGATTGCGGGTGTGTGATACGCTGTGTGCGCGATGCTCATCCGCCCCGAACGAAACCTCCCCCAGACCATCGACGAGCTGCTCGGCCCGGCGCTCGCCAAGCGGCTCGACCGTCTGGACATCCTCAGCCGCAAGGTCTTCGCGGGACGCCTCCCCGGCGAACGCCGCAGCAAGCGCCGGGGTGAGAGCGTGGAGTTTGACGACTACCGCGACTACACGCCGGGCGACGACCTCCGACGCCTCGACTGGAACGCCTTCGCCCGGTTCGATCGGTTCTTTATCAAGCTCTTCCGGGCCGAGGAGGACCTCGGGCTGCACCTGCTCATCGACTGCTCGGGCTCGATGCTCGCCGGCGGGGGGGACGAGCCGAGCAAGCTGCTCTTCGCCCACCGGCTGGCGATGGCGCTGGCCTATGTCGGGCTCGTCAACCAGAACCGGGTGAGCGTGGCGAGCTTCGGGCACGCGGGGGCCGAGCCGCTGCGTCGGCTCGCCCCGGTGCGGGGCCGGCCCGAGACGGCCCGGGTGGCGGAGTTCCTGCTGGAGAGCCTCCGCGAGGCCGAGCGCGCCCAGCCGGCGCCGGAGGCGGACCGGCAGGGGCGCGGGCCCTTCGAGCGGGCCATGCGGGCCTTCGGGCTCGCCCGGGTGGGCTCGGGGGTCGCCGTCGTCATCACCGACGCCCTCTTCCCCGACGGGCTCGAGCAGGGGCTGAGCTACCTGGTCGGCGGCGGCGGGGTGGACGCGACGCTCGTGCAGGCGCTCGCCCCGGGCGAGATCGCCCCCGAGCGGGCGGCCGAGGCGGGCCTCGTCGGCGACCTGCGCCTGACCGACGCGGAGACCGGGCGGGGCGTCGAGGTGACGATGTCCGCGCCCATCATCCGGCAGTACCGGCAGCGCCTCGAGGCGCACCTGGAGCGGGTGCAGCGGGCGTGCGCCGCCCGGGATATCGGCCACCTGCTGACCCCCAGCGATGCCGATGTCGGCGAGCTCCTGCTCGGCCAGCTCCGGCGCCGGGGGGTGCTGGGGTAGACCTCGGCCGCGGGGATGCTGCGGACGATCCCCGCCAACGGCTTCGGCATGCACCCGGCCTCCGCGAGCCCGGGCTTGGGAGCAAGGGTCACCGCCGCCACGGAAGCCGAAGATGAGGCCCTGCGAAGCTTCGGATGGTCTTGCGCAAGGACGCTCGAATGGGCCCCAAAGCCCCACGCCCCGCGTTCAGCAGCCCGCATTCCACAGGTTCAGGAACTCCAGCACATCCAGCGTGTTCACGCTCCCGTCGCCGTTGATGTCCGCCGAGCTGTCGCCCGCGCTCCACGCGTTCAGGAACGCCAGGACATCGAGCGTGTTGACGCTCCCGTCGCCGTTGAAGTCCGCGGCACACGCCGGCGGGACCGCGTAGAAGACGCGGACGCTGATATCACCCGAATACCCGATCGCCAGGTCGTCCCACCCGTCGCCATTGATGTCGCCGAAGGCGACGCAGTTGGCGACCTCGCTCGCGTCGAAAGTCCAGGAGGGCGGCGAGTCGAGCACGCCGTCGCGGTTGAGGTACAGGTGCGTCCGACCGTCGGAGAAGTTGACCTCGCAGAACTCCGGGTCGCCGTCGCGGTCGATGTCGTGGAAGGCGACCTCCTGCTGGCCGTAGAAGGGGGCGTCGGACTCCCACAGGAGGCTGAACGCCCCCGCGTCGTTGCCATAGACGCGCCCGGGCTCGTCGTGGCCCAAGCCGTAATCGGGCCAGCCGTTGCCGTCGACATCGGCGAAGGCGACCCCCTTGTCGGTGCCGTCGTCGCCGGTGGTCCAGAAGGGGGCGGTCTCGAGCGTGCCCGAGCCGTTGTTCCGGTAGATGCCGCTCTCGAAGTTGACCCACTTCGCGACGCCCAGGTCCGGCCAGCCGTCGCCGTCGACATCGGCCGCGTCCAGACCGTTCTGGATCGAGGCCTCGGCGCTCTGCCATGTCACCAGCGTGTCGAGCGTGCCGCCATGGTTGCGCCACATGTACATGGGCCGGTACGGGTCGGGGCTCACGGCCTGGTTGGTCGTGAAGACATCGAGGTCCCCGTCCCGGTCGATATCGAGCAGCAGCCCGCTGGTGGGCCACCCGCTGGTGGGCGGGGTGCCGAACCACGCCGCGGTGGTCGCCGGCCCGCTCGCCGAGCCGAAGTAGACCCGCACCTTGGCGAACCCGCTCCCGCCGGAGACGGCGAAGTAGTCCGGGTGGGTGTCGAGATTGATATCGCCGACCTGGACATCCCCGGTGTGCGTCTGGTCGCTCGAAACCCACGAGGGCGCGCTCTCCAACTCGCCCCCGGTGTTGTAGAGGATCATGTCGTGCCAGTCGGTGTACTCGGGGAAGCTCGACGAGTGGTACACGCCGACGACCAGGTCGTTGGCGCCGTCGCCGTTCATGTCCGCGATCTTGAGCCCCCCGACCTGCCGCCGGAGATTCAGCTGCCAGTCCGCGGCCGTCGGATAGGGCACCCCGTCGGCGCGGGCCCAGCCGGTGTCATCCGTCGGCGAGCGGACGACCGAAACGACCGCGTGCCCGTCGTCGGAAGTCTCGAAGCGAGGGGTGGTGTCGTGGAGCTGGGCCCGGGCGGCGCCGGCGAGAAGGGCGAGGGCGATGAGCGTGGTGCGCGGCATGGTTCCTCCTCAGAGCGTTCCCCGCCGCATGGTACCGTGCGGCGGCCGCAGGCTGAAGGGTGTTTTTGGGCCGGGGCACTGTGGGCCCCCTCCCCTGCTCCAGGGCTCGGGGATGCCGACGCTGGGGCTCAGCGAAGGCTCGGCTCGTGCCCGTCCGACGGGGCAAGGAGCACAGGAGGGGGCCCGGAGCGGCCCGTCCCGGGGGACGCTCACGCGGTACGCTGCCGCCAAGGGGATCACCCGACGATCCTGGGCCAGCTGGTCGCGCCGCGTTGTGGTGCTGGCGATCGTGGGGCTGCTCCTGCAAGTGGGCATCGTGGTCTGGCGCGTGCGCCACCAGCGGCTCGGCCCGATCGCCGGCGGCTTCGCGACCGTGACCGTCGACGGGCGCACGCGTCAGGTGCTCGTCAAGCAGTCGTGGGCCGCGACGGACTGCTACTCGGAGACATGCAAGCGGACGACGACGAGCCTGACGCGGGAGGTCGACTGGTTCGACTTCAACCGCATGCTCGCGCGAGCGGCGGGTCCGGCGGAGGCGCCCGCGTGGTACCGCCCGTGGACCGAGGAGGAGGTGCTCCCGTTCCTCGACCTCGCCACTCCGGCGAATGGGCCCGGCGACGAGGCATTCGTGACCTTCGCCCGCGCCGGGCTCGGATGGCCCTTCCGCGCCTTTCAGGGCGCTCGCGCCTACAACGGCATGGTCGACTCCCGCGGCTATGTCTCCTGCTGGACGCCGACTAGCGCATCCGCCTCGCCCGGCTACCTCCGCATCGGGCAGTCCGAGTACCCTCTCTCTCCCATCTGGACCGGCCTCGCGCTCGACATCGGGATATTCGTCGGGTTGGGTGTGCTCACCTTCGCCGCACGCGATTCCTGGCTTTGGGCACGCCGAGTCCGGGACGGCCAGTGCCCCGGCTGTCGCTACGACCTCGCCGGGCTCCACTCCGGCGAGCCCTGCCCGGAGTGCGGCCGGGCGACCCCAGGCGGGTGACGCGCTCCCTCGGAGCGATCGTCGCCGGGCGTATCCGGTTCCTATCGTTCCGATCACACGGGCGGGTAGCTCAGTTGGCTAGAGCATTCGCTTTACATGCGAGAGGTCCCGGGTTCGAGCCCCGGCCTGCCCATTGAGTGAGGGGTCATTCCGTGCCGCCCCCGGCGACGACACCCTGCAAGGCCGAGAGGGGGAAGCGGTAGAGCTTCCCTCTGGCCTCGTCGGCGATCAGCAGGTTCGCGGCATCCTCGAAGCAGACGGACTCTGAGTCGCTCTCCCCGTCGGTATAGGCGTAGGCCCTGCGGCTGACCCGTCCCTCGAAGAACGGCCGGCCGAGGTCGTCGCGCTCGAAGAGCCAGACATGCGTGTAGGTGAGCACCGCCAGGCGCAGGCCGTCGGGGGAGCAGTCGGCGCCGGTGGCCTGGCCGCGGATGTCAAAGCTCCCGAGCGCCGTGAGCGTGTTGACCTCGTCGGGCTTGCGGGCGTCGAGGCGGTAGAGCGTGGTGCGGGTATCGGAGCGGTGCTTTGTGAGGAAGTAGACCTCGTCGCCCACCGTGAAGACCGCCTCGCAATCGAAGTTGAAGTTGTCGCGAGGGGCCGGCCAGGCGTCCTGGTCCGGATAGCGGACGACGAGCTTGGAGGTGTAGGTGGTGCGCCCCTCGGTGGGCTCCGGCTCCTCGACGAAGTAGAGCGTGAGGTCGCGCCGGGCGTTGGAGTTGTTGCCCATGTCCGCGACGATGAGCCGGCCCGACCCGTCCAGGGCGATGTCCTCCCAGTCGCAGTCGATGGCCCCGCCGATGACCGTGCCGGGCAGGTCGGGGTAGCGGACGCTCGGGATCACCCCCCCGTCGACCCCGACGGGGTAGACGCGCGGCTCGTTGCCCGAGTCGTTGAGCGTCCAGTAGACGCCGGGGTGCCGCCGGCTGGCGACGATCCCGGAGACCTCGTCGCCCGCGCCCGGCCCGAGCTCACCGATCGGCTCGAGGATGAGGGTGTCGGGCTCGGGCCGGTGCCCGGCCGGGGGTGCGGTCTGGGGCGCGGTCTGGGCCGGCGCAACACCGGCCAGGCATGCCACGATCGCTTGGACGACGAGGATGGTGTGGCGGGGCATCGGGACTCCCTTCGGGCGTGGACGCTACCACAGGCGCCGGCCCCCGTGCTCCCCCGGCCCGCGGGCGCCCCGCGACTTTGCGCAATCTCCACGCTCCGGTGCGCGGACGGCTTACGATCCCCGTCACCGGGAGGGCCCGCCGTTCCGACATGGGCATGAACGCACTCGATCTGGTGTACGGATGTGTCGCCCTGGCGACCGCGCCGTGGTGGATGCGAAAGGCCCGTTCTGGCTGGGGGGAGCGGTTCGCGCGGGTCCTGCCGGACCTCGCCCCCAAAGCGCCCGGGCGGCCCCGGGTGCTCCTGCACGCGGTGTCGGTCGGCGAGACCAACGCCCTGCGCGAGCTGACGCCGCTGCTCACCCGCGAGGCCGAGGTCGTGGTCACGGCGAGCACCGACACCGGCATCTCGCGGGCGCGGGAGCTCTTCGGCACGACCTGCGTCGTCGCCAGGTACCCCCTCGACGCGTCCTGGTCGGTGCGCCGCTTCCTCGACCGCGTCCAGCCCGATGCGGTCGGCCTGGTCGAGCTGGAGATCTGGCCACACTTCGTGCGGGCCTGCCGCGAGCGGGGCGTGCCGGTCGCCGTCATCAACGGGCGATTGAGCGAGCGGTCCTTCAGGGGCTACCGGAGGATCTCCCGGTGGATCTCGCCGAGCTTCGCGGCGCTGTCCGCGGCGGCCGTGCAGGACGACGCCTACGCCGACCGGTTCTCCGCGATGGGCGTGCCCCGCGACCGGATCGCCGTGACCGGGTCGATGAAGTTCGACACCGCCCGCATCGAGGACGGGGTCGAGGGCGCCGACCAACTGGCACGCGAGATGGGGATCGACCGCTCGCGCCCGCTGATCGTCGCGGGGAGCACCGGGCCCGGGGAGGAGGCCCTGCTGCGCCAGGCCTGCCAAGAGGCGTTCGGCGTCGGCGCCGTGCAGCTGCTGTGCGCGCCGCGGAAGCCCGAGCGGTTCGACGACGCGGCCGGAGCGCTGCCGGGCTGCGCGCGCCGCTCGGCGCGCCAGGCCCGCCCGGGCGACCTGTTCCTGCTCGACACGATCGGAGAACTCCGGAAGGCCTACGCGCTGGCGGACCTGGCGGTGGTCGGCCGGTCCTTCTACGACCTGCACGGGTCGGACCCGATCGAACCGATCGGGCTGGGCAAGGCGGCGGTGATCGGGCCCTCAAACTCCGATTTTGCCGAGATCGTCCGGGCCCTGGCCGGGGCGGGCGGGCTCCTGGTGTGCGAACGCGCGGCACTCGCCCGAACGCTCGGGGACCTGCTGGGTGACGCGGACCGAAGGCGGGCCATGGCCGAGCGCGGACGGGAGTGCATCCGGTTGTTCCAGGGGGCGAGCGCCCGGCATGCGGAATTGCTGCTCTGGCTGGCCGGGGCCCGCCCGACCCGGGGAAGGCCCACGGAATGACCGCCGAGTGTGGTGCGCTATCATCCCCGTCCACGACGAGGATGTAGCTCAGTCGGTAGAGCAGCGGACTTTTAATCCGCGGGTCCCGGGTTCGAGTCCCGGCATCCTCACTTGTCGACAGGTCTCGCGTTCGGGGGTTCGGCGGGAGTGAGCCCGCTGGTGGCGCTCAGGGAGGAGTCCGACGCCCGATGCTGGTGGTCCACGCAACATGGTCAGACGGCGCCCTGCTCCTGTGGGGTGAGACGCCCCGAGCCGCGGGCGAGGCGACAACGCCGGGGCATCACCCGCTGGCGGCGACGCCCGACCAGCTGCGCGAGCTGGCGACACGGCTCGGGTGCGAGCCCGGCCCCGCCATGGAGCTCGGCCTCTACCTCCCGAGCACGCAGGGCCGCCCCCTGCCAAGCCCCCTGCTGACGCTCCACGCCCCGCTGCTGCAGCAGGCGACCGGAGACGACAGGGCCGTGCTGGGCGAGTTCGTCGTGCCCGCCGTGATCGTCCCGCCCGGGCAGGCCGAGCGGCTGCTCGACGGGCTGATCGACGCCGCCGACGCGGACCACAACCTCGCAGCCGGGCCAAGCATCCGCTTCTTCGCGACGCTGGCGAGGCTCGCCAGGTCGCTCGTGTGCCAGCAGCGCGTGGTGCCGATGGTGCTGCAGCTCGGCGGCACGGCGGCCGAGGCGGCGTGGCGACCTTGGCTCGGCGATGAGCCGGCCTCGGGGCGCGTGGTTGCGCTCGCGAGGTCAATGCCCCCGATCGCACGGGCCGGTACCGGCTCCTGCGACGCCGACGCCTGGGCCGTGACAGATGAGTGCCTGGGCTCGATCACCGACGCGCTCTGCCGCCGGGCCCTCAAGGCCGACGACATGGCCGAGGCCATCGAGTCCGTCGCGCCGGAGGACGACCCGCAGGTCGCCTGGCTGACCGGCCTGCTCGACGGCACGACGGCGATCCCCGCCAACGAGCAGTTCGGGCCCGAGCTTGTCCGGCGCGTGCGGGTGTGGATCGGTGGCCTGGACGACCGGGGGCTCAGTGCGGCCTGGAAGCTCCGCCTCCGGCTCGAGGAGCCCCCGGACCTCGGCGACCTCCGCGACGACGAGGTCGACCCGGCCGATCTCGCGTGGAAGCTCCGCTTCGAACTGCAGGCCGTGGACGACGAGACCCTCGTGGTCGAGGCCGAGGATGTGTGGCTGCTCCCGACCGACTCGGTGTCGATGGGCGGGAGACGCCTGGAGAACCCCCGCGAGCTTCTGCTCTCCGAGCTCGGCCGAGCATCGAAGATCTATAAGCAGCTCGAGAGCGCCCTCAAGGACACCCAGCCGACCGAGATGGGGCTCGACACCGCCAGGGCCTACCAGTTCCTCCGGGAGTTCCGCCCGCTCCTGCTCGAGCAGGGCTTCGCGGTCGACGCCCCGGTCTGGTGGGACCAGCCGACCATGCGCCTCGGCGCCCGCCTGCGCATCGATAGCGGCGAGAGCGCCGGCGACGACGGGCCGGGCGCAAGCGAGACCCAGGCCGCCAAGCTGGGCCTCGAGGCCCTCGTCCGCTTCGCCTGGGATATCTCCGTCGGCGAGCATGTGCTCAGCGAGGGCGAGTTCCAGGCCCTCGCCGCCGCCAAGACGCCGCTCGTCCGGCTCGGCGGCCGATGGGTCGAGCTCCGGGCCGAGGACCTGCAGGCCGCGCTCAAGCTCGTCCGTCAGGCCGGCGAGGGCGAGGCCACGCTGGGCGAGGCGCTGCGGATGGCCTACGCCGCCGAGGGGGGCAAGCACCAGCTCCGCGTCACCGGCATCGAAGTGTCGGGGTGGCTCAGCCCGCTCTTCGACGACCAGGGCGTGGCCGAGCAGCTCGAGCTTGTGCCGACGCCCGAGGGCTTCCGGGGCGAGCTCCGCCCCTACCAGCTGCGGGGCGTGTCGTGGCTGGCCTTCCTCGAGAAGTTCGGATTCGGCGCCTGCCTCGCCGACGACATGGGGCTGGGCAAGACCATCCAGCTCCTCGCGCTGCTGCTCCACGAGCGGAAGACCGGGATCGAGGCCGCGGCGGAGTCCGCCGGCCTCGGACCGACCCTCCTCGTCGTGCCGATGTCGGTCGTGGGCAACTGGACGCGCGAGGCCGGGCGGTTCGCCCCCGAGCTGCGAGTGACCGTCCATCACGGTGTCGAGCGGGCGTCGGGCGAGAAGCTCCTGGCCGCGGCGGAAGGGTGCGACCTGCTCGTCACCACCTACGCCCTCGCCAACCGCGACCGCGAGCACCTCGAGCGGATCCACTGGCGCCGGATCGTGCTCGACGAGGCGCAGTACATCAAGAACCCGCACGCCAAGCAGAGCCAGGCCGTCCGCTCCTTCTCGGCGCCGCGCCGGATCGCGCTCACCGGCACCCCGGTCGAGAACCGCCTCACCGAGCTCTGGTCGATCATGGACTTCCTCAACCCCGGGTACCTCGGCGCGGGCGCGACCTTCCGTCGCCGGTTCGCCGTGCCCATCGAGCGCTACCACGACGAGGCCAAGGCCGAGCAGCTCCGGGCCCTCGTCCGCCCGTTCGTCCTGCGGCGCCACAAGGCGGACCCCTCCATCATGGTCGAGCTCCCCGAGAAGCTCGAGACCCGCGAGTTCTGCCTCCTCACCCGCGAGCAGGCGTCGCTCTACGAGTCCTGCGTCAGCAGGATGCTCAAGAGCGTCGACGCCGCCGAGGGCATGCACCGCAGGGGCCTCGTCCTCAGCAGCCTCATCAAGCTCAAGCAGATCTGCAACCACCCGGCCCAGGCACTCAAGGACTTCGAGGCCGACGGCGGCCAGGTGCCCGACCCCTCGCGATCGGGCAAGTGCGTCCGACTCATCGAGATGCTCGACGAGATCATCGCCTCCGACGAGAAGGCCCTCATCTTCACCCAGTACCGCCAGATGGGGCACCTCCTCAACCTCATGCTGCGCCACGAGTTCGACCGGGAGGTCCTGTTCCTCCACGGCGGCACGCCCCAGGGCCAGCGCGTCACCATGATCGACGACTTCCAGGACTCCGGCATGACCAAGCCGGTCATGATCCTGTCGCTCAAGGCCGGCGGCGTCGGTCTCAACCTCACCGCCGCGTCGCATGTCTTCCACTTCGACCGGTGGTGGAACCCCGCCGTCGAGAACCAGGCCACCGACCGCGCCTACCGCATCGGCCAGGACAAACGCGTGCAGGTCCACAAGTTCGTCGTCAGGGGCACCCTCGAGGAGCGCATCGACGAGATGATCGAGAGCAAGACCCAGCTCGCCCAGTCGATTGTCGGTTCCGGCGAGCGCTGGCTCACCGAGCTCTCCACCGACGACCTGCGGTCGATCCTCACCCTCCGGCACGACGCCGTGGAGGACGAGTAATGTTCGACCATGTCCCCCCACGCAGGCCCCGACCGGGCATGACGATCCACCCGCGCAAGGTGCGCGGAGGCCTCCGGATCGCCTGGGCCGGCGTGCGCGAGCCCACCAGCTGGGTCGCCCGCCGCCTCATGGAGCTGGCCAGACAGTCCGCCGCCCCGGAGGACTACAGCGAGGGCCTCGACTACGCCAGGCGCGGCCAGACCGTGGGCGCCGAGATCGCCGGGGTCGTCGCGTCCGCGACCATTCAGGGAAGGAGCGACCGACCCTACGCCACAGCCCTTCAGTTCACCGCGATCCCCGAGGTCGTCTGGGCCAAGGCCACCGAGACCATGGCAGGAGAGGCCATCTACGCCGCGGGACTCCTCGCCGGCGAGGTGCCCGACCGCCTCGACTCGCTCTTCGTCGCCTGCGGCTCCTCGCTCGCGCCGAGGGCCGAGGATGTCAGGGTCAGCTGCACCTGCGGCCACACCGCCGGGTGGTGCAAGCACGCCTGCACCCTCGCCGCGATCCTCGCCGAGCGCCTCGGCGAAAGGCCGTTCGCGATCTTCGAGCTCCGCGGCCAGAGGGCCCAGGCCCTCCTCGACGCCCTGCGCGGGCGCGAGGGCGGGGCCTCCATCCAGGCCGTCGCAAGGCCCGTGTACGAGGCCCATGTCCCCGACGCACCCTCCGCCCGAGGCCAGCCCCTCGACGAGTGCATCGACAGGTACTGGGACGCCGGCCCCGAGTTGGCACAGATCGCCACGCCCATCGAGCCGCCCAAGGTGACGCACCCGCTGCTGCGCCGTCTCGGCCCGAGCCCGTTCAAGGAATGGCGGTTCCCCCTCGTCGGGCTGCTCGCGACCTGCTACGACATCATCGGCGCCGCGAACCTCGACCGCGAGGAAGAGGACGATCCCCCCCCGGACAGCCCGTGACCCGCCGCGCCCACGCCACGCCCACCCCTACACCCATGCAGTTCACCGCACCCGCTTCGAGAGCGCCCGGTCCAACTCCCGCTTGCTCTCCCGCTGCGAGATCGCGTCCCGCTTGTCGTGCGCCTGCCGCCCACGGCCCAGCCCAATCAGCACCTTCGCGTACCCGTCCTTGAAGTACATCTTCAGCGGCACGACCGTCACGCCCTTCTGGTCCACCTGCCGGAAGAACTTCTCGATCTCCCGCTTGTGGGCCAGCAGCTTCCGCGTCCGGGTCACCTGGTGCGCCGTCGGCCCCGCCGGCCCATACTCCGCGATGTTGACCGAGTGCAGGAACATCGCCGGCGGATTGACCTGCACCCGCACATACCCCTCCGCCAGCGACACCTTCCCGTCACGCACGCTCTTGACCTCCGAACCCTGCAGCATCACCCCGCACTCGAGCGTCTCGAGAATCTCGTAATCGTGCCGGGCCTTGCGGTTCTCGATGGTCGGCGACTGGTTGGACTTCTTCTTGGGCGGCATTCGCGGGGTGATGGTAGGAGCAGGTCTCACATCACCCGCCCGGCATGACCCGGAATAGCCCCCCCCAGCCGCGGGGTGGTTCGGGCACCACCCCCTCGCCCTCCAGGAGACCCCGATGAAGCTCCCGAGCCTCACCCTCCCCCTCACCCTCGCCACCCTCCTCGCCGGCTGCGCCACCGACTCCGGCGTGAGCCGCGAGACGCAGGACGCCGGCGCCCCGGGCCTCACCGTCGGCGACCGCGCCCCAGACGCCACCGTCTACACCCAGGACGGCCAGCCCGTCTCCCTCGCCAGCCTCTACCAGGACGGCCCCGTCGTCGTCACCTTCTACCGCGGCGGCTGGTGCCCCTTCTGCCAGCGGGCCCTCGAGGGCTGGCAGACCAGGCTCGACGAACTCCACGACGCCGGCGCCACGCTCGTCGCCCTCACCCCGGAATCCCCCGACCACGCCGCGGACACCACCACCGACCACCACCTCGGCTTCGCGGTCTACTCCGACTCGAAGATGCAGGCCGCCAAGGCCTACGAAGTCTTCTTCGAGGTCGATCAGGACACCCAGACCAAGTACAAGGGCTACGGCATCGACCTCTCCTCCTGGAACGCCAACAGCCTCTGGACCCTCCCCGCCCCCGGCACCTTCGTGATCGACCGCAAGGGCGTCGTCCGCTACGCCTGGGCCGACTGGGACTACACCAAGCGGGCCGATCCCGACGAGGTGATCGGCGTCGTCCAGGGCCTGAAGAAGTAGCCCAGAGGTCCGGCTCCCGTCTGCCAGAGCAAAATTCGGAAAATAGACGGGTTCTGTCTTGACATCAATAGGCCGTCCAGTATCCTAACAATATGGGATACGCCGGTCCAAACACCACACCACGCGTCGAACTCAGCCGCCTCCGCTCCGCCATCGAGGAGGTCGAGCACAGGTCCTCCCAACTCTTTGCCCCGTCGCCGGTTGCGCCGACGGGCTGGATCGGCCCGGACGACGCCCTGGGAGGCGGGCTGGCCTGCGGGGCGGTCCACGAGTGGTTCGGCCTCATGGGCGGCGGGCGTCGGGACTCACGGGTCTGGCTCCCCCCGATCAGCGTCCTGAGCCACCTGGCCGCCCGGTCGCTCACGGCCTCGGGGGTGGGTGGCGATGGGGGCCTGGTGCTCTGGATCGGCAGGCGCTGCTGGCCCTACCCCCGCTCGCTGCGGGGCCGGTGGGGGGCCAGGCTGCTCGCCCGCTCCATCTTTGTCGAGGCGGGGGACATCGACGAGCGGGTCTGGGCGATGGACCTGGCACTCCGCTGCAGGGCCGTCGCCGCGGTCGTCGGCGATGGCAGCGGGCTCAACATGAGCGAGTCCCGCCGCCTCCAGCTCGCGGCTGGGGCCGGCGGCGTGCTGGGCCTGCTCGCACGCCCCGTGTGCGAGCTGGGCGAGATCTCCGCGGCCCGAACCCGCTGGCGGGTCTCCCCGGCGCCCTCGCCCGTGCCCCTGCCCAGGTGGACGGTGGAACTGCTCCACAGCAAGGGGGCCCAGCTGGCCCCGGAGGAGGCGCGACAGTGGGTCGTGCAGCGCGATGATGCGACGGGCTCTCTCGGTCTGGTTCCCGATGCTCTCGATCGATCTCTTGCGCCGGCGGGACGACCGGCGGTCCACGAGCCCGGACGACCCGCGAGGACGCCGACACGACGCATCGCCTGACCCAAAGCCCGCGCACGACCGGCGACCCATCCTGATCGTCGACCAGATCGGACAGCAGCGAGTGGTCGTCGCCTGCTGCGAGCGGGCCACGCGGGCCGGGGTGCGTCGGGGCATCCCCGCGGCACAAGCCCGGGCCGCATTCCCGGTCGGCGCGGTGCGCCTGGAGGAGGCCGCACCGCGCCGAGACCGGGCCGCCCTCGACGCCCTCGCCGTCTGGGCCCACCAGTTCTCGCCCACCGTGGCGCCCGACCCGCCCGACGGCCTGCTCCTGGATGTCACCGGGTGCGAGCGGGTCTTCCGGGGCGAGGACCGCCTGCTCGGCCTGGTGCAGGAGCGCTGCCGGGCCAAGGGCCTGCGCGCACGGGGCGCGATCGCCCCCAGCTTCGGGTGCGCCTGGGCGGTCGCGAGGTTCGGGAAGGAGGCACTCACCGTGGTCGCAGAGCAAGAAGAACGCCACGCCCTCAAACCACTCCCCGTGCGCGCGCTGCGGGTCGATGACGACGCGGTCGAGGCCCTCGCCGAGGTCGGCATCACCCGCATCGGCGAGCTGTTCGACCTCCCCCGCGCGGTCCTGCCGTCCAGATTCGGCGCCGACCTGCTCTTCCGACTCGACCAGGCCCTCGCCCGCGCCATCGAGACGATCGAACCGGTGCGCCCGATCACCCCGCCCAGCGCCGAGCGAGTCTTCGACGGCCCGACCACCAACCTCGAGGCCGTCGGCTGGTGCGTGCGCATGCTGCTGGACGAGCTGGGCGCCGAGCTGCTCCACCGCGAGAGCGGCGCCCGCCGACTCGACCTGACCCTCGGCCGCTCGGACATGGAACCCGCCCGCCTCATGGTCTCGATGAGCCGCCCCAACCGCGACGCCCGCCACCTCTGGTCCCTCATCGAACCCCGCCTCGCGCGCACACACATGGGCTTCGGCATCGACCGGGTCGCGATCGTCGCCTCGCGCCTCGGACGCCTCGAGCACACCCAGGCCACCCACCTGCACGAACGCCAGGGGGTCAGCGAGAGCGAGGCGGCCAGGCTCGGCGCCGAGCTGACCGACACCATGGCCAACCGCTTCGGCCCCATCCGCGTCGTCCAGGCGATGTTGGTCGCCTCCCACATCCCCGAGCGAGCCGCGGCGTGGCGGGTGGTGGGGTCGGTGGCACGGCCTTCGGTGGCACGGTTCTCCGAACCGTGCGGAGACTCACGGCTCGGAGAGCCGTACCACCAGGACTCACGGCTCGGAGAGCCGTGCCACCCGGAAACAAACCATCCGGACCGCCCCCCCGTCCTGCTCGACCGCCCCGAACCGATCGATGTCATCGCCCTCACCCCCGACGGCCCGGTCGCACAGGCCCGCTGGCGGGGCGAGGACCACCCGGTGACCGCCTGCCTCGGCCCCGAACGAATCGCCCCCGAGTGGTGGCGCGACGCCCAGCCCACCCGCGACTACTTCCGCATCCAGACCGAGGGCGGCCAGTGGCTCTGGCTGTTCCGGGAGCTGGAGACGGGAAGGTGGTTCGTCCAGGGAGGCTGGTAAGGGAAGGCACGGAGGGACGGAGGCACGGAGGCACGAAGGGGGAAAGCAGAGACGAAGAGACTGAGAGACGAAGAGACGGAGTGATGGTGGTGCGACATGGGTGGGTACGCCGAGCTGGCGGTCACAAGCAACTTCACCTTCCTCACCGGGGCGAGCCACCCCGAGGAGTTCGTGCGCCGTGCGCACGAGCTGGGCTATACGGCGGCCGCCATCGCCGACACCAACACCCTCGCGGGGGTCGTGCGGGCGCATGGGGCGGCCAAGGAGATCGGGATCCCGCTGGCGGTGGGGTGTCGCGTAGTGGTCAGAGACGAAGAGACTCAGAGACGAAGAGACGAAGTGGGGGAATGTCCATGGACGCCCGAGACGAAGCGCACTCCGTCTCTTCGTCTCTCCGTCTCTCCGTCTCTTTCCATCCTCACTTTCCCCACCACCCGCCCCGCCTACGCCAACCTCTGCCGCCTGCTCACACGCGGCAAGCGCCGCGCCCCCAAGGGCGAGTGCTACCTCTCGCTCGACGACCTCTGCGAGTTCGGCGAGGGGCTGCTGGCGGTGGTCATGGCGCCGGGGGAGATCGGGAGCGGGTTCGTTGAGTCGCTCGCCAGAGTGCGGGCCGAGTTCGGCGACCGGGCCTCCCTCGCCGCCTGTTGCTCGTACGGGCCGGACGATGCGCTGCGCCTGCGGGAGCTGGCCGACCTGGCGGCGGCGACGCGCGTGCCGCTCGCCGCCGTCAACGATGCCCGCTACCACACCCCCCAGCGCCGTTTCCTCCAGGATGTCGTCACCTGCATCCGGCACGGCTGCACCATCGAGGAGGCCGGCTTCCGCCTCGCCGCCAACGCCGAACGACACCTCAAACCGCCCGACGAGATGGCCCGGCTCTTCGGCGCGTATCCCGGCGCGGTCGAGCGGAGCGTCGAGATCGCCGCCCGCGCCGCGGCCTTCAGCCTCGACGAGCTCCGCTACGAGTACCCCGCCGAGACCTGCCCACCCGGCATGACCCCCGGCGAGTACCTGGCCGACCGGGTGTGGGCGGGGGCGGCCAAACGCTACCCGCGAGGTCTGCCGCCGAAGATCGTCGCCCAGGTCAAGTACGAACTGGCCCTCATCGCCGAGCTTCGCTACGAGGCCTACTTCCTCACCTGCCACGACATCGTCGAGTTCGCGCGCGGGCGCGGCATCTTCTGCCAAGGGCGCGGCGGCGCCGCCAACTCCGCCGTCTGCTACTGCCTCGGCATCACCGAGGTGGACCCCGCGGTCTTCAGCCTGCTCTTCGAGCGGTTCGTCAGCCGCGAGCGGGGCGAGCCGCCGGATATCGACATCGATTTCGAACACGAACGCCGCGAGGAGGTCATCCAGTACCTGTACGCCAAGTACGGGCGCGACCGGGCCGCCCTCACCGCCGAGGTCATCAGCTACCGCGGGCGCAGCGCCGTCCGCGAGGTCGGCAAGGCCATGGGCCTCAGCCTGGACTGCGTCGACGCCCTCGCCAAGAACATCAGCGGCTGGGGGGAGACGATGAGCGACGAGCGGGTCCGCGAGATGGGGTTCGACCCGTCGGACAAGACCATCCGCCAAGTCATCGACCTCACACGCGAGCTCCGCGGCTTCCCCCGCCACCTCTCCCAGCATGTCGGCGGCTTCGTCATCACCCAACGCCCGCTCGACGAACTCGTCCCCATCGAGAACGCCGCGATGGAGGATCGCACGGTCATCGAGTGGGACAAGGACGACATCGACGCGATGGGGATGCTGAAGGTTGATTGCCTGGGGCTGGGGATGCTGACTTGTATTGGGAAGGCGATCCGCCTGGTGGCGGGTGAAGGCACGGAGGGACGAAGGCACGGAGGCACGAAGGGGGAAGACAGTCGGGCGGCTGAGGCTTCGGGCTCATTGAAGACTGCGGATGAGGCCTTGCAGGACTCGGTCGGTCTCGGCAAGCAGCTCGGCACGCCGGGGGTTGGGCCGCAGCATGCCGAGGGACTCGGCGAGCTCCAGCTGCGTGTCGACCTCGGCGAGCGAGGCCCGGGCGGTCCGCAGGAAGCGGACATAGTCGGCCCGGCTGCCCCGGCCGTACCCCTCGGCGATGTTGGACGGGACCGAGACGGCGGCGTCCCGCATCTGCCGGGTCAGCCCGAAACGCTCCTCGCGGGGCATGCCCGCCGTATCCCGGTACACCGTACGAGCGAACTCCATGCCGCGCTGCCACGCGATGAGATCCCTGAATGTCCGGATGTCTCCCATGCATTTCCCCTTCGTGCCTTCGTGCCTCCGTGCCTTCGTGCCTCATCACAAAGCAATATATATCACATGTACACCACTCTCGCCCACAACCTCTGCGACCCCGCCGTCTACGACATGATCTGCCACGCCGACACCATCGGCGTGTTCCAGATCGAAAGCCGCGCCCAGATGTCCATGCTGCCGCGCCTGCGCCCACGCCATTTCTATGATCTTGTCATCGAAGTCGCGATCGTCCGCCCCGGCCCCATCCAGGGCAACATGGTCCACCCCTACCTCCGCCGGCGCAACGGCGAGGACCCCGTCACCTACCCCAACGCCGCGATCGAGGCCGTGCTCGGCCGCACGCTCGGCGTCCCGCTCTTCCAGGAGCAGGCGATGCAGCTCTCGATCGTCGCCGCCGGATTCACCCCCGACGAGGCCGACAAGCTCCGCCGCGCCATGGCCGCCTGGAAACGCAAGGGCGACGCGATCTTCCGTTTCGGCGAGAAGCTCATCAACGGCATGCTCGCCAACGGCTACCCGCGCGACTTCGCCGAACGCTGCTTCGAGCAGATCAAGGGCTTCAGCGAGTACGGCTTCCCCGAGAGCCACGCCGCCAGCTTCGCGATCCTCGTCTATGTCTCCGCCTGGCTCAAGCGCCACAAGCCCGCGGCCTTCGCCGCCGCCCTCATCAACAGCCAGCCCATGGGCTTCTACCGCCCCGCCCAGATCATCCGCGACGCCCAGGACCACGGCGTCGAGGTCCGCCCGGTCGATGTGAACCGGAGCGGGTGGGACTGCTCGCTCGAAAGGGACGAAGGCACGAAGGCACGGGGGCACGAAGGGTCAGAGCCCGAAGCGCAAGTGAGGGTCCTGGAAGCGGCCAGAGACGAAGAGACGGAGAGACGAAGAGACGGAGTGGGGGAGGTACGGGAATCATGGGGCTCGGCCGGCCCCGCCATCCGCCTCGGCATGCGCCTCGTCAAAGGCCTCTCACAGACCGACGCCGACCGCATCGCCGGCGCCGTCGGCGCCCGCGGCCCGTTCACCACCATCGAAGCCCTCTGGCGCGCCAGCGCCGTGAAGGCCGGCGCCCTCAAGAAGCTCGCCCAGGCCGACGCCTTCGGTTCGATGGGGCTCGACCGCCAGGCCGCCCTCTGGCAGATCCGCCCCCTCCGCGACGACCGCCTGCCCCTCTTCGACCAGACCGACGGCACCGACGAGGCCGGCCTCGACCTGCTCCCCCGCGTCAAGCCCGGCCGGCGCGTGCTCCAGGACTACGAGTCCACCGGCCTCTCGCTCAAGGCCCACCCGGTCTCCTTCATCCGCAGGGCCCTGGCGGAGATCGGCGCGGTCCCGTGCGCCGAGCTGCGCGCCGAGGCGGCCTGCCCCAACGGGCGCCGGGTCAAGGTCGCCGGCCTGGTCCTCGTCCGCCAGCGCCCCGGCACCGCCTCGGGCGTGGTCTTCATCACGCTCGAGGACGAGACGGGGATCGCCAACCTCATCCTCTGGCCCAGGGTCTTCGAGCGCTTCCGCCGGGTCGCGAGGCTCAGCCGGGCGCTGCTCGCCAGCGGCAAGGTCGAACGCCAGGGCGAGGTGGTGCATGTGCATGCCGACCGGCTCGACACCCTCGACGGCGAGGTGCCGCTCGAACGCCGAGCATCACGGGACTTCCACTGACCGCCGCCGCCCGCTACTCGTCACGCCCGCGGCTGAGCTTCTTCAGCCACGGCGAGGCGACCAGCACCAGCAGACCCGCGGCGACCGAGGTCGCGACGAACAGGAAGAAGAAGTCCGACTGACCACCGAAGCTCCACGGGAGCTTAAGCGCCCCGCTCTCGATGTTCTCCACCTGCCCGGCCATCAGCCCGCCGCCGAGGTTCGCGATGAAGCTCGACACGAACCAGATGCCCATGAGCAGGCTCATGAACCGGATGGGAGCAACCTTGGTCACATACGACAGCCCCGTGGGCGAGAGACACAGCTCGCCGACCGTGTGCCAGAAGTAGGTGGCGAAGATCACCAGCATGCCCGCCTGCACGACATTGCCGCTGGCGAGGCTCTGGTTCACGCCCTTGGCGGCCAGGAAGATGAACACATACCCCAGGCCCAGGAACAGCAGACCCAGGGCGATCTTGACCGGCTGGGACGGGTTCTTGTGGCGCCGGCCCAGGAAGCCCCAGATCGCGGCAAAGAGCGGCGCCCCGATGATGATCAGGGCGGGGTTGACCGACTGGAACCACGGCGTGGGTACCTCGAAGTCCAGGAAGTCGATTGTGCGGTCCACATACCGGTCGGTGAACAGGTTGATCGACGACCCCGCCTGCTCGAACGCGATCCAGAAGAACGCGTTGAAGAACATGAACAGGAAGATCGACGCCACCGGCGCCCGGTCCTCCCGCGCGTTGATCGCCACGAACCAGACGCAGAACGCGATGATCACCCCCAGCATCGCCGCCGGCACCAGCCACGCCGCCGTCTGGTTGTCGAACACCTTCACCACCGAGGACCACAGCCCGCCGATGATGCCGACATGGAACGCCAGCGCGAACACCGCCGACACCGCCGCCGACGCGATCAGGAACATCGGCGCCGACTTGCCCTTGCCGTCCGGCGGCTCGCCGATGCCCTTGAGGAACATCGGCCGACACGCCATGTACAGCGCCAGGCCCGCGAGCATCCCGACCGCGGCCGCCCCGAAGCCCCAGTGCCAGCCGTACGCGTACGCCAGCCACCCGCACACGAAGTTGCACAGGAACGCCCCGAGGTTGATGCCCATGTAGAAGATCGTGAACGCCCCGTCGCGGCGCGGGTCGCCGTGCTCATAGAGCTGCCCGACCATGACCGACACGCACGGCTTGAAGTGCCCGGTCCCCATGACGATCAGCACCAGCCCGAACACGAACAGGCTCATGCCCGTGTGGTTGGACGCCAGATCGCCCAGGCCCGAGATCGACAGCACGATGTGCCCGGCCGCGATGGTCAGGGCGCCCACCACCATCGACCGGTGGGTGCCGATCATCTTGTCCGCGATGATGCCGCCGAGGATCGGCACCAGGTACGCCAGGCCGGTGTACCACCCGTACAGCGTCGAGGCGATGTCGTCCTTCCAGTTCCGCCCGCTGTCATCGGTGTTGGTCGCGACGATGACGACCGGCGCCCGCTCGCCCTCCTTCAGCTGGCTGTCGGGCTTGACATCGACCGAGGAAAGGCCCGGGTTGTTGTTGACGGTGAAGTAGGTGCGGGTGTCCTTCTCCGGACGGGCGATCTCGACATTGCACTTGAGGGGTTGATCGGTCGGGTTGTGCAGCTCGAACCGGATCTCCCGGTTCCGGAACGAGTCGGCCTTGCCCGCCTCGCCCTCGATCACGATCGGCGCGCCGGCGAGGCTCTCGTCGACCACCCAATCACCCGGCTCCCCCTCGGGCACCGAATCGACCCGGCGCATCCGCCGGACCTCGAGCAACGGCTCGCCGGTGACGCGCCCGTCGCTCACGGTCGCGGGGTCGATACGCGGCTGGCCCACCGCCACATGCAGCGTCCGGGTGTGCGTCGCGTGCGGCTCGACCCCGTTCGCCGAGCCATCCACCTGCTTGATCTCGGTGAAGGTCAACTCGTTCGAATACACACCCGGCTTGAGCTGGTGGACCGCAAACACCGTCGTCAGGTACAACACCAGCAGCCCGCGCATCCCGTAGTAGCTGAACCGCTCCCACATCTCCACCAGGAACAGCAGGAACAGGCCCATGGGGTGGCCCAGGAACTGCCCGCGGTTGAACTGCCCGTGCATCGCCGGGCGGTCGGAGGTGGGGCTCGTGCTCTCGTGGTCGGTGGACATGGGTCCTCCTCGGGTCGCGTGGGTCGTACAAGATAGCCGATCGGGGCATCCCCTGCGCGCGTCGCCGCCATACTCCCGGGGCATCCCGGGGGGCCCGGCGCGGGGTTGCCCCCGGCCCCAAGAGCGGGTAGGTTCCCCGCCCGACACCCCCTCTGACCTGGAGCGACCCGATGCCCGACCCAGCCCAGACCCCACCCGCCCACCGCCGCGGCCCGCTGGACCTGGTCGAGTGGGTCGGCAACAAGCTCCCGGACCCCGCGCTCCTGTTCGTGATCGGGGCGGCGGTCGTCATGCTGCTCTCGGCGATCGGGGCCTCCGCCGGCTGGGCGGTCCAGCCCATGAAGCTGGAGGTCATCACCGAGCCGGTCCTGGACTCCGCCGGGCAGCCGCTGATCGACGCCGAGACCGGCCAGCCGCAGACCCGGCCCCTGCACGACGCGGACGGACACCAGCAGACCAGGCTGGTCGAGGACCTCTCCCGCAACGGGGGCCAGCCGTTCACGGCACGCTCGCTGCTCTCGCCCGACGGGCTGTACTACGCGCTCTCGAGCATGGTCGACAACTTCGTCAACTTCCCGCCGCTGGGCGTCGTGCTCGTCGGGATGCTCGGGATCGGGCTCGCCGAGAAGTCCGGGTTCGTCGGCACCGCGCTCAAGGCCGCCATGCTGGTCGTCCCAAAGCAACTGCTGACGCCCACCATGGTGTTCCTGGGCATCATGTCGAGCCTCGGCACCGACGCGGGCTACATCGTCCTCCCCCCCGTCGCCGCGGCCCTGTACAAGAGCGTCGGGAGATCGCCCCTCGCGGGCATCGCGGCCGTGTTCGCCGGGGTCGCGGCGGGGTTCAACGCCAACCTCTTCGTCACCAGCCTCGACCCGCTGCTCTCGAACCTCTCCACGGCGGGGGCCCAGTCCGTGGATCCCGAGTACACCGTCTCGGCGACGGCGAACTGGTGGTTCATGGCCGTCTCGACGATCGTGATCACGCTGACGGGCTGGGCGGTCTCCTCCTGGTTCGTCGAGCGCCGGTTCGCCTCCAAGCCGGCCGCCGAGGGCGGGCCCTCGCCGGTAGACGCCTCTGACCTCGTGAGCCAGCGCATCGCCCGGAAAGAGTGGCGGGGGTTGTGGCTCGCGTCGGCGGTCGTGGTGCTGGCGACCGGCGTGGTCGTTGCCTGCACCCTCATCCCCGGCTGGCCGCTGGACAAGGGCCGGGGGGCGATGGAGGCCATGCCCGGCCTGGTGCGCGGGGCCGACCACTTCGACCGATGGGTCGAGGCAATCGTGCCGCTGCTGTTCATCCTCTTCATCCTGCCCGGGCTGGTCTACGGCATGACGACCGGCGTGATCCGCAAGGGCGCCGACGCGGCCCGGCTCATGGTCGAGTCGATGGCGGGCATGGCCCCGATCATCGTGCTCTCCTTCTTCGCCGCCCAGTTTATCGAGTACTTCAAGTACTCCAACCTCGACAAGATGCTCGCCTACTCCGGCGGCACCGCCCTTGCCGAGTCGGGGCTGGACCCCATGGCGCTGATCGTCGCCTTCATCCTCCTCACGGCCGTGTTCAACCTGTTCATCGGGTCCATGAGCGCCAAGTACGCCATGTTCGCCCCCATCTTCGTCCCGATGTTCATGCTGGTCGGCATCAGCCCCGAGCTCACACAGTGCTCCTACCGCATCGGCGACTCGGTGAGCAATGTGATCACGCCGCTGAACGCCTACCTGGTCATCATCCTGGTGGTGATGCAGAAGTACGCGCCCCGCGCCGGCATGGGCACGCTGATCTCGACCATGCTCCCCTACACGCTGGTCTTCACCGTCGTGTGGGTGGCGCTGCTGCTGGTCTGGATGTGGCTCGGGGTGGAGCTGGGACCGGACGGCCCGCTGCACTACCTGCCCGCGTGATGCGCCGGCCCGCCGTCACGGCTGCGCCGCGTCGTCAACGGGCCAGAGCTGCCCCAGCCACGACTCGTACACCGCCCGCTGCTCGGGCGTCGGCTCGCCCACCCGCTCGAGCGTCCACCGCTCGATCGGCAGCGCCCCGGTGACCACCTCAACCTCCCGCGCTTCGCCCCGCCGTTCAATCCCGAGCACCAGCGTCGTCCCCGGCTCGACCGATTCGAGGTACTCCTCCAGCGAGCCGTCCAGCTCCTCGCCGTTCACCGTCAGGAGTTCATCGTCCACCTGAACGCCGGCGTCGAAGGCCGGGCCGTCCGCGCGGACGGCGCTCACCGACCCCCCCCGCTCGGTCAGGCCGAGGTACGAACCCTCGCCCGGATCCCCGGGGCTCAGGGCCACGCCCGCGCTCTCGAACGCACGCTCCAGGTCCAGCGGCTCGGTGCCCGAGACGAACGCCGCGAAGAAGTCCTCGAACGGGCTCCCCGAGAGCACCCGCAGCTTCGCGAGGAACTGCTCGGTCGTGAACCCGCCGGCCTCCAGCGGGTAGTCGCGGTAGAGCCCGCGGAGCACCTCGTCGAGCGAGACCTGGTTGCCCGTGCGCCGGCGCAGCTCCAGATCGAGCATCAGGCTCACCAGCGCGCCCTTGGTGTAGAACGACACCGTCGCGTTGATGTCGTTCGGCGTCGAGCGGTTGAACTTGATCCACGCGTCGTAGCTCGAATCGGCGAGGCTCTGCACCCCGTACCCCGGACGCCGCCGCTCGGTGGAGATCGTCCGCGCCATCTGGGCCAGGTACTTGTCGGGGTCCAGCAGCCCCGTCCGCACCAGCGTCAGGTCGTCGTAGTAGCTGGTCGTGCCCTCCGACACCCACAGCAGGTCGGTGTAGTTCTCCCGCTGATACTCGTAGGGCGTCAGCCCCGCCGGACGCAGCCGCTTGACATTCCAGGTGTGGAAGAACTCGTGCGACACCAGCCCCAGAAACCCCGCGTACGAGCTCTCCGAGGTGAACGACTCCGGCCGGGTGCACATGATCGTCGAGTTCAGGTGCTCGGTCCCGCCCCCGATCCCCGGCTGCGCGTGCACCAGGAACACATACCGCTGGTACGGCAGCGCCCCCCCCGGCCCCTCGAACACATCCCGCTGCGCGCGCACGATCGCCGAGAAGTCCGCCGCCAGCCGCTCGTCGTCGGGCTCCGCCGGGCCCCAGATCACGATGTCGTGCGCCGTGCCGTCCACCGTGAAGCTGGTCAGGTGGTGGATGCCGATCTCCAGCGGCGAGTCGACCAGCACATCGTAACCCGGCGCCAGCCACGCCCAGTCCTGCGTGGGGTCCTGCGCCAGGCCGGTCGCGACCCGCCAGCCCTCGGGCGCGTCCACCCGCACCCGCAGCGGCTCATCCCGCAGCGTGTCGGTATAGAAAAAGACCGCGGACCCGCTCAGGAACGCGTGCGTGTCGTCGGCGTGGCGCGTCCGGTCGTTGAGCGAGTTGGCGTAGATCGAGTACTCCACGACCACATCGCCGGGCCCCGCCGGCTGGACGCGCCATGTGGACTTGTCCGTCTTCCGCACCGGCAGCGCCCCCCCGTCGGGGCCGACCGCCCGGATATCCACCACCGTGCCCGCGGGGTCGAGGATGAGGTACTTGCCGGGGCGCCAGGTCGGCAGACGCAGCTCGACCGCGCCCCCCGCCGGGTTCGGCACCCGCATCGTGATGTCCACCATCTGCGACTTGGCCCGGTGGAGCCCGACGGTGTACTCCACCGCCACGCGCCCCGCCCACTCGCCCGGGTCGTCGGCAAGATACGCCTGGGCCGCGGCGTGCCGGGCGCCGAGGAGCAGGGCCGCGAGGGTCACCATCGCGGAGAGCAACGGCCCGAACCCCCTGTGTGCCACGGCCGTGTCGGCCGTGTGGGGGTTGTGCGCCGCTCCCGCACGGCCGACACGCCCGTGGCACACGCGCTTGACGAAGGCTGATCGGCGGGTTCGGCTGTGCATGCGGCTCAAGCTTCTCATCCTCTCCCGGTGTTCAGGTCTCGTCCGCGTCGTTGATGACCACAAGGTCCGCTGAAGCCCGGTACCCGCCCGCGAACCGGGCGAATGTGGGCTCGGCGACGGTAGCAAAGTACCGCCGGGCGTGCTCCACACCCCACCCCCGCTCGCCCGACGCCTCGATCCGCTCCCACCGCGCCCACCGCACGTCCGCCGGGGCATCGACGAAGACCGCCAGATCGATCGCCGGGCGCACCACCGGGTGCAGGGCGAAGATCCCCTCGCACGCGATCACCGGCCCCGGCGCAACGCGGGCCGAGCCCACCCGCCGGTGCGTCTGGAAGCACCACGAAGGCATCTCGATCACCCGCCCCGACCGCAGCCAACCAAGGTGCTCGGCCAGCAGCGCCAGGTCCGCATGCCGCGGCTCATCCCGCTCGTGCTCGGGCAACCCGTCGTAGTCCGGCAAGTAATGGTCCGTCGAGAGCACCACCCCCCCGAGCGACCGCGCAAGCGTGCTCTTGCCCGAGCCGACCGGCCCGGTGATCCCAACAACCACCGCCCGCCCCCGCCCGGCCTCGGCCCCGCCCCCGCCGCAAGAGATCCGGCCGATCCACTCGCGCAGCACACCCGGCGCGTCGGACCACGAGACCGGACTGTGCTCGGGCGGAACCACGCCGGAGAGTATCGGCCCGGGCCCCCACGCAACAGCGCGCCCCCCCGCCACAGAGCCCGAAGCGCCAGCGAGGGTCCACCGCCCGGACACCCGATGCCCCGGATTTCTTGAACGCGAAGGCCGCGAAGGACTCGAAGAAAGCCAGCAAGGCAGACTCACCACAGAGGACGCAGAGTTCCACAGAGGCAAGGCTGAATGGATGGTGTCGCAAAGCAGAGGGGAAAGTGTGGATCGGGTGGCATGGACAAGCCGGCTCGGCGGCTTGCCCGTGCTGTGGGTGGGTGAGGATCCCGCACCGGCAAGCAGCCTTGCCCAGGCCACCGTCGGCGGGTTAAGGCAGGCCACTCGACGCGGCCACCACCGGACGCATTGTGTTATGATCCGCTGCTTTGGCATCTCCCATCCCTATCCCGTTCTTCGGTCGGGGCGCGGAACTCGCCGCGCTGGAGGAGCGGTGCGCATCGCCCGGGCTGACGATCGTGAAGGGCCCACCCCGGATCGGCAAGACCAGGCTGCTCACCCACTTCGTTGAGCGGTCCAAGGTCGCTGGCTCCCGTCGCGTCGGAATGGCCGAGGCCGGTGAGGCGGCGGGCGATGTGCTGCTGCGGGCGATCAAGGACGCATACGACCACTGGATGAAGGACGGGGGCGTGGTCGCCGAGGTCCGGTCGATCGCCGCCCAGATGGAGGGCAAGTGGATCACCACGGCGGGCGTCGCCTTCGGGAAGGCGCTCGCGGGGTTCGGCGGCCCTGCCAAGGACTTGGTGAAAGCCGCCTTCGCCGCGCTCGAAGAGGCCAAGCGGATGGCCGAGGCCGGCGGCGTGCAGCTCACCCGTCTCACCAGCGAGGAGGCCCGAGACCTGCTGGCAGTCCTCGCCGAGGGGGCGGGGGCCCCCGTCGTCGTCGTCCTCAACCAGTGGGAGGAGGGCCAGGACCTCGGCAAGGACACGGCCACGCTGCGCACCTTCCTCGGCAACCAGGGCGAGTGGCCCGCGTGCCATGTCCTGCTCCACTTGCGGGATCCCCGATTCCCCAGGGACCGCAACCAGGAGGCCGGGGGTCTGGCGGCCCAGCTCCGGGAGTTCCCGACGGCGGGCACACTCAAGATCGGTCACCTGGACTTCGAGACCGACACCGATGCCTACGACGAGCTGATCGGCTGGCTCATCGAGCACTTCCCGGCCTTCGCCGCGACCGACGGCAGCGACTATCTCTCCGACCTGGCCCTGGAGGAGATCGGCGGCAACCCGGCGGTGCTCTCCGAGTGGGCCCACGCCTCGGAGGCCGACCGGGCCTCGCTCGCCCGGCTGGGGGAGATCGCCGCCGACGCCCGGGCGATGCGGTACCCCGAGCTGCGCGTGCTCTACCGCCGCCTGCTCGACGAGGTCAACGCGGACCCCGCCCGCCTGCCGATCCTGGAGGTCGCCGTGCTGGCGGCGGTGCTCCCCCTGCCGGTCGACGCGGGGGAGCAAGCGTCGCTCCTGCCCGCGGTGCTCGGCGCCGCCGAGGACCATGCCCTGGACCGGCTGGAATCCGACGGCCTGCTCCGCCCCGAGGGCGGGCCGCGGCTGTCGCTCGGGCACCCCTCGCGGCGCGAGGCCGCCGCGCGGTGCGTGCTGGGGCTGAACGAGCGGCAGGAGGCGATGGACGGGGGCCTCGCGCCGGGTTTCAAGCCGTACCTCCGCCGGGCGGTGGCGCGGGTGATCCCGGCGCTGGTGGACCTGCACACGGCGGTGGCGTGGGGCGCGCTGGACGAGAGCCTCTTGCCAGCGGCGGCGACGCTCGCGGCCTCGGCCGGTCTCGTGCAGGCGGCGGGGTCGGGCGGATTCGCCGCGGCGCTCTGCGCCGCCGCGGGCGCCCTGTTCCCGGACGGGGCCAAGCATGCCGCGTTGGAGGGCGCCGCGGCCGCGGTCGCCGGGGCCAATCCGGCTGCGCGGCTGGTCGTCGCCGTGGGGCTGAACAACGCTATCGCCGAAAGCGGCGCCGATACCACCCGCGCGGACAAGCTGCTCGGGGAGCTGCGGTCGCTGGCGGGGGCCCACCCCGGCGACGCGGCCGTCCGCGAGCAGCTCGCCAAGGGGCTGTTCAACGCCTTCAACCACAGCGAGCCGAACTCCGCCCGCGCGGACGGGTTGCTCGGGGAGCTGCGGTCGCTGGCTGGGGCCCACCCCGGCGACGCGGCCGTCCGCGAGAACCTCGCCAGGGGGCTGTTCAACGCCTCCTACAACAGCGAGCGGAACTCCGCCCGCGCGGACGAGCTGCTCGGGGAGCTGCGGTCGCTGGCGGGGGCCCACCCCGGCGACGCGGCCGTCCGCGAGCAGCTAGCCATGGGGCTGTTCAACGCCTTCTGCCGAAGCGAGCGGAACTCCGCCCGCGCGGACGGGCTGCTCGGGGAGCTGCGGTCGCTGGCCGAGGCCCACCCCGGCGAGGCAGCCCTCCGCGAGCGGCTCGCCAGGGGGCTGAGCAACGCGATCTTCCACAGCGGCGCGGACACCGCCCGCGCGGACCGATTGCTCGGGGAGCTGCGGTCGCTGCCGGGGGCCCACCCCGGCGACGCGCCAGTCCGCGAGGCCCTCGCCACGGGGCTGTTCAACGCCTTCCACGAGAGCGAGGCGAACTCCGCCCGCGCGGACGGGCTGCTCGGGGAGCTGCGGTCGCTGGCGGAGGACCACCCCGGCGACGCGGCCGTCCGCGAGCGGCTCGCCACGGGGCTGTTCAACGCCTTCAACAACAGCGAGCGGAACTCCGCCCGCGCGGACGGGCTGCTCGGGGAGCTGCGGTCGCTGGCGGGGTCCCACCCCGGCGACGCGGCCGTCCGCGAGCCGCTCGCCAAGGGGCTGAACAACGCGATCTTCCACAGCGGCGCGGACTCCGCCCGCGCGGACGGGTTGCTCGGGGAGTTGCGTTCGCTGTCCGAGCGGTTCCCCGGCGAGGCGGCCGTCCGCGAACTGCTCGCCACGGGGCTGCTCAACGCCTTCACCCTCAGCGAGGCGAACTCGGCCCGTGCGGACGGGTTTGTCGGGGAGCTGCGTTCGCTGTCGGAGGCGTTCCCCGGCGAGGCGGCCTTCCGCGGGTTGCTCGCCAGGGGGCTCGGGGTGTCGATGTACCACGCCGTCGGGGCGGGCGATGTGGGGCGGGCGGCGGGCCTGGCCGAGGAGTTGGTACTGCTCCGGGACGCGGTGGAGGCGCAGCCGGAGCTCGATGGGCTGTTCCGACAGACCTTCGAGGAAGCGGTCAGGCTGGCGGGGGAGAAGGGGGACGAGGCGGCGCGGGCCCGGCTGCTGGCGGCGTCGGAAGCCCTGTTCGGCGAGTAGGCTCGGGGCAAAGCTCAAAGCGAAAAACTCAAAGCTCAAATCAAGGCACGCGGGGCCAGGGCGTCCTGCCTTCTCTCTGTGCCTCCGTGCCTCTGTGTTGACCCGCCTTGCTTCGCGCCCTTCGTGCCCTTCGCGTTCAAACAGCGCGTCGCTCGGGCGCCCGCGGCGTCGGACCCTCGCCGGCGCTTCGGGCTCTGTTCCCCGGATCTCCGCACACAAGGCCCCCTCCCGCTGTACCATGCCCCCTCGCACCCGGCGCCGGAGCAATCATGTCGCTGCACCCTGAGGGCTTCATCGGGATCGCCGTGCTCCTCGGCCTGGCCTGGGCCATCTCCGAGGACCGCAAGCACTTCCCCGTGCGTCTGGTCGTCATGGGGGTGCTGGTGCAATTAGTGGTCGGCTGGCTCCTGCTCAAGTTCCCGCCGGTGGTCTTCTTCTTCAGCGTGCTCGGGCAGTGGATCAACGCGGCCATCTCCTCCGCCGACGCCGGCTCCTCGCTCCTGTTCGGCAAGCTCGCCGACCCCGCCGGCCCCGCGGGGGCGGTGTTCGCCTTCCGGGTGCTCCCGGTCATCGTGTTCTTCGCGTCGCTGATCGCGGTGCTCTACCACCACGGCATCATGCAGCGCGTGATCGCCGGCCTCGCCTGGCTGCTGCGGGCCACCCTGGGCGTCACCGGCACCGAGGCCCTGGCCATGGCCGCCAATGTCTTTGTCGGCCAGACCGAGGCCCCCCTCTGCGTCCGCCCCTTCATCCCCAGGATGACCCGCGCCCAGCTCGCCACGCTCATGGTCGGCGGCTTCGCCACCATCGCCGGCAGCGTCTTCGCCGTCTATGTCACCATGCTCGGCGGCGACGACCCGCACTCGCCCCAGCGCCTCGCCTTCATCAAGCACCTGATCACCGCCAGCGTCCTCTCGGCGCCCGCCGCGTTCGTCATGGCCCGGATCATCGTCCCCGAGCGGGGCACGCCGATCGACGAGGGCCTCCGATCCGCCCAGGTGGAGCGCACCACCCGCAACACCCTCGACGCCGCCGCCGCCGGCGCGACCGACGGGCTCCGCCTCGCCCTCAATGTCGCGGCGATGCTGGTGGCGTTCGTCGCGCTCCTCGCCCTGGTCAACACCCT
The DNA here is from genome assembly GCA_020850415.1 of Phycisphaerales bacterium. Lineage (GTDB taxonomy): Bacteria > Planctomycetota > Phycisphaerae > Phycisphaerales > UBA1924 > PNC22. The sequence continues at coordinate 107,040 of JADZER010000073.1, forward strand.
GCTCGGCGCCCTCGGCCAGGTCGGCCTGCCCCGCCTCGCCCTCGACGCCCTCGGCGTGGACTCGCTCCGCCTGGAGGTGATCCTCGGCTGGCTCCTGGCCCCCATCGCCTGGGCCATGGGCGTCCCCTGGGCCGAGTGCTCCTTCTTCGGCACCCTGCTCGGCGAAAAGCTCGTCGTCACCGAGTTCATCGCCTACCAGCACCTCGCGGCCGACCTGCACCCGGCGGTCGGCGAGCCCTCCCACCTCAGCGAACGCTCCGCGGTCATCGCCGCCTACGCCCTCTGCGGCTTCGCGAACTTCCCCTCCATCGCCATCCAGATCGGCGGGCTCACCGCCCTCGCACCGACCCGGCGCTCCGAGTTCGCCTCCCTCGGTTTGCGGGCAATGCTCGCCGGGGCCTTCGCAAGCTGGATGACCGCGTGCATCGCGGGATTACTCCTGCGTTAGAATGCGCCGTTCGCATCTTGCAAGGGAGAATCCGATGCCGAAGTCCGCTGCACGACCGCTCCGCTCAAAGGCCCTCATCGGCATGGTGCATGTCGGCGCGTTACCCGGGACGCCCTCGGGCGAGGACACGGTCCCCATGCTCGCCATGCGCGCCGTGACCGAGGCCAAGCTCCTCATGGACTGCGGCTTCGACGGCCTCATCCTCGAGAACATGCACGACCGCCCCTATGTCCACGGGCGACAGGGCCCCGAGATCGTCGCCGCGATGACCCGAGTCGCCGTCGAGGTCGCAAGCGCCGTCGACCTGCCGCTGGGCCTCCAGGTGCTCTCCGGCGGCGAGCGCGAGGCCCTCGCCATCGCCCAGGCCGCCGAGGCCCAGTTCATCCGCTGCGAGAACTTCGTCTACGCGCATGTCGCCGACGAGGGCCTGCTCGCCGAGGCCGCGGCCGGCCCGCTGCTCAGATACCGGCGGTCGATCGGCGCCGACGGCATCTCGATCATGTGCGATGTCAAGAAGAAGCACGCCTCGCACGCGCTCACGGCGGACCTCACGATCGAAGACTGCGCCCACGCCGCGGAGTTCTTCGGGGCCGACGGCCTCATCGTCACCGGCGGATTCACCGGCTCCCCCACCGACCCGACCGAGGTCGATCGCGTGAAGGCCTCGGTGAGGGTCCCCGTCTGGGTCGGCTCGGGCGTCCAGCCCGCGCAGCTCGGGCGCCTCTTCGAGAGCGCAGACGCCCTGGTCGTCGGCTCCTGGATCAAGCAGGGCGGTGTATGGTCGAACGGGCCCGACGCCAAACGCTGCAAGGAAATCGTCGCCGAGGCCGCCCGGGTCCGCGGCTAGCATTCCCGGGCGGAGATCCTCCGTGCCCGGCCGGAGGCTCCACTCATGGGCGCGCGACAGCTCGATCTGCTCCGTCGTTGGACCGTCAGGCCCGACCCCGACAACTCCGGTGCGGACAACCGCTGGTGGCAGAACCCGCCCCGCGAGGGCTGGGTCAGCTGCCGCACCGACGAGCCCTGGCAGAAAGCGCTCGGGCACGGCTACCACGGCGTGGCGTGGTACCGGCGTCGGGCCCGGCTGCCGGCAAAGTGGCTGGGCCAGGGGCAGCGGGTGTGGCTGCGCTTCGGCGCCGTCGCGACCGACTGCCGCGTCTGGGTCAACGGCCTGGAGGTCGGCACGCACGCCGGCGACTATGTCCCCTTCGAGCTCGACATCACCGACGCCCTCGGCGCCGACGAGCACTGCGAGATCGTGTGCCGCGTCGATGAGATCAAGGGCTCCCCGCCTAAGGTGTGGGGCCAGGAGCCGTGGGGCGGCCACATCACCAAGGGCTTCCACGATGTGCTCAGCCTGCAGAAGGGCGGCATCTGGGGCGGCGTGAGCGCACGGGCGACGGGCCCGGTCTCGGTCAGGCCCAACGGGCTCTCCGCCGTCGCGGACCCGGCGACCGGCGAGGTCCGGGTGCGTCTCGAGTTCCAGCCGCACCAGGCCGGGGGCGTCGCGGAGATCGTCCTGGTCGAGCCGGGCACCGGCGAGCAGCAGCGCGGGCGGGCGACGATCGAGCCCGGCGCGACTACCGCCGAGATCAGCCTCACCTGCCCGATCGTCCACCGTTGGTCCCCCGACGAGCCGACGCTGGGGAACCTCCACGCGACCGTGCGCACCAGGGGCGTCCCCGCCCGCGACGAGGCGACCTGCCGGTTCGCCTTCCGAACCTTCGAGGTCGGCGGGCGGGACAACCGCCGGATCCTGATGAATGGTCGCCCGCTCCTCCTCCGAGGCATGCTCGACTGGGGCGTCGAGCACGAGCACATCGCCCCGACCCCCACCCGCGACGAGCTGCTCGAGCGGTTCACCGAGCTGCGGGCCCGCGGGTTCAACTGCGTGTGCCTGTGCATGGTCTACCCGCACGAGGAGTTCTTCGAGGTCGCCGACGAGACCGGCATGCTGCTCTGGCAGATCCACCCGATCTGGAAGTCGGACATGTCGGCCCCGCACATGCCCGAGTACAAGCGCCTGTTCGACGAGTTCTACCGGCGCGACCGGCGCCACCCCTCGGTCTTCCTCGTGAGCGCGACCTGCGAGCACGAGTGCTTCGACGCCGAGCTGGGCCGGTGGTGGTGGGGGCGCGGGCGCGAAGAGCTGCCCCACAACCTGCTGCAGGTCCAGACCGGGTTCCTCCAGTGGAGCGACACCGAACGCATGGACCTGTGGGACGAGCACACCTACGACAACTCCGGGCGCTGGCTCTGCTACCTCGACGACCTGGAGAAGTTCTTCGAGGCCAACCCGCCCCGCCCGTTCGTGATGGGCGAGACCATCATCGGCACGAGCTGGCCCGACACCGCCGGCCTGCTCGAGCGGCTCGGCGACGAGCGGCCCTGGTGGGCGCCCAAGGGCCTCGACGGCTTCGCCGCCTTCGAGAAGGCACTCGCCGAGCGATTCGGCGAGCAAGCCGTCGCACGCCTCCGCGAGCATGGCGACGCGTTCAACCTCGGCCAGCGCAAGGCCCAGTGCGAGGCCCTCCGCTCGCGGCCCCACAACGCCGGCTGGGTCATGAACCACCTCCGCGATGTCTTCAGCTGCCAGTGCGGCTTCGAGGACGACCTGGGAAGATGGCGGTTCGGGCCCGAGCAGCTCCGCCCGTTCCTCGCCGATCGGATCTCCCTCCTCCGCACCCCCTCCGGCTCGGTCGGGCTCGCGGCCGGCGACCCGGTCGAACTCTCCCTGGGCATCAGCAACTTCGGCGCCGAGCCCATCGACACGGTCGTGCGATTCGGCGGGTGGATGGAGACGACGCTGGCGGTGGTCGATCTCCCCGTCTGGGAGCGCCGGCTGGAGGTCCCGTGCGGCGAGGTCGGGTTTGTGACCGCCCCGTTCGCAACGCCATCCCTCGTCCACAACGAAAGCCCGATGCCGCTCCGCCTCCGCGCCGAGCCGGGAGCCGGCGAGCCCAACGAGTGGCGCCTGTGGGCGTTCCCCAAGTGCTACGGCACGCCCGACGGCGTCTTCCGAGACGACGCCTCCGCGTTCACGCCCGAGGAACGCCAGCCGGACTTCGAGGAGCGACGCTACAGCAGCGGCTGGGCCCTGGAATGCTCGGACTGGAAGCCGCGCCTGCCGGACCTCAACTCGCTGCTCCCCGGCGCGAAACACTGGCGCGACGCCGAGTCCACGCCGCGCGTGGACCGGCTCACCATCGTCTCCACGCGCCTCACCGAGCACATGCTGCTCCATCTCGAGCACGGGGGACGGGTCGTGCTGCTGGCCTCCAAGGCCGCCGGCAGCCCGCCGACCAAGTGGGTCAACTTCTACGGCCAGATCCCATTCCTCCCCGAGCGCGACGCCCACTCGCCCAACGCGCTGCTCGCGCCCGGCGAGAGCGCCTGGCTGCTCGACACACTCGGCCTCGATCTCAACCGCTGGTCCTGCCGCGCCGTGCCCACCCAGGATCTCGCCATCGCCGACGCCGTCGAGCCGGTCGTCCGCCTCGTGTTCACCCACGACAAGGGCCGCCCGGAGGTGTGGGACCAGGTGTTCACCGCCCGCGTCGGCGCGGGGCTGCTCGCCGTCAGCACCCTCGACCACGACAGCCCCGCCGGCCGCTACATGCTGCACCGACTGATCGAGCATGTCCACCGGGGCGAGGCCCCCTCGCTCGAGCGCGGCGTCCTCGACATCGAGACCGTCAGATCATGGAGCTGCCCCGCCTAGGGTGTCGAGGTCCACCCCCATCCGCTCGAACTCCGCCGCGGCGTTCAGGAAGTGGGCCGTGATCCAGAAAACCGTCCACCCCTCCGAATAGCCCCCGCGCATCGTCGCCAGCGTGTCAAGATCGCCCTGCTGGGCGAAGTTGGTCTGCTGGATCTGCTCGCCCTGGCTGCCGAAGGGGTCGATCAGCTGGCCGCACGACCGGTACATGACGGCGGCGAGCCGCCGGAGGTCGTCACGCCCGAGCAACTCCCCCATCCGGTAGATCTCCGGCGTGTACATCACGCCGTAGACATCCAGGTGCTGGTTCTGCGCCGAGACGACCGTCCAGCCCCGCGACTTGAACCCATGGTCGCGCAGCCGCCCGGGCGGCATGTCGATGTCCCACACGCAGGTGTAGCTGAGCGCGACATCCATCGCGTGGGCCGCCCGGTCGAGCCACACCCGCTCGCCGGTCATGTCGTACACCGCCAGGAACGCCTGGAACCCGGCCCACGCCCCCTCCTTGTCCTCGCACTGCGCGTCGAGCGTCCCGCCCCAGTAGGGCTCGGCCATATCGAGGTGCCGCCCGGCGTAGTGCTCGGCGCCCTTGATCGCCGCCGCCCGGAACCGGTCGTCGCCGAAGAGGGCGTACCCCTTGCACAGCGGCGACACCAGAAACGCCTCGCTCGTCGAGCGGGGCCGCCAGTCGTCACGGAGCATGTGCCCCGCGTGGACCTCGCACGCCCGGCGCAGGAACGCCTCCCACCGGGCCGTGTCGACGCCCTCGCGCCCTCGTCCGACCCCGCGTCCGACCAAGATCGCCCGCGCGAAGTTCTCCATGGCCTGGCCCTGCGAGACGGGGTCTTGGTCGAACCACCCGCCCCGCTCGGGGTCGAACCGCAGCAGGAACCCGCCCTCGTTGAACGGCGAGGTCGAGAGGAAGTCCAGCGAGCGCTGGGCCATCGAGGTCCACCGCTCGCGCTGCCCCTCGTCGGCGAGCTGGAGCAGCGCGAACCCCGGCGCCGCCGCCTGACCGCACCAGCCCATCACCAGATCGTTGCGGTTCGGGTACATCCGGAACCCGGCGGCACCCTCGCCGCCCTCCCACCAGCGGCTCTCGGCGAAGGCGGCCTTCGCGCGGACAATCTCCCCGGCGCTCGGCAGCCCGGCGCACGAGTATGGCTCAAAGAGGGCGAGCGAATGGCCCAGCGCCGTGCGGAACGCCGAGCCCCGGGCGTGGCCGCCCGAGGCCTCCAGATAGAAGGTCTTCTCGATGACCGCCCCCGGGGGGACCGTCAGCACCGCGCCGTCGTACGCCAGCACGCGCCCCTGGTTGGCCTTGGCCATGCCCCAGCGCCCGTTGATCGCGACCGGGCCGGAGAGCAGCGTCAGTTCCACGCCGTCGTCGCGCCCGATCGCGCCCAGCGACCACCACTGGTCACCCCTCTGCGCGTGCGGCGCGAGACTGGGCAGCGAGTGCAGCGCCGCGCCCCGCACGACGCCCGCGTCGTCCCACTCCAGGCTCGCGAAGGGCATCGGGTAGCGGTGCTCCTCAAAGACCGCAGCCTCCCCGGGCAGCCCCGCGAAGCCCGCGACGACGCCCGCGCCGGTCGCGACGCCCGAGGGATTGCCGAAGTAGCAGATCCCCGGCAGGAGCGTGCGGGCGCCGGCCCCGGCTTTCTCCCACCGCACCGAGAGCGTGACGCCGGCGCCCGGCCGGTCCCCGGCCCAGGTGAACCGCCGCCGCCCCTCGATCACGCCCTTGTGCTCTCGGTAGGCGTCCTGAAGCCGCCACGCGCCGCCGGGGGTCTCGAGCGAGCCGGTCAGCACCAGCCACTCCCCGCGCTGCTCGACCGATCCGGGCGAGGCGTGCAGCCAGCCGGCGGGGCGCTGGTCCTCCAACCCGGTCGCGATCGACCACAGACCCTCCGCGGGCGAGGCCAGCCGGGGCCCCCCGTCGTCGAGCAGGAACAGCCGGACCTCGCCTTCGTCGCGCTGCGCGACGAGCACGCCGGTATCCGACCCGACACGCCCCAACTCCTGGCCGAGCACCGCGCCCGAGCCGCACACCACCACCGACGCCAGACTCACCAGCCGCATCGCGTGATCTCCTGAATGCTGCGAGGGACTATCTCGCCCCGGCCCGGTCAACCGGCGCCAGGCCCTTGGCCGCCCGGTCCCGGTCGATGTGCGCGTGCACCGCGCGGGCGACACCGTCGAGCGCCTCCTGGGCGGTGGGGGTGTCCGGCGACTGCAGGTACATCTGCAGCATCGCCATGATCTCGTCCTCGAGCGTCCGCTGGTAGAGGCTCGTGGGGATGAAGCCGGGCGCCCGCCCGGTCTCCGGGAGCGGGTTCACCGCGTAGCGCAGCCACGCCGCCCTGTCGGGGTAGTCCTCGCGCGCCATCGGCGGCACCTCGTAGCCCTCGCCCGACTCGCTCGGCACGCCGCGGGTGCTCTCGAAGCGCGGGGAATTGACCACGCCCAGGTGGGCCGGCGGCGCGACGCGGAGCGTGTCCCAGTACCGGGCCGCCTGCTCCTCGCTCACCAGCCACCGGATCATGCTCCAGCCCTCGTCGGGGTAGCTGGCGAACCGCCCGATGCCCCAGATGCACGAGCCGCACACGATCGCCTGCTCCCGGCCGCGGAGCGACGGGGCGACGGCGAAGTTGAGGCCCGGCGCGTTGCGCTCGAAGCTCGGGATGTTCCAGGACCCGTCCATGTAGAGCGCGGTCTGGCCGTTGCGGAACCGGCTATCGGGCCCCGTGCCCTGCGTGCGCCCGAAGTAGGGCTCCCACGAGCGGTCCTCGTACGCCAGAGCCCGGAGGAACTCCAGCGCCTCGACCCCCGCGGGCGAGTTGACCAGCGTGGTCAGACCGTCGTCCGTCCACCCCGTCCCCCCCGCCTGCGCGAGAAGCTGCAGGAACGGCCACTGCCAGATGATGAAATCGAACCCATAGACGACCACCCGCCCCTCGGCGTCACGCTGCGTGAGCCTCTTCGCGGCGTCCCGGAGCCTCGCCCAGTCCCAGGTCTCGTCGGGGTAGCCGATCCGCTCGTCCGGGTGCGCCGCGTCGTACGCGTCGATGATGTCCTTGTTGTAGTACAAGCCCCACTGGGCGTTGTCCTCGGGCAGCGCGTAGAGCTTGCCGTCCACGCGCAGCGCGTCCAGAATGTGCGGCGGGAAGTTCGCCAGCTCCTCGGCCGTCAGGCCGTTCGGCCCGTGGATGTACTCATCCAGCGGCACCAGCATCCCCCGGCTGACCATCCCGTGGTAGTCGGTCACCATGATCCGCATGACCTCCGCGCCGTCCCCCGCGGCGTGCCACGCGTTGTACTTCATGTTGACATCGGGGTGGCGCTGGTAATCGACGCGCACCCCGGGGTCGATCTCCTCATACCCGCGGGCGTACAGGTCCTTGAACAGCCGGTCCTCGAACGGCATGCCCCAGACCGTGAGCGTGATCTCCTTCCGCCCCGCGCCCCCGTGGGCGCCCGAGCCCGGGCGCAGCACCGGCGGGAACACCGCGATCACGGTCCCCGCGACAAGCCCGAAGAGCACCACAAGGCTGGTCCGCACGCCCGCTACTCCTTGATCCCCGTCAACGCCACACCGCGCACGAACGCCCGCTGGCAGAAGAAGAATATGACGATCAGCGGCAGGATCAGGATCGTCGCCGCCGCCATCGTCTCCGGCCAGCTCTGCATGTACTGGCCCGAGGCCAGGTCCGCCACCGCCAGCGGCAGGGTCTTCTCGCCGATCGAGTCGATCACGATCAGCGGCCAGAAGAAGTTGTTCCAGGAGTTCATGAAGCTGAAAATCGCCAGCGCCGTGATCGCCGGCCACGCCATCGGCCGCACGATCGTCCAGAAGAGGTCCCAGTCGTCCATCCCGTCGATCCGCCCCGCCTCGAGCAGCGCGTCAGGGACCGCCGAGACCGCCTGACGCATGTAGAACACGCCGAACCCGCTCGCCAGGAACGGCACGATCAGCGCCTGCCAGTTGTCGATGAACCCCAGCCACCGGCTGATCAGGTACGCGAAGATGAAAAAGCACTGCATCGGAAGCATCATCGTCGCCAGCGTCATCCAGAAGAGGACCCGCCTGCCCGCGAACCGCATCTTCGCGAACGCGAACCCCGCCAGCGCGTTGTGCGCGACCGCCAGCACCGTCGTCACCACCGCCACCACCGTCGAGTTCGCGTAGTAGAGGTGCAGGTCCGCCGCCTCCACCGCCCGCGGGTAGTTCCGCCACTGCCACACCGCCGGCAGCAGGTTCCCCAGCGTCGGCGCCTGGGCCGCCTCCTGGTCGGTCTTCAGGCTCGTCAGCAGCATCCACAGGAACGGCGCCAGCATGGTCGCCGCGACCAGGTACACCCCGAGGTGCACCGCCGCCCGAACCGGCAGGCTGGGCCGGCGCAGCGAGCTCACCGGGCCGCCCCCTTCCCGCCCCGCTCCGCGAACAGCCCGAGCTGCGCCGCCGTCGCCACCACCGTCAGCAGGAAGATCACCACCCCGATCGCCGACGCGTACCCGAACCGGCTGTACCCGAACTGCCGGAAAATGAACAGGTTCAGCACATTTGTGTAGTCCGACTCGGAGATCGAACCCGCCGTCGAGCCCGTCACCACATACACCAGATCGAACACCATCAGCGCGCTGATCACCCCCGTCACCATCAGGAACGCCGTCATCGGAGCCGCCTGAGGCCAGGTGATGTGCCGCAGCACCGCCACACGCGACGCCCCGTCAACCTCCGCCGCCTCGTACAGCGTCTCGTTGATCCCCGCCAGCGCCGCCAGGTACAGCACCAGGCAGAACCCCACCTTCTGCCACACCGAGATCACGATGATCCAGAAAAACGGCCAGTACCCGTCCTGCAGCCAGTTCGGCGGGTCATCCACGCCCACAAGCCGCAGCCCGTAGTTCAGCAGCCCCGCCTGGTCATCGAGCAGCCACCGCCACACAAACCCGATCGCGACCACCGAGATGATCGTCGGCATGAAGAACAGCGTCCGCACCAGCGCCTTGCCCCGGAACCACCGGGCGTGCACCGCGACCGCCAGCAGAAAGGCCAGCAGCACAGCCGGCGGGACGGACACCAGGCCATAGACCATCGTGTTCCGAAGCGCCGGCCAGAACTTCGCATCGCGGAAGAGCGCCTGGAAGTTCCTGAACCCCACAAACGACGGCGGACCATCGCCGTTCCATTGGAAAAAGCTCAGACCAAGCCCGACCACCGTCGGCACAAGCGTGAAGACAAGCAGAATCCCGAGCGGGAATACGACAAAGAAGTACGCGGATCGGGTCTGCCGGCCGGCCATGAGCCTCCAAGCCTATCGACCCCGGGCCCCCGGGGGGGCCTACCGGGCGAACCGCTCCTCGACCCGCGCCAGCGCCGGGACCGCCGCCGGCCTCTCCAGGTAGTAGAACGCCGTCGATGCCAGATCGTCCGTCAGCGGCTGGAACTTCCCGTTCGGCCACCACCCCAGCGCCTGGATCGTCACCCGCAGGTCCTTCTCGAACCGCACAGGATCCGGGATGTGCCAGCGGTACAGCCCGTGGCTCGGGATCCGCGGCCCCGTGTGCCCCAGGCACTCGTGCACGACCTGGGGATACCCGAGATACGCGGTCGAGTACGCCGTCGGTGTGAGGTCCCGCTCGTGGTCCATCACAAACCCCCACGCCCCCCCGAAGTAGTCCTCCGTGCCCGTGCCACAGATCGTCGGCGCGTCGTCCCCATCGCCGTCGAGGAAGAACTTCACCTCCCCCTCGCCCCACCAGCCGTTGGAGAGCTGGTTCCAGACCAGGTATGTCCCGGCGTAGTGCCCCCGTCCCCGGACCCGGTCGACGATGACATGCTCGGGGTTCTCACGGGTCGTCAGCGAGCGGGACCACGACGCGTGGAGGTACCCGGCGTCCGCCGGCACATCCTCCAGGCTGTAGGTCACCTGGTAGAAGAACTCGTTGATCGTCTTCGGCCCATCATTGCGGATGGTGAGCCGGAACCGCTTGCGGAAGGGCATCGGCCAGTAGCTGTTCATCCCCCCCTTGGGGTTCACGGCGATCGGCTGGCTATTGATCAGCGCCCGACCGTCGATGCCGTTGGCGAAGAAGTCCCCGACCGGGACCGCGATGCTCGGCGACGCCCCGTCGTCGTAGGTCACCTCCCACGCGATCCACCGGTGCACGCTGGCCAGCACCGTGCACCAGATGTGCTGGACGACCCCCGGACCCTCGATATCCGCCAGCACCACCGTCTGCCCGGGCTCGAGGTTCCGCAGGCAGGGCCGGACCTTCCACCCGCGCCCCAACTCGCTCGCGGCATCCGTGCACCAGGGGTCGTCCCCCGGGGCAGCCCGGGCCCCCGACCCCTTCGCCCCCGTCGGGTTCTCGGCCGAGATCGACCGGGTGCGGGCGTGGCGGAGACGAAAAATATCCAACTGGCCAGTATTTTCCACAGGACTCTCCTAGCGTGGCGTGAATTGTGGCCTCAGATTATTGGTCTGACCCGAAAGGGGTAGACACACCTCCCGGTCCCGTATTAGTATGGGCCCACCCGAGAGAGGCAAACGGTCGCCCCCGGTGCCATGCCCGGTCGAGGAGGCAGAGATCGTCAGACAGTCCAGCCATCGCGAACCCGGCGCGCGGCGTCCGATCGGCCGAGGGGCGTTCACCATCGTCGAGTTGCTCGTCGTCATCGCCGTCCTCGCCATGCTCATCGCCATCCTTCTCCCGGCCCTGGGGAGAAGCATCGGCGCCGCCCGGCAGTTCCGCTGCCAGGTCTCGCTCCGAACCATCGGCTTTGACTTCAGCATCTTCGCCGACGATACGCTCCACGGCGACCGCGGGAACGACCAGCGAGAGCTGGGCGACCGCTTCCGCCTCGAGACCTTCCAGGAATCACAGTACGGCGCGGACGAGTTCTGGCGGTGGGGCGACCAGAACAACTCACACAACCTGCCCGATACCGACGGCAACAACCCTATGCGCTGCTCAGAGGTCGGCGGGCTGCTCACCGTCCGACGCGGCGTGCCCTGCCGCAACGGGGCGATCGGCCCCGCCGAGGCCGTATCCTTCGGGTTCAACGGGCGGCTCGACCGCGCCCCCTTCCGAGGCGGCAACCGCTGGATGCCCGTGACCCTCACCAGCCAGATCACCGAGCAGAGCATGACCCCCCTCGCCTGGGATGTCGACGGGGCCAAGGCCAAACGCAACGGCGTCGAGCCGATCTTCAGCGCCCCCGCCCTCGATGCCCGCTCCGGCCCCTTCGCCGACGGCAGGTACTGGTTCCCGGCCATGCGCCACAACGGGGCCGCCAATGTCCTCTTCCTCGACCAGCATGTGGAGTCGAGCCCGCGGCCGCTCCAGGAGTCGTGGGACTGGTCGTACCTGCCGACCCGCTAGCGTCCCGACGCGATGTCCCTCCGCGCGAGATTCCGCATCCTGCTGAGCCTGCTCGGCGTCGCCGTCGTCGCCACCCTCGCGGTGGCGGTATGGTCGGTCGGCCTCCTCGACCGCGAGCAGCGCTGGGCCAACGAGCAGGTCGGCCTGGTCCTCAGCCCCCTCCACGACATCAACCGGGCGGTGTGGGGGCAGGCCCAGGCCCTCGGCAGCGCGGGGTTCGGGGTATTCACCCCCGAAGACCCCGACACCCCAGAATCCACGCCGCTCACCGAGCGGATCGGAGCGCTCGCCGCGCAGGCGTCGCAGGCGGTGGACCGACTCGAACAGTTCCCCAGATACGAGCTCAGCGCGGGCGTGAACACCACCCGGAACATCCGCGAACGACTCGCGCGGGCCCAGGCGACTTCCCTCGCCTGGGCCGACTCCCGAGCCGACACGGACCACCGCGAGGCGCTCCAGGCCCTCTACGAACTCCACGAGCTGATCGAACGCCTCGAGGCCAGGCTCGCGCGGGAAGCCGTCCTCGCCGCCGAGCACAGCGCCGAGGTCAGGCCACGCCTGGCCCTCACGGTGCTCACAAGCGTCGCCATGGTGGTCCTCCTGCTCTTCGTCGCCGGCTCCTGCTTCCGGCGGTGGGTGCTGGTCAAGGCCGAACGCCTGCGGGTCGCCGCCGAGCACCTCGGACGCGGCGAGTTCGACCACCGGATCGGGATCGAGGGCGACGACGAACTCGACCGCGTCGCACGCCAGGTCAACGAGATGGCCTCCACGATCGAGACCATGCAGGCCGAGCGCATCGAACGCGAACGGCTCGCCGCGATCGGCGAGATGACCAGACGCGTCGCCCACAACATCCGCAACCCGCTCGCCGGCATCCGCTCCCTCGCCGAACTCACCGTCGTCGAGTCCGCCCCCGACTCGCCCATCATCGGCCACCAGCGCCGCATCCTCTCCACCGTCGACCGCTTCGGCTCGTGGCTGACGGGGCTCCTGAGCGTCTCCACCCCGCTGGAGGTCGCGCCGCACTCACAGCCCATCAGGCCATGGCTCGAGGGGCTCGTCGAGGCCCACCGACCAATGGCTGAGGACAGGGGGGTCCGGCTCACTCTCGACGCCGCCGCGGCGCCCGAGGCGGCGCCCATCGACCGGCGCCACCTGGAGCAGGCCGTCGCCGCCCTCCTCTCAAATGCGATCGAAGCCTCACCACCCGGGGGCCGGGTGGAGGTCCTCGCCGAGCAGGTCGAGCAGGGCTGGCAGATCACCGTGACCGACCAAGGGCCAGGGATCGCGCCCGATGCCCACGACCGGCTCTTCCGCCCCTACTTCACCACAAAGCCGGGAGGGACTGGCATCGGTCTTGCAATCGCTCACCGGGTAGTGCGGGACCACGGCGGCCGGATTACGGCCGAGAACCGCCCGGGACCGCCCTCAAATCCAGGTTTTGGGCCAGGGGCGACTTTCCGGGTCGAACTTCCCTTGGCCACAGGCGGGTAGCTGGCCACAATTGGCCAGGGCGGAGAGGCGAACCTTGGCCACTGTGCTGATCATCGAAGACGAAGAGACCCTGCGATTCACCTTCGGCCGAGCCCTCGAGAGGGCGGGGCTGGAGGTGGTGGGGGCGGCCAGCATCGCCCAGGCCCGCGCCCAGCGGGAGGGCCGCGAGTTCGACGCCGTCGTCACCGATGTCAACCTCAAGGGCTCCGACGACGGCGTGGAGTATGTCCGGGAGATCCGGGCGGAGGGGTTCGAGGGCCCGGTGGTGATCGTCACCGGCTACGGCTCGGTCGAGGGCGCCGTCGCCGCGATGAAGGGCGGCGCCGATGACTATCTCCAGAAGCCCGTCTCGCTGGAGGAGATGGTCCTGCTCGTGCAGCGCCTGCTGGAGACACGCAAGCTCAAGTCACGCGTCAAGCTCTACGAACGCCTGGAGCGGGTGCGCGGCGGCGAGAACGAGATCCTCGGACACAGCGAGGCCTGGGAGCGGACCCTGGAGATGGCCCAGCGCCTCGCGGGGCTCCCCCTCCGCGCCGAGCCCGGCGCGGGAAGCACGCTCCCGACCGTCCTGCTGCTCGGAGAAACCGGGACCGGCAAGGGCCTCCTGGCCAAGCACATCCACACCTGCGCCGAGCGGGCAAGCGCGGCGAGAACCGGCTCGCTCCCCTTCGTGCATGTGAACTGCACCGCACTGCCGCCGAGCCTCGTGGAGTCCGAGCTCTTCGGCCACGAGAAGGGAGCGTTCACCGACGCCAAGGGCGCACGCGAGGGGCTCTTCGAGATGGCCGACGGCGGCACCATCTTCCTCGATGAGATCGGAGACATGCCCCTCGAACTCCAGGCCAAGATCCTCACCGTCGTCGAGGAAGGCGTGTTCCGGCGCGTTGGTGGCTCGCGTGAGCGGCGGGTGAGTGCGCGGCTCATCGCGGCCACCAATGTCGACCTCGCCAGGCGGGCCGAGGCCGGCGCCTTCCGCAGAGACCTCTTCTACAGGCTCAACGCCTTCACCATCGAGATCCCCGCACTCCGGGAGCGCGGCGCCGACGCCTGCGTCATCGCGGCCGAGATGCTCCGCCGGTTCGGCAGGTCGTTCGGCCGGGGCGAGCTGACGCTCTCCCCCGACGCCGAACGCGCTATCAGTGCCCACGCATGGCCCGGGAATATCCGCGAGCTGATCAATGTCACCCAGCGGGCCGCGATGCTCTCCCGCACCGGAACCGTCGAGGCAAGGGACCTCGGCCTCACCGACCCCCCGGGATCCCGGCCACCGGCCCAGTCCCCCACGCTCTCCACGCCAGACGGCGCCCCGGGCGCCGAACTGGTGTTCGATTTCGACTCGGGGGAGCACACCGCGGAGAAGGTCGAGCGGGAGCTCATCGTGCAGGCACTCCGCTACACCGGCGGCAACGTCTCCAGGGCCGCCAGACTGATCCGGATGCAGCGCAGCAGCCTCCGCTACCGCATCGACCGGCTGGGGCTCGAGGCCTATGTGCAGGAGCTCGCTCGCCAATGAACAGCAAGGCCACGCGGATCTTGGCCGGTCTCATCGTCGCCTGCACCGCGTCGGGGCTGTGCGCCCAGCGCTCCGACTGCAAATCATGGTCCGACCCCGAGGACGCCGTCGTCCGCCGGACCGACCCAGGCGCGGACGGACCCCTCAACCCGCTCGCGACCCCGCCGGAGATCCTCGACGCTCGGCTGTGCGCGTGGGACGCGTTCGACGCCGACAACGATCCCTACGCCGGCGAAACCACCGACCCCGACGGCGCCCACCTCTTCCGGCTGCAGCTCACCCTCGCCGGACTGGTCAACCCGCCCGGCCCGATCGGTCTGGGCGGTGAGCCGTTCGACCCGTTCGCCTTCGGACCCTCCCCCGTCGTCGGCTTCTTCGACATCGATGTGGACGGCAACGACGCCAGGACCGGCGGCGAACTCGGCGCCGCGGCGGAGACCAGATACCTGGCCAATGTCGCCAGATTCGCACGCCGCCCGCACGACGCGCTCGGCGAGCGGATCGCCGCCTCACGCGACGACCTCGACGGCGACTTCTGGACCGAGCCGCAGTACGAACGCTCCGGCGCGGATTTCGCCCTGGTGCTCTGCGGCTGCTTCTCGCCCGTGGCGGTCGAAGTCACCGGCGACGGCGACGGGATGTTCGAGGCCGACGAGACATGGCTGGTCCTCGGCCGCTTCTTCGAGCGCTCGCAGGGGTACCGCGACGCCAGCGCCGCCTTCGGCGGGAGCGCCCCCGGCCTCTACGATCCCGAGGTCGAGCTCCGCTTCGAGCACGACAGCCTCACCGACGAGACCACCATCACCCTCGTGTGGGCCCTCGACCAGAACGGCGCGGCGCAGCTCGCCGGCGACCCGCAGCAGCCCATCGACCTGAGCGTCGCGAACCAGACCAGCGTCGTCGAGGCGCTCCAGGACATCATCGACGGCGCCGACGCGGGGGGAATCACCGGACCGGCGTGGGAACTCGTGCGCCGCTGGGAGGGCAGGAACGCCACGGACTGGCTGGATGTCACCGAGTGGGAGGTCACCGGGCTGTTCGGCATGCCCTATGCCTCGCCCGAGGTCACCGGCTACGCCTGGACCGACACGCTGGGCGAGGAGACCCCCGCCGACATCGACGGAGACCTGGACGCCGACAGCAGCGACGAGGCGTCAATCCGGAACTATGTGTACGGCGCCGACGGCGAGAGCGACGACGCCGACGGGCGTGTCAACGGCGTGGTCGTCGTCGCCACCAAGGGCTGGGACTTTCGGCTGCAGGACACCGACGGCGACTACCGCGTCTCGCTCGCGGACCTCCTGCCGTACGGGCCCCTGGGCGATTTCGACGGCAACGGGACGGTCAACACACAGGACTTCGTGGCCTTCCTCAACGCCTGGGCGACCGGCCAGCCCGGCGCGGACTTCAACCTCGATCAGTCCGTCGATACCATGGACTTCGTGGCCTTCCTCAACGCCTGGGCGCAGGGATAGCCCGCGGCCGTCAGGCCTCCTTGACCGAGCGGCGCCGCTGGAGCTCGGCGTCCACGAACGGCTCGATCTGGCCCTGCAGCACCTTCTCGTAGTTCGTCTCCTCGTAGCCCGTCCGGTGGTCCTTCACCCGGTTGTCGTAGAAGACATAGCTGCGGATCTGCGTGCCCCACCCGCGCGCGAGGTCGCCGCCCTTGGCTTCCTTCAGCTCCGCGGCACGGCGGTCCTCCTCGAGCTGCTCGAGCTTGGCCTGCAGGATGGTCATCGCCTGGCGCTTGTTCTGCGACTGGTCGCGGTGCGAGCTGGCGACGACCATGAAGCCGGTGGGCGTGTGGACGATCCGGCACGCCGAGGCGACCTTGTTGACATTCTGCCCGCCGGGCCCGGACGACCGCGCGAAAAAGGTGAACTCCAGATCCTTCTCGGGGATATCGAGCTTGGACTCCTCGAACTCGGGCGTGATGTCGACCGTCGCGAAGCTGGTCTGGCGCTTGCCCTGGGCGTTGAACGGGGAGACCCGGGCGAGGCGGTGCGTGCCGTGCTCGCACGAGAGGTAGCCGTAGGCGTACGGGCCCTTCACATACAGCGTCACCGAGTCGATGCCGACCTCGGTGCCGAAGTTCTTGGCCAGCTCTTCGACCTTGAACCCCATCCGCTCGGTGTAGTAGAGGTACATGCGGAAGAGCATCTCGGCCCAGTCGTTGGCCTCGGTGCCCCCGTCGCCGGCGGAGATGGTCAGGTAGCAGTTGCGGTAGTCGTGCTTGCCCGAGAGCAGGCTCTGGAGCTCGACCCGGTCCATCATCTTCTGGAGCGTAAAGAGCGACTCGTCGGCCTCGGCGAGCAGGTCCTTGTCGCCGGCTTCCTTGGCCATCTCGTAGGCCACTTCCGCGTCTTCGAACTGCTTCATCACCGCCTTGAGCGGCTCGATCTGGGCCTTGACGAGCTTGAGCTGCGCAACGGTCGCCTGGGCCTGGTCGGGCTTGTCCCAGAAGTCCGCGGCGCCCATCCGGGCTTCGAGATCGGCGAGTCTGGAGAGTTTGGTGTCGTAGTTAAAGAGAGTCGCGGATCGTTACGATCCGCGCCTCGAGATCGTCGATCACCGGCTGGTGCGCGTCGAAATGCATGGTTGGGGGCTCCTGGGAATTCTGCGGCAGTGTAGGCCGGTTGCGGGGGCGGCCGGCCGGCGCACGGCCGCGCTGCGACGGGAAGGGGCCGGGCGCGCCCGCTCCCCCGCGTGCGGTGGTTCGGGGCGGCTCAGTCGGCGGTCTCGCGGACGACGATCGCGGGGGTGTCGCCGGGGCGCTCCCAGCGGCCGCCGCGGGGCTGGCCCACGGTGTCGAGGTGGGCGAGGTAGCTGGTGAGGGCGCGGTCGCTGAAGGTGCCGAGGTAGGTTTCTGTGGCCGAGCGGTTGCGGTCCATGATCCGCTCGACCAGCTGGAGCCGGCTGAGACCACCGACCGGCTCGTCCCGACCGGCGGGGGCGTCAAACAGCGAGGTGGGCTTGCGGCAGATCAGTTGGACCACGGGGGGCTCCTTGGGAACGGGGGCGGCAACTCTTGCTTGCTACCCCATCGACGCCGCGCGGGGCTTGCGCACAGGCCATAACCAGGCCGGACCTTGGCCCGGGAGGGGCCGCGGGAGGGCGCCGGGCTGGCCCGTGTACGAGCGATCGTGCGCCCGCGGGCCCGGGCATCTACACCTTGTGTCACGGGCGGGGTGTGTCGGGACCGATATTTTTTCTTTGGCCTTGGCCGGGGGCCGGCCCATTCGGGCAGAATCGGCCGCTCGGCGCTATCCTCCCGTCTCGCCGAGCCTTCTCGCAGGAGCACCCGATGGCCGCGATCGATCACACCGCCCTCCAGAGCGTCAAGGAAGCCTTCTCCACCTGCCGCCTGCGGGCGACGCAGTTCCGCGGCGACACGACCCTGATCGTCGAGCCCAAGGACCTGCACGCCGTGATGGCGTTCCTGCGGGACGACCCGCGCTGCAAGTACTGCTTCCTCGCGGATGTCGGCGGGGTTGACTACCTGAACTACCCGCAGGCGATGCCGGGCCGGTTCGCGGTGGTGTATGTGCTGCGGAGCTTCGAGCGTGATGACTGCCTGACGGTGAAGACCTTCCTGAACCCCTCGGTGCCGACCGACGGCGCCGAGGCGGACCCGGCGCTGGTGGTCGATTCGGTGACGGATCTCTGGCCCGGCGCCGAGTGGCCGGAGCGGGAGGTCTTCGACATGTTCGGCGTCCGGTTCACGGGCCACCCGGACCTGCGGCGGATTCTGACATGGGAGGAGTTCCCGGCGCACCCGCTGCGGAAGGACTACCCGCTGCGCGGGCGCGGGGAGCGGGAGTCGTACCGGGTGTTGGACCGGACCTCGTCGTGATGATGGGGTAGGGGGTCATGCTGCATTGAGCGCGTGGGATAGGCGCGATGCCGGGGGCATCGGGGCTGGATTTATTGCGCGGGTGGTCTCTTTGCCACAGAGTGCGCGGGCGCACGCGGTCAAGGCAAGGTCAGCTTGTGTCGGGGGGCGCCCCCGCGCGGGTGAGTGATTCGATGCGCGGGCGGCGGCGCTCCAGGGCGCGATCGAGGGGGGAGGGGGAAGAGACGGAGAGACGGAGAGACGAAGAGACGGAGTGGGGGGAAGAATTGGCCAAATCGCCAAAGGGCCAAAGGGCCAAATCGGAGGCGGGGGATGCACCTCCGCCTGGTTCGTGCTGCGCGTGAGGAGGCGGCGCTGCGCGGTGCGGGAGGGAGTTGGGAGGGAGGAGGCCCGGTAGAGGCAGAGGGGGCCCAGAGTGACCCGCCCCGGAGGTGTGCAGGCTGGAAGCCAGCACCACCAGGGTGGGGGCCACGGTGGGGGGTGGGGGTGGGGGGGCCGGGGGGGCGGGGGGGAGGGA
>JADZER010000074.1 GCA_020850415.1 Phycisphaerales bacterium
GACGAAGTCGTTGACGAGGGGGCGGTCCTTCGGGCGGAGCTGGCCGGTGGGCTTGCCCTTCGGGTTCCCGGTGGGCTTGCCCGCGTGGCCCCGGCGCTGGGTCGAGGTCGGTTCGCCGGAGGTGGTCCTGGTGAACGAGGACATGCCCGCCGCGATGGCGTTGTTCGATCGCGGCTCGACCTTCACATTGTACGGGGGGTCGGTGTTGACCAACTGCACCGTGTTCCCATCCAGCAGCCTGTCCACATCCGCCGCGCTGGCGCTGTCGCCGCAGAGCAGCCGGTGCTCGCCGAGTACCCACAGGTCGCCGGGCTTGGTGGTCGGCTCGTCGGGCGGCTCGGGGATGTCGTCGGGGTCGGTCAGGCCGGGGTTGGCCGCCGCGCCCAGCAGGCGCTGTAGCTCGTCGTCGTCGAAGCCGAGGATGTCGAGGTCGAGGCCCAGGTCTTTCAGCTCCGCCAGCTCGACCGGCAGGAGTTCGAGGTCCCAGGTGGCGATGGAGGCCGTCTGGTTGTCGGCGATGCGGTAGGCCCTCGCCTGCTCGGGGGTCAGCCCCTCGGCGACATGGACGGGCACCAGCTCAAGCCCGAGCTTCCGCGCCGCCTTCCACCGGGTGTGGCCGACGATGATGACGCCGTGCTCGTCCACGACCACCGGCTGGCGGAAGCCGAACTCGGTGATCGAGCGGGCGACGGCGTCCACCGCGGGGTCGTTCCTGCGCGGGTTCTTGTCGTAGGGCTTGATGTCGTCGGTGGACCGGAAGGTGATCAGCATGAGGGGTCCTCCGTGACCCGGAGCAGCGTCCGTGCCCCGCGCGTGCGTGGCCTACGACCTGATTATAACACAGCGCCCAATGCAATGCGAGTGTTTAGGATGCAACCGCCCATCCATGCGCACGCTGGCGCACGGGGATGCAGGGATGTGCACGCAGCGATGCTGGCCCCGCCCGGCGGCCCCTCGCACGCCCTAGGCACATGCTCACCGTGACCGTCCTTGGATAGCCGAGGTAATCAGGAATCCGTCGCCGAGCTGCTAACCGCAGTTCGCTACTGGATACCTACGCGATGAAATCTTGAAGTCGTGTGCGGGACATGGTGCGAACGACGCAGACCCCGTCAATGCGTCGCCGTCCGCTGCGGAGGTGTGGTAGCGGGCGTCGCGGGCTTGAGCACTCCATCCTCCATCTCGTAGATGGTGTCGAACACATCAAGAGCGCGATGGTCGTGCGTCACGACGATGATACCTGTCCCGTGCCGGTGGGCCACATCACGGAACAGCTCCATGACCTGCCGTCCGCGGACACTATCGAGCGCGGCGGTAGGTTCGTCGGCAAGTATGAGGCTGGGCTGGTTCGCCAGGGCTCGAGCGACGGTGACTCGCTGCTGCTCGCCCCCGGACAGCTGTGTAGGCATGTTCAACGCACGGCGCCCGACGCCCAGGGCATCCAGCAGCTCCATCGCTCGCCGCTTGGCAACCGAGGATGACTTTCCAATAAGCTCGCCCACGACCTGCACATTCTCGACTGCGCTGAGGAACGGGATGAGGTTGGACTTCTGAAACACAAAGCCAATGTGCTCGCGGCGGAAGCGGCGGAGGTCTCCGAGCGATCGCGACCCGTCCTGCATGAGCCTCCCGCCGATGGTCACTCGCCCCCGCGTGGGCGCGTTGATGAGCCCTACGCAGAGCAGGAAGGTGGACTTGCCGGCGCCACTGGGTCCCAGCAGGGCGACGACCTCGCCACGCCGGACTCGCATGCTCGCGTCCCGCATGGCGATCACCTCGGTGTGGCCACTGCCGTACACCTTGGTGAGTCCGCTGGTCTCGAGTGCGAGCGGTTCTGCCATATCGGGTCGAATCTCCGGATGGTGCTTCTCAGCCGATCGCCTCGTTGGGCGCGACACGCATCGCTTTCCAGATGCCCAGCAGGCTGGCGAGCACCGAGATCAGCATCACGATACCCGCGAGGCGGAGCAGGTCATCGCCGGTGACGAGCACGCGCCGGGGGAATGTCGGGAAGACTCTGAGGCCGATCACATACCCCACGCCGTAGGCGATCGCTCCCATTATCAGCGACTGTTGGAGGATCAGCCCGACGATCGTCCTGTTCGGCGCGCCGATCAGCTTGAGCAGGGCGATGGGATGAAGTTTGTCGAGCGTGAGGGTGTAGATGATGAGCGCCATGATGACCGCGGAGATGATGGTGAGCAGCACGCGAAAGAGCAGGATCTGCCGCCGGGCTCGATCGACACTCCCCTTGAGCAGCAGCTCCTCCTGTTGGGCGGCGGTGTACACCGTGACATCGCCCCAGCCGCTGAACGCCCGGCGGACCGCGTCGGGCTCTACGCCGGGGCTCAGCCGGGCGATGACGGCGCTGATCGCCGGTCCCGGCAGCGCGGCGATGGCGCCCGAGACCCCCGTGGCGAGCTCGAGCACCCCCGGCTGTGTGCGCCCGAAGTCGATCTCGCCCGCCCGCCCGCGACGAGCCTCCCGCTCGAGTCGCACCGACTCGCCGGGCTCGTCGAACTGGATCGCCTGAGCGTCACGGCTGGTGAAAGCGGCAATCCCGTCACCCCCCGAGGTCACCATCCACCGGGTGATCCCGACCACCTCGTAGTCCTCCTTGCCCAGCCGGAGCCGTTCCCCGAGCGCAAGGCCGAGGGTCTCGTCGGCGATCATCTCGAAGTGGTTCTTCCCCAGCGGCCGGCCCGCGATGAGCGGGAGACCCTCCCCCGTGTCCGCCGGCCAACCCAGCCCGAGGACGCCCATGCGCAGGGGCTTGCCCCGGTGCGTGCGCTGGATAGTGTGGAAGACAAACTCACGGGCGTCTCTTACGCCGGGAACGGTGGCCACGCGATCGACCATGCTCCGCGGCAGTCGCGAAACCTCGGCGAAGGGTCCGCGCGTATCGCGCTGCACGACCCACAGGTCCGCTCCGACGCCCCGCGTCACGACCAGCGCGTCGTCGACTAGCCCGCGGTAGATGCCGCCCATGCCCATCACGACCATGAGCAACATCCCCACGCCGATGGTGGTGAGCACGAAGCGGCCCACGCTGTGCCGTATGTCGCGGATGGCCAGGTTCATCGGCGGGCGACCCTCCGCCCTTGCCGCAGCGACCCCGACCGTCCACCCGACGCCGTGAGAACCGTATCGCCCGGTGCCAGCCCGTCAACCACCTCGACCGCGTCCCGCCCCCGAAGGCCCACGGTGATCTCGCGCCATCGTGCGGCGCCGTCGTCGTCGACCCAGACGCCCGCCTTTCCCTCTCGCACCAGCGCGAGCGCCGCGGGGAGCACGGTGACCCCATCCCGCCGATCGACGAGGATGTAGACATCGGCACGCTGGCCCGCGGCCCAGTTGACCGGCAGACCATCGACCCGCACATCGACGACCACCTCGCGCGTCTCTCGATCGGTCTCGCGTCCGATGCGGGCGACGACCCCCTCGTACTTCGTCTCTGGCTCCGAACGAAACACGACCCGCGCCGGCTGGTCCACGGCGAGGCGAGCAAGCTCGGTCTCGTCCACCCAGGCCGTCACCCACACCTCGTTCAGCGAGGCCAGTTGGAGTACGACCGAGCCCGCGGTAACCACATCACCCTGGTCGCGGTCGCGCCGCAGGACAGGGCCGTCAAACGGTGCCAGAACACTCATGTCCTGAAGGCGAGCTCGCTCGTATTCCAGCGAACTCTCTGTCGCGGCGGCGCGCCGATGACCCTCGATCAGCGCCGCAGCAGCGCGGGCGAGTTCGGCCTCGGCGATGGCGACCGCCTCGCGCGACTTGTCAACTTCCTCCGCCCCCGCGGCGCCCGCAGCGGCCGCAGCGGTGAGTCGCTCGCTGGTGAGCCTTGCCTGGGCAAGGACGGCCTCGGCCCGCCCCCGGTCCGCGATCAATCGGTCGATACTCGCCCTCACCGCCGCGAGTTCCGCCTCGGCAACGGCCACCAACAGCCTCTGATTGGTGTCCTCGAGTGTGACGAGTACATCTCCGGCCTCTACCATGTCGCCTTGGTCGACCCCCACGCTGGTAATGAGGCCGGTCACCTTCGGACCGACGGCCGCGCTCACGCGGGGCTCCAATGTGCCGGTCCCGAACACCTCGGAATCCACAGAGCCAGCCGACACAACATGCGCCGTGACCACTACGGGTGAGAAGTAAAGCCACCATGCGATCGCCACGAGGCCGGCGATGACGGCGATGACGCGCAAGAACAACCACAATCGCCTCGCATGGCGTTGCCACCAACTCACCGAGCTTGCGACTGTGGAGCCAGTCTGTTCCGTGTTCATTTGACGGATCGTAGTAGTGCCGTGGGCTGAGGAGTCTCATTGGAGTCAGACCTCCTTGTAAGGCCCCCGAGAGCAACCCTCCGGCTAAGCTCAGCCTACCCGTCAAGCAGAGAGCGCGAGAGTTCGAGAGGGTTGCCGCCGGGGGTGCGAGAGCAACCGTGGGGGCTGCCGTCGGACCCCGAGAATCGGCTTCAAAGCCGAGAGCGCGACAGGCGGGCCGGCTGGGTAACAGGCCCCGACCGACTGCGCCTCGGGACCTCACGCCGCCCCCACCGTCACCGCCACCTGGACGCAGCAGGTCGCGCCCACCCGGCGACCGGGGGAAACCCCCCTCATGCCGCCACCACCGTGACCGCCAGAAGGCCACAACCGAAAGAGGTTGTGCTGCCCCGCCGCGGCGATCACGATCGCTCGCTTTACGCTCTCCTGGCCGCGGACCTCGCCGAAGTCGATGGGCGCGTCGGTCTGGCGCAGGATGCCCGCGACATCCGGGGCCGGGTGGGGTTCGACCTCGAGCTTGCCTGTGAGGAGCCCGACCAGTTCTGCGAGCGTGGACACGCCGTAGACATCGATCCCCCCCACGATCGACGCCTCCGCGGCGTTCTCTGCGGGGACGATGGCCGCCCGCGCCCCGGTCGCCTTGGCCATGCTCGCCAGGGCCAGGGCCCCCTTGATGGGGCGCACGCGCCCGTCGAGCGCCAGCTCCCCCGCCACAACGGCGTGCCGGTAGTCCAGCCCACCTTCCGGGCGGTCCTTGATCACGCCGCCGACGGCGAGCATCCCCACGGCGATCGGGAGGTCGTAGACCGGGCCCTCCTTCTTGAGGTCCGCCGGGGCGAGGTTGATCAGCATCCGGCCGAGCGGCGGGTAGTAGCCCGAGTTGGTGAGTGCGGCCCGGACGCGCTCGAGGGACTCTTTCACCGCCGCGTCGGGCAGCCCGACGATGAGCGGGAACCTGTCCATGTCGGTCGGGTCGTAGTCGACCTCGACTTCGCAGGGGAGGGCGTCGATTCCTTGGAGCAGGCTGGACCGGACCCGGGCGAGCATGGGGAGACAGTACCCGAACGCGGGGGTGTCAGCAAGGCGTTTGGGGGGAGGGGTGAGTGGGTGAGGGGGTGAGGGGACTCCGAGCTTGCGATCGGGGATCGTGGGGGCACCCGGTCATGGGGGGTCTATGAGGTGTTGAGGTGTGTGAGCCACCAGTGGGTGGGTTTGGGGTGGTTTGGGCCTCGGGGGGTGAGGGTGAGGGTGCAGGTCCTGGTTTCGCCGGTTTGGGTGTTGGTGAAGGTGTAGGTGCGGGTGGCGGAGTTGGTCGCGCGTTCGAGGGGGTGGTCGGTTCGGGTCCAGGCGTTGGTGTCGCGGCAGGTGACGAAGGGGGATCGCTCGAGGGCTCGTTTGAAGGGGTCCCAGATCTTGGCGCTCATGCGGAGGTCGAGGTCGATGGCGTCGTAGATGGCGAGGAAGA
>JADZER010000075.1 GCA_020850415.1 Phycisphaerales bacterium
AAGCTGCTGCGGGCGATCAACCACTTGCCAGGCGCCAGACGAGCTTCCTCCGCGCGCAGGGCGCCGGCGATCGAGGCGAGGCTGGCGTGCGGAGGGGTGTGGGCTGGCAACGAGTAGACCAGCGATGCGCAGGTCATCTCGAAGTGGTTGTGGCCATCGATGAAGCCGGGCACCACGGTTCGCCCGCCGGCGTCGAAGACGGGGCTGCCGTTCGCCGCTGCGCGAACCCCGGCAGATCTGCCGACAAGCTCGATCCGTCCGCGGCGGACGAGCGCAGCCTCGGCCCGGGGGCACGCCGCGTCCATCGTGATGATGTTCGCGTTCACCAGCGCCAGGTCTGCCTTGTACATCGTTTGGACTCCTTCACCCGGCACTATAGCCGATGCCACGGGCGGGGCATTGCTGCGTCCAGTGCGCAGACCCGGAGTTCTCCGGCGTTTCGTACGATCGTTGCAACATGGTCTCTCGGCTTTCCCTATGGCTCATCCTGGCTGTAGCCGCGTTCCTCGCCGCCTGTGGTGGTGGCGACGCCACGCCTTCGCCCACGCTCACACCCCGGCCACCGACGAAGACCCCGACCACCACCGCAACCACCACGCCTTCCCCGACGACGACCATCACATCCACGCCCACCGGGACGGCCTCCCCGACACCCACTCCGACTCAATCCGCCACGCCTTCGCCGTCGCCGACCGAATCGCCGTCGCCGACCGAATCACCGACGCCGACGGTAACGCCGAGTCCCACCCCCTCGCCCACGCCGACCGAGACCCCGACCGAGCCGCCCACGCCAACCGAGACCCCCAGTGCGACCCCGCCGCCCCCGCCAACCGAGACCCCGAGTCCGACCCCGCCGCCCACGCAGTCACCTACCTCGACACCGACTGTCCCCGTGGAGGCTGCCGCCCTCGTCTACAGCGTGCCATCGGCCGGGCACGTGATCGCGCTCACGTTCGACGCCGGGTCGGACGTTGGGTACAGCCACGACATCCTCGATACCCTCGCGGCCAACCACATCCGGGCGACCTTCGGGATGACAGGGGAGTGGGCGCAGGCGAACCCGAAGTTCGTCCAGCGCATCGCCCGCGAAGGGCACACGTTCATCAACCACAGCTGGAGCCACCGCTCGTTCACGGGGGCCTCGACCGGGGCGGACCCCCTCACCGCGGAGGAACGGGCGAGTGAATTGGCGCAAACGGAGGCCCACATCCTCACGCTCACGGGCGTTTCGACAAAGCCACTCTTCCGCCCGCCTTACGGCGACACCGATGACTCCGTCGCCCGCGACGTGGCGGCCAACGGCTACGCGTACCAGGTCATGTGGTCGATCGACACGCGGGGCTGGGCCGGCGCCTCCATCGAGGAGATCGTGGAGCGGGTGCGGGAGGGCGCGAGTGACGGCGGCATCATCGTCATGCATGTCGGCAGCGCGTCGGAGGACGGCCCCGCACTGCAGGCGGTCATCGATGCGCTGCGCGCCGAGGGATACGGCTTCGCGACCGTCCAGGGTCTGCTGGGGCTGGAGTAGCGCACTCATTGAGCCGGCGCCGGGGTGGGAGAATAGAGGGGATGACACCTGAGGCTGTGGAGCGCCGGGCATGACGCCTGACGAAGATTCGAGACGGGTCTATTCGACCGAAGGGGGTCGGGTTCGCGAGGAGCCGCGGAAAGCGGCGTCGAAGGCGGCCCCACCGCCCCAGGGGATGCCGGACGACGGCATCGTCCGCATCATGCGCGACCGGAAAGGGCGCGGCGGAAAGACCGCCACCACGATTCACGGCCTGTCCGGCTCGGATGCGGAGCTCGATGTGTTGCTCAAGCGGCTCAAGCAGGTGTGCGGCGCCGGCGGTTCACGGGAGGGCCGCGTGCTGGTGGTGCAGGGCGACCACCGCGAGCGCCTGCAGGCGGACCTCGAGAAGCTCGGACACCGCGTGAAGCTGGCTGGCGGTTAGGCCGCTGATTTGACCGCGCGTACAATACGCCGGTGACATCTCTCGAACGGCGGCCCGGCGCCTTCGCGCGCGCCACCTATGGCATGCGCGCAATCCGCAGCCGGAAGCTCCAGCTCCTGTTGCTCGCGCAGCTCACCTCGCAGGCCGGTTACTTCACGTTCTACGTGTCGCAGGCCTGGCTTGCGCTCGAGCTCACGAACTCCCCCGGCCTCGTCACGATGATCTCCACCGCCGGCGTCGCGCCGTTCCTGTTCTTCGCGATCCCCGCCGGGGCGCTCGCCGATCGCGCTAATCGTCGCAGGCTGATGATCAGCTCACGGGTGCTCGCCGTGACGGCGTTCACCGTCGAAGGGGTGCTGGTGGCGACGGGGCTCGTCCAGCCATGGCACATGCTGGTCGTCGCGTTCATCGCCGGCATCGGGATCGCCATCGATAACCCCGCCCAGTTCAAGTCGATCGCGGACGCCGTCCGGCCGGATGAGATCCCGAGCGCCTCGGCCCTGGTGGCGCTCGACTTCCAGGTGTCGGTCATTCTTGGGCCGATCCTCGGCGGGCTCCTGCTCGAGGCCTACGGGCCCGCGCCCGGTATCTTCGCCGCGGCGGCCGGGAACGTCGCCCTCATCCTCTGCTACATCGCGCTCCGCATCCCGACTACCCGCGGGCACACGGACGAGTCGCCCTGGGTAGGGGCGGTGCAGGGACTCAAGTTCGTGTTCACGAACAGGGTTGTTGGGCTCTGCGCGCTTCTCTGGTGCGTGATGATCCTCGTCATCAACCCGTACCAGGCGCTCATGTCGGTATTTGCCCGCGACGAGGTCCGGACGGGCGGGTTCGGCC
>JADZER010000076.1 GCA_020850415.1 Phycisphaerales bacterium
CAGAAGCGCCACGGGGGCGGGGGAAGAAGTCATTGCACGCACACGGGAGTAGCCCCGACACCCCGGGCGCTGGGGGGGCTGGCTGATGAACCCCACCCCTACCCCTCCCCTTCCCGACCGCCTCCCCCAGACCCTGCTCGACCTCGCCGCCGAGGTCGAGGCCGCCGAGACCCGGCTCAAGCGCCACATCCTCGACGCCGCCCGCGCTGGCGACACCGGCACCGTCATCGCCATCGTCGAGCAGTGGCTAACCAGCCCCCCGGCGGAAGTGCTCTCACACGCCTTGCTTGATGCTCCCGATCCGAGGTAGTCCTGGTGCCGGTCGCCGGCGGGGCGGCGACGGCTGATCCCCGTGACCCCGCGAGGTGCAAGATGCGAGTCGTTGGTCTTTTCCGAGTCTCGACCGAAAAGCAGGAGGAACACGGCACCTCTTTGGACTCCCAGGAGGCCGCGTTCCACGCCATGGCCCGGCAGCAGGGCTGGGAGGTCGTGGCCACCTACAGGGGCTGCGAGAGCGCCACCCAGGCCGCCTCGGAGCGCCGCGTGCTCCAGCAGGTGCTGGCCTGCATCAGGGACGGGGATGTGGACGCCGTCTGGGTCTACGAGCAGTCCAGGCTCACCCGCGGCGACGAGCTGGAGGTCGCGCTGCTCCGCCGTGAACTCGAAGAACGCGGCGTCAAGGTCATCGTCAACGGCACGGTGCGGGACCTGTCCAGCATCGACGAGGGGTTCATGTTCGGCATCCAGACGCTGGTGGACCGGACCGAGAGCAAGCGGATCAAGGAGCGCATGGCCAGGGGCAAGAAGCAGCGGGCCCAGCAGGGCAAGAAGGCTGGCGGCCCGTCGCCCTACGGGTATGTGAACCCCCCGCCCGGCCAGCCCAACCGCGGCACCCTCCAGGTGGTAGAGGACGAGGCCGTGGTGGTTCGCAAGATCTTCAAGCTGTCCATGGACGGCCTCAGCGACTACGCCGTCGCCGAGAGGCTCAACGACATGGGCATCCCCTCCTCCCGGGGCGGGAGGTGGTGGAAGTCGGCCGTCACCCGCGTCCTGGACTGCCCGGCCTATGTCGGCACCGCCGCCTCGGGCGTCTGGCTGCCCGTCAACGGCACCCGGTACTTCAAGCAGGACCTGACCAACCCCGACGCCATCCTTATTGAGCACGCCCACGAGCCGATCATCGACCCGGAGACCTGGGAGGCGGTCTGGGCCCGGCCCCGCAAGCCCCGGTCCGGCACCCCCCGCCTCCTCACCGGCTTGTTGTACTTGGACGGCGAGCCCTGCGCCGGGGACTCGGACAAGGGCCGACCCGTCTACCGCCCCGCCAGCCGACGCCGTGGCGCGGCGTGGCTGGACGCCGACGACACCGACAACCAGATCTGGGACGCCTTCACGGCCCTGGCGACAGGCCCCGACCTCGTCCAGCGGCTCCTCGACCGGGCCCGCAACGACCACCGCCAGCACATGGTCGCCATGGAGATCGAGCACCTGACCGACCAGCTCGGGAAGCTGGACCGGCGGCTCGAGGGGCTGACCAGCATGTGCGCCGACGGCGACATCACCCGCGAGGAGTTCAGGGTGCGGTCGGACAAGGCCAGGGCAGAGATCGAGACCGTCCGGGCGGAACTGGTAAGCCAGCGAGCCCAGGCGGTCTCCTTCGACGGCAGCCACGCGGCCCGGATCGTCAAGGCGGTGCAGGTCCTGCTGGCGGGCCGGACCCGGCTCACCCGCGACCAGAAGCGCCGGGTCCTGGACTCGATCGTCCAGCGGATCGAGGTCAGCGCCGAGCGGGTCGGGGGCGGGCTCAAGCGGGACGACCGGGGCCGGGTCCTCCCCGGCAGCGTGGTGTCGTGGGCGTTGACCCGGATCGAGATACGGTTGGCCTTGCCGCCCCACGACGCCGCGTGGGGCGTCGCGGCCGAGGGGGCCGATACCGGGGCCAAAACGCCCCCCGGGGCGGCACGGGGCGACGACGCCCGCGGCCGCCAGTTGGCCACAACACCCTTCGGTTGTGGCCTTGTGGCGGGTACGGAGGACGGGGAGTGGGGGGGTTCCGGCAGCCGCCAGTTGGACACAATCTCTTTCGATTGTGGCCTTCTGGCGGTCACGGTGGTGGCGGCGTGAGGGGGGTTTCCCCTGGTCGCCGGGTGGGCGCGACATGCCGGGTCCAGGTGGCGGTCGCGGTGGCGTGACCTTCGGGCTGGCAGCCCCGCTAGACCGGGCGCACTGGGAGGCCCCTACATTCTGGCAGTTGTTTCTTGGCGAACTTGCCAGTCGTTCGATGGCACCGCCTGAGAGGAGCACTGATGAGAGGCTGCCTGGGCGACACAGAGGAGCCGAGCGAACATGGGGTGATTGCCCGATCTGAGGCGTGCCTCAAGGGTCAAATCGGAATCCATATCGCGTACGAACGAACTCTTGCGGCTCGGGCTGGTCAGTTCGTTCCCGTGGGAGAACTAGAGATCGCGCCCGGACTCCGCCGGGTTATCGAAAGCAGATACCCCAAGGGGCTCTTTCGGCATCAGAAGGCCGCCCTCGAGCATGTGCTCGCAGGTCGGCACACCGTTATCAGCACGGCGACATCATCGGGCAAGAGCCTCGTGTTCATGGTCCCCGCCATTGAGGCGGTGCTGCGTGGCCAGCAGGCCACTTCACTGTTCATCTTCCCCCAAAAAGCACTGGCGAATGACCAGCTCGTGGCACTCCAGAGCATCGCCAATCAGCTCCGAAGCGACAGCGGCGGTGACATCCGGATAAACCGATATGACGGAGCCACGCCTTCGGAACAGCGCGCGGCGATTCGTGAGCGTGCTCACATCGTGCTCACCAACCCGGACATGCTGCACCTTTCCATGTTGGGCAATCACGACAAGTGGGCTGCGTTCTGGCGTCGGCTTCGATATGTGGTCATTGACGAAGCGCATGAGTACAGGGGGATCTTCGGCAGCAGTGTCGCGTACATTCTGCGCAGACTGCGCATGGTTGCAGCTCTGTATGGCGCAGATCCTGTGTTCATCAGCGCCTCCGCCACCATCCATAATGCACAAAGCCACTTGAGCGAGCTGACGGGCCTGTCCTTTTCCCTGATCGGCCAAGACTTGGATGGGAGCATTCAGGGCCAACGACGATTGTGGCTGCTTTCCAGCGATGAGCATTACTGGCAAACCGGTCGCCGACTTACCCAGGCGCTGCTTGAAAGCGGCTTGAGCTGCCTCACATTCTGCGGAAGTCGAAAAGCCGCCGAACTTCTCTTCGACGACCTCCCCGACTCCCTACGGCAACGGGGGGATGTTCGAGTGTATCGCGCGGGGCTGGATAGCACGCAGCGAGAGGAGACCGAAGCCGCTCTCCGGTCCGGAGCAGTACGGGGAGTGTTCTCAACGAACGCCCTCGAACTTGGGATCGATATCGGTTCACTTGATGCAATGGTGTGCGTCGGATTGCCTGGCACGATGATGTCATTGTGGCAGCGGGCGGGCCGGGTGGGGCGCGCCGGCAAAGAGGGGGCCATGTTCTTCATTGGTGCCGACACGCCTCTTGACAGCTACTACTTGGAGCATCCCCAGGAACTCTTCGAGCGGACCGCCGAGCCGCTGGCTGTCAACCTCCATAATCGGAGATTGCTGTCCCACCACTTAGCGTGCGCGATAGAAGAGAACGGCGATGAAGAGTCGCTACCTGCAGCGATCCTCGGGCCGGACATGCAGCACGCGCTGAGGCTCCGGCGTGAAGGCCTGCTGCCACACATGGATGTCTTCTACTCAGATGACAAGCACGGTCGAACACCGGTCCGCTCCTCGGACAACTCGATGTATGACCTGGTGAATGGCGGCGACTCGGTTGGCTGCATTGACCATTGGCACATGCTGCGAGAGGCGTATCCGAAAGCGGTCTATCTGCACGGTGGTATGCGCTTTCGGGTTACGGACATTCTGCGCTCGAAGCGAGTGATCCGGCTTCGACCGGAGTACTCCAGGAATAGGACGCAACCTGTGGTGCGCACCTCGATTCGTGTCACTCAGGTCCGGCAGGTAGCCGAGTATTCGGACCTGACCGTGACAGAAGCGCGATTGGAGGTGAAGGATCTGCTCGTGTCGATCTCGGAGCGACGGGCCGACGGCACTCGGCTTGGGGAGTATCCGGGGTCTCAGGGGCTGCTGCCGTACCTGATGCCAACGGAGGGCGTCGTCGTTGAGATCAAGGGTCAGTTGTTTGCCGCACTGTCCCGCGGCCTCCCCGCCCAGCAATCGTCGGCGACCTTCCGAGCTGTGAGCCGGCTCATTGGATCGATGCTCCCGACTGTATTGGGGCCGTGTGATCGGCAGGACTATGCCGAGCAATGCGACCCCGGCTCGGAGTCCGTGCGTGTCTACTTGTACGACAGTGTTCATGACGGCATCGATCTGTCGGTGCGCGCGTTCGAGCACTTCGCCGCGCTCGTTGATAAGGCGGCTGACCGCGTCGCGTCATGTGAGTGCGATTCTGCGGAGGGGTGCTTCCGTTGCATTAAGAACCCCGATGTAGATGACGCGGTATACAAAGCGGATTGTGCCCGAGTGCTTAGTGGACTGCGAGCGCATCTGGCTTCGGGTCCGGTTCGAGTCCACACCTTTGATGTCGATCTGGTAGCAGACATCGCACCCGAGCGACGGGTGTGCGGGGCCTGTGGCACGGAGATTGGTCGGAACGCGAGGTTTTGCCCGGAGTGTGGCGAGCGCCAAGTGGGGGTTGAGTGAGATGGCCGTGCTGTTCATGGGAGAACGACTCAAGCGATCGGGCGATTGTCCGATCGGCGAGTTGTGCCTGACAAGTGATCGGGCCGCGCAGCTGGCGGATGACGGCTGTGGCATTCTGGTGACAGAGAGTTCCTCATCTCAAACGACGAGGCAGGTGGCGGGCCTCGTACAGAATGTCGCGCCGGACCGAGCGATCGTCGTGGCGAACAGCTACGACATAGGCGCAGCGATAGCCGCTTCACTGGAACGCCGGCGCGTTGCCGCGATATACATCGGGAAGGGCCTTACTCGAAAGGTGGTCTTCGGCGACGCCAGCGCGGTCATTGCGGTGCCGGAGAAGCTCCGACATCTGCAGCAGGCGATCGTCTCTCAGAAGTGGACCCCGAGTATCGTGATGGTGTGCGACCCGCTGCTTCAGATGTCTCGCACAGAGAGTCTTGCGGGCCCGTGCGACTCAAGAGCGTCGCATGTGCAGCGGTTGCGGGGTGGGCTGCTGGCAAATGGCGTGCAGACACTGGCGATCGTGTTCGCGGATGTGAATGCAGACTCTGTGTACCATGACTCGATGCGGCAGCAGCTTGGGATTGAGTCATTTGTCTTGGTGCGCGGCGGCTCAATGCGCATTGAGGCATTCGCGCGGGAGCGCAGTCCGCATTCCCAGTCGTCCCAGATGGAGGGACCGACTGTGGAGTCAACCGGCCCAGAGCCCACGGTGCGTGCGTCGAGCACGAAGGCCCCAATGCGGGTGATCAAACCGACTGTAGCGAAGTTGTTGCAGGTCACTCTGGACGGATCTTCGCACTGGTTGTCTCGAGTGCTGGCGGCTCTGCCGCAGGACGGGCGGGTTGTCGTGTATGTGGACGGCCCTGATGCGCACGCTTCAGAGGACTACTTGAGGGACTATGCCAAGCGGTACGCGCTTCCAGAGTGGGATATTGCAGAAGGGCTATGGGGTATCTCCGAGTGGTGGAAAACAGACCACGGGCAGACGCGGGCGGCCTCGGCTATCGAGCGGGCTCTGAGCGAACTTGGGGTCGCGCCGGCTATCGTGGTCGGCGTGACGAAGTGCGTTGCGGAGTCAGGATCGCGACCCATTGTGCAGACCTTGGCTGGCGTCGGCTGGCCAGGTGTGCTGGTAGTGCCTCTTCCGGCTGGAGTCAATCGGAGTCGAGCAGAGTGGGCCTCGCGAGCCTCCACAAGCCCGAGCCGGCGACAGGTGTACTTTGCATCTATCAGTGCAAGCTCTGCGGAACGCGCGTTGGGTCGAGCTACGGCTGGGGCCGAGGTCAGAAGGCAGGCCGGGCTTTGATGCGTGTGAACCAACCACTCAATCACCGAGAGAGATCAAATCAGGCGGGATGGTCAGCACGATCGATCTGGCGGCGTTTGCGAATGCCTGGGTGATCGGGTGCTAGGCATCTGGGTCAGTGTGTCGCTGATCGAGAAGAGACCGCGCTTGGAGCCGGGCCTCGAGCGTGCGATGATCTGGACTACCGCTGCGGTGCAGCATCCGGTGGCAGTTGGAGCACACCGGCACGAGATCATCCATGACGGGCACCTTGGGCAGATCGAGCGTAGCGATGGGCTCCGTGTGATGGGCCTCGATGTACCCCTCGCCGATGTCCCCATAGGTCTCGCGGAAGCTCATGCCGCAGACGCAGCACGGCAGATTGGGGTTGGCGTTGAACCACTTGGCCTTGGCGTCGGCCACCACCTTGCGGTTGCGTTCGATGCGGAAGTGAATCACGAGGCGCTTCCGGCCCTCCGCCGAGTACTCCGGGGCGGTGTGCTCCACCTCCGACTCAAGCGCCTCTTGCGACGCGGGGGTCGTGCCCGGCTCCATCGCGGAGCCGATGGCAGCGGCAAGGGCTCCGGTGTCGATGTCGCTGCCCGTCCAGAACTCGTTCCAGATGTCCTTGGTCGGCTGCCCCGTGTTGGGCTGGCCCATACCCGGGACTCGCGGGTCCAGGGCTCGGAAGTTCATGACCTTGGAGTAGATGCTGGTCACCGCGCGGCCCGCGAGGAGGGCGGTGTTGGACACGGGTGAGCCGTGGAGCTTGGAGACCTCCTGTCCGAAGGTCTCGGCGTACGCCGCGAGGGTGAGCAGCAGGTCCGATCGGTCGAAGTCTCGCCCGGTCTTTGCCCATAGGCGGGCGAGTCGATCGGCGTGCGAGGAGGTGACCAGGTAGTTGGTCTGCTGCCGCATTCGCAGGTTGGGCAGGTCATGGCAGACGGGGTCCTCCTCCAGCCACTTCGACTTGAGCACCTGCTTTGCTGTAGCGACCTCCACCACTCGGATCGGTACTCGAAACGCCGGGGCAGCGGCCACCATCGGGTCTTTCCAGTATGGCACGGCGGGGCTGTGGTCGGGGCGGGACTCCGCGTCGCCCTCGATGACGCCGACGGCGACAACCCCGGCGATCGCCCCGCCGCGCCCGCTGTTGCGCCAGAGGTAGACGGTCTGGCCTTTGGCCATCAGTTGCCGGTGCTGATTGGCGAGCCAGGTGATCTGAGTTGTGGATGCCAGGTAGCCGTCGATGTCGAAGTGATCCGGGTTGCCCTGGAAGATCCACGCCGCCGGCGGAAAGCGCGGGTCAGCGTGGCCAATCTCAACGATCTCGACCCCCAGGCTCTGCAAGACGGCTACCGCTTGATTCGGCCCGACGCCACTGCTGAAGTCCCCGGGAGTCAGATCGTGGCCGAGCACCCGTCTCGCAGCCAGGCCCACCAGCGCCTTCGGCGGGTATCGCGTGCCGTGGATCACGGCCTGGTACTTGCGGGGCTCGCCGAAGGGGTGGCTTGCCCCGGCGTCCAATCGCGCAGCGGCCTCGTGGATGTCGTCAAGCGTGATGCCTTGTGGAATGGCCATGGCGAAGATCTCCGAAGGGCACGGTACAGCATACACGCGCACCTTGATGCACCGCAATGAAGCGGTAGGGTCGGGCGGGAAGGAAGCGGGTGTAGTTGTGTTGGCGCGCGTGAATCACACGAAGAGTCGTGATACAATAAACTCGCAGGCCACGCGCGCACGAAGCGCGCACGCGCCGCCGAGGGCTCAGCGCCCAAGGGACGGACATGCTCATCACCTTCCGGTCCACCGACGACATCAAGCCCTACGACAAGAACCCCCGCCTCAACGACCCCGCCGTGGACGCCGTCGCCCGCTCGATCACCGAGTTCGGCTTCCGCCAGCCGGTGGTGGTGGACGAGCAGGGCGTCATCATCGTCGGGCACACGCGGTGGAAGGCGGCGCGGAAGCTCGGGCTTGAGCTGGTGCCCGTCCATGTCGCCGAGGGGCTCACCCCCGAGCAGGCCCGCGCCTACCGCATCGCCGACAACCAGACGGCGTCCATCGCCACCTGGGACCTCGAACTCCTGCCGGTCGAGCTGGCC
>JADZER010000077.1 GCA_020850415.1 Phycisphaerales bacterium
GCGGGGGCCCGCCCGCCCGGGGGGGCCGGGGTCAGCGCGCCGCCCAGCGACGCGTGGGCCCCGCGACCGCGCAACCCCCACCCACTCACCCACTCACCCACTCACCCACTCACCCACTCACCCACTCACCCACTCACCCCCACACCCCCCCCGGCGCGCGCACAAACTACCCCTCCCCCACCCCCCTCCCCAAACTTCCCCAACTTTTTCTCTACCCCCTCCCCCACAACCACTTGCGCCCAAGCGAGCACCCGCTTACACCCACCAGCGCGCGCACACCAGGCCACGACCCGCAAAGGTAGAGGCACTGATCAGCCAGCCTCCTCGTTCCGTCACGGTGGCGGGGCGGGGAACAACTCCGACCCACGGCACACTCCGGGTGGGGCCAACGGCGACTCACAACCGCCCGCGGCTGGTCCTCGGAGAACTTGACCGGTCAGACAAAGGTGCGACACGGCCGCCCCCATATGCCAAGGGCGGCACAACCCAGGAGCCCCGCCCCGCCCACCTTTCCCCCCTCGCAGCCAACACCTGACAGCAGGCCCAAGGGAAGATCGCTACCAGCCGCTCTCGCCCGCGCGGCGCCCAGAGCGACAGCCGTGCACCACACCCCGCTCACTCCGGCTCACTCGCCGCCGCCGCGAGGATGTCATGTGCCAGCGCCTCCCACCCCTGGCGGAACTCCACCGCCAGCGTGGGGATCGCCACCGGGCAGGGCCAGTCGATCGGGCGCTGCCCGAGCTTGGTCCAGTCCTTCCGGGTCAGGACGATCGCATGCAGGGCGCCCTCGCCCACCGGCGCACAGATCCGTTCGATCGACGCCTGACTGAACGGGTCGTGGTCGGGCAGCACGATCGCCTCCACGACATCCGCGTGCGCACGCTCCAGCGCCGCCAGGAACCCCGCCGGCCTCCCGATCGCGCACGCCGCCACCACCCGCTTGCCCGCGATGTAGCTCGCCGGCTCGGCCGACTCCCGCCCCCGGTTGACAACCGTGAACCCCGACCACTCGTGGCTCGCCACCCCGCACGAACCGACCCCCGCGCACGACGCCGCCCGCTCGGCCAACGCCGCCGCGACCGGCGGGCTCACCAGCTCGGCGTGCGTGATCACCACATGCGTCGCCCTCGCCAGGTTCGCCGCCGGCTCGCGCAAACGCCCCGCCGGGAACACCTCGCAGCCGAACGGGTCATGCGAGGCGTCGATCAGCACAAGGTCGATCTGCCGCGCGATCCGCCGGTGCTGGAACCCGTCATCGAGCACCACGCAGTCCACGCGCCGCCCACGCTCCGTCCCGAACAACGCGATCAGACCCTCGACACGCTTCGGCTGGGCCACCAACGGCAGGTCATCGAACCTCGACCGGTACAGCTCGGCCTCGTCGGAGATCCCCGCCCGCTTGGACCCGTACCCGCGCATCGCCACCGCCGGGTCGTGCCCGTGCGCCCGCAGCAGCTCGACGATCTTCTCCACCGTCGGTGTCTTCCCCGTCCCCCCCAGCGACAGGTTGCCGACGCTGACGACGGGGCGATCGAAGGTGACCACCCGCTTGCCGCGATCGAACCGCCGGTTGCGGTGCTGGACCACGCCCGTGTACGCCCGGCTCAGCAACCTCCCAGGCAGGCCCGGCACATACGACTGGTCAGGGGTCTTCCTGCCGCCCTCGGAGTGTGAGCTTGGGTTGGTCATGATCGGGGGGGCCGGGGGGGCCGGGCGTCCGGGGGGCGTCGGGTGCGGTCTGGCGGGCCAGGGTGATCGCCTCGGCGAGCTGGGCGTGGAGCTGCCCGGCGTCGCGTCGGATGCGGCGCCGGTGGATGCGGGCGAGACGCACATTATTGAGCGCGTCCAGCCCCGCGAGCCCGAGCACCACCACGAGCAGCATGATCGCCGCCGACCACGCCACCGTGAACCGGCCCGGGTCGTCCGCCCGCACAAAGGAAAAGGCGTACGAAAGCACTATCGTCGTCACCAGCATCACCACGCCCGAGGCTGTCCGCAGACGCCGCCGGCTCAGCGGGATACCCGGCGCAGCACGCAGCGCCGTCAGGTGACCGGCCACCACGACCACCGCCAGCGCCGCCACGGGCAGCACCACCACCGGCGGCAGGATGCCCTGGGCGGCTAGGAACATGGCGCGGGGTCGGGAGCGTGTTGGACGCCCGGGCGAACCCCGAGCCTGGCCAGCAGCGGCAGCAGCCGACGCATCGGCAGGCCGACGATCGTCGTGTCGTCCCCCTCGTACGAGATCGGCCACCCCGCCTCCAGCCGCTCGTGCAGGTTGTACGCCCCGGCCTTCCCCCCCCACTGACCGGAATTCACATACGCCGCGATCTCCCGCCCGGGGATGTCCCCCACCCGGACCACCGCCGTGTCGACGAACATGTGGCGATCGCCCCGGCGCGGGTTGAGCACCGCGACGCCCGTGTGGACCTCGTGCGCCGCGTTGGCCAGGCGCGTGATGATCTCGTAGGCGTGGTCCGCGTCCCGAGGCTGGCCGATCAGCTCGCCATCCTGGACCACCAGCGTGTCGGCCCCGAGCACCAGGTACTCCTCGCCCGGCGCCGGGACGGGCAGCCGCTCGATCCCGGCCGAGGCCTTCAGGAACGCCAGCGACGCCACCCACTGCTGCGCCGTGACCTCCCCGGGGTGCAGCGTGCTGTCGTCCACCAGCGGGTCGGCGTGATCGAACGCGATACCGGCCTGCTGCAGCAGCAGCCGGCGACGAGGGGACGAACTGGCGAGCAGCAGTCGGATCATGGCCGTCTCGGCGGGATCAGTGTACCTGAACCAGGGATGGGGATTCGGCCCCGAGCCCCGCCCGCTAGGCTAGAGGTCCAATGCAAGCCCACCTCGTGCAACTGGATATGGCCTGGGAGCAGCCCGAAGCCAACTTTGGGCGGGTCGAGGGGCTCCTCGCCGGGACCGATATCCGGCCCGGAGACCTGGTCCTGCTCCCCGAGATGCTCGCCACGGGCTTCAGCCTCCATACGGAGACCACCTCAGACAGGGGCGACACCCTCAGGTTCCTACGAGATCTGGCCCGCCGGCGGGCGTGCTTTGTCCAGGGCGGGCGGACAGTGCTCGCCGACGGGGCGCCCAAGGCCCGGAACCACATGACCACCACGGGGCCCGACGGCTTGGTGCTCTGCGAGTACGCCAAGATCCACCCCTTCAGCTTTGGGCGCGAGCCCGAGCGGTTCGACGGGGGCGAGGAGGTCCGGACCTGGGAGTGGACCGCCGGCGACGCGAGCGTCACGGTCTGCCCGGCCGTCTGCTACGACCTGCGCTTCCCGGAGCTGTTCCGCTGCGCCGTCGTGCGCGGGGCGGGCGTCATCGCTCTGGGCGCGTGCTGGCCCGCGGCCCGCCAGTCGCACTGGCGAGCCCTGGCCATCGCACGCGCCATCGAGAACCAGTCCTTTATGCTCGCGGTCAACCGGACCGGCGACGACCCTCACCTGCACTACTGCGGCGGCTCCATCGCGGTCTCGCCCACCGGCGAGATCCTCGGCGAGTTGGACGATCGCGAGGGCACGCTGACCGTGCCGATCGACCTGGCCGCCCTGCGCGCATGGCGACAGACCTTCCCCGCGGTCAGGGACATGCGCCTGAGAGAGATCCGCTGAGCACCCGCGATTAACTGCCCGATCAGCCGCCGAGCTTCGACGCGAGGTCCGCGACGGCCTTCTTCAGTTCCTCGATCGTGCCGGTCAGCTCCGTGGCGGCGGCCTGCCAGGTCTCGGCGCCTGCGGCCTTGAGGGCGTCGACCTTCGGCCCCACGGCCGCGAGCTTCTGCTTGGCGGCGTCGAAGAGCGGCTGGGCGGCGGCCTTGACCGGGGCGGCCGCGCTGTCGAGCTTCGTCTGCAGCTCGGCGAGCTTGGACTCGGCCAGGGTCAGCTGGTCCTCCGCGGTGGCGACGGCCTTGGCCTTGAGCTCCTCGAACTGGCCCGCGACCGCTTCCTTGGTCTCGTCGACGGCGTCCCCGGCCGCGTCCTTGACCTCCTCGGCCTTCTCCTTCGCCGCGTCGGCGGCGTCCCCGGCGGCCTTCTTCGCGGCGTCGCCGGCATCGTTGGCGGCGTTCTTCAGCGAATCCCCGAGCGAGCCCGAGGAGGTATCGGCGGGCTTCTCTTCCTTCGAGCAGCCGCCGAGCAGGAGGCCGGCGGCCAGGAGAGCGATGACTGTGCGTGCGTACATGGGCAAACCCCTTTCCGTGTGGGAATCTGGGGGACTATAGGGGCGGAACGCCGCCCGGGCCCGGTCCGACGGTCGGGTTACTTGCCCACGCAGAAGGTCGCGAAGATCCGCCCGATCACCTCGTCCGGCGAAATCCGGCCGAAAATATGCGAGATCCCGTCCGCCGCTCTCCGGAGCCCGTCGGCGACCAGCTCGGGATCGCTCAGTGCGTGCCCGTCGGGGTCCAGCGAGGCGGCCAGCGGGGTCAGCAGGTCGACCGCCCCGGCGATCTCCCTCGCGTGCCGGGCGAGGGCCACCGAGCACGACCCCGAGCCGCCCGTCGCGGCGAGATCGGCGATGGCGGCGCGGAGCGCGTCGAGGCGCCAGCCGTCGAGCGCACAGACCGAGACATCGGCGCGCTCCTCGTGGGGCGCGGGGAGGTCGGCCTTGGTGCGGACGCGGAGGATCGGGATGTCGGGGATGGCCGGGCCGCGGGGCCCGTCGAAGCGTCCGGTCGGGTCGCAGTAGATCGCGCCGTCGGCGCGGGCGAGGGCCTCGTGGGCCCGGCGTTGGGCGGCCTCGGGGGCCGGGCCGGTCGCGTCGGGGTCGAGGCCGGGGAGGTCGGCCAGCAGGGCGCGGCGCCCGGGCCCGCCGGCATCGCCGAGGTCGAGCGGCTCGGCGAGCACATCCCGGGTGGTCCCGGCCTCGCTCCCGATCACCGCCCGCCGATGGCCGAGCAGGGTGTTGAACAGCGTGCTCTTCCCGGCGTTTGGGTCGCCCACGAGCACGATGAGCGGCAGGTCGTCTGCCGCGGCGCGGGCCAGCTCGCCCCCGGCGTGCGTGCGCATCTGGTCGAGCAGGGCGAGCAGCCTCTCCCGCAGCCGGCCCTGGGTGATCGGGACGACATCCTCCTGGTCGACGAAGTCGATCCCGGCTTCGGCGAGGGCGAGGAGGGTCGCCAGCTGGTCGGCCCAGGCGCGGTACGCGGCGCCGGTCTCGCCGCCGGCGAGCCGGGCCGCGGTGGCGAGGTCCTCGGCGTTGCGGGCGCTGATGAGCGCCGCCACGCCCTCGGCTTGGTCGAGCGTGAGGCGTCCGTTGAGATAGGCCCGAGCACTGAACTCGCCGGGCCCGGCGCGGCGGACGCTCTCGTGGGCGCAGAAGCGGTCGATGACGCGGTCGATGAGGGCGGGGTTGCCGGGGAGGAGCAGTTCCAGGCAGTCCTCGCCGGTGTGGGTGGCGGGGCCGGGGAGGATGGTGGCGAGGACGGGCAACGGTCCGGCGTCGAGCGGGAGGAGGCAGACGGTCGGGACTCGCGGGGCGGGGAGGGGGCGGAGGGTGGCGCCGAGGTGGGCGCAGGCCGGGCCGCTGGCGCGGAGGAGGGCGCGATCGCTGCGTCCGGGCGGGGTGGCGCGGGCGATGATGGTGTCCGGCAGGGGCATCCGGTGAGCGTATGGGGCTGCCTGGGCGAGGAGGGGGCGGGGCGCGCGAGCGCCCCGGTCCACGCCGGGGCGCGGGCTGGGCTCGTCAGCGCTGCTTGAATCGGCGGGGGTTGGGGCCGGAGTCCTTGGGCATGCGGGGCTGCCGTTTGGGGCTTGTGCCTCGCTCGGCCTGGTTCCTCTGCTGCTGCTCGGCCATTTCCTTGAGGCGCGCCATGAAGCCGCCCTTCTTGGGCTGCTTCTTGAGGTTGGCCGGTTCGAGCCGTCCGGACTTCTCGGCGTGGCTGCGGATCCAGCGGCTCTCGAGGATGCCGAGGGTGGAGTTGGTGATGAAGTAGAGGGCCAGGCCGCTGGGGGCGGCGTACATGATGAGCGGGAACATGACGACCATCATGACCTTCATCATCTTCTGCTGGGACTCCTGCTCGGGAGTCATGGCGGCGGTGGTCGGCGGGGTAAGGTACTTCTGCTGGATGTAGAAGACGACGCCGAGCAGGAGCGGCAGGATGTTGATGCCGCTGATGGTGCCGAAGAGGGGGATCTTGGGGCCGTTGGCCCCGAAGTAGATGGCGTGGTCGGGCTCGGCGAGGTCGGCGAGGAACGACCATGCGTTGCCGGTGAGCTTCTGGAAGACGCCGAAGAAGGCCGGCTCGTGTCGGAGGTCGATGGTGAAGTAGAGCATCGCGTAGAGGGCGATCCACACGGGGCTCTGGAGGAACATGGGCAGGCAGCCGAGGAAGCCCGCGGGGCTGATGCCCTCCTCGCGCCAGAGCTTGGCCATCTCCTGCTGGAGGCGCTGCTTGTCGTCTTTGTACTTCTCCTGGATGGCCTTCTGCTTGGGGGCCATGCCCTGCATCTGCTTGCCGAAGACGAGCATGCGGAGCTGCGACCAGCGGGTGATGGGATGGAGGACCGAGCGGACGCAGACGACCAGGAGGATGATGGCCAGGGCCCAGTCGAAGGTGATGGCATGGAGGAACCGGAGCAGGGCGAGCAGCGGGCCGGTGAGCCAGCTGAAGGTGCAGAAGGCGCACATGCTCCCGAAGTTGTAGACGACCACGCCGGGCACGCCGAGCGCGTCGAGCATGGGGTCTTCGCGGATGACTTCCTTGCTGAGCGGGCCGGTGTAGAGGCCCATGTCGTAGCCGAGCGCCGCGCCGGGGGCGAGCCTGCCCGCGGGGCTGGTGAGGGCGAAGACCATGTCGCCGGTGTCGGGGAGCGGGACATAGTCGATGCGCTCGACGGCGCGGAAGACCTTGTCGGGGTTGGGCTGCGCGGGGTCGATGATCGGGTGGAGGATCGCGCCGAAGTACCGGTTGGTCATGGCGGTCCAGACCATCTCGTAGCCGCGCTCGATGCTGCGGTCGTTGGGCCAGACCCGGGCGTTCGGGAAGTTCTCCGCGGCCTTCTTGCCCTTGAAGCGGGAGCGGTCCCAGAGGTAGTCGGTCGCGTCGACCCACTGTCGGGTGGGGTCGGCCTCGGCGTCGAAGAGGTAGCCGAACCGCATGCGGCGTTTGTCGCCGCCGTAGCCGGTGTCGGCGAACAGCTCGATGGGTCCGAACTGCCTCCAGCGGATGTCGAGGGTTTGGCCGGTGAGGTTCTCGACGCGTTGGCGGACGCGGAGGTCGTAGCCGCCGGGGGTGATGGAGTAGGCTCGCTCGACGCGGACGGCGCGGTTGCCTTCGGCGTCGAGGAGGAAGGCCTCGAAGACGCCGGGCCTGTCGCGGGAGACCTGCCGCCAGGCGGGCGCTTCGCCCGGCCCGATGACCATGGGGACGAGGTTGCCGTTGATCTCGACGCCGAGTGCGCAGAAGGGGACGAGCATCGCGCCGCGCCCCGCGACCTGGCCCTGGACGAGGACATGCTGCTCGGGCGCAACGGCGCCGTCCTTGGCCTCGCGGTCGGCCTTGACTGACTCGAGCTCGTCGGCGAGGCGGATGGCCTTGATGCCGGCGCCCAGGTGGGAGAACTCGACCCGCATCTTGCTGGCGCTTCCGAGCTGCAGTTCGCCGAGCATGTCGAAGTCGGTGGCGAGCGGGTCGTCGCGGAAGCCCTCGACGGTAAAGGCCCCGGGCGCGAGCTGGGTGGGCGGCGGGCCCTGCTCGGGCTGCGCGGCGGGCGGCTCGGCCTGGGCCTGCTCGGCGGGCGCGTCCGGCTGGGTTGCCGGGGCCTGTTCCTGCGAAAGTCCCTGCTCGGTCGGCGGCTGCGACGCCTGGTCGGCGGCCTGGCCGGTCTGGTCCGCGGGTGTCTGGTCGGGGGTGGTCTGGTCGGGCTGCTTCTTGGCGCCGCCGAGGGTGTTGACCAGGACGGCGATGGGCACGGGGAGCAGGATCAGGAAGATCCCGAGCGGGAGGAGCAGTCGGAGGAGCTTGTTGGGTTTTCTGGGCATGGCGTATCGCGTCGGGCGGGTGTTGCCGGCGCTGCGGCCGGCGGGTGTTCAGCTCGTTGTGTTCCCCACGGGCCGGGCCCGGCGGCCGGGGCCCCTGCTACTGGCCGGCGTAGAGGCGGTCGGCCAGGTACTCATGGAGTTGGGGTTGCTGGCGGATGCGTTTCGCGGTGGCGTCGATGTCGTAGGTGACGCGGAAGAAGCTGGCCTTCTCCTCGTCGAGGATGACATAGCTGGCGCGGGGGTCGCCGTCGCGGGGCTGGCCGACGGAGCCGACATTGATGATGGCCTTCTCGTCGGCGTTGAAGCGGTAGGCGAAGTCGCCGAGCTCGTCCGGTGGGTAGAAGTCGGGCTCGTCGGTGAAGACCCCGGGGACATGGGTGTGGCCGACGATGCAGAGGCGTTCGACGCGTCGGTAGATGGCCTCGAGCTTGTCGGGGGCGTCCATGGGGTCGGTCTTGAAGATGTACTCGTTGATGGGGCGGCGGGGGGAGCCGTGGACGGCGAGGATGGTGTGCCCGCCGCCGGGGGTCTCCTCGACGACGCGGACGCGGAGGCGCCCGAGGAACTCGTAGCGTTCGGCCCTGAGCTGGGCGTCGGGCTCGGCGTCGAACTGCTCGCGTGTCCAGTAGGCTGCCTGCTCGGCGGCGGCGTTGAAGTTCGTGGGCTCATAGAGGACCGCGAAGTCGTGGTTGCCCATGAGGCTCCAGGCGCATCGCTTTCGGACGAGGTCGACGCACTCGAGGGGGTCGGGCCCGTACCCGATGATATCCCCCAGGCAAATAATGCGCTCGACGCCCTTGCTGTCG
Organism: Phycisphaerales bacterium; assembly: GCA_020850415.1. Taxonomy (GTDB): domain Bacteria; phylum Planctomycetota; class Phycisphaerae; order Phycisphaerales; family UBA1924; genus PNC22. The sequence continues at coordinate 8,802 of JADZER010000077.1, forward strand.
ATGTCGGCGAGGACGGCCCTGAGGGCCTCGGCGTTGGCATGGATGTCGCTGATCAGGGCGGTCTGCACCGCGTCCTCCTGGCCTTGCCTGGCGCACCGCGCCCGGGCGTGAAGGGGCGATCGTAGGTGCGGGAAGGGGAGCACGCAATCCGGCCAAAGCCCGGCCCGGTTCGGACCGATTCAGCGGGTGGGCCGGGCGGCCGTGCAACGGCGCGGGGTCTGGTCCCTACCATGCCTCGGCGGCTCGCCGAGCGACGCCACAGGAACGACCCACCCACCGGGCAACCCCCGGGGGGGCGGGCAAGAGACAAGGACGATCAGCCATGCCCGCAGCCGGCGTCAGCTACCAGCGCACCCGCGAGATGACCATCGACGAGCTGCTGCTCGAGAACCGGATCGTGTTCTTGATCGGCGAGATCAACCACGCCTCGGCGGCCCGGGTGATGATGCAGATGCTCTACCTGGAGAACCAGAAGCGTGGGCAGGACATCAGCCTGTACATCAACAGCCCTGGCGGGGCGGTGGACGACACGCTGGCGCTGTACGACACGATGCGGTTCCTCTCCAGCCCGGTGAGCACCTACTGCATCGGGCGGGCGTACTCGGGGGCGGCGGTGCTGCTGTGCTCGGGGGCGAAGGGCAAGCGGTTCATCCTGCCGCACGCGAAGGTGATGATCCACCAGCCGTACGGCGGGGTGACGGGTCAGGCCGAAGACATCCGGATCCAGGCGGAGCAGATCATCAAGGCGAAGGCGGAGCTGAACCGGATCATCGCGGAGCACACGGGGCAGGACTACGACAAGGTGCGTGCGGACGCGGAGCGTGACAAGTACTTCAGCGCGCCGGAGGCGGCGTCGTACGGCCTGGTGGACGAGGTGCTCGCCGAGCCGCCGAAGGTGCCGAATCTGGCGAGGTGAGATCAAGGCGCCGTGCCTCGGGCGTCGGACACTCGTGCCCGGAGAACCGGCGAGTCGAACGAATGTCAACCCCTCGTGCCTAGTGCCCCGTGCCTAGTGCCGTGCTTCAAGGATGGAACCCATGTCCGGCTACCTCGTCCCCATCGTCATCGAGAAGTCTTCCCGCGGCGAGCGGTCGTACGACATCTACTCGCGACTGCTGAAGGACCGGATCATCTTCCTGGGGATGCCCGTGGGGGATGAGATGGCCAGCCTGATCATCGCGCAGCTGCTGTTCCTCGCGAACGAGGACCCGAAGGCGGACATCCACCTGTACATCAACAGCCCGGGCGGGAGCGTGACGGCGGGGCTGGGGATCCTGGACACGATGAACTACATCCAGCCGCAGGTGTGCACCTACATCATCGGCCAGGCGGCGAGCATGGGCTCGCTGCTGGCGTGCTCGGGGACGAAGGGGAAGCGGTTCGCGCTGCCGAACGCGCGGAATCTGATGCACCAGCCGCTGCTGTCGGGCGTGATGGAGGGGCAGGCGACCGACATCGAGATCGAGGCCCGGGAGATGCTGCGGCTTCGCGACCGGCTGTACAGCATCTACGCCAACGCGACGGGCAAGCCGGTCTCGCAGATCGAGAAGGACTGCGACCGCAACAAGTGGCTGGACGAGAAGGAGATGCTCGAGTACGGCCTGATCGACGAGGTGCTGACGGCGATGCCGAAGCACCGGGTCGAGGGCGGGGACGACGAGTAGCGAGGGGACGGTCGGGCCGCGGGCCCATCAGCACCATCGATCGGCGGAAGCGTGGAGGAGTTCCTGCGCCCTCTGGCCGCCGCCGTCGGAGCAGAGCCGGAGTCGCGGCCTCGCCGCGTCGGCGTCGGCGAGCATGATGTCGGTGTAGAACTCGTTCGTGGACGCGTGCAGACAGCGACGGTTGCAGGCTGCGGCTCTGGGATCCGGCCAGTCGCCGCCCGCCCCGCCGGCGGTCCGCGGTGCGTGGACGGCGACCAACCGGATCGCTCGGCGGAGCGACCGCTGTGCATTCTGCGACGGCATAGACACCCTCTCCCCTGCGGTGCTCGTTCTCTCTCACCTCCCGGTGGACCGTTATCATCGGCCCAGCGCAACACGAAAGTGGAGAATTGGGCAAAATGCGTGCGATGGTGGCGTGGGCGCACCGCGTGCGCGTGCGCCGCGTTGCGGTGCGTGGGGGTGCGCTGTCGGTCAGTCGGCGAGGTCGCGCAGCAGCTGCGCGATCGGGCCGCGGTCCTGCGCGGCGACCAGCCGGTCGCTCGCGGCCTCGATGTGCCCTTCGTGTCGGTTGAGCTCGGCGAGTTCGTCCGGCGTGAGCGGCCTCTCGAGCGAGGCGCGGCGGAGGGCTGTTGCGGCGGCGACGGATTCGAGTAGTTCGAGTTGCTGGAGCCAGGGGTCGGAGGCGGACGCGTGGCGCCGCCAGTAGGGGATGGCCTCGCTGAGGATCGCCGCGGCCTCGCGGTCTTGCCCGGCGCGGAGCAACCACAGGGCCAGGGAGGGCTCGGTGAGCCGAGCCTCAAGGCTGTCGGGGCCGGCGGTAGCCCTGGCGTCCTCGCGGGCCGATCGGAGGGTCTCGATGCGGGTGGACCACAGTTCGCCGAGTGCTTCGGGGTCCTGCAGCAGCGTCGGTCCGTGCGCCCATTCCAGGACCCAGAGGGAGGTGAGCACCTCGGCGGCGAGGCCCTGCTCCTTGGCGGCGTGGAACCCGGACATGAGGCGTTGGAGGCTCTCGAGCGCTCGCTTGCGCCAGGCGGCGTCGGCTTCCCGCTTGGCGCGCTCGATCGCGAGTTCCGAGGCCCGGGCGGCGCTCTCGGCGCCGAGCCTGCGGGAGTTCTCCATCGCGGCGGCGGTGGCGACGCCGCCTGTGAGGGCGAGGACCAGCGCGGCGGTGGTGATCGGCCGGCGCCGGCAGAGGAGTATGGTCCGTCTCCAGGCGCTCGGGCGTGTCGATTCGACGGGCCGCCGCTCGGTCCATGACCGCAGGTCGGCGGCCAGGACGCCGGCCGAGGCGTATCGCTCGTGGACCAGGGGCGCGACGGCCCGGCGGATAATGGCCCGGAGATCGCGGTCGACCCGCGCGGCGCGCAGGGCGTGCTCGGCGCGGTCCTGGTCGATCCCGGCGCGGTCCCCGAGGCCGCCGATCGCTTCTGCCGCGTCGTCGCCGGCGACGGGCCTGCCGGTCAGAGTCCAGAAGAGCGTCGCGCCGAGCGCGAAGACATCCGACGAGGGCATGAACGACTCGCGGTCGAGCCTGAACAACTCCGGGGCCATGAAGGCGAGCGTGCCCCGTGCCGTCGGGTTCGCCTCCGGGGAGAACGCGCCGTAGGGGGCGCTCGGCGAGGAGGCCCCGAAGTCGGTGATCTTGAGCGTGCCGTCGGACGCGATCAGCAGGTTTGCGGGCTTGATGTCGCAGTGCACGAGGCCGGCGGCGTGGATGGCCTCCAGGCCCTCGGCGGCCTGGACGAATAGCGATGCGAGCTGCCTGTGGGAGCGGCACGGCTGGCCCTTGGCGAGTTGCTCGATCGTCGTCCCCGCGACGAGTTCCTGCACGGTGTAGGGCCGGCCATCGAAGGAGACGCCGCAGTCGAGGACCCGGGTCACATTCCGGTGCTGGACGCGGCGGGCGTTTCGGGCTTCGTCCAGCCATCGCTCGGCCTGATCGGTCGGTTGGGCTCGGGCGACCTTGATCGCCACGATCGCGTCGCTCTGCGTCGAAGAGAGGCGGGTGTCCACGGCTTCGTAGACGATGGCGCAGCTTCCCTCGCCTATGACGCGGAGGACCCGGTATCGGTCGCCGTCGAGGGTGGCTGGGGTCGGGGGGTTGAGCCTGCCGGCGATGCCGTCGGCCCTGCCGTGGGCGGGCGACGAGCCGGTGAGGAAGTCGAGAAGCCTGCTCGCGCCGTCGGCTGGTGGCGCGGCGAACGCGGGACGGGGCCCGAGCTTTGGCGCGGCGCTATGCACCGGGCTGACCCCATACCTCGCGAGCTTTGCCGACGAGCCGCTGCCACCGGGTGCGGGCCGCGGCGGTGGAGAGGCCGAGGGCTTGGGCGACCTGCCGGTGGAGCATGCCGCTGGCGCGGAGCCTGGCGAGGTTGAGCTCCTCGGCGCTGAAGTGCAGCTTGCCCAGGCGGCTCTCTTCGGGCGGTTCGAGTGCCGGGGGGGTGGACGGTTCGGCCTGGAGCTGGGCGTCTCGTGTGAGCTCGCGCCGGAGACGGCGGTCCCGCATGGTCGCTCTGGCGTGATCGGTGAGCGCCTCGATCATGATGTCGTGGAGGAGCCGCTGGACATCTGCGGCGTCCTGGAGACCTTCGAAGGAGGCGATCAGGTCTACGCGGCGTTGGACGGTCGAGAAGAAGTCGCTTGAGTCGTAGTAGCTCCGGTCGAGCGAGGCGAGCCGGGCCCGGAAGCTCTCTTTGATGACATCGCGGTGGGCGTGGACGAAATCGGCGACTCGCCAACGCACTTCGCTTGGGTGGGGAGCGGTCTGGTCGGGCGCGTTATTCAAAGGAAAACCCTGGCCTCCGGCCATGATTCACATCTCCCCCAGCTTGCCTGTTGCCGGGGAATGTGCACAATGCTTCTGCGAGCATGGATTCACGCTCGGCAGGAAAGCCATGGACACGGCGCAGCTGGCGAACCATCCGTGACCGCGCAGGTCTGCGGGTGATCTATCGGAAGGTCCATGCCGTGAGCATCAAAGATCTGCGGAGGCCGGGCCCGGTGTCTTCGGGCGCTGGTCGGAGGGTTGGCGGGGGCGGGCTTGCGAGGCTGGGCGCGGGGGCCTTGGTCGTGCTGGCGACCGCGTCGGTGGCCCTCGCCGACCCGGGCGGGGTGGTGACCGGGGGCGACCCGATCGATGAGACCTGGCGGTACCTGGTGGAGCTTTTCCGGATGCTCCTGGGCTTGTAGGCAATATTGCCGGTGATGGGCCGCCGGTCGATGCTGTGCGGTTGGGGAAGGCAAGCGGCTCAGCCTTGGGCCCGAGCCTCCGCGGGCGCGCGGTATGTGCGACGCGGGCGGGATGCTTCCGTTGCGCTCAGGCCAGCAGCGACCGGCCGGTCATCTCCTTGGGCTGCTCGACGCCGAGCATGTCGAGCGCTGTGGGGAGGATGTCGGCGAGGCGGCCGCCGGGGCGGAGTTTGCGGGATTTGAAGGCCTTTCCCACGACGATGAGGGGGACATCGTAGGTGGTGTGGGCGGTGTGGGGCATGCCGGTGTCGGGGTCTTTCATCTGCTCGGCGTTGCCGTGGTCGGCGGTGACGATGCAGGAGCCGTTGCGGGCGAGGGCGGCCTCGACGAGCTGGCCGACGCACTGGTCGACGACCTCGCAGGCCTTGATTGCGGCGGGCAGGCTGCCGGTGTGGCCGACCATGTCGCCGTTGGCGAGGTTGACGACGATGACATCCTCGCAGTCGTCGGCGGCGAGTCGGGCGAGGACGGCGTCGCGGATCCCGGCGGCGGACATCTCGGGGGCGAGGTCGTAGGTTGCGACCTTGGGTGACTGGATGATCGCGCGGCTCTCGCCGGGGAAGGGCTCCTCGCGGTAGTCGTTGAAGAAGAAGGTGACATGGGGGAACTTCTCGGTCTCGGCGCAGCGGAACTGGCGGAGCCCGAGCTTGCTGAGGTGTTCGCCGGCGATGTTGGCCATCTTGGGCGGCTTGGGGAAGGCGACCTTCGCGTGCTTGGTGAGCTCCTCGGAGTAGCCGGTCATCATGACATAGTCGATGTCGGGCTTCGGGCCGCGGTCGAAGCCGCGTCGGCCTGAGTCGGGGCTTGGGGCGACGATACCCCACTGGTCGTCGGGGAAGACCATGGCCCGGGAGATCTGGCGGGGGCGGTCGCCGCGGTAGTTGAAGAAGATGACGGTGTCGCCGTCGGCGATGCGGTGGTTCATCGCGTCGGCCCAGCTGCCGCCGATGAGGCTGGGCGGGACGAACTCGTCGCCGCGCATGGTCTCGGTGGTCGGGTTGTCGTAGAAGTGCTGGACGGCGTCGGTGGCGGAGGCGAAGAGGGGGAGCTCGGCCTCGCGGGCGCGGCGGCCGGTGAGGCATGCCCATGCGAGTTCGGTGCGCTCCCATCGGTTGTCGCGGTCCATGGCCCAGTAGCGGCCGATGATGGAGGCGATGACGGGGTGGAAGCCGGGTCCGGCGAGGTTGTGGAGGCGGATCTCGACCTGGCGGACGAACTCGAGGCCGCTGAAGGGGCCGGTGTCTCGCCCGTCGGTGAAGAGATGGAGAAAGACTCGCCCGGCGGAGAGCTCGTCGCAGAGCTCGAGGACGGCGTAGAGGTGCTCGAGCAAGCCGTGGACACCGGCGTCGGAGCAGATGCCGAGGAGGTGGATGGCGTGCTTGCTGTCACGGGCGCGGGTGATCGATCCGACGAGGGGCTTGTTGTCGGCGAGTTCTCCGGTGCGGCAGGCCTTGGAGATGCGGACGGACTCCTGGTCGACGATTCGGCCGGCGCCGATGTTCTGGTGGCCGACCTCGGAGTTGCCCATCGTGCCCTCGGGGAGCCCGACATCCTCCCCGGAGGTGTGGATGAGCGTGGTCGGGTACTCGGCCATGAGGCGGTCGGCGACGGGGGTGTTCGCCAGCTCGATGGCGTTGAAGGCGTGGTGCTCGGGGTGGGGGTTCTTGCCCCAACCATCGCGGATGATAATGACGAGGGGGGTGTTGGCGGGCGTGGGCATGGTTCAAGCGTATGCCCCGGCGGACTTCGCGGGTGCTGGTCGGCCGGCGCGGGGCGCGGTCTCGGCGTTCAGTGCCACGACCCGTCTGGATTTGCGGCCCATCTTCGGAGGCGGTCGCACACGGCCGGTCGGTCCGGGATCGCGCCGCAGGCCGCGCCGGCGCGGACGACGCAGCAGAGGTGGTCGGTGTCGCGGGCGCGCTCGGCGTGGTTGACGAGCATCGGGTTGGGCTGGTGGCCGTTGAGGTAGGCGAGGAAGGCGAGGCCGGCCTTGTAGTGCTGGGTCGGAGGCTCGAAGATGACGCGCCCGAGGGCCTCGCAGGGGCGCATGATCGTGCGGTAGGCGTCGAGGTCGCCGGCGGCGAGGGCGCGGAGGGCGATCGAGGCGGGCTCGGCGATGCCGTCGAAGACGCCGAGCAGGCCGTGGCTGAGGTCGCCGAGCGCGGCGGCCCGGCCGTCGATGGCTGTCGCGCCGGTGGGCGCGCCTTCCATCAGCGCGCCGAAGTGGAAGTCGTCGCCGGTGAGCATGATCTGGTCGCGCTGGGCGAGCCGGACGCGGAGACGGCGCTCGAGGGCGGCGTCGAGCATGCTGAGCTTGCAGCCGCGGACCTTGGCGGGGTCGAACGCCATGATGCGGTCGAAGGAGTCGCCGGGGAAGTAGCCGTCGAGGGCGGGGAGGAACATGGGGCCGAGCCAGTGGATGAAGAGGGGACCCTCGGTTTGGGAGATCAGTCGGGTGTAGACCTCGACATAGGTGTCGGGGTCGGCGTGGTGCTGGGAGAGCCAGGGCTGGGCGAGGAGCATGGGCCAGCCGCCGGCGCCGCGGATGACGGCGCACTGCTGGGTCATTGCGTCGATGATGTCGGTCGTGGACCGGATGGCGGCGAGCTGGTCGGTGCCCGCGCCGGCGATGAAGCCCATGGGCGGGCGGAGGCGGCCGCAGCGTTCGATGAGTTCGCGGGCGATGGTCCAGCCGATCTCGTAGCGCTGGGCGGTGTCCATGGCCTCGGCGATGCCGAAGCCGCGGGCGATGAGGTGTCGGCGGAAGCCCACGGTCGCGTCCCAGTGGATGTGGGGGGCGATCTCGCTGGGGCGTCCCGGGGCTTCGGGCGAGTGTGCGACGGACGCGTAGGTGTCCCGCATCGCGATGTGTGCGGCGGCGTAGACGAGCCGGGCGGGAGCACCCTCGGGGAGCCTCGCGGCGATCCCGGCCCACGGGTCGTCGGGCAGCTCGCAGGTTGATCCATCGGGGAGTGTGACGGCCTCTCCGGTCACGGCCCTTCCTCCGCGGGGCCGGCGACCGCTTGGCGGACGCGGCCGACGAAGCCGGGGCCGTCCTGGACGATGCACACGCCCAGCCCGGCGAGCAGCACGGCCGTGGCCAGCACCATGCCGGCGATCCAGGCGGCGCCCCTGGCGCCCTCGGGGCGGTCGGCGCCGAGGTAGGCCTTGCTGCGCTGGAGGATGATGAAGCCGACATAGGCGATGGGCATGAGCAGGCCGCAGATGATGTTGGTGGGCACGGCGATCCACATGGCGATCTTGCCCCAGAAGACGGCGCCGAGGACGCCGACGGCGGGGAGGAGGGTGCCGATGGTGTGGAGCCGCGTGCCGCGGCGCCAGCCGAACATGGTCTCGCAGGCGAAGCCGGAGCTGAGCATCTGCATGGTGATGGAGCTGAGGGCCATGGCGATGATGCCGAGGCCGAAGACCCAGACGCCGACGACGGGGCCGAGTCGGTCGGGGGCGGCGAGGATCTGGGCGACCCGGTCGGGGCTGATGGTCTTGCCGGTGAAGAGCGGCGGGTCGCTGGTGTCGAAGTGCAGGACGCTGGCGGCGGTGATCACGATGAGGCTGGCGGCGATGGTGTAGGGGACGAACATGCCGAAGATCAGGTCGTAGCGGGCGAGCGTGCGGTGCCCGCGCCCCCACTGCCGGCGCCGGAGGGTGTAGGGGTAGACGAAGAGCATGTTGACGCCGACGGCGGCGGCGAGGCCCGAGACGATCACGGTGAAGGGTTTGATGGGTTCGGCGCCGGGGATCACGCAGTCGTCGGGGATGTGGGGCACGAGCCCGCTGACGAGGCGGCCGGGCTCGGGGACGCCAGTGCGGACGACCACGACCGCGAAGCAGATGATGATGAGCCAGACCATCGCCTTGAGCAGGTTCTCATAGACCCTGACCAGTCGCGGGCTGCGGTCGTAGAGCAGGCCGATGGCGACGCACCAGGAGAGCGCGACCAGGCCCATGGCCCAGCGGGGGGCGTCGCGCCAGCCGAGCTGGTCGGCGAGCAGGACGAGCATCGACGCGGCGAGGGCGTACTGGGCGAACTGCCAGATGATCGAGGAGAGGATCGCCGCGATGCCCCAGCCGTAGGCGAAGAAGGGGCCGGCGTGGCGCTTCATCGCCTGGAACGGCTCCTCGTCGGTGCTGAGGGTCTGGTGGGCGATGGCGGCGAGAACGATGACGCCCAGGAGCATGCTCAGCGGGGCGACCCAGAGCAGGTCGTAGCCGAAGGCGGCGCCGGCGAAGATAGAGGCGAAGGCGGTGCCGCCGCCGAGGGTCATCGCGCTCTGCATGTAGCCGGGGCCCATCAGGCGGGTGTAGCCGAGCAGGCGCTGCAGCGGGGGCGAAGCGTTGAGTCTTGCCAGGGCGGCGGCCTCGCGGTCGTGGGCGGCGGTGCGTGTCGGGTGTGGCTCGCTCATGGCGTGGCATGCTACCGGAGGGGCGGTCAGGCGTGCTCGCGGGCGGCGTCGAGGATGCGGGCGAGCCAGTGGTGCTGGTCCTCGGCCCAGTAGCGGGTGCTGAAGATCTCGACCTCGACGAGGCCGGTGAAGCCCGCGTTCTCCACGGCACGGCGGATGTCGGGGATGGGGACGACGCCCTCGCCCATGAGGCCCCGGTCGAGGAGGACATCGGAGAACTCGGCCTTGAAGTCGCAGATGTGGAAGGCGGCCAGGCGTTGCTCGCGTCCGAGGGCGGCGATCTGCTCGGCGAGGCCTGGCTCCCACCAGGTGTGGTAGACATCGACGGCGACGACGAGGGCCGGGTGGCTGACGCGGTCGCAGAGGTCGCGGGCGGAGCGGACGGTGTTGATGCAGGAACGGTCGGCGGCGTACATGGGGTGGAGGGGTTCGAGGGCGAGGCGGACGCCGGCGCGGGACGCGTGCTCGGCGAGCGCGGCGAGGGCGTCGGCGGCCATGGCGCGGGCGTCGTCGAGCGGGACGCCGGGTCGGGCGCCGGCGACAATGACGAGCATCTCGGCGTTAAGCGTGCGTGCCTCTTCGATCAGCCCGCGGGTGCGTTCGATCGCCGCGGCCCGCTCGGCCGCGTCGGCGTGGACGAAGAACCCGCCCCGCACATAGGCCGGCACGCGGAGGCCGCTGTCGCGGATGATCCGCGCTGCCTCGTCGGCTCCCACCGGCTTGACATGCTCGACCCAGGGGCAGATGCCCGCGACGCCAGCGGTCGCGTAGTGCTCGCAGGCCTCGGCGAGCGACCAGGGCTTGGTCGTCATGGTGTGGATCGCGAGGCGGTCTGGGGTGAGCGGTTGCATGCGGTGTGCCTCCCCCGCTATCCGAGGGGCCCGAGGTCGATCCAGCGGCCCTCACGCCAACTCTGGGCGCCGGCCTCGGCGAGCTGCACGCCCTTGGCGCCCTCGAGCAGGCCGAACGCCCAGGGCTCGCCGCACGCGACATGGCGGAGGAACATCTCCCACTGCACTTTGAAGGCGTTGTCGTAGACGCCTTCGGCGTCGTATTCCCGCCAGCCGGCGCGGAAGTCGATGGGCTGGGGGATGTCGGGGTTCCAGACCGGGCGGGGGGTCTCGGCGAGCGGCTGGACGAAGCAGCGTCGGAGGCCGGCGACGGCGCTGCCGGCGGCGCCATCGACCTGGATGGTCAGCAGGTCGTCGCGCCGGACGCGGGTGTTCCAGGAGCTGTTGAACTGGCAGATGACGCCGGGCTCGGTGCGGAAGATGCCGTAGGCGGCGTCGTCGGCGGTGCACCTGTAGGGCCTGCCGTGCTCGTCGATCCGCTCGGGGATCTCGGTGGCGCCGGTCGCGTAGACGCCGGTGACGGGGCCGAAGGTGTGGTCGATGACATATCGCCAGTGGCAGAACATGTCGGTCATGATGCCGCCGCCGTCCTCGACGCGGTAGTTCCAGCTCGGGCGCTGGGGGGGCTGGTGCTGGTCGTGGCCGGTGAAGACCCAGTAGCCGAACTCGCCCCGGACGCTGAGGATGCGCCCGAAGTGCCCGGCGTCGCGGAGCTTGGCGAGCTTCATGATGCCGGGGAGGAAGAGCTTGTCCTGGACGACGCCGTGCTTGACGCCGGCCCGCTGGCAGACGCGGTGGAGGCGGAGGGCCTCGGCGAGGGTGAGGGCGGTGGGCTTTTCGCAGTAGACGGCCTTGCCGGCGGCGGCGGCCAGCTCGACCGCGCGGGCGCGGAACTGGGTGCCGGAGGCGTCGAAGACGATGGCGACATCGTCGCGGGCGATCGCGCCGGCGACATCGGTGGTCCACTCGAACGACTCGCCCTGGGCCGCCTGCCCGTGCTCGGCGGCGAGGGCGGCGAGCTTGTCGGCGTTGCGTCCGGTGAGGATGGGACGGGGCATGATGACGGCGCCGTCGGCCGCGCGGACACCGCCCTGGGCGATGATGGCGCAGACGGAGCGGGCGAGGTGCTGGTTGGTCCCCATGCGCCCGGTGACGCCGTTCATGACGATGCCGATGGTCTGGGTGGGCATTCGGCTTCTCTTCTGGCCGGCGGGGCGGGCCGGCTGGTAGGGCTGGTGGGTCAGGCCAGCGAGGCGGGGTCCCAGTCGGCGGCGGGGGTGCGGGCGGCGAGGTCGATGGGCCCAGCGTAGCCGAACCCGGGGGCGTCGAGGAGGGAGCCCAGGGCGAGCGTGCCGCGCTCGATGCGGAGCGTGGCGGCGCCGGGGTGCCCGGTGTAGAGGTCGGGGTGCTGGTTGGCGGCGGCGTGCTGCTCGGCGCCCGGGAGGTGGTCGAGGGCGCGGAAGTAGTGGTGGCCGTTGCGCTCGATATGGGTGACGCCGAGGGTGGCCATCGTGGCGAGGTCTTGCTGGAGGGCGAGGATGGGCAGGTTGGTGAGGTCCTCGCCGGTCTGGAAGAGGCGAGCGGCGGAGCGGTCGCAACGGGCGCGGTTGAGCAGGGCGCGGAAGACGCCCTTGCAGTTCTTGATGGAGACGCCCCGGTAGCCGAGTGCCGCGGCCTCGGAGAAGGACCAGAGGCCGAGGTCGGCCTCGTCGATGATGCAGGGGGCGTAGCGCGTGAGCCGGTCCATGCCGGCGTTGGAGGCGGGGTCGAAGGTGCGGGCGCGGGGGAGGGGCTGCTCGATGAGGAGCAGGGCGTCGGGCAGGCCGGCGAATCGGGGCTCTTGCGCGATGCGCTCCACGACGCCGACGAGCTGGGCGATCGACTCGAACTGCTCGTTGCCGTCGAGGGTGACCCGGGCGCCGGGGCCGGCCTCGCGCCGGATGACCGACCAGACGCGGGCGAGGCGGTCGGTCTGGTCCCGGCTGTCGCTGGTGATCTTGATCTTGAAGTGGGTGAGGCCGAAGGCGCGGATGTCCTCGGTGAGGGATTCGGGGAGGCCGTCGTTGACGCGGGCGCCCGCGTCGATATCGCCGGGCTCGATCGCGTCGAGCAGGCCGACGGTGTGGCGGAGGGCCGCGGCGCGGACGGGCGGTGGCAGCTCGCCCGCGGACCAGCCGGCGACGGCCGGGTCGAGCGCGCCGGCGTCGAAGCCGAGCAGGGCGCTGCGGAGGGCTGCGGCGAAGGGCACGCCGGCGGCGCGGCAGACGGCGTCGATCATGGCCCGCTCGACCAGCGAGACGCCCTCGGCGCGGACCAGCAGGTCCGGCGCGTCGCGCGGCTGGGGCTCGACCCGCTCGGCGTAGAGCCGGCGCCAGTGGTCGAACGCGGTCGCGGGGGCGGGGTCGGCGAGGAGCGTGCCGATGGCGGCGTGCTGGGCGGCGAGGAGGTCGGCCCAGTCCTGGGCGATGGGGGTGTCGGGGTTCTTCTCGAACCACTTGGGGACGAGCAGGTCGCTCGAGTAGCCGCGGGAGCGCGAGCCTCGCTCGAACTCCATCTCGACCCGGCAGGTGGCCAGGGGCGCCACGGTCATGGTGTGCATGCCGAAGCGGAAGGGGAGGCGGGCCCGGCACGGCGAGATCCAGACGGCGGCATCGACGGGGCGGAACCTCACGGCTCGGCTTCCGTTCGCGCGAAGGCGGCGCCGGCGGTTTCGGCGGAGGGCGGATTGCCCTCCGGGGGCACGGCGCCACGCGGGGCGAGCATCGATCGGGCCGCGCCGCTCATGGCTTCTCCGGTCCGCGCTGCCAGTCTTCGAACGCGTCCTGCACGCGGGCCTCGGTTGGGTCGAAGCGGTGGAAATAGAAGCAGTAGGCGAAGGCGAGGTGGTCGGCCGGGGCGATGACTGTGCGCCCGCGCTGGGGTTCGCCCCCCTCGAAGGCCGAGACGCCGAAGGGGTTCGCGGCGACCAGGCCGTAGTCGCGGGCGTGCCACCAGGTGGGATAGGCGGGGTTGGTTGGGCTGTCGAAGATGGCGACGCCGACGGTCTTGCCGCCGATCTGGCCCCAGTAGTCCAGCCATTTGGCCCGCTTGCCCCAGAGGTCCTTGCCCTCGACGCCCTCGCTGTTGACGGCGCGCCCGGTGACGGCCGGGACCCTCGGCGGGTCGGGGGTCAATCGGAGGGCGGGGTGTGTGCGGATGGCCATGGTGCCCTCTTTGGTGTCGCCGAGGGCTACTTCGGCGCCGGGCGGGGCGACGAGATCGACGGAGAACCGGATGGTGCGGTCGCCGTTGGGCAGCTCGTCGAACCGCACCGACTCACGCAGCGCGATCCCCGTGGGGCCCTCGTCGGTCTCCAGCATGAAGGAGGCTGTGATCCGGCCGCCTTCGCAGCGCGGCACGCCGACGGGGACGAGCATGGCGTCGCCGGCCCAGGTGTCGTGGCCGTTGATGTCGCCGTGGGCCCACCACAGGCCGGTGTGGTGCGGGTGGTCGTGGGCCTCGCCTTCGATCTCCTCCATCGGGTAGGCGCGGGTCATGCGAGTGGCGCCGGGGCCGATGACCGGGGCGATGTAGGGGTGCCGCCCGGCGCGGAAGACATAGTCGGCGAAGGGCTCGCCGGCGTAGGTGACGCGGACGCGGTCGTCGAGCGTCTCGAACGCGACGCCCCCGTCGCGCACCTCGGCGGTTACGGGCGCGAACGCCTCGCACCGGGTCTTCTCGGCGTCGTCCGACCAGAGGCGGAGGTTGTCGATCCGCCCCTCGTCGTCGAAGGAGCCGAAGCCGAGGTAGCCGCCCCTGAACGGCACGCTGTCGCTGTACAGGGCCTCCTCGCCATCGACCAGCAGGCGGAGGCTCCCGGCGTCGGCGTCGAACTCGACGCGGACGCGGCGCCACTCGTTCCAGCCCCAGTCCACGCCCCTGGTGCGCCGGGTGGTGATGGGCGTGCGCGGGGCGCCGTCCACGACGAACACCCGGTGGGCGTTCTCGTCGGCGGCGCTGGCGAGGTGGGCGTAGGCGTAGTGGTCGGGGTCCTGGAAGCCGAAGACCAGGCAGAGATCCCTGTGGGCGTACTCGCGCCCGGTCTGCATGACATCGGCTTCGAGGGTGAAGCTGCCGACGCGGTGCGTCGCAAGCAGGGCGATGTTGAGCGGCGATCGGTGCACGGGCCGGTAGTCGCACGGGGCGAACTGCCAGAGGGAGCCGTGGTCGAGGCGCCAGGCGGCCGGGTCGGTGCAGATGAAGTCGGGGGCGGCGCGGGCGTCGTCGAAGGTCTGTTCGTACACCGGGGGCGTGTACGCCGGGGGCGCGGCGGCGGTGGTCACCGGCTGCGAAGGCCGGGCGTGTGCGCACGGCGGGGTGAGAGGGCCGGCCGAGACAACACCCCACCACGCGAGAGTGACCGCGAGCTTCCGCACCGGTGCCGCTCCTTTCCCCGAGCCCTGACCGCCCGCGCGGGGCGTGCATGCTACCACGGGTGCCGGGGGCGAGGGCTAGCCGCCGGCCGGGCGGGCGGTTCGGGTGCGTTCGACCAGCTCCCTGACTTTCGCCTCATCGACCTCGACGCCGAGGCCCGGGCCGGTGGGGGCCGTGATCCAGCCGTCTTTGGGCTCGAAGGGCTCGGTGAGCACATCGGCGGTCAGGAACTGGGGCCCGTTGAGTGCCGCGGGCTTGTTGAGGGCGTGGGCGGCGTAGAGCGCGACCGTCGCGGCGAAGGAGATATCCGGGTCGGTGAGCCCGCTGCCGAGCCACATCCTCCCGTGGTCCTTGCAGTAGCGGATCTGGGCGTCGCAGGATTGCAGGCCGGCGCAGCGGGCGGGCTTCATGGCGACGCCGTCGAGCATGCCCAGGCGGTCGAACTCCTCGAGGTCGGTGGGGCTGAGGACGCCCTCGTCCATGAGGATGGGCAGCGCGGCCTGGCGCTTGAGGGCTTGGTATCCGGAGATCCTGTTCGGCCGGAGCGGGGCCTCGAGGACATCGACGCCCGCGTCGGCGAGCATCGGCGCGGCCCGCAGCGCGGTGGCGGGGTCGTACCCGCCGTTGGCGTCGGCCCAGAGGAACCCTGCCGGCGCAAGCCGCCGGACCTCGCGGGCGAGGGCCGCGTCGAAGGCCGGGTCGGGCCCGACCTTGATGTTGAAGTGCTTGTAGCCTCTGTCGCGCCCGTCGGCGACCACCTGCTCGACCTCCTCGATGGTGCGCACATTGACGGTCCAGCTCAGCTCCAGGCGCCCACCGACCGGGAGGCCGAGCATCGAGGCGAGCGGCTGGCCTCGGAGCCGGCCGGTGAGGTCGTGGAGCGCGAGGTCGATGCCTGCCCTGGCGATCGGCATTCCGGTGCTGAACCCGGGGGCGATCGCGCCGTCCATGGCGTGGTGGGCGCCGGCGATGTCTGTGGGGTCGAGCCCGAGGATCGCGGGGACGAAGTACTCGCGGATCGCGATCTCGGCGGTCTCGAGGGTTTCATCGCTCCATCTGGCGATGGGGACGGGCTGCCCCCAGCCGACCGTGCCGTCGGCGGCGGTGACCTTGACGAACACGGCGGCTCGGCCTTCCGAGCCGTGCGGCCCGGTGAAGAACTTGAAGTACCCGGTCATCGGGTATCTCGCGGCGAAGACCTCGACGCGATCGATCGTCGTGGCGGCGGGGGCGGCCCGGGCCGGGGACGCGAGCAGGGCGTTGAGTCCGGGAACACCCGGCGCGGCGAGGGCCAGTGCGCCGAGGAAGTCCCGCCTGTGCATTGCCATGGGCATCCCTTTCGTAGTCCCGCTGGGGTTGCCCCAGCCTACCGGCCGGGGTCGGGAGGGACAACCGGGTGCCTCAGGGCCTCGTAACGCGGGCCGGTTCTGCTACCATGGGGTTTCGCCGTCCGGGCCACGCCATGAACCCCACCGACAGGACAGCACAGGGCGCGGGAGATCGGCGGCTGCCGGTCATGCTGCTGGTGCACGACCGTGTGCTTGGGCGTCGTCTGCTGCTCCATGTGAACGCACGCTATGTGGCGGCGGGGACGCTGGCGCTGCTGGCGGTGACGGCGGGCCGGCCGGTCGGCGTGTCGGGTTCGGGGGTGCGTTGGCTGGTGATCGTGGCGTGCGTGATCGCGGTGTACAACACAGTGATCCGCGGGCTGGCCCGGCCGCGGTCGGACCCGGCCAGGGCGACGGAGGCCAGGGCGTTTCTGCGGATGGTGCTGCTCGCGTCGATCCTGCTTGATTATGTGGCGCTCACGGTCACGGTCTGGCTGCTGGGCGGGACCGACAGCCCGTTCCTGGCGTTCTACCTGTTTCATGTCGTGATCAGCTCGTTCCTGCTGCCGAGGCCGGCCGCGGCGGTGTCCGTGCTGCTCGCGGTGGGCTGCCTGGCGGTGGTGGTGTTCGGGGAGCTGTGGGGCGTGCTTCCGGCGGCGAACCCGGAGGCGTTGGTCCACCGCGAGGGTGGCGCTGGGTGGCGGTACTCGGCGGTGGTCTTTGCGATCTACTCGTCGCTCTTTGCGCTCACGGCGGTGCTGGTGATCAGCCTGACGCATCTGTTGCGTGTGGCGGAGATGGAGAATCAGCGGAAGACCCGGGACCTGGAGGAGCTCAGCTCCATGCGGCGGGAGTACCTGCTTGTCGCGCTGCACGACATCCACTCGCCGATCGGCCTGGTCGGGATGCTGCTGCGGAACATGCTCAAGGGCGTGTGCGGCCCGCTGGGCCCGGCGCAGACCTCGCAGCTCGAGCGGGCGATGACCCACCTGGACCGGTTGGAGACCTTTCTGCAGGAGCTGCGCACGCTCAGCCAGCTCGACACGGCCAATCTCGCGGACCGGATGACCGAGGTTCCGGTGGTGTTCCTCGTGAACGAAGTCCTCGACCAGGAGCGGGAGCACGCCGAGGTCAAGGACCTGCGTCTGCGGCTCGAGCCGACCGACGCGGTCGGGCTGGTCTGGGGTGTGCCTGCGCTGGTGCGGGAGGCGATCGCGAACTATGTCACCAACGCGATCAAGTACACGCCGGAGGGCGGCGCCGTGAGCATCGCGGTCCGGGAGGGTCCGGGCACGGTCCGTCTGGAGGTCCGCGATACGGGCATCGGGATCAGCGCCGAGGATCAGGCGCGGCTGTTCCGGGAGTTCGTCCGCGTCGGGCGTGACAACCCGCTCGCCAAGCAGGCGAAGGGCACGGGGCTGGGGCTCTCGCTGGTGCAGCGGATCGTTGAGGCGCACGGCGGGCGGGTGGGGGTGGAGAGCCGGCTCGGGCGGGGCAGCACCTTCTGGCTTGAACTGCCCTCATGCCAGGCGGTCAGCGGGCCAGCGACCGCGTGATCGACCGCAGCGCCCGCTCGTCGATGGGCTTCTGCAGGACGCCGACGAACCCCAGGTCGGCCGAGTCGGTGGTCATCGCCATGGCGTCGCCCATGGAGCTGAGGAGCCAGACGGGTGCCGAGAGGCCCTCGGCGCGGAGGCGGCGGAGCAGGCTCACGCCGGAGTCGACCTCCTCCATCATCAGGTCGAGGATGATCAGGTCCGGGGCGGCGTCCTTGCACGCGCGGACGCCCTCGTCGCAGTCGCCGGCCTCCACCAGCGACATCCCGTTCGCCTCGACCAGCTGGCGCATGGCGAACCGGTAGTCGGGATCGTCGTCGACATAGAGGATCACAGGCTTGTCGCGCGACATGGTGTGCTCCCCGGGCGTCGGGGGCCCGTGGTTGGGGACTGCTCCGCGGGGTCGGCGTCCGGCCGCCCGGCGCGCAGGATAGGGACGAGCAACCTCAGGGCGGCTTCCATCGCCGCCTCGGCGGCCGGGCTGAGTTGCTCGAGGAACTGATCGAACACCTCGCCCCGCACCGCGAGGACGAGGGCCTCGCCGGTCCAGCCGAACACATCCCGGGCGAGGGCGAGCACCTGGCCCGGCGAGACCGAGTGGGTGCTGAAGCTGGTGGTCGGCTCGGGCTCGACCCTGCGCAGGTCGCAGGGCGGGCCGTCGAGGCTCGCGTCGATGAACACCGCCCGGGCGGCGGTCGCCAGCTCGGCGGCGTGCTCGACCTGGAGCTGGAAGGCGCTGATCGTGCGCACGCCGGCGATGGCCTCCCGGTCGAGCCGGTCGATCATCGCGGGGCCGATCCCGTCGTCGCCCCGGCCGGGGTTGCCGTAGCCGATGACCAGGGTGTCGCGGGGTGCGGTCATGCCTTGCGTCCCTCGGCGAGGAGCGAGCCGTCGGGTCCGAGGACCTCGACCACGAGGGGCATGCGTCCGAGCGCGTGGGTCGCGCAGCTCAGGCAGGGGTCGTAGGCCCGGATGGCGACCTCGATGCTGTTGAGCATGCCCTCGGTGACCTCGGGCTGACCGGAGATGTACTGCTCGGCGACACCGGTGATCGCGCGGTTCATGGGCTCGTTGTTGCTGGTGGTCGAGACGATGAGGTTGCACATGGTGACCAGGCCGTCGTCGCCGACGCGGTAGTGGTGGAAGAGGGTGCCGCGGGGGGCTTCGAGGATACCGACGCCCTCGGGGCGGCGCTCTCCGGTGCGGGTCAGGTCGTCGCCGGTGATGTCCGGGTCGTGGAGCAGTTCGTCGATGCGTTCGATCGCGTGGAGCACCTCGATCATGCGTGCCCAGTGGTAGGCCATGGTGATGTGGTTGGGTCGGCCGTTGGTGACGGCCATGAACTCCTTGCGTGCGGCCTCGGCCTCTTGGGTGTCGATGAACGAGCACGCGTTGATGCGGGAGAGCGGGCCGACCCGGTACCAGCCGCGTTCGGGCCCGATCGAGCGGATGAAGGGGAACTTCATGTAGGACCAGTCGCGGACCTCCTCGGCGATGTGGTCGAGGTATGCGCCGGCGGGGACATGGTCGAAGATGGTGGCGCCGTCGGGGTCGATGGCCCGCAGGCCGCCGTCGTAGAGGTCGAGGGCGCCGTCGTCGCGGACGATCGAGAGGTGGTTTGACTCGAAGGACCCGAAGCCCTTGAGCAGCTCGAGGTTCTCGAGGGTGTAGCGGCGGGCGATGTCGACTGCGGCGTGTGCCCAGGCCCGCATCTGGTCGACGGGCTCCCGGAGTCTGTCGCGCTCCGCCGGGGAGAGGCTCTTGTTGACGCCGCCGGGGATGGCGCCGGTGCCGTGGATCTTCTTGCCGGCGGTGGCCTGGATGATCTCCTGGCCGTACTTGCGCATCATGACGGCCTGCACGGCCAGCTCCCGGTGGTCGCGGATGATGCCGACGACATTGCGGAGGGCCGGGTCGGCGCCGAATCCGAAGAGCAGGTCGGGGCTGGCGAGGTGGAAGAAGTGGAGGCTGTGACTCTGGAACATCTGGCCGTAGTGCATGAGGCGCCGGATCTTCTCGGCGGTGGGCGAGAGGCGGTCGACGCCGATGATCTTGTCGACGGCCTTGGCGGCGCAGAGGTGGTGGCTGACGGGGCAGATGCCGCAGAGTCGCTGGACGACGACGGGCATCTCCCAGAACGGCCTGCCCCGGATGAACCGCTCGAAGCCGCGGAACTCGACGATGTGCAGCCGTGCCTGGGTGACGCGGTTGTCGTCGTCGAGGAGAATGGTGACCTTGCCGTGCCCCTCGACGCGGGTGACCGGCTCGATGACGATCCGCTTGCTGCCCGATTCGGCGACCATACGGACTCCTCAGTCGTACTTGATGAGCTGGTAGGGCAGCTCGATGGGGGCATCGGAGACCAGGGCGCACAGCGCGGCCCAGATGGCGTCGGCCGAGGGGGGGCAGCCGGGGAGGTGGTAGTCGATCTTGACGACCTCGTGGCAGGGCCTGACCTTGTCGAGGAGCAGCGGCAGCTCCAGATCGCCGGGGACGCGCCCGGTGGGGTTGTGGACGCTCGGCCCCTCCATGTACGCCTCGCGGAGGCACTCCTCCATGCTGACGAGGTTCCGCATGGCGGGGATTCCGCCGCTGGTGGCGCAGTAGCCCATGCTCACGAGGATGTCGCAGTGGGTGCGGAACTCGCGGAGGACGCGGACATTCTCGGCGTTTGCGCACCCGCCCTCGACGAGCCCGACGCGGCAGCGGTCGGTGAAGTGCTTGAGGTCGTTGATCGGGCTTGGCCCGAAGTCGACGAGCTCGACGAGCTGGAGGATGCGTTCGTCGATGTCGAGGAAGGACATGTGGCAGCCGAAGCAGCCGGCGAGGGAGCAGGTGGCGACCTTGGGCTTGCTCACGGCTGGTCTCCCCGGTCGATGGTCAGCTCCGCGGGGGTTTCGATCCCCGAGCCGATGGGCGCGCGGTCGTAGTGTCGTCGGCCGACGGGGGTGGCGTAGGCGCCGCGTTTGCGGAGGATGGCGCCGACGGGGCAGGCGTTGACCGCCTGGTCGGTGACATCGAGGGCCGAGTCGACGAGCCGGGCGCCGGGGTTGATCGTGAGCTTCCTCGCGGGGCCGCGACCGACGAAGCCGAAGACCTCTTTGCCGTCGATGTCGCGGCTGGTGCGCGCGCAGCGGGCGCAGAGGATGCAGCGGTTGTGGTCGATGAGGACATCGGGGTGGGAGGCGTCGACCTCGCGCCGGGGCCAGAGGAACGGGTGGCGCGGGGCGGAGATGCCCATGCGGTAGGCGAGGGCCTGGAGCTCGCAGTCGCCGCTTTTCTCGCAGGAGGGGCAGAAGTGGTTGCCCTCGACGAAGAGCATCTCGATGATGTTGCGGCGCCAGGCGCGGAGCTGCTCGGTGTCGTTCTCGACCACGATGCCCTGGGCGACGGGCTGTGTGCAGGCGGCCTCGGAGCGTCCGTTGACCAGCACCGTGCACACGCGGCAGCCGCCGAACGGCTTGAGGCCTGGGAGGTGGCAGAGCCTGGGGATGTAGATGCCGTGCTCCTCGGCGGCCTCGAGGATGGTGCGTCCGGGCTGGGTCGTGATCTCACGCCCGTCGATGGTGAGGGTGATCTCGCTCACAGCGCCACCTCCTGGCCTCGGATGGAGAGCCGGGCGGCGATCTCTCCGGCCTGGGTGACCGCCTTGTCGAGGTCGAACGCCCGTTTGAAGCCGTCGGGGTCGGATCTGACCAGTTCCTCGTAGGCGGGGCGGAAGTTCTTGAGGGAGCTGAGGAGGGCGTTGGGAGCGGCCTGTCCGAGCCCGCAGCGGCTGGTGGCCTTCATGGTGTCGCCGAGTTCCTCGAGGTATTCCAGGTCCGCGGGCTCGCCGGTGCCGCGGACGATGCGTCCGAGGCGCTCGCGGAGGAGGACGGTGCCGATGCGGCATGGGGCGCAGTAGCCGCAGCTCTCCTCGGCGAAGAAGTGGGAGTAGAGCTCGACGATCTCGGGGACGCTGCGTTGGGGTCCGAAGACGATGATCGCCCCGCCGGTGGAGAGGTCGTCGAAGGAGATGAGCCGGTCGAAGAGGGCCGGTCCGACGAACCTGCCGCTGGCGCCCCCGACGAGCACGGAGCGTGCGTCCCCACCGCCGCACATGTCGAGCACATCTCGGAGCGGGGTGCCGAGCGGGACCTCGTAGACGCCGGGCCTGGTGCAGTCGCCGGAGAGCGAGAGGAGCTTGGTGCCGCTGCAGCCCTCCTCGCCCAGCTCGCTGAACGCTGGGGCGCCGGACTCGAGGATCTTGGTGACGAGGGCGAGCGTTTCGACATTGTTCACGACCGACGGGCAGCCGAGATAGCCGGACTGGACGGGGAACGGCGGGCGGGTCATCGGCTCGCCCGGCCCGCCCTCACAGGATCGGAGGAGCGCCAGCTCGGCGCCGCAGACATAGGAGCCCGCTCCGAGCTGGATGCGGATGTCGAAGCCGAACGAGTGCTTGCCGCGGATGGCGTTGCCGAGCAGCCCGTCGGCGCGCCTGCGTGCGAGGATGTCCTCGAGGAAGGGGCGGAGGTAGGCGTACTCGGCGCGGAGATAGAGGATGCCCTCGGCCGCGCCCACGGCGTAGCCGGCGATGGTCATGCCGGCGAAGACGCGGTTGGGGTGTTCGGTGAGGAGGACGCGGTCCTTGAAGGTGCCGGGCTCACCTTCGTCGGCGTTGCAGAAGATGAGCTTGCGCGGGCCGCGGGCCGACCGGGCGAACTCCCACTTCATGCCGGTGGGGAAGCCGGCCCCGCCGCAGCCCCGGAGGCGGGCGTTCTTGACGGTGCGGATGACCTCGGCGGGGGACATGGCGAGGGCGTTGGCGATGGCGGCCCCCCGCTCCCCCTCGGTGAGGAGGACGGCGCCGGGCTGGCGGATGTTGTTGCGGACCATGGCGCGGACGAGGGTGTGAGCGTTGTTGCCGTCGCCGCACTTCTCGATGAGCTCCGCGGGCTGGCACCCGGCGCGGAGGCCCGCGACGATTCGTTCGGCGGACTCCGGTGTGAGGCGGGTGAAGACGGTGGTCCCGACCAGGGCCGCGGGCGACTGGTCGCTCATGCCGATGCAGGGCGTCCGTTGGAGGCCGATCATGCCGTCGGGCGTGGTGCCGCCCATGGGGATACCCAGGGCCTTCTCGAACGCGGCCCGGACGGCGTCGTACCCCCACATGCGGTCGACGACATCATCGCACAGTCGGATGACGACCTTGCCCAAGGGGCGGTCGCTGAAGAACGCGTAGAAGGCGAGGGTCTGCTGCACCCGGACGGGGGCCAGGCTGGTGCAGTCGGCGATGGCTTCGATCGCGTCGGGCGGGACATGCCCGAGGCGGCGTTGGATTTCGTGGAGGATGTCGAGCAGGCGTGTGCCGTCGTTGGCGAAGGCTCGGCATGCGTCCGAGGTGATCTGTCGAACTTCCGTGTCCATGCTCCGCTCCGCGGGTGAGGGGCTGTTGCGGAGGCTGCGTCCGTTGAGCATATGCGCCGAGACCCCGCTGGGCCGGTCCGGCCAGGTGACCAGGGCGTCGCAGCGCGCCGGAGCGCATCATCGGGCGGGAAAGGTGGTCTGCTGCAGGATAGAATCGCGGTTGGCCCGGGCGGGAGGGTCAGCTGGAGCGCACGATCAGACGCGATGCGAGGCGGACCTCGCGCCGCTCGCACCCGGGGTCGGCGATACGGCGGACGAGGAGCTCCACCGCGGCGGCGCCGAGCTCTCGCAGGGGGATATGCACCGACGACAGGGCCGGGTGGACGATGGACGCGAGCCGGCTGTTGTCGAAGCCGACGATCGCGAGGTCGTCGGGGATGGCCAGGCCGGCGTCCCGCGCGGCCGAGAGGATACCGAACGCGATCTCGTCGTTGCCCGCGAGCACGCCGGCGCCGCGGAGCCTGCCCTTGGCGATCATGCCCGAGGCCCAGCGCCTCCCCCACTCGCTTGAGTAGTCGCCGAAGGCCGTCTGGTCGGCTCGGACCGTGCGGACGCTCTCCCCGACCACCCGGCGGAAGGCGCTGGCGCGCTGCTTGGTGTCGAAGTTCGCCTCGGCGCCGCCGACGAAGTAGCAGCGGTCGCCGGGGAGGCGGCCGAGCAGGTGGGCCGCGGCCTCGGCGGCGCCGGTGGCGTTGTCGACCAGGACATTGTCGATGTCCGGCTGCTTGACCTCGGCGTCGAGCACGCAGATGGGCACGCCGGACTGGCGGGCCTCCTGGAGGAGCAGGTCGTTGGGCTCGGTGATGAGGACCACGAGCCCGTCGAGCAGGGAGTAGGGCAGGGTGGTCTGGGTGCGGTTGTCCTCTCCGGCGCGGGCCTCGCCGGCGATGAGCAGGCGCAGGCCGTGGCGTCGGGCCTCGGCGTCGGCCCCGCGGAGGATCTCGGAATAGAACTCGCCGTGGATGTCGGGCAGGGCGATGCCGATGATGTCGCTGCGGCTGGTCATCAGGGCGCGGGCGATGGCGTTGGGCTGGTACCCTAGCTCGCGGATGACTTTCTGGACGCGCTCGGCTGTGGCGGGCGCGACCAGCCCGGGGGTGTTGATCACGCGGCTGACGGTCGCGACGGAGACCCCGGCGTCGCGCGCGACATCCGCGAGCGAGACGGCCGAACGGGACCGCGGCTGATCGTGCCGAGACATGCCGGATGGTACCGGGGATGCCCGTTCTTTGCCGCGGGCCCGGGAATGCCCGTAGGATCGCGTTGTCGCACGGCGGACGCTCAGGAGGCCAGCATGCACCATCTCCATTGGCTCGGTTGCGTACTCGCGGTTTCGGTCGGCGGCTGCGGGGGCCCGCCGGCGCGGGTCGTCGGGCCGAGCGTCGAGGATGTGGTGATCGAGGCGCCGGACCGGGCGCGCCCGCCGTTCGCGTTCGGCGTCGAGGACGGGGCCCTGCTCGACGGGGTGCAGCGGGGGGCGTTCCTGTTCTTCTGGCATGAGGTGCACCCGGAGACCGGGATGGTGCGCGACCGCACCAGCGCGGAGTTGGTGAGCGTTGCCGGGGTGGGGTTCCAGCTCTCGGCGCTGCCGGTCGGGGTCGAGCGGGGGTGGGTCTCGCGGGAGGAGGCCGAGGCCCGCGCGGCGTTGATCCTGCGGAGCCTGCTGGGGGCGCCGGACAACCGGCGCGCGGGGCTCTTCTACCACTACCTCGACGGCAGGACCGGCGGGCGGAGCCACGCGGGGTACGAGACCCTGGTGAGCACGATCGACTCGGCGCTGGTGTTCGCGGGGGTGATCACCGCGTCGTCCTACTTCGGCGGCGAGGTCGCGGCGATGGGCGACAGGCTGCTCGCCGACGCCGACTGGACGAGCTGCTTCGAGGAGGCGCCCGCCGTCGAGTGGGCCCGCGGGTTTGTCAGCCTCGGGTGGAAGCCCGATGACCCCCACGCGGTCGACGGGCCCGGCGAGGTGCTGCCGTTCAGCTGGCTGGACGCGGGCGCGGAGCAGCGGCTCGTGACCTTCCTCGCGGTCTGCGCCGAGGAGGGCAAGGGGGTCGAGCCGGCGAAGTACTACCAGCTCCGGCGCAAGCTCGGTACCTACGGCGCCTTGGGCGAGATCGTGTGGTTCCCCTGGTCGGGCGCGCTGTTCACCTCGTTCTTCGCGACCTGCTGGATCGACGACGCGCACCTGGGGCCGGACAACCCGGCGGCGCTGGGGGTCGAGCGGCGGCCGCGCGTGGACTGGTGGGAGAACGGCCGGCGCCTCGCGGAGATGCACCGGCTCAAGGCGATCGAGAACCCGCACGGGTTCGCCACCGTCGGTCCCGACGCGTGGGGGCTCGGGGCGTCGGACGGGCCCGACGGGTACCATGTCGCCCACCTGTACCCCGACGACACCCAGATGCGCGGCGCGATCGTCGATATCGACTACCCGCCCGAGCACCCGGGCGACAACTGGCTCGACGGGACCATCGCGCCGTATGCCGCGGGGTCGGCGATCATGTTCACGCCGGAGGCATCGGTCGCGGCGCTGCGGCACTACCGGGCGCTGGTGGATGCGGGCGGCGGGCCTCTGGTCTGGCGCGAGCCCGACGCGTCCACGCGGCAGTACGGGTTCCTCGACGCTTACAACCTCGATGCGCCGTGGGTGGCGGCCGACTATGTGGCGATCGACCAGGGGCCGCTGATCCTGGCGATCGAGAACGCCCGGACGGGGCTGGTGTGGGAGCTGTTTCATCGGCACCCGGTGGTGCGGCGGGGGATGGACCGGCTGGGGCTGAATCGCCCCTAACAAACCAGAAACTGATACACTAATCCACAATCGGAGGGGAGAACCTTGACAGAAGGGCTCTGACCTGCGATGCTGATGTAAACGCTTTCATGCGGGCTGCCGCCCGCGGCACAAACCCAAGGAGAGATCACATGAGTCAGAACACCCTGTGGATGGTCGGAGCGGTCGGCGCCAGCGCGTGCGCGGCGTTCGCGCAGATCGACGGCGTGCAGGTCCGCGAGCGGATCTACAACGATTTCCCCAACAGCACCCTCGTCGTCACCAACAACTTCCCCGCCGAGGTGACCTTCGACGAGTCGAGCTTCGGCTCGGGCGGCTGGGCCAACCGGCACGCGGCGTACTTCTCCGCCGACGGCGGCGCCACCGCGAACGACTTTGACTACGGCGACGCGTTCGACTTCCAGGTCACCCTCGACCTCGACGCCACCCCGGCCGACGGGCGCGAGGCCGGCTTCCACGCCGACCTGTTCGGGCTCGGCTTCTTCGGCGTGCTGCCCAACGGCGAGATCGCGGCATTCGGCTCGATCCTCCCGTTCCACAGCTTCGGCTCCGGCGTGTGGACCCCTGGCGACCCGATCGACCTGCGGATCATCCACACCCCCGGCGACGGCGACGGTACCTCCGGTAACTTCACGGTCGCGTCCACCTTCGAGTACATGTACAACCTCGGCGGCGGCTGGGTCTCCAGCGGCGCGGTAGACATGACTACCACCGAGGGCGGCATCCCCAGCAACTTCGACTTCCTCGTCGGGGTCGGCGTGCAGAACCAGGGCGGCCCCGGCGGCAGCTCGGTCGCCAAGTTCACCAACATCATCGTCCCGGCCCCGGCCTCGGCCGCGCTGCTCGCGCTGTCCGGCGTGGTCGGCCTCCGCCGGCGTCGCTGAGTCTCGACGCTCTGACGCAAGGCCGCGGTAGAACCCAATGATCCACGACGATCAGATCAAACAGTCCATGCGGGGCGGGCCGGGAACGGCCCACCCCGTCTTTAGCGCCGAGGGAGCCGCGGCGCCGCGGCTCCCCACCGGCAGGTACGGGCGCTTCACCGAGGACGGGTCGGCGTTCATCGTCTCCGACCCCGAGGCCCCGATGCCCTGGGTCAATATCGTCTGCGCCGACCGGTTCGGGTTCGTGGTCAGCCACAACGGGGGCGGGTTCAGCTGGCTGGACGACTCGCAGCACAATGTGCTGACGCGCTGGGAGATGGACCTGGTCCGCGACGACCGGGGCAAGTTCCTGTATGTCGCGGACCTGGACAGCGGGGAGGTCTGGTCGGCCGCCCCGGCCCCGTGCCGGCCCGCGTACCAGGAGTACGCGTGCGTGCACGCGCCGGGGGCCACGACCTTCCGCACGCGGTGCAGCGACATCCAGATCGAGTGGACGATGGGCGTCGCGCCCGACGCCCACGCCGAGCTATGGCATGTCCGGGTGCTCAACGACTCGGGGCGCCCGCGTCGGCTCCGGCTGTGCTCGTACCTGGAGTGGTGCTGCGGGGCCGCGCCGGACACCAAGCGTGAGTTCCACAAGCTCTTCCTGCGGACGCGGTACGACGCGTCGAGGCACGCGATCGTCGCCGCCAAGACGATGTGGGACCTGCCCGGCGGCCCGGAGGCGATGCACTGGAACCGCCCGTGGCCGCATGCCGCGGGGCTGCGGGTCTGCGGCGGGGAGATCGAGCCGAGCCTCGCGCTCGACGACAAGACGGCCTTCCTGGGTCGGTACGGCACGACGGCACGGCCCGGGGCGTTGCTCGCCGGCCCGGCCGAGACCGGCGCTCCCCCGGCGGCGCCCGACGGGATCGCGGCGTTGGGGGCCGACCTGACGCTCCAACCCGGCGAGCAGACGAGCGTGCTGTACACGCTGGCGATCGCGGACAACGCGCAGGAGCTGGGCGCGGTGCTGGACCGCTTCGCGACGCCCGAAGCCGGCGGCGCGGCGCTGCGGGCGTCGGCGCAGGCGTGGGCCGGGTCGCTCGAACGCGTGCGTGTGCGCACGGGCATCGCCGACTTCGACGCCCTCAACAACACCTGGCTGCCCTACCAGGCGATCAGCGCCCGGCTCAACGGGCGGACGGGGTACTACCAGCAGTCCGGGGCCCGCGGCTTCCGGGATCAACTTCAGGACAGCCAGGTCCACCTCGCCCGCGAGCCCGGGCGCACGCTCGACCAGATGCTGCTGCACGCCTCGCGTCAATTCGCGTCGGGCGCGGTGCAGCACTGGTGGCACGCCCTGGCCGACTTCGGCAACCCGACCACCTGCAGCGACGATTACCTGTGGCTGCCGTTCGTCGCGGCCAACTACCTGCGCGAGACCGGCGACCTGGGCGCCCTCGAGCGCTCGGCGCCGTACCTCGACGACCCGGCCGGCGGGACGATCCTCGATCACTGCCGGCGGGCGCTCGACCGGGCCGACACGCTGCGGAGCGAGCGGGGCCTGCCGCTGATCGGCTCGTGCGACTGGAACGACGGGCTCTCGACGGTCGGGATCGAGGGTCGGGGCGAGTCGGTCTGGCTGGCGTTCTTCCTGATCGACATCCTGCGGGACTGGCAGGAGATCCTGCTCCGCGTCGGGGACCCGCACGGGGCGCTGACGCTGAAGCAACGCCGCGAAGCGATGACCGAGACGGTCAATACCCACGCATGGGACGGCCGGTGGTTCCGGCGCGCGACGCGCGACGACGGGCGATGGCTGGGCTCGGCCGGGTGCGCGGAGGGCGCGATCTTCCTGAACCCGCAGGTCTGGGCGATCATGGCCGACGCTGCGGACGAGGATCGCCTCGACACCGCCTGGCAGAGCACGAAGGACCGGCTGCTCACACCCTACGGCCCGCTGCTGCTCGCCCCGGCGTTCGTGACCCCCGACCCGTCGGTGGGCTACATCACCCGATATCCGCCCGGCTCGCGCGAGAACGGCGGGGTGTACACGCACGCGGCGACCTGGGCGCTCGCGGCGGCGTGCAAGCGGCGCGAGCCCGAGACCGTCGCGGCCGTGTGGCGATCCCTCTCACCGATCCTCCGCTGGTCGCGGGACGCGGATGTCTACGCGGCCGAGCCGTATGTCCTGCCCGGCAACTCCGACGGCCCGCTGGCCCCGGTACCGGGGCGTGCGGGGTGGACCTGGTACACGGGGTCGGCGGCGTGGCTGCACCGGATCAGCCTGGAGTGGGTGCTGGGCATCCGCCCGACCTGGGAGGGCCTGCGGATCGACCCGTGCCCGGCGAAGGGCATGGGGCATGTCGAGGCGAGGCGGGCGTGGCGCGGGCGGGAGGTCGTCGTCCGCTTCGACGCGAGCAAGTTCGAACCGGCTATCCCCCCCACCGTCGTGCTCGGCGGCCGGGTGCTGCGCGACGGCGTGGTCCGGCCGGAGGACCTGAGGGAGGCCGGGGGTTTGGATATCACCGTATCGTGGGAGCGGCCGGTCGAGATGCCGACCGCGGGGACCGCTACCGGGAGGGCCACCGCATGAGACGCAACCGCAGGGGACATGGGGCGTTCACCTTGATCGAGCTGCTCGTGGTGATCGCGATCATCGCGCTACTCATCAGCATCCTGCTGCCGAGCCTGGGCAAGGCCCGGGACGCGGCGAGGGATGTGATCTGCAAGAGCAATCTGCGGCAGGTGGGGACCGCGATGCAGATGTACCTGGACGCGCAGCGCGACCCGGTCTTCATTGATTTCTATCCTCGTGTTCCGCAAGCACATGACTACTGGGAGGGTGTCCGGACACTCGATGATTTCCTGTCCAACGCCGAGAGCGAGGCATTCACCTGCCCGGCGGCGCGGGGTATTTCGAGCGTCAGGGACCCGGCCAGCAGGGCGTACCTGCAGCGGGGCGCCCGGTACTATGTCTATGACTACGACGAGGACGGGTTCGAGGAGTACACCGAGTACTGGATGAACGACTCTCGGTACACGCCGGGGTCACAGTCCGGCGTGTCCGGCAGGCCGATCCGGCAGGTCAAACACTGGGAAGAGGTCGTGCTCGCCACCGACGCTCTCGACGAATTCCCCCGGCACAATGGCCGTCCGGACAACTCCAATCTCCATTTCGACGAGGGCGCGCTGGGGAAGAACAACTTCCTGTTCGGGGACTTGCGCATCGAATCGCTCGCGCTGCCAGAGTACATCACTTTCGAAGCGATCGACAAGTTCGGTGCACCGGGGCCCTTCTACAATTGGGGCCACTACTACCCGAACAACTGACCCGCCCAAGCGCCGGTATCGAGTGAGCAATCTCATGGAGAAGGTCAAAGTACTCTTCGGCGAACGGACCGTTTTGCGGATCGCTCTGGCGGCCTGCCTGGTGGTTCTCGCGGTGCTCGCGTTCCGACGGTTCGCGGGACCACAGAACCCATACAGCTTCGACCGGCTGACCCAGGATGTCACACTCATCTGTCGTGAGACCGGTGAGGAGTTCATCATGCCACGGGGCCGGATGGAGCAGCAGCTCTGGCAGCGGCCCGCGCCGATCGACCCGACGCTGGGGCTGACCAATCCCAACACGGGCCGCCCGACGCTCTTCCCCAAGAACGAGTGGGAGGCGACGATCGACCGCATCAACGCCGACCGGCAGGCGGTCGCCGAAGCGTCGGGCCGGAAGCCCCGCAAGGACAAGGAATAGCATCACCTGTGCGGCGGAGCGACGCCGCGGTGGTGCTGGGAACGCGGGGGCTGCCGAGTGGGCCGAACCGACAGCCAGTCTGACGCCGCACCTTCTGAGTCGCCCATGGTTCGCGCCGGCCGGCTGACGCGTCGCTCGGCGCTGGGGGTGCTGGGGGCGTCGGCGCTGGCCTACGCCGTGCTCGGGCCTCGGGGGATCAAGGACACGCCGCCCGGGCGGGTGGTACTCGACTACTGGGAGAAGTGGACGGGGCAGGAGGGCCTGGCGATGCGCCGGGTGGTGGACGAGTTCAACGGGTCGCAGGACCGCGTCTGGGTGCGGTACTTCTCGCTGAGCGCGATCGAGCAGAAGGCGATGGTCGCGATCTCCGGGGGCGACCCGCCGGACATCCTCGGGCTTTGGGACTTCGCGTTCCCGGCGTTCGCCGAGGCGGGGGCCCTGCTGCCGCTGGACGCGCTCGACGCGGCGTACCGGGGCGAGCTGGCGCCGGTATTCCGGGATCGCTACGGCGAGGCGGGGTGGGTGTTCGAGCGCGAGCGGTTTGCGCCGCCGATCTGGGACCTGGTGCGGTACAAGGGGGCGGCGTGGGGCGCGGTGAGCACCTGCAGCTCGATGGCGCTCTACTACACCCGGGAGGCGGTCCGCGAGGTCGGGCTCGACCCCGACAGCCCGCCGCGGACGATCGAGGAGTTCGATCTGGCGGCCGAGCGTCTGACGACGCTCGACGAGCACGGCACGCTCCGGCGTGCGGGGTTCGTGCACCGCGAGCCGGGGTGGTGGGACTGGATCTGGGGGTACTTCTTCGGCGGGTCGCTGCTGGACGGGGCCGGGGCATCCTCGGCCGCGGCGCCGGAGAATGTGCGGGCGTACGAGTGGCTTCAGACCTACCCCGAGCGGATCGGGCCGTCGCGGATGCTGGCGTTCCAGTCGGGGTTCGGCGGGTACAACTCGGTGCAGCAGCCGCTGCTGTCGGGCAAGGTGGCGATGTGCCTGCACGGGCCTTTCTTGGCGAATGTCGTGGGGACCTTCAAGCCGGGCTTTGACTACGCGGCGGCGCCCTTCCCGGTGGAGGCGGGGATCTACGACCCCGAGCGTCCGATCGCGCTGCTGGAGTCGGACACGCTGTGCGTGCCGCGGGGCTGCAAGCACCCGCGGGAGGCGTTCGAGTTCATCGCGTTCGTGCAGCGGCGGGGGTCGCTGGAGTCTCTGGCGACGCAGCACGCGAAGCCGTCGCCCTTGGCGGAGGTTTCGGCGGGGTTCGCGGCGTCGCACCCGAACCGGTCGATCGCGATGCACAACCGGCTGGTGAACAGCCCGCGGGCGTTCAGCAAGCCCCGGACGCGGGTCTGGCCTCAGTACGAGTCGGAGTTTGTGACGAAGATGGGGGCGATGTGGGACCTACGGACGACGGCGGCCGAGGCCCTCGCGGCGATCCAGACGCGGGCGCAGGGCATCATCGATCTCGCGGCCGAGCAGTCGGCGCGGCGGTACGGGGGCCGGGCGCTGCTTGAGCGGGCGCCGAGGCTGGAGGGTTCGCAGTGAGCGGGGCGCCCCCCAGAGCCTTCGCCCCCCGGCGCCGGCTGCCCCCGGGCGCGGTCGGGCTGCTGTTCATCAGCCCGTGGCTGGTCGGGTTCCTCGTGTTCATGCTCGCGCCGGTGCTGATGTCGCTCTACTACAGCCTGAGCGACTACTCGGTGCTCGAGCCGCCGCTGTGGGCCGGGGCGGAGAACTACACGCGCCTGCTGCACGACCCGGTGTTCTGGAAGGTGCTGCGGAACACGGCGGTGTACACGCTGGTGGTGGTGCCGCTGTCGACGGTCATCGCGATCGCGATCGCCTGCCTGCTCAACACGAACATCAGGTGGCGAGCGTTCTGGCGTGCGGTGGTGTTTCTGCCGTCGCTCATGCCGCTGGTGGCGGCGGCGATGGTGTGGATGTGGATCTTCAACGGCGAGCTGGGCCTGCTCAACTCGTCGCTGGACCCGGTGCTCGGGGCGGTCAACGGCGCGCTGGGGACCGACCTGCGGGGGCCCAACTGGCTCGGCTCGCCCCGGTGGGTGATGCCGTCGCTGATCCTGATGAGCCTGTGGGGTATCGGCAACGCGGTGGTGATCTACCTGGCGGCGCTGGGCGATGTGCCCAGGTCGCTGTACGAGGCCGCGGCGATCGACGGGGTCTCGGCGTTGGGGCGGTTCCGGAATGTCACGCTGCCGATGATCTCGCCGGTGGTGCTGTTCAATGTGATCATCGGCGTGATCGGGGCGTGGCAGGTGTTCGCGGCGCCGTATGTGATGCTGGGGTCGGCGGGCGGGCCCGACCGGTCGGGCTACTTCTACACGATGTACCTCTACGACAACGCCTTCCCCTACGGCAAGATGGGGTACGCCAGCGCGATGGCGTGGGTGCAGCTGGTCATCGTGCTGGCGCTGACGGGCCTGACGATGGTGATGAGCAAGCGGTTCGTCTACTACAGGGGGGCCTGACCATCCGGCGACGCGGCGGCCCAACCCGACGGCTCTTCCTGAACACGCTGGTGGCGCTCGTGGGCGTGCTCTACGCGCTGCCCCTGCTCTGGATGTTCTCGACCTCCCTCAAGCCGGTCGAGCAGGTGCTCGCCGACCCGCCGACGCTGCTGCCCGAGCCGCTGGGCTCGGTCCCCCGCTACGCGGCGGAGAACTACATCGGGCGCGTGGGGCCCGACGGCGTGGGCGACCCGCGCGGGGTGTGGACCGACCCGGTGGTGGACTTCCCGCTGTTCCTGCGCAACTCGCTGGTGGTGGCGATCCTCAGCGTGTCGGGCATGGTGATCTCCAGCGCGATCGTGGCGTACGGGTTCGCCCGGGTGCGGTGGCGGGGCCGGGGGGCGGTGTTCGCGCTGGTGCTGGCGACGATGATGATCCCCTTCCCGGTGCTTATGGGACCGATGTATGTGCTCTTCAAGGAGTTCGGGTGGATCGGCACGCTGCGCCCGCTCTGGGTGCCGGCGTGGTTCGCGGGGGCGTTCAATGTGTTCCTGCTGCGCCAGTTCTACCTGACGATCCCCCGCGAGCTGGACGAGGCGGCGTATATCGACGGGTGCTCGCACTGGGGGGTGTTCACGCGGATCATCCTGCCGCTCTCGCGCCCGGCGCTGGCGGTGGTGGCGCTGTTCCACTTCATCGCGGTGTGGAACGACTTCCTGGGGCCGCTGATCTTCCTGCAGAAGCAGGAGCACTTCACGCTGGCGCTGGGGCTGGCGTTATACCAGTCGCAGGCGGGGAATGTCCCCTGGAACCTGCTGATGGCGGCGAGCACGCTGGTCCTCGCCCCTGTACTCATTCTGTTCGTATTCGCCCAGCGCACCTTCGTCGAGGGGATCGCGACGCAGGGCTTGAAGGAATGAGCCGAGCGCGCGAGAATCGGGACGAATCGGGCGGCGGGCTCTTGACAGGGCGGCCGGAGTTCGATTGAATGGCAATGTAAACGCTTTCGTAACGGGTTTTGGCCACTATCGCAATCCGCAGGAGAGATCACATGACCCGCAGCATCCTGACCGTTCTGGCGCTCGCCGCCGCCACCGCGTCCGCGCAGCAGAACCTGCTGTTCAACGGCGATTTCGAGACCATCGACGGGTTCACCGGCGAGCCGGCCGGGTGGGGCCTTTTCAACTCCGCCCGCTTCCGCGAGGACGGGGACGGGCTGGGCGAGATCCTGATCCGCAGCGGGACGCACTCGCTCGAGCTGGCGTCGGGCGCGGACTTCGTCGGCGCGACCACCAATGTCTGGAACCCCGACGAGCTGGAGTACTACGACCCCAAGTACACCTGGCGCGGGGGGCCGTGCAAGATCACCGGGTACTACGCGATCCCCGCCGGCCAGCCGCTGGACGGGGCCGTCTCCGGCCTCAAGCTCGAGTTCCGGCGTGAGAACTCCTCGGTGTACCTCGGCGTCGAGGACCTTTCCATCGAGGGCGACACGAACGGGGAGTGGGTCGAGTTCGGCTTCACCGTCGGGTGCGACCAGCTGCCGCCCGACTGGCCTCCCTTCCCCATCGCGGTCAGCATCCTTCCCATCCGCTTCGGCGCTTCGGGCTCCACCGGCACGATTTTCTGGGACGACCTGCACTTCACCCAGTGCATCGCCGACATGAACTGCGATGATCTCATCAACACGCAGGACTTCATCGCCTATCTGAACCTCTGGGTCGCCCAGGACCCGCGGGCCGACTTCAACGGCGACGGCATCGTCAACACCCAGGACTTCCTGGTATACTTGAATATCTGGGCGCAGCCGTGCCCATGACGAGTCGGGTCGGACCATGACCAAGCGAACGCCCACAACCGCCGCCGTCGTCACGATGGCGGCGGTTGCCGCTTCGGCGGGCGCACAGGACTACAAGTGCTACGACGACGGCGAGGTCGCGCTGGTCGCGATCCCGGACGGCGGCGTGCTTGAGCCGGCGATCCCGCTCTTTCTCCACGGCGTCCGGGTCGACGACCCCGACACCGGCGGGCCTGATTCCTACACGATCCTCGATTTCTACGACCGCGTCCCCGGCACGGGGTCCTACCCGCTCACCGCGGCCGACATCATCGCCAACGGGTTCATCCGCCCCCTCGTGCAGCGGGCCGACGGCACGACCTCCGCGATCGGCACCTCGGTCGTCACCGGGCCCTCGTTCCGCGAGACCGGGCGCCCGCTCGATCTCATCCCCGACATGCTGTCGGCCGAGATCACGATCGGCCAGCCGAACGGCGAGGACCGCATCGCCGTCACCGCGCACGGCCTCTACGCCGACCGGGCGGGCCTGACCTGTCAGCGGCGCTGGCCCGACCCGGTCATCGGGCGCACCGAGACGGTCGTTGAGTACGAGTGGGAGGCGGCCGGGGACATCCCGCTCCCCGGCGACAGCACCGGACGCGGGTTCGACGCGTTCCGGCTGGTCATGTTCAGCAGCATGCTCTCCAGCCTCCAGACGCTCGAGTACGACGCCCGCTTCATCGAGGTCGTCGACCCGCAGGGCCGGCGCCGGACGCTCGAGCTCCGCGACAGCCCCAGGCCCCGCTACCTGTTCCCCTCCCCGCGCCCCGTCGCGGTCGGCGGGGCCTTCGCGCTGCTCAAGGACAACCGGTCGGTCTGGAACCCCGGGAGCCCGAGCATCGAGATCGTGATCGAGTCGGTGTCGGTCCCGGTCGGGCAGTTCGGCGTGCAGGGGTACCTGGCGGCCTCGACCGACCACAACGACGACTCGCTCTCGGTGTGGCTGGAGTGGGTCGACGCGCCGGCGGTCGTGCCCGCGGGCACGCGGATCGGGGCCAGGCTGCGGATCATCGCGACCCCCGCGACCGACCCCGGCGATCTCGACCACGACGGGGCGTTCACCACGGCGGACGGCGCGATGCTCCACGCCAGGCTCGGCGCGGTCGAGGCCGACCCCGACTTCGACGCCTACGCCGACATCAACCGCGACAGGGCGGTCACAGACGCCGACTACGGCGCGCTGGCGGCCCTGCTCGGCGCCGACCCCGCCGACCTGAACCGCGACGGGGCGGTCAACACCATCGATGTGCTGGTCTACCTCACGCTGTTCGCCTCGGGCGACCCGTCCGCCGACCTGAACGGGGACGGGCTGGTCAACACCATCGATGTGCTCTCGTACCTGAACCTGTACGCGTACGCCCGCTAACGACAGAGGACCCGTGATGAACACCCCGCTCGCCCTCCAGCTCTACACGGTCCGCGACGACTGCGCCCGGGATTTCCGCGCGACGCTGCAGGCGGTCGCGGGCATGGGGTTCGACGCGGTTGAGCTCGCCGGGCTCCACGGCCACGAGCCCGAGCGGGTCCGCGACTGGCTCGATCGGGCGGGCCTGGTCGCGTGCTCGGCGCACGCCGGCGTCGAGGACCTCGACCGCAACCTGGAGCACCAGATCGCCCTCGCGCACCTGTTCGGGTACACCCGCATCGTGATGCCCTGGACCGCGCTTCGGACCAGGGCCGAGATCACCGGCATGCTGCGGACGCTCGCCCGGGCCGCGGCCCTGCTCCACGGGGAGGGCCTCGCCCTGGGCTATCACAACCACGAGTTCGAGATGGACCGCTGGCCGGACGGGGGACGCATCCTCGATCTGGTCCTCGCCGAGACGAGCCTGTTCCTCGAGCCCGACCTCGGCTGGCTGTGGTACGCCGGGGAGGACCCCCGCGCGTTCCTCGAGCACCACGCCACGCGCTGCCCGCTCGTCCATGTCAAGGAGTTCGCCCGGCGCGGCCAGCGGTCCTTCTGCCCCGTCGGCGCGGGGGGCGTGGGCTACGCCGACCTGCTGCCCTTCCTCGACGAGCTGGGCCCGGAGGCGATCATTCTGGAGCAGGACGAGTCGCCCGACCAGCCGCCCCTCGAGGCGTGCGCACAGTCCATCGACTTCGTCCGCGCCGCGCTCCGGTGCGAGAGTCCCACGGAGACCGCATGACCCCCCAGCCCCTCCGCGTCGGCCTCGTCGGCTGCGGCAACATCAGCGACATCTACATCACCAACGCCCCGAAGGTCGGCGGCTACATCGTCGCCGCCTGCGCCGACCTGGATCTCGATCGCGCGCGGTCCAAGGCGGCCCAGCACGGCATCCCCAAGGCCGGCCCGCTCGGCGAGATCCTCGCCGACCCCGAGATCGACCTGATCCTCAATCTCACCCCGCCCGGCGCGCATGCGGAGATCGGCCTCGCCGCCGTCGGGGCGGGTAAGCACCTCTATAACGAGAAGCCGCTCGCCATCGAGATCGCCGATGCTCGGAAGCTGCTGGACCTCGCCGAGCGCCGCGGCGTGCTCGTGGGCTGCGCGCCGGACACAATCCTCGGCGCCGGCTACGCGACCTGCCGCCGTCTGCTCGGCGGGGGCGCGATCGGCAGCCCGGTCGGCGCGGTGGGGTTCATGATGTGCAAGGGCCCCGAGCTGTGGCACCCCGACCCGGCGTTCTTCTACCGGCGCGGCGCGGGCCCGCTCTTTGACATGGGCCCCTACTACCTCTCGGCGCTGGTCTCGCTCTTTGGCCCGATCCGCAGGGTCTCGGCGCTCAACCGCGTGACGCTGGCCGAGCGTGAGATCCTCAGCGAGCC
The DNA here is from genome assembly GCA_020850415.1 of Phycisphaerales bacterium. Taxonomy (GTDB): domain Bacteria; phylum Planctomycetota; class Phycisphaerae; order Phycisphaerales; family UBA1924; genus PNC22. Next base: position 46,190 of record JADZER010000077.1, read on the forward strand.
GCGCCGGGGGCAGCGCGTGCGCGTTGAGACGCCGACCCATGTGAGCGCGACGCTTGAGTTCGACGCCGGGCCGGTGGCGACGCTCGTCATGAGCTTCGATGTGTGGACGCACTCGATGCCCCCCATCGAGCTGTTCGGCTCGGAGGGCACGATCACCGCCCCCGACCCCAACGGCTTCGGCGGGCCGGTGAAGCTCCGTCGGCGCGACGCCCCGGGCGCCGAGGAGCAGCCGCTCGACCCGGGCCACGCGGAGAACGCTCGCGGGCTGGGCGTCCGGGAGCTCGCCGGCGCGATCGCACGCGGCGACCGCCGGTCCGCGAGCGGCGAGCTGGCCCTGCATGTGCTCGAGACCATGCACGCCGTGGTGGAATCCGGGGACACCGGCAAGGCCGTGACGGTCCGATCGACCGTGGGCGCGTGGAACCGTTCGGCTGCCGAGCCCGCGCCCGTATAGCTCGCGCCCGATGCGGCCCCAGATCAGGGCGTTTGCCTGAGCCGGCAGGACGCCATCGCGACCTGCCCGGCGCAGATGCCGCCGTCGTTGCTCGGTGTCAGCTCGCCCCACAGCAACCTGTACTCGGCGGGCAGCAGCTCGGCGGTCCGGTCGAGCAGCCGGCGGTTCTGCCACACGCCGCCCGAGACGACCACGGTCGAACAACCGGCCCCCGCTGCCGCCCCGGCCGCGGCACGGACGAGCCAGCGGGCCAGCGCGCCATGGAACCACGCCGCGAGGTCCGCGGGATCGGCCCCCCGGCGGCGCGCCTCGACGAGGGCCGGCACCCAGCCCTCCGGCGCGTCGGTCTGGCCGATCCCGGCGCGCTCGGCCTTCCCGCCCCCCGCGAGGTGCTCCAGCCACACCGCCGCCTGCCCCTCGAAGGTCACCTCGCGGACGAACCCGCACACCGCCGCGGCCGCGTCAAAGAGCCGACCGGCGGATGTCGAGCGCATCGATCGCACCCCGCCAGCGAGAATCGCCTGTGCCTGCCGGAACCTCGGGGGGAATCCGAACGGCTCGGCCTCGAGCGCGAGCGCATCGACGCGCGGCAGAAACGCCGCCGCCGCCTGGACGGGGAACCTCGCCGCCCCATCACCGCCCGGCATCTCGACGGGCGGCAGCGATCCGACGCGCCGGAACCCCTCCGACACCGAGCCCACGAGGACCTCTCCGCCCCAGATGGTGCCGTCGTGCCCGTAGCCGGTGCCGTCGAGGGCTAGGCCGACCACCCGCTCTGCGAGCCGGTCGTGCTCGAGCAGCACCGCCGCGATGTGGGCCTCGTGGTGCTGCACGGCGACCAGGCGCCCCGCGCCCAACCCCGACGCGATGACCGTCGACACATACTCGGGGTGCATGTCGTGGGCAACGACCAGCCGGGCCCGGTCGACCTCGTACATCCCGAGCAGGTCGTCGATCGTCTCGCAGAACGCACGGTCCGTGTCGAGGTCGCCCAGATCGCCGATGTGCTGGCTGACGAACACCTCGCCCCCGACCGCCAGCGCGACCGCGTTCTTGAGATCGGCCCCGACCCCGAGGATCGGCCGGTCGGCGCGCAGCGTCGCGACGCTCGCCGGGGCGTACCCCCGCCCACGCCGGATCATGAACGGTCTGCCCCGGCGCACCCCCACCACGGCGTCGTCCACGCGCCGTTGGATCGGCCGTTCCCCGACCAGGAAGGCGTCGGCGATGCCCGCGAGCCGCTCCATCGCATCGCCGTCCTCGAACGCGATCGGCTCGCTCGACCGGTTCGCGCTGGTCAGCACCAGCGGGTCCGGGGCCCCGGCGTCGAAGAGCAGGTGATGGAGCGGCGCGTACGGGAGCATCAGCCCGATCTCGTCGGTGTCCGGCGCGACCAGCGGCAGGACGCTCCGAGCCGGCGCGAGCACGATCGGCCGGGCCGGACCCGTCAGCAGGTCCACCTGCACCGGCCCGAGCGTCGCGAGCCCGTGGGCCGATGCGAGCGACGCGGTCATCACCGCGAACGGCTTCTCCTTGCGGAACTTGCGCTCGCGGAGGCGGAGCAGCGCTCCGGCGTCGGTGGCGTCGCACGCGAGGTGGTAGCCACCCACGCCCTTGATGGCGAGAATGGCCCCCTCGGAGAGCATCGCCGCGGCGAGAGGCAGCGACCCCACGCCGCTCGATCGCACCTCCCCATCCACCACCAGCCTGTACGCCGGGCCGCAGCGGGGGCAGGCGACCGGCTGCGCGTGGTACCGGCGGTCGGCGGGGTGCTCGTACTCCGCGCGGCATTCGGGGCACAGCGGCCACGCGGCCATCGTCGTGCGGGCGCGATCGTACGGCAGGGCGCGGATGATCGAATACCGCGGGCCGCAGTTCGTGCAGTTGATGTAGGGGTACGCTCCGCGCCGGTCCGACATGTCGCGCAGCTCCCGGACGCAGTCCTCGCAGACCGCCAGGTCCGGGCTGATGCGGGCCGTCGGCGTGCCGCCCGCATCGCTGGCGACGATCTCGAAGCTCTCGTGCGGGCCCATCTCCGCGGCCTCGACCCTGACCTCCGCGATGTCCGCCGCGGGCGGGCGCCGCAAGCCTATCGCCCGCTCCAGCGAGTCCAGCGCGCCCGGCTCACCCTCGGCATGGATGACCACGCCCCCCGCGTCGTTTCGGACCCACCCCGTCAGCCCGAGCTCGCGCGCGACCCGATAGACGAACGGGCGGAACCCGACCCCCTGGACCGTGCCTCGCACCAGAACTCGGCGTGCCTCGCGCTGGGCCATCAGCAGATCCGCGGCAGTGGGTCGCCGACCAGGACATCGATCACGCGCCGGGCGCCGAAGGAGGTCCGGCCGACGACGCGCCCGGCGTGCTCGCCCACCACCGCGCCGATGATCGCCGCTCCCTCCCCGCCGCGCACGCGGGCAAGCGCCGCCAGCGCCCGCTCGCCGGCGCCCGCCTCCACGACGGCCACGAACTGCCCCTCGTTGGCAACATGCAGGGGGTCGAGCCCGAGCAGCTCGCACGCGCCGCGGACCTGGTCTCTCACCGGGACGCGCGGCTCCTCGACCAGAACCCCGATCTCACGCCCCGCGACCAATTCGTTCAGCACCGTCGCCACGCCGCCGCGCGTCGCGTCGCGCATCCAACGCACACCAGGCCCCAGCTCGTCGAGCAGCGCTCTGGTGAGCGCCAGCACGCTCCGCGAGTCGCTCGCCAGCTCGGCCGCCAGGTCAACCTCGCCGCGGGCGAGCATGATCGTGATGCCGTGATCCCCGATCGGGCCGCTGAGGAGAACCTGATCTCCCGGCCGGACCCGCGTCGGCGAGAGCTCCGCGTCGTCGCGGACGATGCCGATCCCCGAGGTGTTGATGTACAGACCGTCCGCTGCGCCGTGCTCGACGACCTTGGTGTCGCCCGCGACGATGGGCACGCCGGCTTTGGCTGCCGCGTCCGCCATCGCCACCACCTGCCCGCGGAGCACGGCGGTCGCAAGCCCCGCCTCCAGCACGAAGGCCACCGTGATGCCCAGGGGGTCGGCCCCCGAGACGGCCAGGTCGTTCAGCGTGCCGTGCACCGCGAGCGAGCCGATGCACCCTCCGGGGAAGACCAGCGGCCGCACGACGAAGGTGTCCGTGGTGAACGCGAGCCGAACCCCGCCGGCATCGATCACCGCCGCGTCGCCCAGTTCATTGAGGGCGCCGTTGCTGAACGCCGGCACGATCAGACCCTCGACCAGGCGTCGTGCGGCCCGCCCGCCGGCGCCGTGGTGCATTGCGATCCGCTCGTCCTCGAAGGTGATTGGCGGCATCTATCGGCTCGCTCGGATGGTCACATCGGCGTACCGATACTGCGCGGCGCACGCCCCCTCGCTCGACACCATGAGCGCCCCGACGGGGTGCTCCGGCGTGCAGGCCTTGCCGAAGTGCTGGCAATCGCAGGGCTTGCGCACGCCCCTGAGCACCTCCCCGCACGGGGCCCCGGCGGGCTCGCTCGCCGCCGGTCCCGCGCCGTCCGACCGCTGCTCGGCGTCGAAGAGCGCGAACTCCTCACGGATCGCCAGCCCGGAGCCCGCGATCTCGCCCATGCCCCGCCACTCGAACGAGGCGCGGGGGGTGAAGACCAGGTCCATCGCCGCCCTGGCCGCCCGGTTGCCGCCCCACGCGACCGCGCGACCGTACTGGTTCTCCACGCGCGCCTCGCCCGCGTTCAGCTGGCGCACGATCATCGCGATCGACTGCATGATGTCCACCGGCTCAAACCCCGACACCACCACGGGGCGGCCGAACTCCCCGGCGATAAACCCGTACGGCTCGCACCCGATGACCGTCGATACATGCCCCGGCCCGATGAACGCGTCGAGCCGCAGCTCGTCGGACTCGAGCAGCGCCCGGATCGCCGGGTTCACCAGGATGTGGTTGCTCATCACGCGGAAGTTCCGCAATCCCTCCTCCCTGGCCCGGAGAATCGTCACCGCCGTCGACGGCGCTGTGGTCTCGAACCCGATGGCGAAGAACAGCACCGTCCTGTCGGGGTTCTCCCTCGCGATCCGCAACGCGTCCAACGGGCTATAGACCATGCGGACATCGGCGCCGCGGGCCTGGGCGTCCAGCGGGCTGCCACCGGAGCCCGGCACGCGCATCATGTCGCCGAACGCGGTGAAGATCATCCCATCACGCTCGGCGAGCGCGAGACCCAGATCGACACGCCCCGGCGGCAGCACGCACACGGGGCAACCCGGGCCGTGGATCAACTCGATGTTCGCGGGCAGCAGCTGGTGCAGGCCGAAGCGGAAGATCGAGTGGGTGTGCCCGCCGCAGATCTCCATGATGCGGTACGGGCGCGGCCGATCGGCGAGTCTCGCGATCTCCTCGCCCAGCCGCCGAACTCGCTCGGCGTCGCGGTACTCGTCGACATACTTCATCGGGCCACCACCTCCGGGTTCTCCGCCGCGCCCCCTCGGAGCGAACTCACGGCGCACCCTCTCTCGGCACACCCGAGCCAAGCCCATCGTCCCCGGACGCCGGATCGTCCGACTCACCCAGGATCTCGAGCACGCGCAGCTGCTCCGCGGCGTCCTCCTCGCTCATCTTGTTCAGGACAAACCCGACATGGATCAGCACCCAGTCCCCCGCCACCGGCGGGTCGTCCACGAGCAGGTCGATGCTCACCACCCGGCGGACGCCCAGCACATCGGCCACGGCGAGCCGGGCCACTGGGTCGGCAGATTCGATGCGGCCAGGGATCGCGAGGCACATGACGGCGCTCCGTTTGAACCGGGCGATCTCCCCGGCCCCGGGGGATCATACGACCGATCCAGCCGACGCATCAGGATGCACCCAGATGCGCCGAGACACCGCGATACCGCCGCGATACAGCCGCCCGGCGGCTCTACAGTACTGGGGTAAGCCCGCCAGCCGTCCGCGCGTCTGCTCCCTCGTTCCCGCCGCGCCAACCCAGCGGCCGCAGGACCGCACCATGCACGAGCTCTCGATCGCCACGCAACTGGTTGCACTCGCCACCGAGGCCGTGGAATCCGCCTCCGAGACGGGCCGCGTGCGGAGCGTGCGCGTCCGCGTGGGAGAACTCTCCGGCGTCGTCGTCGACGCTCTGGAGTTCGCCTGGGACATGGCGGTCGCCGACACCCGGTGCGAGGGCGCCGGCCTGATCATCGAGCGCGTCGCGGGCAGGGTTCGCTGCGAAAGCTGCGGCGCGGAGTCCGAGGTCGGCCACCCCCCCACCTTCGGCTGCCCCCGCTGCCCCGGTGCCACCACCGCCGTCGTCGCCGGCAGAGAGCTTGACCTGCTTTCTCTCGACCTCGACGACCCGTCCGTTCCCCTCCCCCGCCCGGAGCCCGCCCATGACGCCCCGCATTCTTGAGGTCCGCACGAAGATCCTGAAGAAGAACGACGAGATCGCCCGCGCGCTGCGCGACCGGTTCGCCGACGCCGGCGTGTTCGTCGTCAATGTCGTCTCCGGCCCCGGCGCCGGCAAGACCGAACTGCTCACACGGGTCATGGGCACACTCCGCACGCGGGGGCTCGCCGTGGCGGCGGTCGTGGGCGACCTCGCCACCGAGAACGACGCGACGCGCCTCGCGGCCAGCGGCTGCCCGGCGCGCCAGATCCTGACCGGCGGCATGTGCCACCTCGAGGCCGACATGGTCGAGCACGCGATCGCCGGGTTCGATCTCCAGAAGACGGATGTGCTGTTCATCGAGAATGTCGGCAACCTGGTCTGCCCCCAGAGCTTCGACCTCGGAGAAGACCTCCGCGTGCTGCTCTTCTCCTCCACCGAGGGCGAGGACAAGCCCCTCAAGTACCCGACGCTGATCAACACCTGCGACTGGGTGGTGCTGAGCAAGATGGACCTCGCCGGGGCGGTGGGGTTCGATGTCGAACTCGCGGTGCGCAACTGCCGCACGGCACGACCGGGCGTGCCGATTTTCAGGTCCGCGGCAAGGACCGGCGAGGGTGTTCCGGCGCTCGTCGAGGAATTCGCGCGGCGCGCGTGCCAGAAGGGGGCCATGGCGGGCGCTCTCCCCGAAGCACCTCGGCCGTGACCCCGAGCCGCTGTCCCTAACACTCCAGAGCCCCCGCAGGTCGCCGGCGATCGCCGCTCCCCCGCCGACCCTCACGGGCCGCCAACGCCCGGCGCCTCGACCGTCCCGGCGTGATCATCGCTGAAGGACACCTGCGGCGTCAGTCGCTGGGAGGCTGCCTGCGGCAGCACCACAAGCTGGATCGCGCGCACCTCGGCCGGCCGCTCCGACCCGTCCGCGTCGGCGGCCCCGCCGCCCGCGAGAGCTCCGGTCGGGCCGAGCGGTGTCCCCACGAACGCAAACAGCTGACCGGACGGGGCGCCGTCGGTCAGCGAGAGGATCTGGCTCCGAAGGTCCGTGCCGTGCTGGGGGGGCACCCCGAAGAGCACCCAGTTCGCGTTGAGATCGAACGCGCTGCAGATGCGGATCACCACCTCCAGGGTGGGCTGTGCGCCCGGGTGAGTACACTGCCGTCGCAGCCTCTCGGCGTTGCACCCCACCTGGCGTGCCGCCGCCGCCCAGCCGATCGGGCGCAGGATGTCCCGGAGCCGCCGCTGAACCTCCACGACGGCGGACTCCGGCCCGCCACCCTCGGGAGCGCCAGGTCCGTCGGTCAGATGAAGTCCGGGCTGTTGGTCCGTCATGCCCCGTTCTCTCTGACTTCACCGCGCGCCCCACCCCCCCGGAATGCCGACAGCGCCACCTCCAGATCGGCCTTCAGCTCGCCGAGCATGCCCAGGTAGTCATCCCACGCCGGGTCCGTGAACTCGCTCGGATTGCCGAGGATCGTGGCCCGTGCGTCCCTTACCGCGTCCAGCCCGAGCAGGAGCTGCTCGTCGGTGAGGTTCGGGGCGATCCCGTCCGAGGCATACCTCGCCTGCTGGTCCTGCGCCTCCTCGAGGGCGGACTCCTGCGTCGCGTCGCTAGGCAGGGGCGTGAGGTTCTGCGCGTTGAGCGTGTCCTCGATCGCCCTGATCTGAAGCAGGAAGGTCAACCAGTGGGGCGTGCGCGCCCGCAGCGAAACCCCGGCGTGAGCCGAGCCGGGTGCGACCTCGCGGCCACCGATCGCCTCGGTCGTGGTCATCGCCAGTGAAAATCCCAGTGCCGCGAGGGGTATCAACCGCAGCAGATTGTGGGTAATCTGGTTGGTCGCGCCTTGCATCGCAGGTCTCCAAGCGCGGCCCGCGGTATTGCGGGTCCGGCTGAGAGACCGGCCCCCCGTTTCCCGCCGGTGTGACGGCGGCGTTGGAGATTTTTTTGTGCAGACCGAGAGAACCACGATTGCCGGCGAGGTGGCGCCGATCACCGCGCCCAGCGACCACGACGAGCCCATGGCCGGCATGCTGGAACGGCTGCGGAACGGGGACTCGCAGGCGGTGGCCCAGTTCCTGACCGAGTACGGGCCGGTCGTCCGCGCCCACTTCCGCCGCAAGATCGGCCCCGGGATGCAGCGGCTGGTGGACTCCCAGGACCTGCTCTCGACGATCCTGCGGCGCCTGTGCCAGCGCGTCGGGGGCGCCGGCATCCGGGCCGAGAACCACCGCCAGTTCTGGGCGCTGGTCTATCGCATCGGCAACGACGCGCTGGTCGACCGGATCCAGGTGGTCAGCCGGCTCCGCGAGATGCAATCACAAGGCTCGGACTTCGCCATGTTCATGGCCGAGAGGCTGATGTCCTCTGGGCCGCAGGCCGAGCACGAGTTCACCGAACAGCTCGCGTTGATCCTGGAACGCATCGAGTCGTCGGTGGACCGGGAACTCCTGGTACTCTGGCTGCACGGGCACAACCTCTCCGACGCGGGAGAAGTGCTCGGACTGAGCCCCGCGGGCGCGCGCAAACGCTGGCAGCGACTCCGAGAGACAATCAGAGCGAGCCTCGAAGGCTCGGGAGGGTAAGTCAGTGATCGACGACACGAGCCATGGCATGGAAGCCAGCCGCACACCCCAGAGCGCCCTCGGTCAGATCGCCGCCGTCGCGCCCAGACTCCTCGACGACGCGCTCGCCGAGCGGATCGAGTCCCTCCTCGAGCCCTGCGGCGAGGGTGTCTGGCGGCTGACCCTGCTGGACATCGTCACCGCCGTGCCGCTCCTCCGAAGCAGGCCCGTCTCCCTGGATACGGCGATCGACGCCGTCGTGCGGGGCATGCTCGCCCGCGGTATCAACCCCGGCGAGATCGAGCAGCGCCTGGTCGCCGAGATCCCCGAGCTGGCCGAGCCGGTTCATATCCACATGATGCTCCGCAGCGGCGTGCGCGAGCGGTCCACGGACGAGGACGCAACTACCGCCCGGATCTCCGCCCTCCCCGCCCCGTTCGGGCCCGCCTCGAACGGGGGCAAGCGCCGGTACGAGCTTGTGGAGCTCGTGGGCAGCGGGAGCGAGGGCAGCGTCTACCGCGCCTACGACCGACAACTCTCCGCCGACGGGCGTCCGCTCGTCGTCGCGATCAAGATCCTCCGCAGCCGCGAGCCGGCCATCGCCGAGCGGGTGACCAACGAGGCCTCGCGCGCCATGCGCCTCCGCCACCCGGCGATCGCGGCCCTCCTGGACTGGGGGCTCTCCGAGGAGGGCGCGTACCTGGTGTACGAGTTTGTCGAGGGCGTGACGCTGCGCACCTGGCTCAAGAAGCAGGGAATAGCCCCCCGGACGGACGCCGCCAAGATCGTGCGCGATATGGCCGCCGGCATCCAGGCAGCGCACAACGCCGGCGTCGTGCACCGCGACCTCAAGCCCGACAATGTCATCATCCGCCCGACAGGCGAGGTGTGCATCACAGACCTCGGGCTGATGGAGGCCGTCTCTTCCGACCGGGGCGGACTCCGCGGCGGCTCACTCGCGTTCGCCGCCCCCGAGCAGCTGCGCGGCGGGCCCGGCGGCGCGGACAACGGCGTGGATGTCTACGCCCTGGGGGGCATGCTTTACTGGCTCCTCACCGGCGACTATCCCAACGGCGACTCCCAGGCCGAGGTGCAGCGCCGCATGATCCACGACGCGTCCCTGCCGCCCGTCGAACTCGAACGCATCAGCACCCGCGACCGCACCCTCTATCACATCTCGCTGCGGGCCCTCGCCGCGAGCCCCGCCAACCGCTATTCCTCCGCGGCACTCCTCGCCAGCGACCTCCAACTCTGGCTCGAGCGAGAACCGGTGCTGCCGTTCGACCGGCCCTTCCATCGCCGTCTGGTCCTCGCCGCCCAGCGGTCGCCGTCTCTGGTCGCGGGGGCCAGTCTCGTGGTCGCCTTGCTGCTGCTCTCCGTCTGGGCCGCCTGGCGCCTCGATGTGGGCCGCCAGGAAGCCGGCTTCGCGATCGAGCGCGAACGCCACAAGGGCGAGCTGGCCGCCAAGCAGGCGGTCCTCGATGGCGAACTGCGGCGCGTGGACAGCGTCCGCGCCCTCACGACCGAGCTGGGCCGGACCGCGGAACTCATCCTGACGAGCCCCAAAGACCCCGGCTGGCTCTCGATGTTCAGCGCCCTGGAGTCGCTCACGAGCTCCGGCATCCTGGACATGCCCGGCGCACAAGGGGAGCTCGTGGACTCCCGCATCAAGCTCGTCGAACAGATCCTCGCCGACGCCGACGCCCAGGGCCAGCGCGACAGCGTCGAGATGGCCATGTGGGAGACCTCCCAGGTCTACTGGCTCCTCCGCGGCGGCCAGAACGCCAGAGCCGCCGAACTCGCCACGCTCAACACCGAACGCCTCGGGCGCATGATCCCCAACGAAGACAACTGGCTCGTTGTCGCCCAAGCCCTGCAACACCTCGCCGCCCTCCGCGCCGACCCAACCACCCCCCCACCCGACCTCGCCCGCAACTGGCTCACCACCCACACCGGCAACCTCCCCGAACCCGTGCGCGAGATGGTGCAGGAGACCCTGAGCCCCCAGGATTCGTGAACAACAGCCAGCCCAAGTCACCTACCCCGGGCCACCGCCCGCCCCGCCGCCAGCATCGCGTCCGCCTCACGCAGCTTGGTCACGATCTGTTCAGGGGTGTGCCTCGTCCGCTTCATCGAGGGTCTCCTGGGCTCTGGCGGAGCCACTCGGGACTCTCATCCGACCTGGACCAGAGATGGGGTCAAGACCAATACCCAAAAGGCTCTGACTCGGACTGGATCAGGTTTCCCGGGGCAGGTCAAGTGATCCTCACGCAGGTCAACATTACTCCCACCATTTGTCCCCTTCTTGTGGCGGCCATGCTGGGGGCGGGACTGGCCGGAACACGCCGTCCCACCCGGGATCGCCGGGAAGCGTCTCGCCGTCAAGCGGCTTGGGAACGATGGGGAACTTGGTGAGAACTAGATCCGGGAAACGGGACTTTAGGTTGAGGGACTTCACGAGCTCGCCGTCGATGAATATGCTCGCGTACGCATCCTGATAGACCAACCGATCATCGAGATCACGCTCGACAATCGCTCCCTTGGCCGACCAGATGCTCCGCCTAATCTGTTGACAGCTCCCGGGACACACCTCGTGTCGGCAATGAGGCCCGCGGTATGGATCAATCACCCTCGCCTGCGGCACGCAGATAGCCACATAACTTGTCGCCTGGGTGCATCCCGCTCTATCCACGACTCGACACGAGCCGATGAGCGCGTCGCTGTGGAACCCGGCAAGCACCTCCCACAAGTCGTTGCGAATAAGACTCGGAAATGTGACCGATGCTTCGCACCCAGCGGGCGCCGATGTGATGACCACATCAATCGGGCATGGCCGATTGATCCATTGCATTCCAGGATGATAGCAGTACGAGCACTTGATTCTCGCGTACGCGCTCTCACTCTCGCGCGTTCGCTTGACAACCTCGTCGCGGCGTGATCGCATCTCGTAGACGGTTCGGCGCTTTGTCTTCATCACTTCGCCACAGACAAGGCCTCGATCAAGGCATCAACAAGACCTTCCAGAGCGTTATCCTTCTCGAATTTCCTCGTCGCCGCCACGAGCTCGTCAGACACCCGACCGACCTTACCAGGATTCCCCTTGACCCACCGGTCCCAGTTCCTGAACTTGCCCACCTCCGGTGGACACGGTGAGTATATCAGCGGCGGCCCGCCTCGAACTGTTCGGGGCTGAGATAGCTGAGACTGCTGTGAATCCTCTGGCGGTTGTAGAACACCTCGATGTACACGAAGATCGCCGCCCGCGCATCGACACGGGTCACGGATGACCCAGAAGTTCATGGGCGGTCTCCTTCCCTCGCGAAGAAGGCCGTCGCTTTCTTGAGAATGTCGCGCTCGATCCTCAGCCGCCGGTTCTCGGCCTCAAGCTCACGCACCCGCGCCGCCAGGTCCTTCTGCTCCTCGGGGAGGAACACGCCCCTGCCGTGACGGGCCTGGCTGACCCAGA
>JADZER010000078.1 GCA_020850415.1 Phycisphaerales bacterium
CCCGTCACGTTCGGCGGCGGCATGATCACCGTGAACGGCTCCCGCGTCCCGTCCGCCGACGCCCCCGAGGGCTGGAAGAACCCGTTCGCCTCCCACCACTGGTACAGGCGCTGCTCGACCTGCGCCGGCTCATAGGCCGTAGCCATCTCGCGCGGCGCGCCCTCGGGAGTCGCTGTCTCAGGACTGGTGGTCATACGTCGTTCCTTTGCCCCCTCCCCCTTCAGGGGGAGGGCTGGGGAGGGGGTGCTGCCTCGCACCGAGGAGACGCGGCCCCTCGATGCAACAAGAAGCCCCGCCGGAGCGGGGCAGGAGCGGCAAGCGGCCTCGGAAGGGCCGGCTAGCCGCCGCCGGGTACTACTACGAGGTGGGTGTGCATGTCGCCTCGATGGTAGGCGCGCACCGCGGGGCGGGCAATGGGGACGGCGTGTCGGTTGCCCGCCCGCTCGCCCGACCGGTGCCCTCATATCCGTTGACAGTTATATAATCCCTAACTTATAACAGGCGGATGGACGTGTTCGATGCGGTTGCGGAGCCCACGAGGCGAGCCGTGCTCGATCTGCTCGCGCGGCGCGAACGGTCAGCCGGGGAGCTGGTCGCCGCGTTCCCCGCACTGACGCAGCCGGCCGTCTCTCGCCATCTGCGGGTACTCCGAGAATCGCAACTGGTGGAGGTGCGGGTCGAGGGCGCACGGCGGGTCTACTCGCTCAGACCGGTCGCCCTCGCGGAACTCGACGTGTGGCTCGACACATACCGGCAGTTCTGGGGCGAGCGCTTGCGCGCCCTCGAGCGACACCTCGACTCACATGACCGGCCGGGGCGACTAGGGGATACGACGTGACCGATGCTGACGGACGGCTCGTGGTCGCCGGCGAGATCGCTGTGATCAGCTTCGAGCGCCGCCTCCGCTCCTCAACCGACGCGGTCTGGGCAGCGCTGACCGACCCGGCGCAGTTCGCCGCCTGGCTGGGACCCGGGACGCTGGAGCCCCGCGCGGGGGGACAGGTCTCGATCGCGACTGGGCCTGAGGGCGGGCCCGAGCGGCGGGCGGCGATCTCCGGCACCGTTCTGGTCTGGGATCCACCAGCGGCGCTCGAATACGAATGGGCCCAGCCGGGCCTCCCCGTCTCGACCGTACGATACGAGCTGGAGGCCGCGGGTAACGACACGATCCTCAGGCTCACGCACCGCCGAAGCGTAGGAGCGGGAATCGGTGGTCGTGCCGGCTGGCACGCGTACCTGGATCGCCTTGCTGCGCATCTCGGCGGGGGGCCTATCCCGGCCTGGTCAGTCCGTCGGTCCGGGATCCAGGGCGCCTACGGAGAGGGCCCCGTCAACCAGACGCAGTAGGGGACGCAACGAGTTCGGAAACCGCGGCCCCTCAGCCGCGACATCCCGAGGACACCAAGGAGGTGCAGCATGTCGGTCTCTGTGCGATACATCGTCGACGACGTGGATGCAGCAGTCGCGTTTTACTCAGAGAGGCTCGACTTCACCGTCGACATGCACCCCGGTCCAGGATTCGCCATGCTCTCGCAAGGGGACTTGCGTCTGCTGCTGAACAAGCCGGGGGGTGGTGGCGGCGCCGGCCAGTCGATGCCGGACGGCCGCACACCGACGCCAGGCGGGTGGCTCCGCTTCCAGCTCGAGGTGCCCAACATCGAGGCCGTCGTCGCGAAGCTCAAAGCCGCTGGCGTGACCCTTCGAAGCGATGTCATCAGCGGTCAAGGCGGCAAGCAGGTCCTGGTGGACGACCCCTCAGGCAACCCCGTGGAGCTGTTCCAGCCGGCGTAGCTGGCGTGGCGGGCAACCGCGACGAACGCACTGGTCGCGCTACGAGGCTGCCTGCTCGGGCCGGACGCATCTGACTCTCCGAATGGAAGCCGATCGCGCGATGACCCGATCGCCGTAGCTCGCACGTGCCACATCGCGCTCGCGTTCCGAATCCCCGTTGCGACGCCGACCCCTACGGCCAGTACGAGTACCCCGAGGCACTCGGCCCGGGGAGAGAGACTCATCCGCAGTCACCCCCCGCGATCCAAGGACGGTCGTACTGCCTCGAAGTGCCACGCTGCGGGCTCGAGTGGATCACCGACTTCGAGGAAGCTCTGGGCTGTGGAGCGGTGGGACGCGGTCGACACGCCCTCTCTCTCCTCGTCAACGAAGGTCTGGGGACGATCCGTCTGCTCGGGCCGGACGAGGCGGAGTTCACCGAGTGGAGGGCGAGCGCCGTCCGGAGCGGGTTCCAAACTGCCGTCGTCCGGGTCGACTGGGAGCGGGGCGAACGCGTCACCTTACGCCGCCTCAACGGCCCGATCACGGTCGCACCCTGCTACTGAGCCTGCGCGCCCGCTCGTCGCCCACCTCGAGACCCCACCGCTCGTCATCCACGCGACGTTTGGCCGTGGACAGCGACCTCGACGGCCGTTATCGTCGCCCTGCGCCGGGCCGTGAGGGGGCATCTGGTGGCCGGACGGTACTGGAGGACGCTCGCGCTCGCCGCGGCGGCCTCGTTCGTGGCGTTGGCCCTGAGCGCGCTCCACTCCGAGGAGCGCCATCGAGGCGCGTCCGGCACGGCCCGCGCGCAGGGCGCGGGCACGATCGACTGCCCGGCCCCGCTGGCGGGGTACCAGATCAATGACCGGCCCGAGTTCCGTGGCGCCGTGGCGGTGAACCCGGGCAACGGCACCATGCTCGCGACTTGCCGCTATGCCCAGCCCGTTGTGATCCGGCCCGGACCCCTGCAGCAGGCGGCGACGTACGACCTCTACATCTCGTGGGCGGAGAACGAGCAGGCAGTCCGCGCAATCTGCGCGCTCAAAGACGGCACGTTTGACA
>JADZER010000079.1 GCA_020850415.1 Phycisphaerales bacterium
CACCTCGGCAGGGTCGAGAAGAAGTACGCCGAGGCGGTCTGCACCCGTGTCGAGACCATCGTCGGGGCCCAGCTCCGTGGCGAGCCGATCGACCGAGAGACCTCCGAGTGGCTGGGGACGATCGACGACCGGCTGCACAAGAAGCTCGCCGCCGTCGGGCTGGCCAAGGGCCGGCAGTGCCGGACTCTCGGCGAGTGGATGGGGATCTTCATGGAGTCCCGCGCCGCCCTCAAGCCCGAGAGCCGCCGGAAGCTGGGGCAGACCCGCGCCAAGCTCGAGGGCTTCTTCGGCAAGGACCGTGCGCTCCAGCACATCTCCGCCGAGGACGCCTCCCGCTGGCGGGCCTCCCTCGCCAAGAGCGGCCTGAGCGAGGCCGCCGTCAAGAGCCATGTGGGGAACGCCAAGACCATGTTCCGCGAACTGGTCGAGCGCGAGGTCCTGCCCAGATCCCCCTTCGGGCACCTCAAGGGCGGAGTGACGCCCTCCCGGAACGCCCGGTATGTGACGCCCGAGGAGTTCGAGGCCGTCCTCGCGGCGGCCCCGGACGCGGAGTGGCGCGTGCTCCTGGGCCTGGCCCGGCTGGCGGGCCTGCGGACGCCCAGCGAGACCCACCTGGTGACCTTCCGCGACATCGATTGGGAGTCAGGGCTGATGCGGGTGCGGAGCCCCAAGACCGAGCGGCACCCCGGCCACGCCGAGCGCGTCGTCCCGATCGTGCCCAGGCTCATGGAGTTGATCGAGGAGCGGTACGCCGACCGCGGCGAGGACGACGACGCCCATCTCGTCACGATCTGCTCGGCGGGCGGGCGGCGCAGGAAGGTCGTCGCCATCATCGAGGCCGCGGGGGTCGAGCCGTGGGACGACGCCTGGCAGACGCTGCGTCGCTCGCGCGAGGTCGAGTGGGTCAACGACGGCATCGCGCCGACGACCGCGGCACGGTGGGTCGGCCACACGCTGTCGGTGAGCCTGCGGCACTACACGCTGGCGATCCCCGACGAGGTGGTGGCGCGGGTGACGGGCCGAAAAGTGACGCAAAAAGTGACGAAGCACACGCCCGCACCGGGGCGCACGGCGCAGCAATCCGCGTGAACGCGGGTTCTCAGCATCGCGCGCAAGGGTGCCAAAAGCAAAGGCTTGCGCCCCGGTGCAACCCGGTGCGCAAGCCTCGAAAAATGGAGCCGGGGGGAATCGAACCCCCCGGAAAGCGGCCCTGACGGTACGGCGGAGGGGGTGGACGCACAGGGGGACGCACACGATGTTGACTGGAAAGAGCTTGGGCTCTGCTGGAGGCGGCTCTCGGAATCACAGAAGGAATGCGTACTCGCATTGGCCCGGCAGTTGGCCGGCGCGACGACATGAGCCCGGATTGACTTGCGCAGGACAAGCGAATCTCGGAAGAGCCCAACGACTACTTGGGAAGACGCGTCACCTCTGCCTCACGCAGATTGGTCACGAACTGGTTGGGGGCGTGCCTCGTCCTGGAGGAAGGCACTACTGTGGCCCAGCTAATCCGCGATATGGTACGGAAGGCTGGATCGCCATATGACGGACACCGCTGGCGATGCAGATTCAGGCGGCGCTCGGAGCGCGACGAGGGAATCCCAGTGTGCGATGGAGCCCGACCAGCCGAACGCGCGGCGGTACCGGGCCAGGATCCAGAGCGGTGAGAGAAGAGCGATCGTGTATGCTCAACGGAGTGGATTCACGCGCGTGAGGAGGATCGGAGCAGGACATGTGGTTTGCTCACAGTTCACCCGATGCCTCCCACGGGGACTGGGAACCGCTGGAGGACCACCTGCGGCTGGTGGCCGGCGGTGCAGCGCCGGCCCCGATGCCGGGGGCGCGGGAGTACGCGTCGGCGTTCGGGGCGGGTTGTTGGGGAGAACTCGCGGGGCTGTGGCACGATCTGGGCAAGTACTCCGCCGAGTTCCAGCAGTATCTGCGTGATTCGGTCGGGGGCGGTGCGGGGGATGGTGGGCGGCCGCTGCGCGGTTCGGTGGATCACTCGACTTTCGGCGCTCAGCACGCCATGGCCGGCGGGCCGACGGGGGCGCTGCTGGCCTACCCGATCGCCGGGCACCACGGGGGGTTGCCGGACTGGCGGGATCTCCAAGCACGGCTGTCCAAGGCCGTGCCCAGAGCCGTGCCTCCCGCGGCGATCGCCAAACGCCCGCTGCCGCCTCCGCCGCAGTTCGGCGAATGCCCAATGAACAGCGAACGCGGATTCCGGGTGGCGTTCTGGGTGCGGATGCTCTTCTCGGCGCTGGTCGATGCGGACTTCCTCGCGACAGAGTCGTTCCTCTCGCCGGGGCAGCGGGAGGATCGCGGCCGGGCGACCCCGCCGCCGCTCACCGTGCTGTCGGCCTCACTCGACGGGACGCTCAACACGCTCGCTGACCGGGCACCAGACAGCGATGTGAATCGCCGGCGGGCCGGCGTGCTGGCCGCGTGCCGGGAGGCGGCTGCAGATTCGGCGGGGTTCTTCAGCCTGACCGTCCCGACGGGGGGCGGGAAGACCTACGCCTCGCTGGCGTTCGCGCTGAGGCACGCGGCCGCAAACGATCTGCGGCGGGTGATCTACGCGGTCCCCTTCACCAGCATCATCGAACAGAACGCGAGGGTGTTCCGGTCTGCCCTTCGTGGCGCCGGTCCGCACGGCGTCCTGGAGCACCACTCCTCCTTCGAGGCCCTCGACGAGGAGGACCGCTGGGCGCGGCTGGCGGCGGAGAACTGGGACTCGCCGCTGGTCGTGACCACGACGGTCCAGCTGTACGAGTCGTTGTTCCACAACAAGCCGAGCCGCTGCCGGAAGCTGCACAACATCGCTAACAGCGTCATTGTCCTGGACGAGGCGCAGGCGATCCCGGTTAACCTGCTCTCCCCGACGCTCGCGGCGTTGCGCGAGCTGGTGCGGGCCTACGGCTGCACCGTGCTGCTCTGCACCGCGACCCAGCCGGCGCTGACGCGGCGCGAGGGGTTCCACATCGGGCTTCCCAAGCCGAGGGAGATCGTGCCCGATGTCCCTGCCCTCTTTGACGCGATGCGGCGGACGAGGGTCGAACCGGTGCGGTCACTGGGCGACGAGGAACTCGCGGGCGAGCTGGCCGAGCAGCGGCAGGTGCTGTGTATCGTCCACACCAAACGCCAGGCGCGAGCGGTGTTCGAGTCAATGTGCGATCGGTTGGGCGAGCCGAGCGATGTCCCGCTCACCGAACGGGAGTGCTTCCATCTGACGACGAACATGTGCGCCGCGCACCGGCTGTTTGTTATCCGCCTGATCCGACGCCGGCTCGGGCGGGGGCTGCCCTGCCGCGTGGTCAGCACGAGCCTGATCGAGGCCGGCGTCGATGTGGACTTCCCGGTGGTGTACCGCGCGGTGGCGGGGCTCGACTCGATCGCCCAGGCCGCGGGCCGGTGCAACCGGGAGGGGAAGCTACCGTGTGGGCGGGTGGTGGTCTTTGAAACCAAGGAGCCGCCGCCGGTGTACGCCAGCGAGAGCATCCGTGATGCTCGGCTCGTCCTGCAACGGCACGGCGATGACCCGCTCTCGCCCGCGGCGATCGAGGCGTACTTCAGCGAGCACTATTGGCAGCACAGCGAGCGGTGGGACCGGGGTGCCCGCGACAGCAGTGGCGACCGGGGCCTGCCGGTCCTGGAGTGCTTCAGCGGCCAGCCGCAGCGCGAGCCGCCGCACCTGCTGCTGAACTTCCGCACGGCGGCTGAGCGGTATCGGCTGATTGAGGACGAGCAGACGCCGGTGCTCGTGCCATGGGGCGCCCGGGGACGGGAGCTGATCGCCGAGGCCCGGCGGTTCCGGTTCCCACCGGACGCCGAGTTCCGTCGGCGCTGCCAGCGGTTCGCGGTTGGGGTGCGGGCTGGGGCCCTGTGGGACATGCTGGAGACCGGGGCGGTCTCGCAGGCGAGCGAGTTTGCCCAGGATCTATGCTGTCTGAACGCTGAGCTGACGGACGGGTACTCGGCGGTGTTGGGGCTGATCCCGTCGCCGAGGCTTCGGCCGGAGTGGCTCATCCAAGGCGGCATCTAAGTGCTTGTGAACAAACGAGTTATGCATGCTTGGCGGAGAGGGGGCATCCCCCCTCCAGTAGCAAGGGTTGCAGTAGGCCTGGAGTTCGGCATACACTTGGAGCACGATCGGCTTCAGATCGGGTGTTTCCCGTCGGCCCCACAAGCGGGCCGCAGCCCGATCTCATCCGGTGCGGAGGGGCGGCGACATGGCACACGGCATCCGACTCCGGGTCTGGGGCCCCTCGGCGTGTTTCGCGCGACCGGAGATGTCGGTCGAACGGGTCAGCTACGACACGATGACCCCCTCGGCGGCGCGGGGCGTGCTTGAGGCCGTGTACTGGAAGCCGCAGATCGAGTGGGTGGTGACGGGCATCCACACGCTCACCCCGCCGCGTTTCATCACCATCCGGACCAACGGCGTGAGTTCGAAGGTGGCAGTGAAGGGCGCGGCAGGCGTGTCGTCGGCGATGAAGTCGGGGCGCGGGCGCCTCGGCCTGTACGCCGACGAGGACCGACAGCAGTTCGCCGCGCTAGTGCTGCGCGATGTGCACTACCTGATCGAGGCTCGCTTCCACATCCACGATGGCCCGGACGACGCAGGCAAGCACCTGGCGATGTTCGAACGCCGCGCCAAGGCCGGGCAGTGCTTCCACAGGCCGTATCTCGGGGCCCGCGAGCACGAGTGCTTCTTCGCGTGGGTTGGGCAGGACGAACCCATCCCCGGCCCGACCGACCCGCTGCCCGACTCATGGCGGACCGGCTACGCGGGCATCGACGAGGCCGACCGCGCCGCCCTGGCCGGCGAGCGCGATTTGGGCTTCATGCTCCACGACATCGACCACGCCAATGGCCGGGTGGCCCGCTTCTTCCGGGCGGTGATGCGCGACGGCGCGATCACCGGGATCGACCAGGAGGAGGTGCGGTCGTGATCCTCCCGACCCTGATCGACTACTACGACAGGCTGGCTGCCGATCCTGCAGTTGGCGATCTGCCCCCGTTTGGATACGCCATCGCTTCGGTCAGCTTTGACATCGTGATCTCCACGAAGGGCGAGTTCGAGGAGATCATCGACATTCGAATTCCCCAGGAAAGAGCGCGCGGGGGACCGGTGATGCAGCCCCGTCGGATGGTTGTACCGGGCGTCGCCCCGAGAACAAGTGGGATTCACCCCTACCTCCTCTGCGACACCCCGGAGTACCTGCTCGGCGTCGGAAAGCGCTCCGCCGTCAAGTTCAAGGAATGCAAGGCGCGCCACCTCATCGCCCGTGAGTACATCGGTCACGAGTGGTTTGAGGCTGTATGCCTGTTTCTGCAGGGTTGGGACCCATCGGGATTCGAGCCCCCGGATGAGTGGGATGACATACAGAAGTACCGGGGGTGTTTCCGAATCGAAGGCGATCGCAAGCTCCGGGTGCATGATGAGCCACAGATCCGAGACGCGCTCGGTGCACGAACAGCAGCACGGCTTGATTGGCCGCGAGAGAATGTCACTGGCGCGGTCTCTCTGGTGACGGGGCGGGATTCCACGATACCCAACACCCATGCCCCTCAAGTACAAGGAGTCAAGAACGCCCAGCCAACAGGCGCTGCGCTGGCTTCGTTCAATTTCACTGCGGCGGAGCACTACAGCAAGGAGCAGACTTTCAATGCGCCCGTGGCCATGGAAGAGGCCTTCAAGTACTGCACCGCCCTCAACCGCCTCCTTGCCGACCAGAGCCGGCGGGCGCAGGTCGGAGACATGACGGTCGTGTGGTGGGCCGACGCGCCGCTGGGAGGCGGTGAGAGACACGAGGGCGAGGCGTTGTTCGCAGCGTTGTTCGCCGGGGGACCGTCTGAGTCCAAGGACGCCGAGAACGACGCGACCGTGCAGCGGCTCCGCGACGCGGTGGGCCGGATCAGCAAGGGGCTCATGCCGACGGGCCTGACGGGGCTTGAGCGCGGGTTTCATGTGCTGGGACTCTCGCCCAACGCGGCGAGGCTCAGCGTGCGGTTGTGGTGGAGCGGTACGCTGCGGGAGATGTTGGCGAACATCGCGCAACACCACACCGACGCGGCCCTCGAACCCGTCCCCCCTCGCGACGAGCACCGCCCGCTCTCGATCTGGCGCATGGTGCGGGAGACCGCCCGCGTCCACGGCGATAGGCCGGATATGGACACAGTCTCGCCGACGCTCGCGGGGGAGCTGACGCGCGCGGTGCTCTGCGGTGGTTTGTACCCGCGTTCGCTGCTGGACGCGATTGTCCGGCGCGTGCGCACGGAGGGTCTGGTTTCCCACGCGCGGGCCTCGATCACCAAGGCCTGCATCACACGCCGCCGCCGCGTCCTTGCCGGTCGGAGCGGCCATGCCGAGGAGGTTCTGGTGTCACTCAACAAAGATGGGCAGCAGGCGTACCAGCTCGGCCGGCTGTTCGCTGCCCTGGAGAAGACCCAGGCCGACGCTCTGGGCACGATCGACGCGAGCATCCGCGACCGCTACTTCGGGAGCGCCTCGTCCACGCCCGCGTCCGTCTTCCCCCGGCTCATCCGCCTCTCGCAACACCACATGGGCAAGCTCGACGGCGGGCACAAGGTCAGTCGCGAGAAGCTCATGCAGGAGATCTGCGCCAAGCTCGACCGCTTCCCCGCGCACCTCGATCTCGAGTCGCAGGGGCTGTTCCAGATCGGGTACTACCACCAGCGGCAGGACTTCTACACGCCGAAGAACGCCGGGCAGAACGATGTTACCGAGCACCACACCGCCGACCAAGCCGGGGAGGAGTAAGCCATGACCACCGCGACCGAGACCGCCGTTGCCAACCGCTACGACTTCGTGTACTTCTTCGATGTCGCCGACGGGAACCCCAATGGCGACCCCGACGCCGGCAACCTGCCCCGCGTCGACCCCGAGACCGGGCAGGGGCTCGTGACCGATGTATGCCTGAAGCGCAAGATCCGCAACTATGTCGGCGTCGAGTTCGGTGAGAAGCCGCCGTACGAGATCTATGTGAAGGAACGCGCGGTCCTCAACGACCAGCACGAGCGGGCGTACAAGGAACTCAAACTCAAGCCCGAGAAGCGCAAGATGCCCAAGGAAGAGGCCAAGGCCCGCGAGATCACCGCCTGGATGTGCGGCAACTTCTTCGATATCCGCACCTTCGGCGCCGTCATGAGCACCGATGTCAACTGCGGCCAGGTCCGCGGGCCGGTGCAGTTCGGCTTCGCGAGGTCGATCGACCCGGTCGTGACGCTTGAGCACAGCGTTACCCGCTGCGCTGTCACAACCACCGCGGAGGCCGACAAGCAACAGGGCGACAACCGCACCATGGGCCGCAAGTTCACCATCCCCTACGGCCTCTATCGCGTCCACGGCTACATCAGCCCGCACTTGGCCGACCCGGGACACCACGGCACGGGGTTCTCGGAGGCCGACCTGAAGGTCTTCAAGCGGGCGCTCAACCAGATGTTCGAGCTGGACCGCTCGGCCGCCCGCTGCGGCATGACCCCGCGCGACTGCATCGCTTTCCGCCACGAGAGCGCACTGGGCAACGCCCGGGCAGACCAGCTCTTTCGGAGAGTGACCTGCGAGGTGCGTGAGAAGGGAAAGCCGCCGCGGTGCATCGAGGACTACGAGCTGAAGATCGATGCAGGCGGCCTGCCCGCGGGGGTCACAATCGAGCACTGGGTGACGCCCTGAGCATCACGATGCCGAGCGCGCCGGGGCCGGGGAGTACGCCGATGAGGATCTGATCCCAATCTCGGCGCTCCAGCACCATCTGTTCTGCCCGCGGCAGTGCGCGCTGATTCACATCGACGGCCTCTGGGCCGAGAATCGTCTCACCGCCCAGGGCCGCGCGATCCATGAACGCTCGGATACCCCCGGCTCACGCACACGGGCGGGGCCGGAGCGCGTGCGCACCGTCCGAGCCCTTCCTCTCCTCTGCCGAGGCCTCGGCCTGACGGGCAAGGCCGACCAGGTCGAGCTCCCCGTCGACAGCTCCGGCCGACTCATCGGCAGCCCTCGCCCCGTCGAGCACAAGCGCGGTCGACCCAAACGCCTCGATCACGACCGCGTGCAACTGGCCGCCCAGGCCCTCTGCCTCGAAGAGATGTTCGGCCTGCCCGTCCCAGTGGGCGAACTGTTCTACGCCCAGGTCCGACGCCGCGAGACAGTGGCTATCGACGACCGCCTGCGCAAGCTCGTCGAACGCGTGACGGCCGAGGTGAGAGACAATCTCCTCGCCAACCGCGTTCCACCCGCCGAGAGAAAGCCCAAGTGCCGGAGTTGTTCGCTGCTCCACCTCTGCATGCCCGGCGGGACGGGCCCCGATCGTGACCCCCGCCGCTACCTGGCCCGCTCGCTCGCGTCGAGCCTCGGCGAGACCGGCCCGGAGGATCCGCCGTGAAGCACCACCTCAACACGCTCTTCATCCAGACCGACGGGGCGTACCTGCGCAAGGACGGGCGCGCCCTGGTGGTGTCCGTCGATCGCGACGATCGGCTCCGCGTGCCCGTGCATACCATCGGCGGCGTAGTCTGCTTCGGCCGCGTCAATGCCTCCACGCCGCTGCTCGCGATGTGCGCTGAGGAGGGCGTCGCCGTCTCGTTCCTCAGCGAGTTCGGCCGGCTGCGGGCGCGGGTTTCGGGCTTCACTCCGGGCAATGTGCTGCTCCGCCGGGATCAGTACCGCGCCGCCGATGAGGAACCCGCGTGTCTCCGCATCGCCGGGCCGATGGTCGCTGCGAAAATCGCCAACAGCCGAACCACATTGCTCCGAGGTGTGCGCGATCACGACGATCCTACCGGCCGGCTGGGCGCCGCGTGCCGGCGTCTGGCGGTCCTCGCCCGTGAGGCGATCGCCGCCCGCTCGCTGGACGCGCTCCGCGGCACCGAGGGCGACGCCGCGGGCGTGTACTTCGAAGTGCTCGACGGCCTGGTCACGCTCGCCCCGCCCGACCACGACTGCTTCTCGCTCACCCATCGCTCCCGCCGGCCGCCCCGGGATCCGACCAACTGCCTGCTCAGCTTCCTCTACGCCATGCTCGGCCATGACGCCCGCTCGGCCTGCGAGGCGTGCGGCCTCGATCCGGCGGTCGGCTTCCTGCACCGCGATCGGCCGGGCAGACCCTCGCTCGCGCTCGACCTCATGGAGGAACTCCGCAGCTTCCTCTGCGACCGCCTCGCCCTGAGCCTCATCAATCGTCGCCAGGTCCAGCCGAGGGATTTCCAGACCCTTGACGGCGGCGCGGTCAACCTGACCGACAGCGGCCGGCGGACGGTCCTGACCGCCTACCAGACCCGCAAGCAGGACGAGATCACGCACCCCTACCTGCAAGAGCGCGTCAGCGTCGGGCTGCTGGTACATCTACAGGCCAGGCTGCTGAGCCGCCTGCTGAGGGGCGAACTGGAAGACTACCCAGCGTTCATTTGGAAGTGAGGCGCCGCGTGCATGTGCTGATCACCTACGATGTCAGCACCACCGACGACAGCGGCAAACGCCGCCTCCGCCATGTCGCGCGGGCGTGCTGCGATTGGGGTCAGCGGGTGCAGAACTCCGTCTTCGAGTGCAAGCTCGACCCCGGCCAGTATGTGAAGCTCAAGGCGCGGCTCGGCACGCTCATCGATCCGGAGGTGGACAGCGTGCGGTTCTATCACCTGGGCAAGCACTGGCACGGCCGGGTGGAGCACCTGGGCCGGGATCGGGCGTCGGATCCGGACGCGCCGTTGATCGCGTGAGCCCTGCCTGTCCGTCGCGAACCCCGAGCAGGTCGGCCGCGCCCGGGGGGTTCGCGGTCGCGCGAGGCGGGGCGTGAGGGGCGGTTTGGCGACCTGATCCTCAGAGAATCTCGCCATGAAGCAGCCGCCCAGCCGCCGGTTCGCGGGGATGACGCTGCAACCCATTGCCCCCGATCGACATATGATCGAGCCGTCGCCTCCCCCGCGGAGGCGTGGATTGAAACTCAGCGACGGGCTCCATGTCGCCGCGCCGCCGCGTCGCCTCCCCCGCGGAGGCGTGGATTGAAACTGGGGGTCGGTCGGGCTTCCGCCGAAGAGCACGCGTCGCCTCCCCCGCGGAGGCGTGGATTGAAACCCGATGTAGACCGACAGCTCACGCATGAGTTCGCCGTCGCCTCCCCCGCGGAGGCGTGGATTGAAACTGGCGCAGCGAGCGGAACCCGCCGCAGATCGCCGGTCGCCTCCCCCGCGGAGGCGTGGATTGAAACCGCAGGGGGGTCTGAGACCCCCTACTTGGAGGGAAGTCGCCTCCCCCGCGGAGGCGTGGATTGAAACACTCCGGCGAACTCGG
>JADZER010000080.1 GCA_020850415.1 Phycisphaerales bacterium
GCGATGACGAGCGAACTCAGCCCGACCTTGACTAGATTGCGCATCCCGATTCCCCCTTGATGAGCAGCGCGGTCCAGGGACCCAACAGATCCCGCACCCTGATGCGAGCAAAGCTATTGCGGGCATTCCGGGCGGGAAAGGAGTAGAGGTACCCGCCGCCGGCGCGTAACTTTTGGCGGGGTGCGCACGGTATCCAGATGATGCAGGCGTGCCGCTTCGCAGTGCTCAGGCTGGTAGCCAGAGGACAACTCGGGTGAGCCCCTCGGATCGGGATACCTGCAGCTCGCCACCGACAAGGCGAGCTCGCTCGCGCATGCCGACGAGGCCGAGTCTGTCGGTCTGGGCTGCCTGCCTGGGATCGAACCCTCGCCCGTCGTCAACGATGCTGGCTCTCGTGCCTGATTGGTCGTAGCTGAGTTCGACTGCTGCCCGGGTTGCGGAGGCGTGCCGTTCCACGTTGTGGAGGGCTTCCTGCACAACCCGGTAGACGGCCAGCTCCGCCTCAGGTTGGAGGCGGGTCGGTGTGCCCTCGACGTCCATCGAAACGTCGAGCTCCGAGTGGGAGCGGACTTCCCCGATGAGTGCCTCAATGGCGGGGAGGAGGCCGAGATCGTCCAGGATGGACGGGCGTAGTGCGCGGCACAGGCGCCGGATGTCATCGATGCTGCGATCGATCCCGCTCTCGAGCAGCCGTGCCCGTTCTTCGAGCGACTCGCCAGGATGGTGCGGACCGCGAAGGCTGTTCCGCACGACGACGAGGTCTTGGATCGTCTCGTCATGCAGCTCGCGGGACAGCCGCTGGCGTTCACTCTCCTGGGCGCGCATCGCCATCTGGACGTAGGAGCGCAGGGAATCCTGGGCGTCCTGGAGGCCGCGGTTGGCGCTCTCGGCGGCTTCCTTGGCACGTTGCTCCCGATCCACTCGGGCGGCCACGATGACCCCAAGGACCAGCAGGAGTGCCAGTTGGGTGATGACTCCGATCCGCTGCGCGCCGTCGTGGAACAGGAAGACGTTCGGCAATGACAAGGCGACACACAGCAGTGCGGTCGGCAGGGCACCTTCAACGCCGAAGTTGAGGGCTGCGTAGACGACTGGGATGAACAGTGTCGAGATCGGCAGCAGGTACAGGCCGGGGGTGGGGGTCCACTGCTCGGACGCTTCCAGCACGAAGTGGAGGGTGCTCAGGACCAGGACGAGGGCTTGCACGACCCAGAAGTGCAGCCCGCGGGTGTGTCGCGTCAGTCGGCCGAACCAGTGACGCGGCGTTTTTGTTGACGTGAGTGCGGGCGTCACACCGCCCCCTTCCTGATCGCGGCGATGACCGCCTCGGTGCGGGAGCCGACCTGCAGCTTGGCGTAGATGCTTCGCAGGTGTGCTTCGACTGTCCGTACGCTGAGTTCCAGCTCCCGGGCGATCTCCTTGTTGGCCCGGCCCAGCGCCAGCAGGCGCAGCACGTCGAGCTCGCGGCCACTGAGCAGGTCGGCGGGTGCGGAGGTGGAGCCTGTGCGCCGGGAGATCCGCCGGAAGACTGCTTCGGCGAGTTCCGGGCTCAGGACCGCATCGCCTTCATGCGCGTTCCTGATGGCCGTCGCCAGCTCAGGTCCTTGCACAGTCTTGAGGAAGTAGCCGGCAGCCCCGGCCTCAAGGGCAGCATCGACGTACTGGATGTCGTCGTAGATGCTCAAGATGATGATGGCGACCTCGGGCATGTCCGCCATGAGCTGCCTGGTGGCCTCGATGCCATTCCCGTCCGGCATGCCGATGTCCATCAGGATCACGTCCGGACGGGCCCGGGGTGCGTACTCCAGGACCTCGCGGACCGTGCCACATTCGGCCACGATCAACAGGCTCGAATCGGTCTCCATCAGGCGCTGCGCAACCCCGGCCCTGAAGAGGGGGTGATCGTCGACAAGGAGCACCCGCACGACCTCGCGGGTGCCGGTCTCCGACTCGCTGGTCAAGTCCACCCCTTCGCCAGGTCCAGTGTCCCGGTATCCAGCTCGACTCTGCCACGTCCGCCACCCCATCCGGGTAGGTGATATCGCCTAGGTGCGGCTAGGTGTTATCGCCGTTGTGGACCCCACAGCGCTGTCACAGAATCGACGGGAGAGGCCCCCGCGACGCTGACGTCGTCGTCGACGGCCCCTGGCGCCGGGCGACCCGGTGGCCGGACCCGAACTAGAGGAGGCGCTCATGGAGATGAGCGATCGTGAGATCTGGACAGTCATTCATGGCATGGGCCTGGGGGCGATCTACCTGCTGGCATTCGGTGGGGCGCTTGCGGGAATGTGGAGCTTCCGTCCCGGGTTCTTGACCGTTGCGGCCATCCGGGAACGGATGAGGCGGCTCTACGTCGGCTTCGCAGCCATGTGTGTGACGGCCTGGGCCACGGTCATCACCGGCACCTACATCGTCTACCCCTGGTACCGCGTCAAACTCGCCGGGGACGCGTTCGAGAAGTGCGCCAACCTCGGTCTCCCTTCCGCAGAGTGTTCGCCGCGTGACTTCCTGCTGTCCAACGCGAGTGGCGAGACGGAGATGTGGCACGAGCTCGGCATGGAGTGGAAAGAGCACGTGGCCTGGCTCGCGCCCCTGCTGGCCACATCCGCCCTCTTGTTGGTGCTGGTGTACGGCGCGCGCCTGATCACGCGCCCACGGCTGCGAAACGCGGTCCTCATCCTCCTGGTGGCCTCGTTCGCGGCCGCCGTCATCGCCGGCGCTTTCGGCGCCTTCATCAACAAGGTGGCCCCGATCCAATGAACACCCAATCCAAGAGCTACGAATCCGTCGACCCGGCCGTCGACGAGTTGGGTCTTGCCCCCGTCACTGACGGCCCAGCAGCCGCCATGCTCCTCTCAGCCGGCATCGGCTCGGTGGTCCTCGGCATCATGATCATCCTTGCCGAGCTGTCTCCCGCAGCAAACACCTGGCTGGGCAGCTTCGACCCGAAACTGGGGGTCGGCCCACTTGCCGGCAAGGTGCTCTGGTCCGTTGTCGCCTACGCCGTTTCGCTCGTCGCCCTTTGGGGGCTGTGGCGCAACAAGGACGTGAACCTAAAGACCATCTCCATCGTGGCGTACCTGCTGATCGGGCTCGGTTTCTTGTTCACATTCCCGCCCTTCTTCGTGCTGTTCGCCGCATGACCCGAGACGACAGGGTCTTCTACTGG
This sequence comes from Phycisphaerales bacterium, assembly GCA_020850415.1. Lineage (GTDB taxonomy): Bacteria > Planctomycetota > Phycisphaerae > Phycisphaerales > UBA1924 > PNC22. Next base: position 3,170 of record JADZER010000080.1, read on the forward strand.
GCCATCTCGATCGGCGAGGGGCTCATCGTTTTCATGGTGACCTGGCTCCTCGCCGCTCGGGCGTCGGAATGGCTGATGCCTCAGCCCGCCGCCGCGATCAGCGCCATGTCCCTCGCCGTGATCATGGGGACCGCCTGGAGCTCGTATCGGGGGCTCAGGCGGGTCCGCCACGTGCCGCTCGTCCACACCACAGTCGACTAGTCACACCGGGCCGGAGCTCCTGGAGCTCTGGTCCGGGGCCGCAGTTGGCTCGCCAGGGATCTCCACCCACTCCGAGGCGCACCCGGGGCAGCGATAGATCGGGGCGCCGTCGAGGAGCTGCCCCGTGGGGACGGTTCCACAGGCATCCTGGCAGGGGTTGGCTACGAGATGGCGAATCATGGGCTCCATAGTGGCCTGGGGACCAGCCGATCCCGAACCGGGGGAGCGGGGCATCAACATCAAGGCCTGGGTTGGCCTGGCACTGCCTTCCCAACAGGGTTTGGTATGAAAACCCCTTGTCAGGCTCTGTTCTGGCTCGTGCCAGACCCAACCGCAAACTGTGTCCGAGAGAGGACTTGAACCTCCACGCCCGATAAAGGGCACTAGCACCTCAAGCTAGCGCGTCTACCTATTCCGCCACCCGGACCCACTGCTCCGTCCGGTTCCCCGGACAGCCAGAGCACTA
>JADZER010000081.1 GCA_020850415.1 Phycisphaerales bacterium
CACGGAGGGGTCGGCCGCCTCCCCGACGAAGGCGCTGAGGGAGACCTGGTACTCGAGGCGCAGGTGATCGCCCTCGGCGATCTGGGGCGTCACGCTGACCTCGGTGCCGGCGTTGGACGAGCCGCCGGAGGCGGTCGTGGCGACGGTGTCGGAGGCGTTGATGGTGGTGTAGGGGGTCTCGAGCACGGAGTTGATGGTGGCCTGCTCGTTGGAGGCGACGAGCACCTTGGGCATGGAGAGCGAGCGGCCCCGGTTGATGGACTGGAGGGCCTTGAGCACGACGCTGAAATCCCCCGGGCTGAGCACGATCGCCGAGCCGCCAGTGGAGCGGTCGGCGATGCCGCCGGAAGCGGCGCCGGTGGAGCTGAGGCCGAACAGCGAGCTGAGCTTGGCGATGGTGTCGCCGGGGCCGAGGATGAGCTTCTCCATCTCGACGCCGAGATCGAGCGAGTCGCTCTCGGAGAGGCTGACGATGAGGACCTCGAGGAGCACCTGCGGGCGGCGGACATCGAGGTCGTCGATGAGCCTGGCGAGCCGGTCGAGCTCCTGCACCTCGCCGATGGCGATGATGGCGTTGGTGGCGGGGTCGGCGGTGAGCTGGAGCTGGTCGGGGGCGGTGGCGGTGGGGGAGGGATCTCGCGGGGCGGCTGTTGTGCGGTCTTCCGTCATGGTTGTGGCGGGCCGCGTGAGCCCGGCGGTGACGAGCGACTGCACGACTCCGAGCACCTCTTCGGCGTCGCGGTTCTGGAGCGTGAAGGTCCGGGTGGGGCGCCGGGCGGCCTCGGGCGCGGCCGCCAAGCGATCGAGCAGCGACCGAACTTGCTCATGTTGCTCCGCGCTCGCGGTGACCTGCAGGGTGCCGGTGAGGTCGTCTGCGACGACGCGGAATCGCTCGTCGCCACCCACGAGCCGCTCGACCGAGGCGGCGACCTGGAAGAGCGAGAACGCGCCGGGCGAGTAGGTTGTGGTCTCGACGGTCGAGTGCGTGTCGAGCTGCCCGACGAGCTCTCGCCAGCGATCGATCTCGTCGGTGGGCGCCACGACCAGCAGCGAGCGATCGTCCACACCGGCGAGAACCTCGCCGCGCAAAGGGGCCGCGCCCGCCGCGGCCCGCTTGGTCGAGAGTTCGCCGAGAAGGGTCACGAGTCGGCTCGCGGGGAGGTTAGCCAGGGGGATTTCAGTCGGGCTCAGCGCCGGTGCGCCGGCCTCGAGCGCCCCGATTGCCCTCAACGCGGCTTCGACACGGAGCGAAAGATCTGCGACTAACACGGATCGGGACTCCGCGACGGGGGTGATCTTCCCTGTCGACGAGAGCATGGGTTCAAGCGCCGCGATGACATCCTCGAGTCGGCGGGTTCGGACGGGTACCAGCACGGCGCGGAAGCCGGCAAGGGCCGCGGCCGGCGCGTCCGGGCTTTCCACCTTCGCGAGGCTCGGAGCCGCCGACAGCGAGACAACACTGAGTGCATTCTCCTCGCCCATGCGGACCGTCGTGAAGCCCCGTGCCGCGAGCATTCGGTTGGTGAGCTGCCACAGCTCTGTGTCGGACACCGGCCCATTGAGCCGGAGCGTCACCGTTCCGGTGAGCTTCGTGTCGTAGTCGATGTTGAGCTTCAGTCGTGCGGCCGCGAGGTCCACCAGCCGCGCGAGGTCCACGGTCTGGGGCAGTTGGATTGTATCGGATGTGTGGGTTGGCGATGATGCAGGTGCGACTTGCGCCTCTTGCGAAGGTTCGGGCTGGGACTGACCCCCGGCGGGTGTAGGTCCCGGGCAAAGGGCAAGCCAGCACAGGCAAGCACATGCAAGGCGCATCATGGGATTGAGTGTATCAGCAACCGCGTACAACGCCGCGGCCCGGCGGGAGCAGGCCCTCGCGGGCGCCGCGCGAGGATGTGACCACCCGCTCGTGTATGGGCTCGATCGCGGCCCGCCGGATCCAGTCCTGTTGCCTCTAAGAGAGACTGTGGTACGGAATAAGCAACGGCACAAGAGGCCCGGCAAGACCGGTGGGTGGTCCGAGCAGGCGCCGGCCTGGGGCGTCTACCCCAAACGCCGTGCTTGCGAAAACAAGTAAAAGCCGCCACATCGGCGATCGGACCCCACGCGGGGGCCTCGGGCGGGCGCTGCCTCGCGCAGCCCGGCGGGCGTGCGAATGCTGCTCGCGGGCGTTCCCCGGCGGGTGCGTGGCGGGGGCTGCCAGACCATAAGTAATTGGAGAGCAAGTAGTTAGCGGAGGGCCACTTGCTGTGAGAGAGTCGTCTCAATACGGAGCTATGAGTGGGGCATTGTGGGTGCAGGGCAGGCGAGGAGCCAGGTCAGACCGCTCACTGCATTGGGCTGAAGTGCACTTGCATGCGCGACAGGGTGGTGTTATATGTGGGTGATCGTGGGAGAACACCTATCGGGCGGGGACTGACCCGCCACCTCGTTGGGGAGACACCGATGCAGCGTGCCACTCGATACTGTCTTGCGTTGTTGGTCGTTCTGGCGATTGGTGGAAGGGATGCCAGGAGCCAGACTTGGCAGGACAACTCGTTGTTCGTCCCGGTGGTGCCGGCGGGTGGGGACGATCCGTGCGCCTCGCAGTCATTTGTCGAGTCGTACTGCGACCCGGAGACCGGGAAGCACTATCAGCGCTGGACGACCACGGGGCCCGGCGCCGGTGTGGTCTCGGCCGGGTGGCACAATCTGGTGGCGTGCTACCCCCAAGAGGGTGGTGAAGGGCACGGGCCGTTCACGACGCTGCCCTGGTTCCCTTCGGGCGAGGAGGACGCACCGTACATCCCGGCCGGCTTTCGGATCGGTCGCAGCCTTCTGGCGGCCCCCTCGCCGGGGGACTTCCTGCCCGTCGGGAGGAATCTAGCCGAGCATTCCACGGCCCTGCTGCCGCCCGGCGGAGGGGCGATCGGGACGGACTGGCAAGGGTCGGTTCGGCAGACGCTGGGCGGGAAGGTGGACCTGGTCACCGGGCTGCCGCTCGTGCAGGTGACTGACCTCGAGCTGCCGTTCGGCGGCGCGGTGTTCCGGCTGAACCGGACCCGGTCGGGGATGCGCGAGGATGCCATCATGCCCGGAGAATACGGCAACTGGATCAGCGGGCCCGATCAGTGGTGGGACTGGGCCGGGATGGGCTGGATGATGAGCGAGAACCCGCTCCTGCTGATCGACTCCTCCCTGCCCGATGTGACGGGGGACCAGCCGAAGACCTGCTACTTCATCGTGGATGCGCACCACTCGATCCCATTCCAGCTCATCGAGGCCAATGGAGTGTATGAGGCGCCCCCACGCTTCCGGGCGCGGATGACGCACAACGGGGACTGGGATCAGGAGACTTACTCCTGGGCCGCGGGGAAGCGGCCGACGCAGTTCGACATCTACCTGTACGACGGTGCGCTGCACTACACCTTCGTCGCGATCTGGGAGGATGTGCCCCTGAACCGATGGAACAACATCGACGGGGACGGTTGGGAGTACAGCTCGCACAACGACCGGCCCATCCTGCCACAGCGCGCGCCGAACGGTAGTGCGCACGACCCGTTGTCGACAAACATGGGCAAGAACCCGGGCGTCGGCATCCCGTACTACGGGCTCTGCACGCGCATTGAGGACAAGCAGGGGCACTGTGTTGAGATCGACTACATGCCGGTAGCCGGTTCTGCCATGGATGATGTGGGCACCATCGGCCAGGTGGAGTGCCAGCGCCGGACGACGCAGAAGGGACAGATTCGCTCCATCCGGCTGAAGTCCAACGGCGTGGTGGAGTGGACGCTCGTGTATGTGCACCGCATGTTCCGCGGCGTGTGGATCGCGGGGGAGGATAGTCACCCCTACATGGATCTGCACGGTGCGCAGAGCGACCCCATGGTGCCGGATGAGTGGCCGGAAGAGTGGTGGGGGCTGGTACGGATGTACGGGGAGTTCGAAGAGGGGCAACAGCCGGACGATCAGTACTTCGAGAACCACGGGCATGTGGCGATCGATCGCATCTATGTCTACAAGCACGGGCTGCTCGGCGACGACGAGCTGAGCTTGGCGGAATCGCACCTGTCGATCCCGCACACCGACGCCGATGTTCTCGCCGGGAACGGCATCGATCCCATGTCCGAGCTCAACCTCATCGACGCCGAGTTCGGTCGGTGGCGGCACCAGATCCGCTACTTCTACGAGGAGAACCCCAGTCCCAATGAGCCGTCGAGGCGTCCGTTGTCCCCGCCGCTGCTGATCCACACGGAGATGACCGCGGCCCATCGGGACGAGCAGGGCGTGGCCAGGCCGCAGTCGGTGCACCGGGTGTACCAATACGACCTTGAACAGGGCGAAGACGACGACCATTCCTGGGCACAGAAGCACGCCTACCCCGAGGAATGGGAAGGCGTTGAGCCCTATCACATCCCGTGGCTGCGCTTCGTGTTTGAGGACGCCGACCTCGTCAGGCTCGCGGACGAGTGGTCCTCCAAAGTGAATGATGGAGCGTTTGACTACAACGCGCTGGGGAGGAACCGGTCTACCGCCACCGGCGTTATGTACAACGCTGATGTGCTGGCGAACTACGCGTCCCTGGAAATGACCCCGCACGAGATGGGCGGGACAGACTACCCGGTGTCCACCCACACCGCAGACGCCCCCCGCTTGAACGACCTCATCGGCGTGACGAACCCGGATACGCAGCAGATCATCCTCAACAAGGACTACCTGCGAAACGACGGGGGATACGCGGCAGTCAAAGACATCTCGTACTTCGACGCCGAGGGGATCCGGAGGCACTACCGGATCAACCGATTTCGGAATCTGCCTGCAGTGGTTGGGAGCGGCGGGTTCGGGGGCGGGTTTGCGGAGCCGGTGGGCGAGCATTCCCCTTTCAGGAGCGTGTTTGCACACCCCTACTACTGGCAGACTTACGACCCCTTGCACAACATTGGCGCCCCGCCGCCGCTGGTCGAGGAGGTCACGCTGCATGAGGCCCGGTGGATTCCGATCCTTGATGAATATGTAGACCGCGAGACGCTCAAAGACCCGAGCGCTCGCTACAACTACAGCGAGTACAAGGACGACGACTACGGGACGCGTGCAGGCCAGGTGGGCCGCCGGATTGTCGAGCTCAACCCGGCCGGCTACCTGTTGCGTGAGCGGTCGTGGGAGTTTCACGCGGACGGCACGGTCGCGACGGGCCGCGGCCTTGGCGAGCACTTCATCTACGCGTCGGCGGAGTCGTACTTCGAGTCGGTGGGTAACCCGTTCCCGGCGCCGACGGACACCAACGACGACGGCCTGGTGAATGGCAAAGACGAGGACCCGTGGCGGCTGGTCCGGGGGGAGACGCTGCTGGTCCAACACCGTTCGGTGGGGTGGTCGGCGGGCTGGATGGGCAACGACCCGGACGACGAGATCGACGAGGCGAAAGAGGGGCTTGTCCGGTTCTACGAGTACGAGTACAACGACACAGAGAACTTCAGCTTTCTGGACTGGCCGGCGTCCGCGAGGATGTACCTTGTCGCGGAGGGCATCCAGAAGGGTTCGGGCGAGGGCGGGCAGAGCGTCGAGAAGTACTACACGCGCCAGGTCGCTCGCGACCCCGATCGCCCGATGGATGTGGTGGCGGAGATCGAGTTTACCAAGGGTGAGTCCTGCTCGACACTGCTGCAGGCGCCCTGGCCGCAGCCCCTTGGTGAGCCGCTCTCTGAGGGTGTCGTTATCCGCCAGCATCGCGCCGGCTTGTACCCCATGGGTGAGGACGAGACGGAGGATGAGCGCAAGGTGAACTGGCGGAGCGTGATCGGGGCTCCGCGGCAGACCCGCCCGGGCGGCCCGTGGTACTACCCGCTGGAGATCGAGTTCTACGACACCGACGGCAACTCGGAATGGGCCGCGAGCGGGCTCGTGCAGAACCCGCTCGACCCGTGGGACGCGGCACTCGAAGAGGACACCCTGATCTTCACCTACTACCAGCGCGAGGGTGGCCTCACGCGGTTCACCGTGGTGGATGCGGGCGCGGGGGGGGTGGCCACCTCCTCGAGCGGGGAGCAGATCACCCTGCCCGATCCGCCGCTGGTTGGCGAGGAGGAATGGACCCGGATCGGCGAGGGGGTGGCGAAGAACGCGGTCACCGAGTTCGTGTACCACGATGACTACGGCCTGGTCGACATCTTCATGCCCAACGACCGTCGATGGTCGAAGCGCGTGGTCGTGAAGTCGATCCAGAACTCGAGCGGCGACACCATCGAGTTCGCGCGGGAGTACATCTTCAACGATCTCTACAGAACCAGCGGCAACCTTGCCGGGGAGACTGATTTCTACACGGGCTCCCCGGGGGAGATCAACGACTACCCGGGCGAAGAGGCGTACGGCGACCCGCGCCTCCGCCGGCGGGTGATGTTCCTTGCCGGGGAGTCCGGTGGGCTCAGCCTGCCCGAGCACGGGCCGCAGCCCGGCGGCGGCCTCGCGGCGATCGACTATTGGCAGGTACAGATGGCCCTCGACGCGAACGGGCGGCCGCAGGAGGCCACACTCCTCGAGCCGGACATCAACGGCGCTCTCATCGCGGTCGGGTCGAAGATGTACAACGACCTGGGCGAGCTGACGCGTGAGCAGGAGATCGACGGCACGATTACGCGCGTGACGAAGAACGCCCTGGGGTTCGCGCTGCGCACTTATGTCGGCACCCGCGACAGCGCGTGGGTGGATGTCGAGCCGGGGGGCGGAGGCGCGCCCCACCCAGATAGCTACGACATGATCCTCGTGGATCGCACGGAGTATGGCGCGGGGGTCGAAGACGCCTGGCTCCCGACGGTCTTCAGGCAATACCGCAGCCTCCCCGCAGGCCAGGATGACTGGACGCTGGACCATCACGGGGCGGCGCCGGTGTCCGACACCGACGGGTACGCCACGATCACCGCCTACGACTGGCGGATGCGCCCGGTGCGCACCGAGACCTACGCCAAGGGCGATCCCTCGGAGGCCGCCCGGCTCTCGACGGTCGTGACCTACCTAGACCATGCGGACCGTCCGTGTCTGGTCGTCACCTATGGCGAAGGGGTCCCGGACCTGTCGGGGCTTGACCCGACCGGGCTCACCGGGGCGGAGCAGATCCCAGAGCCAGCGGCGTTCTACAGCCTCGGTATCGGGCTTGTCCCCACCTCACTGACCAGCATGGAGTACGGCTTCGACGGCACGCTCACGGAGCGTCGCAGTTACGATGTCGCTTGGACGGGGTCGGGAGAGATCCCGTTCCAGGCCGAGTACACCTATGCCGGCAAGGGTGGGCAGGTGGTCTACTCGCAGAGCCCGGGGCAGCCGGTCACGATCAATGTCCTCGACAGCTTCGGCCGGGTCGCGAGCACGCGATCCCTCCGCCCCGACCTGTCGGCGACGGGCGTCGAGTACGAGCTGGCCCGCACGGACTACACCTACGACGGCGATGGGAATGTGTCCGAGACCGCGCAATGGACCCGCGTCGAAGCGGAGGGCGACTCGCTCGACGGTTCCAACGCGGTCCGCACGCGATCGGTCAGTTGGTACGACGCGCAGAAGCGGCTTGTCGCTTCGGCCGAACTCGGCACGGAGGACGGCGACGACGGATGGGTCTACGCCAGCCCGTCGTATGTCTACTCGAACGACTCTGGGGATACTCCATCTTGGGATGAGGCGACAGGCGTGTTTCGTGGCAACCTGCCGCCGGACGCCCAGCTCTGGATCTCGGTCTACGACATCTACGGCAACCAAACCCACGCCGTAGACCCGGCGGGTGTCGTCACCCAGTACGAGTTCGGCCCGACGGGGAGGATGATCAAGAAGACGGAGAACGCTACCGGGCCTCCGGCCGAGCAGCGCACGACGGAGTACGGCTACGAATGGGGGCGTGTGGTCAGCCTGAAGATGGCCCGCACGCTCAACAACATCGGGGAGCTCGGCGAGGAGCAGACTTCGCGAGTGATCTACGCCGACGAGGACACCGACGGACCCTGCAACGGGTCGACGGGCTGCGAGGATTCTCGCGTCGGAGCCGAGGTCGTCGACGAGGACTTCAACCGCGTAAGCCGCACGACCAGGGCCGTCCGCTGGCTCGAACTGCTCGGCGCAAGCGAGCCTTCCGGCGACCACACCAACCCCGACCTCACCTTCCGATACACCTTTGACGGCCAGGTCGCCGAGCGCATCGACGCCCGCCGGGTCTCCTTCCGGTACCGATACGACGCCCTCGGGCGCGTGGACTCGATCCAGGTCGGGCACTACCAGCCCGGGAGCGCAGAGTCCGGCAACTGGACACCGGGATACCCCGAGTCCATGAACGGCCCCAACGGCCAGGCGCCCGCCGACCGGGTCGGCTACCTGGACTACATCTACCACCCTCGCGGCGGCCTCACCGAGGTGCTCAGCTACGACCGGGACCCCGCCGATGGGGGTCTCCTCATCACCCACAACCGCTACGAGTTCGACATCCGGGGCGACATCCTCGCCGACTGGCAATCCCAGGGGCAGGCGATCGACGAGCAGACCACGCCGCACACGCAGTACGCGTGGCACTACGAGCGGACCGATCTGAGCACGGGTCGCCCGGGCGCTCACCGCCTCACCTCCATGCTCTATCCCTCGCACGACGGCTCCACGCCGCGTGATGTCCAGCTGCTCTACGGCGGCTCCGGCTCCGACGATGATCTCCTCTCGCGGATCAGTTCGGTGACCAGTTCGTTCGGCTCCGCCGCGGAGATCGCCACATTCGACTATGTCGGTGTCGGGCGTCGCTCACGCATGGCACTGGCGGACCAGGGGATCGTCCAGTCCTACAAGACCTCGATGGCCGTTGGCCTGGCCGGGCTCGACGCGTTCGGCCGATCCAGGGACCTGCACTTCACCAATGCCACCTTCCAGACGCTGTTCCGCGCTGAGTACTCCTACGACACCGTCGGCAATCGGCTTACGGCCAAACTCACCCAGGCCCCGGCCGGCGGCAGCGACGGGATCAACCACCGTTCGCAGCTCAACGCCTACGACAGCCTGAACAGGCTGTCCGGGACCGAGGTCGGCTCTCTGGACGGGCTCCCCAGCGCCCCGTTCATCCAGGCCGGGACCCGCATCCGGCAAGACCAGTGGAACCTCGACCTGCTCGGGAACTGGACAGGCGGGTCCTTGGCGGGCTCGCCCGACGCCGGGCGGGCGTCATCCGGGAACCTGGATGGCTGGGGGTCGGCATGGGCGCAGCCAGGCGCCGACGAGTACGACGACCAGTGGGATCTCACCCACAGCGTCGACGATCGCAACCAGCTCACGCTCACGCATCTCGACCTCGACGAGCAGGAGGTTGTCGAAGCGGCGCCGATCTACGACGGTGCGGGGAACCTCAAGTTCGACGGCAGCTACTACTTCCAGTACGACGCGTGGAACCGGGTCGTCCAGGTCAACCACGCCACCGATGACGGCGCGGGCGGCGTGGTCATGGGGCAGCTGGCCAAGCACTTCATGTACGACGGGCTGGGCCGGCTCGTGCGCACGCAGGCTCCGGCGCCGTCGGAGAGCCTGCTGCGGACCGAGCGGTTCTACTACGACGGGCTGCGTCGGATCCAGGAGCTGGTCACCGATCCGGTCACGCCGCTGGGCGGTGCCGCGGGGGACCCCGGGCTGGAGGCGTTGGCCAGCCAGACGGTGCCGGAGGGCTCCAACCCCGACGAGCAGACGGCGCCTTCGGGCTTCGAGCAGGGGCAGCTGGGCATGGGCGGCGGCTCGGGGGGGACGGTCGAGCGGGAGTACATCTGGGGACCGGGCGACAACGGCTTTGACGAGCTTCTTGTCCAGTACGACGCCGGCGGGAACGAGGCGTGGGCGATCCAGGACGGCGGCGGCGACCTGGTGGCGTTGTGCGACCTGAAGGGGCTCGACAACCAGGGATCGCCGTCGATCGCGCGGGTGGTGGGTCAGTGGACCTACGACGCCTACGGCGAGGTGCTGAGCGCCGAGCACCTGTTCGCGTTCTCGCTGCCGCGGTTGGGTCACAAGGGTCTGTTCCTGGACCGCCTTGACGGCTCGGCCGCGGGCCCGCGGCTGGTGCCGTTCGGGCATGCGCTGTACCACATGCGGAACCGGGCGTACGCGCCCGGGCTTGGCAGGTTCCTGCAGCGGGACCCGAACCAGACGGCGATGGCCCTGGCGGAATCGGCCGCGATGCACGGGCGCGGGCTGGGGTCGCTGAGCCTGGCGTTCGACCTCGAGGGGCTGTACGGGGACGGGGGGAACCTGTACGAGTACCTGGGGTCGAGTCCGTGGCAGCGCAGCGATGTGCTCGGGTTGTCGTGGGATCCGTTTGACATGGTTGATGAGTACCTGGCGGAGAGCAGCGGTAACAGCGCGGCACTGCTGGAACGGCTGGGCCAGACTGCCAAGGCGCTCGCCGTGACTGCGGCCCACATCATGACCTACCTACCATTTCCGGCCGCAAGTATCGCTGGAGAACTCGCGCTCGTGGTGCTCGGCGAGCAAGACCTTGAGACGGCGATGGAGCAAATCGCACTGGGGTTAATCCCGGGTGGCAAGCTGGTTGGGGCGGCAGGAAGGGCCATCAAGGCCTCTGCGAGTGTGATCGGGAAGGCCGTGGGCCGAACATCGATCTATGCCTCGACTGCGGCGATACACTACGCAGCCAAAGGTGGCCCTCGTCTCGCCGGGGCCATGACAGCCCTCGGTGCCGGTGCCAAGCTCGCAGCGAAGACTGCCAATAAGGCCACGGCTTGGCTCAAGAAGGGGCGGCAAACACGAGTGTACATTGGCGTGGTTGGCCACGCGAGGATCCCGCGATATGTTGGAATCACCAGCCAGTCCAAGGCCGCTCGCATGGCGAAGCACAATGCAAGGCGTCCGCCTCTTGGCCTACCTCCGTTCTCGGATCTGGAGTGGGTTACGCCGAACCCCGTGCCTCGCAACACGGCACGAGCGATCGAGCAGGTTCTTTTCATGGCAAATCCGCATTTTGACAATTCGGACAACCCGATTTCGATGGACCACGACATCTTCCAAGGGGCCGTGAACGCGGGCGTGAGTTGGCTACGAAACAACGGAAAGCCCTTCTGTTACTGATTGTGTATTCCTTGAAGCATGCCCAGCACGAGCCTGGAGTACTGATGGCGGTCAAGCTCGCGAAACTCAGCCGCTCGAAGCGCACCCCGAAATCCGGAGACATATACCGCCTTCGTCTGGAAGATGGCCGGTGGTTTCTCGGTCGGGTTGTTCTGACGGGCATGCCCGACTCACCTGGGAGCGAGAGCAACGATCACATCCTGCTCTACCTGTTCCGTACAGAATACGACGGGACGGCGTCAGTCCCGGAACGGCTCCCGGTAGCCGAACTCCTGTGTGCGCCGGTTCTCGTTGGGGAGGAGATGCTGGAGGGGGGACTCTTCGAGCACATTGAGAGCCGCGACTTCAAGCATGGGGAGCGATTGGACAGACACTGCTTCGCCTACCTTTCGGGGGCAACCTACTACGACGAGTACGGCCAAGAGCTCTCCGGACCCTTCGAGCCGGTTGGTGCCTTTAGCTCCACTCTGGACGCGGGCATCGAAGCCAGAATCGCCAGTGCGCTCGGAGAGCCCGTTTGGTACCAGCATCTGCTGGACCGCATGGAAAAGGGCGAGTCAGGGCTCTTGCAACGCCCATCTGGCGTTATGGGGCCAGTGCCGGAGGACTCGGTCGTCCTCTTCATTCCGGCTTCGGATGACGGCGAGCCGCGCGGATTGGACGAGATCGAGGATCCGCTGATAGAGGCGGTTGAGGGTAATGGCGTGGGCGAGTGGGAGGGCCACGGTTACGACGCCGACTTGAAGGAGTGGGACATTCGGTTCATCGGCCGAAGGCCCGGCAAGGTTCGAGACGCCCTTCTGCCTGCGCTTAGGAAGCTGAATCTCCCGCGGGGCTCGTACCTGATTGTCGGCGGCAAGCGTGCGCAGCGGATCGACTTGTGACACACTCGGTCTGCCTGCTTCGTGCGAAGTCGGCAGGTTGACACCGCGCGCTCTGGCAACCGGACGATCTCCGTTGGCCTGCCAGAGTGGTTTGGGCGTCTGGCCAGCTTGTCAAGCACTTCATGTACGACGGGCTTGGCCGGCTCGTGCGCACGCAGGCCCCGGCGCCGTCGGAGAGCCTGCTTCGGACGGAGCGGTTCTACTACGACGGGCTGCGTCGGATCCAGGAGCTGGTCACCGATCCGGTCACGCCGCTGGGCGGTGCCGCGGGCGATCCGGGGCTGGAGGCGTTGGCGAGCCAGACGGTGCCGGAGGGTTCCAATCCCGACGAGGAGACGGCGCCCTCGGGCTTTGAGCAGGGTCAGCTGGGCATGGGCGGCGGCTCGGGGGGGACGGTCGAGCGGGAGTACATCTGGGGCCCGGGCGACAACGGCTTTGATGAGCTTCTTGTCCAGTACGATGCAGGCGGGCACGAGGCGTGGGCGATCCAGGACGGCGGCGGCGACCTGGTGGCGTTGTGCGACCTGAAGGGGCTCGACAACCAGGGCTCGCCGTCGATCGCGCGGGTGGTGGGGCAGTGGACCTACGACGCGTACGGGGAGGTTCTGAGCGCCGAGCACCTGTTCGCGTTCTCGCTGCCGCGGTTGGGTCACAAGGGTCTGTTCCTGGACCGCCTGGACGGCTCGGCCGCGGGCCCGCGGCTGGTGCCGTTCGGTCACGGGCTGTACCACATGCGGAACCGGGCGTACGCGCCCGGACCTGGCAGGTTCCTGCAGCGGGACCCGAACCAGACGGCGATGGCGCTGGCGGAGTCGGCGGCGATGCACGGGCGCGGGCTCGGGTCCCTGGCCCTGGCGTTCGACCTCGAGGGGCTGTACGGGGATTGGGGGAACCTGTACGAGTACCTGGGGGGCAACCCGTGGCAACGCCATGACACCCTGGGGTTGTCATGGGATCCGTTCAGCATGGTGGATGACTACCTCGCCGAGGATGCCGGAAGCAAGGCGGCGTTCATGGAACGCATCGTATCGGCAGCACAAACCGCAGCCTACATCGGGGCTGTTGTTGCCAGCACGCTGCCTTTGCCGTTGCCGGTAGGTATGCTTGCGGACATTGGGGCCGATGCGTTGGAGGGGCATGTGTCTCCGGAGCTCATGAAGATGCGCAAGCTGCTCGGGCTGGTCAGCCTCACGGCATTGACAGCGACCGTCGGAAAGCTCGGTGTCTCTGCCATAAGGACATCCGTGCAGTATGTCATGAAGCATGGCATGCGTGGGGCCGTGAGGAACCTCTGGAACTCCACAATCGGCCTTGCCAGGCGCGGCACAGACTGGATCGAACACAAATGGCGCAAGTTTACGAAGGTGTACAAGTGCGGCTGCTTCGTGGGAACGACCATCGTCCTCACTCCGACCGGTTTCGTGCAGATCAGCGACCTTCACGAGGGCGACGTGGTTCTTGCGGCCCAGGAGAGCGCCTCCGGGCTCGCTCCAGAAATCGCTCCGATCGAGAGGGAGATCTTCGTCCCGGAAGCATCGACCCTGAAGGTCACGCTGCGTCACGGCGATGGCGAGATCGAGGTCATCCACACGACGGACGAGCACCCCTTTCACATTGACGCGTCACGGGAGTGGGTGCGGGCAGACGCGCTCGTGTGCGGCGACCAGATCTCTGCCCTTGCCGGCCCGGCCACCATCCTGGCTCTCTCCTTCGATCTGGAGCGGGTCCCGGTCTACAACCTCTCGATTTCGGACGCCCCCACATACTATGTAGGCGAGCACGGCGTCTGGACACACAATTGTTCGACATTCAACGCTGTCAGGGATTACTGGGGTCCCCTGTATGGATGGAAGTCGCCACCCAGAGCGGAAGTGCGCCTGCTCAACCTGAACTCAGGTGAAAGAGTCGTCAAGACAGTGTCGAAAGATGTGCACCACAGGGAGGGGAGGTTCTGGGGTGGGACCAATGATCTCGACAACCTAGAGGAACTCTGGCCCTGGGAGCACGCACGCATTGATCCCGATCGCAATCGTAGTGTCCCGTATGAGCTGCGGGATGTGATTCAGTTCATTCCTCCCAAGTGGTGAGGGCTGTATGATTCGTGATCGCCTAAAGGCCATATTGAAAGAGCGGTTGCGTTCCGAGCGTGGAGATGTGCTTACGTTCACGCCCGAGCCTCCGGCCGGAGCGGATCAGCTTCGGTTCGGCGAGCGATGCCTTCGAGCTGTGCCCACAGAGTTGCTCGAGATGTTGCGGTTCTCGAACGGCTGCGAGTTCTTCGGTGTGCGCGTGCTGTCGGCGTCAGAACTGTACTGCACGGAGGACGACGAGATCGTGTTCCACGACTGGGGCACTGGCGATGTATCGGCCCTGAACCCAGGTACTGGGGCGGTCGTCTATCGCGGCCATGACCCCTTTGACAAGACGCCAGTGGCCGGCTCCTTGGAGGAGTGGTTTGAGGCTGTCTACCAAGAAATCAAGTCCCTTGGCTATTTGTCTCATCCCGATGACAGCCATTCGCAAGGGAGATACTCGATGTACTATCCGCCCCCGCCTTGATAGGGGAGCGAAGGGCTCTGAACTTGCCCACCTCCGGTGGACACCCTCGATCGATAGGCTACGGCCTGTCTTCAGGAGGTCGATCGGATGGTCAAGGGCCAGCACAAGCGCAGGTACACCGACGAGTTCCGGCAGGGCGCCGTG
>JADZER010000082.1 GCA_020850415.1 Phycisphaerales bacterium
CACCGGCGCAACGTCGTGTTCTCGCTCAAGCAGTCGGGCATGCCGATCGGCGGACTGATGGCGTCCATGGGCATGCCCGTGGTGGCGGTGGCGTTCGGCTGGCAGTGGGCGCTGGGCATGAGCTGTCTGCTGCTGCTCGTCTCGGCCGTGCTGCTCGAGCCCGGGCGCACGCGCTGGGACGACGACCGGGTCGACCACGTCCCGCTGATCGCGCGCCCGATGGGCGGCATCATGATCGTCTGGAACCAGCGTGCCTTGCGCTACATGGCGATCGCCGGCGGCTGCCTGTCGGCGACGCACACCTGCGTGGGCGCCTACACCGTGGTGATGTTCTACGAGCAGCTCGGCTATCACCTCGTGGCAGCCGGGCTGGTGCTGTCGTCGGCACAGGCGGGCGGCGTCGCGGGGCGGCTCTTCTGGGGCTGGCTCGCCGACCGGTGGCGCGACTGCATGACGGTGATCGCGATGCTCGCGGCGATCATGCTCGTGGCCGTTCTCGGCTGTCTCTGGCTCGCCCCCGGCTCGCCCGCGGCCTACGCGATCGTGCTCTTCGCCGTGATCGGCGCCACCGCGAGCGGATGGAACGGCGCCTTTCTGGGCGAGACCGCACGGCTCACCCCCGCGGGGCAGGTGAGCGCCTCCACCGGGGGCGCGCTCTTCTTCGTGAACACGAGCTCGGTGCTCTCGCCGATTCTCTTCGCCAACCTCTTCGTGCTCACCGGCCAGTACAACGTCGTGTTCGCGCTGCTCGCCGTGCCGACCGCCGGCGCGATCGTGCTGCTCACGCTGGCGCGCCGGCACGTGCCGGCACGGGTGGCGGGCTGACCGCAAGCCGGCGCGGCGGTGCTCGCTCGCGTCAGTTCGCCCGGACCCCCATCGCCTTCACCACCTCGGCCCAGCGCGAGAGCTCGACTCGCAGGTGCTCGCCGAGCTGAGCGGGCGTGCTGGGCGCAGCCTCCGCCCCGAGCTGGAAGAGGCGCTCCTGCACGTCGGGCGCGGCCAGTGCCTTCGCCACCTCCGCGTTCAGGCGGGCCACGATCTGCGGTGCGATGCCCGCGGGGGCGAAGAGCCCGTTCCACTCCTCGATCTCGTAGCCCTTCACGCCCGCTTCGGCCACCGTCGGGTACTGCGGAGCCGAGCGGGAGCGTTCGAGCGAGGTGACCGCGATCCCCTTGACCTTGCCCGCCTTCACGAGCGGCAGGCTGGTGCCGATGCTCAGGAATGCGACCTGTACGTGGCCGCCGACGAGATCGGCGAGCGCCGGCCCGCCGCCCTTGTACGGCACGTGGACGAGATGCGTCCCGGTGAGATGGCGAAACAGTTCGCCGGCCATGTGCGGTGTGCTGCCCGGCCCGGCGGAGGCGTAGGTGATCTCGCCCGGCCGCGCGCGGGCGAGGCGCAGGAGATCCTGCACGGTCGCGATCGGCATGGAGGGGTGCACGATGAGCAGGTTGGGAATCTTCACCAGCATTCCGACCGGCTCGAAGTCGCGCACGGTGTCGAAGGGTGGCTTGTGCAGCGACGGATTGACCGAGTGCGACGCCGCGGCGTCGAGCAGCGTGTAGCCGTCCGGAGCGCTGCGGGCCACGACCTCGGCCCCGATGATGCCGGAGGCACCGCCGCGATTGTCGATCACGACCTGCTGGCCGAGCGCGGGGGTGAGCTTCTGCACGAGGATGCGGGCGACGTTGTCGGCGGCACCGCCGGGCGGGAACGGCACGACGATCCGCACCGGCCGCGAGGGGTAGGGGACGGCAGCGGAGGGTTTCTGCGCCGGCGCCTGGGCGAGGGCGAGGCACGGCAGTACGAGCGCGACGGCAACCGGCGCGCGGATCATCCGGCGAGGCGACATGGGGCTCTCCTCCTGTTGGCGCCGCTGCCGGGCGTTCGGGCCGGACGCGGCCTGCTCCCCGAGGGCGGTGTTCGTATTCTATTGATCGTCGCCCATCGGGCGGCAGTCTGCTCGAGCACACCGCTCTGCCGCCCCCCGTCGCGCCGCCACGGTGGCACCCCGCACTTCTTCCTCACGTGTTCCCCGCAGCCCCGATCGAGGCTATAGTCGAGCGCTGCCGGTCGTCCGCGCGCGTCGAAGTGAGCGTGCGGCGGATTCCCGGTCCCCCGGCGGCCACCCGGCCGCCGCAACGACGGAGGAGGCGTGATGCAGCGGATCGTCGGCCTGCTGGCCGCGCTCCTGCTCAGTGGCGCGGTCTGCGCCCAGCAGGGCTACCCCAACCGCACGATGAGAATCGTGATCCCGTGGCCTCCCGGGCAGGCGACCGATCTGGTCGGACGCCTGGTGGCGCTGAAGCTCTCCGAGGTGTTCGGCCAGCAGGTCGTGGCCGACAACCGGGCCGGTGCGGGCGGCATGATCGGCACCGACTTCGCGGCCAAGGCCACGCCGGACGGCTACACCCTGCTGGCGGCCTCCAGCGGCCCGGTGACCATCAGCCCGCTGCTGCAGAAGACGCCCTACGACCCCGCGCGGGACCTGATCCCGGTGGCCAATGCCGGTCTCTCGCCCTACATCCTCGTCACGGGCACCGCGTTCCCCGCGGCCTCGGCGCGCGATCTCGTCAACCTCATCAAGGCAAACCCCGGGAAGTTCACGTTCGCCTCGTCCGGCACGGGGGCGACCGCCCATCTCGTCGCGGAGTGGTTCAACGCCGCCGCGGGCCTGCAGGCGACCCACGTGCCGTACAAGGGCAGCACGCCCGCGCTCACCGACGTGGTGAGCGGGCAGGTTGCCTACGCCACCGAGACGCTGGCTGCGACCCTGCCGCACATCAAGGCGGGTCGGTTGAAGGCGCACGGGATCTCGCTCGCTCGCGGCAGCACCCTGGTGCCCGACATCCCGCCGCTCGCCACGACCCTGGGCCTGCAGGGCTTCGACGTCGGCGCCTGGATCGGCGTGATGGTGCCGGCGGGGACGCCCAGGCCCGTGATCGACCGTCTCGCCGCCGCAATGGACAAGGTCATGCAGGCGCCCGACTCGCGGGAGCGTCTGGGGATCCTCGGGCTGGAGACCGACTACCGGCCTCCGCAGGATTTCGCCCAGTACCTCAAGGCGCAGAGTGCGCGCTTCGCGGAGATCATCCGCAAGGGGAACATCCGGATCGAGTGAGCCCGCGAGCCACCCGTCGAGGGGCTCCGCGCGTAGCGCGGGGATCGACGGAAAGGCGAGTCGGGCTCGCGAGCCGACGCCTTGGCGGTCAGATCAACGACGCGGGTGCGGAGGTGAGCCCGCGAGCCACCCGTCGAGGGGCTTGCGCGGGGTTGCGTCGAATCCGACTGCTCGGATTCGA
>JADZER010000083.1 GCA_020850415.1 Phycisphaerales bacterium
ACCCGATCCTCGCGCGAGAGCTGGAGGAGACCGGCTGCGTCGCGGTGATGCCGCTCGCCTCCCTCATCGGCTCGGGGATGGGCATCCTCAACCCGTGGAACCTGCAGATCATCCTCGACCGCGCGAATGTGCCTGTCCTCGTCGACGCCGGGATCGGCACGGCCTCCGACGCGGCCATCGCGATGGAGCTGGGCTGCGATGGCGTCCTCATGAACACGGCAATCGCCAAGGCGCGCGACCCGGTGCGAATGGGGCGCGCCATGAAGCTCGCCGTGGAAGCCGGCCGCGAGGCCTGGCGTGCGGGCCGCATGGAGAAGAAGCCGTACAAGGCCTCCGCCAGCTCGCCCGGCGAAGGGCTGATCGGCAAGACGGCCTGAAACGGGCCTAGAACCGCCAGCGCACCCCGAGCGTGATCTGGTCCGTGTCGGACTCGCGGGTTCCCCAGCGATCCAGCGGCGAGAAGCGCTCGACCTCCGCGCTCAGGCCCACGCGGCGCGTGAGGTCGTACTTGAACCCGAGTCCGTAACGGATGCCCGCGCCGGGGCGCGTGAAAGTCTCGCCGCTGCCGAGGAGCGAGGTACCCGCGTCCGCCCGCCAGGCACCGAGCCGGCCATACAGCGAGCCGTGCCCCCACAGGGGCAGCGTCCCCAGCGTGTCCATGGTGAACCCTCGTCCCCGGTGCGCCCCCGGCATGCCGAACGGGGATGACGGGGCGCCGGTGTCGCCGTAGCCGGTTTCAAGGGACAGGTACTTCGAGAAGCGGAACCCGAGCCTCATGTTGAAGCCATCCGTGAGCGAGGCGGCGCCCAGGCGCACGGCGGGGGACTCGCCCGCCCGCCAGTAGAAGCCGGGCTCCGGAATGGCCAGTGCGGTCGCCGCCGGGCCCGGGCGAAGCGTGCCCACGTAGTTGCCGGCGGCATGCGCCGCGGGCACGGCCACGAGAGTCAGGGCAACCAAGGTCCGGAGGGCGTTCGCCATCTTTTCATGATGCGGGCCGTCGCTTTTTCGCGTCAATCGATTGGGCTCCGGAAAGGCCCGCCAGCGTAAGATTGCGGCATGGATGCAACACATCGCCCCATCCGCAGCTTCGTGCTTCGCCAAGGCCGGTTCTCCCCGGGCCAGCAGCGTGCCTACGAATTGCTCATGCCGCGCTTCGGGATCCCCTTTTCCCCTGCTTTTCTCGATCTGGAGGCCGCTTTCGGGCGAATTGCCCCGAAAATCCTCGAAATCGGCTTCGGAATGGGCGAGACGACGGCCAGGATCGCGTCCGAGCACCCCGAAATCGACTATCTGGGCGTCGAAGTCCACACTCCCGGGGTGGGAGCGCTGCTCAAGAGAGTTGATGAGCTGGCGCTCACAAACGTGAGGGTGATCCAGCACGATGCGGTGGAAGTCGTCCGCGAAATGGTTCCGCCAGTCACGCTCGCCGGGGTCCATGTCTTCTTCCCGGACCCCTGGCCCAAGAAGCGCCACCACAAGCGTCGGCTGCTGCAACGGCCGTTCGCGGAACTGCTGGCGAGCCGCCTCGCCCCCGGCGGGTACTTCCACGTCGCCACCGACTGGCAGGAATACGCCGAGCACATCCTCGCCACCCTCGGGGCCGTGAGGGACCTCGAGAACCCCCACCCCGGGTTCGCCGCCCGGCCCGCCGACCGTCCCGAGACGAAGTTCGAGAGCCGCGGTCGCCGGCTGGGGCACGGCTCGTGGGACACGATCTTCCGCAAGCGAACCCCTCACCCCGGAGGCAACCCTTGAAGCGACCCGTCCACGAAGTAGCGGATTCCGAACGCCGGCGCCTCGTCACCCGGCTGGCCGCCGCTGGCGCCCTCGGCGCCGCGGGGCTCTCCGGGTTCATCAGCCGCGCGCTCGCCAAGGGCGATCTCCCCCCCGGCATCCACCAGGTGAAGGGCATGGCGACGGTGAACGGCCGGCCCGCGGCTTCGGGCACGCCGGTAACGCCTCGCGACCGGATCGCCACCGGCCCCGCCAGCTCCGCGGTCCTCGTCGTCCGCGACGACGCCTTTCTCGTCCGCGAGAACACGAGCTTCGAGATGGCCGAAACGGGCGGCGTGCTGAGCCGCATCCTCATCCAGTCCGGGCGGGTGCTGTCGGTGTTCGGGAAGAAGCCCGTGGTGATCAAGGCCGCCAACGCGACCATCGGCATCCGCGGCACGGGAGCGTACGTGGAGGTGGACCCCGGCAAGGTCTATTTCTGCCTGTGCTATGGAGAGGCCGACCTCGACGGCCCGGGGATGTCGGCTCCCAAGCGCATCAAGACCACCCATCACGAAAGCCCGCTCGTCATCACCGACCGCGGCGGCGTGATGGCGGCCGACCCGGCGGCGGTGGTGAACCACACGGACGACGAGCTCGTGATGCTCGAGGCCCTCGTCGGGCGCGAGCCGCCGTTCACGCCCGGCGCGTACCCGTCCCTCCGGTAGCCCGCCCGTGGGGCCACGGCCCGATAGTTGAGTGGTTTACTCAACTATCGGGCGCCCCTATAATGACGGGTTCCGCACCCGGGAACCCGCCTTGAACCAGCGCAGCCAGCTCCCCATTCCCGACGTCCAGGGCTCCCCGGACGGGCGCCGGCTCGCCATCGACAAGGTGGGGATCAAGTCGATCCGCCATCCGATGCGCATCCTCGAGCGCGCGGGCGGGATCCAGCACACGGTGGCGACCTTCGCCATGTACGTGGGGCTGCCGCACCAGTTCAAGGGCACGCACATGTCCCGGTTCGTGGAGATCCTCAACGCCC
>JADZER010000084.1 GCA_020850415.1 Phycisphaerales bacterium
GCATCAACCCCCCAGACCAGCGCCCGATGATGGATGAGGCGCTCGACATCATCATGCGCCTGCTGCGCGACCCGGCCCCGCTGACCTACGACGGCGGCTGGTTCAAGCTGCGCGATGCAACGCTCCACCTCCGGCCGTACACCTACCCGTACCCGCCGGTGGCCGTCGCCAGCATGGAATCCCCGTCCGGCCCGCTGGCCGCCGGCCGGCACGGCGCGGGCGTGCTGTCGCTGGCCGCGACGGGCGGGCTGCGCGGCCCGGTCGATCTGAAGAAGATATGGAGCATCGCGGAGGACGAGGCCGCCAGGCACGGCAAGTCGATGGACCGCAACGAGTGGCGACTCGTGGCGCCGATCTACGTCGCGGAGACGCGCGAGGAGGCGCTGAACGACATCCGCGTCGGCGCGGCGCAGCAGGTCTACGAGTATGGCTACGCCGCGCTCGGCCGAAAGCCGCCGGAAGGTGCGACGCCAGAGACGCTGGCGGACATCATGGTGGAGCGCGGCGACTGGATCGTCGGCACCCCGGACGATGTGATCGCGGCCATCAAGAATATGGAGGAGCGGACCGAGGGCTTCGGCGGGCTGCTGGTGCGCGTGGACGAGTGGGCCTCGCGGGAGAAGCTCCTCAAGAGCTACGAGCTGCTGGCGCGGTACGTGATGCCGAAGTTCCAGGGGTCGCTGACCGGCAGCGAGGACTCGTACCGGCGCTCCTGCGAGCGGAGCGCCGAGGCCGGGGCCGCCCGCAACGCCGCCCTCGAACGCGCGCATCAGACGTTCGAGCAGCGGACCGGCGCGTCGACCTAGCACACGAGCCGGGAGCCAGGAAGCAGAAGCCAGACGCCAGGAGCCAGAAGCCAGGACATCGCAGCCCGACCACTCTCCCTGTCATCGCGAGCGAGGGAGCCAGCGCCGCTAACCACGCATGTCATCCCGAGCGAGGGAGCCAACGCCGCTAACCACGCATGTCATCCCGAGCGAGGGAGCTTGCGACCGAGTTGAGGGATCTCGGTAAGGGATTTCCCCGGCCGAGATCCCTCGACTTCGCTCGTGCCTCGCTCCGCTCCCTCGAAAATGGAGAAGAGTGAGGGTCACGCAACGTCCGGGAGTGGTGTCAATTCGACGTCATAGCCGAGGGCGCGGAGGCGTTCGAGGGCGCGTCGCTTGACGCGATCGGCGTCGCGGTGGATGAAGTGCTCGGTGCCGAGGTCACGGTAGGAGGTGCCGTGCTTGAGCATCGAGTAGATGATGACGAGGATAGAGTGGCCGACGGCGACGACGGCGCGCTTGTCGCCCCGGCGCGCGGCGAGGCGGCGGCCGTGCTCGGGGAGGTAGCCGGTCTTGCAGCGGCGTGCGGCCCAGCCGGCCTCGGTCAGCGCGGCTTTGAGCCAGGGGCTGCCCTTGCGGGCCTTGGCGCGACGCCGTTTGCCGCCGCTGGCGTTGTTGCCCGGACACAGCCCGGCCCAGGCCGCCACCTGGCGGTGGGTGGGGAACCGGGACACGTCGGGGCCGAGTTCGGCGAGGATGACCTGGGCGGTGCGGGTGCCGACGCCGGGGATCTCATCCAGGCGGGCGACGACCTCGGCGAAAGGGACCAGCTGGCGCTCGACCTCCGCGTCGCAGGTGGCGATCAGGTCGTCCAGCTCCCGCAGGTGGCGCAGTTGCTGCGTGACCACGAACGTCAGCGTCGGCGAAAGCTGCCCGACCAGCGACTGCTCCAGGGCCTCGCGCTTCTTCTGGACCCGCCAGTGGGCCAGGTCCGCCAGCACGGCCGGGTCGTCCTCACCGTTCACCAGGGCGTCCAGGATCGCCTGCCCCGAGGCCCCGGTCACGTCGGTCAGCACCGCGGCGAGCTTGATGTTCGCGGCCTCCAGCGTCTTCTGCAGCCGGTTGACCTCGCTCGCCCGTTCGCGGATCAGCGCCGTCCGATACCGCGTCAACTCGCGCCGCTCCCGCTGCTCCTGGTCCGGAATGAAGCTTGGACGGACCAGTCCATGCCGCAACAGTTGGGCTAACCAGACCGCGTCCTTGACGTCGGTCTTCCGCCCCGGCACCGCCTTCAGGTGCTGGGCATTCCCCACCACCAGGCGGAACCCGCCATGACGCTCCAGCACGTTGTAGACCGGCTTCCAGTACGCCCCGGTCGCCTCCATCAGCACGTCGGTCACCCCGCGCTCCGCCAGCCACGCCGCCAGCCGCTGCAGGTCGGCCGTCATCGTCCCGAAGCTCTTGATCTCCGGGACGACCACCGCGCCGGGCTCCCCGACCAACACGCACGCCACCACGCTCCGCTTGGCCACGTCCAGCCCGGCCCCGCGTGCGACCGTCACCTCCATCGCCAGACCTCCTTCGGCGGATCGGTCGGGGCGGGGGACGCCATCTGCGAGATTCTCCCTCGCGTGCTCACGCTGCCGACTGGCGCCGGGCGCGGCCACAGTCTGTGGTGCCTACAGGCGTCCCCGGGTCAACCTCGGGAGCGGGCTCGGGGCACCAAGCGGAGCCGACCTCACTCGCCCGACCGCCCACACACGCTACCATCACGCCCACCCCCTTTTCATCCTCTGTGGCGCCCCGCAGGGGCATGGTGACCTCGGGATGACATCGAAGGGCCTGACTCGACGTCAAGACCCTTGCAGCCCCGGTACTGTCCTCGCCGTGCCGGGACCATACTCGCACAGACGGAGAGATCAGTCCTCGCCACCGTGACCA